>MELC01000080.1:0-20845 GCA_001767455.1 Acidobacteria bacterium RIFCSPLOWO2_12_FULL_66_21
TGAGCGCGAGGATCTTCATCTCCTCGTCGGTCTCGTTCTCGGGACGGACGCCCTGGCCGGAGGACCGCCGCACGTCCGCCTCGAGCAGGCGGGCCTCCTTCAGATACCGGCTTTCCGGATGATCCTTGGCGAGCGCGGCAATCGTGGCAAGCGCCTCCGCGCGCTGTCCCTGGCGGCTCTGCGCGTACGCCTTCCAGTAGAGCGCGGCGTCGGCGCGGCTGCCCCTGGCCGCGATCACCTCGTCGAACCGGGCGATCGCACGGTCCCACCTGGACTGATCGATCAGCGCCCGGCCTGACTCGTACGCACGGGTGTCCCGATCGCGGTCGGCGGCGTCGCGTTCCGTGGGCCGCCGCGCCTGTTGCAGCTCGAGAGCGGCGGGGCGGCGTTCGTCCTGGGCACCGACGGTCTGGGCTGCCGCGGGACCCGTCGCCGTGATGAGAATGACAAGCGCGACAAGACCTGAATATCTGCTGTACATGATGATCCGGTTTCCATTATTGGGCCGGGTCTGGCCGGCCGCGTTGTTGTCCATGGGCGTCCTCATTACGAGCTCTGGCCGGCCCGCATCCGGAACGCCGCCTTCTGCCGTTCACGCAGCGTCGACGAGACCACGCGCACCTTGAAGAGCAGGCTGTCGACGCGCTGGCGCGACGCGTCCGGGTCGGCGGCGGCCGCGCCCGCCGTGACATCGACGAGGACGCGCTCCATTTCGTCGAGCAGATCGGCGAGTGCTGTGTCGCCGGCCGACGCCGCCGTCTGGCGATACAGCCTGGTCGACGCGAGCAGGTCCTGGGCGCGCGCGCGCTCGCTGCCGATCTCGCCGGACGTCCGCGCGCTCGCCAGATCCACGAGCAGCATCTGCGACCGGTCGAGATGATCCGCAAGATCCACGAGGAGAAGCCGCTCGCGGAGGTCCTTCGCCGACGCCTCTGCGGCGGCGGGCTCGGGGCCCGGACGATCCCACACGCGCCCCGCAACGAACGCCGACGCCACCACCGCGACAAGGGCGGCGGCCCACGCGAGGCGTACCGGAGAGAACGTCGGCCACCGAGACCAGCCGCTGTTCTTCCGGCCGTCCAGCGCCGGTTCGAGCCGTGCCCAGACCATTCGTTCGAAGCCCTCGTCGACCGCGGCCTCCGGCAGTGTCTCGACCGCCGCGAGGACCCGCTGCAGCTTCGCGTAGCGCTCGCGGCACGCGGCGCACGCCGACAGGTGCGCCGAGGCGCCGGCTTCGGTCTCGCCGTCCATCTCGCCGTAGTAGTGCAGAACGAGGTCGTCGTCGTTGAGGTGAATCACGCTCATACCAGCGGCTCGAGGGCGATGCGCATCTTGCGCACCGCTCGAAAAATACTGTGCTTCGTCGCGTTGGTCTTCAGGCCGAGCGAGCGGCTGATTTCGTCGATGGAATGCCCTTCGAAGTGGCGGAGCGCGAACGCCGCGCGCTCCATCGGGCTGAGACCGTCCATCGCGGCCTGGACCCGCGCCTGTACCTCGGCGCTGAGCATCAGCCGCTCGGGGGAGACATGGCCACGCGTTCCGGCGTCGGCGGCCGCGCCGAGCTCCTCGAGATCCGGCGTGTCGTGCCCCGTCTCCCGGTGGGCCCGCGCGCGAATCAAGTCGATCGAGCAGTTCACGGCGATGCGATGCAGCCAGGTGCCGAAGTTCGCGCGCGACTCGAATCGTCCGAGCTGTTTGTACGCCTTCAAAAAGGTCTCCTGGACGACGTCCTCGGCATCCTGGGGACTGCCGGTCATCCTGACGGCGAGCCGGTAGACGGCGCGGCTATGGCGCTCCACGAGCGCCCGAAACGCCTCGCTGTCGCCGCCGCGGGCCAGCGCGACGGTGGCCGTGTCCGACTGCGTCATCCGATGGTTTAGACGGGAGTTCACGGCGGAGGTTAGGCGCCGGCCCGACAGGCATCCTGGGGCCGGCCGCCAGCGGGGCGCGCGGGGTGGCCCGGGAAGCTCAGGCGTGGCGTTCTTCGGAGGGCTGATCCTCGGCTGGTGCAAGAAAGACTCCTGAGGTCGCACTCAAGAACCCGTGGTCATCAGCCTGCGCATGCCCGTTTCAAGCGGAGTGATCCGATAGTTCAGTTCATCGACGCTACGCCGGCTGTCCATCGGCCAGTCGTGCCGGAAGATCTCGATAACTCCACGCGTGATGCGCGGCGTCGCGCCGAGGAGCTTCGCCCGCGCTTCCTCCGCAAGCGCGGCGGCCGTCGCGACGGGAAACGGCAGCCGGCGCGGCAGCCGGCGCCCGGTCACCTCGCGCACGGTCTCGAACGGCCGTATCTGCGGCGCGTTCTCACCTCCTAGCAGGTACTCGCGTTGTGACGCATGGCCCGTGGCCGCTTCCGCGTGCGCCTCGGCCACGTCATCGACGTAGGCGAACGACCAGCGCTTGCCGGCGCCGACGAGGCCCGGCAGCTTTCCCGCAAGGTGATCGCGAACGAGGCCGCCGATCAGGTTGCCGCTGGTGACCGGTCCCGGCCCGTAGATGACGCCGGGAAAGAGCGTGACGATCGGCACGCCCTCGTCCGCCGCCTGGCGAGCGACGGCGAGCGCCCGCACTTTCGTCCGCTGATAGTCGTTCGCCTCGAGCGGCGTCTCGCTGCCCTCGGGCGGCAGAGCCAGGAACGAAGAGGTGTATATGAGACGCGGCGTCCGCAGAGCGCGGCAGGCGCGCAGGACGTTCTGGAGACCGCCGACGTTGATCAGGTCGAACGTCTCCGGCCGGCGCTGCCAGATGCTGACGAGGGCGGCGGTGTGGCACACGGCATCCGCGCCCTCGATCGCGCGCATCACGGCGTCGGCGTCGCGGACGTCGCCATCCATCGCGCGGCCGGGGAGCCCGGCCGCCGATGCGCGGCGCGCGAACGCGATCGGATCGTGCCCGCGCCGCGCCAGCGCGCGCACGATCGCGCTGCCCAAATAGCCGCTGCCACCGGTGACGACCACGCGCACGTGCGCCCTCTCCACGGACCTGCAGAACCTTAGAACCTTAGAACCCTGGAACCCTGGAACCTTCCGGTTCATGTTATATGCTTCCCGGGATGTTCAAGCGGCAGAAGACAGGTTCGGTGGTCTGCGCGTCGTGCGGATCGCTCGTCGGCGTGAACGACGAGCAGTGCTACTCGTGCGGCCGCCGCAACCCGGGCCTTTGGGGCTTCTCTCCGGTGCTCCGGCGTCTTGGGAACGACTTCGGGTTCGTGACGCTCGTCGTCTACGGCTGCGCCGCGCTGTACGCGGCGAGCCTGCTCGTTACGCTCCTTTACGGCGGCAGCATCCTCGGATCCGGCGTGTTCGACATGCTCGGCCCGGATCAGATAATCGCACGGGCGTTTGGCGCGAGTGGCGCCGGGCCGGTGTTCTACAACGGCATGTGGTGGACCGTCCTGAGCGCGGGCTGGCTGCATGCGAGTGCGTTGCACATCCTCTTCAACATGATGTGGGTGCGGCAGCTCGGACCCGCGGTCGCGGACATTTATGGCGCGGCGCGGATGGTCATCATCTACACAATCGCCGGCGTCGCGGGGTTTCTGTTGAGCAGCCTCGCGGGGTACTTTCTGGGCTGGATGCCGATTTCGTTCCTCAGGGGGGCCGACGTGACGCTCGGCGCGTCGGCGCCAATCTTCGGCCTGCTCGGTGCGCTCGTGCACTACGGCCGCCGCGGGGGCAGCAGCCTCGTCGGAGGGCAGGCGCTTCAGTACGCGCTCGTCCTGTTCGTGTTCGGCCTCATGATGTCGGGCATTGACAACTACGCGCACGCCGGGGGATTTGCGGGCGGCTATGTGGCCTCGATGTGGCTCGATCCGCTGAAACGGGAGCGGATGGATCACTTCGTGGGCGCGATCGCGTGCCTGGCGGCGACGGTGCTTGCCGTGATCGTCTCGCTGTTCACGATCCTGCCGCACATCGCCTACTGACGCGCGGTCCGAGGCGGAGCCCCCCTATTTCGAATACAGATCGATGACGCGCGAGATGGCGCGCCGGCACACGCGGCAGAAGCCGACCGGGTCCCGCGTGAACATGATGCAGTCCGCCTCGGGCCGATAGAGGCCGTGGGCCTCGTACGAGGCTCCCTCGAAGGCGCCGACCGCCGCCGAATACTTCATCGCCGCCAGGAACTTCTCGTCCCAGTTCTGCTGTTCCCGGAAGAGCGCGTCCATCTCGGTCTCCGGGGCGTTGCGCTTGCGAATCTCGCGGCGGCGCTCCTGTATCGCGGCGGTGTGCTTCTCGAAGGCCTCCTTGTCCCACGGCGTCGGGAGCGGCGTCCCGGGCGTGACGAGGTCCTGCCATTTGAGCGCCGCGGGGTCGTGCAGGGCGGTGACGTTCGGTTCCCATGGCTCCGGCTTGCGCGCGGCGCCGGTCTCGTACGCCACGTCGGACGTGTAGTATTCGTCGGCGAGCGCGGCGAAGTGATGGCCGAACTCGTGCACGAACACGTATCCCGCGAACGCGCTGTCGACTGCCGCGGTCGCATGATCGTTGAAGATGCCGCCGCCGCCGTACGTCTGCTCGTTCACCAGAATCTCGATGAACTCGTAGGGCGCCGCCGACGCCGCGTCGCGGAGCGCGCGGTTGTCCAGCGTCAGCACGTAGCGCTCGGAATCGAAGATGTTGTACTCGGCCGACAGCCTCGTGCGCCGGAACACGCCCGCGTTCGGCCGGTTCACGCCGCTCTGTTGCGACGGCAGATCGATGGCGCGCACGTTGAAGTCCCGCCGGCGGCTCTTGAACGGCTCCTCGGCGAAGAGCGCGTCGACGAGCCGCGCGACGTCCGCGTGGAACTTCGTCATCTCCGCCATCGTGTAGCCCTCGCTCAGCACGAGCAGGTCCACCTTCCGGGACGGGGGGCCGTTCTCGATGACGGACCACACACGCCCGGCGGGCTGCGCAAGCGCCGCACGGTTCACGAAACGCGCCGCCGGATCGATCTCCGTCGCCCAGATCGGTGCAAACGAGCTGTCGGCCTGGCGCGTGTGGATCGTCACGGCGACCGGCTGTTTCGGCCACGGGAAGCGCACCGACTCGTGGAACGTTCGACCGGTGGTCTTGACCTCCGCGGTCGTCTCCCACTCACCGTAGATCGAGGCGAAGCCACGCGAGTACACCAGCGTGCCCGAAGACTTGTCGCGAACCTCGACGAGGTATTTGCCGAGATTCGTCGCATCGACAAGCTGCGTGCGGCTGCCTGCCCACGGCCCGTCGTTCACGACGCGGTCCAGCGACAGCGTCTCGCCGGATTTCCGCCCGCCGGTGTGGAAATAATCAACACGCATCGTCTCCGCCGCGAAATACCGATCGAAAGCGGGCGAGAGCTGCGGAGACGGCGACTGGAACAGCATCAAACAGATGACGGCGATGATGGCGGGCACGGTGGCTCCTTGTTCTGCGGCTCCAGTATAATTCCCGCGTGCGAAAACCGGTCGTGCTCATCACGGGGGCCGGCGGCGAGATCGGGCACGGCCTCATCGCGCGGCTCGCCGGAGGCAACAACCGCCGGATCGTGACCCTCGACGTCTCGCCCCTCGATGCGAGCATCGCGCCGCAGGTCGATCGCGAGATCACGGGATCGATTCTCGACAAGGCGATCCTCGAGCGGGTGCTCGCGGAGTTCGAGATCGATCTGGTCTTTCATCTGGCCGCGCTGCTCTCCACGCGGTCCGAGTTCACGCCGGTCACCGCGCACCATGTGAACGTCGAGGGCACGCTGAACCTGCTCGAATTCGCGCAGCACGAGGCGGAGTCGCACGGCCGCCCCGTCGTGTTCATGTATCCCTCGTCCATCGCCGCGTACGGCATGCCCGATCTCGACACCAAGGCGCGCGCCGGGCGGGTCAAGGAAGACGAGTGGACGCACCCGACGACGATGTACGGGTGCAACAAGCTCTACTGCGAGCAGCTCGGCACGTATTACGCGCGGCATTACAAGCAGCTCGCCGCCGAACCGGCCAAAGGACGGGTGGATTTCCGCTGCGTGAGGTTCCCCGGCCTGATTTCGGCGCTCACCGTGCCCTCCGGGGGCACCTCGGACTATGCGCCCGAGATGATCCACGCGGCCGCGAAAGGGGAGCCGTATGCGTGTTTCGTGCGGCCCGACACACGGATTCCGTTCATGGCGATGCCGGACGGCGTGGACGCGCTGATGGCGCTCGCCGCCGCGCCACGCGACGCGCTGACGCGGACCGCCTACAACGTCGCGGCGTTCAATCCGTCCGCGGAAGAGATTCGCGACGTCGTCGTCACCGCCTTCCCGGGCGCGCGCGTCACGTGGGACAACGACCTCAAGCGGCAGGGCATCGTGGATTCCTGGCCCGCCGACGTGGACGACAGCGCCGCCCGCCGCGACTGGGGCTTCGCGCCGCGGTATGACTTCCGGCGGGCGTTCACTGAGTACCTCATTCCCACCATTCGCAAGCGATACGCGGCGGCTTAGCGGAACAGGATGCATCGTGGCAGCGGGACGTGCACCAACCTCATCAGTCTTCGTGTGCAAGAATGGGCTCTGGAGGCGACATGACGACGGGCGGAGCAATGCGGGAGATCCTGCTGCACGGCGGCTCGGACGAGGCCTTCGATCGATCGGCGGTGTTTGCGCGCCGGCTGGCCCAGTCGTTTGGCGCGCGGCTGCACGTGGTGTACACGGTCGAAGACCCGCTGTCGGCCGGGTGGACCGCGGAAATGGGCGTGGAGCGGCTGCCCGAGATCCATCAGGCGATCGAAGCGGAAGCGCGCGACCGGCTCGCGCGGCTCATCCCGATGGACGAGCAGGAGCGGCTCAACGTCGAAATCGTCGTCCGCACCGGCGCCGCCGGGCACGAGCTCGTCCGCTACACGCGCGAGGCCAGCATCGACCTGGCCATCGTCACGGCCGCGCCGGCCGACGACCGAGGCGTCGCGCTGGCGCGCGCCCTGCTGGATCACGGCCGCTGCGCCGTCCTCGTGCTCCGCTGAGGTTCGCCCGCCTGACATGATCCCGATCGACGTGCTGGTGGGCGCTTACGCCCGCGGCTGGTTTCCGATGGCGGTCGAGGATGGGGAGATCCGCTGGTACTCCCCGGATCCGCGGGGCATCATACCGCTCGATCTGTTCCACGTCCCCAGGCGGCTGGCGCGCGTGATTCGTTCGGGCGCCTTTGAAATCCACGTCGATCGCGATTTCGAGGCGGTCATCCGCGGCTGCGCGGGAGCTGAGCGCGACCGGCTGGATCCCGGCACGTGGATCAGCGAAGAGATTATCGAGAGCTACTGCGCCCTGCACCGCGCGGGCGTGGCGCACTCCGTGGAAGCCTGGCGGGGAGATCGGCTCGCGGGCGGCCTCTACGGCGTCGCGATCGGCGGCGTGTTTTTCGGCGAATCGATGTTCCATCGCGTCGCCGACGCGTCGAAAGTCGCGCTCGCCGCGCTCGTCGAGCGGCTGCGCGGCCGCGGCTTCCGCCTGCTCGATACGCAGTGGGTCACCGAACATCTCGAACAGTTCGGCGCGATCGAGATCTCACGAAGGAAGTACCTGAAGCTGCTGGAAGAAAGCGTCGGGCTGGACTGCCGGTTGTAGAGCGGCAGCGTGGAGGCCTTCTACGTTTCTCAGTGCACGGTATACGGCTCGCTGAGCGTGAATGGGGCGACCTTCGCGTCGAACCGCTCCCCGCCCTCGGTGATCATCTGGTAGGTCCCTTCCATCATGCCGAACGGGGTCTCGAGCGGGCAGCCTGAGGTGTACTCGAACGACTCGCCCGGCTTGAGGATCGGCTGCTCGCCCACGACGCCCGGCCCGCGGATCTCCTCGATATGACCGGCCCCGTCGGTGACGATCCAGTGGCGCGTCAGCAGCTGGACCGTCGCTGTTCCTTCGTTGGCGATCGTGATCGTGTACAGGAAGAACCACTGGTTGTTCGCAGGATCGGAGCGCTCGGGCGCGTACTCCGACTGGACCTTCACACGTACGCCGCGGGTGATCGCTTCCGAGTGAAACATGCCATCTATGATGAACGATCCGCTGCGCTCCCGGCAAGACAGCGCATCCGCGCGCGAGGCAGTGCTAGCATGGTGAACGGCATGCACACGATCGCACCCGCCCGATTGAAGCCCGGCGTGACGCCCGACTCCATTCCCGAGCCGGCGGCGGAGGCGCCGGGCGCCGGCCGCGATCGACTCGTTCGTGGCAACGCCCTGATCTTCTGGGACCTGAAGAGCCTGCCGGGAACGAGATTCGCGAAGAAGCTCGACGCCATCGATACCGATCAGATCACGCCGGCCGCCGACTGCGTCTCGGAGAGCCTGGAGACGCTCGACGAGAAGTGGAAGGCGGGCTCGTTCCGCCACTTGATGCCAGATTTCCGCGAGCGCGTCCATCGCGGCGAGACCTTCCTGATCGCCGGCGATCGCTTCGCGATCGGATCGTCGCGCGAGATGAGCCCAGCCGGCCTCAAGGGGGTGGCGGAGGAAGCCGGTCTCGATCTGGTGGTCGTCTGCGGCAACAACATGGGGGACATCTTCCGCCGCAACGCCTTCAACCTCGGCCTCCACGTCGTCCAGAGCCCCGAAGCGGTGGCTGACGCGCGCGACGGCGACGCGTTCAGCTTCGATCCGGTCACGCGCCACCTCGCGAACGAGACGCAGGGGAAGACGTACGAGCCGGTCCCGCTCTCGCCCAAGGAAGAGGAGATTCGGCGGGGCGGCGGCATCTTCTCCGTCGGCCGGCGTGAGTTCCGCAAGTCGGTGGCCACGCGGCCCGCGGTCGAGTGGGCGGACGAGACCGACGCCCGGCGGATGACGACAACGGAGCAGATCATCTGGGCGCACCGCGTGGACAAGGACCTCCAGGCGCACGATCTGAAACCAGGGACGACGCTGCGGGTGTATGCGGATCTGCTGCCGGCGTCGGACGGGACCGCGCCGTTCGCGATTCATACCTTCAACCAGATCACCGGCGGCCGCACGATCCATCCGCGGCAGGCGGCAATCGCGAACGACCATTTCGTGTTCACCGGCGTCGAGGCCGACGAAAAGCAGACGAACATCGGCCGTGAGTTCGCGCGCGTGCACGGTATCGAGAAGCCGTACTACGCGACGCCGGGAGACGGCATCTTCCACTTCTACTTCCCGGAGCAGGGGCTGGTGATGCCGGGACAGTTCATCCCCGGAGCGGACTCGCACAGCCGCGCGTATGGCGCGTACGGCGCGGTCGGGATGGGCGTCGGGTCGACCACGCTCGGGTTCGGGTGGGCGACCGGCTACATCTACTTCACGCTCGCGAAACAACGGCGCGTGGTGTTTCGCGGGCGCCTGCAGCCCTGGGTCGCCGGGAAGGACATCGTCCTCGAGCTGCTGCGCCGCTGGGGCGCGAAACAGTCGCAGGGGATGTCGGTGGAGCTCGTCGACGCGGACAGGCAGCTGCCCATCGCCTATCGCAACACGATCGCCAACATGATGGCCGAAGCCGAGGCGCTCAACGGCGTCTTCGCGGCCGACGAGATCACCTGCGACTGGTACAAACGCAAGGGGATCCTGGAGCTGCCGTATCCGAGGATTCAGCCCGGTCCCGATGCCACGTACGACATCGACGAGACGATCGATCTTGCCGGCGTGCGGCCGATGATTGCGAAGCCGTTCAGCCCGGGCAACGCGTTTCCGGCCGAGGAGGTCGCGCGCGAGCACATCACGTTCGACAAGGCGATGATCGGCTCGTGCACCAACGGCAGCTACGACGATCTGCTGCAGGCGGCGCTCGTGCTGAGGGGCGCGCGCGGGCGCGGCGTGAAGAAAGTCGAGCGCGAGTTCGCGATCTTCCCCGGGTCCGGCGGCGTCGGGCGGCAGATCGAGCGGCCGGACCCCCGGCTGGGCGGCGAGTCCATCGCGGAGGTGTTCCGATCCGTGGGTGGTGAGATCCGGCGCTCCTGGTGCGGGCCGTGCTTCGGCCAGGGGCCCGACTCGCTGAAGCCCGGACAACGCGCGATCACCTCGTTCAACCGCAACTGGCAGAACCGCATGGGTTTCGGCGGCGAAGGGTTCCTGGCGAGCCCCGCGGTCGTCGCCGCGTCCGCGCTGCTCGGTTTCATGGCGCCACCCTCCGCGTTGGGCCTCGAGTGGGACGCTGAAGCCTTCGGCGTGTAGCGCACGGGTGAGGGGTGAATGGTGAAGCAGGGGCAGCAAGCCACCAGCGAAGGTTGGGACGGTTTGCACGTTGGCGCATCGATCCGTCCGGGCCGTCGAGAGGAGGCTTGTTGCGCGTAAATCGCCCGTCGCTCTTTGCTCTTGGGATAGCCCTCCTGGTATCGGCCGCCCCGTCGGGGCAGCAGCCTGTTGCCTTGAAGCCAGGGATGGTCATCAGTCGATCCGTCGTCGTGCGGCCCGGCACCTACCGGCTTGCGGCGGCCGCCGATTTGAAGACCCCGGCCATCATCGTGCGCGGCAGCAACATCACCGTGGACTTCAACGGCGCCGTGCTTGCCGGATCGCCCGACGGCGCCGACCCGGACACGATGGCGGGCGTCGGGCTTCTCATCGACGGCGGCAGCCGGGTCACCGTCAGGAACGCGACGATCCGCGGCTACAAGGTCGCCATCCTCGCGCGCAATTCGCCGGACGTGCGCCTGACCGGCAACGATCTCTCCTACAACTGGAAGCAGCGGCTCCACAGCGGCGTCGAGAAGGAGAGCCTGCTCGACTGGATGTCGTTCCATCAGAACGAGCAGGACGAATGGCTGCGCTACGGCGCGGCGATCTATCTGCGCGGGTGCGACCGCGCGGAGATCGACCACAACACGGCGGTGCAGGGCCAGGACGGATTGTTGGCGACCGCCTCGACGGGCCTGAAGATCTGGAACAACACCTTCCAGTACCTGTCCGGGATCGGCGTGGGCCTCTACCGCGTCACCGGCAGCACCATCATGCACAACCGCATCGACTGGTGCGTGCGCGGCTACAGCCATGGCTTCTACAATCGCGGCCAGGATTCCGCCGGACTGCTCATGTACGAGCAGAGCAGCAACAACACCGTGGCCTACAACTCGATCACGCACGGCGGCGACGGACTGTTCCTCTGGGCGGGGCAGTCGACGATGGACGCCGGGCGGGGCGGATCGAACGACAACCTCTACTACAGGAACGATTTCAGCCACGCGCCGACCAACGGCATCGAGGCGACCTTCAGCCGCAACACGTTCGTCGAGAATCGCGTCGAGGAATGCTGGCACGGCGTCTGGGGCGGCTACAGCTTCGACTCCGCGTGGATCGGCAATCGCTTCGCGCGCAACGTCGAGGGAATGGCGATCGAGCACGGCCAGAACAACACGATTGCGGGCAACACGTTCGACCGCGACGAGACCGCCATCCGCCTCTGGCAGAACGCGACAGAAGACCCGAGCTGGGGTTACGCAAAGGCGCGGGATACGCGCAGCCACGGCTACACGATCGAGCGCAACACGTTCCGCGACAACAAGCTGGCGCTCGACATCAAGAGCACGGTCGACGTGACGCTCGCCGGCAACACGTTCGAGAAGGTCGCCACCTCCGTATCGCTCGGGGGGAACGTCCGCAACATCTCACTCGACCCGCCCGCCGACCGCGCGGTGCCCGCCGCCGCTCCCGGCGCAGCCCCCCTGACGGGTGGCATGGACCCGACGATCAGGGAAGGGGACCGCCGCGGACGGGAGACCATCATCGTGGACGAGTGGGGCCCGTACGACTGGAAGGCGCCGAAGATCTGGCCGGTGCTCGAACCGCGGGCGCCCGGCGTCACGAGCCCGGAGTCTCCGCCGTACAAGTTGCGGGTGATCGGCCCCGCGGGAACGTGGAAGGTGTCCTCCATCACGGGCGCGACGGTGTCGCCGCAGTCCGGGACGGTGCCGCAGGAGATTGCGGTCACGCCGGCCGCCGGACCGGCGATCGATGTCGACGTCGCCCTGGAGTACCGCGGGGCCGCCGTCGTGTCGCCGCGTGGCGCGAAAACAGCCGCGGGTGCCCCCTATGTCTTCCATTACACCAAGTACTTCGTGCCGATCGACTGGCACGTGAAGTTCTTCGAGTACACCGCGGAGACCGACCCCGTGAAGCAGCCCGACGCCTTCGCGAAGCTGGTTGCCTCCGGCCGGCCGCTGAAGGAGCTGACGCGCGACCGCCTCGACTACATGTCGGGGCGCTCCTTCGAAGACGGGCTGCCGCGCGACAACTTCGCGCTGACCGCGGAGGGCACCGCGGATCTCTCGCCGGGCGACTACACCCTGACGGTGATCTCGGACGACGGGGTGAGGGTGTGGGTGGACGGAGCCCTGGTGCTGGACGACTGGGACGTCCACGAATCGACAGTCGACCGGGTGACGCTCGCCGGGGGCCGCCACCGCGTGAGGGTGCAGTACTTCGAGGCCGGCGGCTTCGCGGAAATGCGTTTCGATATTCAGAGGAAATAACGTCTCATGGCATCGCTCACTTCACCGGAGATCTGGATCGCTCTCGCCACGCTCACCTTCCTCGAGATCGTCCTCGGCGTCGACAACATCATCTTCATCTCGATCCTCTCCGGGAAGCTGCCCCACGACCAGCAGCCGAGAGCGCGCCGCCTCGGCCTGCTCGGCGCGATGGTCACGCGCGTCCTGCTGCTGTTGTCGCTGGCCTGGATCATCCGCCTGACCGCCCCCTGGTTCTCCATCATCGGTCACGACATCTCCGGCCGCGACCTGATCCTGATCCTCGGCGGCCTGTTCCTGATCGCGAAGAGCACGTTCGAGATCCACGACCGGCTCGAAGGCGAGGAGGGGCACGCGTCGGCGCGCGTCGCCGCCTCGTTCGCGAGCGTCATCGTGCAGATCATGCTGCTCGACATCGTGTTTTCGCTCGATTCCGTGATCACCGCGGTTGGAATGGTGGACGAGCTGTGGGTGATGGTGGCGGCCGTGGTGATTGCGGTGGGCATCATGATGGTCGCCGCCGAGCCGATCAGCGCCTTCGTTCACCGGCACCCGACGGTGAAGATGCTGGCGCTCAGTTTCCTGCTGCTCATCGGCCTCTCCCTGCTGCTCGAGGGGTTCGATCAGCACGTCCCGAAGGGCTACATCTACTTCGCGATGGGTTTCGCGGTATTCGTCGAGATGATCAACCTGCGCATCCGCCACGCGCCGCCGGTCGATCTGCGCGAGCGGTATACGCCGGAACCAGGGTCTGAAACGTCCGGCCCTCCCGCGGCGTCTTAACGTCACTCGGCAAGGTCTGTCTTCGGGTTCCTGGAGGTCGTGCATGAAGCGTGTGTTTGTCGTCCTGGCGGCGGTCACTCTCGCGTCGGTCGGTTTTGGCAGCGCGCAAACGCCGCCCGCGGCCCAGTCCGCGGCGCCAGCTCAGCCGCCGGGTCCGAACACCTGGCAGATCGATTCCAACCACTCGGCCGCGAACTTCAGCGTGAAGCACATGATGGTGTCGACCGTCCGTGGCACGCTGGGACGGGTCAGCGGCACCGTGGAGTACGACGGCACGAAGGTCGAGAGCATCAAGGCCGACGTCGGCATCGACATCAACGGCGTCAACACCGGCGTGCAGGGGCGCGACAACGATCTCCGATCGGCGAACTTCTTCGACGTGGCGACGTACCCGACGGCGACCTTCAAGTCGAAGCGCGCGGAAGCGGCCGGCGCCGGGCGGTTCCGCCTCATCGGCGACCTTACCATGCACGGGGTGACGAAGGAAGTGACGCTCGACGTCGAGGGGCCGTCGGCCCCGCTCAAGACGCAGAACGGCGCGCTGCGGATCGGCGCGTCGGCGACCACCAAGATCAACCGGCGCGACTTCGGCTTGAACTACAACCGCCTGGTTGAAGCCGCCGCGGTCGTCGGCGACGACATTCAAGTGACGATCGACATCGAGCTGACGAAGCGTCCCGCTGCGTGATGCCGCTCCTGCTCGGCTGCTCGCTGATCCTCTCCCTGGCCGGCGGCTCCGCGGCGCCGCCGGACCGGCCCGCGGTGCTCGTCGAGCTCTTCACATCGGAGGGATGTTCGAGTTGCCCGCCCGCGGATCGGTTCCTGGCGCGGCTGCTCGCCACCCAGCCGGTCGAGGGCGTCGAGGTCATCCCGATCGAGCTCCACGTGGACTACTGGGACCGCCTCGGCTGGAAGGATCCGTTCTCGAGCGCCGCCTTCACCAGGCGGCAGGGTCGTTACAGCGGCGTCTTCGGCCAGGACCGCATCTACACGCCGCAGATGGTCGTGGACGGTCACGCCGAGATGGTCGGCAGCGACGAATCGGCGGCCCTGGCAGCCATCCGCAAGGCCGGCGCCGCGGCGCACCTCCCGCTGAGCGTCTCTACGGTTGTCCGTGACGGCATCCTGCGCCTCTCGGTGCACGCGCCGCCGCTTCCGGCCAGGACCGATCCGGTCGACGTCGTGGCCGCGGTCGTCGAGGACCGTCTGTCGTCGTCGGTGCGCGGCGGCGAGAACAACGGCCGTTCGCTGACGCATTCCGCCGTCGTGCGGCGGCTCGAATCGATGGGATCGCTCGAGAAGGACGGTGTCTCCGGCGAACGGCAGTGGCGGCTCGATCCGGCCTGGCAGCCAGGGAATCTCCGCGTCGTCGTGTTTCTGCAGGGACGAAAGAGCCTGCGGATCTACGGCGCCGCCACCTCGACCCCATCCAGCAACTAGGCCAGCGTGAGATCCGGCGAGCGTCCGCCGGATTTCCGAAATTGACAACCCCACCGGCCGGAACGAACAATGCTCGTATGCTGTCAATGGTCGTGCTGGCCGCCGTCCTTGCGCAGGCTCCCGCGCAAACCGCCACGACATCGCCGCCGCCGCGGGTCGAGACCGCGGCAGCCTACGTGCCGCAGCGGGTCTTCGACACTCGGAAGAAGGCGTTCACGGATTTCGAGGCGATGCTCGCGGATCTTGCGCGCGCGGACGTCGTCCTCGTGGGCGAGCAGCACGACGATCCCAACACGCATCGGCTCGAGGCGGCCGTCCTTCAGGGGCTGCTGCGCCGCGGCACCAGCCTGACCTTGTCGCTGGAGATGTTCGAGCGCGACGCGCAGGCGCCGCTCGACGGGTACCTCGCCGGCACGATGACCGAGGACGAATTCCTCAAGGCGTCGCGTCCGTGGCCGCGCTATGCGAGCGATTACCGGCCGATGGTGGAGATGGCCAGGATGCACCGCTGGCCGGTGGTCGCCGCGAACGTGCCGCGGCGGCTCGCCTCGGATGTGTCCAAGTCAGGCAAGGACGCGCTCGACAGGCTGCCGGCCGAAGACCAGGCGTTCGTCTCGCGTGATCTGCAGTGCCCGCGCGACGGGTACTTCGATCGGTTCGTCGGGCAGATGGGTGGACACCCCGGCGCTGGGACGGATCAGAAGGCGCAGGACGACCAGCGCGCAACCGTCGAGCGCTATTACTGGGCGCAGTGCCTGAAGGACGAGACGATGGCGGAATCGATCGCCGGGGCGTTCGAGAAACAGAACGCCCGTCCCGGAACCATCGTCCACTACACGGGCGCCTTTCACAGCGACTTCGGCCAGGGGACGGCCGAGCGCGTCCGCCGGCGGCTGCCGGGCCGCCGCGTGGCCATCGTCTCGATGATGCCGACCGGCGATCTCGACCGGATCGACGTGGACGACGAGGACCTGAAGCGCGGGGACTACTTGGTGTTCACGATCAAGTAGCAGGCAGCGGGCAGCACGCAGCTGCGTGCTGCTCTCACTGCCTGCTGCCCGCCGCCTGCTGTTACCCTGCCAGCTGCGTGCTGCCAGCTGCGTGCTGCTCTCACTGCCTGCTGCCCGCCGCCTGCTGTTACCGAAGTCGCTCCGGCATGTCCGCGATCACGTAGGCCATCACCGCGATGGCGGCCGACGCGCGCGACATGTCCATCGGGTCGATCTTGTCGATCGTGTCCGCCGGCGTGTGGTGGATCAGGAAGTAGTTGCCGTCCACGTCGAGTGACATCGAGGGCATCTTGCCCGCCTCGACGCTCGGACCGATGTCGGCCCCATCGCCGGCGGCGCTGATCGCGTCCGCCTGGATGCCGCGGAGCAGCGTGGCAATCTGCTTGACGGTCGCCCGGCCGGCGTCGCTGCCGGTGAATCCGAACCCTGTCGGCCGGAACACGCCGGAATCCGACTCCATCATCAGCACGTGGCCGGCAAGCTGGTCCTTGTGGCGATCGCGGTACGCGAGCCCGCCGCGGCCGCCGTTCTCCTCATTGGTCCAGAGCACCACGCGCACGGTCCGGCGCGGACGCAGGTTCAGCTTTTTCATCAGGCGCAACGCTTCCCACGTCACCACGCACCCGCCTCCATCGTCCGTGGATCCCGTACCGACGTCCCAGGAGTCGAAGTGGCCGCTCACGAGGACCACCTCGTCGGGCTTCTCGCGTCCCCGGATCTCGCCGACGACGTTGAACGAGTCGGCGTCGGGAAGCATCTTCGCCTCCATCTTGAGACGCACGCGCGTCTTCGTCCCGCGCTCCTGCATTCGCTGGAGGCGATCCGCATCTTCGGTTGTGATGGCCGCCGCCGGGATCTTCGGGGCGCTGTCAGAGTAGCGAAGCGCGCCCGTGTGGGGCGTTCGCAGCCCGGGAGGCCCGACGGAGCGCACGAGCACGGCGACGGCCCCGAGCGTCGCGGCGCGCGACGGGCCGGTCGAGCGGTACTGGACGGTCTCGCCGTAGTTCGTGTACGGCACGTTGAACAGGACGATGTGCCCCTTCACGCGATCGGCGGAGGCGTCCAGCTCCTGGAAGCTGCGGACGACCAGCACCTCCGCCTCGACGCCCTCGGGCGGCGTGCCGACGCTGTTGCCGAGGCCGAGCATCACGAGCTGGTGACGGCCCGGCGCGGTGATCTCGGCGCTCTCCTGGCCGCGCACCCAGTGCGCCACCTTTGCCGGCTCGGTGTGCACGTTCTCGAGGCCGTCCCTCTTCATTTCCTGCACGGCCCACTGGATCGCGTCTTCCAGCGCCTGCGATCCGCTCAACCGGTTGCCGTACGTGTCGCCGATGAGCGCGAGCCGCTCCCATGCGGCGCGGCTGCTCATCGCTTCGCCGATGAGGCGGGCCGCCGGTTCGCGATACCCGTCCAGCCACGCACCCGATGCGGGTACGGGCGGCTGCTGCGCGGAAAGAGCCGTGGAAAAGAGGACGAACGCGGCAGAGATGAAGGCAATCGTCGAAACGCGCGCTGTGTGCATCCGGCTATTCTAATCGGCTTGGCCGCCGTAGCGCGCAAGCGCGAAGGCGGCGGCTCGGGGCTCGGGGCTTGGGGCTCGGCGTGCGAACCTCCAGACCCTCTAGAACCCCTAGAACCTCTAGAACCCTAGGCCTTCTAGAGTGCGACCCTGTGCCGGCCGCTGTGGAGATAGTTCATGGTCTGGACGGTGAGCATGATCGTGAAATCGAGCTTGGCGTGTTCTTCACTGCCCGGCAGGCGCAGATTCAGCTCGTTGGCTCGCTTGATCATGTTCTCGAGGAGCTGATCGATCGTGTACTGATACTCGCCGGTCCACCCGGCGATCATGCGCCGGACCTCCTTCCGTACGCGCGCGATGAACCGGGCGGCCTTCATGTTCGTGGCGTGCTCGGGCCGGTCGGAGAAGAGGCGCCGGAGGTCCCGGTCGTAGAAGTGGGGATGCTCGACGCCGTAGTGGCGCCGCTTCCGCTCGTAATGGGCGCGGAGGGTCTTGCGGATGCCGCCGATGGGCTCGACCTTCCGCCGCGTCCGCACGGTCATGGCCTTGCCCGCCAGCTCCTTCATCAGGCCGTCCATGTACTCGAGCTTCTTCAGCGCTGGCCAGTCGGCATAGCGCGTCCGCCAGTCGGAATCCGGCGTCAGCCAGACGGCAAACGTCTCGGCGAAGTCCTCGTCCGGGTGGCTCTGCGCGTACCACGCGTCGAGGTGGAGCACGAAGCTCTTGCTGTACGGCTTGGGCGTGTAATAGTCCGGGTACTGCATGTAGGACGGGCCGAAGATCTGCTGGCGCCGGCGCCGCCGCCGCAGCGTGTAGGCGTTATCGATGGCGTGTCCCGCCTCGTGACGCAGGATCTTCATGCACCACTCCGGCGTCCCGCCTTCGACCTCCAGCATCTGGGCGCGCTCGAGCTTCTCGAGGCGCGGGTGCGCGAGATAGAAAGGGATCGCCACGCCCGGGACGGCGTCGGGGGAGAACCAGTCGGCCGACAGCCAGAAATGCGGCTGGAAAACCAGGCCTCTTGCGTCGAGCTCGCGCTGAAGGTCGGCCAGGCGGGTCTCGAGGACGCTCCCCTCGATGGTGACGCCGAGATCGCAGATGCGCAGATCGAGCAGCCGTTCATCGGGCCAGCCAGCCCACTCGGGCGTCTGAGGGGCGCTGGTGCCGGTCGACGTGTCGGTCTGTTCCGATGCCATGCTGCTGCGGGTTCCAGTCTAGCCGAATCGCCAGCCCCCCCTGTTTTGTGATATATCCGTCAGGCCCGAGCGACTCCTGTTTCCGTCAGGCGGCCGGTTGCGGCGGGTCCCAACAGAGGAGCGTGTATGAATCCTGTGTGTCGTGTTGTCCTTGCGGCAACTTTGACGGCGCTCGTGGGGGCGCCAGGCGCCTCCGCCCAGACGACCGCGCGGCAGACCGCGCAGGGGCCGGCGACGAGCGATCCGCAGAACGTGGATCGGCAAAAGCCCGCCGAACAGAAGCCGGCCGAACAGAAGCCGGCCGAACAGAAGCCGGTCGAACCGCAGAGGTACGAAGAGACCGTGGTCGTGAGCGCCTCCAAGACCGAGGAGAAGCTCGTCAACGCGCCGGCGACGCTGACCGTGATCGGCGGAAGGGCCATCGCAAACGCCACGTCGCAGAACTTCGCGGACATGCTGCGCGCCGTTCCCGGTGTGAACATCACGCAGGTGTCGGCGCGCGACATCAACGTCACGAGCCGCGGCGCGACGGGGACGCTGGCGACCGGGCAGCTCGCGCTGCTCGACGGCCGCAGCCTGTATCAGGACTTCTTCGGGTTCGTCATGTGGGACTTCCTGCCGGTGAACCTCAACGAAGTGAAACAGATTGAGGTCATCCGCGGTCCCGCCTCCGCCGTGTGGGGCGCCAACGCGCTCTACGGCGTGGTGAATGTCATCACGAAGTCCCCGCGCGAGATGCAGGGGACGACCGCCACGCTTGGCGTCGGGACCTTCGGCCGCGCGAACGGGGAGTCGAGGAGCGGCTCGCTGTGGTACATCAGCGGGACGCACGCCCGGGCGATCAACGACCGGTGGTCGTACAAGCTCTCGGCCGGCGGCTACTCGCAGGAACCGTTGTCGCGGCCCAAGGGCATCATCCCCGGCTCGCCCGGGGCCGGGACGGCCTACCCGGCTTACACGAACACCGGGACGTCGCAGCCGAAGTTCGACGCGCGCGTCGATTACGACGCCTCGGACGGCGGACGGCTGTCGCTCTCGGGCGGCGCGTCGGGCACCGAGGGCATCATGCACTCGGGCATCGGGCCCTTCGACATCAACAGCGGCTCGTACATGAGCTACGCGAAGGTGAACTACGGGAAGAAGGGACTGCGCGCCGCGTTCTTCACCAACGTGCTCGACGGCGACGCCAGGAACCTGCTGACGCGGACGCCGACCAACGATCCCATCACCTTTGCGTTCAAGACGCACACGTACGACTTCGACATCTCCAACGTGAACACCGTCGCCTCCCGCCACGTCATCAACTACGGCGGCAACCTCCGCTTCAACGGCTTCGACCTGTCGCTGGCGCCGAAAGCGGACAACCGCACGGAGTTCGGCGTCTACGCGCAGGACGAGATGTTCCTGAACAAGTACTTGCGGTGGATTGTCGGGGCGCGGGTGGATCGCTTCGACTACCTGAACGACTTCGTGTTCTCGCCGCGCACCACGCTGATGATCAAGCCGCACGAGAGCCACACGTTCCGCCTGTCGTACAACCGCGCGTATCGCGCCCCGTCGGTCATCAACAACTGGCTGGACGTCACCATCGCCGAGCCGATCAACCTCGGCGCGTTCAGTCCGCTGCTGGCCGGCAAGATCTACCCGCTCCCGGTCAAGTCCGTCGGCAACCCCGATCTGACCGAGCAGTCGCTCGACGCGTACGAGCTGGGCTACACGGGCATCATCAACACCCGTACGGTCGTCTCGGCCGCCTTCTTCGTGAACAAGTCGAACAACGACATCCTGTTCACCGAAGTGAAGGAGGCGAAATGGACCGCGACCAACCCGCCTCCGAACTGGGCGTTCGGGCTGCTGCCGCCGGCGGTCATCAACTTCGTGCCGAACGCGAGCTTCCCGGGACTCTTCACGTACAAGAATTTCGGCAAGACGACCCAGAAAGGCATCGAGCTGGGTATCGACTCGGCCGTGACCGGCTTTCTCGACCTGTTTGCGAACTACTCGTACCAGGCCAAGCCGGAGCCGGACGGGTTCGACATCTCCGAGCTGAACCTGCCCCCGAAGAACCGCTTCAACACGGGATTCGGCTTCAGCTACAACCAGTTCCTCGGGAACCTCTCGGTCAGCTACACCGACTCGGCCTTCTGGCAGGACGTGCTCGACGCCCGGTATTCCGGCACGACGAAGTCGTTCACGCTCGTGAATGGCAGCTTCGGCGTGAAGTTCGGCGGCGGCAAGGTGACGACGACGGTCAAGGGGACCAACCTGGCCAACCAGAAGGTGCAGCAGCATGTGTTCGGCGACGTCATGAAGCGGCAGGTCATCGGCGAGCTCAGGTTCCAGTTTTAGTTCCAGTCACTGCCGTCGTTCACTCACGTCCCACGGAGCGCAGCGATCGGGCGGGCAACGCTGGTTGCCCGCCCGTTTTCTTTTGTACCCGCCGCGTGAAGTACACTGGGGAGTTGCTTCGAGCCGTTGCTCGCGGCTC
>MELC01000080.1:20859-139389 GCA_001767455.1 Acidobacteria bacterium RIFCSPLOWO2_12_FULL_66_21
TGCTCGACAGCCGGGGGCAGGTGCCGGAGGCGAACCGCACGGCGGTCGCCCACGCGATCGGTGCGGGCATCGACGTGGTGCTGGCGACGGGGCGGAGGTACGATTTCGCGCGGCCCATCGTCGACCGGCTGGAGGGCCCACTGACCCTCATTCTCAGCAACGGCGCCATGGTGAAGACGCGGGAAGGGCGGACGCTCATGCGGCACCTGTTGCCGCGCGAGGTCGCGCGCGACGTGCTCGCGCGCGTCCCGCAGCACCGCGACAGCGCGGCGGTCATCTTCGATCGGCCGCGCGAGGGGCAGGTCGTGTACGAGGCCATCGACTGGGAGCATCCGCAGCATCACCGTTTCTTCGCGTCGAACCGCCCGTTCCTTTCGGAGATCGCTCCGCTCGAGGCGTGCCTGACGGAGGATCCCGTCCAGGTGATGTTCTCCGGCGGGTGCGCGCCGATGCGCGCGCTGTTCGACGAGCTCGCCGGCGTGGACGGGTCCGCCGCCGCGTCGAGGTCGGCGCCGTACTCGGTCGCGCTGACGGAATACGGGCATCGTGATTTTTCCCTGGTCGACGTCGTCCGTGCCGGCTGCTCGAAAGGCACCGCGCTCGGCGAATGGGCGCGTGCGCGTGGATTTGCGCCCGGCGAGGTCATGGCCATCGGCGACAACCTCAACGACCTGGCGATGCTGGAATTCGCCGGCACCCCCATCCTGATGGGAAACGCGCTCGCCGAGCTGAAGGCGCGCGGATGGGCCGTCACATCGACGAACGACGAAGCCGGGGTCGCGTGCGCGATCGAGACGTTCGTCTTTCCGAAGGCGTCCTGACGTGGCAATGGGCATAGGCGGGCTGCGGCTCCCGAAGTCCGAGCGGACGCGCGGGTCCCGGGCGTTCGACAAGGGGCCCGCGGCGGCCGCGCCGGAGCGGACGAAGACGAAGGCGCTGACCTCCGCCGCCTGGCAGGAGGCGAAGGCGCTCGTGTGGGGGCGCCGCGGGCGGCTCGCCGTCGGGCTGGCGCTGATGCTCGTCAACCGCCTGTCCGGCCTCGTGCTCCCCCTCACGTCGAAGTACCTGATCGACGACGTGATTGGGAAGTCGCGCGCCGAGCTGCTGATGCCGCTGGCCTTCGCGGCCGGCGCCGCCACTCTCGTCCAGGCCGTGACCTCGTTCGCGCTGTCCCAGGTGCTCGGCGTTGCGGCCCAGCGCGCCATCACCGACATGCGCCGCCGCGTGGAGGCGCACGTCGCGCGCCTGCCCATCACCTATTTCGATTCGACGCAGTCGGGCGTGCTCATCTCGCGCATCATGACCGACGCCGAAGGGATCAGGAACCTGGTCGGCACCGGCCTCGTGCAGCTCACCGGCAGCGTCGTGACGGCCATCGCCGCGCTCGGGTACCTCTTCTACCTCAATTGGTGGCTGACATCGGTCACGCTGCTGGCGCTCATCGTCTTCGGCGGCGCGATGGCGGTCGCCTTCAAGCGCCTGCGGCCGCTCTTCCGCGAACGCGGCAAAATCAACGCGGAAGTCACCGGCCGGCTGAACGAGACGCTCGGCGGCATCCGCATCGTCAAGACGTATACGGCGGAGAAGCGCGAGGAGCTCGTGTTCACCAGGGGCGTGCATCGCCTCTATCGCAACATCGCGAAGTCGATCACGGGCGTCTCGTCCATCACCGCGTTCTCGACCGTCATCGTTGGCGCGATCGGCGTGCTGATGATCGTCATGGGCGGCCGGTCGATTCTCGCGGGCCAGATGACGCTCGGCGAGTTCATCACCTACATCTTCTTCACCGGCCTGATGGCCGCGCCCGTCGTGCAGATTGCCTCCATCGGCACGCAGATCAGCGAGGCCTTCGCGGGCCTCGACCGCATTCACGAGCTGATGGCCATGCGGACCGAGGACGACGAGGACAGCACGCGGGCGCCGCTCGGTGAGATCGACGGGGAGGTCGCGTTCGACCGCGTGAGCTTCGCGTACAACCCGGGCGTGCTCGTGCTGAAGGAGGTCAGCTTCCGGGCGCCCGCGGGCACCACGACCGCGCTCGTCGGCTCCAGCGGATCCGGCAAGAGCACGCTCATCAGCCTCGTGATGGCGTTCAACCGGCCGCTGACGGGCCGCGTGATTGTCGACGGCCGGGATCTCGCGACGATCAGGCTCCGCGACTTCCGGTCGCAGCTCGGCGTGGTGCTCCAGGACAATTTCCTGTTCGACGGGACGATTGGCGACAACATCCGCTACGGGCGCAAGGACGCGACGATGGAACAGATCCGGGAGGTGAGCCGGATCGCGCACGCCGACGAATTCATCGAGGAGTTCGAGCACAAGTACGAGACGGTCGTCGGCGAGCGGGGCGTGAAGCTGTCGGGCGGGCAGCGGCAGCGCGTCGCGATCGCGCGGGCGATCCTGGCCGATCCGCGCATCCTGGTGCTGGACGAAGCCACCTCGAGCCTCGACAGCGAGAGCGAGGCGCTCATCCAGGACGGCCTCCGATCGCTCCGCGCCGGGCGCACCACGTTCGTCATCGCGCACCGGCTGTCCACGATCCGCAGCGCGGACCAGATCCTCGTCCTCGAGCACGGCGAGATCGTCGAGCGCGGCACGCACCACGAGCTGCTGGCCTTCGCCGGCCGCTACCGCACGCTCTACGACAAGCAGTACGACCTGGAGTCGGATCGCTTCATCAACCCGGGCGAGGATTTTACGCCGGAAGCGCCCAAGACGACGATCTCGGTCCCGGTACGTCCGGACCGGGCGCTTTAGTCGATAGTCGATAGTCGATAGTCAAAGTCCAAGTCAAAGTCAAAGTCGAAGTCGAAGTCGATGCCGCAATTCATATACACAATGAAAGGACTCGGGAAGGTCTATCCTCCCGATCGCGTTGTCCTCAAGGACATCTGGCTCTCCTTCTTGCCGGGCGCCAAGATTGGCGTGCTCGGCCTGAACGGGTCGGGCAAGAGCTCGCTGCTGCGCATCATGGCGGGCGAGGATCAGCAGGTCATCGGGGAAGCCTGGCCCGCCGAGGGGATTACCGTCGGGTTCCTCCCGCAGGAGCCGCGGCTGGACCCCGGGAAGACCGTGCTCGGGAACGTCGAAGAGGGGGTCGCCGAGATCAAGGCGCTGCTGCACCGGTACGACGAGATCAACGCGAAGTTCGCCGAGGAGATGTCTCCCGAGGCGATGGAGAAGGTCCTCGAGGAGCAGGGGAAGGTCCAGGACCGGATCGAGGCGGCCAACGGGTGGGACCTCGACTCGCGCCTCGAGCTGGCGATGGACGCGCTGCGGCTTCCTCCCGCCGACGCGGAGGTCGCGACCTTGTCGGGCGGCGAGCGCCGGCGCGTCGCGCTGTGCCGCCTGCTCCTCAAATCCCCCGACCTGCTGCTGCTCGACGAGCCGACGAACCATCTCGACGCCGAGTCGGTCGCGTGGCTGGAGCGGTTCCTGAAGGACTATCCGGGGACGGTCGTCGCCGTCACCCACGATCGGTACTTCCTCGACAACGTCGCCGGCTGGATCCTCGAGCTGGATCGCGCGACGGGGATCCCCTGGGAGGGGAATTATTCCTCGTGGCTCGAGCAGAAGCGGAACCGCCTCGCGATCGAGGAGAAGCAGGAAACGAAACGCCAGCGCACGCTCGGCCGCGAGCTGGAGTGGATCCGCATGTCGCCCCGCGCGCGGCAGGCCAAGGGGAAGGCGCGCCTGAACGCGTACGAGGAACTGTTGAAAGAGGAGACGGCCCAGAAGATCGAGCAGGTCGAGATCTACATTCCGCCCGGTCCGCGGCTCGGCGACATCGTCGTCGAGGCGCGCGGCGTGCGGAAGGGCTACGGCGATCTGCTCCTGATGGAGGACATGGATTTCACGCTCCCGCGGGGCGGGATTGTCGGCGTGATCGGCCCGAACGGCGCCGGCAAGACGACGCTGTTCCGGATGATCACGGGCCAGGAGGGGCCCGACGGCGGCACGCTGCGGCTCGGCGAAACGGTGCAGATCGGCTGCGTCGACCAGTCCCGCGACGCGCTGTCGTCCGACAAGAGCGTCTGGGAGGAAATCACGGACGCCCGCGACACCGTGGAGCTCGGGAAGCGCGAGGTCGCTTCGCGCGCCTACGTCTCGTGGTTCAACTTCAAGGGGCGCGATCAACAGCGGAAGGTCGGCGAGCTGTCGGGCGGCGAGCGCAACCGCGTCCACCTGGCGAAGCTGCTCAGGCGCGGCGCGAATCTGCTGCTGCTGGACGAGCCGACGAACGACCTCGACGTCGACACGCTGCGCGCGCTCGAGGAAGCGCTGCTGTCGTTTGCCGGCTGCGCCGTCGTCATCAGCCACGATCGCTGGTTCCTCGACCGCATTGCCACCCACATGCTCGCTTTCGAAGGGGACAGCAAGGTCGTGTGGTTCGAGGGGAACTATCAGGACTACGAGGTGGATCGGCACCGGCGCCTGGGCGCCGAGGCGGACCAGCCGCATCGGATCAAGTACAGGAAACTCACGCGGTAAAGCGCCTGCGGCCCGAGCGAGCGGCCGGGGCCCCCAACGCGGCACCCGCGTTGGGATGGCCTAGCCGGAGGGCAGCCCGGCGAAGCCGGGCCCGGGAGCGAGCGCGCGTGGGGGTGGGGGCCCACGCGCAGTGATGGATGCAGACAAGGGGGTCGAGACGGCACGATGTTGATTACGCGCACGGCCGTGGCCGTAATTTGTGCCGCGTTGTCCACGGCCTGCGGCGGGGGCGGGGCCTCGCGGTCACAGTTCCTCTCCATCGCGACCGGCGGAACCGGTGGCGTGTACTACCCGTACGGCGGCGGCATCGCGAAGGTGCTGAACGAGAGCGTGCCGGGCGTGCGGGCGACCGCGGAAGTCACCGCGGCGTCGGTCGACAACCTCAAACTGATTCGCGCGGGCAAGGCGGACATCGCGTTCGCGCTGGCCGACACGCTGGCCGACGCCGTGGCCGCGCGCGGGGCGTTCGCCGGCGGTGCGCCGGTACCGGCGGCCAGCCTGGCGGTCCTGTACTCCAACTACACTCAGCTCGTGACGCTCGCCTCGTCCGGCCTCAGCTCGGTCGCCGCGCTGCGGGGGAGAGTCGTGTCCACCGGTTCGCCGGGCAGCGGCACGGAGGTGATTGCGTTCCGCGTGCTGCGCGCCGCGGGCCTCGATCCGGATCGCGACGTCAGCCGGCAGGCGCTCGGCGTGTCCGAGTCGGCCGACGCGCTCAAAGACGGAAAGGTGGACGCGTTCTTCTGGAGCGGCGGCCTGCCCACCCCGTCCGTGCAGGATCTGTCGCACACCTCGGGCATCACCATTCGACTGATTCCGAGCGCGGACCTCGTGCCTGCCCTGCGGCGCGACTTCGGCAACCTGTACTTCCCGCTCGAGGTTCCCGGCGGCACCTATCCGGCTGTGAACGCGCCAATCCCCGTGGTGGGCGTCGCCAACGTGCTCGTGGTGCACCGCTCGATGCCCGACGATCTCGCGTACAGGATCACGCGCGCGCTGTTCGAGCACCAGGCGGAGCTTGCAGCGATTCACCCGGAGGCCCGGCACCTGTCCCTGGAAACAGCCGTTACCGGCTCCCCAGCGCCCCTCCATCCGGGCGCGCTCCGCTACTACAACGAACGAGGCGTGAAATAACCGGCCTGCGCTTCGCTCCGGCAGGGTTCGCCGTGCCATAGACGGATGCGGCATAATCACCGCATCTCAGCATGCTCCCGGCGCCCGACCTCCCGATTCCGTCCGACGAAGCGCCCGTGCGGCAGCTTGCCGGCTTCGCGGGGCGCCTGGCGGCGGTGCTGTCCGTCGGGCTCTCCCTCTACGCGCTCTACTGGGTCCTCTTCGTCGTCCAGCCGCAGGTTTATCGTGTCAGCTTCCTGCTCGTCGCGCTCGTCCTGAGCTTTCTGCTCTTTCCACTGCGCAGGGGCGACCTTCGTGGCGTGTCGGGCTTCGACTGGGCCCTCGTCGCAGCGGCCGTGGTCACGCTCGCATGGCCGCTCGTCGATTTCAACGCGTTCATCTATCGCGCCGCTGATCCGCGGCCGATCGACCTGGTGCTCGGCTCGGTGGCGATCCTGCTCGTGCTCGAGGCGACGCGCCGTTCGGTCGGCGCGATTCTCCCGGTCACCGCGGTCGTGTTCCTCATGTACGCCTACGCCGGCCCCTCCTTCGATCGCATCGGTCTGCCGCTTCTCGCGCATCGCGGGTACAACATCGACCGTCTGATCGGGACGCTCTACATGACGCTCGAAGGCGTCTTCGGCGTTCCGCTCGACGTCGCCGCCACCTACATCATCCTCTTCACGATCTACGGCGCGGTGCTCGAGTACTCCGGCGCCGGCGGATTCTTCATCAACTGGGCCTTGGCGGCGATGGGGCGGTCCCGTTCCGGGGCGGGACCGGGACGCACGGTGACGCTCGCGGGCTTCCTGCTCGGCACCGTGTCGGGCAGCGGCGTGGCCACGACCGTGATGCTCGGATCGGTGTCGTGGCCGCTCCTGAAGCGCGCGGGTTACAAGCCCGAGACGGGGGGCGCGATCCTCTCTGCCGCCGGCATCGGCGCGCTGCTCTCGCCGCCGACGCTCGGCGCCGCCGCGTTCCTCATCGCGGAGTTCCTGCGGATCTCATACCTGCAGGTGCTCGTGATGGCCACCATCCCCACGATCCTGTACTACCTGTCCATCTTCCTGATGATCGAGGCGGACTCGCGGCGTCTCGGCACGCGTCCCGCGCCGGCGGATGCTCCGGGACTGTGGGAGCTGACCAGGACGTATTGGTACCATTTCTCGTCGCTCGCCGCGATCGCGGTGCTGATGGTGATGGGCCTGTCGGCATTCCGCGCCGTGTTCTGGGCGACAGCGCTCGCCTTCGCTCTCAGCTTCGTTCGCCGCGAGACGGCGCTGACGCCGCGGCGCCTGCTGACGGCGCTCCGCGCGGGCGGCTCCGGTGTTCTCGGCGTCTCTGGAACGACCGCCACGGCCGGCATCATCGTCGGGGTGGTGACGCTGACGGGCCTCGGCCTGAAGATCGCAGGCATCATTGTCTCGCTCGCGGGAGGTCATCTGTTTCTGACGGTGGCGTACTCCGCCGTCGCCGTCTGGCTCCTCGGGCTGGCCGTGCCGGTGACCGCCTCCTACATCATCGCGGCCGTGATGGTCGCCCCGGCGCTCGTGCAGGCCGGGGTGCCGGAGGTCGCCGCGCACATGTTCATCTTCTACTACGCCGTCCTCTCGGAGGTGAGTCCCCCGACGGCGCTGTCTCCGTTCGCGGCGGCCGCGATCACCGGTGGCAACCCGTTCACGACGATGATGCTGACGTGGAAGTACACGCTGCCGGCGTTTCTGGTGCCGTTCGTGTTCACGTTGAGCCGGGAAGGTCTCGGGGTGCTGCTGCAGGCGCCCGCGCGCGAGATCGTATCGGCATCGCTGACCGCAGCGATTGGTGTGGGCGCGCTGGCGGGCGGGTTCGGCGGATGGATCCGACGGGCGGCCTCAGCTCCCGAGCGCGTGGCGCTCGTCGCGAGCGGCTTGCTTCTGTTCTATGCCGCCCGATGGGCGGATGTCGCGGGCCTCACCATTACTGTCGTGGTCGTGTTCTTGCACTTTGCGAGGCAACCCAGGGTGAGTGACGTGTGAAGACCGGCGGCAAAGCAAGACTGCGCAGGCACTTGCAGCCTGGCGTCGGATATCCGGAAGCGGACGGTTCACCGCGGCCGCGTTTTTTGGGCTGTCGAAAAGTGGCACCACTGCCGAGAATTGTCCACAGATGACTGGACCCTTGCGAAGCAGGGAGAGTGCTGTCGAGGCGCCGGCGCGCCGCGCGCATCCGTCGCGCGAGGCCGGGTTCACGCTCATCGACATGCTCTTCGTGGTGGGCCTCATCGGCCTGCTCTCGTCGCTGGCGGTTCCCGGGCTGGTGCGCGCGCGAGGGGCCGCGCAAGCCACGTCGGCCATCGGGTCGCTGGGTCTCGTCAACAGCGGCGAGCTGAGCTACGCGATCACCTGCGGCCTAGGCTTCTACGCGCCGGATTTGCCGACGCTCGGCATCCCCTCGCCTGGAATGACCGAGGCCTTTCTTCCCGCCGAGCTGACCCAGGGGGCGACAGTCATCAAGAGCGGCTTCATCCTGAGCCTCGCCGGAACGGTCCATCCCAGCTCGCCCGCCACGTGCAACGGCGTCGCGCCAGGCGGCTCGTCGGCCTCGTACGCCGCCGTAGCGGACCCGATCGACCTCACTGGGCAGACCCCGCGGTTTTTCGGGACCAACAGCGACGGCCTGATCTATGAGGACGGCACGACGCTCTCCCTCACGATGCCTGAAACGGGCTCGCCTCCGAGCGGCCACCCGATAAGGTAACGGGCCCGAACCGGAGGTTTTCTGGTATCGTTAGCGCTTCCATCTGGAGGCCAGCGATGCTCAGACGCGCCACGCGTTCCGCATTCATATCGGTCGTGCTGCTTGCGGCCTTCGCCGCCCTGTCGGCCGCGCAGACGATCACCAGTCCGAAACAGCAGTTCGGGTTCACCATCGGCGATGATTACCATCTCGCCACCTACACGCAGTTCGTCGAGTACTGGCAGAAGCTCGATAAGGAATCCACCCGGATGCAGGTCATCGAGATCGGCAAGACGGAGGAGGGCCGGCCGCACCTGGCGGCGATCGTAACGGCGCCAGAGAACTTCGCGAAACTGGATCGATACAAGCAGATTGCGCAGCAGATGCACCGCGCGCGCGGCCTGACCGACGACCAGGCGCGGGCGCTCGCGAAGGAAGGCAAGGCGGTTGTCTGGATTGACGGCGGTCTGCATGCGACGGAAGTCGTCGGCGCGCACCAGTTGATGGAGACGGTGTACCAACTGGTGAGCCGGACGGACGAGGAGACGAACCGCATTCTCCGCGACGTCATCCTCATTGCCGTGCACGCGAATCCGGACGGGATGCAGATGGTCTCGAAGTGCTACATGCAGAATCCGGATCCCGCGCAGCGCCGGACCTGCAGCCCGCGGCTGTACAACAAGTACGCCGGGCACGACAACAACCGCGACCTGTACATGTCGAACGTGAAGGAATCCCAGAACATGAACAAGCTCATGTACTGGGAGTGGCTGCCGCAGATCATGTACAACCATCACCAGACCGGCCCGGCCGGCACGGTGCTCTTTTCGCCCCCCTTCCGCGATCCCTTCAACTACAACTTCGATCCGATGATCGTCACGGGCCTGGACATGGTCGGCGCGGCCATGCATCACCGCTTCCTGCAGGAAGGCAAGCCGGGCTTCACGATGCGCTCGGGCTCGTCCTACTCGACGTGGTGGAACGGCGGCCTGCGGACGACCGCGTACTTCCAGAACATCATCGGTCTCCTGACGGAGATCATCGGCAATCCGACGCCGATGGCGATCCCGCCGACGCCAGGCATGATCCTTCCGCGCGGCGACCTGCCCGCGCCGATCGAGCCGCAGCAGTGGCACTTCCGGCAGTCGATTGATTACTCGGTCACCGCGAACTACGCGGTGCTCGACCTCGCGTCGCGCTACAAGGACCAGTTCCTCTACAACATCTACAAGATGGGCGCGAACCAGATCGAACGGGGGTCGCGCGACCACTGGACCATCTCCAATGAGGATATGGTGCGGCTGCGGGCCGCCATGCCCACCCCCGCTTCCGCTCCTGCGGCAGGCGCCGGGCAGGGTGGCCGGGGCGGCCGAGGCGGCCGCGGCGCGGCTCCGGCTGCCGGTGGTGATGCGCCGGCCGGCGATACCGGCCAGGGCGGAGGCCGCGGCGGACGCGGCAGCGGGCTGACCCTCGCGACCTACAACTCGGTGTTGAAGGATCCCGCCCGCCGTGACCCGCACGTTTTCGTCATTCCTTCAGAGCAGGCTGACCCGGCCACGGCGACGAAGTTCGTCAACGCCCTTCGCTACATCGGCGTCGAGGTCTCGCAGGCGACGGCGCCGTTGAGCGCCAGCGGCAAAACGTATCCCGCGGGCTCGTACGTCGTGAAGACGGCGCAAGCCGGGCGCGCGCACGTGCTCGACATGTTCGAGCCGCAGGATCATCCGAACGACATGGACGAGCGCGGGATCCCGCGGCGTCCGTACGACAACGCCGGGTGGACGCTCGCGTACCAGATGGGCGTGAAGTTCGATCGGCTGTTCGACGATGTGAACGGACCGCTCAAGGAGATTACGGGCCTCGCCACTCCGATCCCGGGCGCGATTACCGGGACTGCGACCGCGGGCTATCTCCTGTCGCCGTCGATCAACGACTCCTTCACCATCGCCAACCGCGTGCTGAAGGCGAACGGCGACGTGTATCGCCTCGGCCCCCTCAACGCGGTCGGCAAGACGTATCCGGCCGGCTCGTTGTACGTGCCTGCCACGGCGATCTCGACGCCCATCGTGCAGAAGGGCGCGCAGGATCTCGGCGTGAACGTGGAACGCTTCGTGACAGCCGTTGGTGGCGCGACCAAGCTTGCCGTCCGGCGGATCGCGCTCTGGGACTCGCCGACCGGCTCGATGCCATCCGGGTGGACACGGTTCCTGCTGGAACGCTTCGAGTTCCCGTTCACCGTCGTGTGCGGCGCCGGGTTCGATGACGCGAACCTGCGCGCGAAGTACGACGTCATCGTGATGCCGTCCGGCGCGGCGTTCCGCGCGGGCGGCGGCGGAGGCCGCGGTGGTGGCGGCGGCGACGAGCCACCCGCGACACCCGGTGCTCCTGCGGCCGCGACCGCCGCGCGGTCGAGCGATCCCGATCTCCGGAGCCTGTGCGAGGTCACCTCGGGCACGGGCACCGGCGCGACGGCGGACGCGAACGTGAAGAAGTTCGTCGAGTCCGGCGGCACCGTCATCGCGGCGGGAAACGCCGCGCGCGCGATCGCCGACACGCTCGGCCTTCCGGTCACCGACTACCTCGTCGAACGTCAGCCCGGCGAGGAGGACCGTCACCTCGGCTCTGACAAGTTCTATGTGCCGGGCTCCATCCTGCGTGTCGCGGTTGACCCCGGCGCGCCTTCGGCGGCGGGCGCCGAGGATCATATCGACGTCTTCTTCAACAACAGCCCGGTGTTCCGCCTGGCGCCGAACGCCGCGGGACGCGGGATACGTCCGGTAATGTGGTTCGACTCCGATCGCCCGCTCCGCAGCGGGTGGGCGTGGGGACAGAATTACCTCGAGGGCGGCACGACCGCGTTCGAGGCCTCGGTGGGACAGGGCACCGTCTACGCGTTCGGCCCGGAGATCACCTTCCGCGGGCAGCCGCACGGCACCTTCAAGTTCCTGTTCAACGGGATCTATCTGGCAGGGAAGAGCGGGGCCGGGGGAACGCAGTAACGTAGAACGTAGAAGGTAGAACGTAGAAAAGGGGCCGGTGCGAGATCGCGCCGGCCCCCGTTTGTTTCTAGCGGCGGCGGGTCTTGCGGCCAGCGGCCTTCTTCGCCGCGGCCTTCTTCGCGGGCTTCCGCGCGGCCGTCTTCTTTGCCGCGCTCTTCTTCGCGCCTTTGCGCTTCGGCGCGGCCTTGCGCGCCGGCGCCGCCGCCTTCGCGCCGCGTCCCTTGGCCGGCTTCGTGCGGGCCTTCTTCGCCGCCTTCCGCGCGCTGCGCGCGGTCACCTTCACGATCCGCTTCCCAACGCGGGCGGCGCGTTCCGCCGTACGCTGCACCGCGGGCGTCGCGGCGCGCGTGGCCGCAGCGGTCGCGTCGGTCGCCGCTGTCATCGCGGCGGTCGCCGCCGACGTCGCGGACTCGGCGGCGGCGGTCGCCATGCCCGCGGCGGTCTGCGCGCCCTGCATCACCGCGCGCGCGGCGCTGCCAAGCGTGCTGCCAATGGTTTCGGCCGCTTGCGTCAGGACGCTGTCGGCGTCGGTCGTCTTGTGTTCGTCAGCCATCGCTTCTCCTTAGTCTCCTCGCGAGAATGAGTCCCGTTTACCGCCCGGAGCCGGATCGCGCCGGGGCCGGCGGTGCCGGCATGTTCTCCTTGCTGAACCGCGGCAGCATCTCGTCACGCATCGCCAGGTGGTAGACCGCCGCCGCGATCGAGATCGCCGACTTCTTCGCGTCCTCCTCGATGATCCGCTCGTACGTGTCGAGCGACGTGTGCCACGTATACGTGCCGTACTCGATTGGATCCTGGCCCAGCCCGATTCCGGGCAGGCCGGCCGCGTTGAACGACGTGCTGTCGGTGCCCCCCGACCGCCGGCTGGTCGTCGCCAGGGCCCCTTCCATGCCGAGATCCTCGAACGGCGCGAACACGTCGCGCAGGACGGCGGCGGCGTCCGCCGGGCCGAACACGCTGGCGCCGCGGATCCGTCCCGTTCCGGAATCCACGTTGAAGTAGCCCGCGAAGGTCGCGAACTCCGGCTTCTGGCTCTCGTACGTGCCGAAGTGCTGCGCCACGTAGGCCTTGGAGCCGAGCAGCCCCTGCTCCTCGCCGCCCCACAGGGCCACGCGGATCGTGCGCCGCGGCGTGACCCCAATCGCCTTCAGGATCCGCGCGGCCTCCATCATGATCGCGGAGCCGATGGCGTTGTCGGTCGCGCCCGTGGCCGCGTGCCACGAATCGAGGTGGCCGCCGAGCATCACCACTTCGCCTTTCTTGTCCGTGCCCGGGATCTCCGCGATCGTGTTGTACGACGTCGTCCCCTCGGGGTACGTGCGATTGACGATCGTGAATTCGAGCGTGACGGGGGCGCCATCCGCCAGCAGCCGCGAGAGGCGGCCATAGTCCTCGTTGCGCAGGATGACGGTCGGCACCGCCTTCGTCACGTCGTAGGTGCGGTTCTGGAACGCGCGGATCTGGCCGTGGTCGCGCCCGGCATCGTTCACGCGCACGAGCGCACCCGCCTCGACGAGCATCGCGTCCACGCGCTCGTTGACGACGTTGGGAGCCAGGCGACCCGCGGGAATCGGCTGCGCCGGTCCGCGCGCGTACGCGGGCGGCCCTTGCGGCGTCGCCGGCGACGCCGGATCGTACTGCCGACGGAGCTCGTCGGTGTCGCGCCGCAGCGGCGATTTCGCGATCGTAACCGGCACCATCGTGTGGGCGCCGACCAGGACGATCTTGCCTGCGACCCTGGCTTTCGTCGCCGCCACCCACGCGTCCAGCTCGCCTTCGGTCGGCTGAGACGGCACGACGATCTGCACGGCGTCGCTTGTGGCCGTTCCCTTTGTGGACGGCGTCCAGCCCAGCACTTCGCCGACGAGGCTGTCCTTGACGGGGGAGACGACGAAACCGGAGAACCGTTCGTTGAGCCAGCCCGGATGTCCGAAGTCCCATGGCTCGAGATGCCCGTTCTCGAAGCCCCAGTCGGTCATCTGCTTGACGGCCCATTCGGCCGCCGCCTTGTGGTTCGGCGATCCGGTCAGCCTCGGACCATACACATCCGTCAGATAGTGCATCGTCTTCATGATCTGCGAGTGCTGGCGCGCTTCCGCGCGGATCTTCGCGTTCATTTCATGGTCGATACGTTCGGGGGTGCCAGCCGGCGCGGCAACCGCGACGGCAACGATGAGTGCGGCAGTGGTGGTTTTCAGCATGAAGGACCTTTAGAACATATGACGCCCGCGCGGCTCACGGCAGGCCTGAAGGCCTGCGCAACATGTGGCCCGCGCGGCTCACGACAGGCCTGGAGGCCTTCGCAACATGTGGCCCGCGCGGCTCACGACAGGCCTGAAGGCCTGCGCCACATGTGGCCTGGGCTTGTTGCGCAGCCCTTCAGGGCTGCCGGGCGAATAGTAGCAGACCGCCCGCCAAACGGCGCACTCAATGTACAGTGTGAGACAGCTTTATGCGCGTGGTGGTTGTCCTCGCCGGGCTGCTGATATTCGCCCATCCGGGGTGGACGCAGGTCCGGTTCGACGAGAGAGTGGACGTCGCGCGCGTGCTCGTCGACGCGAGGGTGGTCGACAGTCGCGGCCGCCCCTGCCGTGGCCTGGACGCGGCGGATTTCCGCGTCGAAATCGATGGCAGGCCGGCGCGCCTGCAGTCGGCGACGTGGATAGGCCTGCCCGCGCCGGCGGGCGGCGATGGAAGCGACGAACCGACCGCGGCACCTCAGCCGCGGGTGGGCCCTGCCGGGCGCCGTATTGTCTTCTTCGTCCAGTGGAGCCTGGAGCCGTCGCGCATCACGGGGATGCTGCAGATGCTCCGCGAGTCGGCCCGGTTCGTCGAGCGGCTTCAACCGGACGATCGCGCCGCCATCATGGTGTTCGACTACCACCTGCGCGTTCGCCAGGACTTTACGGGCGACCGGGCACGGCTCCGCGCCGCCCTGTATGGCGGAATCCTCTCCGATGCTCCCCGCACAACGCCCACAGATGGGGTCTCAATAAGGGCGCACCTCGATCCCGGGAAGGCGGCGCGGGCGGCAACGCCGGAGAAGGCGCTCGCGGTTCTTGCTGACGCGCTGCGGCCTGTCGAAGGGGCGAAGGACCTGGTCCTGCTGGGTCACGGGTTTGGACAGTACCGGCCGGTCATCGGATCGCTCGTGGGCACCGCCACGCTCGATCGTGATTACGACGCGGCGCGGGAAGCGTTGGTGCGCGCGCGTGTGACGGTTTTCGCGCTCGACGTCACCGACGCGGACCAGCACACGCTCGAAACAGCGCTCATGACCGCGGCCGACGACACCGGCGGCTTCTATCAGAAGGCGCACCAGTTCCAGGACCTCGCGATGGACCGCCTCGAGGGCGCGCTCCAGGGATACTACATGCTCGCGGTCGAACGGCCCGCGCGCAGGCGCGGGCGCCACACGATCAGCGTACACGTGAACAGGAAGGGAACGGACGTGCGGGCGCGCCGGTGCTACGTTGACTGAGATCCATACCTATCGCCAGCCGGTGCTCGACGAGCTCGCCCGCCACGGCCTGAAGCCGCTCCCGACGACCTCCCCCCAGGAGCTGCGGGACGTCGTCCGCGATCTTTACAAGTACGAGATCCGGCGGCTGAAAGGGGAGCTGCTCGCGCGGCGTTTTCCGCGCTCCCACTATGCCGGCCACGTGATCGAGCTCAGGAAGCGGTACCGCCTGCTCTCGATCCCCATGGAGCTGTGGACCGTATGAAGGACTTCGAGAAGCTCGGACTGTTCTACCTCGGCCGCGAACGTAGAATGTAGAATGCGTCGCCTGAGCGCAGCCGCTCTCTGCATCGCTTTTCTTGTCTCGGCGGCTGCCTGCGGCGGCTCGGATGTCCCGCCGTCCGCCGCGCGCGCCACCGGGACCCAGGTGCGGGAGCTGCACCCGGCTCCCGGCGAGCTGGCGCTGCCGCTCAAAGCCGGCTCCATTCGATTTGCGGTCATCGGCGACTCCGGGCGCGGAGATGCCGCGCAGCGTGAGGTTGCGGCGCAGATGGTCGCGTGGCGCGCGAAGTTCCCATTCGACTTCGCGATCATGCTGGGCGACAACATCTACCCTCCGCACACCCCGTCGGATTACGTCACGAAGTTCGAGGAGCCCTACAAGGCGCTCCTCGATGCGGGGGTGACCTTCCAGGCCGCCATCGGCAATCACGACGAGCCGAGTGCGCTCAATTACGCGAATTTCAACATGAAAGGGGAGAGGTACTACACGTTCCGCAAGTCCGAGCAGCGCCTCGCGGGCCTCACCGGAGCGGCGGCCCGCTTCTTCGTCCTCGACAGCCGCTCGTTCGATCCGGTGCAACTCGACTGGTTGCGCGCGCAGCTGGCGGCCTCGGGCAGCAACTGGAAGATCTGCTACTTCCATCATCCGCTCTACACGTCGGGACGGTACGCCGCGGCGGCGCGCACGCTGCGTTCGGCGCTCGAGCCGATCCTGCTTGCCGGCGATGTCGACGTGGTCCTCAGCGGCCACGAGCACTTCTACGAACGGCTCGTGCCCCAGCACGGCATCTCGTATTTCATCTCGGGCGGCGCCGGGTCGCTGCGCCGCGGCGATATCCGGCGGCCGTCGGCCATCATGGCGCGCGGGTTCGATACCGACTACCACTTCCTGCTGATGGAGATCTCGGGCGACGAGCTGTACTTCCAGGCGATAAGCCGGGCGGGAGAGACGATCGATGCCGGGGTCGTCACGCGAAAACCCGAGTAATCACAGAAGCAGGGAAGGAGGGGAGGCCCCTCTTTCAGACTTGACAGAAGGAGGAAAGAACGGGAGGCTACCTTCAAGGAGCCTGCGGACATGGGCCGCCGTCCGCGATCTGGCGGATCTTGTTCCGGAACGCCTCCACCCACGGTGCGGCGCTCCGTGTCTCCGCGCTGATCTCGTCGTACTCGATGACGCGTGACGCGGTGAACAGGTCGGTGAGCTGCCCGCTCGAGAGCTGTTCGAGCAGCCCCGTCAGCATCTGACGTCCTGCCTCGGAGATGCGCCGATCTGGAAACGTGGCGCCGCCGTACGGCAGGCTCTTCATGCTGACGGTGCAGGTCGCGCGATCGGCCCACACGGGCGTGCGGCGCCAGTTGGGCAGGTCGAGTTTGACGGGCCCGAACGTCGCGCCGAGATCCTGCACGAAGGCGAACGGCTTCGTGCATCCGCCGCCGGCACGATCGCCGCCGGGAAGACACACGAGCCGCTGGTTCGCTGCCTTGTTGTCCCAGTGCGACAGAAAGACCGCCATGAGCCGCAGCGCGTCCACTTCCGCGCGCGACGAGCCGCCCGCGGCCGGATCGATGCGATCGAGCTCATACCACGCCCAGCCCGGGTTCTCGGCCGTCTCGATCTTGCGTCCGTCGAAGTGCCGTTCGACCACCGTCGGATCGAACGTGGCGCTGCGGCCGTAGTCGATCGGTCCGGCGAAGCAGGCGGCCAGCAGGCCCGTCCGGTCGTAGCACTTCAGGGATTCGAAGGGAAAGGCAGGGCAGCCGGCGCACCGCACGCGGCGGACGACGTACATGCGATCGGCGCCGAAGCCGAGCGCGGTCAACAGGCGGGTCGCCGCGACTTCCGCGTGCAGCTCAGGGTTGTTGCCGCCGTACTTGATCTTGACGAGGTCGCCGTCGGGCAGCTTGCATTCGAACTTCGGCGTGGTGCCGCTCGTTCTCGTGAGTTCGAAGCGGCAGTCGAGATCGTCGTCGGGTCTGAGGGCGCGCGGCCCGGCGGGGTTGCCCGCGAAATCGACCCGCGCGATGGGCGTGGCGGGTGGACGCCACACGCGCGCCGATCGAAGCGCCTCGTCGCGCAGCGATATCGCACGGCTGTCCGCGACGTGCGCGACAGGCGCCCCGCGATTACAGGCGGTTGCCAGCGCGGTCGCGGCGAGGAACACAGCGGCACGGCGGCTCATCGGCTTCCGCCTCCGCAGTGCAAAGGCGGGGCCAATCGTTCATGTTATCGTGATGCCTCATGTCCCCGCGTGTGCTCCCTGTCAGTGCAGTGCTGCTCGCTGCGGTCCTTGTCAGCTCCTGCTCCACGAAGCGCATCGGCATCAGCCGCATGGCTGACGCGGTATCGTCCACAGCCAGCGCGTATGCGCGCGACGACGACCCGGAGTTCGTGCGGCTGGCGGCCCCGTCGACGCTGAAGATGGTGGAGATGCTGCTCGACGGCCAGCCGCGGCACCGGGGCCTGCTCATGACGGCGTGCAGCGGCTTCGCGCAGTACGCGTACGGGTTCCTGCAAGTCGAGTCCGAGAAGCGCGCGCGTGACAATCCGGAGGAATCACGCGATCTGCGCGACCGGGCGATCCACATGTACGATCGCGCGCGCGGCTACTGTCTCCGCGGGCTCGATGCCGCGCATCCGGGCCTCAGCGCCGCGCTCGCCCGCGATCCGCAGACGGCGCTCGCGGCCGCAACCCAGGCTGATGTGCCCGCGTTGTACTGGACGGGAATCGCGTGGGGCGGAGCCCTGTCGCTCTCGGACAATCTGCTGGCGCGGGTGGGCGAGCTGGTCGCGGTGCGCACGCTTCTCGGGCGGGCGCTGGCGCTCGACGAGACGTGGGAGGACGGCGCCATCCACGAAACCCTGATTGTCTTCGACGGCATGCCTGTGCTGCTCGGAGGCTCGGCGTCACGCGCCCGTGCGCATTTCGATCGCGCCGTGGCGCTGTCGAACGGCGAGTCGGCGTTCGCGTACGTCACGCTCGCGACGAGCGTCGCGCTGCGCGCCAAGGACAGGCAGGAGTTCGAGCGCCTGCTCGGCGCGGCGCTCGCGATAGACCCCTCGCGCCGGCCGCGCATCCGCCTGGCGAACCTGATCGCGCAGGCGTACGCCCGCGCGCTGCTGAAAGACGCCGACAGATTGTTTCGGTAGCGCAGCCCTTCAGGGCTGCCGAACGTCAGTGCTGACCGCGGCCGGCCGAACTGATGCGGCGCGCCGCAAGACTGACCGGGCGTCCGTTGATGCTCTCGTACTCGTACTGGACGTCCAGTTGCGAGACCCCGGCGAACTTGACCTTGGCCGTCGACTCGGTCGCGATCGGCACGCGGACGCCGTCGAGCCGCGCGTAATGGCGGATGACGTTGACGAGGCTCGTCCAGAACGACGGGTTCTTCGACAGCCGTCCCTCGACGCGCAGCAATTCCCCACCGTCGCGGCTGAGCACCATCCGGCCGTCCAGCAGCAGAACGTCCTTGCGCTTCGGGCGGATCGAGACGTACTTCTCGTCGGGCCCGTCGATGACGGTGTTGCTGAACACGTAATTGTCCGCGGTCAGCCCGGCCTTCGCGCACTCGCCCGCCGCGACGAGCTCCTGCTCGCGCTTGAGCATCGCCTTCAGCACCTTGCCTCGGATGTAGTCGGATCCGCGCTCCGACACGACGTCGTAGCGGAACTTGCCGGCCTCCAGTTCCGTCCAGGCTTCCATCCAGGCTTCCTGGTTGAACCGATCGCTGTGGGCGTGCATGCGCCGGTAGGCGCGGTACTGCGTCAGCGGCTCTTCATGCGTGGGGGTGGAGACGCGCGCGGCTGCCGCGGGCGCGTCGCGCGCGACGAGTGGAGGTCCCGCAATCGCGAGGCCGACGACTGTGAAGCTGGCGGCACAGAGGGTACGGAGCCGCACCATCTTGCGGCGCGCGTCGATCCTTCTCAGCCGGCCGGCGGACCCTCCCTGGTGCATTCCACGCTCCGGCGATCACCTGTCGCAAGAAGCGTGCTCACGACCAGCCCGGGCATTGGAAGCTCAACCGTTCGGTGGGGTATAGTCGCCCGAGAGGCGAAAACGCTATGGCATTGCTGCGATCGCGCACCGACACGGTGCTCGGCGGTGTGTGCGGGGGGATCGCCAAGTCCCTCGGCTGGGACACGACCACCGTCCGGATCCTCTATGTGATCGTGTCGATCCTTTCGGTGGCCTTCCCGGGAACGCTCGTCTACATCATTCTGTGGATCGTGATGCCCCAGGAGCCGTAGGGCTCCTCGGGCTGCGCTCATCTCGATCAGATTCCCGGTAGCGCAGCCCTTCCGCCTTCGCGCGCAGCGCTTCGGCGAGACTCGCCGTAGCCTGGCGCAGGCGGTCAGGGCTGCCACTGTCATCGCGGAATGGTGACAATACGTCTGTAGCGAATGGTCGCGCCTTTTTGTTTCACCGCCACGCGAATGAAGTGGTCCTTTCCGTCGTGATCCTCCGGCTCAGCCCGGACGGCCAGCACATAAGCGGCTGACGTCTCGCGGAGTGCACGGTCGACAAACGGATCGGAGTCCACTTCGACCTGAAAGAAGCCCCCGCCGCCGCTGTCAGCGAACTTTTCGAGTCCGTAGCCGAACAGGGAGATGTCGTCGAAGATCGAGGAGTTCTTCTTCCCGTACTCTGGTGAAAAGTACCTGAGGAAGTGGATGTTCATGTAGAGGACATACAGATTGACGTTCGCCGCCGCGGCGCGGCGCCCGATGCGGGTGGTCTCGGCGTCGAGAGCCAACCTGCCGCCCGATCGATTTGACATGGGGAGACCAGCGCTGATCAGCATGAGCGTCTTGCGCCCCGGCAGCGGCGTCATCGCGTCCAGGACTCCGTCGATGCCGGCAACCGCCAGTATGGCCTGTTGTTCGAGGATATCAGCGATGGCGCCGCCTTCCTGCATCACCTGCTGGGGGCAGACCGGATCGAGACGATCCTTGCACTCGCGGCCGATGATCTCCTTCGTCGTGACGGATTCTCGCGACTTCAGGACGACCGCATCGGCCGCCGACAGATTGAACCGGGACGAGAGCGCCTCGACGCGAAGACCGGAAACGCTCTCGAGTGCCTCACGGACGGGGCTGCGATCGCGCGTCGGCGCGATTTCTATCGATCCCGGAAACGCGATCAGTCCCAGATAGTCCTCCGGGGCGACGCGATCGACCACGCGTGTCGCGGCCTCTCGCGCGGAGGCACGCGCCGAAGACGGAAAGCTCGCCTGATCGATCGCGAGCACGATGATGCGTCCGTTCCTGGCTTGCGGGGATTCTGGCCGGATCGCTCGTCGGCCAACGTCCGAAGATGATTCGGTGGCTCGCGAGAACTCGGCCGACACAACAGGGCGGCGCCGACCGTCGATGAAGACTTCGAACTGGTCGGCCTTCAGGCCCTGGATGGGGGTGCCGTCCTTTGCCACGACCTGCGTGTCGATCAGGACGATCTCGGTTGACGTGCGAAAGGTCGGCGGCTGCTGGGAAGGATTCTGACGAACAGCGGCGACGATCGCGGGGAGTATCGCCAGCCCAAGCGCCGTCGCACCGACGATCTTCGTCATGCTCGCCCAACCCTCCGCCATTACCAATCAGCGGATGATGATCTTCGTGTTGACCGAGAATCTCTTGAAATCGGTATATGTGGCGTCGCCCTCTAGAACGGTCGTACTGCCCCGAGACTTGCCCGTCAGTTCGACGTCGAGTGCGCCAGTCGTTTGGGACCCCTGCGCCTCGTACGACTCCCTCATATGGGTCGGGACCCACAGCGAAAGTTCCTCCTGCCTGGCGTAACTCGTCGTGAGCACGCCCGCAACGCCCAGGGAACTGATTCTGAGTTCTGTCCGCACGATCGTCCCGGTTTCTGGCACGACCCAAAAACGTCCGGCCGCCGCTGCATTGTCTTTCGTGACGATCATCCGCGGCGTCGCCGTTTCCTCAAACCAGAGTTCGAGTGTCTCGAGGCCTTCAATCGCGCGGGCGTCGCCAAGCCGGAAAACCGAGCGCGACTGGTTCTCCACACGGATGAAGTCCAGCGCCTGTGTTGGCGTATTCAATGTGCGCGTGATCGGACCCAGATTGTACCGGGCGCCTTCGTCCACGATGCGCTTCGCTTGCAGTCCCAGGTTGGACGTCGGCTTCATGAACAGCGCCGCCAGGCGGTCCCCCCGGTCGGCGAGCGCGTTGCCATCGACTTCGTGCACATCTCGAAACAGGACCCACGCCGCGTCGTCCAAGGCAACCAGCGCGACTTCCGATCGAAGGTCTCGCGTATCCAACCGACCCTCGACACGAGCGCGCTGCACGTAGTGCTCTCGAGACAGCACCGCCGAAAACGATTGTTCGTACTCGTGAACGTAGCGGCCAGCAGATTTGAGGAGATCCGCCAGCCGATCTTCGCGTTGCGCAGTCGGCTGACCGGCAGACGCCGCTGCAAGGCCGGCGCAGGCGATCGCAGGCAATCGGCAGAACAACGCCATGTACCGGCTCCTGATGAACGCGCGCGGTGCCAGCGGGTCGTGGACCGAGACGGTTTAGCACACTAACTGCTGGGGTTCAATGCGCGCGTTCGTGTGGGTAGTAGACGCGGGGCTGACGCACATCCAGTCCTGCCAAGCCGACTGTCACGATCAACAGACGGGTCGCGAACCCTGCGTGAGTCACCATGACTTAACGTCAACCCGATCAACTGCCAAGTTCGGGTTGCTGAATGAGAGGCGAACTTCCATTCCCCCGGTCGGCAGCCGCCGTATCTGCGTGGGCCGCACAGCGCGGGCTGGCTCTTCCCCCGTTGCTGTTTGCGAGACCAACAGTGAAACGTCCAAGGGTTTGTGGACTATTCGGCTGACTCGCCCATTGGGCAGGAATTCTGCCGCTACGACGGCGACTTTCCCGTCAGCATAATCGACGAACGCGAGCACACCCGTTGCGACTCAGACAAGGTCGGACTGCCGGGCGTGTCTTGCATTGTCCTGTGGATAGAACTGTTGCCCCGGGGTGTCGCCGTCTACGTCACCTTCTGTGACGTCATAGATGCTGTACCGCGTGACCGGATGGAGTTCACCTCTCGGCATGAGGTGCTGATAGGCGATCAAGCGACCATCCTTCGATACCGCTGCCGTATCCGCCAGGAACGGCCGCGTCGTGTTGCCCTGGTGGTCGGCGACAATGACAATGACGCCGTTGTTCGTATCCCCGATTATCACGGCGCGTCGCTTGCCGGCGACAGGCCGCACCTCGAGCGGCCGAATCACGCGTGAATCGAGAACCGACTCATGCGATGTCTGAGTGTCGGGGTCTGTGACGGTCGCCACCCAAACGCGCCCTTTCGGCCCTATGCGCGACGCGATCTTGATATCGATGGCCATTGGTTGCTGCGCCGCCCCGATTGGTACATCTGCAGCGCTGATAGCAGCCACAAAGGCGACCCCCACGAGCGTTATGTGTTGTTTTCGCATTGAGCACCTCTTAGCCGTCGTGGTAGTGGGTCGATCCACTACCGTTCGTGTGAACCTGTCGTCTCCGGCCGGGCGTCTTCACGTCCGCGCCGTCCGCGCCACGCAAGTGACGCGGCGATCGCCGCGACGACGATGGCGTATTCAGCGATCATCACCCCGGCGGGCACCCTCCACCGTCCACCGTGCCGCGATAGTTCCCAGACTGTGTAGACAGGCAGCGCGCTGAAGGTCCACGCGATGAGCGGCGCGGCCGCCGCGGTGAACAGGAACGGCGTGAAGTAGAGCAGGTACCATGGATAGATCACCGGCGCCCAGGCCAGCGCGATCGCCATCGGCCAGGCCCACGCGGCCGGCTCGCTGACGGGCCACTTCCACCTGGCCCACGCCGCCACCAGCAGCCCCAGCACAACCGCGACGGCCGCCGCGGCAGATGGGGAGCTCAGCCCGGCGATCGCCCTGAACAGCGGTCCGTTGAACCTGATGTGCTGCACGACGTTCGGGACCGCGCCGAGCGGCACGCCCGAGCCCTCGCGGAATGGCGCGTAAAGCAGCGCGAACACGACAGCCGCCACCAAGGCATCGCGCGGACGCACGCGTTTCCAGAACAGCGGCAGCAGCACGATCGGCAGCAGCTTGGTCGCGACGGCCAGCACGAAGGCGAGCGAGGCGAGCAGCGTCCGCCGCCGAGTCAGCCAGAAGGCCGACGCGACGATCCACAGCGCGCCGAGCGCGTCGATGTGACCGCTGTGCGCCACCTCGAGCACGACGAGCGGGTTCCACGCGTACGCGAGGGCCAGCCATTCGTTCCGGCCTGTGACGACCAGCCAGCGCCAGAGGACGAGAATCGTCAGGAGATCGCAGCCAACCAGCGCGAGCTTCATCGCCCGCGACGAGTCGTGAATCGTGACGACCAGCCGGAAAAACAACTGCGCGCCGGGCGGATAGGGCGTGTGCGCCCGCCCGCTTGGCATTTGGCTTGTTTCATGCGTGTGAGTGGCTGTCATGGCCGGGTCCGCCGGGACGACGGTGTAGGGGTTGTAGCCCAGCCGTTGGACGCGTCCGTCCCACAGGTACCGCACCATGTCGTTGTCGGCATTGACGCGGGGCGCCGCGAGCGGAACGCGGAACGCGACGGCCAGCGCAAGGGCGGCGAGCAACAGCCGCCTGGATGCGGTCGGTACGTTCCAGACGCGGACAAGGATTACGACGTACGCGGCGCCGACGAGCGCCGCGAGGGCGAAGAAGAGGGGCGAGCCGAGGGGAGTCTGCGTGACCGCCAGCGCGATCGTGGAGGCCAGGAACAGCGCGCCGGTCGAGACGACGTAGATGGACAACGATTTCATGAATATGCGATCGGGAGATTATAAGTGAGGTCGTCCACCGGACGCGTGAGCTCGATTTTCGTCGCCGCCCTGATCGTCGCGGGCTCCGCGGCCGCTCAGGAGCGACCGCAGCCCTCCGACGAGCAGAGGCAGCGGGAGAACGTGACGGCGCCACCCGAAGAGCCCGGCTGGTTCGAGCGCAGGATCCGATCGTTGAGCAAGCCGTCGGGCAGCCGTACAGGGTTCTTTGTCGCGTTCGGCGGGATCAAGACCGGCTCGGGCGTCGCGCTCGGGCCCGGCTTCCGCCTCGTGAGCCCCAGCGGAGCGATGCTCGAGTCGAAGGCGGGCTACTCCGTGCGCAACTTCAAGCTCGCGCAGGTCGCCGTCACGTCACGGCCGCTCGGTCCGCATGCGCTGACCTTCGGCGCCAGGGCCCGCTGGCAGGATGCGCCGCTGCTCCCGGTCCACGCCCTCGGAAACGTGTCCGACCGCACGCGGGGAGACTACGCCGAAAGGAAGACCGAAGCGAGCATCAATGCGTCGATGGACCCGTGGCGGTTGAGGCTGGACGCATCAGCCGGCTTCGAGCGTTTCGATACCGGGCCGTCGCATTCCAGGAACCCGCCGCTCGACGCTGTCTTCCCCAATATCCCCGGGTTGTACGCGAATCCGGATTACCTGCACGGAGCCGCAGGCCTTGCCTTCGACACGCGCGACGGGGAGAGTTACGCGCGTCGCGGATCGCGCCTGGGCGTGTCGCTGCACCGGTACCACCAGCAGAACGCCGGCTCGTTGTCGTTCGATCGCGCCGATCTGGAGGGCGAGCGATACCTGCCGTTCGACCGGCTGCACGCGGTGGTGTTCCTCGGCGCGCGCGCCTCGTTCACGTCTCCGCGGCCCGGAAACGGCGTGCCGTTCTTCCTGATGCCGACGCTCGGCGGCGGCAGCGCGCTGCGGGGCTACAGCAACTATCGATTCCGCGATCGGCACGCGCTGCTGTTGACGGGCGAGTACCGATGGCTCGCCGGCCGCTCCATCGACGTCGCCGTGTTCTACGACGCAGGGAAAGTGGCCGCCACGCGCGCGGGCCTGAATCTGCGCGGGCTCCATCGCGACGTTGGCGTCGGCGTGCGGCTGCACGGCGCGAAGACGACGGCCCTCCGGCTCGAGGTGGCGCGCGGCACGGAGGGGCTGCGGGTGGTTCTCGCCTTCGGGAAATAGCAGGCAGCGGGCGGCAGGCGGCAGGCAGTGGATCACACTGCGAAAAGCAGGCAGCTGGCAGCTGGCAGCAGGCAGTGGATCACACTGCGAAAAGCAGGCAGTAGGCAGCAGGCAGTAGGCAGGAAAACAGCAGGCAGCTGGCAGCAGACAGTGAGCCGCGCTGTCCAGCTGTTTCAGCGTGTCAGCGTGATTCACTGCCAGCTGCGTGCTGCCCGCTGCCAGCTATCTTGAGGCAGTCGTCTGCCGCCTCAGCGCCTCGGCCAGTTCCACCAGGCGCACGAACTCGGCGCGATACCCGTCCGGATCCGCGCCACGGAATTTTTGCGCAAGGGCCACGGCGTCGCTGAAGGTGGCCGATCCGCGATGCTCGGACTTGCGAAGGAGCATGCCGAACTCCGCGACGGCCGCCGCGAACCCGACGTTCGGCGACAGTTCCCCCGCGCGGTTCTTGAGCGGTACGGAGATCAGCTTGCTCGTGTCGCCGTCCGGCGCCTTGTAGCGGAGCTTGACGGTCATCAGTTCGTCGCGCGCGATCCCGTCCTGGGGCCGCGGCGCGGGACGCTGGTACTTCAATGGATCGACACCGGGCACGTCGAGCGGCACACCAATCGGCACGATCTCGTAGAGCGCCGTGACGGTGTGTCCGGCGCCGATCTCCCCGGCGTCCTTGCGATCGTTGTTGAAATCCTCGTTCCGCAGCACGCGGTTCTCGTACCCGATCAGCCGGTAGCCGGCGACGTTCACGGGATTGAACTCGACCTGGATCTTCACGTCCTTCGCAACCGTCACCAGCGTCGCGCCCGCCTCGTGCACCAGCACTTTGCGCGCCTCGTGCAGCGAATCGAGGTAGGCATAGTTGCCGTTCCCCTTGTCCGCCAGCTTCTCCATCGTCGAATCCTTGACGTTGCCCGTGCCGACGCCGAGGACCGACAGGAAGATGCCGCTTTCGCGCTTCTCCTCGATGAGGCGGGTCAGATCTCCCTGGTTGGTGACGCCGACGTTGAAGTCGCCGTCGGTCGCGAGGATGACGCGGTTGATCCCCTTCTTGACGAACTGTTCCTGCGCGATCTGATAGGCGAGTGTGATGCCCGCGCCGCCGTTGGTCGAGCCACCGGCCTCGAGCCGCGCGATCGCTTCGTGGATGCGGTCCTTGCGATCCCCGGTCGTCGACGGCAGCACGACACCGCTCGCGCCCGCGTAGACGACAATCGCGATCCGGTCGCGTTCGGTGAGCGTGTCCACGAGCATCCGCATCGCGGTTTTCACGAGCGGCAGTTTGTCGGACGGCATCATCGAGCCGGACACATCCAGCAGGAACACGAGATTGCGCGCGGGCATCGATTCAGTGTCGATGGGTTTCGCCTGGAGCCCGATGAGCGCGAGCTTGTGCTTGCCGTTCCACGGGCACGGTGCCAGCTCGGTCGTGACAGAGAACGGGACCGCGCCGGACGGCCGGGGATACTCGAACCGGAAGTAGTTGATCAGCTCTTCGATCCGCACCGCGTCGGGAGGGGGGAGCGCGCCGGTGTTGAGGAACCGCCGCACGTTGGCGTACGAAGCGGTGTCCACGTCTATCGAGAACGTCGAGAGCGGATCCTGCGTGACCAGCCGGAACGGATTGTCCTCGATGCGATCGTACGCTTCGGTATTGAACTGGCCGCCGCGCCGGATTCCCGGGCTGACTGATCCCGGCGGTGGCGGCGGCGGGGGAGCTCCAGCAAGTCCGCCCACAACCCCGCCGACGACGCCCCCGGCAACCGCCGAGATTCTCCCTCCGACGATCGGACTGGCGTTGCCCACCGTGACCGTCTCGGCCACGCCGGCGATCTGCAGCGTCAGCGACACCGCGGAGGTGCCTTCACGGACCGTCACGCGCCTGGTGAGTCGAGAGAATCCGGCCAGGGCCGCCGTGAGGTCATACGCCCCGGCAGGGACGTTCTGGAACGTGAACTCCCCCTTGACGTCCGTGACTGTCGTCAGCGGGCTTCGAGCGCCGTTGGTCGGACTCAGAGTCACGGTGACGCCGGGCAGCACTGCGCCGGCCGCATCCTTGACCACGCCGGTGAGCGTGCCGGCACCTTTTTGTGCCGAAGGAGAAGCAGCGAGGGCCAGACACACGACAGTAGCAAGCGCGAGGGCACGCATGGGGTCCTCCTGGCGGAAAGCACAAACAAGGGTGAAGCCGCCCTTCACTCTTACGTGAGTTTAGACACCGGCAGGCGTGTTTCGGTCGGGCTGGCCAGGGAACGAGCGCCGCACGTCGTGGCTTCAGAGATCCTCGACGCGGCCGTCATTGGGCTCATCAGTGCCTCGAGGAGGGCAGCCGGAGCGTGATCATCATCAATTACTCTTGCCGGCCGTGACAGGAATCCCATGTCGCACGAGCATCGCCAGCGCGTCTCGCGAAAGACCCTTGCCGTGCTCGAAGGAGTTCAGATCCTTTGGCACCGGCGATGGAGCGGTGCCAACGAACCGCGTCTGGAGGAAAACTGCAGGTTTGCTTCCAGTTGCGGGATAGAGCCGGCCGCCTCTCCGCGTCCCGGCCACATTGGAACCCCTGCTACACGTCCGCGAAGGCGGTGCGGGCTTCGCGCGCGCGCTGCACGGCGTCGAGCCCCGCGACGAGATCCTGGACGAGGTCCTTCTTGTGCTCGCATCCCGGCGACAGGCGAATCAACATGTCCGAAAGGCCGAGCGATGCGCGGACGTCGGGTGGAACCGACGCATGCGTCATGCGCGCGGGATGGCAGACGAGGGACTTCACGCCGCCCAGGCTCTCGCCGAGCGCGAAGAACTGTCGCGAGGATACAAAGGACACGACTTCCTCAACGCTGCCGTCGAGCTCGAACGAGACCATTCCGCCAAACCCGGTCATCTGCCTCGATGCGATGTCGTGGCCCGGGTGATCCGGCAGGCCAGGAAAGTACACGCGCCGGACCAGCGGATGCGCGTGCAGCGCTGCGGCGATCGCCTGCGCGTTCTCCGCGTGCCGCTGCATGCGCAGCTCGAGCGTCTTCAGCCCTCGAAGCGTGAGCCAGCAGTCGAATGGAGACGGCACCGCGCCGGTGGCGTTCTGGAGAAACTTGATCGGCTCGAACACGGCCGGGTCCTTCGCCAGCACCGCCCCCTGGACCAGGTCCGAGTGGCCCGCCAGGTATTTCGTGACGCTGTGCACGACGATGTCGGCGCCGAGTGTGAAGGGCTGCTGGAAGTACGGCGTCGCGAAGGTGTTGTCGACGACGAGGAGCGCGCCGCGCGCGTGCGCGGCCCCGGCGATCGCCGCGATGTCGTACACGAGCAGGCGCGGATTGGTGGGCGACTCGATCCACACCAGCTTCGTGCGATCGGTCAGCGCGCCGGAGAGCGCGGCGGGATCGGCGATATCGATCTGCCGCACCACGCAGCCCTGGGGCTGGAACACGCGGTTCAGGATTCGATACGTGCCGCCGTATACGTCGAGCGGCACGACGATCTCGTCTCCCGGCCGCAGGTAGGCCTGCAGCACCGCGTTCTCGGCCGCCAGGCCGGTCGCGAATGCGGCGGCATGGGGCACGCCCTCCAGATCGGCGAGCACCGCCTCCAGCCGCGCGCGCGTCGGATTGTTCGTGCGCGAGTAGTCGAACCCGCGATGGCATCCCGGCGCATCCTGCTCGTAGGTCGATGTCTGGAAGATCGGCGCGATCAGCGCACCGGTTCCGGGCTCCGACGGCTGTCCCGCATGAATCGTCCGTGTTGAGAATTCCATGTCGTGTCTCCAGGCAGCCCTGAAGGGCTGCGCTACTGCGTGGTTTTGTCAGCCGACCACAGTGGCGCTCGTGCCCTCGAGCGCCCGAATCACCAGCGGCACGCCCGACGCCCGGGCCGCCTCGAGCGCACGCCGCTGCACCAGATCGCAGCCCGCGTCGGCCATCGCGAGGGCTTCACAGAAATCAATGGCGGGCAGGTGCCGCGCGTCCGGATCGCGGTGCGGGTCCGCCGAGAAATAGCCGGGCACATCCTTGAGCAGCTCGCACCGCGCCGCGCCAAGGCCGGCGGCGAGCAGCACCGCCGTCAGATCGGACCCGCCCCGGCCGAGCGAGACCATGCCGTCCCCGGCGCTTCGCGCCAGGAATCCGGGCGCGACGACGACGTCCACCGCGGCGAGGGCGGCGCGCAGGCGCAGCGCGCGGAGCCGCGCGCGTCCCGGACCGCGATCCCGCTCGTCCTCGACGAGGCCCGCCTGGTGCACGTTGAGCGCCGCCGCTCGGATGCCCATCGCATGAAGGCACAGCGTGAGCAGCGCCGCCGATCGAATCTCTCCCGTGGACCACAACAAGTCGAGCGTCGCGGGATCCGGCGTCTCGACGAGTTGCCGCGCCGCCTCGAGGAGCGCATCCGTCGTCCCCTCTTCCGCGGAAACGACCAGCACCAGCTTCTCGCCGGCACGATCGCGGAGACGTTCCGCGACGAAAGCGGCGACACGCCGATACGCCGGCATTCCGGTGAGGACGGATCCGCCGATTTTGATCACCGCGACGGCTGCGTCTGTGTCGTGTATGAGCATCGATGTCCTTGCTACTGCCCGTGATTCAGCCTTCTACGTTCTACGTTCGTCAGACCTACCTTCTCCCGTCTACTTCGATCGCCCTCATCACGCGAACCTCGGCACCTGCGGCGGCGTGAAGCACGCCTGCCGCCCTCTCCACCCGTTCGCGTGAACACGAGTAGGTGAGCGCACCGATCGTCTGCCGGCCATCGCGCGTGTGAAGCAGGGACGTGCGGCGCAGCCAGACGCCATGTGACCCGAGCAGGTCCGCCATCTCGTCCGCCGGCGGCAGTCCGGCGGCGCCGACCCGGAGCATCCACGACGTGGCGGGCGCCTGCGGCCTGACACTGCGCACCGCTTCGTCCCGCTTGTGCGCCGTCCCCTCCGCGGCCTCGACCACATCGTCGAGGATCGTCGTCGCGGTCGCGGCAGGCCCCGCGCCCGGACCGCTGAACAGCAGCTCGCCGGTCGTGTTGCGCAGCACGACGGCGTTCTCGACGCCGTCGATGCGCGAGAGCTTGTGCGGCCAAGGGACGAAAGCGGGTCCTACGAAGGCACCGATGCTGTCGCCGCTGCGCTCCGCATGAACGAGCGGTTTGACCGTGCCGCCCAGATCCGCCGCGAGGAAGAAGTCGAGGTGGTCGAGCGCGTCGATGCCTCGCGTTTCGATGGCCGCCGGATGAATGCTCCCGAACCCGAAATGCCGCGCGAGCACGGCGAGTTTCTCCGCCGCGTCGATGCCCTTGACGTCAGCGCCCGGATCCGGCTCGGCAAAACCAAGCCGCTGCGCCTCGGCGAGCGCGGTCGCACAGTCCCCGCCGCCTTTCTGGGCGGCCGTCAGGATGAAGTTGCTCGTGCCGTTGACGATGCCGGTCATGCTGGAGAGGGCCGCGGCGCGCGGCCGCCGCGCGAAAGCGCCGAGGAACGGCACACCCGCAAGCACGGCGGCTTCATACAGAAGCGGCGCGCCCGTCTCACTCGCGATCCGCAGCAACTCGTCGCCATGCACGGCCATCAGCGACTTGTTGGCCGTGACCACCGCGATGCCGCGTTCAAGAGCGGTTCGCACCAGCGTGCGGGCCGGTTCGAGGCCGCCGAGAACTTCGACGACGACGTCGGGAGAGCGATCGAGGAGGGAGAGGCCGTCGCTGGTGAGTGGCGTGCCGGCGACTCGCGCGTCGCGCGGCCGATCGCGATTCCGCACGAGCGCGCCGACAACACGGATGAGCTGGTTGGTCGCCTCATCAGCCCGCGACCGCGCCGCGACCTCCGTGCCGACCGTGCCAAGGCCGAGAAGGGCCACGTCGATCGCTGCGGGTTCAGCCGCGATCGCTCGCCGTTCGACCGACTCGAAGAGGGTAGTACCCATGGGGATCGCCTCCCATCCGCCGCGCGGATCGGCAACAACGCCGCGGCGCGGCAGGACGCACCAACGGCGCGACACTGCTCAGCCGCAAAACAACACGAATGGGAGCGAGAACGTTCCGCAGACCGGATGGTCTACCGAGGCTCTTATCTCTCCCGGTTATCGGGCAGGAAGTAGCACCTGGGCTCTCGCGCCTGGTTGCTGTGGCTTCGTCGGGCCTGTTCCCTCAGCCACTCTGGATAAGCGTCTGCAGCGAGCGCAGACAAACGTGACAGTAAGCCAGCGGCCGGCCCGCTGTCAAGGGGGGAGTGAAACGTAGGAGGTAGAACGTAGAATGCAGAGAGTGTCACCCTGGGGTTTCGTTGCCGTCACCGTCCCGCTCGTACTGACGCCGGGCATGTCCACCGCTGTCGTGCTGCGCAACAGCATCGAGGGAGGCACGCGCGCCGGGCTGGTGACGACCATCGGCATCAACACCGGCTCCTTCTGTTACGGACTGCTTACGGCGTTCGGGTTCGGGCTGGCGCTGCAACGCTGGCCATCGGCGTGGCCGGGTCTGCGTTTTGGCGGCGCGGTGTACCTGATGTGGCTCGGCGCGCAGTCGCTTCGCAGGGCCGCCAGGCCGTCATCGATGGCGCTGTCGTCTGACACGAGCCGCGGACCGCAGGGCGCCTGGGAGAGTCTCGCGGAAGGTTTCATGACCAACGTCCTGAATCCCTCGATCGCGACCTTCTACCTCATCCTCCTGCCGCAGTTCATTCCGCCCGGGGCGCCCATTGCGCGGACCGCGCTGGCGCTGACCGCCATCCACATCACGCTGGCCGCGACGTGGCACAGCACGTGGGCCGTGGCGGGCGGCACGCTGGCCCGCGCGCTCGCGACGGGCCGTCCGCGGCAGATCCTCGAAGCGACTGCGGGGGCCGCGCTCATCGGCCTGGCGGTCAGCATCCTGGTTCACTGACCGGCGCTGCGCCGGTTTCCCGTCGCCCCACCGCCCCCGGCCCGCGCGGGTTTCCGTCAGAACTGCTGCGAAGTCCAAGCGAATCAAGCGGTTTGGGTGGCAGTGGCCTTGCTCTGTCACACGGCGTCGCATCCATGCAGACGCTCCTCATTCCGTGGTGGCATCGCCTCAGCGTCAAGCTCGCGGCCGCCATTGCGCTCGTCAGCGTGATCACGCTGAGCCTGTTCCTGTTCCTGGTGCTCGGGAGCCAGCAGCGTCACCTGATGGTCCAGGCGCGGCGCAGCGCGGCGGTTGTGAACGACATGATCACCAGCAGCATCGAGCGCGACATGCTGCTGGATCGCCGCGAAGAGGCGTACCAGATCATGGGGCGCATCGGCCAGCAGGATCAGATCGATCGGCTGCGCCTGTTCGATGCCACCGGGCGAATCCGGTTTTCGAAAGACTCCGCCGAGACGGGACTCGTTCCTGACATCAAGGCCGAAGCGTGCTCGCCGTGTCACGGTTCGGGCAAGTCGAAGCTGCCGCTCTCGGTCGTCGATCGCACGCACGTCTCGACGCGCAACGGCCGGCACATCCTGGGCGCGATCACGCCGATCTACAACCAGCCGTCCTGCTCGACCGCGGCCTGCCACGTCCACCCGGCCTCGCAGCGCGTGGTCGGGGTCGTCGAGCTCGGACTGCGGCTGGATTCGATCGACCAGGAGAGCGTCACGCTGCGCAGAACGACGATGGGGCTGACGCTGCTGGCGACGCTGATGGTGGCGTCGCTGACCTTCGCCTTGACGCGGCGCCTCGTGGTCCGGCCGGTGCGCTACCTCGTCGCCGGTACGAACCGGGTGAGCGTCGGCAAGCTCGACGTCCGGGTGCCGATCAGCGGGACGGGCGAGCTCGCGGTGCTCGAGTCCTCGTTCAACGAAATGTCGCGGGGGCTCGCCGCGGCGCGCGCGGAGCGCGACGAGCTGCTGCAGGGCCTCGAGCGTCAGGTGCGCGAGCGCACCGAAGCGCTCGAGCGCGCGCAGGCGCAGTTGATCCAGACCGAGAAGCTGTCGTCGCTCGGCAAGCTGTCCGCCTCCATCGCGCATGAGATCAACAACCCGCTCGCCGGGATCCTCACGACGTCGAAGCTGCTGATCCGGACGGTCGGCGAGGATCCGCGGGATCCGAAGTCCGCCTCGATCGTCCGGCTGCTGAAGCTCGTGCAGCGTGAGACCGAACGGTGCACGGCGATCGTCCGCAACCTGCTCGGCTTCGCGCGGGAGCGCGCGCTGACGCTCACCGACGCCGACGTCAACGCCGCGCTCGACGAGGCCCTGTTCCTGATCGCCAACCAGATCGCGCTGCTCAACGTCACGCTCGAGCGCGACCTGGCGCCGCTGCCGCCCGTGCGCGCCGACTTCGGTCAGCTCCGGCAGGCCTTCGCGAACATCCTGATCAACGCGTGCGACGCGATGCCGCGCGGGGGAGTCCTGCGCGTGCGCTCACGGCTCGTCGAGGCGGAACGGTCCATCGTGCTCGAGATTGCCGACACCGGCGTCGGCATCCCGAAGGAACAGCTGTCGAAGGTGCTCGATCCGTTCTTCACCACCAAGGAGAAGGGCACGGGGCTGGGATTGTCGGTCGTCTACGGGGTCATTCAGCGGCACGGCGGCCGGCTGACGCTCGACAGCACCCCCGGAGTCGGCACGACGGTGACCATCCGCCTGCCGCTGTCGGCCGCGCCCGCCTCGCGCGCGGCGGCCATCGAAGGGCCGGCGGCGCAGGGTGTGGCGCGTGGAGCGCCCTGACGGCCAGGCGCGGCTGCCCGGGCCGATCGCCCTGTGGTGGATCGGCGAGGCGGCCGTCGACGGAGACGTGGTGAAGACCGTGGCCGAGCGCGTCGCGCGCGAGTTCGCGCGCGAGGTGGCCGTGCAGACGCCGATCGAGCGGCCCGCCGGCACGCTCGACGCGAAGCGGCGGCAGCACTCGTCGCGCGAGATGTTGAAGTGGCTGGTCGCGCACGCTCCGGCGGACGCGTCGCGGGTGCTGGGGCTGACCGACGTCGACCTGTTCATCCCGGTGCTGACCTTCGTCTTCGGCGAGGCACAGCTCGAGGGGGTGGCCGCGGTGGTTTCGGCGGCCCGGCTCGCCGCCCCGGCCGATCGGCGGCTGACCGCGGCGCGGCTGGCGCGCGAGGCGGTACACGAGCTGGGACACACGTTCGGACTGGTGCACTGCGACGCGCTCGAAGACGAAGACGGCCGCGCGGCGCCGTGCGTGATGGCGCGCTCGCCCAGCGTCCGCGCCGTCGACGCAAAGAGCGCGCGTCTCTGCCCGGGATGCCGGGCCAGGTATGTCACGTTTCAGCAGGATGGATCCCATGTCTACCGCGAGCACGAGAATCCTCATCGTTGACGACGAAGAGATCGTTCGGGAATCGCTGACCGGGTGGCTCGAGAAGGACGGATACACGGTCGCCTCGGCGGCCGACGGGCCGTCGGCGATCGAGAAGCTGCACCACGAGCCCTGGGCCATTCTCCTGGTGGACATGAAGATGCCGGGGATGGACGGGCTCCAGGTGCTGGAGCAGGCGCGCAAGATCCAGCCGCAGGCGACCACCGTCATCATGACGGCCTATGCGACGGTGGAAACGGCGGTCAGCGCCATGAAGATCGGCGCCTACGACTACCTCGTGAAGCCCTTCGACCCGGAGGAGCTCAGCCTCATGATCCAGAAGATCGTGCGGCAGGACGAGCTGCTGCGGGAGAACGAGACGCTGAGGCGCGCGCTCAAGCGGGATTACCACTTCAGGGATCTCGTCAGCAAGAGCGCGCTCATGCAGAACGTGTTCGAGCTGGCGCGGACCGCCGCGCGGAGCCAGTCCACGATCCTGGTCCTCGGCGAAAGCGGCACGGGCAAGGAGCTGCTCGCGCGGGCGATCCACATCGAGAGCCCGCGGCACAGCGGACCGTTCGTCGCGGTCTCGTGCGCGGCCCTGACCGAGACACTGCTGGAGTCCGAGCTCTTCGGCCACGAGAAGGGCGCGTTCACCGGCGCGGCCGCGCGGCGGCGCGGCACGTTCGAGACGGCGCAGGGCGGGACGATCTTCCTCGACGAAATCGGCGACGTCAGCCCGAAGCTGCAGGTGGACCTGCTGCGCGTCCTCGAGGATCGGCGGTTCTGCCGCGTCGGCGGCAGCGAGCCGATCGCGGTCGACGTCCGCGTCATCGCGGCGACGAACCGCGATCTGAACAAGGCCGTCCTCGACGGCACCTTCCGCGACGATCTGTTCTACCGGCTCAACGTGATTCCGATCACCGTGCCGCCGCTGCGCGACCGGCGCGAGGACATCCCGCTGCTGGTGGAGCACTTCATCGAGCGCATGTCGGCCGAGCTCGGACGCAAGGTGGACGGCGTCTCGCGCGACGCCATGGCGATGCTCATGTCGCACCCCTTCCCCGGCAACGTCCGCGAGCTGCGCAACATCGTCGAGCGCGCGATGGTGTGCGCGTCGGGCCCGGTGCTGCAGGTGATCGACTTCGGCCTCGTGGGACCCGCGCCTGGACAGCCGGCCGCCCCGCCGGCGTCGCTCGAGGAAGTCGAGCGGCGGCACATCGCGGCGATCCTCGAGCAGAGCGGCGGCAACGTGTCCCAGGCCGCGCGGATCCTCGACATCGATCGCGTGACGCTCTACAACAAGATCAAGAAGTACGGCCTGCGGCTGCGGGAGCCGGCCGTCTAGCGCGGCACCCTACCGCGACGGGGGCTGTTTCTCTAGTGAGACGACGGCGCCGCCCGCGACACTGACAAGCTCGATGTCGCGCAGCATGCCCGGAATCTCAAGGGCACGACGCTCGAGCTCGTCGGCGAACGTCTCGCACCAGGCGAAGTCCCGCGCTGCGGCCACGGTGATGTGAGGCGCGAACGGGATGTCCCCGCGAAAATGGCGCTTGAACACACCCTCGTAGAGTCGATCGTGCAGCCACGCGATCTCGCGCGAGCCCTCTTCGGGCACGAGAAAGACGTGGCCTCTTCTGTGGAAGACATCGCGAACCGCCCTCGCAGCCCGAATGACGAACGGAATTGGACGGACGGAACCGGCGACGGCCGCAATCTCCTCCGCTACGCGATCGGACGCGACCTCCGCGGGAAACACGAGCGTGAAGTGAGCGGCGAGTCTGGCCGCCTGCGGGTCGCGCGTGGCGCGGATCGACTCAATCCAGTCTCGATCGGCCGCCCTGAGCGCCGGGTACGAAATAACGGCGAGCCGTGGCATCGTCAATCCCGCGGTTCGACGAGAACCAAGAGCGGAATCATCGGTGTCGGAACTTCTGATACAGGTCCGGACACATTCCGCAGCTCTGCTGGGACCGCGTCAGATTCAGCACGTCGGCCTGGGACATGCCGGTCCGTGCGGTGCACTGGGCCGTTCCATAGTGATCGTAGTTTCCTTCGGTCCCAAACGGGTGCATGAACTCGTGCACGATGCTGCAGCCGGTGAAGTAGTCCGGATCCGCATACAGATCGTGCAGCGCATCCGGGCACATCCAGTACCGGCCGTTGTCCACGCAGGCGAGCCCCGACCGGTTCCGGCACTCGCCGCCAAACGATGTGTCGCTGACGCGGTTGCCCGCGTCGTCGTAGCCGCAGCGCGCGTACTTGTGAAAAAAATCCACGACCGCCAGATAGACTTTTCCCGCGCCCAGGACTGGTGAAGGAACGCGATTCTGGCTCGGCGGAGGCAGGCTGAACGTCTGAGAGTACCCGCCGTAGCTGGTGGCGGTTTCGTCGTCGGACAGCGCGATGATCCCGTCGGGTGGGGCGCTCGCGTGGGCGCTTACGTACCCCATTCCCTGCTCCAGAGCGGAACCTGGGCCGACGTTGACGACATCGGTCTGGGTCATGCGTTCGCCAGTCTTCTGCAGCAGGATGCCATTCGCCCGCGCAAACACCCGCGTGACGTCTTCAGTGGCCGGCGCGCGCGACGCGCTGAGCAGCACGGCCACCCTGAACAGGGCATCCTCGCCTCCGCCTGGTGTGGGGTTGGTCGAAGGGCCGCTCGATGGACTTGTCGGCGCCGCGCCGCCGCAGCCAGCAATCATGGCCGCAACCATCACGACGCAGATCGCAGATAAGACCTGACGCATGATCATCCGCGCCAGCGCTGCGAGCTCCGGCCGACGGCACGCACATCGCGCTGCGGGTCCGGTTCTTCGACGGCGACGGCCGAATCGCGGCCGCCAGGCCGGCTGCGGCGCGGCTCGCGCACCCCGCAGTCAGGATCATCGAGCGGACCCGAGGCGGGAGGCTGCCAACGGCGGAGCCGCACGGCCAGTGGAGGCTGGGAACGGCGGAGCCGCGCGGCCAGTTCTTTGAGCCACTCGAACATCGATCCTCCTTCCACTCTCAGTGGGCCGGCACGCGCGCCATCGTCAGCCGGGAACCTCGTACTCGCTCTGCACGAGCCCGCTGGCGTACTGCCGGGTGGCGATGTGCTTGAGACGCACATCGTGGTCAAGCGGACCAAACAAGGGAATGCCGCTGCCGATCAGCACGGGCACGCGCGTAATGATGAGGCGCTGAATCACGCCCGCCCGGAGAAACCGCTGAATCGTGATCCCGCCGTCGACGTAAACGTGCCCGACGCCGCGCGCGCCGAGCTGCGACGCGATATCAACTGGATCGCCTGACATGCGCTCCACGATGGCCCCGGGCGGCGGCGTGGCAAGCGGCCGCGTGCTGAGTACGAAGACGGGTTTCCGATCGTAGGGCCAGGCGTCGAAGGCCAGCACCGTCTCGTACGTGTGGCGGCCGATGACGAGCGCATCGACGGTGGCCATGAACTCGTCGTAGCCGTGCGGCTCGCCGCCACCCGGCGGCAGAAAGTCGAGGCCGCCGCTCGCGCGGGCGATGAAGCCGTCGACGCTGGTGCCAATAAAAACGGATGCCTTCATTCCCGGGCCCTCCCACCTGTCCTGCAGGACTGAGTGACTCTGCCCGATCAGGATCCGAACGCGTACATCAAGTACACCAGTCCCGCCACGATGCCCAGACCCACAGCCCCTTCAGGCAAGCGGTCGTTCCGGGTGCCGCCGCGATACCTGCCAAGTGTCACCAGCCGCAGTGCGGCATACCCGATCCAGCGAATGAGCTCCTCGACGACGTCCTGCACGGCTGCGTCTGTCCTCCCTGTCGGACGTGCGATGCCTTCAATTGTGGACGCTGTTTTCCACCCGATGCGGGAACCCGCAGCCCTTCAGCCTAATATCACCGGTCTCCCGTCGAACCGAATGGCCGCACGGGTTGCCGGTCGACACAACCGGCGTGCGCGACAAGTCGGCGATGCGTTCCCCGAGACAACACCCGCCGCGGGGCACTTCAGGGTGGTGCGGTCGCGGACCGGTCAACGCGCGAACGGCGCTGCTCATTCATCGTTGCTGCTCTTTCAGAATACTCGCGTCGGCTGCGCCGAACCACAACTTCGCCTCGTGTCGGTTGTGGGCGGCGCCGGAGCTGGAGGTTATCGACCGTCGCCTCGCCACCATCAGCAAACGGGATCAGATGGTGCACCTCCAGAAAACCACGTTCCGTGCATCGGCCGTGGGTGCCGACAAACGCACAGCGGCCCTCGTCGCGTTTCCAGACGACGCGTTTGACTTCGGCGGGAATGTGCCGCGAACCGGACGTGACTGGGAGACGTTGGTGCCGCGGATGGATGGTTGCGGCGAGCCTCTTCTTCTCGAGATCTTCGACGAGTAATGCGAGCGCGCGCTCGAAGATCACCGCGAGGCTGCCATTCGGGACGCCGTGGCGCATCAGATCCTGAGCGCGCCGGAGATTATCGTGCCCCTCACGCGATAACGTGAACTGCACTTTGAACAGCTCTGGCGCCAGGGGCTGCACGATCGCCCGTCGCTCGGTCGCTGAATCAGCCGAGGCAGGGGCTGGTGCGGGCGATCGCGTCGCAGACGCTTCCGACGTCACGTCCGGCGCGATTGAAATCACGGGCCGCTCTACGGGCGCAGGCATCTTCCGCAGCGTTTCCGGCGCGGGCGCCTGCGGGCGCACTCGCGCGACCAGTTGCTCGACCTCGCGTTTGCTCCTGTGACATGCGGACTCGAGCAGTTCCGCGGAATTGTCTTCCGTCAGCACCGGCGCGAGCAGGCTGACCGACGTCAGCGTCAAGGAGCCATCGATCAGGCGCTCGAGGATACGGGGATGGTGCCGCGCGGTTCGAGCCGCCGTGATGCGCGCGGAAGCGGCGCTTTCCGATAGACGCAGCACTTGCGTGCAGTAGGTAAACAGTGACGAGCAGCCCGCGCCAAGGTACAGCCGACGCGCGTCCAGTTCCGCCAGGGACACGATCGGTTCGGCCGTCGCGGATCGCTCGCTGGCCGCAAGAACACCGACGCGTGCGACCAGATCAGCATCGGACAGGTACCTGAAGTCTCTTGTTATCGCCATGCCCCTTTGTAACATCGTCGTTTTCGCGGCACGACGGTGGACGACGGCGCGTGGTCGATCGCGAGGGGATGATTTGTGTCGGAGATGGTCGAAAAGTCGTTCAGGCGGCGCTGCAGGCGTGGCTGTCGGCACGTGTGGATTGGACGTCAGTCGCTGATTGTTGTCGCTGTGAGAACCTGTCAAGTACTTTCTTGTACTTTCTTGCGCGCGCAAAAAGATTCTTGTGAACTCCGTCCGGACGGAGCTCGATGACCAACAGCGCCACGATGTCGACACGTCCGAATTCCGTCTGCCCTGGCGTCGCGCCACCTTGTGGCGAGCTGCTGGAAGCGCGACAATGAGGTCGGCGGCTGTTCGACGAGGCAAACTTCTGTGAGTGCACGCAACGCGTTGTCACGGCCACTCGAAGTCAGCCCAGACGGGTAGATGATCGGACGCGTGGTCACCGAGAGAGTTGATGGCCTTCCACCCAAGTAGCTCGGCAAGGGAACGGCTCGGGGCCGTTCGGCTTGCGTCGAGTGATTTTATCGCTTCAAGCGTACTGGAGGACCGGAGAGCCGGCTGAAGATCCCGCGACGCGAACACGTAGTCGATCCGCGCGCTGGGATCCCACGCGGGCACCGTGAATCCCTCCTTTTCCGCGTTGCACGCCCGATAGCAATCGACGTACCCGGCGTCGGTGAGCCGCTTCAACGCCCAGCGCGGGGTCCGTCCGCCCTGGAGCAGCGACTGAGCCCGGACCCACACAGGTGCACCCTCCCGGCGCTGCAGGTCCCGACCAATCAGCGCATTGAAGTCGCCCGCGACGATGTGCGCGGCAACAGTGGGAGCTGACAGCCGTTTCAGCAGAAAGCGGACTTCCCAACGCCGCCACAACTCAAACGGCCAGAGCGGTTGTGGCACGAGGTGAACACCGTGAACGGTGAGTGGCGAGCCGCCAAAAGGTTCCAGCGTCGCCTCAACCCACTTCCGAGTTGCCCACGGCGGCCCGTGTAGAGCCGATTGCACAATCGGCCAGCGGCTCACGATCACCGGATACTCACGCGCATGCCGCCCTTCCCGGCCGGCGCGGTAGGGGCCAACCGCCTCCGCAATGCACTCGAACGAATCGGCGTCGGTCACCTCGGTGAAGATGCCGATGTCGGGACGAACGGCATTCACGACGTCACGGATCAATTGTTCCCGTCCAACACCTCCGTAGAGGATGTTGTAGGTCATGACGCGGAGTGTTGGCATTGGGATCGGCCGTCTTACGTCCCCAGTCGGGGCTCGTGTGCTTGCGTCCGCGGAGGAGGCCCATGCGCGTCACGGCCGCCGTCGCCGCGCAGATGGCCGCGATCGGCACCTCTTGCGCATCGAGACGGCGCAGCAGCGCCTCGATCCCGTGCTCGGCCGGCGCCGCCTCCCATCGATCGCCACCAGGAACAATCAGTACGCGACGTCCGCGGGATCGACCGTAGGGTGAAGACTCACGCGCGCGTCGCGAGATGGGCGCAAATCCATTCCTGCCAGCGATTCATCTTCTCCGCATAGGCGTCAACGGTCATGGCCGCGATCTCGCCGTTCCCCTCACGCGTCAGCCCGACAAAGGCGTACGCGGTGGTCACCTTCGTGCTGGCGTCGCCGGACGCGATGCACCTCACGCGCACGCGCGCGACGTATCGATCCGGTTCGACCCGGTGATACTCGACCTGGTGGGCGTCGCGATCGAGGCGGGTGACAATCCAGATCGCATCTCCCGTCTCCTCGCGCGTGCGGAACACTTGCCCCGGCTGCCAGAGGACACCTGGCGGATGGAGCAGCTCAGGATCCCACCCGGGAACCCACGCACGCTCGCCGAGCGGCGAGAATAGTTCGAAGACGGCCTCGATAGGCGCGGGAATCGAAAGCGTCCCCGTAAGCTCACGCGCCTCTGCGATGAATGCCTTCACGCTCTCTTCCGGTTCTCAGCGAGTATTCGCGACGAGGTCACGATCGCGGTCATCCTAGCACCTCCGACGCCAGAGCCACGAACGACGCGAGATCAGCCGCAGTGCTGCGGCTGCTTTCTGACAAAGCCCGCGCCGACCCACAGGTCTGCCTCGTATCGATCGTGCGCACAGCGAAGCTGGAGATTGCTGACGGTCATCTCACCGCGATCGGCGAACGGAATCAGGTGATGGGTCCGCAGGAGCCCACGTTCCGCGCATCGGCCCTCGGTGCCCACGAATGCACAGCGACCCTGGTCGCGTTTCCACACCTCCCGTTTGACTGCCGCGGGGATGTGACGTGAACCGGGTGTCGCTTGCCCGCCTTGACGCCTCGGTGGCGCGCATCGTCGGGCGACCGAGGTGAGCCCGCGCTGAAATGTGTCGAGAAGATTCCGACGTCCTGGGCGATCTACGCGAGCGACTGCGTCCGCCGCCCGGTACTGAAGGCGCTACCTGAAGTCTTCAACCAGGACGGTCCAGGAGAACGTCCCGCCGTCGGCAAGTGTCTTTTGCTGTCGACCGAGCGGCATCCGCGCGAGGAGCTCGCCCGTATCGCTGTCGATGACTTCGACATAGGACGCGGTTTCGTCAGTGATCAATGGCTGCGTGACAGAGCTGACATATACGGAGACGACCAGCTCGTGTGATCCGGGCGCGACGACGGTATTGGCTAAGTCCTCAGCTACGCGGCGTGGTGGGCGATCGATTGCACGACGCGGCTGCGACGGCTAGGATGAGCCACGCGATAGTTGCAGGCCCTTCATACGGACCACGCTACACCCGGGGGGGGTGATCGCAAGCATCAGCGCGCCTGGGAAGGCACGGCGCGAGCCGCGAGCCGCGAGTTGCGAGCTGCGAGGTGCGTTGACATTATCTACGCCACGTTGAGGTCCTCATCACTCCCCTGAATCGCGAAATCGCTCAGCAAAACCACGCGAATCGCAAAGCGCAACGATCAGGCTGTTGAAGTTCTCAACAGCGGCGCTCTTCACCGCGTGTGACGCGTGATCGGTCTGATCGCGCTAACTCCTCTCTCGACAACAGGTTCTCGTCACTGGTGTCGCGCGCGTGCGCATGGCGCGGCCGTTGCCGTACACGGAAGCGAGTGATGCCGCCCGCCTTCGCGCAGGGAGCAAGAGCGCTACGGCGGGCAAGCCGCCCTCGCGAAGGACGACTCAGGCATCACGGAAATGGATCGAGAACATGGCATGCCCGTACCTCAAAGAAGTCGTGATGCTCTTCTGCGACGCCTATCCCGTCAAAAAGATGCTGCCGCTGGATCGGATCGTCTCCGCGAATCCGTGCCTCGGTGAGTTTCACGGCTGCCCGCTGTTCCAGGACATCCTGACTCGAGTCGCCGCCGCGGGCGCCGCCGCAGCCGTGCCTTCCGCACACGCCGCCGCGCTCGTCCACAAGGAGGGATCGCGATGATCCTCTTGCTTCCACTCTCGCTCGCTGGTGTCGTCGTGATGGCCATCAGCCTGGCGCTCGCACACCGCCATAGCCCAGCTCGGTGAGGACACCGTCATGAAGCTCACTCGCCGCACGTTCTTCAAAGTGAACGCCATAGGGGCCGTCACGCTGGCCGCCGGGGCATCAGCGACATCGGCCGCGACGGCTGCGGCCAGCACCGACACCGTCGGCGTGCTCGTCGATACCACCCGGTGCGTCGGCTGCCGCGCCTGCGAGGCGGCCTGCGCGGAAGCCAACGGGTTGCCGGAGCCGGACCAGTCCGGCGACGTGCCGGGCGCGGCGCCGCGCCAGACCTCCGAGAAGCAGTGGACCGCAGTCCGTCGTTACGACACGCGCCACGGCGAGGTCTTCGTCAAGACGCAGTGCATGCACTGCGTCCAGCCGGCATGCGTTGCCGGCTGTCTGACCAGAGCGCTCGAAAGGCAAGACAACGGCGCGGTGACCTGGAACGGTGACAGGTGCATGGGCTGCCGCTTCTGCATGATCGCCTGTCCGTTCGACGTGCCGAAGTTCGAGTACCAGAGCTGGAATCCGAGAATCCAGAAATGCCGGCTCTGCGTGGATCGACTGCGAGAGGGGGAGTCACCGGCCTGCGTAGAGGTCTGCCCGGCCGAGGCGCTGACATTCGGCAAGCGCAGCGCGCTCCTCGAGCTCGCCCGGCAGCGGATCTACCAGAATCCCGGCGCCTACGTGCCGCACGTTTACGGCGAGGACGAAGTCGGCGGGACCGGCTGGCTGTACATCTCGCGCGTGCCCTTTGAGGAGCTGGGATTCCGCATGGACCTCGGTACGACAGCCGTCCCGGAAACGACGCGCGACTTTCTGACCGCGGTGCCCCTCGTGCTTGTCGCGGGGCCGGCGATGCTGCTGGCGTTGCGTCGCGCCAGCGCCGAGAAGGAGCGAGCGGAGCTCCCGGTGGCGGGAGGAGCGCGAAGGCGCTTTCCGGTTGGAGAGGAGATCTGACATGGATGCCAGACCATCCGCGCAGACGCCGCCGGTGACACAGAGCAAGTGGGCGTTTCTCCGCGGTGAACTTCGGCCAAAGGGCAAGGTGCTCACCGCGTTCAATGTACTCACGATCCCGATTCTGGTGGCGGCAGCCGTCATCCTCTACTTCCGTTTCACGCGGGGGCTGGGCGCGGTGACGAACCTGGACCAGAACTTTCCCTGGGGGCTGTGGATTGGACTCGACGTAATGACCGGCGTCGCTTTCGCTGGCGGCGCGTACGTCTTGTGCTTTCTCGTCTACGTGCTTCGGTTGGAGCAGTACCACCCGATTGTCCGCGTGACGGTCCTCAACGGATTCCTGTCCTACGTCTTCTATGCCGGCGCCCTGCTGCTCGATCTAGGACGGCCGTGGCACGTCGTGAACCCGATCATCGGCAACTCGTTCGGCCTGACGGCCGTGCTGTTTCTGGTCGCCTGGCATTTCATGCTCTACATGTTGGCCGAGCTGGTCGAGTTCTCGCCGGCGATCGCCGAGTGGCTCGACTTGCGCCGCGTTCATCGGATGCTGAGCAGCCTGACCGTCGGCGCGGTGGTCTTGGGCATCACCCTCTCGACACTGCACCAGTCGGCGTTGGGTGCGCTGTTCCTCGTCGCCGAGAACAAGATTCACCCCCTCTGGTATTCGGAGCTCATTCCGGTCCTGTTCTTCGTCTCGAGCATCTTCGCCGGGCTGGCGATGGTGATCTTCGAAGGGAGCATCTCGCATCGCGTCTTCTACGATCGCGTCGGCCCCGCGCTGCGGGCGCGGCACGACGAGATCGTCTTCGGGCTTGCGCGGATCGCTGGCGGCGCGATGTTCGTGTACCTGTTCCTCCAGCTCCTCGCCTTCGTCCACGGCCAGAACTGGGTGCACCTCACTGGCCGATGGGGCGCGTGGTACGTGTTCGAAATCGTCGGACTGGTCGCGGTTCCAATGATGATGCTGCTCGTCGGCCACAAGCATCGCAATATGACGCTCGTTCGCGTCGCGTCGCTCGTGACGATGCTCGGCGTCGTTGTCAATCGCCTGAATGTCTCGATCATCGCGTTCAAGTGGTACGCGCCGCGGCACTACGTCCCGAGCTGGATGGAGGTTGTCGTCACGGCGGCGGTGATCTCGGCCGAACTGTGGGTCTTCCGCTGGATCGTCCGGCGCATGCCGGTGCTCGGGTTCGAGCCTGCCTGGGCGAAGCCCGCGGGGCGTGAAGCGGCAGACGAGATGGTGGCGCGCACGATGTAGTGTCCCGCCTCCGACATCCCTGGCGCATCGACGCCGCTGAGGCGAGGCGCGAGGAGCGAAGAGCGAAAAGGGGGTTCCGTGGACTTCCTGCCAAGCAAAGGCATCGAGTATCTGCTGGTGATCGGCTATCTGGCGCTGCTCATCCCGTTCTGGAGGCTGTTTCTGCGCGGCGAGCGGGCGCCGGCAATGGCCCGCCTCGCCGCGCGGCTCCCGCGGCTCGACATGTTCCAGATACCGGACGGCGTGATGTTCCATCTCGGCCACGCCTGGGCGCGCGCCGACGGGCCGGATCTCGTGACGATCGGCATGGACGATTTCGCACAGCAGCTCGTCGGACCCCTCGCCGGAATCGTCACGCCCGATGTGGGGAGCCGCGTGGAACAGGGTGCGCCCGTCGCCACCCTGCGCGCCGACTCCAAGAGCGTGGACCTGCTCTCCCCGATCTCGGGTCACGTGGCCGCGGTGAACGACGATGCGAAAGGGACGCCGCGCGCGATCAACGACGACCCCTACGGGCGCGGGTGGTTGATCAAGGTGCGGACGCCGCGGTGGCCGCTCGACAGCAAGCAACTACTGCACGGCTCGCTGGCGCGCCGCTGGATGTCATCGTCCTGGGACGAGCTGTCCACGATGCTGACGCCGGAACTCGGCACGATCATGCACGACGGCGGCACGCCGATTCATGGCCTCGCGCGCGGCATCGACGAAGCGCACTGGGACGAGATCGCCCGGCGCTTCCTGCTCACCGATGCTCCCGACGTGATGACTGGAACGCCCGACCTGAAGGTCGGGCCTACTGGACCGGCCGACCTGAAGGTCGGGCCTGCTGGAACGCCCGACGTGACCGGGCCTGCGGGGTCGGAGGCGTAAATGGAGACCACGATGAACAGGCACAAGGCCGTGTGGTGCAGGGTTGCCGTGGCGGCGCTCGTCGGCGTCTGGGGGCTCAGCGTCACGGCCGCGTCGCTGCCGCGCCTGCCAGGTCCGCTGGCGATGCCGCAGTCGGCCGACAGCCCGGGGCCTGTCACGTTCAACCACGTGAGCCACGTCGACGAGGCGAAGCCCACGTGCACGACATGCCATCCGCGCGAGTTCAGGATCCTGAAGGCGAACGCCGGCAAGCGGCCCATCCGCCATGCGGACATGGAGAAGGGACGCCAGTGCGGCGCCTGTCACGACGGCAAGAAGTCGTTTGCGATGACCGACGACTGCGCGCTTTGCCACAAAACAAGTTGACGCTTGCCGTTGCTCGCAGCTCGCAGTTCGCAGTCCGGATAACGGAGAACGATCATGTTGGACTCTCTCATTCAGTGGCTTTCCACACCGCTCCTGTTCGTCGCCGGTCTCGTCGTGCGGGCGCTGGTGGCGATCCTGATACTCGCGGTCATCGTGATTCCGCTGGCCGGACTGATTGCCGGGTGGACGTGGCTGATGCGGGGCGTCGACCGGGCGGCCGGTCTTCACACAGTGGGGCACGTCCGCTGGCGCCGCGGCTGCTACTACACGCCCGGACATCTCTGGCTGCGGCCGCGCGCCGGGGCGGTTCGCATCGGGCTGGACGACGTGGCGCAGCGCGTGCTGCCGGAGATCGCGGAGGTGGCGCTGGCGGTTGAAGGGACGACGGTCCACCGGGGGGATGCGCTCGGCCGGATCCGGTGCGCGGACGGGACCGTGGTGCTGCGCGCGCCCGTCGCGGGGGTTGTCGCGGGGATCAACCACCGGCTCGAGAAGACGCCGGCGCTGCTGCACCGCGACCCGTATCGGCGCGCGTGGCTGGTCGACGTGCGTCCCAAGGACGTGGACTACACGACGCTGCCCTCTGACGACCGCGCGCGTGAGTGGATCGCCAGCGAAGATCGGCGCCTCACCGAATTTCTCGAGCACCAGCTCGGCGTCGCGGCGGCCGACGGCGGCGAATTGACGGTTCCGCCGCATCGCCTGCTCACGCCCGCGCAGTGGGACGCGGTCAGGGCGGGATTCCTGGGGGGATAGCTCACAGCTTCCAGCTTCCAGCTTCCAGTTCCCAGCTCCAGGCTGGAAGCTGGCAGCTGGCGACTGGAAGCTACGCCTAGCGCCTCCTGTCCTCCTTCTCCACCAACAGCGCGTTGAGCACCCAGCTCACAATCGTCACCACAATCGATCCGAGCAGCGCGGCGAAGAACCCGTCGAGGTCGAAGCCCGCGACCAGCCCCGCGGTCAGCGCGAAGCAGATCGCGTTGACGACAAAGATGAACAGGCCGAGGGTGACCAGCGTGAACGGCAGCGTGAGCAGCAGAAGGACGGGACGGACGAGCGCGTTGACGAACCCGAGGATGAGCCCGCCGGCCAGCGCGGGCAGCGGACCCGTCACGCGCACGCCGGGGACGAACCAGGCGGCGGCCATGATGGCCATCGCATTCAGCAGGACGCGCAGCAGGAAATGCATGGCGGAATGGTATATCGTGTGAGGTCAAATGTCCGATCGCCCACAGACCTTCGAGAACCACGCGCGGATCGTCCCCCTGTTCCACATCGTCGCGCTGCCGATCCTGGCGCTCAATTTTCTCTGGAGCCTGTACCGCGTCGTCACGCGCTTCGGCATGGACAGCGTCGTGGCGTTGCTCGTCGCCTTCGCGCTGATCGTCGTCGCCCTGTTCGCGCGGGTGTTCGCGCTGACGGCGCAGGACCGCGTGATCCGACTCGAGATGCGGCTCCGCATGCGCGAGCTGCTCCCGGCCGACCTCCAGCCGCGCATCGGCGAATTCACCGTCGCGCAGCTCGTCTCGCTGCGGTTTGCCGCCGATGACGAGCTGCCGGCGCTGGCGCGTCGCGTGCTCGAGGAGCGCCTCACCGACCGCAAGGCGATCAAACGCCTGGTGCGCGACTGGCAGGCGGACAACCTGCGGGTCTGACCTCCACAATGCAGACGCTCGGGCGCTGGCTCTTCAAATATCGGTCGTTTGTCCCGATTCCCGTCGCGCTGGCGCTCGTGTTCGTGCGCTGGCGCGCCACGTCGTCGGCCTGGGTGCTCACCGCCGGGCCGCTGCTGGTGGCGCTCGGGCAGGGCCTGCGCATCTGGGCGGTGCGCCACATCGGCACGATTTCCCGCACGCGCAGCACACGGCTGGGACCGCTCGTCACCGGCGGCCCCTACGCGCTCATCCGCAATCCGCTTTACGTGGGCAACCTGTTTCTCTGGACCGGATTCGCCGTGTGGTCCGGACTTCTCTGGATGATCCCGCTCGTATGGCTGATCTTCGTCATCGAATACACCGCGATCGAACGATGGGAGGCCGCATCGCTGCAGGGGCAGTTCAGTGCCGCCTACGAGGAATACATCCGCACCGTGCCCAAGTGGATCCCGCGTTGGAGCCGCATCGGGGAGGCGCTGAGGTCGCGAGGCCCGCACCCCTGGCGCGAGGTGTTCTTCAGCGAACGGGGGACGCTGCTGGCGGCAGCGCTGATGTCAGCGCTGATGGTCTGGCGGCACCTGGGCGATTAACCCCTTCTTCCGTCCTCCTGTTCGAATACCGGCACGCTGCCGAAATTTCGGCGCGGTAATCCGTCGTTCTCCCGGAAGGCGCTGCAAACAGCCTGATTTCCTGCGTGCACACGACCGGTCCGCCGTTCCCGAGTCTTGCAGTGCCCTCACTGGCGACCGCACGGATGGCCGAGCTTCGGCTTGGCGAGGAGGCTGCATGGCAGTGACGGCATCGGTCCAGGAATTCCTCCGGCGCTCCAACGTGTCCTACACGGTCTTCCCGCACCTGCCGGCGTATACGGCGCAGGAGGAAGCGGCCATTACGCACGTGCCCGGCCGCGACTGGGCGAAGGCGGTCGTCTGCTTTGCCGACGGCGAGCCGATCCAGGCCGTGCTGCCAGCCGACCTCGACGTGGATCTCGGGAGGCTCCTCGTGCTGGCGGGAGCCGAAACGCTGCGGCTCGCGCGCGAGGACGAGCTCGAGTGGCTGTATCCGGATTGCGAGCGCGGCGCGATGCCGCCGCTCGGCCCGCTCTACAAGCAACGCGTGTTCGTCGACGAGTCGCTGGCTGCCGAGCCGCAGATCGTCTTCAACGGCGGTACGCATGGCGACGCGGTCTGCATGCGTTACGAGGACTTCGACGCGATCACCCGCCCGGTCGTCGGCAAGTTCGCCTCGCGTGTGCGCCGGTGAGGCGCGAGCGCTGGAACGTCGTGACCTTCGCGGTCTTCGTGCAAGAAATGCCGTCGGCGCGTGCGGCGTGATCTTCTCCGTTTCACCGCGCGCCACGCGGCAAGCGCTTGCGCCCGACACTCAGCGCTTGTAAGATCCCCCCCGCCTTCGTCCCCGGGCCCCCCTCAAGGAGTTGATCGGATGAGAGTCGAGCACAGGTCACGCCGCGCGTGGCGCGGGTCGGCCGTTGCCCTGGCGATGGTCCTGGCCGCCGCCGCCCCGTTCGCGCAGCCGATGGTGACCGAGACGCGCGATCCGGCGCAGCCGCAGGACGAGGAGTTCGCGCGCCTGGTGAAGGAGTGGACCCCCCAGTCGTACTTCATGAGCCCGCTCGTCGACCATCTGCCGAAGGTCAAGGGGGTCCCGTCGCCGAAGGACGTGCTGGGGTATCACATCGGCGCACCGGCGAAGCTGACCTACTACGCCGACATCCTGAAGTACTACCGCGCGCTGGCAAAGGCGACCCCGCGCGTCCGCGTGGAGACGATTGGCAAGTCCGACGAGGATCGCGAGCTCGTCGTGGTCTGGGTCTCGTCGGACGAGAACATGAAGACCCTGCAGAAGAACCGCGACAGCCTGGCGAAGATCGCGGACCCGCGCGGTCTTCCCGCGGATCAGATCAAGCAGCTCATCGCGACGACCAAGCCGCAGTATCACCTGATAGGAGGGCTGCACAGCGGCGAGACCGGACCGTCGGAGATGCTGATGGAGCTGGTGTACCGGCTCGCGACCGAAACCTCGCCGCTCATCACGCAGATTCGCAGCAACGTCTACGTGTCGGTCACGCCGGTCGCCGATGCGGATGGCCGCGACCGTAACGTCGACTGGTTCTACCGCGGGTTGGAAACCGGCCTGACGGCGGCGGCACCGGTCGCCGATGCCGCGCCTTCGCCGGGTCAGCGCGGCGCGGGAGCGCCCGAGGCGGCCGAAGGCGGCGCGGGTCGTGGCGGCGGGCGCGGCGCGTCCGTGCCGTATTGGGGCAAGTACGTCTATCACGACAACAACCGCGACATCAATCTCTCGCAGGTCTCGATGCGCGCGCTCGTGGACTGGTACTTCACCGCGCATCCGCCGATCATGCACGACCTGCACGAATCGCAGCCGCTCCTCTACACCTACAGCGGGGGGCCGCCCCAGAATCCGAATCTCGACCCGATCCTGTTCGCCGAGCTGCCATTCTTCTCGAACTTCGAGCTGGAACAGATGACGAAGTGGGGCATGCCCGGCGTGTACACGCATGCCTTCATGGACGGGTGGTCCCCCGGCTACCTCGGATCCGTCGCGTACAACCACAACGGCATGATGCGCATGTACGAGACGCAGTCGGGACGCGATCTGCCCGCCCCCGGCGCGCCGGCCGCGGACGCCGGGCGAGGCCGCGGCCCTTCGACAGGCTCAGGGCAGGGCGGACGCGGCGCCGGCGAGAATCAGGCCGCCGCGCCGGCCGCCGGGCTCCGCGCCGGTGGACCCGGCGCCGCGGGGCGAGGCGCGTCAGGTCCGCCCACGGGCCGCGGCGGCGGGCAGCCGCGCGAGTGGTATCGCGGGCTGCCGATTCCTCCCGGCGCGGCCAACAGCTTCACGCGCCGCGCGAACACCAACTACATGGAGACGGGCGTGCTCAGCGGGCTGCAGCTCACCGCCATGTTCCCCAATCTCGTCGTCGAGAATTTCCACAAGAAGACACAGAACTCGATCGACGCGGGAACGACGGAGGCTCCCTTCGGCTACGTCATTCCGGTCCAGCGTGACATGACCCGCGTCGCCGAGCTCGTCAACATCCTGCGCGCCCAGCGCATCGAGATCGGCCGGGCGGCCTCCGAGATCAAGATTGGAGACGCCACGTTCCCGGCGGGCTCGTACGTCATCAAGCGCAATCAGCCGTACGGCCGGCTCGCCAAGAACCTGCTCGAGAAGCAGAACTACCCGCACCCGGATCTGCGCACCTACGACGACAGCGGCTGGACGATGGGGTTCGCGATGCGGGTGGACGTGAAGGAGATCAAGGAGAAAGCGATCCTCGACGTGGCGGCGGCCCCGGTGGACAAGGCCTCGGTGAAGGGAAAGATCACCGGGAGCGGCACGGCCGGCCTGGCCGTCGCGCATCTGGGGTCGAACAACATGATCGCGCTCCGCTACAGGCTGCGGAGCCTGCCGATGCGGATCGCTGACAAGAGCTTCACCGCCGACGGCGTGGAGCTCCCGGCGGGGTCGTTCGTGATCGGTCCGCCGGCGGATCTCGCGGCCGCGCGCGCGGCGATCGAGGAGCTCGGGCTGACCGCCGTCGCGCTGTCGTCCATGCCCGGCGCGGGGATGCACGACGCGGACGCGCCGCGCGTCGCGATCTACTCGACGTGGAACGGCACGCAGGAAATCGGCTGGGTGCGGTACACGTTCGACCGGTTCGGGATCCCCTACGACCTGATCTACAAGGAACGCGCCCGGAAGGGGAACCTGCGCGCCGACTACGACGTCATCGTCATGCCGACACAGGCGGCAAGCCGGCAGGCCGTCTTCCAGCCGCCGGCGGCGCGTCCCGTGCCCTACCAGAAGAGCGAGAAGTACCGGTTCCTCGGGATGTACGGAGAGTCCCCCGACATCACCGGCGGCATGGGCGGCGAGGGGGTCGATGCGTTCGCGAAGTTCCTCGACTCAGGCGGTACGCTCGTCGCGATGGGCGAGGCCGTGCGCTTCCCGGCGGAGATGGGTCTCGCGCGGACCGCGGACACGTCGGCCTCGACGACTCGCGATTTCTACGCGCCGCGGCCGCTCGTCAACGCGGAGATCCTCCGTCTCGATCACCCCGTGTTCTACGGCTACACGGACAAGATCATGGCGGTCAAGTATCTCGGCGGCCCGCTGATGAGCGTGGCACAGCCGGATCAGGGAGCGGTGCTCGCGCGTTACGTGGGCGGCGCGGACTCGGTGCTGAGCGGATTGATGAAAGGGGCGGACGAAATCCGCCAGCGCCCCTTCGCGATCGATCTGCCGGGCGGCTATTCCGGCAAGGGCCGCGTGGTGCTGTTCTCGAACAACCCGATCTACCGCTGGCAGAACCACGCCGAGTTCAACATGGTGTTCAACGCCATCCTGAACTGGAACGACCTGGCTGGGCCGGCAAAGCCGCCGGCGGCAGGTTCCTAGGGTTCTAGAACCTGCTGGAGCCCCGTGACGTCGCCGCGGCGATGAACGCGATCAATCCGGCGGCGCTGACGGCGGAGGCGACTTCGAGCGGCAGGTGCGGCGCGTGTTGCCAGAGCCATCCGCCGATCAGCCCGCCCGGAACGCCGCGGGCATTTCCGCGACATAGACAAGAAGGCCGGCGCCCGGCTTACGCCGGACGCCGGCCCGTTCCGTGACTCGACGCGTCGTCAGACGATCGTCGTGGCCTTGCTCGTCGAGACCTTGGCGATCGTGAGGTCACGCCGCTTCGGCCCGATGAACACCTGACGCGGCCGGGTGATCTTCTGCTCCGGGTCCAGCAGCATCTCTTCCCACTGCGCGAGCCAGCCCGCCGTGCGCGGAATGGCGAACAGCACCGGGAACATGTCCACCGGGAATCCCATGGCCTGATAGATCAGGCCGGAGTAGAAGTCGACGTTCGGGTACAGCTTGCGGGACACGAAGTAGTCGTCCTGCAGCGCGATGCGCTCGAGCTCGACGGCGATGTCGATGAGCGGGTTGCGGCCGCAGACCTCGAACACCTCGTGCGCCATGTTCTTGAGGATCTTGGCGCGCGGGTCGTAGTTCTTGTAGACGCGGTGCCCGAATCCCATCAGCTTGCCCTTGCCCTGCTTCACGTCGGTGATGAACTCGAGGATCCGGTCCTTGGAGCCGATGAGCGCCAGCATGCGCAGCACCTGCTCGTTCGCTCCGCCGTGCAGCGGGCCGTAGAGCGCGGCGGCCGCGCCGGCGAGCGACGAGTACGGATCGGCGTGCGAGCTGCCGATCGCGCGCATCGCGCTCGTGCTGCAATTCTGCTCGTGGTCGGCGTGCAGGATGAACAGCACGTCCAGCGCGCGCTCGAGCACGGGGCTCGGCTTGTACTTCAGCTCGGTCATCTTGAACAGCATGTTCAGGAAGTTGCCGGGGAAGCTCAGGTCGTTGTCCGGCAGCACGTACGGCATGCCGATGCTGTGACGGTAGGCGTAGGCCGCGATGGTCGGCACCTTGGCGATCAGCCGGTGAATCTGCCGCCGCCGGATGTCCTCGCTGAAGATGTTCTTCGCGTCCGGGTAGAAGGTCGACAGGGCGCCCACCGTGCTCAGGAACATGCCCATCGGGTGCGCGTCGTGCTGGAACCCGTCCACGAACTTCTTGATGTTCTCGTGCACGATCGTGTGGGTCGTGATCTGGCGGGTCCAGGACGTCTTCTGGTCCGGGCTCGGCAGCTCCCCGAACAGCAGCAGGTACGCCACGTCGAGATACGTGCAGTGCTCGGCCAGCTGGTCGATCGGATACCCGCGATACTCCAGGATGCCACGGTCCCCGTCGATGAACGTGATCTTGCTGCGGCAGCTTGCCGTGTTGAGATACGCCGGGTCGTAGGACATCAGGCCGAAATCCTCGGTCGATGTCTTGATCTTGCGCAGCTCCGGGGCGGGAATCGTCCCATCGGTGATGGGGATCTCGTACTGCCGGCCGGTGCGATTGTCCGTAACGCTCAGGGTGTCTTTCGCCATGCGGTCCTCCTCCGGCAGTCGGGTCCGACGCCGGATTGTCGTCGCTGCCGGATTTCCGTTGGGTCACCGAATGAATGAGTGCGTAAAGATGCGAGAACCCGGCGCGACAGGCCAACCAATGCAAGATCCGGCACATCCGAAAACGCTGGCACCCGGCCGGCCGTCTTGCTACGCTCGGGCCACCGCGCCTCACACAAACCGGAGCCGTACCGATGGGTGACGAAACCGAATCTCCGCAGCCCAGGTGGGAACAACTGAACAAGTGTCCGGAATGCGGGGCTGACATGCACCGGGATCTCGCCGTGGGAGAGCGGATCGGTCTGTTCTACCTCTGCGACGAGCACGGCCGTTTCCGATACTCCTGGGACGACGATCGGCTGGAGCCGGATCCGGATTCGAAGAAGCGATGACCAGCCGCGAACGCATGGCGATCGCCATGCATCCGGCCCGCGGACGGCCGGACCGGGTCCCCGTCATGTGCCAGCTCGCCCTGGGGCATTACTTCCTCAACGCCGGTCTGGACGCCGTGGATGTCTGGCACGACACCGCCGCGTTCGCCTCTTCGCTGATCGCGTTGCAGCGGCGGTATCGCTTCGACGGCATTCTCGTGAATCTCCCTGGTCGCGACCCCCGCTGGCGCCGGTTCGTGCGTTCGATCGAGAATCGGCGCGGGCGCCGGGTGATCCACTGGCCTGGCGACCGCCTGACCATCGTCGCGCCGGACGACAATCCGCGCGTCGTGCTCGCCGCGACATGGAAGCGCCATGAGCCGGCGCCCGCGGACGTCGATCCGGATCGGTTGTTCTATGTCGAACCGCACGACATTGCCGGTCCGACCTATCCGCAGACGTGGGGCTTCGAGGCGCAGCCCGCGGACCCGGGCGGCGCGTTCTTTCCACCCTGGCACTGGGACACGCTCAAAGCGGTGCGCGCCGCGGCCCCGGACGCCTCCGTCCACGCGGAAGTCTTCTCGCCGTTCTCGCAGTGGATGGAGCTTGTCGGGTGCTCGGCCGGGATGATGTCGCTCGTCCAGGACGCAGGCAGAGTGCACGCCGCGCTCGATCGGTTGACCGCCGGAGCCATCGCGCTCGCGCGCGGACACGTCGCCGGGGGCGCCGATGCCGTGCTGATCTCCTCCGCTTTTGCCGGCGGCGGGCTGATCTCCCGCAAGGACTACCGGGCATTCGTTCTGCCGTACGAGCAGCGGCTGATCGCCGCGCTCAAGCGCGAGCACCCCGGCACGCCGGTCTACACGCACACGTGCGGCGCGATCGGCGACCGCCTCGATCTCATGACCGAGACCGGCACCGATGGGATTGACACGCTGGATCCGCCGCCGCTCGGCACCGTCGATCTTGCGGACGCGCGGCGGCAGCTCGGCCACGGCTGCTTCATCAAGGGCAATATCGATCCGGTCAACACCGTGCTTCGCGGCACGCCCGAGGACTGCTATCGCGACGCGCGCGCCCGGATGGCGATTGCCGGCCGCGCGGGCGCGTACATCCTGAGCACCGCCTGCTCGGTACCGCCGCACGCGCCGCCCGAGAACGTCGAACAGCTCGTCCGGGCCGCCGAGTCCTGACAGGAGCAGGGAAGCAGGGGAGGCTTGTCACGAATTGAACAGGAGGAGGGAAGTAGGGAAGGCTTCTATTGGTTTTCCCAAAAAACAGAAGTCCCTCCCTTCTTCCCTTCTCCGGTTGAACATCTGTCTTTCCTTCTTTCCTGCTTCTGTTGAACATCCGTCTCTCTTTCTTCCCTTCCCCTGTGAGTGCGCGGCACGCCGTTCGGCGTATACTTCAGCCGTCCCCAACTCTCGATGAGACGCCTGGTTCGCTTCACATGCGACGACGTGCGGCCGGGTCGCGCCGAGGTGCTGCGCCGTATGCAGATGCCCGAGGACACGCCTGTGTCCGCGCGGCTCGAAGCGCTCGAGGGCGCCGCCGCCACGGCGTTCGAGAAGCTCGCGCGTCCCGTGGGCGTGTTCGAAGCGGTGTCCGCCGAAGAGTTCCTGCGTCTGTACGCCGACGCGCGCGGCAGCGCCGGCGACACGCCGCTGCACCACGTCGTGCCCCGCGCCGGCGCGCTCGCCCTGTTCGCGGCGACGCTCGGCGCGGGCGTCGACGCGGAGATCCGCCAGCGATTTCGCGCGGGCGATGCGCCGTCGGGCTGGGCGCTCGACGCGTTCGCGTCCGCCGCCGCCGAGCGCGTGGCGGATCGGCTGGGCGAATGCTACAGGCTCGCGCTCGGCGACACGGGGCCGGCACCCGGCCTGCGCGTCCTGCCGTACAGCCCGGGCTACTGCGGCTGGGACGTCAGCGGCCAGGCGGCGCTCTTCCGCGCGCTGGTGCCAATCGAGATCGGCATCACCTTGTCGGCTCGCTGCCTGATGCAGCCGATCAAGTCCGTGTCGGGCGTCCTCGTGGCCGGCTCTCCTGACACGCACACGTTCCGTCCAACGTTCGACTTCTGTGAACCGTGTCTCACCAAGGACTGCTGCCGCCGGATGGCTTCGGTGCGCCGGCAAGGATGATGTGACCATGCTCGACCTGCTCTCGCAACGGCTCCAGGAGGGGGACGATGCCGCCGTCCGCGAGTTGACGGCCCGCGCGATTGCCGGCGCGGTGGCGCCGGCCGCCATCCTCGAGGGCGGCCTTCTGGCGGGGATGGCGGTGATCGGCCGCCGTTTCCGCGACCGCGAGATCTTCCTGCCCGACGTACTGCTCGCCGCCCGCGCGATGCAGGCCGGCATGGCGCTGCTCGAGCCGCTGCTCGTCGGAAACGCCGCGCGCTCGGCGGGCACCGTCGTCATCGGCACGGTGAGCGGCGACGTGCACGATATCGGCAAGAACCTCGTGGGCATCATGCTGCAGGGGGCCGGCTTTCGCGTGGTGGATCTGGGCGCCGACGTGGCGCCGGAGCGCTTCGCCCAGACGGCCGCCGAGGAGCGGGCGGACGTCGTCGGCCTGTCCGCGCTGCTGACGACGACGATGACCGGCATGCAGGACACGATCGAGCAACTGCGCGAGGACGCGGCGACCGCGACGGTTCGGACGATCGTCGGCGGGGCGCCGTTGACGGCGGAGTTCGCGCGCGAGATTGGCGCGGACGCGTACGCCCCGGACGCCCAGCACGCGGTCGAGGGCGTCCGCGCGCTCGTCCAGGCGCGCCGGTCGTGATTCCATTCGTCGAGCGGCTGCGGCGCGGGGTGATTCTCGCCGACGGGGCCTGGGGCTCGATGCTCATGTCGCGCGGCCTGCCGCCCAATCAATCCCCCGAGACGTGGACGCTCGAACGCCCGGAAATCCTGCGCGCGATCGCTCGCGAATACCTCGAGGCGGGGGCCGAGATCCTCACCACCAACACGTTCGGAGGCACGACCCTCGCGCTCAGCCGCCATCGGCTCGAGCAGCGCGCGGTGGAGATCAACGCGACCGGCGTCGCGATTCTGCGCGACATCGCGGAAGGGCGCGCATACGTGTCGGCTTCGATTGGCCCGACCGGCCGGCTGCTCGCGCCGCTCGGCGACCTTCGGCCCGACGCCGCCGAGGCGGCCTTCGCGGCGCAGATAGAGACGATCGCGGAGGCGGGAGCGGACCTCCTGTGCATCGAGACGATGAGCGATCCGGCCGAAGCGGTGCTCGCGATCCACGCGGCAAAGCGCGTGGCGCCCGCACTTCCGGTGATCGCCACGATGACCTTCGAGCTGACGCCGCGGGGGCCCTACACGTTGATGGGGACGTCGGTGGAAGCGGCCGCGCGGCTGCTCGCCGAAGCCGGCGCGGATGTCGTCGGCGCGAACTGCGGCGAGGGCGTGCGGCAGATGACCGTCGTCGCCGAGGCCTTCGCGGCGCATTCGCGCCTGCCAGTGGCCATCCGCCCGAATGCCGGGCTGCCGCTCCGGCAGGGGCGCCAGCTCGTCTACGCCGAGTTGCCTGAAGACTTTGCGAAGGCCGCCGCGGCGCTGCTGCAGCCTGGCGTGGCGGTGCTCGGCGGCTGCTGCGGCACCACGCCCGCCCATATCCGCGCACTTCGGTCGGTGCTGGCTGCGCGCGTCTGACGCCCGCCGGCCTCGACGCTCGCAGCTTCAGCGTATTTTCAGAGTTCCTTCATCCCGGGCGAAGGACTTACCGCCCGCCGCCCGCGTATCCTTCCGGGTGGAGGGATGATGACCCGTTACATGTTCGCGCTGCTCCCGCTTCTCTGGTCCGCCACTGCTTTGGCGCAGGACACGGCGCCGGCGCCCGGTCTCAGGACCAGTGCCCTGTCAACCGTATACGTCCGGGACGAGGCGGGAGTCGAGACGGCGGGGAAGCTGCTGCGCCTCGACAGTACATCGGTGGTGATGCTCGTGGACGGGCGCGAGCGCGAGTTCGATCTCGGGCACGTCTGGAGCGTTCAGAAGCGCGGCGACTCGCTCAAGAACGGCGCCATCATTGGATCGGTCGCCGGGCTGGGAATGGGGTTGCTCGGCGGCGCGATAGCGGATTGCAGCAACTCCAGCGGCCACATCGGCGGGTGCGGCGCCGGCACGCGCATCGCGTTCGCGGTGATGTCGACCGCATTGTACGGCTCGGTCGGCGTCGGCATCGACGCGTTGATCCAGGGACGCACGACGCTCTATCAGCGACCGATGATGTCGAGCGCGTCTCTCGCGCCCTCGCGTGGCGCCGCCGTCAGATTTGCCGTCCGCTGGGAGCCGTAAGCACTGCACCCCGCATGAACGGCCGCCTGCTCAGGCGCGCCAGTCGCCCATCGGATTGCCCAGGCACTTTCGTACCGTGGCGATGAGCTTGTCGGGACCGACCGGCTTGCTCAGCAGGCACGCGACGGATCCCTCGTCCACCGCCTGCACGGAGCCCGTCACGACGACGATGGGGATCTGACGTGTGTCGGCGCGCGAGGTGAGATCCTCCAGCACGTTCTGCCCGCTGATGGTGGGAAGGCCGAGATCCAGCACGATCAAATCCGGCAGGTCCCGCTCGATCTGCCGCAGCGCCTCGAGGCCATCCCCCGCTTCGGCCGTCGCGTAGCCGGCCAACGTCAGCGCGACGCGGTACATCCCTCGCAGATCGGCGTCGTCTTCCACGATGAGGATGTACCGCTGCGCTGTTGCCATGGCGCGTCGTGACCCTGCCGGATAATACGTAGACGGCCGCGCTCGATGCCCCCAGGGGCCGAGGCGAGCGGGCTGCCATGTAAGACTGATGCACAATGTGGCGCGCCGCGTTCCACGCACGCGCCGAAAGCGTGTAGCGGGAGTGCCACTCCTGGGCCTGCACGAATCCTGGCAGGTGCCTGCTGCCACATTCGTGCCATCCCCAATCGTTGCCCAGCTTCCAACTTCCAACCCTCGGGCTCGATCTTGGGAATCGGGAGTTGGCGGTTGGGAGTTGGGAGTTGTATCGCGAAGCTTCAGCTTGGATGCGTTTCCGTAGTAACGTGTGCCCATGCCTCACATCATCGAGCATCGGCACGGCCCGGATCGCCGTCATCAGCCGCGCGGCGGGCGCCGCCCCGAGGACCGCCCCGGCTACGCTCCGCTCGTGCTGCTCGTCGGCGACGACGCGGAGGTCAAGGATCAGTCGGAAGCGATACTCGCGAAGCTCCGGTTCGCGGTGGCGACCAGCACGACCGCGGAAGAGGCGCTGCGCGTGCTGCCCGCCCTTCGTCCCGATCTCGTCATCGCGCCGGAGGGAGACGTCTCGAGGCTTCGTGACGAGGGACCGGCGAACCTGCGGGTGATGGTGATGAACCGCGACATGGAGGAGAGCCCGGAGGAGCTGATCGCCGAGGTGCTCCGCTCCGTGCGGCGCAGATAGCCTGCCGATGAGACCTCCTCTTTGTTCGACGTCGGCGGCGGCCCTCCTCGCGGCCGGTGTCATGCTGCAGGCGGGCCAGGCGCCGACCCGGCACTGGTACAAAGGCAACACCCACACCCACACGCTGAACAGCGACGGCGACAGCACGCCCGACGACGTGGTGCGCTGGTACCGCGAGCACGGCTATCAGTTCCTCGTGCTGACGGATCACAACCACCTGACGTCGGTGGACGGCCTCAACGCGCTGCACGGCGCCGACGAGAAATTCCTGATCGTCAAAGGCGAAGAAGTGAGCGATCGTTTCGCCGGCAAGCAGCTGCACGTCAACGGCCTCGATGTTGCGCACAAGGTGGATCCCCAGGGCGGTCAGTCGGTCGTCGACGTCCTGCAGCGCAACGTGGACGCGATTCGGCGCGAGCAGGGCGTGCCGCACATCAACCACCCGAACTTCCGCTGGGCGATCACCGCCGACGACCTGAAGCAGGTCAGGAACAACAAGCTGTTCGAGATCTACAACGGGCATCCTCAGGTGAACAACGCCGGCGGCGGCACCGTGCCTGGCCTCGAAGAGGTATGGGACGCGCTCCTGTCGAGCGGCGTCCGGCTGTACGGGATCGCGGTGGACGACGCGCACGTATTCAAGGACCCGGGCAATCCGCTCGCCTCCGGTCCCGGGCGCGGATGGGTCGTGGTGCGCGCGGCGAAGCTGGAGGCGCGCGCTCTGCTGGAAGCGATGGAGCGGGGTGATTTCTACGCGTCGACGGGCGTCGAGCTGAGCGACTATCAGGTGGACGCGACGTCGATGACCGTAACCGTGAAGGCGACCACGTTCTCGAAGTACCGGATCCAGTTCATCGGCGCCGGCGGTCAGATCCTGAAGACGGCGACCGCCAGCCCAGCCACCTATGCGTTCACGGGCGCCGAGCCCTACGTGCGCGCCAAGGTCCTCGAGAGCAACGGCCAGGTCGCGTGGTGCCAGCCGGTGTTTCCGCGCTAGATCGTCAGGGGGCGGGCTCGAGTGGCACGCGCGGTTTCCTACCGTTGGCGGTCGTTTCTCAGCCTTCATAGAGAAACGCCGCTTCGTAAATTGCGGGTCCTCCGGACCCTTCAGGGGATCAACCATCTCTGGTGTCGCTGTCCGGCCACCTCGGTGTATATGACTGCCGTCATAGCACTCGAACAGGCTCGTGCCCGCCGGGCGTACCCGCGCGAGCCGTTCGGGCGGGTTTTTACGCCTTTACGTGCAGAGGCTGATGATGCGATGTGCTCGACAGATTGTGCTGGCGGCGGTGGCGCTCGGCATCGCGATGCCGATCGCGGCGCAGGATCCGCCGCAGGAGCGCGTCAGCGTGAGTGCCGGAGGCGGGATCGCGGACCCGTGGCACGGCGATCTCCAGTTCCAGGCCGCCGCGTGGACCGCGGGCGTACGCATGGCGACGTCCGATCACGTCCGCGTCGAGGTGTTCGCCGGCGAATGGCGGCACTCGTCCGGGGAGGTCCGCACGAACGTGACGTTCCAGGGGCCAAACGGGCCGGAGGGCACCGTCGATCGTCTGACGCAGCGCACGCAGTGGGTCACGAGCGCATACGGATTCAACGTCCTCGCGTCCGGATCGAGCGGCGGGGTCACGCTGTCCGCGGGCGGCGGACCAGGTTTCATGCAGCTCCATCGGGCCTTCACCCAAACGCTGGAAGGCTGCCACGGCGCGGTGTCGTGTACGAGTTACACCAACCGTTTCAGCAACGGCGCCTTGTCCGTGCAGGCGGTGGTCACCCTTGACCTTGCCATCGCCTCGCGTGTCGGCGCCTTCGGCCAGTATCAGATTGTCATACCTACCAGGGACGTCGGCTCAGGCCACGGCGCATTCCTCGGCGGCGTGCGAATCAGGTTGATGTGAGTGGATCGCGACCTCCTGCTGGAGGGCCCGCGCATCATTCGGGAAGAGCTAATCGCCCACTCGGTAACGCCCCGGACGTCGCCGCCTTCTACGCCACGCGCGCCTCGCTGGTGGAACTCGCCGGCGGCGATGCCGAGGCGGATCTCCTCCAGGCGGAGCGGCTGGCCGGCGCGGATCGGAACATTCGCATCCCGATTGTCCGGTACTACCAGCAGAAGCGCCGCTGGAGCGATGCGCTGGCGGCGTCGGAACGCGCGCGCGAACGGTTCCCGAGCGACTTCAACCTCGATCTGCTGCACGTGCGATCACTCGTCAACCTGGATCGCGCGGCCGAAGCCATTGCGATCCTCGACAAGACGCACGTGCTGCCGTCTGAGAATTCGCGTGAAAGCCACCAACTGTACGTGCAGGCGCACACGGTGGCGGCCTTCACCGCGATCGAGTCCAGCCGATTCGACGGGGCATACGCGCATCTGGAAGCCGCGCTCGAGTGGCCCGAGCACCTCGGCCAGGGTAAACCGTACGATCCGGACGAGCGCCTGATCCGTTTTCTCATGGCGTGGGTGGATGAGCGCCGCGGCCGGAGTACCCAGTCGCCGGCGCGCGGGAACCTTCCGCCCGCCGACCCGAAGCGGGCTGACGATCTCGACCAGAAGCTGCTCCGTCGCGCGTTGTGACTCCCCGAAGCGCCTCGACTCCATCGCGCCCCGGCGATCTCGAGCGTGATCGACGGCGCTTCAACCCGCCGCCGAGATCGACCCGCGGGCGGTCGTCGTGCCTGCGAAACAAGGCCTCTTCCTGCGAGTGACGCCGTCGCATCAGCCGACGACGACGCGGCCTCGGAACTGACGACCCGGAGGGGTGTATCATCAAGTGGCCCCCAGCAGTTGAACTTCCGTGTTCTTCCGTGTGCTTCCGTGGTTGTAATTGCTGTCCACTTGGAGCGACCCGATGCCCGACGGATCAGCCCAGTTCTCGCGGCAGTGTCCGCGCTGTCAACGAGTCGTTCCGAAGCACGTGCGGCAGTGTCGCTGCGGTGAAGTCTTCGCTTCTGAGGCGCCGCCGCTCGTCGCCGAAGACGCGGCGTCGCCGGCCCCCATTCGATCCGTTCGTGCCTCGAGCGCCGCGATTGCCGGCTGGGGGATTGCCGCTGTTCTGGCAGTGGCTCTTGGCTGGTTGTTGTTGCATGACGCCGTGCAGGTTCGCGGAGGAGCTCCCTCCGTGAAGGCGAGTCCGGACAAGATCGCCACGCCGCCGGCTCCTCCGCTCCCCGAATCCGCCAGGACGCTGCCGGTCCCTGTCGGGTCTCCTGCGGCTCCTCGTGCGGACGCGGGCGCGCCTCCTGACACAGTCGCCGCGGGGTCGGCTTCGCAAGTCGAGGACATCGTGAGGCGCGCGCTCCCCGCCGTCGTGTCGCTGCGCTCCGGCAATGTCAGCGGAAGCGGGTTCTTTGTGACCGACGACATGCTGGTGACGAATGAGCATGTCGTCTCGGGGCATACGGAGGTGCTCGTCCGGCTGTACGACGGATCCCAGCAGATTGGCCGCGTCGTGACCCGGCAGGCCGCTGTCGATCTTGCCACGGTAAGAGTCGAACGCTCGTCCGGGCGGCACGGCGTCCTCACGCTCGGGCGGCTGGGCGACGTCCGTGTCGGACAGGAGGTCCTGGCCATCGGCTCGCCGCTCGGCATCGACAACACTGTCACCCGGGGCATCGTGAGCGGCCTTCGGACGGTTACCGGGATCACGCTGCTGCAGACCGACGCCGCCATCAATCCAGGCAACAGTGGCGGACCGCTGCTGGACCGAAGGGGCCTGGTGATCGGCATCACCACCATGAAGCTCATGCGAGCGGAGCAGCTCGCCTTCGCCGTCGCGGTCGACTACGCGATTCCGCTTCTGGAAGGCCGCCAGTCGGTTTTGCCGACGCAGTCGTCGCTCGCCTCCCTGGTGCCCGGCGTTCGTTCGGACGATCAGCCGTCAGAGCTGGACGTCGCGCGAGTGCGTGCGGATCGTATGTTCAGCACGTCGCTCACAAGGTGCCGGAAGCTGACCGAGGAGTTCGCCGCGAACTTCGATCGCTACACGGCCGCGTGCGCGGGCAGGCGGACGGACTGGCTGGTTCCGTTTGGTTCGCCGGGCGGCTCCGGAACCATACAGACCGCGAACGAGTCCACGCCCACCTGCCGGATCCTGTGGTCGGACGTGACCGCCGCCGCCCAGGACATCAAGGCCATGATTCGAGATATCGAGGAGAGGGCGCGCCAAGCTGGCGTCCTGCCCGGCGTGATGCGGGATCTTCTCGAGCGGTACGGCCTCGAAGAAGTGGCGGCTGCGGCCAACCGGTAGCATAATCTCCCCGATCGCTCGTGTTTGTCCCGACAGGAGGAAAGGAGCGCCCGTCATGCTGACAGCACGACCAGGCAGGGAAGTCGTCCTCCGGATGCCGAATGCCATCGGCACGTTCAACATCGTCGCGAAGACGCTCGCCGACAAAGGCATCAACCTGCTCGCGGTGACGTCATGGGTCGAAGGCGACCAGGTCGTGATACGGCTGCTCACCGACGACACGGCGCGCGCGATGGACGCGCTGCGGCCGCAGCACGACAACGTCCGCGAGGCCGACGTCGTGGTGACGGAGATGCCGCACAAGCCCGGAATGCTGCGGCGGATCACCGACACGCTCGTCGGCGACGAGATCGACATCCATCACCTGTACGCCTCGGCGACTGCCACGCAGGATCGCTGCCTCGTGGTGCTCGCGACGGCGAACAACGACCGCGCCATCGTCCGGCTGAACGCCGCGGCGAAAGCGGCCGTGATGCGGGCCTGAGTCGAGGGCCGTGGGGCGCCGTCCTTCGCCTCCCCGCCAGCCGCTGCACGTCGTTCGTGGCCGGCCGCCCCGCCCGCGGCCGGTGCCGAGGCGTCCGCCGCGACCGCGCCAGGGTGCCGCACTGTGCCGACTGCCTCGTTCCGTTTCTACGGGCCGCTGAACGACTTCCTGCCGGCGGCGCGCAGACAGGCGACGCTCGTCTGCGATGTGGCGAGCGGGGCGCCGGTCGAGGCCCTCGTCGACGCGCTCGTCTCTCAGTCGTCGAGCAATGCACTGGCGGTGAGGCTGTCGGTGCAGAGATATCGAACCCTGTAGGGATACCGGCTGCGGTTGCGCAGCAGGTTCTTGACGATCAGGTCCTTGTTTTCGCCGCCCGCCACAAGGATGATCGACTCGATTTCGGCCAACTGCTCCGGCGTAACCGTCAACAATCTCTCGTTCAGCCCAGCCAGTAACCGGCCGATGTCATCGCGGGTACCGCCATCAATCTGCACGTCGGGCGGCGGTTCAACAAAGAAGAATCGGTTGCACAGATCCATGACGGGACAATATCGCGGGAACCTGCTGCGGATGCTGTCGCAAATGTCCACGAGCGGTTCGACGAACTCAGCGATCGGGCTGAGCCACTCGTTCTTGTCGGAGGATCGGGCCTCTTCGTGCAGGCGATGGCCGGGAATCAGTGCGCCGACTCCCATCAGCGCGTGCGTCGGACGCGATCGCTCGTCCCATTCACCCAACCAGGTCAATCTCTGTACTTCCTTCAGAGCAGACGGCGTCTTGAAAGCAATCGGATGCGAGATCAACCGCAGTTGAGCGCGGCCGGAAAAACAGCCTGCGAGGTGCGCCGTATGATTATCAGCGTCGAGCATGTGGTTCAGTTGACCGGAATGGTCGCGTGCGTAGACCGAACCGGTCAGAGAACCGATCGTGACATCCCCGACCGACAGCGGAAGCTTTCGAACCAGTGCTTCAACGGTGTAGAACACACCTCGGCCGCTGCCCAGGCCGATACGGTCTTTGTCACGGAACAGCGTGCCAGTCGCGATGAGTTCGCCCATTGCCCACCCCAGGTTCCTGTGGATCCGATCGTTGCGACTACGAGGGTCCTCACCCTCCATCGGAACCTCACGTACGACAACCACCCCGCACAGTTCGCGGTAGCGCTGCTTTATTCGCTCTTCCAATGCAGGCAGGCGAACAACTGAGTCGGCCTCGACGCGCCTGACTTCGACCAGTCGCTCCGCGAAGGCACTTGCGATCGCGCGGCTCACGACGGCCACATTGCGCCCCACACGTCCGGCGACGTCCTCCACAGATTGGAGGCGGCCCTGCCCGTCCAGCTCGAACCTGAGCAGTGTCATCCGAATCTTGTCTTCCGGAGTGATGGGCTTGCGCTTCGGACCGTCGCCGGGTGTCGGAAGGGGGTTTCCGGCCTTTTGCTGGGTCGGTTTCATGACGACGAGCATAACACTAAAGCATGCAGATGACAACGTGCGTCATACTTTTTTTACCAACTTCAAGACATATATAAGTGCCTAGCGCGACTTGATATTTGACAACAAACTGCTGAGCCCTCAATATTGGGTACATCCGCACGCCGATTGCGGGGGCGGAGGAACAAGACGATGAGGAAGCTGCAGCACCATGAGCGCATCGGCCTCGCCTGCGCAGGCATCGGTCTCCTGTCGGCGATTGCGGGGTGGAGCCGTGGAAGCGAGATGTGGCTGACCGCTGGCGAAGGACTCTTCTTTGTTGGCTTCGCCACGCTCGCAATCGACCGTCTCATCTATCGTCACCTGGTGACATTGCTCGAGGCGATCCGTGACCTCGTTGTGGCGATTCGTGCGCTCCAAGTCGGCCGCGATGAGCACGGATTCGTACGCATGTTCCGGTGCCGGCGCGATCCCGGTTTTGGCAAGGAGGCGCTGCATCTCGTTACAGTCCTCAGGACGTCAGGACGCCACGAAGTCTGTCTGTCGGGCGTGGCGGGGCTGCTCCTGCTGCCGGCAGGGCCCTGGCCTGATGTCGCCGCGCAATTCCTCGAGGCGATTCTGAAGCCCAGGCCCGCGAGTCAATCGATTCGCATCAAAGTGATTCTCATCTATCCGTTCTCGGTGTCGGCGCGCAATCGCGCGATTGCCGAAGCGACGTGGAACCGTCCGTGCGTTCGGAGAACGCCATTTTCAATTGATTGCCCGCCGCGTCCGCCAGCCTTCGAAGACGATCTGGGCTACTACCGCGAGTCCGGTCTCTACCAGGATTGCCGAGCCGCGTTGAATTTCTGGCATCACCTGGCGGATCGCCTCGCTGGTTCCAACGTGGTCCTCAGCGTGCGTTTTGGCACGCAGGATCCCGACTGTTTCGTCTTGAGGGTGGATGACGTGCTGCTCGTTGAGCACTATCAGAAGGGCCGGTTGAGCCTCGATCGCAAGTACGTGAGCGGGGAGCTGCCGATCTACGAGTACACGGCGGTCAGTGCCGAGGGTGCATCCGAACTGGGCGAGCCGCCGTTCAACATGCTGAGAAACCACTTCGAGTACTTGTGGAAGAGCGAATCCACGCTGACGATGGCGCAAGTGATCGCCGATCATCTGGGCGGCGTGGATTTCAGGCTGCCGATCGACCTCCGCCGCTCAAAGGCTGCGCAAGCCGAGATCCCGCTCCAGCGAATGGACGCGATTCGCGAAAACTGCTTCTGCGTCCCATCCCGGAGGCTGTTCGAGCGCGTGTCCGGCGAATCAGTGGCCAAGGCTGGATTGCGGCTTTCGTGTGCCGGACGTCCGATCGATTCGTCATTGGTCGACCTTGGACCTGGTGGGCTGCGTCTGCGAATCGACGGCTCGCTGACGGTTGCAGACTTGAGCGAGGGGATTCGTATTTCCACAGCGTGTCCGGCCGGACGCCCGCGCAGCGAATTCGTTCACATCCGCCAAGTTGCCGCGCAACGGTGCGACGCAGGCGATGCGGACTATCAGGCCTATCGCGTGTGCTTTCAGCGCCCCTTGCCGGCTTGGTTGTGCAGCGCTCTGAGCGCGACCGACGAGCCGGCCAATCGCCGGGATCATTCACCGAACGAACGCGGGTAATCGGGCCGAGCTCGGGTCCGATCGGCGCCGACACGAGTGCCAATGCGGTCCTGGCCAGGCTTGAGGCGCAAGGCGTTGGTGACGCGCCCGACGAAACGGCTGGCGCCGTTTCGTCCGATCGCGCCGCCGGGCATGGCGCTCCTTGGCCGCGGTGCTCGCGCTACTGGTCGAGCGGGATGCGGCTCTTGTTCTGCGCGAGCCACTCGTCGAAGGTCAGGAGCGCCGGGTTGAGTGCGCGGGAGGTGTCCAGGTTGCGGGCGCCGCAATAGTCCGCCTGGAAGTCGCGCTTGAACTGGAACATGTTGCCGAGATCCTCCGCGCCGGGGAACCCGAAGCTGCGGTACGCGTCTGGCGTCACCGAGTTGTAGCCCACCTCCTGGCCCAGCGCCTTCGCGAAGGAAGCGGCCATCTGCGTGCCTGTGAGGTGCTCGCCGGCGATGCCGACGGTCCTGCCGACGAACTCGTCGCCCCGCTTGAAGATGCCGTAGGCGCACTTGCCGATGTCCTCGGCCGCCATCCCCGGCAGTTTCTTGTCGCCCATCGGGAGCGTCACCGCCAGCTTCCCATCGGGCCCCTTCTTCGGGCCCATCCCGAAGTAGATGAAGTTCTCCCAGTAGAACGACGTCAGCAGGAATGTCGTCGGCACGCCGAGCTCGGTGAACGCGACGTTGCCCTCGGCCTTGGCGTCGAAGTGCGGGACCTTGTATTTGCCCATCAACGTCGGCATGCGGCCGTCGCTGAGCGGCACCCATTTGCGCGTGTCTTCGAAAGTGGACCAGATCGCGTGGTGGACGCCGGCGTCCTTCGCGGCCTGCGCCATGGCGCGGGCCCCCGCAATCTCCTTCTCGGGCGAGAAGTGCGCCCAGAAGAAGGTCACGCAGTACGCGCCGTGAGCGCCCGCGAACGCGTTCTTCAGGCTGCCGGGATCGTCGAGGTCCGCGGCGACCACCTCCGCGCCCTGGGCCGCCAGGGCGCGCGCCTTGTCGGAGTGGACGTCGCGCGTCAGTGCCCGCGCCGTGAAGGGACTGCCCGGGTCGTTCAGAATGGCGCGCACCACTCCGCCGCCCTGTGCGCCGGTCGCACCCACTACCGCAATGATCTTCTTGTCAGCCACAGCGATCCTCCTCCTTGAGCGACATGTCAGCCACGTGGCGCAGCGTCAACGATCGACCGCGAGCGCTACGGGTATGATGGCACGACCCGCGCCTTCGTCGAGCGCGATCAGCTCGACAGCGCGCGGTACTGGCGGAACATCCGCGTGCGCCACCGCAGGATCATGCCGAAGGCGAGGATGAAGAAGAGCCCCGCCGTCTGCTGGACGGAGAGGATCTGGTCGAAATAGCCGCGCGCGCCGATCCGCACGCCGGCGAGCACCAGGAGCACGGCCAGGAATGCGTTCGAGCGCTGCAGCATGACGTGGTCGCCGTCGCGGACCAGTCGCGACGTGCGCAGCAGCGGGTAGGCGAACACCAGCGCGCCCAGCAGGAACGCGTCCACGGCCCACGTCCACGGGACGCGGAAGACCGGGACCAGGAACATGGCGAAGCCGGTCGCCATGCCCATCGGGGGGATGAGGATCTTCCGGGCGGAGATCGGGCTGCGCGTTTCGCTGACGCGCCACAGCATCACGACCGCGGCGCCGACGATCGAGCTGACGAGCGAGAGGACTTTCAGGCTTGGCACGGCCGTATCGACACCGTTTATCCGAGGAACTCCACGTCCTTGAGACGGCCGTTCTCGAACACGACCACACAGTCGTCGTAGGTCCAGCGCGCCGCGGTTCCCTTGCTCTCCGTGCGCTCCGGCTCCCCGAGAATCTGTCGCACCTGTTCCATCGACAGGCCGGGCCACACGGCCGTGGCGCTCGACGGACTGGCGGGCGGGCGCTTGCGAAGGTCCAGCGAGCGCGGCACGGACGGGAGAGGCGCGTGGGCTGCGGCGGCCGCCGGCGAGTCCACCGCGTTGGAGTAGTTGAGGGCGACCTGCTTCTTCAGGTTGTTCATCCGCGCCGTCATGGTCGAATGGCCGCCGAGGATGAAGTTGAGGGCGCGCGGCGTGTCGCCGTACTTCTTGCGGAAACGCTCCCACAGCCTTGGCCCCTCTGCGGGATCGAAGCCGGCTTCGTAGGCATACCGCAGGCCGACGCGGTCGGCTTGATCTTCCTGGGTACGGCTGTACTTGTTGACGATCAGCATCGGTCCGACTACGGCGGCGATCTGCAGCGCGACTTTCGCTTTCTGGTTGTCGATGGATTCGGCCGCATAGACCCCGCCGACCATGAGCAGTGTGGTCCAGATGGCGCGCCGGTACGCCACCCTCAGATGTTCGTGGGTGACGTGCGCGATCTCGTGGGCCAGCACCAGCGCGACGCCGTTGTCGTCCAGGCCGTCCAGCAGCCCTTTGAAGACCCAAATGGCGCCGTTGGCCATCGCCATCGCGTTCCAGTCGTTGTTGAGGACCACGTAGAGGCGGTACTCGCTCGCGGGATGCCCGGGCGGCGCGAGCCGGCTGACGAGGCGACGCACACGATCGACGTCCGGTCCGGTCTGCTGCAGTTTTCCAATGACCTTCGTGACCGTCTTGCCATCGACCTCCTCCTCTTCGGTCGCGGCGCCGCCCGTCAGCCACTGGCGCTCGATGTCGTTGCTGACCGAGAGGACTTCCGACTCGAACAGCGCCGAGCCATTGGGTTTCGCTTCCAGCGAGGTGGCGACGAAGGCGCCGTCAGCACGACGCGCGCCTGTCGCCTTGACCTCGAATCCAATGGGAATCTCGTCGGGCGTCTTCACGGTGCCCGTGAGTTTCGTGGCCGCGGACGATACGACCCGCTGGCCATCGACGATGAGGACCACGCCTTTGCGCCATTCGGCGTAGCCCTTGAGTTCCTCGGTTTGGACACAGCGCGGAGCCAGGCCGGCGCACAGCGCCAGGGCAAGACAGGAAAGCGCGCGAGACGGCATCGACCACCTACTCCACCCATTCACAGATGTACCTTCTCACAGACGACCTTCGGACGGACCTCCCCGGCCGGACTCTACGTCCGCGGCCGGGGAGCGTCAAGTGCAGGGGAGTCCGTTTGACGACCGCGAAGCGGCGGCGAGAAGTGGTGCCGGAGTGAAGCTTCGCGGGCCAGGTGCCACATCGCGGTCGAGTTTCGTGACCCGATCGATGCGGCGCCCCGCGATCTGCGGAAGATTGTCGGCCGTTGCCTGCAGCCCGATCCCGGCCGCGGCACCCAGGAGTGCGCTTGGGCCGTCGACCATGAGGACGTGAAGTGGTATTCCCGCGACCGCCTGGAGCATAATCTCCCCGATCGCTCGTGTTTGTCCCGACAGGAGGAAAGGAGCGCCCGTCATGCTGACAGCACGATCAGGCAAGGAAATCGTCCTCCGGATGCCGAATGCCATCGGCACGTTCAACATCGTGGCGAAGACGCTCGCCGACAAAGGCATCAACCTGCTCGCGGTGACGTCATGGGTCGAGGGCGACCAGGTCGTGATACGGCTGCTCACCGACGATACGGCACGCGCGATGGACGCGCTGCGCCCGCAGCACGACAACGTCCGCGAGGCCGACGTCGTGGTGACGGAGATGCCGCACAAGCCCGGGATGCTGCGGCGCATCACCGACACGCTCGTCGAAGACGAGATCGACATCCATCACCTGTACGCCTCGGCGACTGCCACGCAGGATCGCTGCCTCGTGGTGCTCGCCACGGCGAACAACGACCGCGCCATCGTCCGGCTGAACGCCGCGGCACGGGCGTCGGTGGTGCGCGTCTGAGTCGAGAGGTCGTGGGTCGCCGTCCTTCGCCACCTCGCCAGCCGGTGCACGTCGTTCGTGGCCGGCCGCCCCGCCCGCGGCCGGTGCCAAGGCGTCCGCCGCGACCGCGCCAGGGTGCCGCACTGTGCCGACAGCCTCTTTCCGTTTTTACGGGCCGCTGAACGACTTCCTGCCGGCGGTGCGCAGACAGGCGACGCTCGTCTGCGATGTGGCGAGCGGCGCCTCGGTCAAGGACCTCGTCGAAGCGCTCGGTGTTCCGCACACGGAAATCAATCACCTCGTCGTGAACGGCAGGATGGTGGACTTTACCCGCACCGTCCGCGCCGGCGATCGCGTGGCCGCCTATCCCGCGTTCCGGACGCTGGAGGTCGCAGGCGCCGTGTACCTCGGCCCACCTCCTCAGGCCGAGCCGCGCTTCGTGGCAGACGTTCATGTCGGGCGCCTCGCCGCGTATCTCCGTCTGGCGGGCTTCGATGTCGCGTACCGCAACGATTATTCCGATACCGAAATCGTCGCGATCTCGGCGGCGGAGGATCGTACCGTGCTCACACGCGACGTCGGCGTGCTGAAGCACCGCGACGTGATGCGCGGGTACTTCGTCCGTGACACACGGCCGGGCTGGCAGCTGGTGGAAGTCCTGCGCCGATTCGACCTCCGGGCCCGCGCGGCCCCGTTCACACGCTGCGTGCGATGCAACGTCCTGCTGCGGTCCGTTCCAAAGGACGACGTGATCGAGTCACTCCCACTGCGCACACGCGAGCACTACGAGAAGTTCTCGAGGTGCGTGAGCTGCGGTCGCGTGTACTGGGCAGGGTCGCACTACATCCGCATGCGGCTGTTGCTCGATGCCGCGTTTTCAGCGGCGGACGGTGAGCCGCACGCCGGCGATCGCCATACGCCGCCGTAGGCTGGGGCCTTTCTTCCCTTGGGTTGAATTTATTTAGAACGGTCTATATAATCACGCCGTTGTCCACGCATCAGGCGGGGAGCCGGGAACGGATGATTCAGGCGGCCGAGACGCTGCTTCGGGAGAGCGGCCTCTCAGGAGCCGGCATCAAGCACCTCGTCGCCCGCAGCGGAGCGCCGGTCGGCTCCGTCTACCATTTCTTTCCCGGCGGCAAGACGCAGATCGTCGCCGAAACCCTGCGGCTCCATTCCGCTAAGGTCGTCAGGCTCTTTGAGGACGCGTTCGAAGACGCGGCCGTGCCGTTGCCCGCACGTCTGCGAGCCCTCTTTCGCATGGCCGCGAAGGGTTTCGAAGCCGCTGGCGCCGACAAGAGTTGCGCGATCGCGGGCGTCACGCTCGACCTTCGTGCGAGCGACCATTCCCTCCGACAGGTGTGTGACGCCAGCTTCAACCAGTGGGTGGACGAAATTGCCTCCCACCTCCCGTGGCCGGACGTCGAAACGCGGCGCTCGTTTGCAACGATGGTCGTCCTCTCGCTCGAAGGCGCGTTCATTCTGGCGCGCGCCGGGAAAGCCGGACACGCCTTCACGACGGCAGGCGACTGGCTCGCCCGCCTCGCCCGGTCAACCCTCCCAGTGTCGACAGGAGAATCGCATGCGTCTTCGCCCGCTGCTCATCATCGTCCTGCTCGTCGCCGGCGTCGGTCACCGTCCGGCCCGCGGACAAAGGAGGCCTAGCATGGACTCGCTTCGAGGAGCCACGATCCGCTGGATGTTCGTTGAGCCGCCCGTGGCGGGCATGAAGTTCGAGCACACGTTTCGCGAGGACGGCACGCTGGTATGGCGCGTTCTCGAGGGCCCTGGCAAGGGCGCGTCGAGTGAGGAAGAACGGTACGCCACGATGAAGATCGCCGATTGCGTGCACGTGGTCTCGTACCTCGCCGCATCAGGCCATACGCTCTCGGTGGTCGTCGACTTCAACACGGGCCGCGTCGTCGGCTTTGGGTCGGACAACAAGGAGTGGCACCCCCTGACGGGCACGCTGCTGGACTGAATCCCGGTTCCCTCGATCTTCATCGTGCCGGAACTGACGCGACACGAAGGCGCGTCACGGTGGCTTGAAGGTGGCCTTGATGTCCGCGAGATTCAAATCCTGCTTGGCCATGCCAAGCTCGAAATCACCCTGCGCTGCTTGAACATCACGATGTGGGAGTCGTGCGAGCGATGCGCGAGCATTGAAATAGCGGAAGCCGCGTCACTCCTCAAGCGACGCGGCGAGCATCCGGCTAAAGACGGCGACTGTGGGTCGCCAGTCGCCGTTCATCGCCGCCGCGCCGGCGTCCCCGTGGCCGCCGTCAGGGCGAGGACGCAGCCGGATCGCCGGCGGAAAGCCGTATCGCATCAGCAACGCGTTAGCCCAGATACGCGCGGTCCGGCCGTTTCCGTTGGCGAACGGATGGATTCGAACCCACTCGGCATGCGCCCATGCGCACAGATCGATGACAGCCGCAAGGCCATCGGTGTCGAGCGCCTCCGCGCGTGGGTACCGCGCGTCCAGCGCGGCCACCGCTCTCTGCAAGGTTTGTTCGAAAGCCGCGAGCTCCGAGGCGACCCGCTCAGGCGGCGCGCCTTCGTGCCCACCGACCCAGACGCGCATCGTCTCAAGGCCGGGCTCGCCGCGAAAGCGCCCGACGTACTTCTTGTCGGGCACCGTGAGCCCGGCCATCGTGTCACCCTGCCACCGCCGCGCGTCCTCGGCGGTTGGAACCGCCCTGCGAGCGACGCGATCCCGGACGCCGCCAAGAACGCCAACGAGGTTCTGCCGGAGTCTTGGGCTGTCTGCGTCCCAGTCAGCCACGTATCAGCTCGCGCACCAACCGCTGGGCGGGTCCCTTTGCGCGAGTAGTCTGACCCTCCACTGGGTCCTGAGCGGCCGATTCGGCTTCGGCGTCGGCGAACCTGGAGATCGCCGATTCGAAGTCCGCGTCCGCCTGTCGGTAAGCCTTGACGCGGCGAAGCGTCTCCTCGAGTTCCGCTTCGACGGTCGCGGCGCGGGTATCGAGGTACTCGCCTACGGCTTCGTTGACGAGTCGGTTCAACGGCACTCTCCGCACCTCGCCAAGCAGCACCAACCCTTTCTCCAGGCGAGGATCGAGACGGAAGGTCGTCGCCTTCCGTCCACCCCCTCGCTTCATTCGGGTGGAATCGGAGCGCCGACTTGAGCGAGCGACAGCTTTGCTACTCATGGTTCTCGTGATGATATCACAATTCATTTGTGACGTCACAGTGTGATAATGACGTCATGCGTAAAACCTCGCCAAGATACGGACTGCGCGACTACATCAACGCGACGATGGCGTTCGAGGCGTGCAGACGTCTGCACCATGAAAGCCTCGGGTCAGTCAGGGGGGCAATGGCGGCCGGACCTGCGAAGAACTGGAGCCGGCGCTCGGACTTGAACCGAGGACCTGCTGATTACGAATCAGCTGCTCTACCAACTGAGCTACGCCGGCACATGGGGTGGGACCATCACGGCGGGCCTCGGCAGGCCCGCCGGAACACGACATTCTACCACGGCCTTCCCGAGCGCAACATTACCGGGTGGCGCCGTGATTGCACTTCCGAACAGTCACCGAAACGGAGGAGCACATGGCTGAAACACATCGGCTCGACCACCGCAGCGGCAGCGCACTCGAGAATTGGAACGCGCGCGACGAGGTCGGCCGTTCGGGGATCTACCCGGCGTCGGGCCCGCGACCCGCCGGCGCCGTCGAGGTGCGCGGCCAGGGCGCGCTCGGGCATCCCGAAGAACAGAAGCGGTTGACCGGCGAGCGCATCGGATCGTGGCCGCTCCTGCTCGGCCGCGCCATCTTCGGCGGCTTCTTCCTCTACAGCGGCATCCACCACTTCCGGGATCGCAAGATGATGGCTGGGTACTCGCAGTCGAAGGGCGTGCCCGCGCCGTCGGTCGCGGTCGCCGCGACGGGCGCGATGCTGACGGCCGCCGGCTTGAGCCTGATCTCCGGCGTGCGTCCGAAGATCGGCGCGTCGCTTACCGCCGCGTTCCTGCTCGGCGTGTCGCCCGTCATGCACGCGTTCTGGCGCGAAGAGGGCCAGGAGCGGATGAACGACACGATCAACTTCTCGAAGAACATGGCCCTCGTCGGCGGCGCGCTGCTCGCAGCCTCGGTTCCAGAGCCGTGGCCCTGGGCGCCGCGGCTCGCGCGATAACCGCGGCGCATCGGTACGCGCCGGGCCTCTAGAAGGCCCGGCCTACAAATTCGTGTACGAGCCAGCCGCCTCCGCGGCTTCGCGCTGCGGCGGCCAGCGAGCGCCGAGCGCCGGCAGCGTTAGAATAGGAGGTGATGGGAGATCTGGCGCTCGAAGTCCGCGTGGAATGCTATGCGGGACATCGTGGCGAGGAAACGCCCCGCGCGCTGCTGCTCGGCGAGGGACGCATCGAGATCGCCGAAGTGCTGGACCAGTGGCTCGACCCCGACCACCGGTACTTCAAGCTGCAAGGGCGGGACGGCGACATCTATCTCGTGCGGCACGACATGAACGCCGACACCTGGGAGCTTACGATGTTCCAGGCGGGCCGGACTTCATCCTGATTTTCCCGATCAGCGGACTGTGATCGGATCCGAAGCGCTCTTCTGCCCGCCTGAACTCCGCCTCCCATCCCTGCGGCAGCCGATAGAAGACGTGGTCCAGCCGCAGCAGGCCTTCGAACGTGCGGCGCCTGTCGGTGACGCGCGTCTATGGAGGGGACGTAGTAGAGCGACAAGCCCAGCTTGTCGGCCGTGCGTTCCACCTCGTCGAAGTCCGGTCCGGCGGCCGAGCCGCCGAGACGCGCCGCAAACGATGCGTCACGCGCGAGGCCGCGCGGAACATCCGGGCCCCCGCGGTAGACCTCTTGAAGAAGCAGAACCACCGGCGCGTTGCCCAACGGCAGAGCCGCGGCGAACCGCTCGACGTCACCCGCGCCAAGCGCGATATTCCACGACACGACGGTAATTTCGTCCGCGGACGTCAGGTTCGCCGACGCGCGAAGCCGCGCGACCGGCGGGCCCACAGCGCTCCGCCAGCGCGAGAGGATCGCGCGATCGCCCTCCGCGGCCGGCGACATCCACGCGATGGGCGCTACGGCAGGCGCCTCGGCCATATCCGCGCGCACCAGCAGGTGATGACCCGTCGCACACGCAGCGCTCAGGAAAATTACACAGAAAAAGCAAAGGAGGGACAGGGCCGGACCGCGCAGGCGGCGCCCGATTGTCTGATTCAAAGCTGTTCCGCTGGAGTGACGTCAGTGTAACACGCCTTGCTGGCTGGCGGCTACTCCTCGTCCTCGTCCGTGGTCTTGGCGCTCGTGGCGATGTCGTCGATGTCGAGGTCTTTGTCCTTGTCCTCGTTGCGCCAGTCCTCGTCGTTCTCGTAAAGGCGGCTGACGGGACGTTCCTTGATGGGGCCTTTCGGGCCGCGCTCGTCCTTGCGCGGCGGCTTGCGCTTGTTCTTCGGCGGCGCATCCGGTCCAAAGTTGCGGCTGCGGGGACCGCCGGGCGCGCCTCCGCCTCCCTCCGGCCTTGGCGCCCAGCCGCTCGGACGGGGGGTGCCGAAGCCGCCTGGGGCTCCGCCCGGACGCGGGCTGCTATAGCCGCCTGGTCTCGGTGCGCCGGGGCTGCGTTCCTCCCGGGGACGCGCCTCACTGACGGCCAGCGGCCGCCCCTTGAAGGGCTGCTGATCGAACGCGCTGATGGCCGCTTCAGCCACGGCGCGGTCGGCGTAATCGACGAACGCAAAACCGCGGGGCCGGCCCGTCTCCCGATCCACGGGAAGGACAATCTGGGTGGGTTCACCGACGCTCGCCAGGTGCTCGCGCAATTCCGCTTCCGACGCGGCGTAAGGCAGGTTACCGATAAACAGACGGACTGACACAGCCCCCTCTTCGTTTGGTGTGTGAAGGCCTCCGGCCTTCACGCTCGCCGGGACCCCGACGCCCGGCTTGCTACAGAATGTCGCGGAGGCTGGCAGGGACAGACCTTCTGCTCCCGACCCCGGCGACAGGCCCCATCAAAATAGCACAAACACGGCCGTCGAGGTTGAAGGAGGTTGACGCCGTGCGCTACCATGAAGAGTTCGGGATTCCCCAAACACGCGACAGTACATGGCAGTCACCACCGAATCGAAGCGTGGCCAGATCACCGTCCGCGGGGCGCGGACGCACAATCTGAAGAACGTCGATCTGACACTGCCCGCGCGATCGCTCATCGTCATGACGGGCGTCAGCGGGTCGGGCAAGTCGTCGCTGGCCTTCGACACCATCTACGCCGAAGGGCAGCGCCGCTACGTCGAGTCGCTCTCCGCCTACGCCCGCCAGTTCCTCGAGCGCATGGAGAAGCCGGATGTCGACTCCATCGAGGGGATCTGCCCGGCCATCGCGATCCGCCAGAAGAACAGCATCCGGAACCCGCGCTCGACGGTCGGCACGACCACCGAGATCCACGATTACCTGCGCCTGCTCTACGCGCGCGTCGGGCGGACCTTCTGCCGCCAGTGCGGGCGCGAGGTGATCCGCGAGACGGCCGAGATCGTCGCGCGCCGCCTCGGCGAGCTGCCGGCGGGGACACGCCTGCTCATCGGCTTCGACATGCCCGTGGTGGCGCCGCCGCCGATGACGCGCGAACCCGATTCGGAGCCGGACGAGGACGGGGCCCCGCCCGAGAACGGCGACGATCCGCCCGTTCCCCAACTGGAGCTTCCCGACCTGGTGGATCCCGTCGCCGAAACCGTCGCGACCCTCCGGCGCAAGGGGTTCGGGCGCCTTTACATCGACGGGCGGACGGTGACGCTGGAGGACAGCGATCTCGGGATCCTGAAGGACCGTCCGGCATTGCAGGTGATTGTCGACCGCCTGCGGATCGAAGGGGATCTGCGCGCGCGGCTGACCGACTCGATCGAGACCGCCTACACGGAGGGGGGCGGCGCGGCGTTCGCCATCCAGCTCACGTCCGAGACGCGAGGAGCGGAGCGGGGCGAAGGGGTCCCCGCGAGCGACGAGCCTGGCGGGGTGCAGGGGGCCCCGCCATCAAATATCGTCCATCGCTTCAGCGAGCGGTTCGAGTGCCGCGTGTGCGAGATCCCCTACGAAGTGCCGCAGCCGCGGCTGTTCTCGTTCAACAACCCGTTCGGCGCGTGCCCCGTGTGCCACGGCTTCGGCAACATCATCGAGCTCGACATGAACCTGGTCGTGCCCGATCCGTCGAAGTCGATCCAGCAGAACGCGATTGAGCCGTGGAGCAAGCCGCACTATCGCCCGCAGCTCGCGGATTTGAAGAGGGCCGCGAAGGTGGGGCGCGTGCGCCTCGACGTGCCGTGGTCCGCTCTGACCGAGGAGGAGAGACGGTTCGTCGTCGACGGCGACCCTTCGGCCGGCTCAGGGCAGGCCCATTCGGCAGGCTCAGGGCAAGCGGGAACCTACGAAGGCGTCAAGGGCTTCTTCCGATGGCTGGAGCGGAAGAAGTACAAGGTCCACGTCCGCGTCTTTCTGAGCCGCTACCGCGGGTATCTGACGTGTCCCGACTGCGCCGGCGCGCGGCTGCGCCGCGAGGCGCGCGACGTGCAGGTCGGCGGGCGCACGATCGACGTCGTGTCCGCGTTGACCGTCCGCGACGCCGAGAGCTTCTTCGCGGGGCTCGAACTCACGGAGAAGGAAGCGGCGATTGCCGACAAAGTGCTGCGCGAGATCCGGAAGCGGCTCGGGTTCCTGCGTGACGTCGGTCTCGAGTACCTGACGCTCGATCGCCTCTCTTCGACGCTCTCCGGCGGCGAGTCGCAGCGCATCAACCTGGCGACCTCGCTTGGATCCGCGCTCGTCGACACGCTCTACGTGCTCGACGAGCCGTCCATCGGCCTGCATTCGCGCGACAACGGCCGGTTGATCGCCATCCTCCGGCAGCTGCGCGACCAGGGGAACACGGTCCTGGTCGTCGAACACGACGCCGACATGATCAAGGTCGCCGACACGGTGGTCGACATGGGTCTTGGGGCGGGCGAGCAGGGCGGGCGCGTGATCTACAGCGGTCCGCTCGCCGGGCTCCTCAACGAGCCGCGCTCGCTGACGGCAAAGTACCTGCGCGACGAGCTCGCGATTCCGGTGCCCGCCGTCCGCCGCAAGCCGACGAACCAGCGGCTCAAGATCCTCGGCGCCCGCGAGCACAATCTCAAGGGCGTCGACATCGAGATCCCGCTCGGGGTGCTCACGTGCGTCACCGGCGTCAGCGGATCCGGGAAGAGCACGCTGGTCCACGACGTCATCTACGCCGCCCTGAAGAAGTCCAAAGGAGACTGGGATCGGCGTGTCGGCACGCACCGCAGGCTCGAAGGGGCGGAACTGGTCAGCGACGTGGTCCTCGTCGACCAGGCGCCAATCGGCCGCACGCCGCGATCCAACCCGGTGACGTACCTGAAGGCGTTCGATCCGATTCGGGAGCTGTTCGCGGCGACCAAGGACGCGCGCTCGCGCGGCCTCAGCGCCAGCGCGTTCTCGTTCAACGTGCCCGGGGGCCGCTGCGAGGCGTGCGAGGGCGAAGGGGAAGTCAAGGTCGAGATGCAGTTTCTCGCCGACGTCTTCGTCCCGTGCGATCAATGCGAGGGGAAGCGGTTCAAGTCGCAGGTCCTCGAGGTCAAGTATCGCGGCCGCGGCATCGACCAGGTCCTCGACATGACGGTGCGCGAGGCGCTGACCTTCTTCAGCAGCTCGCCGAAGGTGCTCCGCCGCCTGCAGGTGCTGGATGAGATCGGGCTGGGCTACCTGCGGCTCGGTCAGCCGGCGACGACGCTGTCGGGCGGCGAGGCGCAGCGCATCAAGATCGCCGCGCACCTGTCGTCGCACACCGGCGATCGCATCCTCTACATCCTCGACGAGCCGACGACGGGGTTGCATTTCGACGACATCGCCAAGCTGCTGGCGGCCTTCCGCAAGCTGCTCCAGGCGGGCCACAGCCTGCTCGTCATCGAGCACAACCTCGACGTCATCAAGACGGCCGACTGGGTTGTGGATCTCGGGCCCGAGGGCGGCGAGGAAGGCGGCGAGCTGGTCGCAGCCGGCACGCCGGAGCAGATCGTCAAGGTCCCGCAGTCGCACACGGGCAAATATCTGGGGGAAGTGCTCGCGGTCGGCCGTTCCAATGCTTACGGCACTGGGCGGGTCCAGTAGCAGGCAGCAGGCAGCAGGCAGCAGGCAGCAGGCAGTAGGCAGTAGGCAGTAGGCAGTAGGCAGTATGCAGAGACTTACGCTGGTCGTGTTGAGCGCCGCACTGCTGTCGGCGCCGTCGGCGGCGGCGCAGCAGGTGCGATACGACGATGTCATTCGGAACCTGCGCAATCCGGACGAGAAGATCCGGCTGGCGGCCGTACGGCTGCTGCGCGAGTCGAAATACCCCGAGGCGGTGGAACCCATCGCGCCGCTCGTCGTGGATCCGGTTGACCAGATCCAGCTCGAGGCGATTGCGGCCGAGCTGTCGTTCTTCCTGGTCGAAGACATCCCGGCAAAGAGGCGCGTCGCGCTCGTGGTGGAGGTGCGCAACCCGGGCACCGCTGCCGCGGCGTTCGAGAAGGGTCCGCTCGCCGTGTGGCCGCGGCCGGTGCCGCCGGCACTCGTGTCCTCCTTGCTCCACGCGATCGACGACGAGAATGCAAAGGTCCGCAACGAGGCCATCTGGACGCTCGGCGCGATCGCGCGGCCGCCGCTCGGCGACCCGGCGCCCGCGCAACTGATCAAGGCGCTCGACCACTACGATCCGGCGATCCGCGCCGCCGCCGCGGCCGTCATCGGCCGGCTGGAGGTCCGGCAGGCTGGCGATGCGCTCCTCAAGGCCGTGAACGACTCGGACGCGGACGTGCGGTACGCGGCCATGCGCGCGCTCGGCGCGATTCGCGAGCGGCGCGCGGTCCAGGCCCTCGCCGAGCAGTTCAACTTCTACGTGAAGGGGGAAGGCGCGTGGTCCGCGCTCGACGCGCTCGCGCGCATCGGCGATGCGGCCAGCGTGCCGCTCTTCAAGACCAACCTCCGGAGCAAGGACCCGTTCCTTCGGCGTGCCGCGGCGGAAGGCCTGGGGCGCACCGGCGACACGTCGGAGATTCCGGCGCTCGAGATCGGCGCGGGCAACGATCCGTCCGAGATGGTGCGCGCGGCCATGGAGTTCGCGCTGCAGAAGCTCGGGCGTAACTACGTCCCGCGCCTCGCGGACGCCCTCGGCCGCGAGAAGATGGCCCCGCAGATCGCCGGGTATTTCATGGAGCTCGGCCCCTCGATCGTCCCCGCGCTCCTCGCCCACCTGCAGGATCCCAGTCCCGCGATCCGCGGCAACGTCGCGCAGATCGTGGGCGTGATCGGCGGTCCCGATGCCGTGGCCGCGCTGCAGCCGCTCACCCAGGATCGCAACAAGGAGGTCGCGGAAGCCGCGACCCGGGCCATCGAGCGCATCAAAATGAAAGGGTAGCGGATTGCCGATTGGCGATTGCAGATTGGCGATTCACGGATTGGCGAATGACGATTGCGGAGTGGCGGACCCGCAGCCAGCCACGATTTAGCAATGGCTTTGTCCCGTGACTTCTATGCCCGTCCGACCTTGGACGTCGCCCGGGATTTGATCGGGAAGGTGCTCGTGCACGAGACGGCCGCCGGGCGCGCGGCGGGCATCATTGTCGAAGCCGAAGCGTACATCGGCGAGGCGGATCCCGCCTGCCATGCGGCGCCCGGGCCGACCGCGCGCAACGCGCCGCTGTACGGGCCGCCCGGCATCGCCTACGTCTACCTGAATTACGGCATGCACTATCTCGTCAACGCGGTCACCGAGGGCGAAGGCTCTCCGGCGGCGGTGCTGATTCGCGCGCTGGAGCCGATCGAAGGCGAAGGGCTCATGCGGCGGCGCCGCGCGCGAGGCACCGCCCGTCGCGCCGACGCGTTCGACACGGTGGAGCTCTGCCGCGGTCCCGGCAATCTCACGCGCGCGCTTGGCATTTCGCTGGAACAGAACCGGCGCGATCTGACCCGGAGTCCGCTCCGGATCGAGGACCGCGGACTGGCGGCCCGGGCGGTCGCGTGGACCCATCGCGTCGGTATTGCCGTGGGGCTCGAACACGACTGGCGCTGCCACGCCGTTGGCAGCGCCGCCGTGTCGATGCTGAAGCCGGGCGGACGAAGACGGCGCCAGACAATTCGAGGCTCGTCGCTCGCCGTCTAGGAGCCGGGACGTTTCTGCAGCAGCCGTGCGGTCGCGTCGGCCGTCACACCCGACCACGAGAGCCGTTCTTTGCGCGCCGGACGCTCGCGGTCGACGACGATGAACCGGCCGTCAGGCGACCAGTCAGCGCGTCCCCAGCCGGCCCAGGTTCCCGGCTGCGCCTCCTTCTGCAGCAGCCAGCTCTCCCGGGTCTGCACGTCGAGCACCATCAGTCCCGCGGCGTTGTCGCCGTATAGCAGCCATTTCCCGTCCGGCGACCAGGCCATTGGCGCGATCGGCGTGCGCATGGAGGGGATCAGGGTTCCCTCCGCCTTCCCGTCGAGTGACATCAAGCCCAGCTCCCAGACACGCTCGTTCGATCCCTCGATCGGACGACTGGTGCTGTACGCGAAGTGGTGGCCGTCGGGCGACACGGCGAGCCGCGGCACCAGGTAATCGATCTGCGCGACGACGCGCTCGGAGCGATCCGCAAGCGACATCGCCTTCAGCGCAGCCGCTTCGCGCGGGCCGCCGCCGTTCGGATACAGGTGCAGGACCTCGCGGCGCGCAGGCACGTACCACCAGTAGTTGCCGGAGAACTGCGCGACGTCCTGCAGCACGCCTGTGTGGATGTTCAGCGCCGCAACCGTCGCCGGTTGTCCTGCCGCACCCGCGCGCTTGAAGAGGATTTCGTCGGCGCTGCGCCATTTGAGCGGCAGCACGAGGTTCTGCTCGATGAGCGGCCGCTCATTGCGGCCGTCGCTGTCCATCACGGCGAGCCCGTAACGCGTGCCGTTCCGGTAGAAATACGCGATGTGGCTGCCGTCGGGTGACACGCTCGGCGTCCAGTTGCTATCCGCGTCCTGCGTCAGGCGCTGCGGCGAGTCGATGGCGCGGGCGGTCCGCGGATCGACCTCGACGCGGTAGAGATCGATCCCCGCGTATTCGTACCTCATGGTCAGGACGCCGTCCGAAGTCCACCATTCGCGCCCGATCCAGTTGCCGCCCGCGTAGACCGGACCCTCGATGTTGGTGAGGCGCAGCGTCGCGCCGACAGGCAGTGCGCCGTCGATGGGTGCCACGTAGACTCCCCACCGCCCATCTGGATTCGCCTGGAAGGCCAGCAGGCGCCCGTCGGGCGACACCTGCGGACGCGACTCCTCGCCAGTGTCCCTCGTGACGGGCGTCGTTGCCGAGGTTGCCACGTCAAGCACGAACAGCTTCTTGGATTTCGAGACGATGAGGCGCGTGGCGTCCGGCGTGATGGCCGGGCAGCATGTCGTATCGAAGTGGATCTTCCGCGGCCCGCCTCCGTTGGCGGACATCAGGAAATAGTCCACACCGCTCGCGGCGTAGTTCGGGCGATAGAAGAAGATCTCTCCCGTTGCCGTCCAGTCCAAGGGGTACCCGCGCTCGCGGAGGCCCGTCGTGGCGCCGGTCTGGACATCCACGACACGGATCTCATTGCCCTTCCCGTCGGCGGTCAGGAGGTTGTACGCGACACGCCGGCCGTCGGGGGACCATGCCAGGTTCGACACGCTGTCTCCCGGGTGGCTGACGAGCTGCCGCTGCGCGCCCGTCATCAGGTCCTTCAGCTGCACCGTGCCCCACTCTTTCGGGTCCGTATGGTACGCGACGAGCCTCCCGTCGCGTGAACCGAGCTCGTACTGTTCGTCAAGGGACACGGCGGGGAATGGCGCCCGCGGCTCTTTCCCGCGCGCGGCAAGCCGCTCGCTGGCCCGCGAGGCGAACGGCTTCACGTCGCCGTACTCGCGCACCAGTCGCCCGAGCAGAAGGGTGCCGCGCGGATCGCGCGCTCGTTCGTAGAGGAGCGCGAGCTGGTACATGGCCTTCGCGGCCACCTGCCGGTCGCGGGCGAAATCCACGATCAGGCGCTCGTACTTGAACACGGCGTCGCTGGTGTGTCCCTCGGCGCGCTCGGCGGCCAGCGCCTGACGAAACAGCGCCTCGGCCGCGGATTGCTGCGCGTGCACCGCCGCGGCCGCAGCGGTGACCGCGACGGCGAGGGCGGCCAGAATCGATGCGCGGTATTTCATGGCGAATCTCCTTTTCGCCTGACAGGATGGCCGATTGCGGGAGGCGGAATTGTCATCGTTTCGTCAGGGATCCGTGACGAACCTGTAGCCGACGCCGTGCACGGTGAGGAGGTGCCGCGGCTCGGCAGGATTCGGCTCCAGCTTGGCGCGGATCGAGAGGATGTGCGTGTCGATGGTGCGGTTGCTCGGGAGCGCTTCGCTCCCCCAGATGCGGTCGATCAACAGGTCGCGGCCGACCGCGTTGCCGTTGTGCGCGGCCAGCAACTGCACGAGCGCGAACTCCTTCGCCGTGAGATGCACCGGGACACCGCCGCGCGTGGCGACGTAGCGGCCGAAATCGAGGCGCACGTCGGCGAACTCGAGACGTTCGGGAAGCGCCGGCTCCTCGGCCTCCTGCCGGCGCAGCAACGCGCGCACGCGCGCGAGCAGCTCCGGCACGCTGAACGGCTTCGTGAGGTAATCGTCGGCGCCGAGATCCAGGCCCGTGACTTTGTCGGCCTCTTCCGTCCTCGCGGTGAGCATCAGGATCGGCAGACGCGTGTCGGTGTCGCGGATACGTCGGCATACGTCGAAGCCGTTCATGCCCGGAAGCATCACGTCGAGGATCAACAGATCGGGACGTGTCTCCCGCACGCGCGCCAGCGCGTCGTCTCCGCGGACCGCCTGGAGGACGGTGTGTCCCTCGTACACGAGGTTCTGCTTGATGCCGAGCAGGATCGCGCGATCATCCTCTACGATGAGGATTCTGGCCATGGGTCAGGTGCGCAACTCGTGCGGCGTCCCGACGGGTGCGTGGGCAGAGGTCGCGACGGGCAGCCAGACCGAAAACGCGCTGCCGGCTCCCGGCTCGCTGGTGAGCGACACACGTCCGTCGTGCGCTTCGGCGAAGTGCCGGACCAGCGACAGGCCCAGTCCCGCGCCGGCCGCCTCGGTCTCCGCCTCCGGCGCACGATAGAAGCGCTCGAATACCTTCCGCTGCACGCCTGGGGGGATCCCGATGCCGCGGTCCGTCACGCGCACCTCGATTTCGTCGCGGGTCCGAAAGATGCCAACACGAACTTCTCGCGATATGCCGGAGTACTTGACCGCGTTGCTGAGCAGGTTGGCCACGGCATGCGCCAGGCCGTCAGCGTCCGCGCGCACGGCCACACCGGCCGCATCTCCCTCGCGAATCACCGTAAAGCCTTCGCGGCGCAAGAGCGGACCGAACCGCGCAAGTGCCGAATCGACCGCGGCGCAGACGTCGATCTCCACGGGATGATACACGGCCGCCCCGCGATCGATTCGGGCGGCGCTCAGCACGTTGTCAACGAGCCGGCCGAGCCTGTCGCTCTCGTCGACGATGCCGTCCAGCAGTTCGGCCGCCGACGCGCCCGGCGCTCGATCGAGCCGCAGCGTTTCGGCGAGCAGACGAATCGACGTGAGCGGTGTCTTCAGCTCGTGCGTGACACTGGTGACGAAGTTGGATCGCAGAGAGGCCATCCGGACCTCGCGTCCGATATCGCGCAGCGCGAAGTAGGCGAGTGCGCCGACCAGGGCGAGCACCGCGGCAAGCGACCCCACGAACAGCGCGTTGCGCCGGCGCTCCGCAGCCGCGTCGCTCTGACGGGGACGCAGCACGAACGCCAGACTGGGCACCTCCGCCGTCAAGGGAAACGTGATGAGGGTGCCGCCTTCCGACCCGGGCGTCGGCGTGAGCATGGAGTCGAACGCGACACTCGACGCCGACGTGGATCTGACGTGAGATGCAGCGCGCTGCTGGTCGATGACGGTGAGGTACCGCGGTCCTTGCGGCGATTGGTAGATCCCGAGCAACTCGGTGCGGCCGTTCAGCCACGCGCCTGCGAGGGAGAATGCCGCTCCACCGCCCTTCGGTGAAGCTGCCGCGGCCAGCCATCGCTCGATGCCGCGCGCGAGCGCGATGGTTCGCGCGATTCGCGCAGCGTGTTGTCGCGCCGCTTCCGCGAGTGTGGCGCCGCTCGCGCCGCCGACCTTCGCGATGGACTCGATATCGCCGGCATCCGAGGGATGTCCGAGCGCCCCTTCGTCAATTAGTGCCGCGAGCTGGCGCGCCAGGCCGGGGAAACGCGCCGGGAGCGAGCCGGACGCGCGCCATGCGGCCGTCACCTGGCGGGCCGCATACACGCTGTACGAAACGCCGTATTCGTCGCGCGCGGCCGCGCAGCAGCGCAGAATCGCTTCCGCGCGGTCCACGGCGGCGCCATACCGGCGCTGCTCAAGTGCCGCCCGGCCCTGCTCCAGCAGCGCGGCGGCACGCGCGGTACGTTCGGCGACAGCGGGCGACACCGGCACTGAATCGAACGCGGCGACAGTCTCGCGGTACGCGAGGTCGTAGTCGGGCTCCAGCCGTTCGCCGTCGGGCTCGACGCGGAAGGCGGCGGACACGAGCGCCGGCAAGGGCTCGCCAGGCGCAAAGGGCCGATCCGGCGGCAGGCCGCGCCACCGCTCGGAGAGATCGCGGGACGCATCGGCGAGCGCCGACAGCAGATCGCCGCGCAGGCGTGCCGCCTCGGCCTCCGCGGCCGCGCGCCCGCGGAGCACTTGGGCATCGCGATCGATGCGCAGCCACTTGTACCCGAGCACCGCGACCGCCGCGCACGGCAGCAACACGGCCACGAGCGGCACGACGAGCAGCCGCCTCGGCACGTCCATGGGTTCGGGCGAGAGTCTATACCCCCCGGCGCCGGCGATTGTCAGGGTTTCGTCAAGGCGCAGCAGGCCGCCTAGCGCCGGCGCGTGCTGCCCGTGGATTTCACGACAGGCACGCGCGCGGAGAAGGACTTGCCTTCACGCACGAGGCCGAGCGTCACCGTGCTGCCAATCTTCGAGTCCGACAGCAGGCGCATGAAGTGCGAGCCGTCGTCGACCGGGGTGCCGTTGAACGACGTGATGACGTCGCCCGGCCGGATGCCCGCGGCGAACGCCTCGGAGCGCTGATCCATGCGGATGACCAGCACGCCGTGCGTGCTCTTGACCCCCAGCCGCTCCGCCAGGTCGCTCGTCAACCACTGCAGCCAGATCCCCGACATCGTCCCGCGCCGGACTTCGCCGTATTTGATCAGGTCGTCCATGACGTGCCGGGCGAGATTGCTCGGCACGGCGAAGCCGATGCCCTGGTAGCCGCCCGACTCGCTGTAGATGGCGGTATTGATGCCCACCAGCTCGCCCCGCGCGTTGATGAGCGCGCCGCCGGAGTTCCCCGGATTGATCGCGGCGTCCGTCTGGATGAAGTCCTCGTAGGTGGCGAGCCGGCCCTCGAGGCTGCGGCCGGTGGCGCTGACGATGCCCAGCGTGACGGTCTGATTGAGCTGGAACGGATTGCCGATCGCGAGGACCCATTCGGCCACCTTCAGTTTCGACGAGTCCCCCCAGGGCAGCGTCGGCAGCCCCGAGGCGTTGACCTTCAGCACCGCGATATCCGTATCCTCGTCGACCCCCACGATTCTCGCCAGCAGATCGCGCTTGTCGGGCAGCACGACGCGCACTTCCTTCACTTCGGCGCCCTGCTCGCGCACGACATGGTTGTTCGTCAGGACGTATCCGTCCGGCGAGACGACGACGCCCGACCCGAGGCTCTGCGCGCGCTGTTCGCGATAGCCGAACGGGTCGTCGCCCAGAAAATCGCGGAAGAACGGATCGTTGGCGAACGGAGAGTTGGATCGGCGGACGATCTGGGTGGACGAGATGTTGGTGACGCTGGCGATGGCACGCTCGGCGACGCCGGTCAGGTCGGGCAGCGGGGATGCTGCCGCCGGCGCGCCGGGACGGCTGGACTGCGCCGGTGGCGCCGCGGGCGGTTCGGCGGCGCCGTCGCTGGCGCTCCTCATGCGCCCGGTGAGCACGAGCCCTCCCAGGAATCCCGCAATCACGAGCAGCAGCAGCGCGGTGACTCGTCGATGCATCGTTTATCGCACCTCGATCTTCAGCGGCGGCGCCGGGGTCGCCTTGGGCAAGGTGACCCTCAGCACGCCGTTGGCGAATTCCGCGGAAACCTTGTTGACGTCGACCTTGTCGGCGAACTCGAACGTTCGGGAGAACGGGCCGCGGCCGCGCTCCACCTGGTGAAAATGCACGACCTCGGACCCCGCGGGATCGCGGCCGGCGCGCTCGCCGCGGATCGTGAGCCGCGACGCCTCGATGAGCAGCTCGATCTGGTCGCGGGTGAGTCCCGGCAGCTCCGCGGCGATCACGTAGCGGTCCTCTGTCTCGTAGACGTCGACGGGGGGCGTCCAGGCGTCCGGCGAGTGCGCCGACAGGCGTTCCAGCCGTTCCTGCCACGCCCGGAGGTCTCGCAGTGGATCCCACGGCACCGTTCGATGGTGCCACAGATCAGCAATTGCGGATTGCGAATTGTGGACTGCTGACTTTATCGTCGATTGCCGAGGGCGGACTGGCCACCAATCGTCCGATCCGCAATAACCAGTACGATCCGCAATCACCAATTCGCAATCCGCAATGACTATTGAGGCTTGTGCTACGATCTGAGGGCTGTGCGCCCGTCTGGCGCCGCCCCATAGGAATATGAGCTCCATTCAAGCGACGCGACTCAAGAAAGGCATGCTCGTGAAGATCGGCGAGGACCTGTTCCGGGTGCTCGACCTTCAGCACGTCACGCCGGGGAACCTGCGGGGCTTCGTGCGCGTGAAGTTCCGCAATATCCGCAACGGCAGCCTGTCGGACCAGAAGCTGCGGTCGGAAGACACGATGGACCGCGCCACCCTGGACGAGCGCGAGATGCAGTATCTCTACCGCGACGGCGACTCGTTCCATTTCATGGACACGACCTCGTTCGATCAGTTGCACATCGACGCCGAGGCGCTCGGGGACTCGGTGAGCTACCTCGTGCCGGATGCGCTCATCAAGGTGGAGTTCTACGGCGCCGAACCGGTGGGCATCGAGCTGCCGCCGACGGTCGATCTGCGCGTCGAGGACACGGCGCCCGGAATCAAGGGGGCCACGGCCAGCGCGCAGGTGAAGCCGGCGAGGCTCGAGACGGGGCTCGTGGTCAGCGTCCCGCCCTTCGTGAACACGGGCGACAAGGTCCGCGTCAGCACCGAGACCGGAGAGTACCTGTCCCGCGCCTGAGCCGCATTCATGGACATCGGCCATCATCGTCCCAACTCCGGCTGGATTGAAGTCATCACCGGCAGCATGTTCAGCGGCAAGAGCGAGGAGCTGATCCGCCGGCTGCGGCGCGCGCAGATCGCCCGGCGCAAGGTGCAGATCTTCAAGCCCGGGCTCGACACGCGCTACTCCGAGGATCACATCACGTCACACAGCGAGATGCGGATTCCCTCGGTGAACCTGTCGTCGTCGCGCGAGCTGCTCGAACAGGTGCTGCCGGAAACCGAAGTGGTGGGGATCGACGAGGGGCAGTTCTTCGACGTCGAGCTCCCGGCGGTGTGCAACACGCTGGCGGATCAGGGCAAGCGCGTGATTGTGGCCGGCCTCGATCAGGACTATCTCGGGAAGCCCTTCGAGCCCATGCCGCAGCTGCTCTCGATTGCGGAGTACATCACCAAGACGCTGGCCATCTGCATGGTGTGCGGCGCCCCGGCCAACCACACGCAGCGGCTGGTCGCGAGCAGCGAGCGCGTCCTCGTCGGCGCGCAGGGGACCTACGAGGCGCGCTGCCGGCACTGCTTCGACCCGCGGCTCGGGCAGTAGGCGCCCTCCTCCGATGGAACCGAATTCATGAAAACGGGGTCTGAACGAATGACTCCTGGCCATGGACCTGTTGCCGCGCCTGCTGCTGCTGCTCGGTCTCGGTTTTCTCGCCGCCAACCTCCGCCTGCTGGCGCAGTTCATCCGTTTCCTGCGCATCCGGTCGTCCGCCGTCCTGATCTGGCCGGGACCCAAGCCGCCGCTCTACATGCTGCTCGTCGCGCTGGGGGCGGTGCTGGCGTTCCTGATCATCTACAAGCTCACGGTGCTCCGCTTCCGCCCCGTCGACGTGTTCGGCGAAACGATGATGCTGCTGTACTACGCGTGGATGTTCCCGCTGAGCCTCAGGATCGGGCGGGGGTTCTACTCGGACGGCATCTGGGCGGACACCGGCTACATGCCGTACTCACGCATCGGCGGGCTGACGTGGCGTGAAGGCGAGCAGGTGACGCTCGTGATGATTCACCGCACGCGCGCGTTCGCGAAGCGGCTCGAAGTGCCCCAGGCGTTCTACGGCGCCGCGCGCCGGCTGCTGAGGGACAAGATCGCCGCACACGACATCCACTTCACGGGCAAGCCGCTGGATCTCGGCGCGCACGACGAAAGGGACGACGTCTGAAGAGCGTTAATTCCAAATTCCAAACTCCAAAATCCAAAGGCATTCCAAATCCCAAATCTCAAACTCCAAACGGCAGCTCCAAAGGGATCTTTGGAGTTTGGACTTTGAAGTTTGGAGTGCCTTTGGAGTTTGGACGTTGGAATTGATTATCGAAGGAACCGGAGAATCCACCCAATCGGTCCGGAGCCCGTGGCGGTCGGATCGCCCAGCCACTCCGGTGGCGTGAGCCACACGAAGGCGAGAATCGCGATCACCATCACGTCGTACTGCCAGGTGGCGCGCTCGTGGGTCCAGAAGAACCCGTTCCACAGGATCCGCGCGGGCAGCGCCACGGGGTGTTTCATACCGCCACTTTCTCGCGCGGCGTCCGCAGCATCATGTACGTGTAGATGATCCGGTCCGCGACGGTGAAGACCGACAGCACGCCGATGACCCACATGACGGCCGCCATGCGGTTGGTGAACGCTCCGATCATGAACAGCACGATGCGCTCCGGCCGCTCCATGAAGCCGACCTTGCACTTCGCGATGAGCGATTCGGCGCGCGCCCGCGTGTAGCTCGTCATGATCGCGAACATCATGGCGAGCGCGGTGATCATCACGTAGTCGGTCCGGCCCAGGCGCGAGTACAGGTAAATCAGGCCGATGAACAACGCGATGTCCGAGAACCGGTCCACCACCGAGTCCCAGAAGCCGCCGAACTCGCTGACTTCCTGAATCTCCCTGGCCACCTTGCCGTCGATGAAATCGAAGATATTGGCGACGATCATGATCACGCCCGCCGTGATGAAATGGCCGAGCGCGAGCTGGATGGCCGCGGCGACGTTGATGAGGACGCCGATGCCGGTCAGGATGTTCGGGTGAATCCGAAAGCGGACGCACAGGTTGATAATCAACTGCAGCGGGAACATGCAGATGCGGCCGATGAGCCCGGTAAAGGTCATGGTGGCGGTATAATCAAGGGTTGCAGAACTGCGCGGACGGCGCAGTGTACCGCATGCCAATCAGTGATCTCAAGGCCCAGATCGCCCGCCTGCCGGAGCAGCCCGGCGTTTACCTGTATTACAACGGGGCCGGCGAGACTCTGTACGTCGGCAAGGCGCGGGTGCTCCGGGATCGCGTCCGCAGCTATCTCGGCGCGCGTGGCACGAGCCCGCGGCTCGACGCGCTGCTCGACGAAGCGCAGCAGCTCGAGGTCATCGTCACCGACTCGGTCGTCGAGGCCCTCGCGCTGGAGAACAACCTCATCAAGCAGCGCGCGCCCAAGTACAACATCCTCCTGCGCGACGACAAGACGTACCCCTACCTGCAATTGACGACGGGGGAGGCGTTCCCGCGCGTGCTCGTGGCGCGCCGCGTCGAGCGCGACGATCATTTCTACGCCGGGCCTTTCATGCCGGCGTCGCTCGCCCGACGCGCGATGTCGCTGACCCACAAGCTGTTCGGCATCCGCTCGTGCAACGAGGTGATCACCGGAGCCCGCGGCCGTCCGTGCCTCGAGTACGACATCAAGCGATGCGCGGCCCCTTGCGTCCGCGAGCTGTGCTCCGAGGACGAGTACCGACTGGCGGTGGAGCACACGAAGTTGTTTCTCGAGGGCCGCAGCGAGGAGCTGGTGGGCACGCTCGGCGATCGGATGATCGCGGCGGCGGCCGGCGAGCGGTACGAGCAGGCGGCGCAGCTTCGCGATGCGATCCGGACGATCGAGACGCTGCGCGCGCGCCAGCAGAAGATGGCGGGCACGGAGTTCGGCGACCGCGACGCCTTTGGCCTGAAGCTCGGGCCCGCCGGCGCGGTCGTGCAGGTCTTCCAGATGCGCGGCGGCAAGGTCGTCGAGCGCGTGGAGCTCGTGACCGACGGCGCGGCGGACCTGTCCGAGCGCGACGTGCTGCAGGCCGCGGTCCAGCAGTTCTACGCGGAACGGCCCGCCCCGCCCGAGATTCACGTCCCGGTGCCGTTGCCTGCCGCTGACGCGGAGCTGCTGGAGGGCTGGCTCTCCGCTCGCGCCGCCCGGCGCGTGCGCCTGGTGGTGCCGAAGCGCGGCGAGAAGCGCGGCCTCCTCGACCTCGCGTCGCGCAACGCGGAAGTCGCCTACCAGGCCCGGTTCAACGAGAACGTCGCCGCCAACTACGATGCGCTCGAAACGCTCCGAACCGTGCTCGCCCTGCCTGCCTTGCCGCGGCGCATCGAGTGCTTCGACATTTCCACGATCCAGGGCAGCGAGACCGTCGCGTCGATGGTCGTGTGCGAAGACGGAAGGATGAAACGGTCCGAATACAGAAAGTTCAGGATTCGTGGCTCGTGGCTCGTGGCTCGTGGCTCGAGTGCCGCAGCTCGCAGCTCGCGGCTCGCAACCCGCAGCTCACCGCTTGCAGCTCGTGGCGAGGAGGCCGCGGGTGGCAGCTCGCAGCCCGCAGCTCGCGGTTCGGAGACCGCGGGTGGCAGCTCGTCTGCCGAGCTGCGAGCCGCGGCCTCCGAACCGCGAATTCAGGACGATTTGGCATCGATGCATGAAGTCGTCTTCCGCAGGTATCGCAAGCTGCTGGAGAACGGCGGCCCGTTCCCGGATCTGGTTCTGATCGACGGCGGGAAAGGGCAGTTGTCCGCCGCGTACGCCGCGTTGAACGAGCTGGGACTGGCGAGCCTCGTGGCGGTCGGCATCGCGAAGAAGGAAGAGCTGCTCTTCACGCGCGACCGCGAGGATGCGATCGCCCTCGCGACCGACAGCCCGGCACTGCTCCTCATCCGCCGCATCCGCGACGAGGCGCACCGCTTCGCGGTGACGTTCCACCGCCTGTCGCGGAGAACGCGCGACCTGCGCTCCGAGGTGGACGTGATCCCGGGCGTCGGTCCGCGCCGCCGCAAGGCGCTGCTGACCGCCTTCGGCAGCCTGGCCGGCGTCCGACGCGCCACACGCGAGGAGCTCGTCCGGATCGTCGGCGCCAAGACCGCCGACGCGGTCCTGGCGCATTTCGCGTCGCGGGCGTGACCTCCGGCGAACGATAAGTGCTTGTGAAATCAGTAGTTTTGCCTTAACCTTACCTTTCCTTACATTCGTGGACTACACCTCCATCGCCGTTGCGCTTGCCGTCGTCCTCGGGTCGCTGACCGTCCATGAGATGGCGCACGCGTGGACGGCCGATCGGCTGGGCGACCCGACGGCGCGACTGCTCGGGCGCGTGTCGCTCAATCCGTGGGTGCACATCGATCCGTTCGGGACGGTGCTCCTGCCGTTGATCGCGGCGTTCAGCGGGCTGCCGATCATCGGCTGGGCCAAGCCGGTGCCGGTGAACACGAGCCGGCTCCGGGAACCGCGCCGTGATTTCATGCTGGTGGCCGCGGCCGGTCCCGCGAGCAACCTGATCCTGGCGACGCTCGCGTCGGTGGGGCTGCACCTGTCGGGCGTCGTTCATACTGCGGGCGTGTTCGACCTGCTCGGCCAGGTACTCGTGATCAATATCTTCCTGGCCGTGTTCAACATGATCCCCGTGCCGCCGCTCGACGGCGGCAACGTGCTGGCCGGGCTGCTGCCGCGCCAGGCGGCCTCGATCTTCGTCATGCTGCGCCCGTATGGATTCATCGTTCTATACGCGCTGATGTTCACCGGCGCGCTGAGCGCGATTGTCGTGCCGCCCGCCTCTTTCCTGATAGGGTTGCTGCTTCCGTGAAACCTCGAGTCGTGTCGGGCATGCGCCCGACTGGAAAACTGCATCTCGGTCACCTTGCCGGCGCGCTGGGCAACTGGAGCGCGCTTCAGGACGACTACGACTGCTTCTATTTCGTCGCCGACTGGCACGCGCTCACGAGCGATTACGCGGACACGTCGGCGGTCGTGGCGAACGCGTACGACAACGCCGCCGACTGGATCGCCGCCGGGATCGACCCCGAGCGAAGCACGATCTTCATCCAGTCGCTCGTGCCGGAGCACGCCGAGCTGTTCCTGCTCCTCTCGATGCCGATCCCCGTTCCGTGGCTCGAGCGCGTGCCCACGTACAAGGAGCAGCAGGAGGCGCTGAAGGAGAAGGATCTGTCCACCTTCGGCTTTCTCGGCTACCCGCTGCTGCAGACCTCCGACGTGACGATGTACGACGCGCGGTTCGTGCCGGTGGGGGACGACCAGGTGGCGCACCTCGAGCTCGCGCGGGAGGTCGTCCGGCGGTTCAACAACTTCTTCGGCGACGTGCTCGTCGAGCCGCAGCCGCTCCTCAGCCGCATTTCGCGCCTGCCGGGGCTCGACGGCGGCAAGAAGATGAGCAAGAGCATCGGCAACACGATTCACCTGTCCGACGACGCGGACACCGTGAAGAGGAAAGTGATGTCGATGTACACGGATCCGAAGCGGGTGCGCGCGGACATCCCGGGCACCGTCGAGGGAAATCCGGTGTTCCTGTACCACGACGCGTTCAATCCCGACGCCGCGGAGGTGGACGACCTCAAGACGCGCTACCGCGCCGGCAAGGTGGGGGACGTCGAGGTCAAGACCAAGCTGGCGAAGGCGCTCAACGCGCGGCTCGATCCGATCCGCGCCCGGCGCGCGGATCTCCTCGAGGATCCGTCGACGGTGCGCGATATTCTGATGGAGGGCTCGCGCAAGGCGCGGGGCATCGCGGAAGAGACCATGGAACGAGTGCGGACAGCCGTGAAACTGAAGTACTAACAGGAGAAGGAGAGCAGGGGAGGCTTGTCTTTAGATTGACTACTTCCCTTCTTCTGTGAAGGTCATGGAACAACCCGAGTTCGAATCGATCCTGGAGGCGTACCCGGTCCGTCTCGACAACTTCGAGGGGCCGCTCGACCTGCTGCTGCATCTCATCAAGCAGCACCAGGTGAACATCTACGACATCCCGATCGCGACCATCACGAAGCAGTACCTCGAGTACATCGACTTGATGCAGGAGATGAACCTGGACGTCGCGGGGGAGTTCCTCGTGATGGCCGCGACGCTGATTCACATCAAGTCGCGGATGCTGCTGCCGCGCGTCGACCCCACGCAGGAGGATCCGGACGAGGATCCGCGCGAAGCGCTGGTCCGGCGGCTGCTCGAGCACCAGAAGTTCAAGGCCGCCGCCGAGCTGCTGCACGAGCGCGAGACGCTCCGCAGCGCGCAGTGGACGCGCGCAGACGGGCCGATTGCGGAGATCGCCGGCGAGGCGCCGGAGCCCGAGGTGGAAGTCGACCTCTTCTCCCTCATCAGCGCGTTCCGCGCCGTCGTCGAACGCGCGAAGCAGCGCCCGAAGGTCTATCTGCCGAGCGAGCAGATCCCGATCGAGGACCGCATCGAGCAGTTGATGACGATGCTCTCGGAGACCGAGGCGTGCGGCTTCGAGGACCTGTTCGCGGACGTGCAGAGCCGCGCGGGCATGATCGTCACGTTCCTGGCGATGCTCGAGATGATCAGGCTGAAGCTGATCCGCGTGTTCCAGTCGGGCGCCATGGGCCCGATCCGGGTGTACAAGCGCGCGCGTCCGGCCGACGCGCCGAAACCGCTGCTGGATCCGGACGAGCGCCACGCGCGCGAGACCGCCGGGTCCGACGAAGAGGACTGACCGTGTCTGACCACTTGAAGCCGATCGTCGAGGCGCTGATCTTCGCGTCGCCCGAGCCGATCACCCCGAAGATGCTGTACAAGCTTCTCGACGGCGAGCCGAAGGAAGACGTCGATGCCGCGCTCGCCGCGCTGCGCGCGGACTACGAACGGCCGGGCGGACTGCAGATCGTCGAAGTCGCCGGCGGCCTTCAGATCGTGACGCGGCCGGAGCTGCACGACTGGGTGCGCAAGATCTTCCACGAGCGCACGAGCTCGAAGCTCTCCGTGCAGGCGCTCGAGACGCTCGCGGTGATCGCCTACAAGCAGCCGGTCACGGCGGCGGAGATCGCGGAGATCCGCGGCGTCACCAGCAGCGGCGGCGTGCTGTCGACGCTGGTCGAGCGCCACCTGATCAAGACCGTCGGCCGCAAGCCGGTCGTGGGCCGGCCGTTCATGTATGCGACGACGCGCGAGTTCCTCGATCGCTTCGGATTGAACGATCTGAGCGACCTGCCGAAGGTGGAGGAACTGTCCGACGCGCTTGGCTTCGAGCTGCCGGGCATTCTCGCGGAACCCACGGCCACGACGACGCCGCTCCCGTTCGACGAGGAGCACCCCCGGGAAGAGCCCGCGGCCGAAACCCGCGAGCCCGCGCCCGACGAAACCGTTCATTGACACTGGAATTCGCCCTTCGCCCTTCACTCTTCCAGCGACTCTGATGCTTATTCGTCTCCAGAAGATCCTGTCCTCGGCGGGGATCGCCTCGCGGCGCGCGGCGGAGCAGTTCATCACCGACGAACGCGTCACCGTCAACGGCGAGACCGTGACGACGCTCGGCTCGAAGGCGGATCCGGACAGCGACGACATCCGCGTGGACGGACGCCGCATCAAGCTGGCCGGACAGCGCCGGCGCTACATCCTTCTCTACAAGCCGCGGGGCTACATCACGACCCGCTCCGATCCCGAGCGGCGGCCGACGGTTGTCGACCTGCTCGCGAAGGGGGGCGTTCGGGATTACGTCTACCCGGTCGGGCGGCTGGATTTCGAGTCCGAGGGCCTGCTGCTGCTGACGAGCGACGGAGACCTCGCCGCCCGGCTCACGCACCCGCGGCACGGCGTTGAGCGCGAATACGAAGTGCGAGTGCTGGGCACGCCCGACGAGAAGGGGCTGGAGCGCCTGCGCGGCGGCATCCTGATCGACGGTCGGCGCACCGCGCCCGCGCAGGTGGACGTCCGCACCATCACGCCCGGCGGCCACGCGGTGCTGACCGTGGTCATTCACGAAGGGCGCAACCGGGAAGTGCGCAAGATGTGCGAGGCGATCGGGCACCCGGTCAGCCGGCTGCGGCGCGTCCGCATAGGCCCAATCCGCGATCCGCACATCCGGCCCGGAGAGTTTCGCGATCTCGACGAGAAGGAAGTCGCCGCGCTGAAGCGCGCCACGTCAGGTACGCCCGGCCCGCCGCCGACCCGCAGGCCCGACCTGAAGGTCGGGCCTACTCGTTCAACAGATCCCGCCAGAAACGCACGAGGCGCCAGACCGCGGCAGCCGTCGCCGTCCGGTCGACCTCGGCGTGGGTGATGAGCGCGGTCGCGAGCTGGTGGACCTCCACGCCCCGCGATCGCAGCGCGCGTGCGAGCAGCGCCGACTCGATCGCGGGAATCACGTTGTCGCCGGTGCCGTGGAGCAGATACACGCGGCACGGCGGGGCGGCGCTTCGCTCGGGTGACAGGGCGGCATCGCCGCCGAGCGCGCGCACGTGGGGCAGGAGGATCGGCCCGAGGTGCGCGACATCGCGATCGTTGACATAGCCCATCAACGTACGCGCGGGCTCTGGCAGCGCCGCCGCCATGGCGCGCGCGCGCGCGAATTCGGCCGCCGCGCGCGTCCGGTCCGCGACGTCCAGACGCGACCCTTCGAGAAACGTCAGGATCGCCGCGCGCAAGGGCTCCGCCTGGCCGGCCGGCACCACGAGATCGGCCGCGCCCAGCAGGATGACGGCGAGACCGTAGTCGTGCTGGGGCCGGCGGGTCCCGTCAGCCTGGACGCCGGTGCACAAGTACTGGAGCGTTCGCGGGAGATCGCCATGTCCTCCGAGCGACGTGACGAACTGCACGCGGCCCGCCAGGGAGGGACGCGCCGCGGCGACGATCGACAGGCCGCCGGCGAAACTGATGCCCATCATCCCGACGCGGCCGTCCGTCGCCAGATCGCGGCGCGCCGCCAGCCAGCCGGCCGCATCCTCGATCATGTCGGTCGTCCGCGGCGTGATCAGGTAGCGCGTGAGATCGACGGGCTCGACGGTCAGCACCGTGTGGCGGACCGACGCGAGATCGCGCGCGAACTGCACCAGCCGCGGCTCGTCAACGCCGGCCGCGTGCACGCCCGGCACGAGCAGCATCGCCCGATCCGAGGCGCCGCGCGGGGTGTAGAGGCGCGCCCGCAGCGTCCCGCCGCGCCAGGGCACTTCGAGTGCGCGTTGGTCGAATGGGTTGGTCTCGAGACGCGCGGCGTTGCGAACCACGCCCTGCATACCGGCGGCGTCGATCACGAACGCCGCCGCGCGAAGATAATTGGTCGCGTGAAGGCCAGCCGCGATCACCACCAGCGCGGCTGCGAGCCACGCGGTGATTTTTCGAGAACGCCGCATGCGGCGGATAATACCTTAGCTCGCAGCTCGCAGCTCGTGGTGAGGAGACCGCGGGTGGCAGGTCGTCTGCCGACCTGCGACCCGCGGCCTTCGAGCCACGAATTTCCCGGCGGCGAACGATAATAATGATTCAGATGCGCAAGTTGATCATTGCCATCGACGGCCCGTCAGGCGCGGGCAAAGGCACGATCTCGCGCGCGGTGGCCGCGCGGATGCACTACCGGCACATCGACACCGGCGCGATGTACCGCGGCGTCGCGTGGAAGGCCCTGCGGGAAGGGATCGACCTCTCCGACGAGTCCGCGGTGGCCGTGCTGGCCGCGCGGGCCCGGTTCGACATCGGCGAGGATTACGTCCGCATCGACGGGCACGACGTCTCCGCCGCGATCCGCACGGCGGAGATCGACGCGGCCGCCGCAGCCGTGGCGCGGCAGCCGACGGTGCGGGCGGTGCTCATCGAACGGCAGCGCGCGATGGGTGCCGGGGGGGGCGTGGTGATGGAAGGGCGCGACATCGGCACGGTGGTGTTCCCGGCAGCCGACGTCAAGATCTTTCTCGACGCCTCGCCGGAGGAGCGGGCACGCCGCCGCGCGAACGATCCGGCCCACGCCGCCGGCCGCGGGCCGTCAGCGATCCAGGAGGTGGCCGCCGCGCTCGAGCAGCGCGATCTGAGCGATCGCACCCGAGCGGCATCGCCGCTTGTCGCCGCCGATGACGCCGCGGTGATTGACACGACCGCGCTGTCGATCGACCGGGCGGTCGAACGAGTGATGGAGCTAATCCACGGCAGATTGCGAAGTGCGAACTGCTGATCTTATTGGCGATTGGCAATTATTGGCAATTGCCGATTGCCCCGGCGGCGATCGGCAATCCGCAATCCGCAATCGCACTGGTCTATTTCTTGTCTCTGTCCTTGTAGTCCTCGGACGACGCGGGATCCAGCTCCCAGCGGTGGCGATCGCGCTCGATGATCTTGTCGGCCGCCTTCAGCTCCTCGGTGTCCTGGTATTCGATCCCCAGGGCCTTGCCGATGTCGTCCACGCGATCCTGATCCGGCGTCGGGTTGTCGCCTCCAGGCGCTTCGTCGCCGATGGCATACGCGTCTTCCCAGTCCGCGTCGACGTCACCCGCGGTGATTTCCGGTCCCACTTCGTTGTGCTCGAGGCGCGCGTCCTGCATGCCGCGGCGACCGCTGCGCGCGGCTGACGGGGCGCGGTCCATGTCGAGACTCGACGGCGGGGTCTGCACGCCTTCCTCGACTTCGCGAAGCTGACGGCGGGCGCGGTTCAGCCCCGGGATGCGGCTGCTGCCCGCGCCGGCGGGCGTGCCGGTGGAGCGCTTCGTCGGCATCGGGTTCGTGCGCCCCTTGACGCTGCGGCCGGTTTCCGGAGTCTGCGCGAGCTCGCTCTCGCGGCCGGTCCCGCCTGCTCTCAGCTTCGTCGAAGGGCCAGCCCTGAGCGAGCGGCCGGGCAGGCGGGTCGAAGGGCCAGCCCTGAGCGAGCGGCCGTGCAGGCGAGTCGAAGGGCCAGCCCTGAGCGAGCGGCCGTGCAGGCGAGTCGAAGGGCCAGCCTTCCGCGTACGCGCAGCGGTCTTGCGGTGGGCCGGTTTCGCGGCTTTTCGCGTCTTGCGGGTCGCGGCGCGGACGGGGCGTCGCCTGGCGGCCCCAGCGGCGGCCTTCTTCCGCTTCCTGCCCGCGGGCGTTTTCGCTCCGGCCGTGCGGCGTCCCGTCTTTCGTCCGGCTTTGACGGATTTCTTCGGTCCGGCGCCGCTTCGGGCGGATGCCCGAGTGCCGGCGCCGGCGCGCCGATTCGACGGGGTCCGCCGCTGTCCCTTCGATTTCCCTGTCTTCCTGGCCATAGACACCTTCCGCGCCCCTGAGGTTCAGCCCGGTGCGCACATTGACGAAACGCGCCTAAGTGATGTATCTTCTATTGCTTATCGCGATTCAAAGCGATGCAATCTACAGCCCGCCGGAGCTGAGATCCCGGCAAGTACGATCGAGGAGGACCCGTCAAGCATGGCAACAGAAAACACGTCGCTCAACAATCCTAAAGGAGGTGGCACCGGGACCGCTGATCTCAAGACATCGGGTTTCTCCCAGATGGACGAGCAGACTGATCCGCAGGAATACGCACGCCTTCTGGACCTTTACGATAACAGCTTCCGCAACATCGCGGAAGGCGAGGTCGTGAAGGGCACCGTCCTGAAAGTGACCGCCTCGGAAGTCATCGTCGACGTCGGCTACAAGTCGGAGGGGATCATCCCGGTCGACGAGTTCGTCGACGAGAACGGCCAGATTGCCGTCCAGCCCGGCGATACCGTCGACGTGCTGCTCGAGCGCACGGAAGACCGGGAAGGCTACGTCGTCCTCTCGCGCGAAAAGGCCGAGAAGATGAAGATCTGGGACGAGGTCGAGAAGGCCTACGCGGAGAAGAAGGTCGTCATCGGCCGCGTCATCGAGCGCATCAAGGGCGGCCTCGCGGTGGACATCGGCGTCCGCGCGTTCCTGCCCGGCTCGCAGATCGACGTGCGCCCCGTCCGGAACCTCGACGCCCTGCGCGGCCAGGAGCTGCGGATGCGCGTCATCAAGGTCAACAAGAAGCGCGGCAACATCGTCCTCTCGCGCAAGGTCCTCCTCGAGGAGGAGAACGCGGAGAAGAAGAAGCACACGCTCGACACGCTCGCCGAGGGCAAGGTCCTGCGCGGCGTCGTCAAGAACATCACCGACTACGGCGCGTTCATCGATCTGGGCGGCATCGACGGCCTGCTGCACATCACGGACATGTCGTGGGGCCGCGTGTCGCACCCCTCGGAGATCTTCAAGGTCAACGACGAGATCGACGTGATCGTGCTGAAGTACGACGCGGCGACCGAGCGCGTGTCGCTCGGCCACAAGCAGTTGATGAACGATCCGTGGTCGAACGTGATCGAGCGGTATCCAGTGGGCGCGCGGATGGGCGGCAAGGTGGTGAGCCTGACCGACTACGGCGCGTTCGTGGAGCTCGAGCCGGGCGTCGAAGGGCTGATCCACGTCAGCGAGATGTCGTGGAGCAAGCGCGTGAAGCACCCGTCGAAGATCCTCAACGTCGGCGACAGCGTCGACGCGATGGTGCTCGGCGTGGATCCCGGCGCGCGGCGGATCTCGCTCGGCCTGAAGCAGGTCGAGAGCAACCCGTGGCACGAGCTGTCGGAGAAGTACCCGATCGGCACGACGATCACCGGCAAGGTCCGCAACCTGACCGAGTTCGGCGCGTTCGTGGAGGTCGAGGAGGGGATCGACGGTCTCATCCACATCTCGGACATGTCCTGGAGCAAGCGGCTCAAGCATCCGTCCGAGGTGCTGAAGAAGGGGGACACCGTCGAGGCGATGGTGCTCAACATCGACGCCGAGAACCAGCGCCTGTCGCTCGGCCTCAAGCAGCTCCAGACCGACGTGTGGGACGAGTTCTTCACCCAGCACCACGTCGGGGACGTCGTCGAGGGCAAGGTCGTCCGGATGACGAACTTCGGCGCGTTCGTGGAACTGGCGGAAGGCATCGAGGGGCTGATCCACGTCTCGGAGTTCGACGACTCGCAGCACGCCGGGAAGGACGGCAAGCTGGAGCTCACGGTCGGCGAGAGCTACCAGATGAAGATCATCAAGCTGATTGCGGCGGAGCGGAAGATCGGCCTGAGCATCCGTGCGCTGAAGAACGACGAGTTCCGCGCGGACTGGGAGGCGTACACGGAAACCAGTGGACGTCCGGAAGTGACGCTCGGCGATCACTTCAAGCACCAGCAGTAGACAGCTGGCAGCTGGCAGCGGGCAGCGGGCAGCGAGTCACCGGGACTCACTGCCTGCCGGCTGCTGCCTGCCGCCTGCTGACAGAGCAGCGAAAGGGGCCCCCATGAACACCGGCAGCATGACGAAAGCGGAGCTCGTCGAGGAAGTGTCGCGGGTATCCGATCTCACCAAGAAGCATTCAGAGGTGATCGTCGACACGGTCTTCAAGAGCATCATCGACGCGCTGCACCGCGGCGAGAAGATCGAGCTGCGCGGGTTCGGCAGCTTCCGCCTGCGCCGGCGCGAGCCGCGCAAGGGACGGAACCCCAAGACGGGGGACAAGGTGGACGTCCCGCCGAAGAAGGTGCCGTACTTCAAGCCGGGCAAGGAGCTCAAAGAGCTCATCAACCGCGAAGAGGACGCGGGCGTCGCTCCGCCGCCGGCCATCGCCGGGCCCGATCTCGCCGGCGTCTGACGGCCGCGGGATTCATCCGTTCAACATGGAGCGCCTGTGGTCTCCCTGGAGACTGGCCTACGTGACCGCGAGTGCCAAGAGTGAAGGATGCGTCTTCTGCGACGCACAGGATCCTTCCGAGCGGCAATCCTCGCTCATCGTCTTCCAGGGGACGGCCTGCTTCATCATCCTCAACCTGTTTCCCTATAACAACGGCCACCTGATGGTGGTGCCGCGGCGGCACATCGGGTCGCTCGCCGCGGCCACGCCGGAGGAACTGGCGGAGCTGATGGACCTGACGCGGCGCGCTGAAATCGCCCTGGTCGAGGCGTACGCGCCGCACGGGTTGAACATGGGCGTCAACCTCGGGAAGCCGGCCGGCGCCGGCATCCTCGATCACCTGCACATGCACATCGTGCCGCGCTGGAACGGCGACACGAATTTCATGTCGGTCGTCGGCGAGACGCGCGTCCTCCCCGAGGAGCTCCCCGTGACCGCCGACAAGCTGCGCCCGATCTTCCTGCGTTTACAGAAGGAGGGAAGCAGGGGAGGCTTGTCTCGTGGTCTAGCAGAAGAAGGGAAGTAGGAGGGAAGAGAAACCCTCCCTTCTTTCCTTCTCCTGTTCGAACTAGAATCACATCGTCATGATTCTCGAGCTCTCCGCCGAACAGCAATCCTTCCAGCAGCAGGTCGAGCGCTTTGCGGCCGAGCGCGTCGCGCCCGCGGCGGCGGCCATCGACGAGGCCGGCGTGTTTCCGCGTGACCTCGTACGCGAGGCGGCGCGCGCGGGACTGATGGGGGTCACGATTGCGCGCGAGTGGGGCGGCGGCGGACGCGATTACGTCAGCTACGCGACCGCCATCGAGGCGCTCGCGCACGCGAGCGCGGTGATCGCCGTGATTGCCGCGGTGAACAATTCGCTCGTCGCCGAACCGCTGGCGGAGTTCGGCACCGACGCCCAGAAAACGATGTGGCTGCGGCGCCTCGCGACCGGCGGCGCGCTCGGCGCATTCGCGCTGTCCGAGGAAGAGGCCGGGTCCGACGCCGCCAACCTGCAGACCGTCGCGCGCATGGACGAGCAGGGCTACGTGCTCACCGGCCGCAAGGTCTGGGTCGCCAACGCCGAAGCCGCCGATCTGCTGATCGTGTTCGCCGCGACGCAGCCAGGCCTTCGCGGCCGCGGCATCAGCGCGTTCCTCGTTCCGAGCGACGCCCCGGGGCTCGAGCGCGTCGTGACCGCCGATTCGCTCGGCGTGCGCGGTCTCGGCTGCATGGATCTCCAGCTCACGAACGTCCGGGTCGGCGCGGATGCGCTCCTCGGAAACCCGGGCGAGGGATTTCGACTGGCCATGTGGGCGCTCGACGGCGGCCGCGTGGCCATCGCCGCGCAGGCGATCGGCGTCGGCACGGCCGCGCTCGACGAGGCGCTGGGGCACGCGAAAACGCGCGAGGCGTTCGGGCAGCCGATCGGCAACTACCAGGCCATCCAGTGGATGCTCGCCGACATGGCGACCGAGCTCGACGCGGCGCGCATGCTGACCTACAAGGCGGCCGACTCCGTGGACCGCAGCCTCAAGGCCGGCACCGCTCAGGGCAACGCGCCGCACGCCAAGACGCTCGACGCCTCCATGGCCAAACTGTTCGCCTCGGAGGCTGCGCATCGCGCCGCCGACCGCGCGATGCAGATCCTCGCGTCGAAGGGCTACCGGCGGGGCGCCGTCGTCGAGCGCCTCTTCCGAGACGTCCGCGCGACCGAGATCTACCAGGGCACGTCCGAAGTCCAGCGCATGGTCATCGCTGAACACATCCTTTCCTAGACCGGGGGCTTCGCCCCCGGGACCCCCTACTCACTCGCTCGCGGGGCCCCCTGCGCCCCGCTCCGCTCGTGAGGCTCGCTCGCGGCGCTCGCTCGCAGCTCGCAACTCGCAGCTCGCGGTTGGCGGTCCCGCTGACTCCCCGGACAACAATTCCAAGGGGCCTCCCCGGGGATTCGCGTGTTGGGGCGAACGGGGAAGCAAGGATCACACCGGACGAGCAACGAGCAACGAGCCGCGAGCCGCGAGCTGCGAGCAACGAGCTGCGAGCAACGAGCTGCGAGCAACGAGCTGCGACGCTCTCACCCCAACAACTGTTTCGCAATCGTCTGGAGCTGCAGGTTCGACGTGCCCTCGTAGATCTGACCGATCTTCGAGTCCCGGAACAGCTTCTCGACCGGGTACTCCTTGACGAATCCGTTGCCGCCAAGCAGGTTCACGGCCAGCGAGGACACGCGTTCGGCCACTTCCGACGAGAACACCTTGCAGATCGCCGCTTCCTGCAGGAAGGGTCTGTGCGCGTCGCGCAGCCGCGCGGCGTTGTACACGGTCAGCTTCGCCGCCTCGAGCTCCACCGCGGCCCGCGCGATCTGATGCTGCACGGCCTGGAACTCGGCGATCGCCTTCCCGAACTGCTTCCGCTCCTTCGTGTAGTTGACCGCGTGCTCGAGCGCGCCCTTGGCCAGGCCGATCATCTGCGCGCCGATCCCGATGCGTCCTTCGTTCAGCGTCTCGATCGCGGTCTTGTAGCCCTTGCCGATCTCCCCGAGGACGTTGGCGCGCGGCACGCGGCAGTCCTCGAGCACGAGCTCGCACGTGCTGCTGGCGCGGATCCCGAGCTTGTCTTCCTTCTTGCCGACGGTGAACCCGGCCGTGTCGCGCTCCACGATGAACGCGGTGATGCCGCGGTAGCCCGCTTCCGGATTGATTGTGGCGAAGACGATGAAGACATCGGCCTCGTTGCCGTTGGTGATCCAGAGCTTGCGGCCGCTCAGGACGAAGCTGTCGCCGTCCTCGGTGGCGCGGGTGGTCAGAGCGAACGCGTCGCTGCCCGCGCCCGCCTCCGACAGCGCGTAGGCCCCGACGGTGTTGGTGGCGAGCCGCGGCAGGTAGCGCCCCTTCAGGTCGTCGCTGCCCCAGCGCAGGAGCGCGTTGATCACCAGCGTGTTCTGGACGTCGACGAGCACGCCGACCGACGGGTCGACGCGCGACAGCTCTTCCACGACGAGGACCGCGTGGAAGAACGTCCCGCCCGATCCCCCGTAGATCTCGGGGATTTCGACCCCCATGACGCCCAGGTCGAACAGCTTGTCGATGAGGGAGCGGGGGAACTTGGCGTGCTCATCCATTTCCCGGACGAGCGGCCGGATCTGCGCCTCCGCAAACTCGCGGACGCTGTCGCGCAGGATGGTTTCATCCTCGGATAAAAGGGTCAGAGGCTGGACGTATTCGGCGAGTTCCACGGAATTCTCCTTGGAATGACTGCTGCGTGCGAATGAAGAGCTGAACGGCCAATGTTATCATTGGCATTGGGTCCTGTCGTTTCCCCCGCGACCCTCGTCCGGCTGCGGGCGTCTAAAGCTTTATGAGTATTTCCGCCCGCGCGCGCGCCTGCCTGTTGTTTCTGGCGCTTCCCCTGGCCGCCCTGCCCTCGGCGCAGCAATCGCCGCCGGTGCAGCCGCCCGCGCAACAGCCCCCGGCCCAGCCGCCGCAGGCGCAGCCCCCGGCCCAGCCGCCCTCCGGCCAGCAGCAGCCCCCGATCATTCGCCGCGGGATCAACTACGTCCGGGTCGATGCCATCGTCGCCGACAGGTCCGGCAAACCGGTGCTCGATCTGACGCAGGACGACTTCACGGTGGCCGAAGACGGCAGGCCGCAGAAGATCGAATCGTTCGCCGTGGTGAAGATCGACGAGGTGGCGCAGGCCGAGGGGGGGCCGATGCGCGCGATCCGCAGCGATTACGACGAGGAGCGCGAGGCGGCGCGGCCCGAAGTGCGCATGTTCGTGATCCTGCTCGACGACTATCACGTCCGGCGTGGCAGCGACCAGGCCGTGCGCAAGCCGCTCATCGAGTTCATCCAGAACCAGCTCGCGCCGGCCGACATGGTCGCGATCATGTATCCCCTGACGCCGGTCTCCGACATCCGGTTCTCGCGCGATCGCGACAGCCTCATTTCGGCCATCGACAAGTTCGAGGGGCGGAAATTCATCTACGAGCCGCGCAACAGCTTCGAGGAGCGGTACGCGTACTATCCGGCGGCCACCGTCGAGCGCATCCGCAACCAAATCACGATGGATGCGCTCAAGGGCGCGGCCGTCCGGATGGGCGGTCTCAGGGAGGGGCGCAAGTCGATCATCCTCGTCAGCGAGGGATTCACGAGCATGCTCCCCGCGCAACTGAGCGACCCGATCGCGGCGATGCCGGGCTACGGCAATCCGTACCGCGGCAACGCCGGCGCGCCCCCGCCGACAGACACGCAGCGGATGATGGCGGATTCCGATCTCTACACCGACATGCGCCAGGTGTTCGACACGCTGAACCGGCAGAACACGTCGATCTACGCCGTCGATCCACGCGGTCTCGGGGTGTTCGAGTACAACATCAACGAGGGCGTCGGGCTTCAGGAGGACGCCAACGCGTTGCGCGCCAACCTGGACACGCTGCGCGTGCTCGCCAGCAACACGGACGGGCGCGCCATCGTGAACCGCAACGACCTCGCGAGCGGAATGAAGCAGATCATCCGCGACGCCAGCGGGTACTACCTGCTCGGCTACACGTCGTCGCAGGCGCCGACCGACGGCAAATTCCACGAGATCAAGGTGAGCGTGAAGCGCAAGGGGCTCGACGTGCGCGCGCGCAAGGGCTACTGGGCCTTCACCACGGAGGACGTGGCGCGAGCGGAAGCCCCTTCGAAGCCGAGCGTGCCCACGGCGGTTGCGACCGCGCTCAACGCGCTGGCGGCCCCCTCGCGGGGACGTCCGGCGAGGCTCTGGACCGGCGTGGCCAGGGGCGACAACGGCGCGACACGCGTAACCTTCGTCTGGGAGCCCATGCCCGCCATTCCCGGCGAGCCGCAGGGCGATGCGCCCGCTCGCGTCGTCGTCACCGCCACGGCGCCGGATGGACGCGCGCTCTTCCGCGGGCCGGTGCCGGCGGGCCCGGCAGGCGGCAGCGCGAGTTTCGACGCGCCTCCCGGGCAAGTGCAGCTCAGGTTTGTCGTCGAGGGGGCCAATGGAGAGGTGATTGACTCGAGCGTCGAGGAACTCACCGCGCCGGACTTCTCGAAGACGACACTCTCGATCGGCACCCCGCGCGTCTACCTCGCGCGGAATGCGCGCGAGATGCAGGCGCTCATGGCGAACGCGGACGCCGCGCCGACCGCGGACCGCGAGTTCAGCCGGACCGAACGATTGCTGGTCCGGGTCGAGGCCTACGCCGCCGGAGAGACGCCGGCCCTCACCGCACGCCTGCTCAATCGCGGCGGACAGGCCATGGCGGATCTCCCGCTGCACCGCGCCGACGCCGGTCCCGGCGCGATCGATCTGCCGCTGTCCTCCTTTGCCGCCGGAGAGTACCTGATAGAGATCAACGCGAAGACGTCTTCGGGCAGCGCGCAGCAGATGGTCGCGTTTCGGGTGGGACGGTAGGGAGTGCTGAGGGGTGCTACTAGCACCTCTCAGCACCTTTCAGCACCCTTCAGCACCCTTCAGCACCCTTCAGCACCTTTCAGCACCCCTCAGCACCTTTCAGCACCCCTCAGCACCTTTCAGCACCCCTCAGCACCTTGTGATAACGTATCCCCCACCGTTTCGGCGTTGGCTTCGTTTCCTCCAACATTTCCAGACAGGAGGGCGGCCTTATGATCGCCGTTGGCGTACCGAAAGTCTCCGGCTACATTCGCGACCTCATCTCTGAGGTCAAAACCCACAACCAAGGAGAACCCGAGTTCCATCAAGCTGTGACCGAGGTGTTCGAGTCGCTCGATCCCGTGCTCGAGCGGCGACCTGAGTACCGTGCTGCGAGGATTCTCGAGCGGTTGGTCGAACCCGACCGTGTGCTCATGTTCCGCGTGCCCTGGCAGGACGACGAGGGGACGATCCACGTGAACCGCGGGTTCCGAATCGAGATGAGCAGCGCAATCGGCCCCTATAAGGGGGGCCTGCGTTTCCATCCGTCGGTGAACCTCGGCATCCTGAAGTTCCTGGCCTTCGAACAGGTCTTGAAGAACTCGCTGACGACGCTGCCGATGGGCGGCGGCAAGGGAGGCTCGGACTTCGATCCGAAGGGAAAGAGCGACAACGAGGTGATGCGCTTCTGCCAGAGCTTCATGACCGAGCTGTCGCGCCACATCGGGCCTGACACCGACGTGCCTGCCGGCGACATCGGCGTCGGCGGCCGCGAGATCGGGTACCTGTTCGGCCAGTACAAGCGGATCAGGAACGAGTTCACCGGTGTGCTCACCGGCAAGGGCCTGAACTGGGGAGGATCGCTCATTCGCCCCGAGGCCACCGGCTACGGCGCGGTGTACTTCGCGGCCGAGATGCTCGCCACGCGCGGCGAGACGCTGGAAGGGAAGACGTGCCTCGTCTCGGGCAGCGGCAACGTGGCGCAGTATACCGTCGAGAAGCTGCTGCAGCTCGGCGCGAAGCCCGTCACGCTCTCCGATTCCAGCGGCTACATCTACGACGAGAAGGGCATCGACGCCGAGAAGCTGGCGTTCCTGATGGACCTGAAGAACGTGCGCCGCGGGCGTATCCGCGAGTTCACGGACAAGTTCAAAGGGGCCGTCTACATACCGGTGGATCCGTCGCACGACTACAACCCGCTCTGGACCCACAAGGCCCAGTGCGCGTTCCCCAGCGCGACCCAGAACGAGATTAGCGGCAAGGACGCCGAGCACCTGCTCGACGCCGGCGTCTATGTCGTCTCCGAAGGGGCGAACATGCCGACGACGCTCGAGGGCGTTGAACGGTTCCTGGCCGCGCGCATTCTCTACGCGCCTGGCAAGGCGGCCAACGCCGGCGGCGTGGCCACCTCCGGCCTGGAGATGTCACAGAACAGCATGCGCCTGAGCTGGACGCGCGAAGAGGTGGACGATCGACTGCACAAGATCATGCAGGCGATCCACAAAGCCTGCTGGGAGACCGCGGACCAGTTCGGCGTGAAGGGTAACTACGTGATCGGCGCGAACATCGCCGGATTCCTGAAGGTCGCCGACGCGATGATGGACCAGGGGCTCGTCTGAGACAGGAGCGGCGGAGCCTGCCGCCCTTGGGTGGCAGGCTCCGTCCTCGATGAAGGGTACGCCTTTGCACCGGGCCCCATTTCCCCCGCCGGGCAAGCGCCTTCCCACCCTTCAGGACGTCGGCCGGTTCCGCGTCCACAACATCCTGCTCGTCTCAACGCTGTATGACTCGTTCATGTTGTCCGAGGACGGGCAGTTGAGCGAAGCGATCCTGCGCGAATTCATCCGCCTCGATCCCTACGGCGTGCCTGCCATCGCCCGCGTGTCGACCGGCGACGACGCGCTCCGTCTCGCCCGCAGCGCCGCCGCCCCAGATCTCGTGGTCATGTCGATGCGGATTGGCGACATGCGCGCGCCGGAGCTGGCCGAGCGCCTGCGAGCGGGTGGCTTCACGGCGCCGCTGGTCGCGCTGGCCCACGACGCGCACGATTTGCAGGAAGGTGCGAGGCCCGACGTGCTCGATCGCGTGTTCTTGTGGCAGGGGGACTTCCGCATCCTGCCGGCGATCGTGAAAGACGTGGAAGATCGCCGGAACGTGGACGCGGACACCGGTGAGCTGGGGGTGCAGGCGATCATCCTCATCGAGGACAGCGTTCACTTCTATTCCTCGTTCCTGCCGGCCATCTACGCCGAGCTGGTGCGGCACTCCCAGGCGCTCGCCCCGGAAGGCCTGAATGCCTCGCAGCGGCTGCTTCGCATTCGCGCGCGCCCGAAGATTCTGTTGTGTCACACGTACGAAGAGGCGTGGGGTTACTTCGAGCGGTACGAGGAACACATCCTCGGCGTGGTGTCCGACATGGAGTTCCCGCACGAGGGCCGGCTCCGGGCCGACGCGGGACTCGACTTCGCCCGGCGGATACGCGCGCGTCAGCCGGACGTGCCGGTGATGCTGCAATCGGCCACCGCCGACGCCGAGCCGCTCGCCCGCGCCGCCGGCGCCACGTTCCTCCAGAAAGGCTCGCCGACGCTCCTGCACCAGTTGCAGGCGTTCATGATCGACAACTTCGGCTTCGGCGACTTCGTCTTCCGGCGCCCGGACGGCACGACGGTCGCCCGGGCCGCGACGCTGAAGGCGCTGGAGGAGCAGCTCCACGTGGTTCCGCCGGAGAGCATCGCGTATCACGCCGAACGCAATCACTTCTCGACGTGGCTGAAAGCGCGCACCGAGTTCGCGCTGGCGTACCGCCTGCGTCCCCGCAGGGTCTCCGATTATCCAACCGTCGAGGACCTCCGCGCGGACCTGATCCGCGAGATTCACCAGTATCGCGAGCGCTTGAACCGTGGCATCGTGGCGGACTTCGAGCCCGAGTCCTTCGATCCGGCGGCGAGCTTCTGCCGCATCGGCGCGGGGTCGCTCGGCGGCAAGGGACGGGGACTGGCGCTCGTCAACCTGCTCGTCAGCGAGCACGAGCTGGACGGGGCGTTTCCCGGCGTTCGTATCTCCGTGCCGCCTGCCGTCGTGCTCGGCACCGAGGTGTTCGACCGTTTCCTCGAAGAGAACCGGCTGCGCGATTTCGCGATTGAATGCCCCGACGACGGGCGGGTGGCGCGGGCGTTTGCCGCAGCCTCGCTGCCGCGGGATGTCACGGAACGGCTGAGCGCCTACCTCGCGCTCGCGCGGTATCCCATCGCCGCGCGGTCGTCGAGCCTCCTGGAGGATTCGAGGTACCAGCCGTTCGCCGGCGTCTACGACACCTGGATGCTGCCGAACGCGCACGCGGACTTCAACGTGCGTTTCGTATCCCTGCTGGACGCCATCAAGAAGGTGTACGCCTCGACATTCTTCAGCCGCGCGAAAGCGTACTTTGCCGGCTCGCCCTATCGGCTCGAGGAAGAGAAGATGGCGGTCATCATCCAGCGGATCGCCGGAGCGCGCCACGGGCACCGCTACTATCCGGACCTTGCCGGCGTCGCGCGGTCCCACAACTTCTACCCGGTACCGCCGCTGAAGCCGCACGATGGGATTGCGGCCGTGGCGCTCGGGCTCGGCGCGACGGTCGTCGAGGGAGCGATCTGCTTCCGGTTCTGTCCGCGGCACCCGCAGCGGCCCGCCCAGTTCCTGTCGGTCGAGCATCTGCTGACCGACTCGCAGCGCGACTTCTATGCCCTGCCGCTCGATCCGACACCGGCCGGAGACAAGCCGCTGGAGCCCGTGCAGTTCCCGCTGGAAGTCGCCGAGCGCGACGGGACGCTCGGCGCGGTGGGCTCGACCTACTCGCCCGAGGACCATGCGATCCACGACGGTGTGTCCCGGCCAGGGGTGCGCCTCGTGACGTTTGCGCCCGTCCTCAAACACGGAGTCTTCCCGCTCGCCAAGACCCTCGAGACGCTGCTCGACATCTGCTCGGCCGCGACGAGCTCGCCGGTCGAGATCGAGTTCGCGGTCACGCTGTCCACCCCGTCCGGCGCCCCGAAGGAGTTCGCGTTCCTTCAACTGCGCCCCGTCGCGCTGACGCGCACGGCCGCGCCGCTCGAACTCGACGACAGCCCGTCGAGCCGTCTGATCTGCCGCAGCTCGGCGGTGCTGGGCCACGGCATCCTGGAGGGGATCCGCGATCTGGTCGTCGTGGACGCGCACCGCTTCGACCGCGCGCGGAGCACCGAGGTGGCGCGCCAGGTCGCGCGGTGCAATGCGGCCCTGCAGGCCGACCGCGTGCCGTACATTCTGATAGGTGTCGGCCGCTGGGGCTCGACCGACCCGTTTCTCGGGATTCCCGTGACGTGGGACCAGATCTCCGGCGCGCACGTGATTGTCGAAGCCGGGTTCCGTGACCGCTCGGTCATCCCGTCGCAGGGCAGCCACTTCTTTCAGAACCTGACCGCACGGAGCGTCGGCTACTTCACCGTTGACTCGCGCAGCGAAGCGGGTTTCGTGGACTGGCCGTGGCTGGCCGCGCAGCCGGCCGTCAGCGAATCGACCTTCGTGCGCCACATCCGCCTCGATGCGCCGGCCGTCGTCAAGATGGACGGCCGCCATCAGCGGGGAATCATCTGCAGGCCATGATCTGCTTCTTCGTGGCCGATCTGCACGGGCGTCCCGCGCGGTATCGCCGGCTCCTGCGGGCCGCGCGGGCCGAACGTCCGGCGGCGATCTTCCTGGGCGGCGACCTTCTGCCCCACATGGCCGCGGCCCGCAGCAGCGACGGCGGTCACTTCGTCGAGGCCGTCCTCCAGCCGACGTTCGCGAGCCTCGCGGCGGATCTCGGCCCCGCCGCGCCGCGCGTGTTCCTGATCCCGGGCAACGACGATCCGCGCTGCGAGGAGCCGGCGCTGGCGGCGGCGGAGCGCGCGGGCGCGTGGACGTACCTGCACCAGCGGCTTGTCCGGTGGAACGAGTTCGACGTGTACGGCTACGCCTGCGTGCCTCCCACGCCGTTCCTGCTGAAGGACTGGGAGCGATATGACGTGTCCCGGCACGTCGAACCCGGCGCGATCCCGCCGGAAGAGGGCCTGCACACCGTCGCCGCGCCGACCGCGCACGAGATCCGGTACGCCACGATCCAGCGCGACCTCGACACGCTGACGGGGGGCGCGGATCTGCGCCGGGCGATCTGCCTGTTCCACGCGCCGCCGTACAAATCGGCGCTCGACCGCGCGGCGCTCGACGGCCGCACGGTCGAAGGGGTTCCGGTGGACGTCCACGTCGGCAGCATTGCGATCCGCCGCTTCATCGAGGGGCGCCAGCCGCTCGTGACCCTTCACGGCCACGTGCACGAATCGGCCCGGCTGACAGGCGTCTGGCGCGAGCGCATCGGCGCGACGATCGCCATCTCCGCCGCCCACGACGGCCCCGAGCTGGCGCTGGTGCGCTTCGATCCGGAGTGTCCGGAGGACGCGACGCGCGAGCTCATGAGCACGAGCCAGGCGAGGGAGGGCGAGGACAGGTAGCTGTGGCCAAGCCAGTCATTGCCGATTGCCGAGTGCCGACTGCCGATTTACGGATTGGTGATTGGCGATCGCGGATTGACGGATTGCCGATTGCTGCTTGGAAAATTCCCAATCAGCAACCGGCAAACTGACAATCCGTCACTCGGCGCCGCCCTTGGAATCGCGGACCCTGTCTGAGCGGCCAGCCGCCATGGATGCGAGCACGTCAAGAGGGCTGCGCGCCGGGTTGCGGAGTTCCTTGACGACATGGGTGTAGACCATCTTCTGTGACCGTCCACAGGAGATGGTGCATACGCACGTGCTGGACCGCGGAGCGCCTGGCGTGAAGAGCCCGGCGGATCTGCTGGCGGCCCCGCGGCGGCGGCGTTAGCCGCGAGGCCGTCCACTGACAGATTCTGCGTTAGCCGCCCTGCTCGCGCGTAACGCGGGCCGAGTCGGCCGGGAACTTGCGCTTCAAGCCTCTGCGTCCGTTCGGTTTGTCGGCCTCCCGGTCCACGAAACTCGCCGCAGTTGGCCGCCACGGTGGCGGCCATCGCGGATTTTATTGCTGGCGGTCTTGCGGCTAACACTTCGCCTCCGCTCTCGTTGACGGTGTAGTACCATTCGCGGCGTCAACGACTTGCGGCCAGGGTGGCGTTGCTCGTAGCGGCGGATTAGCCGCTTGGACTGAGGTCGTGTCCGACGGTCTAATCAATAAGAAGTTAGCTGGACGAAAAAGGAAGAAATTCAATTCGGATCACGTTACGTGAAGGACGAACGCGGGTCTGCTGCTTCGAGCGTCGGGACGACGTGTTGCACAGCGGCGAGCCGGGCGCGGCAGTCGGGCACGCTCGAACCGCGGCGCGCTGTCGCGGTCAGGCGGTCCAGTCGCGGCTTCTCAGCCAGGCGAACCATGGCCCTTGCCGCATCGCGGCTCGTTTGAATGGTCGCGGGTAATTTGATCGGCTCGTTCGAATTGCGTCGGAGGTCGCGCCGGTTGTCGGGTTCTTCGCGCGGTCGGGCACGCGCGAGCGGCGGGTCCGCGATTCTCTTGTTCGACTGGCCCAGCTAACACGGCTTGGAGCCGACGCGCCCGACGGTCTGTGCGATCATGACGCGGCGGCGCGCGGCTCAAGCCGGACGTTAGTCATAATGGAACGACCGGCTCCGATTCGCAGCTCGTGGGTTACGCTGCGAGTTGGAGACTCTCAAACGCAGAGCCACATGCGAAAGGAGCCGGTCATGAAGAAGGTACGATTTATCGGGCTGGATGTCCACGCTGACACGATCGCGGTCGCCGTGGCGGAGCCGAGCGGCGACGTGCGATCCATGGGCGTCATTCCCAACCGCCCGGAGTCGATCCGGAAGCTGGTGAAGAAGCTGGGGCCGGCGGCACAGCTGCGGGTATGTTACGAAGCGGGCCCGACCGGCTACGTGATCTATTGGCAACTGACGGGTCTCGGGGTGCGGTGTGAGGTCGTGGCCCCGACGTTGGTGCCGGTGAAGGCGGGCGATCGCGTCAAGACGGACCGCCGCGATGCGACCAAGTTGGCGCGGAGCTATCGCGCCGGTGACTTGACGCCGGTGTGGGTGCCGGACGCCGCGCATGAGGCGCTGCGCGATTTGGTGCGCGCCCGGGAGGCGGCGAAGAAAGACCAGCTGCGCGCGCGTCATCGGCTCGGGAAATTCCTCCTGCGCCACGGCCGTCGCCCGGCGACGGCGATGACGCCGTGGACCCAGCGATACCTGACGTGGGTCAGACAGGTGCAGTTCGAGCAGCCGGCGCAGGAGGCCACGCGCCTGGACTATCTGCACGAAGTCGATCACGTGGCCGATCGCATCGAACGGCTCGAGCGCGCCATCGATGACGCGGTGAAGACAGCCCCGCCGTGCATGCGGGCAGTGATCGAGGCGCTCCAGGCGCTGCGCGGCATCGCGTTGGTCTCGGCCGTGACGATCGTGGCGGAAGTCGGCGAGCTCTCTCGGTTCACGCGCGCCCCGCAGGTAATGGGCTACAGCGGCATGGGCGCGCGTGAGGATTCGAGCGGAACCCGCACGCGCCGGGGCGGCATCACCAAGACCGGCAATGCGCACCTGCGACGCATCGCCATCGAGGCGGCATGGGCCTATCGGCATCAGCCGGCCATCGGAGGCACGTTGCGGAAACGCCAGGCGACGCTCAGCGAGGAGGTCAAGGCCATCGGCTGGAAGGCGCAGCTCCGACTACATGCGCGCTATCGCAAGCTGCTGGGCCGTGGCAAATGCCAGCAGCACGTCGTGACGGCGGTGGGGCGTGAGCTCTTGGGCTTCATCTGGGCGATCGGCGTCACGGTGGAGCGCGAACAGCGGAAGACGATGTCGTCCATCGCGGCGTAGCGGATCACGGAGAGGCGGAGAAACAGGAAGGCAGCAACGATGGCGGCCGAGGGGCACACGGAAAGGAGAACCCTCGAGCGGCCTATGCGGTAGGCCTCCGGGCCGAACCCGCGCTGTTAGTCCGAGGAAGCTCCCGACGGATCACGATTATGCGGTTCCGACCCGCGAATATCAGAGTGATCAACCGTCGCGATAGCCGCCTCGACCGCCTTCGATGCTGCTTTCGAAATTGTTCGAAGATCAGGCTGACTTGACAGGTCGTTCCATATCAGGCCGGCCACAGCGACCAAGGAGAGCTTGTGCCAAAGACGGCCTTCAAGAACGTCACGCTCGCCAGTTGGGATGACATCCATCCCTATGCCTCGCGATCCGGATGGCTCTTCCGTGGCGAGCGGTCGACAGATTGGACGCTCCGAACCACATTGGAGCGTTGCTGTGATCGTCTTGCTGTCAGGCCGACCCTGCGACGTACCATCGAAAACCGAATAATTCGGGAGTTCAGACGCGCGTACCACCAATTCGCAAGACACATTCCAGACCGCCAAGCTATCGTGGAATGGCTCTCGATCATGCAGCACCATGGCGCCCCGACGCGATTGCTTGATTTCACATACTCTGTCTACGTGGCGGCCTACTTCGCGCTTGAGGAAGCAGAGGATGACTGCGTGGTATGGGCGGTGGATGGCCCGTGGGTGTTGCAGCGGTCGGCCGCCCTCCTCCGGTCGGGTGGCAAGACAGGCACGAGCAAGATGCTAAAGCCATTCATTGACGATGACGAACAGGTCATCCAACCGCTGTTCATGAAGAAGCCTTACATCGCGACAGTCTGGCCCATCAACGGTTTTCGTCTCAACGAACGGCTCCGGGTGCAACAAGGGGCGTTCTTGATCCCCGGGGACATCTCTCGACCGTTTATGGAGAATGTGTCGGCCCTAGCGAATGGTAAGGACGCCAACACTATGGTCAGGCTGCTTATTCCAGACGCCCTTCGGAAGGAGGCGTTAAGACGGCTATGGTCGATGAACATCTCGCGCGCGGCTCTCTTCCCGGGACTCGACGGCTTTGCGCGGTCCCTCGGTGTGAATCACTCGCTTTTCAACCCGGCGCCCTGGGCCGATCCGAGTGTAAAAAAGCGACGCTGGACAATGTCAGCGGCCTAACAGGCAAATGGAGCCGACGCGCCGCTGAGTCACGACGGCGCGCGGCTCATTTGCAACGTTAGGCGGATTCGAGTACGTTGCAGCAAACGAGGAGGACAAATGGAAATACGAGTGTCCTATGGGATCGTCGCCGCTATCGTTCTCGTGGTCGGAGCTAGCAGCATTCACCTGACGGCACAAGACAAACAGGCCGACTCGTCTGCTGCCCTTACGCCGGCACAGATTGAGGCTGCAATCGCATACGGGCAGTCGGGACGAGCGAGGCCATACGAGCTCAAGGCATCGCCGGGGCAACTCGGGATTGCCTACACGCCTTTCATTCGAGTGGCACTCGCGGCAAGAGAAGCAAAAAGAGAGTATCGCAACTTCTCTGCTACAGACGTTCCGTCAGATTGGCTCGAACCGTCGATCCTGATTCGTGTGTGGTCGTTTCCAGCCTGCGAGAAGAACGGTCCGCCGCAACCCCTTTCCGTCATAGCAATGCCAAAGAAGGGCAAGGACCCCAACCAGGTCATCCGACCTGCTTGGATCAAAACCGAGATGGACCAAAAGCAGAATTGGTTTGGGGCAAAGTGGGAGGAACGCGGAATCTGGGCGCAGTTTCCGATCAGCGTAGTCAGCCAGGAAAATGAGTTCGTCGTCGTCTACGACCAAGACCACTGGAATTGCTTCGGCAAGGCCGAGCAACGCTTCAGCATGCGATGCAGGTTTGGGACAGAGGGTTGCGTGCCGATAGATTCCAAGGATCCTGCGTCCACAATCAAGTAATCCGCCTAACACCTATCAGCCCTCCGTTTGTCAATAGCTAGATCTTCTCCCTGCGGTGCCGGTCATCACCCGACCGCTCGGTCGAACACCCGGTCGC
>MELC01000081.1 GCA_001767455.1 Acidobacteria bacterium RIFCSPLOWO2_12_FULL_66_21
CACGAGAGCGTCCACCGCTTCGGTGGCGTACCCGCGGCGCTGGTGTTCGGACGCTATGGCGTAGCCGATCTCGACCCGTCCTTCCGGCGTGGGTGGCCCCGTGTAGCCCGCAATGCCCACAAGGCTACGCCCCTCGGCCGTGGCTCCGGGACGTGCCAATATGTAGTGCAGAGTCCACGAGCCGATCGTGGGGTCAGCCTCGAGTTGCGCGCGAATCCGCGCAACGTCATCAGGCTCGAATACCGGTGGAGGCCAGGAGGTGGGTACGCGCGCCCCAAAGCAGGCCTCCAGCGCGGCCCGTCCGCGTGTCTCAGCTTCGCAGAGCTCTATCGTTGCCGCTATCAACTCCAGCCTCTCGGTCTCCATGAACTCCAGTGTCTTCCTGATGCCCAACTTGTTGTAGCCAGTTCGATCACGGCTCTCGGCGCGATCGGTGGTCTTCGTGAGCGCGAGCATCAGGAGGACGCGCCTTCACGGGGATGTGATCCTCGCCGGAGATGGCGAACTGCCGTCGGCGCTGCATCGCCTCGGTCATGCGGAAGTTGGGCGGCAGCGCGGGGTGACAAGGCTCAGAGACAGAGCAGCCCGACCCGAGAATCGAAACCTTCACCCTCGCCATGATGAGGGCTTGGACACTGCTGCGGACCAGGCCGTTGGGGACGGGAGACGAGCGCGCGGACCTGCCAACATTGACATCACGTGCGATGCTCCTCAGTGCGGCGGCGCGATACCTTTCACGGCCTCACAGTTCCGGTCGGTCATCTCATCGACGACTGCGTTTCACCTTTCTCGACGCCGGTGACTTGGGAGATTCCTCTGCTGTCAGCCAATGACCGCACTGCCTCCGAGCTTCCACCGCGGACAGCTTCTCGGCCGCGTTCCTGACTTCGGGCGGCACCCATTGCGGGAACCGCATCGTCACGAGCTCGTGCGCGCCAGATTTCGTGTGCTCCTCGCGAATGGCGTCGAGACGCGCTGGCCCGATCTCGTCTGCGAGACGCACCAGCGCCGGCCACAAGCGCCGGTGGCAAGATTATCGTGAGATCCCCAAAGGGCAGGGTGGCCATGCGCTCATTTTGAAAGGTTGGCCGCAGTTGCCACACCTTGTCGAGCCACTGCAACGCCGCCGGTAGATCCTTCACTCCAAGGTGCACATGGGATCCCCTCATTTGCGTCCCTTTCTCCGGAATAGGTGAGGTCGCATTCGCCGTGCCGTACACGTAGCTGATAACAACGATGTCGAGCAGGAGCACCAGAGTAACCTTGCGTACATTTCGGCGTCAGTGAGATGGTCGGTGCAGTCTTCAATACACCCTGCGCGCGGCAAGCGCTGCAAGAACCTCCCACCCCACTCGTCGCGGACCTGCGCCAGAGTGCCCTCTGGACGTAAGCGGCCGAACACGCGTAGAAAATTCGTGCCCCGATCGAAGCGCCTGGGATCGCGTTCCATCGCGATCGGCGCGTAGAGCTCGGCCTCCAATCCAGGGAAGAGAAATTCCTTCGGAAGCACGCCGACCACTTCGTACTCCTCTCCGTTCAGCTGAACGCGCGACCCCACAATCCCACGCGCGCCGCCGAACCGGCGCCGCCACAGTGCGTCCGTGACCACGACGATCCGGTCCGCCCCGGGGACATCGTCCGTTGCGACCAGCGTCCGGCCGACACCTGCCGACACGCCGAGGGCGGAGAAGGCACCCGCCGTCACCTTCGCGCCCTGCAGCCGCTCCAGATTGCCGCCTCCGGTGAGATTGACGCCCCAACTCGCGTACGCCGCGACGTCCTGCAACGTCGTCGTGGCGCGCCTGTAATCCGCGTAATCAGGAATCGAAAAGAACGCCTTGTCGCGATCCGTGCGCGTTGCCCAGATCCACACCAGGCGTTCCGGATGCAAACGGCAGTGGCTTCAACAGCACCGCATCGAGGACGGCAAACATCATCGCGGTGCCCGCGATCGCGAGCGCCAAGGCTGCCACGATCCCGAAGGCATAGGCACGTGACCGTAGTAAACCCGCGAATAGCGCGACGGACATCGAGGCTGAACGTCTCCATTCCACCCTCTGCAACGGCCAAGTGATATCACAATTGACATATTTACTGTCAAGATATATATAGCTATTGAATGAATCAGGACGCTCACGCGTGGCTGCTGCTGATGCACAGCATCCCGCCTAAACCTCCATATCTACGAGCCAAAGTGATGCGGCGGCTGACCCAACTCGGCGCGCTGGCGCTCAAGCGGTCGGCGTATCTCCTTCCCCTGAGTGACGGCGCGCTTGAAGACTTCCAGTGGCTGCGGCAGGAGATTCGTGACGAAGGAGGCGACGCGTGGATTGTGGAGGCGCGGTTCGTGGCCGGCCTTCGGGATGACGAGATTCGCGAGAACTTTCGGGCGATCCGAGCCGCCGAGTACGCTGCGCTCGCGGCCGAGTCACGCGCCCTGCTGGACCGCGTGCGCGACGGCGGCGCCGAGCGGGACAAACCGGCGTTCGAGGGCGACCGACGACGCCTGCTTCGACGTCTGGAGGCCACGCGGGGCGTCGATTTCTTTCATGCGAATGGGCGCGACGAAGTGGAGGCGCTGATGTCAACGATCGATCGGCTTGCGGAGACCACGAGTAAGACACCGGCACAGATTCCAGGGCGAGCTGAACTTCGGGCGCGGACGTGGATCACGCGCACGGGCGTGAAAGTCGATCGGATGGCGTCGGCCTGGCTGATTCGGCGGTTCATCGATCCGGCGGCCACGTTCGTCTTCGTGGCACCTGACAGCCCGCCACCGGTCGCCGACGCGCTCCGGTTCGACATGTTCGACGGCGAGTTTACGCACGATGGAAATCGCTGCACGTTCGAGGTCTTGCTCGACGTGGCGGGCCTCGCAGGAGACCCGGGACTCGCGGCGATCGCGCGGATTGTCCATGACATCGATCTGCGGGACGACCGATACCAACGTGCCGAAACCGCAGGAGTCACCGCCTTTGTTGACGGCATCGTCGCGCGCTTCGACGACGACCATCGCCGGATTGCAGAGAGCACCCCGATCTTCGACACGCTGTACGCCAGCCTCGGAGGCCAGGCGTCTAACACGTCCTCAACCGACTAATATGCGATCAAATCGCCGGCAATTCCTGTCCACGTGCGCGGCGGCCGCCTCCGTCGCGCGGTCTTCTCTCGTCGCGAAGACGGATCTCCAGATGGAGCACGGTGTGTGGCCATCCACCTTTCCCGCGCTGGGCCAACAGGTCAACGGACATCCACTCGCCTATCTCGACAGCGCCGCGACCACGCTGCGGCCGCGGTCGGTGATCGATGCCCTCGTCGACTACTACTCCGCGGATAACGCCAACCCGTCACGTGTGCACACGTTGGCCAGCCGGGCCGCTGATCGCCTCTCGAGCGCGCGCCAGACAGTGGCCCGGTTCCTGAACGCCCCGGACCCGGCCGAGATCATCTTCGTGCGCGGCACAACCGAGGGCATCAACCTCGTCGCTGGCACGTGGGCAGTCGCAAACCTGCGGCGGGGCGACGACATCGTGCTGACCGTCGCCGAGCACTCGTCGAATCTCATGCCATGGACCAGGGCCGCTCGTCAGACTGGTGCGCGCATTCGTGTGCTGGACGTCGACGACGAGGGGCGGCCCCGGCTCGATCAGTTCAAGAACATCCTCTCCAAACGCACGCGAATCGTCGCGTTCAACCACGTGTCGAACGTGCTTGGATTCGTCAATCCGGTGAAGGAGATGTGCGCACTGGCGCGGCACGCTGGCGCCCGTGTGGTGATCGATGGCGCGCAAGGCGCACCGCACGTCCGCGTGGATGTCCAGGACATCGGGTGCGATTTCTATGTATTTTCGGGGCACAAGATGCTCGGCCCGATGGCCACCGGCGTCGTCTGGGGGCGTCGCGATCTGCTGGACCTGATGCCGCCCTACCACGTAGGCAGCAACATGGCGCACGCCGTCGATTTCGACCGGGCGGAATTCGAGCATGGCGCGCTGAAGTTTCAAGCCGGCACCCCGGATGTCGCAGGGCCGGTGGGGCTCGCCGCCGCCGTGCGATTTTTCGAAGCGGCTGGCCATGAGACGCTGCGCCGCCACGATGAAGAGCTGGTGCAGTATGGTTTGGCTCGTCTTGCGGAGGTCCACCGCCTTCGCATCATCGGCTCGCAGAGTCCGGAGCGTCGCGTGCCGGTGTTTACCTTTGTGATGGAAGGCCATGCCGCCACGGCGGTGGCACGCGCGCTGGATGGGCGTGGGATCGCGATACGGGCCGGCGATATGGCCGCTCTCCCGCTCCTGAAGCGGTTTGGCGTCAGCGAGGCCGCGCGTGCGTCCGCGTACGTGTACTCGACACACGCCGATCTGGATCGCCTGGCGGATGCGCTTCACGCACTCGGAAAATAGTCAGACGCCAGACAACCGTGTGAGTGGTCCGATCTTCTCCACCTTTCGCTCTGGCCTCGATCGCAACGTCGCCGTGCTCGCCGCCAGTCTGTTCGCGCTGTCGCTTGGCGAGGAGTTGTGGCAGGCCTACATGCCCGCGTATCTGACGGCGCTCGGCGCTGGAGGCGTCATGGTTGGCCTGTTCGGGTCATCGAAGGACCTGCTCGACAGCCTCTATCAATATCCCGGCGGCTGGCTGGCCGACCGACTTGGCCGGCGTCGCGCCCTGCTGATCTTCACCGGCCTCGCAACCGCCGGCTACGGCGTATATGCGGCGGCACCGGCCTGGCCCTTCGTGCTGGCGGGTCTCGTCGGCGTCATGGCGTGGAAGGCGGGCGCATTTCCCACGACATTCGCGGTCATCGGCGACGCTCTTCCGCGGAGTAGACGCGCGACCGCATTTGCCGTGCAATCTGTTCTGGTACGCGTGCCACGCGTGGTGAGTGCGCCACTCGGTGGCATTGCCATTGCGAGTCTCGGCATCATTGCCGGCGTTCGCCTGTCATGCGCCATCACCGTCGTCCTGGGCTTGGCCGTTCTTGTCGTGCAGCACCGCAACTTCCGCGACCATCGACCCACAGCACCGTCTCAGAATGCAGCTCACGTCCGGGCGGTATTCTCGGGCATGCCTCCCGAGTTGCGCCGGCTGCTCGCCGCCGACTGCCTGGTGCGGATCGGCGAAGGCATCGCCGCGTCGTTCATCGTGCTCTTCGTCACGCAGGTGAAGCAGGTCTCCGTCGCGGAATACGGCGTGCTCTACGCGATTCAACAGGCGGTCGCGATCGCGTTTTACCTGCCTGGCGGCCGGATCGCGGATGTGACCGGGCGTCGCGGTGTCGTGGCGCTCACGTTTCTGTTCTTCGCCGCGTTCCCGCTTGCCGTCCGGAGTGCAGCGAGCCACGCGGGACTGGTGGGCGCCTTCGTCATCGGTGGTCTCAAGGAAATCGGCGAGCCGGCGCGCAAGTCGCTCATCGTGGATCTGGCACCTGACGACCGCTGTGCCTCCACCGTGGGCGTGTACTACACCATCAGAAACTTTCTTGTCGTTCCCGCAGGAGTGTCGGGCGGTTTCCTGTGGCAGCGGGCACCGCATCTGTCGCTCGATGCGGCAATGGTCGTCAGTCTCGCCGGACTCATCGTGTTTCTGCTCACGCCGGGAGCGAAGGTCGATCCCGCGGAGCACTGCGGAGGACCCCATTCGTGAGCGCGCATCGGTTGTCCGTCACTGAGGTACTCGCCGGCCTCGTCAACATACCGTCAGTCAATCCATCCCTCGTGCCGTCTGAGGGAACGGGAGAAGCCGCCATCGCGGAGTTTGCGTGCGGGTGGCTCAATGCGCACGGTGCCACGGCATGGCCAGAGGAGGCCGCACCGGGCCGCCCAAACGTTGTCGCACGAATTGATGGTGGCGACGGCCCGACCGTCGTCCTCTGTGCGCATCTCGATACCGTCGGAACAGCGGGCATGAGGATTCCGCCGTTCGAGGCCAGAGTCGATGAGGACCGCCTGTACGGCCGCGGCGCGTACGACATGAAGGGAAGCGCCGCCGCGATCATGGTCGCGATGGCGACGCTCGCCGCGCACCATCGCGGCGGACAGGTGATGGCGGCGCTTGTGGCGGACGAGGAGTACGCCAGCGTCGGGGCGTTCGACTTCGTGCGGCGTCACCGCGCCGACGCGTGCATCGTCACCGAACCGGCAGAGGGCGATCTGGTGCTCGCGCATAAAGGGTTCGTGTGGGTGGAGATCGTCGCGGTTGGACGGGCCGCACACGGAAGTCGCTGGGACCTTGGCGTGAGCGCGATCGGCAAGATCGGCCGAGTTGTTGCGGCACTGGAAGAGTTCGATCGCACCGAGCTGCGGCGCCGCGTGCATCCCCGCGTCGGTCCCGCATCGTTGCACTGCGCGCTCGTCGAGGGCGGAACTGGCCTGTCAACCTACGCGTCGGAGTGCCGGCTCAAGGTCGAGCGGCGCACGCTGCCAGGGGAAACGCCTGATCAAGTGAGGGACGAACTCGAAACAGTCGTGCGCAACGCGGGCGAAGATGCAACGGTTGAGACATTCTTCTCGCGCGACCCGCTCACCTGCGATCCGCAAGCCCGGATCGTCTCCTGCGTTCGCGACGCGGTGACGGAAGTGGTTGGCCAGAAACCCCGGGAAACAGGTGTCGCGTACTGGATGGATGCGGCGGTGTTTGGCGCCGCCGGGATACCCACCGTCAACTACGGCCCTTCCGGAGCCGGTGCACACGAGGCCGTCGAATGGGTCGACGTGCCTTCGGTGGCCCGATTGGCAGACGTGCTTGTGGCTGCCGTGCGTCGGTTCTGTCGCCGCTAGCTCGTGCGAGTCTTCGCAACGTGGAGATTCAGCGGAACGTCCGAAGTCCATGCGAGCCAACCCAAAACCGCCCTCTTCCGTCTATTGTATGAACCAATATAATAGATGCCGATGCCTCCCAAAGGCCTCAAGACCCATTCATATTACATCCTGCTGGCGCTTGCCGGCGGCGCCCGACACGGCCTCGCGATCGCGCGCGAAGCGCTGGCGCGCGCGGACTGAGGTAGAGGTCGGGAGTATTTTCCAGATCGTCGACCCCTTTTTCTACGCGCGGCGAACGCGCCGCTGGTCCGAGCTGATGTCCATCGCCGGGCAGGATGGGTTCGGCTTCCTGTAAGGCATTCTCTGCCAACGCGGGCAGGGGCGAACTGGGAGATCAGCGGATCTTCTGAAGATCTGCCCCTTGAATCAGCCGGCCAGTCAGAATGACCGCCGAGACCTGGCGGGTGTTCGAGATATCCGCCACGGGGTTGGCGTCGAGCGGGACGAGATTAGCTTTTTTGCCGACCTCGACCGTCCCCTCTGTGGCGAGTCGGCCGAGGAACTCCGCGGGACTTCGCGTTGCGGCCTGCAGTGCGTCCATCGAAGTCATACCCGTACCCACCAGTGCGACGAGCTCGTCGTGAAGGGGAGGTACTCCATTGGCGATGGGCAGGTCGCTGCCAGCGAGCACCTTGACGCCCGCCCTCCGCATCTCAGCAAACATCTCCAGGGTCTTCGTCCACACTCGGTCACCGCTCGCCGCATCCGGTGCGCTCAGTTTGCTTCGCTGACCGTCCCATACGCTGCGAAGTGCGGCGAAGGTCGGCACCTGCCATGTGTTGTTGCGTGCGATCAAGAACTTACCGGTGCCATCGACGACCTTTGCGCCTCGAGGCACACGGGCGCGGTCGGCACGGCTAATCATGGTGATCCGGTACCATTCACGATGACCGTCATCGTAGGCCTCGGAGGGGCGCCTGTCGCGTCGATGATCGTAATGTTGGTGATCGCGACGGCAACCGATTGAGCGCTCACGTTGCCAGCCCACGTCGTCGCCCTCCTCACGTGGCGGGGACCGTGACGCCTACGTGCCGCGCAACGATCGGAACGGCAACGTCTTCTCCGGCCGCTCCATCGCCAGCGACGCACAGGGGGGCGCCGATCGCGATTCCGCGTGCTGGTGGAACGTGCGCGACGCCCGCACGTTCAACGGCAGCATTTCCACCAACGGCACGGTGATCAACGAGCAGGTCGGCTGGCGCGGCGCCGATCGACTCATTCAGAAAACGTTCGGCGACATGCGGCTGTGCATGCTGGCTGAAGACGCGGGCGATCGCCGCAGCGGCGACGAGCGGCCCAGCCACTGGATCGGCCGCGCCCGCCGTGTCGTCATGGAAGCGCGCCGCGGCAGCACGACGCTGAGCCTCGAGATCGTGCCGCAGGGCGGCAGCCTGCGGACCACATGGCGCGTCGGCGGCGCGAACCGGGCATTCGATGCCGCCGCCCAGGCGTGGCGCGATCGCATGCTCGCCGTGCTCGACACGACCTGGGAGCTGTCGAGCCTGCGCGGCGAGGTGAGCAGCCTGCGCGGACAGATCTCGTCGATCGTGTCCCACCATAAACGCACATGCCGCATGCCCCCTCCTCGATCGTCGATCTCGACGCGTTGGTCGTGAAAGGTCTGCGCCATGTCGTCGCCGAAATCTCCGCGGAAGTCGGCCGGAAAGAGGCGCAGGAGGCGACGAAAGGCCCGGTCCGCCCGTCCCATCGATCAGGCTCGCTTGAATAGATTCTTCCGGCGGGCGATGGCCAGCGTCTCATCGAGGCGCGCGGCCTCCGCTCGAGCGACCTCGCGGCCGAACGCCGTCAGGGTGTAAGTGCGGCGCCGCTGGTCCTCGCGCGAGCCGTGCACGCCGGCTTCCCGGATGAGCCCCTCGTTGAGGAGCCGCTTGATGATGCCGTAGAGCGTCCCAGTGCTCAGCCTGACCGTGGTGCCGGTGAGCTGTTCGACCTCTTTCATGATGGCGTAGCCGTGCGTCTCGCCGTCGGCCAGCAGCGACCAGGACGTAGAACATGGCGGGGGTGAGCGGAAGCAGGGACACTGGGTCGCGTTTCATATGGCGTCCCACGATATGTCGTGCCGCGACCTAGTGTCAAGAGGGTGGAATCGGTTCAGGGGCCGGTCGCGCGTCGCTCGATGGCGCGCAGCAACATCCGGCGGATGAGTGCGCTGCCGGGATAGATCAGCCGCCAATAGACGGCAAATCGGCGACGCGCGGAGGGACTGTTCGCGAACACGCGCGTCTCGGTCGAGACGACCGAGCCGCCCGCGCCGTCCGGAGTCACGCGAGTGCTCATCGCGGCCAGGGCATATCCGGGAGGCAACGCCTTGTGAAAGATCGCGGGTGTCAACGGCTCGCGCGGTCCCGGCGGGCGCCCGACGATGGTGCCGACGACGGACTCTCGGGGTGGGTCGTCGGCGAGCGCCACGAAGGTGCTGTGGATCGCGATATCGTGCAGCGACTCGTACGACGCGGCCGCCTTCTGCACGCTCGGAGGCAGCGACCGCCCGCCGCCGCGGATCGCAATCAGCGTCCGAAACAGGAAGATCTCGTCGGGCCGTACCCGGTTCATCACCTCGAACACGCGCGCCGGCGGGGCGGCGACGTGGATCGTGTGGACCTCACTGAACTGCCAGACCGGCATGAACTCATCAAGGTGCGTCCGGACGTGCGCGGCCCGCGACTCCGGCGCCGGCAGGATCAGGCCGATGACGGCAAGCAGCACGCCCGCGCCCGCCACGCCGGCTCCACGGCGGCGCGTCGTGAGCCCGAGCCGCCGGACAGGCTTCACCACTGTCACCAGTCCGGCGAGCGCGATGACGAGGCCGAGGTAGACAATCGCGGAACCGGCCATGACACTTATTGTGTCGCACCTCGACGCCTGCGGAAAAGGCGATCCGCGCAATCGTTGCCGAACGCGCCGGTTTCGACGCAGCCAGAAAGCGCAACCAACCGTTCCGTGCGCGCCGTCGTCATATGACTTGACAGTAAATATATTTGTAATCTACTTAGTTGCCATGGCCCGTGCCCGGCCGGCCGCCGATCCCCGTTCTTTTCTGCCGTTGACGCCGCTCGCGTTTCAGGTGCTGCTCGCCCTGGCCGACGAGGCGCTTCATGGTTACGCGATCATCCGCGAAGTCGGCGAGCGCACGGCCGGGCTCGTTCGCCTGCGTACGGGCACGCTCTACACGCTGCTCCAGCGCCTTGCCGACGAGGGTCTCGTCGAGGAGTCAGACGCGCGGCCGCAGCCATCGGAAGACGACCAACGGCGGCGGTACTACCGGATGACGGAACTGGGCCGCCACGTGCTGACAGCGGAAGCCCGCCGCCTGGAGGCGCTCGTCGGCGAGGCGCGTCGCAAGCGCGTGCTGGGAAGAGCATGAGCCTCGTGCGTTTCTTCGAGCACGCCTGTCGCGCGCTCGTGTCCCTTGCGCCGCCGGCGCATCGCCGGAAGTGGGGCGACGAGGCCGTGGCGACCGTGCGGTTGGTCTGCGTCGATGCCGATCGTCGTCGTGGTTCGGCAGGCGTGATGGCTCAGGGCCTGCTCGAACTGGCCGACGTCGCGCGGTCGATCGTCTGGCTGCGTCTGGGACGGACGCCGCGAGTGACCGGCGGCCTGCCGCCATCGAACCGCCGGGGCCGCGCCCGTTACGAACGAGGCACGCACACACGAGGGACACTGATGCACACGCTCGCTCACGATCTCCGGTTGGCCGTTCGCAGCCTGCTGGGCAGCCGCACCCACACGGCGATTGCCGTGGCGACACTCGCGCTCGGCATCGGCATCAACTCCGCCGTCTTCTCCATCCTCGACTCGATCCTGCTCCGTCCCCTGCCGTTCAAGGACGCCGATCGGCTTGTCATCCTGTCGAGCTACAACGTCTCCGGGAAATTCACGTTCGAGGGCATGAAGAGCTCCCTCATGCTCGAGTGGCGCAAACAGACCGACCTGTTCGATCGCGTCGAGAGCTTCGAGCGCTCGTCGTTCGTCTATACGGACCCGAGCGGGTCGGAAATGGTCGCGGGCGCCTCGATCAGCCCCGGCCTGCTGTCGATGCTGGGTGTGGCGCCGAGGGCGGGGCGGCTGTTCACGGAGCAGGACGGCCGGGGCGGCACGGATCACCTCGTGATCATCAGCGAGCGCTTCCGGCGATCGCATCTGCAGGGAGATCCCGCGGCGGTCGGTCGCGACATCACCCTCGACGGCCAGCCCTACACCATCGTCGGCATCCTGCCTGAATGGTTCAGATTCCCCGATGCACTGTACGACCTGTGGCTGCCGTGGAACGCCGCCGCCCCGCCGCCTCCGGGATCGAGCCCGCAGCGGACCTCACTCCATCCGCAGGTCGTGCCCCTGGCTCGGGTGAAACCGGGTGTCCTGCTGCCTCAGGCTCTCGAGCAAGTCATCGCGCGCGGTGTCGCACTCAACCGCGCGTCTGGCGGCGACGGCCGGGAGTCGGCGAAGGCGTATCAGCCGGGCTCGCTGGTCAACGCCAGCACGAAGACGTCGCTGATGGTCCTTGGCGGCGCGGTGAGTTTCCTGTTGCTCATCATGTGTGCCAACATCGCGAACCTCGCGCTCTCGCGAGCGATGCCGCGCGCTCGCGATTGCGCGGTCCGTGCCGCCCTGGGCGCGTCTCGGGCCGATCTCGTGCGCGAGACGCTCGTCGAGAACCTGACGATCGGCCTGCTCGGTGCGATCGCCGGTTGCGGCGTGGCGGCGGTCGGGATCCGGATGACTCTGGCCGTGATGCCGTCGGACATGACGATCGCCAGCTACAACCCCGTGGCGCTCGATGGGCGCGTACTCGGGTTGACGATCGCAATCGGCCTGGCCACCGCGCTGCTCTTTGGTCTGCCGCCGGCGCTGGTCGCATCGCGCGCGTCGGTCATCGACGTGCTGCGGCGCGATTCGCGCTCCTCAACGGGCTCCGCGCTGGCGCGACGCCTGCGCTCCGCGCTCGTCGTGGCCGAGGTCAGCCTCGCGATCGTGCTGCTCGTCGGCGCGGCGCTGATGACGCGCAGTTTCATGAAACTGCAGGCCGTGGACAAGGGACTCGATCCGACGGGCCTCATCGCGATGCGCGTCAGCTTGCCGAGGGCGGGGTACGCCGACGCCACCACACAGGACCGGTTCATGGCGGACGCGATGGAGCGCATTCGCACAGTGCCCGGCGTACTCGGCGTGACCACGGGCGCTGTGCCGCCCGAGATGGCCGGGGTCAGGTTCGGTCAGATCGAATTCGCGCACACGCCCGGCGAAAAGGCCGCGATGCAGATCATGCCGGCCTACGAAGTGCCCGCCGACTTCTTCGCGACCCTCGGCATCAGGCTCACCAAAGGGCGCACGTTCGGCGAGGGAGACCCGGAGGGTGCGGTCATCATCAGCCAGAACTTCGCCCGCAAACACTGGCCGGACGGGAACGCCGTCGGCGGACGCTTTCGATGGGTGAAGGACGAGACGTGGCTGACCGTGATCGGCGTGGCCACCACGGTTCGCCAGGGCGCGCTCGCCGATAGCGGCCGCCGCGACCAGGCCCAGATGTATATGCCGATCGGACACGGTGCCAGTCTCGCGCGGCCGGTCGGGCCATCGTCGACGATTGCCGATTCACGGACCATTGTCGTGCGCGCTGTGAATCCTGCCGCCGTGATCGCCCGGTTACCGCAGGCCGTTCACGACGTCGATCCGCACGTGGTCGTCGGGAAGCGCAGCCTGGTCGAGCATCTCTTCTCAGATGCGATCGCGCGGCCGCGCATCGTGTTCCTCATGATGAGCGTGTTCGCGGCGTTCGGTCTCGCGCTGGCCGCCGCGGGCATCTACGGTGTGTTGTCGTGCCTCGTGGCGCAGCGGCTGCGCGAGATCGGCATTCGACTCGCGCTTGGCGCCAGTCCACGCCAGGTCGGACGGCTGATTCTGCAGAACGGATTGGGCTTGACGGTCACGGGCCTGGTGGTGGGCATCGGCCTGGCGCTGATGCTCGTGCGTGTGATGCGCACGCTACTGTACGAGGTCGAGCCCTCCGATCCCGTTTCGGTGGCGCTCGTAGCGGGTGTGTTGCTGGCCACGGCATTCGCGGCGTCCTGGAAACCCGCGCGCCGTGCCATGCGCGTCGACCCGGTGAGTCTGCTCCGTGAAGACTGAGTGGCCCCGGGATAATGAACGGCTCGCCGTTCGCGCCCAACATCAGCGCGTACGAGGCCCCGTCGGAGAAACCGCCGATCGCGAGCCGCGGGCATCACGACAACCGTAACGTCGCCCCGTCAGGTGCCGCTGGGCGTGCGGGTCATGTTCCGAGCGGCGGAATGGGCCAACGGACCGTGTATTGACGAGAGGCCGGCAGTCCGCCTATCGTCTGTGCCAGCGCGCCGCGGACACGGCACGGCAGACGCGCACGACGTAACGCACCCGGAACGGACACGTAAGGTCGCCGGTTATGCTCGGCCAGACGCTGGGACGTTTCACGATCCTCGACGAGCTCGGTCGGGGCGGGATGGGCGTTGTCTACAAGGCCCACGACACGCGCCTCGATCGCGACGTCGCGCTCAAGCTCCTCCCGCCCGACCGCGTCGCCGATCCGGAGCGCCGCCGGCGCTTCGAGCAGGAAGCCAAGGCCGCCTCCGCCCTCCAGCACCCGAACATCGTCACCATCTACGACATCACACGCGAGGGCGATCGGGATGTCATCGTGATGGAGTACGTGCCGGGCAGCACGCTCGACCGCCTGATCGGCCGCAAAGGGCTCCGGCTCGGCGAGGCCCTCGGCTACTCGGTGCAGATCGCCGACGGGTTGTCCAAGGCGCACGCGGCGGGCATCGTCCATCGGGATCTCAAACCGTCGAACGTCATGGTCTCGGGCGACGGGACCGTGAAGATTCTCGACTTCGGCCTGGCGAAGCTCTTCGAGCGGGAGCCCATGGACGCGTTGGCGCCGACCGTCACGGCGCGCCAGGCTCTCGACGGGTTCACCGACGACGGTCACATCGTCGGTACGGCGGCCTACATGTCGCCGGAGCAGGCGGAGGGAAAGAAGGTCGACAGCCGATCGGACATCTTCTCGTTTGGCTCCGTCCTGTACGAGATGGTGACCGGCCGTCGCGCGTTCCAGCGCGACACGTCGACGCGCACGCTCTCGGCCATCGTTGCCGAGGAGCCCGAGCCGGCGGGGCGGCTCGTCGCCGATCTGCCGCCCGAGCTGGAACGCGTGCTCGAACGCTGCCTCCGCAAGGACCCTCAGCGGCGGTGGCAGAGCGTGCCGGACCTTCGGGTCGTGCTGCAGGACCTGAAGGAGGACTCCGATTCCGGGAAACTGCGCGCGGTCGCGCCCGCCGCCCCTCGCCGATCGCGATGGCGCCGGTGGGTCGCGGCGGTGGCCGGCTTCGCCGTCCTCGCCGCGGCGCTCGTATGGGCGATCTCTCATCGTCCACGGTCTGCCGCCGGGATTACCGTCACCAGGATGACGTTCGACTCCAACATGACGGGCTTCCCCACGATTTCGCAGGACGGCAGGCTGCTCGCGTACGCGTCCGATCGGGCGCAGCCCGGCAACCTCGACATCTGGATCCAGCAGGTCGCTGGCGGTCAGCCTCTTCGTCTCACCAACCATCCGGCTTTCGATGTGTCGCCTTCGTTCTCGCCGGATGGATCTCGCATCGCGTTTCGCTCGGAGCGCGACGGCGGAGGGATCTACGTCGTCGACGCCCTCGGCGGCGACGCGCGCCGGATCAGCGACCGCGGCCACTTTCCTCTGTTCTCTCCCGATGGTTCGCTGATCTGCTACCTCGATATCCCGGCCTCGCTCGACTCCGCACTGAGCAGGATCTATCTCGTCGCCGCCCAGGGCGGCCCGCCGCAGGCGTTCCACCCGGAATTCTCTGTGCTTGGTGCGGCCCTCTTGTCACACCCCGTCTGGTCCCCTGACGGCAAGTCCCTGCTCTTCCTTGGCAGGCGCGGCCGCGATCCCAGCACCGCGGATTGGTGGATCATCCCGCTCGACGGCGGACCGCCCGTGCGCGTCGGCGCGGTGGCCGCTCTGTCGCTCAGGTTGGGATCGGTCTCCGGTTTTCCCCGTGTGTGGACGAACGACTTCGTCTATTACGCCTCGGGAACGACCGTCGAAGGGGTGAACCTGCTTCGCGTCCCGTTCGACCGTGCGCGCCCGGCGATCACCGGCAAACCTGAGCCGCTCACCGCCGGCGCGGGAATGAAGTACAACGCCGCGCTCGCGCTCGACGGCCGCCTCGTGTTCCCCCACATGACCTGGACGCTGAACATTTGGAGCGCGGCGATCCAGTCCGATCGCGGCAAGGCCACCGGTGAACTCGAGCCGATCACCAGGGACGAAACGGTCAAGTTCAGCCCGCGGATCTCGCGAAACGGATCCATGCTTGCGTATGCGGCCTTCAGCGGGCTCGACACGCGAGACACGGAGATTCGAATCCGGAATCTGACGAGCGGTCGCGAGACCGCACTGCCGCCGTTCGAAAGCACAATGAACCCTGTCCCGGTCTTCAGCGCCGACGGATCGGTGCTCGCGTACAGGCAGGTGACTGGCGGGCGGAGCACGTACTACATTCGGACCCCCGGATCGGCCACCGACCGTGTGCTCTGCGAAGACTGTGGGGTGTACGCGTTCTTCACGGATCCCGCTTTCGCACTCGTGCAGTACGGGCCGCAGGAACTCGTTCGGCAGAACGTCTCCACCGGAGCGCGGACGACGGTGCTGCACGTCGATGGCGCGTCGATTCTCGACGCGCAGCCGTCCTGGGACGATCGATGGGTGACCTACCTGCTGGGGCTGCCGAGCGGAAACGTGGCGATCTCCGTCGCGCCGCTTCGGGACCGACCCGCGCCGATCGGAGATCGGATCCTGGTGCGCGAAGACGACCACATACTCTTGGCGCCCAGATGGTCGCCAAATGGCGAGTGGCTTTACTACTTGGCAGCCAGCGACGGATTCATGTGCGTCTGGGGACAGAGGCTCGACGCGGTCTCCAGAAAACCTTCCGGGGCGCCGGTGGGCATCCTGCATCTGCACGGCAGCCGCACCATGAGCTTTCCCCTCGGTCAATGGCCTCTTGAGGTGGCGTCGGGCCGGCTGATCTTCACCCTCGGTGAGCCGAAGAGCAACATCTACATGGCGCGGCTCGACCGCTGGTGACGAACGGATGATGCGGGACACGGGACGGGAGTAGAATCCTGGCGCGGAGTCGCCAGATCCATGTCGCTTGCCGCCGGTACGCGGGTGGGTGCCTACGAGATCCTCGGCCTGCTTGGCGCCGGGGGCATGGGGGAGGTCTACCGCGCGCGCGACACGCGGCTGGCCCGCGAGGTCGCCATCAAGGTACTGCCCGATCAGGTCGCGCTTGACCGCGATCGGCTCGCCAGATTCGAGCGCGAGGCCCGGGCGCTGGCCGCGCTCGCGCATCCCAACATTCTCACTATCTACGCCTTCGAGACGGACGCCGGTCTGCCGTATGCCGTCACGGAGCTCGTCGAGGGCGAGAGCCTTCGCGCCCGCTTGTGCCGGGAACCGCTGGTGGCCGGAGACGCCGTCGAGATCGCCGCCACGATTGCCGGCGCGCTGTCGGCCGCGCATGCGCGGGGCATCGTCCATCGCGACCTCAAGCCGGAGAACGTGCTGCTCACGCCGGACGGCCGCGTGAAGGTCGTCGATTTCGGGCTGGCCGCGATCACGTCGGTGGCCGGGGGCGGCGCGCAGACCACGACCACCAATCTCGAGACGCAGCCCGGTACCGTCCTCGGCACGCCGGGCTACATGTCGCCGGAGCAGGTCCGCGGTGAGGCCACGGATCATCGCACCGACATCTTCGCCCTCGGCTGCATCACCTACGAGCTGCTGACCGGACAGCCCGCGTTCGTCCGGCGCAGCGTTGCGGACACGCTGAGCGCGATCCTCCGAGATCCTGCGCCGGACCTGCCTGTTGCCGCCATTCCCCATCCGCGCGAGCTCCAGCACGTAATCGCGCGCTGCCTCGAGAAGCAGCCGGACCGGCGGTTCCAGTCGGCATCGGATCTGGCCTTCGCCCTGCGTGAGCACGGCGCGACGTCTGCCCGCCCCGGCGGCGCGGCCGGCGAGGCGGCTCACAGCGATCGGCGCCCGTCGATTGCGGTGCTGCCGTTCGCGAACCTGAGCGCCGATCCCGAACAGGAGTACTTCTGCGACGGGATGGCCGAGGAGATCATCAACGCGCTCGTCCATGTCGACGGTCTGCGCGTGCTGGCGCGCACCTCCTCCTTCGCGTTCAAGGGACGGCATGAAGACGTACGGGAAATCGGCAGGCGCCTCGACGTGGGGCTGATCATCGAAGGCAGCGTGCGGCGGTCCGGCGATCGCCTGCGGATCACCGCTCAGCTCGTGGGTGTCGGCGACGGATCCCACCTGTGGTCGGAGAAGTACGATCGCCCTGGGACCGATGTGTTCGCCGTCCAGGATGAGATCGCGCTGGCGGTCGTCGAGAACCTGAAGGTCTGCGTCCTCGCGGGAGAACGCGCCGCGATGACGCGCCGGCCGGCGATGAACCTGCGCGCGTACGACGCGTACCTGAAGGGGCTCTTCCACTGGAACCGGCTGGCGCCCGATGCGTTTCCGATGAGCTGCGAGTCGTTCGAAGAGGCGATTCGCCTCGACGCGCAGTTCGCGCCCGCATACGTGTTCCTGGCCCAGGCGCACGCGTCGCCAGCGTTCTGGGCGGACGTCGAGCCGGCGCTGGCCCTGGACAAAGCCCTTCCGCTCGTCGAGCAGGCGCTCGCGCTCGATCCGCAGTGCGCCGAAGCGCACACCGCGCGCGGGATCCTCGCCGGCTACTTCGAATACCGGTGGGACCTGGCCGAGGAGTGCTTACGCACCGGCCTGCGCCTTGGGCCAGGCCTCGCGTTCGTGCACCTGCACCAGATGGGCCTTTCCTTCATCCGTCAGCGGACGGCGGACGCGATTCTCGAGGGGCGAATCACGCTGCGGCTCGACCCGCTGTCGCCGACGACGAGCGCGTGGGCGGCGCTCTGGCTCGCCTGCGTCGGCATGTACGATGAAGGACGGCAGCACCTGGAGGCCATCGCCGCAACGAATCCGACGTACTGGATGCCGCGCTGGAACATGGCCATTCTGCTGGCGCTTGGCGGGAAGCTGCAGGAGGCGCGCGCGGAAGCCGAAGCGGCGGTGACGCTTTCCGGTGCGGCGTCCCAGGCGCTTGCGGTGCTGGGCCCGCTGGTGTATTTGAGCGGCGACACCGTGCGCGGTGACGCCATTCATGACGAGATGCGGCAGCGCGCGAACCTCCGCTATGTGAGCCCGACGGCGCTCGCGCTCGTGGACCTTGCGCGTGGGGACATCGAGGCTGGCGTGGCGAACGTCCTCCGGGCGAGTGAGGTCCACGATCCATCGTTGCCGTTCTGGCGCCTGAACGTCTCGCGCCTCCTGCCGTCCGATCCCCGCATCGACGACGCGCTGAAGGCGATCGGCGTCTAGCGCTATCGCGTCCCAGGCACCAACATGTCCGAGGACAGCACGTCGGACCGGCATCGGGCGGCTGATGACCTGGTCCGTCTCATCAAGGGCCTTCCAGGTCTCCCAAGCGATTCACGTCGCCGCGACGGGTGGTTGCGGGCGCTGCCGCTGTCGGCATCTGGCGCCAGCTCGAAGCAGCGTTCGCCAAGGGCGGCAACGCGCGGGTGACCGTGAAGCTCGATCCCGACGCGAATCATCTATTCATGAAGGCGGTCACCGGAGATTGGACGAGGGCTGCCGACTGTCAGTTGGTGGCGGACGGCTGGGACATCCAACGGACCATGGCCGTTCCGGCTGACCGTTGACTCCTCCGGCGGCGAGTGCGATCATTGAATTAGATGCAAATATGGTGAGGAACCAATGCTGGATCTCGCGAACGACATTCGCTCGCTGAGCGACTTCAAGCGGAAGACCTCGGAATTACTCGATCGCCTCAAGAGCACCGGACACCCGCTCGTCCTGACGATCAACGGGCGGGCGAAAGTCGTGGTCCAGGATGCGGAAGCCTACCAGGACCTGCTTGATCGGGTGGAGACGATTGAGGCTCTGCAACGCGGATTCGCTGACGTGAAGGCCGGCCGTACCAAGCCGGCGCGCGGCGTGTTCAATCGGTTGCGCCGGAAGCATGACATTCCGCGTTGAACTGGCGAAGGGCGCCGAAGCGGACCTCGAAGAACTGTACCTCTGGGTCGTCGAGCGCGCTCCTCGTCAGGGCGCGGCGTGGTTCAATGGGCTCGAGCAGGCCATCCTCTCCCTCGACCGCCATCCTGAGCGGTGTCCGCTCGCGCCTGAGAGCGTCGACCCTGAGCGCCCGGTGCGCGTGCTCCACTACGGGCGCGCCCGCCACGTCTACCGGATTCTGTTCTCCATCGACAACGCGGAACCCGTCGTGTACGTGCTCCACGTTCGCCGCGGAGCACGTGAGGCTTTAGGTTCGCCGACCTTTCGTGCTGGCCGGAGTTCCGAGACCTAATCGGGCCGGCGCGCGGCCCGCCGAGGGCCCGAGGGCCTGACCAGAGCGATCCGCCGGGGGTCTGACATATGATCGGCATCCAGTTCCCGGATGCCCCACGTCTTCGAAGACTTCGCCAGGGTCGCCGAGCGGTTCCCCGACAAGGTTGCCGTGGAGTTCTGCCGACGCGCGGACGTCGAGCGCTGCACGTACGCCGAGTTGTCCGCCCTCGCCCACCAGGTCGCCGGCGTCCTTGCCGGCGCAGGCATCACGAAGGGCGCGCGCTGCGCGATCCTGGCTGACAACGACGCCCGCTGGTGTGGCGCTTACTTCGGCATCCTGCGCCTCGGCGCCATCGCGGTCCCGCTCGATACCGCCTATCATGCGCCGCAGGTCCGTACCGTCCTGGCCGACAGCGGCGCCACGGTACTCGTCACCTCGGCCCGGCATCTCGCGACGGCGCGTGAAGCCACGGCGGCGATGTCGCCGGCCCCCGAGGTCCTGCTCCTGTCGGGCACGGCTCCCGGTGTACGTGACATCGACACCGCGCTTGGCGCCGGGGTCGCTTCGAGTCTCCCGCCGTGCCCCGCAACCTCGTCCGACGCGGCGGTCATGCTCTACACGTCGGGAACGACGAGCGATCCCAAGGGCGTGGTCCTGACCCACGGGAATCTCCTGGCCGAGAAGACAGCCGCATTCACGGTGGTCCGCCTGACCGAGCACGATGCGATTCTCGGCGTGCTGCCGCTCTTCCACGCGCTGGCCCAGTTGGCGAACCTCCTGCTCCCGTTCACCGCGGGCGCCCGCGTGGTGTTCCTCGAGACGATCACCAGCACGGACATGATGCGGGCGTTCACGGAACGTCAGATCACCACGTTCTGTGTCGTGCCGCAGTTCTACTATCTGTTGCACCAGCGCATCATGGACCGGGTGGCCTCGTCGCCGTTTCCCGCCCGGGTCGCCTTCCGATCGCTGCTCGCCGCCAATGCCCGGCTCCGGCAGCATCTGGGACTCAACCTCGGGCGCCGCCTGTTCAAGCGAGCGCACGACGCGCTGGGCGGACATATGCGCGTCATGGTGTCCGGCGGGTCCCGCTTTGACAGCCGGATCGGGCGCGACCTGTACGCCATGGGCTTCAATATCCTGCAGGCCTACGGCCTCACGGAATGCTCCGGAGCGGCGACGCTGTTGAGGCCGGGCGACCCGCACGTCGAGGCGGTGGGGCAGGTGCTCGCTGGCGTCGAGATCCGGATTCTCCCCGACCCGGCGAGCCCGTTGGACCGGGAGCATCCCGATGGAGAGGTCCTGATCAAAGGACCCATCGTGATGGCCGGGTACCACAATCGGCCTGACGTCAACGCGGCCGCCCTGGAGGACGGCTGGCTGCACACCGGCGACCTCGGCTACCTCGACGAAGACGGGCGGCTGTACATCACGGGCCGCAAGAGGGAGATCATCGTGCTCGCCTCCGGGAAGAACATCTATCCCGAGGAGATCGAAGCCCACTACGCGCAGTCGCCCTTCATCCGCGAGCTCTGCGTCATGGGTGTGGCGCTCTCCGGCGAGCCGTCTGCCGAGCGGCTGCACGCCATCGTCGTGCCGAATGTCGATCTCATGCGCGAGCGGCACATCGTCAACTTCCGGGAGGTCATTCGATTCGATATCGAAGGACTCGCCCTCGGACTGCCTCATTACAAGCGGGTCCTGAGCTTCGATATCTGGCTCGAGGACCTCCCGCGCACGACGACGAGGAAGCTGAAGCGCCACGAGATCGAGCGCCGCTACCGAGACGGACAAACCGCGGCAGAAGAGAGGCCGGCGGGCGCCGACTGGAGCGACGCGGATCAGGTCTGGGCGGCGGACCCCCGGGTGTCGCGGATCCTGGCGGCGATCCGCGCCTCCGCGCACGGCGCCGCGGTCACGCCCGATGCGAACCTGGAACTCGACTTGGGTCTGGACTCGATGGAACGGGTCGAACTGTTCTCCAGGCTCGAACAGGAAATGGGGGTGGACGTCGCCGAGGAGGCGGCGCAGCGGATCTATACCGTGCGGGATCTGGTGGACGCCGTCCATCCGTTGACGGGCGAGAGTGGCGCGCAGGCGTCCGCGGCCGTGGCCGATCCCTGGGCGAGGACACTCGCCGCGGACGAATCGGATGAAGTGTTCGCGTCCATTCTGAAGCCCAGACCGATTTTCGGCACGTTCGCGTTTCTCGTGATGAGAGCCCTCCACGCATGCGCACGGGTCTTCGCGGGCCTGCGCGTCACAGGGCGCGAGCACATTCCCGCGGCAGGACCGTTCGTGCTGAGCCCGAATCATCAGAGCTATCTGGACGGCTTCCTGCTGGTCGGGGCGTTGCCTTACGCCACTTTCCGGCGGCTGTTCTTCGTGGGCGCGAGCGAGTACTTCGAGACCCCCCTCAGGAGGACGCTCGCGGAGTGGATCAACGTGGTGCCGGTCGATCCCGACGCCAACCTGTTGCGCGCGATGCAGGCGGGCGCGTTCGGGTTGCGCCGCAACCGCGTGCTCGCGCTCTTCCCGGAAGGCGAACGATCCCCGGACGGCGCCCCGCGGCGCTTCAAGAAGGGCGCGGCGATCACCGCGCTCCAGGCGGGCGTGCCGATTGTCCCGGTGGCCATTCACGGGGTGTTCGAGATCTGGCCCCGCGGGAAGAGTCTCCAGTGGCGAACCCTGTGGCCATGGGCGGGCACACGCTGCGACGTGCAGTTCGGACCGCCGATCCCCTCCGACGGCGCTGCCCTCGCGGCCGGGTCCGACAAGTACGAGCAGCACACCGCCGCGTTGCGAGCGTCCGTCGTTCAGATGTGGGACGCGCTCGAATCGCAACGACGACGGTTGTAATCGTACACGGGAAAGCCCGGTCGCCGCGCGTGGTGAGCGCGGCGACGGCGCGGGCCTCGCGCTCATCACGCGCAGGCGCCGGCGAGTACGTCGCCGGCCGTCAGTCGATCGAGCAGGGTGCGCAGGCACGTTGGGATCGCCCTGGACCGATTGACACACCTCAGCGTCGCGTCGTCGACGGCTCGGGAAGCGTGCGCATCGAGATGGTCCAGGGGAGAAAGGGCGAGGAGCGTGTCGGTGACGCGCGGTCGAGCGGCGTGGTGGTGCAGTCAGGGTCCGTACTGTGCGGTGACAATGCCGCCCACCCAGGACACGACGACCCTCGCGGTCGCGACCGCCTTCTCATAGTCCTCGACGAGGACGGGCTCGGACGGTCCAGGATAGCGCGCGGCGACGGCATAGTCAGTCAATGCGGACGCCTCCTGCACGTCAACGGGAATGTCGAATCCCAACTCCGCCAGTCGTGTGATCAATTCGCTGATGGAGTGCGTCCGGGCACCTGTACGCCTTTCAACACGAGCAGCGCCTTGAGCGCCTTCTCAGCAGCCTGCTGCGCATTGAAGCAAGGGTCTTCGAACAGAACGTCGGGGGCGACCTGTCCTTGGGACGCTCTGGCCAGATTGCTGCGCGCCCGACGCAGCCACTCGCGCGGATCCTCGGGGCTCGCGCCCTCAGGCGGCATACACTTCGCGGCCTTCGCGCAGGGCCGGTCCGATGATGGTGGCGACGCCGTCCTTGAGAGCCTCGACGTCCTCGGGGGTCACGACCACCACGTCGACCGACGCTCGGATGCCGACCAGGGCGCGATAAATGGCCTGGGCCAGTCGCCGCCGGCTCGCGATGCCGCGCTTGATGACGAGAAAATCCAGGTCGCTGTGTGGACCCTCCGTGCCGCGCGCGGCCGATCCGAAGAGGATCACGCGATCCGGTTTGGCCACGGCCACGATGCGTTCGAGGGCCGCTTCAAGAGGCGTCATGTGGTCACTATACTGCGACTCTGGCCGTCGTGGAGGCGTGCTCGTCTATGTGAGCCCGACGACGCGCTGAAGGCCATCGGCGTCTAGTGTCCCGTCCCCGTGGATCGTGGCATAAATCCCGGAGCGCGGCGCCTGGCTGGCAAGGCGCGACGACCGAGAATACTGGGTGTATTTGAGGAAGGAGCAACGCAGCCAGACGGAATGCCCCGCCCGGGAGTTATGTGACGAACCACGGGGACGGGACACTAGTTCCGCATCGGACTCGCGCGGCCGGGCCAGTCGCGACTGCTCCAGGGCGAGTACGCGTTCGACCGCGTTGGCTCGGCGTAGCGGGGGCCGGGTGTAGTATCCGTGTGTCGTAGCGGGCCGCGCATCCGGCCTATCCTCTGCTTCGGATCTCAGAGCTGAATTGCGGGGGTTGCATGCCCGGGATCGGCCAGACGGTTTCGCATTACAGGATTGTGGAGAAGCTGGGCTGCGGCGGCATGGGTGTCGTCTACAAGGCCGAAGACACCAGGCTCCACCGTTTCGTCGCCTTGAAGTTCCTGCCTGCCGAGTTCTCCAGAGACCGCCAGGCCGTTGAACGGTTCCAGCGCGAGGCTCAGGCCGCTTCGGCCTTGAATCATCCCAATATCTGCACCATCCACGACGTCGACGAGTACGAGGGCCAGCACTTCATCGCCATGGAGCTGCTCGAAGGCAAGACACTCAAGCAGCAGATCGAAGCCAAGCCGTTTGAGATCGAGCATCTCCTCGATATCGCCATTCAGATTACGGATGGCTTGCAGGCCGCACATGCCAAAGACATCATCCATCGGGACATCAAGCCTGCCAACATATTCGTAACCGACCGCGGGATGGCGAAGATCCTCGACTTCGGCCTGGCCAAGCTGGCTCGCGCATCCAGTGCCGAGACTACTCAGGCGGTCACAGCTGCCGGCACGATCATGGGGACGACGCTGTACATGTCGCCCGAGCAGGCCGAGGGCCGGCCGGTCGACAGCCGCAGCGACCTGTTCAGCCTCGGCGCGGTGCTGTATGAGATGGTGAGCGGCATCCGGGCGTTCGAGCGGGACTCGGATATCTCGACGCTGGCGGCGGTGCTGTATCAGGAACCGCCCCCGTTGGGCAACGCGCCGCCGGAGCTGGCGGCGATCGTCAGCCGCTGTTTGCGCAAGAACCCCGGCGACCGGTTTCAGCGCGCCGACGAGCTGCAACGCGCACTCCAGCAGGTCGGCCGTTCCGCCCCCGTGCCTGCGCTCGCCGTTCTCCCGTTCACAAACATGAGCGCGGAGAAGGACGACGAGTATTTCAGCGACGGGCTGACCGAGGAGATCATCAACGCGTTGACGAAGATCGCCGGCCTGCGCGTGACGGCCCGCACGTCCGCATTCACATTCCGCGGCAGGGAACAGGGCATCCGCGAAATCGGAGTCCGGCTCGCCGTGGACAAAATCCTCGAAGGCAGCGTGAGGAGGGCCGGCAAAAAGCTCCGTGTGACGGCACAGCTCATCAACGTGGGCGATGGCTGCCACATATGGAGCGAGCGGTACGAACGCGAAATGACGGACGTGTTCGCCATCCAGGACGAGATCTCACAGGCGATCGCGGACAAGCTGCGGGTCGGGATCGGACAGGCACCGCGGACGACCCGTCAGCCGACTGAGGACCTGGAGGCGTACAACCTGTATCTTCAGGGCCGGCACCACTTGTCCAAGTGGACGCCCGAGGGGTTCGCGAGGGCCAGGGTGTGTCTCGAGCAGGCGGTCGCGCGGGATCCAGGCTTTGCGCTCGCGTACGATGCCCTCTCGGAATTCTACTGGTACATCGGTTTTTTCGGGATGCGTCCGCCGAAGGAGGCGTTCTCGACGGGAATCTGGGCGGCACTGCGCGCCGTCGAAATCGACGACACGCTGGCCGAGACGCATGCGCTGATCGGGATGTACCGCAAGGAACTGGACTACAACTGGCCGGAAGTTCAGAGGAAAATGCAGCGCGCGCTGGAACTGAACCCATCCTCGCCCACCGTGCGGCTGCGCAATGCGCTCAGCGGCTTCATGCCGCTGGGACGGATCGCAGAGGCGGTAGAGGACATGAAGTGCATCCTCACATCGGACCCGCTGTCGCTGTTCAACCGCTGGTGGCTGACGATCATGTACTACCTCGCGCGCGACAATGTCCGCGCGATGGAGCAAGCGCGGTTCATGATCGATCTCGACCCGACGTACTACGTCGGGCACTGGGCGCTGGGATTGATCTGCATGGACGAAGGAACAGCGGGTGAATCGGTCGCCGAATGCCGCCGGGCGGCCGAACTGTCAGGCGACGTCCCCCTCATGCTCGGGTGGCTTGGCCTGGCGCTGGCGCGAACTGGCGACACGGCAGGTGCGGAGGCGCTGCTGGAACGGTTGTCAGAGATCTCCCGGGCCGCGTACGTCCCCCCGAGCAGCTTCGCGTGGATTCACCTGGGACTCGGCCATGTCGACGACGCCTTCACCTGGATGGATCGGGCGATCGATGGCCGGGATCCGATGATGATGCCGATCAAGACCTATCCGTTTTTCGATCCGCTCCGCGCAGACCCGCGCTTCCACGCGCTCCTGCGGAAGATGAACCTGGAGGACTAGCCGGGGCGCTGCGACGCGCGGGCGGCGGCTGCCGCGAACTCAACGCCTCGCGCGTACGTGTTTCCGTCTGTGCACCGAGCTACGGCTCAGTCAGTATTTGGCCCCTCCGGCCAGCGGATTGCCCGCTGGGGGGAAGCTTATTGGGCGGTTCCCGACCGAAACGCCGCGCGGCGACGTGAAGCGGCCGGGGCACACGCCTTGCACGCCCGCGCGCGTCGTCTCACATGCGCGAACGCCAGTCACCTCCACCTGCAGATGCCCGGAGGATCGCTGTAGCCCCAGAGGGGACCCCGACAACCCGCCACATCGTCATGGTCGTACCCGAAGGCGATGAGCACCAGGCCGAGCGGACGGTTCCGCCGAAGTGGTCTGGCCGCTCCAGAGTCAGGCGGGCACCAGAAACTTCCGCTACGGCACGGGCACGTTAAATCGGTGGAAGAACGAGCTGCGCGGAGGTGAACGAGCATGGGTCTGGACTCCAAGCAGGAACACACTCAGCAGACACGCCTCGACGCCCCATCCATCTCGCTTCCAGCCGGCGGCGGTGCTATTCGAGGCATCGGGGAAAAGTTCGCCGCCAATCCTGTAACCGGCACGGGCGCGATGTCCGTTCCGATTACGACCAGCCCCGGCCGATCGGGCTTCGGGCCGCAGCTTGCGCTTTCTTACGACTCCGGCGCCGGCAACGGTCCGTTCGGCTTCGGCTGGATGCTCTCGGTGCCGGCGATCACGCGAAAGACCGACAAGGGACTGCCGCTGTACGACGATGCGGCTGAGTCCGACGTGTACGTGTTTTCGGGCGCCGACGACCTGGTGCCCGTCCTCAATCCGGACCACTCGCGCTTCGTGGACACGGTCTCGGCCCCCGGCACGACGATCCACCGCTATCGTCCGCGGATCGAGGGGTCGTTCTCTCGCATCGAGCGGTGGACCGCGAACGACACCGGCGAGATTCGGTGGCGGTCGATCACGCGCGAAAATGTGACGACGATTTATGGGCGCGACAACAACGCGCGCGTCTTCGACCCTGAGGATCCGAACCCCGCGCATCCGACGCGCGTCTTCAGCTGGCTCGCGTGCGAAACCTACGACGACAAGGGCAACGCGGTCCTGTACGAGTACGCCGAGGAAAACGACAGGCAGGTTGACACGTCGCAGGCGCACGAGCGCAACCGCATGCGGACCGCCAACCGGTATCCAAAGCGGATCCGGTACGGCAACCGCGTGTCGCGGCTCGTCCAGCAGGACCTGAAGGGCACGCCCTTCCTGTTCGAGGTTGTATTCGACTACGGCGAGGGGCACTGCGAAGACGTTCCGCTGAATGGAGCAGTGCCAGAAGCCGAACAGCATCGATTCGTGCGCGCCGCTGAGGGCGCAAAAGGCGACTGGCCGGTGCGGCCCGATCCGTTTTCGTCGCACCGCGGCGGATTCGAGCAGCGGACGTACCGCCGCTGCCAGCGCGTGCTGATGTTTCATCGCTTCGACGAGCTCGGCGACCAGCCGTGCCTCGTGCGCGCGACCGAGTTCGACTACGCGGACTTCGACTACGCGCTGCCGTCCACGGTAGACGCGGAGCTCGCGCATCAGGGCAGCACGCGCTACGCGTCGTTCATTCGATCGATCACGCAGGCCGGCTTCGTCCGCGACGAGGCGCAGGCGCCGGTGGTGCGCAACGGCGTCACCTATCTGACGTACCTGAAAGCGGCGTTGCCGCCGCTGGAGTTCGAGTACAGCAAGCCGCGCATTCAGGATGCGGTGCAGGAGCTCGATCCAGAGAGCCTCGAGCATCTGCCGGCGGGTCTCGACGGCAGCGCGTATCGGTGGCTGGATCTCGACGGCGAAGGGCTGTCCGGAATCCTGACCGAGCAGGCCGACGCCTGGTTCTATTCGCCCAATCTGGGAGGCGCGCGATTCGGCGCGCCGCAACCGATGGCCGCCAGGCCGTCGCTGGCGGCGCTTCGCGGCGGCCGCCAGCAGTTGCTCGATCTCGCCGGCGACGGGCAGCTCGACCTCGCCCAGTTCGGCGGCCCGATGCCCGGATTCTACGAGCGAACGCTCGACGAGAACTGGGATCCGTTCACGCCGTTCGTCACGCTGCCCGACATCGACTGGGACGAACCGAATCTGCGGTTCGTGGATCTCGACGGCGACGGCCATCCCGACGTGCTGATTACGGAGGACCACGTCTTCACGTGGCACCCATCGCGCGCGGAGGAGGGATTCGGGCCGGCGCTTCGGGTCGCACAGGCGCTCGACGAAGAAGAGGGCCCGCGCCTGGTGTTCGCCGACGGCGAGCAGGCCGTGTATCTCGCCGACATGTGCGGCGACGGTCTCACGGATCTCGTGCGGATCCGCAATGGTGAGATCTGCTACTGGGCGAACATTGGGTACGGGCGTTTTTCACGCAAGGTCGCCATGGACAATGCTCCATGGTTCGATCGTCCCGACCAGTTCGACCAGCGCCGCGTGCGTCTGGCCGACGTCGACGGCTCGGGCACGAACGACGTCATCTACCTGGCGGCCGGTGGTCCGCGGATCTACTTCAACCAGTCCGGCAACCGGTTCAGCGACGCGCGTCCGCTGAGCGCCTTTCCGCGGCTCGACAACGTCTCGTCGATCGTGCCCGTGGATCTCTTCGGCAACGGCACGGCGTGTCTCGTCTGGTCGTCGCCGCTGGCAAGCGACGCACGCCGGCAGATGCGCTACGTCGATCTGATGGGCGGGCAGAAGCCCCATCTACTGGTGAATGCCAGGAACAATCTGGGCGCCGAGACCCGCCTCCACTACGTCTCGTCCACGTTCTTCTACCTTCAGGACAAACACGACGGACGCCCGTGGATCACGAGGCTGCCATTTCCTGTGCACGTCGTCGATCGCGTGGAGACGATCGACTGGGTGAGCCGCAATCGGTTCGCGTCCCGCCATGCGTATCACCACGGATACTTTGACGGCGAGGAGCGGGAATTCCGCGGTTTCGCGTTCGTCGAGCAATGGGACACGGAGCAGTTCGAAACAGTCGGCCCGGCCGGAGACTGGCTGGGAACGAACATTGACCCCGTGTCGCACGTGCCGCCGGTCTATACGAAGACCTGGTTTCACACGGGCGCGTACGTGGGCCGCGATCACGTGTCCGATGTCTTTGCGGGCCTGGCCGACGAGGGTGGCGGCCGGAAGTTCGACGAGTACTACCGCGAGCCGGCGTGGAACAACGCGGCTGCCGTTCGAGCGAATCTCCTGCCCGATACGGTCCTGCCCGTCGACCTCACCGCTGACGAAGAGCGCGAGGCCTGTCGAGCGCTGAAAGGGTCGATGTTGCGGCAGGAGGTGTACGCGCTCGACGGCGCGCAGGCGAACGAGCATCCCTACACGGTCATGGAACACAATTTCACCATCGAGCGCGTGCAGCGGCGCGGTGCGAATCGGCACGCGGTGTTCTTCGTGCACGCGCGCGAGGCGATTGACTACAACTACGAGCGTAACCCCGCGGACCCGCGCGTTCACCATGCGCTGACGCTCCAGGTTGACGATTTCGGCAACGTTCTGCGATCGGCGGCCGTCGCGTATCCCCGTCGCAACGTGCCCGGTTCGGAACCGGAGCAGCGCCAGACGCACATCATCCTGGCTCTGACCCGCGTCGCCAACCGCGACGATCAAGCCGGTTGGCGGCGTGTCGGGCTGCCCGTCGAGTCGCGGTCGTACGAAGTCGTGAAGCCGCCAACCCCTGCGACACGGTTCGAATGGAGCGGCCTGCGCGACCTCGTCAACGCGCTCGTCCCGCCCGGCCAGGACGCTCCGCCCGCCGCGAACTGCGTGCCGTACGGCCAGTGGGATTGGCGAACGGCCTGGAATCCCCAAGCGGCACCGGGCGGACTCGTCAACGGGGCGCTCCCGAATACGCGGCTCCGTCTGATCGAACACGCGCGCACGCTGTACCGGCGGAACGATCTGACGGCTCTCTATCCGCTGGGCACGATCGACGCGCTCGGACTCGCCGGCGAGCAGTTCCAGCTCGCGTTCCCCGCCGAGCTGGCACGGCATCTGTTCGTGGACAGCGGAAAGCTGACCCAGGCCCAGCTCGACGGAATCCTCGCGCAGGAAGGAAAGTACGTTCACAGCGACGGCGACGCCGACTGGTGGATGCCGTCCGGCAGAGCGTATTTCGCGCCGAACGTCGACCGGGCGAATCCGGCAAACACCGCGGTGCAGGAGCTTGCCGAAGCGCGCGCGCACTTCTTCCTGCCTCGACTCTTCGTCAATCCGTTCGGCCAATCCGTCACGGTCGACTACGTGCACGATTTGCTGACTGCCACCACGACCGACGCCGTCGGCAATACGGTCTCGGCTCTGCACGACTACCGCGCGCTCCAATCGCGCCTCGTGACCGATCCGAACGGCAACCGGAAGGAGATCGCGTTCGATGCGCTTGGGATGCCGGTTGGAACAGCGGACAAGGGCAAGATCGACGCCGTCGGCGACACCCTGGCGGCGTTCGCCCGTCACTTGACGCCGGCCAGCATCGACGCGTTCCTCGACGCCGCCGACCCGCATGTGCCGGCAATCAACCTTCTCGCTGGTGCGACGTCGCGCTTCATCTGCGACACGCACCGGTTCTGGAGAACGCGGCTCGCGCACCCGAACGATCCGGCCGCATGGCTGCCCGTGTACGCCGCAACGCTGGCTCGCGAAACACACGTCAGCGATCCCGTGCCCCCGCAGGGGCTGAGGATCCACGTGAACTTCTCCTATTCGGACGGGTTTGGCCGCGAGATCCAGAAGAAACTCCAGGCCGAGCCCGGTCCGCTCGTCGACGGCGGTCCCATCGTCAGCCCTCGCTGGGTCGGCAGCGGCTGGACGATTTTCAACAACAAGGGAAAACCGGTTCGCCAGTACCTCCCGTTTTTCAGCCAGCTCCCCGCAAAGCGCCATCAGTTCGAACGAGGCGTTCAGGTCGGCGTCAGTCCGATCCTGTTTTACGACCCGGTCGGGCGAGCGGTCGCGACGCTCCATCCGAACCAGACGTTCGAGAAGGTGGTGTTCAACCCCTGGGGAAAAACCACGTACGACGTCAACGATACCGTTGCGCCGCGAGGTCTCCAGACGGGAGATCCGCGCACGGACCCAGACATCAGCGGCTTTGTCGCCGAGTATTTCAAAACGCAGCCGAATGCGTGGCAGACGTGGCACCAGCAGCGGATCGTCGGCGGACTCGGTCAGCACGAGCAGATCGCCGCGCAGAAAGCCGAGGCCCACGCGGATACTCCGGCGACGACGCTCTTCGACGCGCTCGGACAGGCGTTCGTCACGCTCGCGCACAACGGCTTCAAAGCCGACGGGACCCCGATCCTCTTTCGAAGCCGCATGGTGCTCGACATCGAAGGCAATCAGCGCGAAGTGCGTGACGCGGTCGAGCAGAACGGCGATGCGCGCGGCCGGATTGTCGAGCAATACGAGTACGACATGGCGGGCCGGCGCGTGCGTCAGGCCAGCATGGAAGCGGGCGAGCGGTGGATCCTCAACGACGTCAGAGGAACGTTCACGCGCGCGTGGAACAGCCGCGGCCACGCGTTCCGTTCGGAGTACGACCGGCTGCGACGGCCCCTTCGATCGTTTGTGACGGGTGCGAACCCCGCGGCGCCAAACCAGGAAATGCTGACCGAGCGCGTCGTGTACGGCGAGCAGCACCCGCAGGACGCGGTCCTCAATCTCCGCGGGTCCGCGTATCTGCGCCTCGACCAGTCCGGCGCCGTGGCGGTTGAAGAGCACGATTTCAAGGGGAACCCGCTGCGGTCCGTGAGACGAATCGCCCGCGATTACACGAACGCCGTCGACTGGGCCGGGGTCGATGCTGTGCTGCCGGCCGACCCGGCCGCGAAGTTCAACGTTGGCGCGCTGGAGGCGGCGCTCGGTCCGATCCTCGAGCTGGACGGCTATACCAGCCGCACGACGTACGACGCGCTCAACCGTCTCGTCACGGCGACGACGCCGGCCACGCCGGCGATGCCATTCACCGTGCTCCGTCCCGGATACAACGAATCCAACCTGCTCGCTAACGTCGACGTCAATCTCCGAGGCGCCGCTGCAAACGGGCAGCCGGTATGGACGGCTTTCATCGCCGACATACGCTACGACGCCAAGGGACAGCGCACGGGCATCGACTACGGAAACGGGGTGGTTACGGAGTATCGCTACGACCCGCTGACGTTCCGATTGGCGACGTTGCTCACAAGCCGGAACGCAGCGGCTTTTCCGAACGATTGTCCGCAGGCCGCCCCGGCCGGATGGCCCGGCTGTCAGGTGCAGAACCTGCGCTACACGTACGACCCGATCGGCAACATCACCGACATCCGCGATGCGGCACAGCAGGCCGTCTACTTCCGGAACAAGCGTGTCGAGCCGAGCGCCGAGTACATCTACGACCCGATGTACCGTCTAATCGAAGCGACCGGGCGAGAGCATCTCGGACAAATCGGCGGGGCTCCTATCCCGCACTCGCCCGACGACGCCCCGCGCGTCGGGATCGACTGGGCCGCCAACGACGGCAACGCGCTCGGCCGCTACGTCGAGCGCTACCGGTACGACGCGGTCGGCAACTTCCTCGAGATGCAGCATCTTGGAAGCGATCCGGTTCATCCCGGATGGACGCGCACCTATGCCTACCTTGACGCGAGTCTCATTGAAAACGGCGCAGGCGGGTTGCCGCTCAAGACCAGCAATCGCCTGAGCAGCACCACGATCGGCAACGCCAATCCGGATCGGTATGTGTACGACGCCGAGGGCAACACCGAGCGCATGCCACATCTGGGCGGTGCGTTCCCCGCACGGAACATGGAGTGGGATTATCGCGGTCAATTGCGCCGCGCCGACACTGGTGGCAGCGGCACCGCCTACTACGTGTGCGATGCCGGCGGACAGCGCGTGCGGAAGGTATGGGAAAGGCCCGGGAATCTCGTCGAAGAGCGCCTCTATCTCGGTGGCTTCGAGATCTTCCGGCGCCGGCAGGGTGCGGCGCGTCTGGAGCGCGAGACGCTGCACGTGATGGACGGCCGGCAGCGCGTCGCGATCGTGGAGACGCGCACCCTCGATACCGCCGGTAACGATCCGGCGCCGACGCAGATGACGCGTTATCAACTCGGCAACCATCTCGGGTCGGCGACTCTGGAACTCGACGATCACGCGGACATCAGTGCCTACGAGGAGTACACACCGTACGGCTGCACGTCGTACCAAGCGGTGCGAAGTCAGACGGAAACGCCCAGGCGGCATCGCTACGGCGGCAAGGAACGCGACGAGGAGACGGGATTCTATTACCACGGCGCGCGGTACTACGCGCCGTGGGTGGGCCGCTGGACGAGTTGCGATCCCAAGGGGATCGCCGGCGGCATCAACGTCTACGGCTTCACGCTGGGCAACCCGATCATCCTGACGGACCCGACCGGTCAGCAGGGCGAAAACACGATTGACGATCTGCTGACCTTTCTGCACGCACAGGCGGGCTTCGAGACCGGCGCGGTCCGGCCGCCCACCTTCAACTGGAGATCCGCAAGTCCGTTCGGCACCGCGGCGCACGCGCGCGCGCCGGAGGTGCTCAAAGAGATGAAAGCTCTGAAGATTCCCGGGGCGGAACGCATCTACTCCGAGGTGCGCGTCATCGCGGGACAGATTGACCAGATTGGCGGAACGCCCGGCGGTCCGAAGGGTTCGCACAACATCGACATCATGGTGGCGAAGGAAGGTCAGACGCTCAGCAAAGGACAGAGCGTCGCTGGCGGCGTCGCCGAGCGCGTCGGCGACCTGAAATACGGAGGCGGGACCATCAACCCGAAGTACGGCGTGCACGGGTCGCCGCTCCAGACGATCACCGGAAGGACCCAGGCGGGCGCCACGATCGTGAACGATGCGTCGACGGCCGCCAAAGTCGAGCAGGGCGCCGCGGGAGCCACGCAACTCGCCAAGATCGAACAAACCGCCGGCGTCGCCGCGCAGGCCGCGAAAGTCGAACAGGCCGGCAACGCCGTGGCCCAGGCGACAAAGGTCGAGCAGGCGCTCACCGTCGTCGCCGACGCGGCGAAGACCGAGCAGATGGTCAACACCGTCGCCAAGGGCGCGGAAGCCACGTCGTTCATCGCCAAGGCCGCTCCGGTGCTCAGTGCCATCGCGAAACCGCTTGCCGTCGTCGGCAAAGTGGCGGGCCCGCTCGGTCTCGTTGCGGCCGGCGCCCAGCTCGCCACGGCGAAGACCACCGACCAGAAGGTCGACGCGGGCATCACCGCCGTCAGTTCCGCGCTGATGATGTCCAAACATCCAGTGGCGATCGCCGCCGGCGGGGGACTCATGGCCGGGCAGATTATCGACAAGACCTTGAACGTCAGCGACTACTCGTCCGCCGCGGGAGTTGCCGTCTACGAAAAGCTCAAGGATGCGGGCATGAACGACACGGCGAGCTTCGTGATCGGCGGCGTTGCATCGGTCGTAGCCATCCCGTCCGCGATCGGTTACGGCGCGGCGGCGAAAGTGGCGAGTTGGTTTAACTGAATGTGAGCGCTACATGAGCACAGTTGTTTTTCCGTTGAAACTCCGGATGACAAGCCCCGCGGTCGGTGACCTCCAGGATGCGCTGCAGCTCCTCATCGACCGCGGACTCCTGCTCAAAGGCGACGACGTCGCGAAGCGGGAAGTCGCTGCCGCGTTGAAGCAGGAACGCGTCGAGCTGACCTTCGGCGCCGTCACGCGGCGCGCGGTCGCCGCGTTCCAGGACGAGCGCCACCTGGAAGGGAAGGGCGAAGTCGACGAAAAGACCGCCGACGCCATCAACGCGCTGCTGCGCGATCTGGGCGTGCCGGCCAACCCGCCGGCGGCGGACCAGCGGCGCATCGTCGGCGTGGTCGTCCTCGAGCACGGCGGCACGGCAGCGAAGCTGCCGCTGCGCCTCCATCGCCGCGCATTCGGCGCGGCCGGCGTGAAGATCGCCGATGCCGAAACCGGAGACGACGGCGTGTATCTGCTCGCGTACCCCGCGGCGGGCGCGGAAGCGGGTCTCGAGATTCGCGCGGTGGGTCCGGACCGCAAGCAAGTCGCACTCACCGGCGCGCTGTTCGACCTCGGCGAGCGCGCGGAGATCAATCTGGTGGCGCCGGCGGCGCTTCAGCCGTTGCAGCCGGAATACGACCGGCTGGCCGCCGATCTCGCGGCGCAGGTCGGCGGCGACCTGAAAGCGCTGGGAAAAGCACAGGAAACCGAGGATCAACAGGATTTGTCGCTGCTCAATCGCGTGACCGGATGGGATGCGCGCTTGATCGCGCTCGCGGCCCAGGCGTCGGCGCTGAGCACGGACGGAGTCGGCCTGCCGACCGCGACATTGTACGCGTTGATGCGGACCGGCCTGCCCCGCGAAAAGCGCCAACTGGCGCTGGTGAGCGCGGACGTCGTCGGGCAGGCGCTGACGAAGGCGGTGGCCGCCGGCATCGTGCAGATGACCGACGCCGAAATCGCCGACGCTCGAAAGAAGTTTGACGGGTTCGCGCTCGAGGCGCGGCTCGCGATGACCGCGCCGGGATCGCAGGTCACCTACGGCGCGCTGTTGAAGGCGTCCGGCCTGGCGGACGACGCCCAGAAGAAATTCGCTGCGGTGTTCGTGAATCACCGCGGCACCTCGGAGGAGCTGTGGAAGAAGGCGGCGGGCGCGGGTGTCGCCGACAAAGACATCAACGCGCTGCAGCAGCAGGGCAAACTGGCGTTTCTCACGCTGAACAGCGATGCCGTGACGGGACGCCTGCAGGCGCTCGGGATCAAGGATCCTGCGCAACTGGTTGACCACGACCTGCACAAACCCGAGGCGTGGGCGAAGGAAATCCAGGCGCTCGCGGGAAACGACGACAAGAAACTCGACGCGCTGATTCCGCCCGCCTACGTGGGCACGAAGGTAAAAGACCGTTTGGAGGCGTACACGGCCGATCTCGCGCGGAAGGTGCGCATCGCCTATCCGACGCAGGTCGTCGCGCGCACGATCGAGCAGGACGCAGCCGATTCACTCAAGCTTGGGGGTGCCCGCGCGTCCACGGCGCTCCTGCTGAGGAACTCCGCGTCCAATGGATTCCGGCTGGGCGCCACGCCCGTCCAAAAGTTCATCGCCGCGACTCCGGCGGCCATGCAGGGCATTCCGGTCGCTCAGCGCCAGGCGGCGATGCGCGGCGCCAGCACGCTGCAGCGTGTCTATCAAATCACGCCGAGCAACGAGGCGATGACGACGCTGATGTCGCTCGGCCTGACCTCGGCCTACGACGTCGTCGCGATGTCGGAGGATCTGTTCGTGGACCGCTACGCCAAGCACTTCACGACCGTCCACGAGGCGAGGCTCGTGCACCGCAAGTCGCGGCAGGTGAGCTCGGTCACTTACAACCTGTTCACGATCGCGAAGAAGCTGGACAACGAGGCGCCGGTCTACTCGCTGTCGCCGGCGCCGGATGTGAAGGTGGCCGCGAAGAACGAGCTGATCAAGCAGTTCCCGACGATGGAGTCGCTGTTCGGGTCGATGGACTTCTGCGCGTGCGATCACTGCCGATCGGTCCTCAGCCCCGCCGCGTACCTCGTGGACCTGCTGCAGTTCATCGATCCGGAACCGCTCGTCTGGGGCAATTTCCTGGAGGACTGGAAGCTGAAACACGGCGGCGTGGCCTACGGGCCGGCGCACAAGAAGCCGTACGACGCGTTGACCGATCGGCGGCCGGATCTGCCGTACATCGCGCTGACGTGCGAGAACACGAATACCGCGATGCCCCACATCGACATCGTGAACGAGATCCTCGAGTACTACGTGTCCAACGGCGCGCTGGATAAAGACGCCGCGAACGACACGGGACGCGCGACGACGCCAGAGCTGCTGGCGGAGCCGCAGAACATCATCGCCGAGGCGTACGACACCGTGCGCCAGGCGCGTTATCCGCTGACGCTGCCGTTCGACCTCTGGCTCGAGACCGCGCGGAAGTTCTGCGAGTACTTCGAAACGCCGTTCGCGCAGGTGCTCGAGTCGCTGCGTGCCGGCGACGAGCTCGTCGTGCCCGCCCAGGTGTACGATCGCGCGGCGATCTTCTACGAATCGCTGGGGCTGACGCCGTCCGAGCTGACGATCTTCACCGATCCGAATCCGCTGAACGCGTGGTTCCAGCTGTACGGGTACGCGAACGCGGCGCTGGCGACCACCGTCGCCGTGGACGCGGCGACCGGCCAGCGCACCGATCTGAACGCCGCCAAGGCGCTCTCGCGCCGGCTGGGAGTGACCTACAACGAGCTCACGGACATCATTCGGACCGGCTTCGTCAACCCGAAGCTCGCGAGCCTCGTCGTGCTCTACAAGCTGGACGTCACGGTGCAGGACGTCTTTTTCTACAAAGGTGCGAAGGCGTTTTTCGACGCGAACAAGGATCTGCTCGGGGCCGTTCGCGCCGCGCTCGGTGCGGCGGACCAGGCGCGGTTCGACGCGCTGACGCCGGCCGACTGGACGAAGCTCGGCGACGTGGACGCGTTCGAGAAGCGGCTTGCGGCCTTCACGGCGGCCTACCCGGCGTCGGGCATCAACGTCAAGGACTGGCTGAACAACGAGATCGCGACCAACACGTTCGACAACATTCTGATCCTCGCGGACCCGAACGCCGGCTGCGACTTCGACCAGACAACGGTCCGCTACGCCGGCGGGCAGGCGGCGGATCCGATCGCGTTTCTGAAAATCAACCTGTTCGTCCGGCTGTGGCGCAAGCTCGGGTGGACGATCGAGGAAACCGACCGCGCGCTGCAGACGTTCATCCCGCAGAACGCGCCGTTCGACGCGGCGCATCTCGCGCTCGCGCCGCTGAAGACGGCGCTGATCGGCATCGCGCATCTGAAGACGCTCGACGCCCGGATCCGCGCCGGCAGGAACAGCCGCGTGAAGCTGCTCACGCTGTGGTCGGCGATCGGCACGACGGGCAGGGATCCGCTGTACGCGCAGCTGTTCCTCACCCGCGGCGTGCTGAAGAACGACGCCGTGTTCGACGATCCGCTCGGCCGCTATCTGAACGCGCCTGCGGTGAAAGTGAAGGACCACGTCCTCGCGCTGCAGGGTGCGCTCGGCCTGACCGCGGACGATGTGCGGCGCGCACTCGAGGACGCCGGCCAGGATCCGCTGGTCGTGTCGCTGTCGATCGACAGCGTGTCGATCGTCTACCGCTACGCGCTGCTGGCCAAGGCGCTGAAGCTCACCGTGCGCGAGCTGATTGTGGTGAAGCAGCTCGCCAACCTCGATCCGTTCAAGCCACTCGCCGTGGGCCCCCTCGCGGTGATCCTCGACGACTACCCGTTCTCGCAGACGCTCGCGTTCGTGGACATCGTCGAGTGGTTCAAGGACCTCGGGCTGAAGGTCACGGACGTCGAGTATCTGCTGCGCCATCAATTCGACGCCGCGGGCCCGCTGCGCCCGGATGCGGCGGCGGTGCTCGCGCTCGTCAAGACGCTGTCCGAAGGCATTCGCGCGATCCAGGGGGGGCATGCCGTGCCGGCGGATCCCGGCGGCATGAGCGACGACACGCTGAAGCAGAAACTGGGCCTCGCGCTGCCGTCCGACGTCGTCGATCGATTCCTCGCCATGCTGAACAACACGTCCGAGACGACGGTGACGCGGACCGGCGTGGCGGCCGCGGACCAGCTGAAGCCGGAGGGCTTCGCGGGCGAGGCGTCCATCCGCGAGGTGCGCTACAACGCGGCGCGCCAGGAACAGACGCTCACGTTCCGCGGCGTGCTGTTCGACGCGCAGAAGAACGATCTGAAGGCGAGGCTGCCGCTGCCGGTGCCGCCCGCGGTGTTCGCGGCGTCCGCGGTCCTCAGCGCGGCGCTGGACGACGTGCAGGCGCAGCAGCGCGCGTTTTTCGCGAAGTTCATCCACAAGACCGCGCCCGCGGTGGAACCGGCGTCCGGATTCCTCGACGCGGCGGACTTCGATCTGCTGTTCGCGCCTCCCGCGGCCGGACTCACCGACACGCAGCTGCAGACGCGGCTAGGCGGCCAGCGCACGCGGCTGGCCACGGCGTTTCTGCCGTATCTGCAGCAGCGCCTCACGCGCCAGTTGATCCTCGAGACCATGACCGCGCAGCTCGGTGCGGAACCGGCGCTGGTGGAATCGCTGCTGTCCAACGAGGTGATCGTCGGCGATCCGGATCCGCTGCTGACGGCGTTTACGGCGACCGCCGAACGCGGGTTGACCGCGACGTTCTATGCGTCAACTGACGGAACGGGTGCGGCGCTCGCGACCGCCACCGCGGCGGACGGCGACACGAGCGTCAGGAACACGGCCGGCAATCCGATCGCGCCTGCGGCCATGCGGAGCGCCAGGTTCGAGGGATACCTCGAAGTGCCCGCGGCGGGCGCGTACCGTTTCTTCGTCGTGCTGGACAAGCAGAACGCCGAGGCCGATCTGCGCTTCGATCATCTGTCCGGCGCGCTGCTCAGCGACGTCGCGGCCAACGACGGCGACGAAGTCAGCGAGTTCCTGGAGCTCCGGCCAGGCGTGTTGTATCGCTTCGGGCTGGACCTCCGGAAGTTGAACGGCGGCGGCGCGCGGCTGCTCGTCCAGGGCGAGACGCTCCCGAAGGATCATGTGCGGCAGCTCGCGTTGTATCCCGAGGCCGGCGTCGCCCGCGCGAGCGGGGCGCTCGTCCTGGCGCGCAAGATCCTGCAGATCGTGCAGAGCCTGGGCCTGACGGAGCGCGAGCTGCTGTACTTCTGCACCCATGCGGCCGCGTTCGACAATCTCGATCTCAGCGCGCTGCCCGTGCAGATCGGCGACGACTCCCTGCTCGGCGCGCAGGCGCTGTTCAAACCGTTCGCGCGGCTGGCCGCGTACGCGCGCCTCAAGCGAGACATCGCCGACGGCACCGACGATCTGATTGCCGTCTTCGAGGCGCCGGATGCCGCCTCCGCGTACGCGCGCATCGCCGCCCTCACGCGGCGCGAAACGGCCGTCGTCAAGGACACGGCCGAAACGCTGTGGGCGGCGCCCGCGCTGACGACCGAGCGGCCGGTTCGCCGGGTGTGGGACGCGCTGCAAATCGTGGAGCGCTTCGGCGTGCCGGTGACGACCATGGCCGGGTGGACGAAGATGCTCAGCGCCGTCGCCACGCCCGCCGAGCGCTTCGCGATCGCGCGCGGCGTCAAAGAAGCGATCAAGGCACGCTTCGATCCGGATGGCTGGCAGCGCATCGTCCAGCCGATTTTCGACGCGCTCCGCCAGCGCCAGCGCGACGCGCTCGTCGCGTACGTGATGCAGAAGAACAACTTCTCGACGCGCGAGCAGCTGTACGAATACTTCCTGATCGATCCGGGCATGGAACCGGTCGTGCAGACGTCGCGCATCCGGCTCGCGCTCGGCGCGGTGCAGCTGTTCATCCAGCGCTGCCTGCTGAACCTCGAGAAGAACGTTCCGCCCGGCGCCCTCAACGCGAAGCAGTGGGAATGGATGGCGCGGTACCGCGTGTGGGAAGCGAACCGCAAGATTTTCCTCTTCCCGGAGAACTGGCTCGAGCCCGAGTTCCGCGACGACAAGACGCACCTCTTCGCCGAGCTCGAAGGCACGCTGCTGCAGGGCGACGTGTCCAGCGACCTCGTGGAGGATGCTTTCCTCAACTATCTGCAGAAGCTGGACGAGCTCGCGCGTCTGGAGCTCGTCGCCCTGCACCTCGAGGACAACCCGGATCCGGCGCTCCGCACGCTGCACGTGTTCGGACGCACGCACGGCTCGCCGCACAAGTACTTCTACCGGCGCTACGTGCACCAGACGTGGACCGCGTGGGGCCCGGTCGCGCCGAAGATCGACGGCGATCATCTGGCGCCGGTCATCTGGCGCGATCGCCTGTACCTCTTCTGGGTCACGTTCGAGTTCCGCGCCAGCCAGCCGGCAGGCGACGTCACAGTCGATCCAACCGCCACCATCACGTTCTCGCCGGTCATGCGCGAGGTGGATATGCAGCTCCACTGGGCCGCGCTCCTGCAGGGCGAATGGACCACGCCGGAATTCAGCGATCCGATGACGGCGACCAAGCGGGTGACGAAGGGCGGAAAGGGCGTGAAGAAAGGGAAGACGAAGAAGAAGGCGAAGGCCACCCAGTTCGTCACCGTCCCGGTGACGGTGGGGCCTGACTTCAACCCGTCGTCCGTCCTCATCCACGTCAAGAAAGAGCCGTACGAGGATGGCGAAGAGCGCGGCGTCTTCCTCCATCTGGGCGGGGAGATCCAGCGATCGTTCTATCTGGCCGGCCGCAACAGCACGCCGTACACCGCCGCGTTTGCGAACGCCCCGGCGAATCCCTACAGCGCGAAGGGCGCGCTCGCCACACGCTATGCCGGATCGGGCGCGTTGAAGGTGACCTTCACGGAACAGATCGTGACCGAGGCGGGCAAAGCGCCGGTCCCGACCTCCCAGACCCCGGGCATTCTCGCTCAGGGCGGCGCGTTCACGATCTTGCCGTGCGACAACACGGTCACCCTTGGCGCGCCGGATCCGGCGGACATCGACGCGGACAACGCGGCCGCGGTCGCCGCCGCAATCGCGAACGGACTCCCCGAAATCGCGACGCTGATCAAACCGTTCTTCTACCAGGACCAGGTGACGACGCTGTTCGTGCAGCCGGACGTCGAGGAGACGACCGTGGAGCAATGGGACGACTGGGTGACGCTCTCGCCGCCGTCGGAGCCGGACTGGAGGCTCCCCAGGTGGTGGGACGACCTCGTCGTCGTGCCCGGACTGCCGCACAAGAAGAAGCCGATTCCGGTGGGTCCGGACGATTACTTCCCGCAGTTCGGCGGCATCTACGTTCTGCCGGAGACGCCGCAGGAGGACTGGCTCACCAATTCGTTCACCGGCGTGCTGTTCAAAGGCGAGGTCGTCGGCCGCGGGGGCCTCGCGGACACGACGGTCCTGCCGGTAGCCACTGGCGCCGGTGCATTCGCCGGCCGTGGCGTCAATGTCGCCGGCGGCGTCAACGTCGTCAAGGTCATCGGGAGCGGCGGGTTGAATGGGGCCATGCCGAACATTTCTGACAGGAACATGCGATGAAACCCAGCGCCAAGAGCTTCCACACGCACACGGATTCGGAACAAGTGTTTCGCGCCGACCTGAATGCGAAGACGACGACGACGAAGTACTCCGTGATCCAGGAGCGCGACGTCAGTTTCCGCTTCTATCCGCACTTCCACCCGTACGTGGGAGCGCTGGTGCGACGGCTGCTCACCAAGTCCACGTCCGGGCTGCAGGCGGCGGACACGGACTACGTGAAGAAGGCGGACGGCACGTTCGAGAAGCTGCCAGGCGGGAAGAACAAGCCGGTGCTGTACGCGGACATTTTCTCGGCGGCGCGCTACGCGCCGACCGCGCTCGTCGCGCAGCCGTTTCCGGTGAAGGATCTGGATTTCACCAGCAGCGGCTCGTACGGCCAGTACAACTTCGAGCTGTTCTTCCATGTGCCGATCACCGTCGCGATTCACCTGAGCAAGAACCAGCGGTTCGCCGATGCGCAGCGCTGGTTCCACTACATCTTCGATCCGACCGACGACAGCAATGGTCCGACGCCGGAGCGGTTCTGGAAGGTCCGGCCGTTTCAGTACACGGACGTCCGGAAGATCGAAGACATCCTCACCAACCTGGCGACGGGCGACGATCCGGATCTGCGGGACGAGACGATCCGCAGCATCGAGGCGTGGAAGGACGAGCCGTTCCGCCCTCACGTGATCGCGCGCTACCGGCAGCAGGCCTACATGTACAAGACCGTGATGGCCTACCTGGACAACCTGATCGCCTGGGGCGATTCGCTGTTCCGGCAGGACACGGGCGAGGCGATCGACGCAGCGCTGATGCTGTACGTGCTGGCGGCGAACATTCTGGGGCCCAGGCCGCTCGTGGTGCCGAAGAAGGGATCCGTCCGGCCGCAGAACTACGCGAACCTGAAGGATGATCTCGACAAGTTCGGCAACGCGATGCGCGACATGGAAGCGGACGTGCCGTTCGACCTGCTGCCGTTCCCGACGAGCGACGGCGGCGACAACGAGCGGCTGGCGACGCTGCGGTCCATGGGCAAGGCGCTGTACTTCTGCGTGCCGCGCAACGACACGCTGCTCGCCTACTGGGACACCGTCGCGGACCGGCTGTTCAAGATTCACAACAGCCTGAACCTCCAGGGCATCTTCCGGCAGCTCGCGTTGTTCGCGCCGCCGATCGACCCGGCGATGCTGGCGCGCGCCGCGGCGGCCGGCCTGGACATCTCGGCGGTCGTCAACGGCGTGAACCAGCCGCTGCCGCTGGTGCGGTTCATGCTGCTCGCGCAGAAGGCGTCGGAGGTGTGCCAGGAGGTGAAGGCGCTGGGCTCCGCAATCCTGATGGCGATGGAGAAGGAAGACGGCGAAGCGATGGCGGTGCTGCGCGCCAGGCACGAGAGCGCCATGCTGACGCTGGTCGAGCACGTGCGGTACGCGCAGTTGCAGGAGGCGACGAAGTCGAAGGAAGGCCTGCTGCGGTCGCTCGCGCTCGCCGTGCAGCGGTACACGTACTACGAGCGCCAGCTCGGAAAGAAAGACGACGAGATCGCCAAGGCCATTCCGCAGCTGGACGACCTGGACAAGGGGGCGATCGAGCAGATGAAGCTGTCGGCGAGCGAGCCGGACCTGGCGCTGCGGACGATCGACATCGACATCGACACCGACGCGTTTGCCGCCGCGGCAGGCGCGCTGAATGGCGGCAGGCTGCTCAGCTCGAACGAAGTGCGCGAAGCGCTGCTGCTCGAAGGGGCGCAGCTGGCCAGCGACATCGGCAACGTCCTCAGCTTCGCCGGATCGATCGCGCATCTGTTCCCGACCGCCAAGGTCCACGCGCAGCCGATGGGCCTCGGTGCCACGGTCGAGTACGGCGGCAGCAACGTCGGCAACGGCCTGCAGGCCGGATCGGGCGCCGCGCGGGCCATCGCAGAGCGCCTGAACTTCGAGGCTCGCCGGGCGTCGCGCATCGACGGCTTCGTGCGCCGCGAGCGCGAGTGGGCGTTTCAGAGCAACCTCGCCGCCGGCGAGATCGCGCAGATGTTCAAGCAGCTGCGCGCCGCGCAACTCCGCGAAGCGATCGCCGAGCTCGAGCTGAAGAACCACCGCGAGCAGAAAAAGCACGCGGAGGAAGTCGAGGTGTTCCTCAACGAAGAGGGGACCGAGAAGAAAGGGAAGAAGACCAATAAGGCGCTCTACACGTGGATGAAGCGCGAGGTGAAGGCCCTGTACGGGCAGTGCTTCCAGTTCGCGTTCGACACGGCGCGGAAGGCCGAGCGCGCGTTGCAGCACGAGCTGGGGAATCCCGGCCTCTCGTATCTGCAGTACGGCTACATCGCGGGCAAGGAGGGGCTGCTCGCCGGAGAGAAGCTGCATCTCGATCTTCGCCGCATGGAGATGGCGTATCACGACCTGAACCAGCGCGAGTACGAGATGACGCGGCACGTCAGCCTGCTGCAGGTGAACCCGATAGGGCTGCTGCGGCTGCGCCGCACCGGCCGCTGCACGATCAACGTGCCCGAGACGCTGCTCGACATGGATGGTCCGGGGCACTACTTCCGCCGGATCAAGAGCGTGGCCGTCAGCATCCCGTGCGTCACCGGTCCCTACGCCAGCGTCAACTGCACGCTGACGCTGCTCAAGAGCAGCATCCGGACATCACCCGTCCTGCGCGACGGCGTGTACGCACGCGAGAACGCGGACGATAACCGGTTCAGCGACTATTTCGGGAGCGCACAGTCGATCGTCACCAGCTCGTCATCCAACGACGCCGGGCTGTTCGAGACGAACCTGCGCGACGAGCGCTACCTGCCGTTCGAATATGCCGGCGCCGTCAGCGAATGGCAGATCGATCTGCCGGGCAATCCCGGCAAGAACGATCCAGTGCAGTTCGACTACGCCACGATCAGCGACGTCGTCCTGCACATGCGTTATACGGCGCGGCCGGGCGGCGGGCTGCTGCGCAACGGGGCGATGGACAACGTGAAGACGGCGATCGACGTGGCTGACGCGTTGGGGTCCACGCGCCTGTTCTCAATGCGGCACGAGTTCCCGACCGAGTGGGCGAAGTTCCAGGCGCAGGTTCCCGCGGCCGGCCAGCGCTTCGAGCTGGCGTTCACGCTGCGGGACGAGCACTACCCGTTCTGGAGCCGCGGCCGTCTGAACAGCGTCGAGTCCGTGCGTCTCGTCGCCGAGAGCTCGCTCGCGGCGGTTCCAGCGACCCTCGATGTGTTCGACAAGGTGAACGACCTGCCGGCGCCGGCGAAGAAGGACACGCTTGTGAAGGACGAGTCGATGGGCAAACTTCTGATCGGCGGCTTCACGAACATCGCTCTGCCCGCGCCGACCGGGGAGCGAAAGCTGTACTTCGCGACGAAGGCCGTGAAAGATGTGTGGGTCGCCGTCGCTTGGAGCAGCGCTGTGTAACGCGCTCGCCACCCGTTGAGGCGCGCGCGTGGTCACCTGCCTTGCAGCAGGGCCCGCACGTGCTGCCGGGATGCAGGGGGCGCCGCGCGCTCGAACACCGACACGAACTCGTCGAGCGTGAACGTGCGCCATCGGAAGCGAGTGAACAGCGTGCGGATGGCGGCGCGAAACCGTGCGTCGCCGATCTCCTTGCGGACCCGGTCCATCAGCCACGGCAGCCGGCCGTGGATCACCGGCTGAGGCGAGTTGCCCGTGAGCCGCTCGATCGAAATATCCGCGGCGCCGAGCGCTTCATATCGCTCTCGCGCGCGGCGGAGGTTCACCGACAGCGGCTTGTGCCGCGCCTCGGTGTACATGACCTCGACGTAGTCGCCAAACCCTTCCGTCCACTGAAACGCGCCGGGGCCTTCTCCGTGCAACGCGTATCCCCACCATAGGAGCGACGTCTCGTGCGCGTCGTAGCCGTCCGCGTCCATCGTCCGTTTCAGGTATCCCGGCTCGTACGCGACGCATCCCGAGAGCGCGCGCCGCGCGAAGATGCCGCGGACCGTGACGAACGTGAACGCGTCGGCGGGGTAGTAGCCGTGCAGCCGCGTGAAGTAGGCGACGATGTCGGAGGCGGTGCGATGGAGCGCGGGTGCGAGCGCCGCCACCTCGGAATCCAGCAGCGTCGTCATGCGCAGGCCGCCGAGCCGCCACGTCCGGCTGACCCACCGCCGGTCGGCGACGACCGAGAACTTCACGGCGGGCGTGCGCGACTCGAAGATGTGCCACGTGCCGGCCGACGTGGGTGTCGCGGAGATCTCGACGCCAGGCGCGACGACGGGCATCGCGTGGGGCAGCAGGATGGACGTCCTGACGCGCGCCCAGTCCGCGTAGTCGATCGGATAGAAGCGGTCCGACCAGAGCAGGAAGAGGCTGTCCCGGTCGATGGCGTCGCGGTCCTCGTCATCGCTCTTCCCGAGCGTGCCAGCCAGCGCGAACTCCAGCACCACGTCGGCGTCGTGCGCCGCGTTCGGGACGGTGACCGTACTGCGGGCGCGCTCGACGTCCACGATGTGGCCGTTGGCGCGCACGGAGACGTCGCGGTAGCGCGGTGACAGTCCGAAGCGGAACGCGTCGGTGCCGCGTGCACGCGCAATCGCGACGCGCGCGCGGAGGGAGATCTCCCCGGTCGTGAAATCCGGGCGGATGTTGAGATCGTACGAAGTGACGTCGTACGGGTGGCGCGCGAGCTGCGCGGCCGCACGCGCCGGCACCGAAAGGGCGGCGGGGACGAGCAGCGCCAGGATCCAGATGCGCATCGTGGTCACTCATTGGACGGACGCGACGTGCGGCCGGTTGCTGCCGGGTTCTCGTCAGACGCGCGGTTCTCCCGCGCGCCCCATGGTCATGTGCACAACCACAGCGCTCAGGGCTTGAGGCAGGCGATGCGAGTGCCAAGACAGCCGATATAACCATCCAGCTCACTCATGTTGCGCGCCATTTTGCACGGCGCGCACGCCTTGATGGTCATCCCCTGGGTCGCCGTGGTGACGCCAAGGCGGACGGCGCTCTCCATGGCCGCGCGGCGCTCGGGCGCCTGCTGCGCGATTTCCTGCGAGAGCGCCTCGACGGACTGGAGGTATGCCACCGCGACCAAGGGGTACTTGGCCCGGACCTCGCGCCACTGCCTCGCGAATTCGGCGTTCGGCGCGAGCGCATCCTGCGCATACCGAGCGCTGCTGCCGGAAGGCCACAGCACGATCATGAGGGTGACGACGGCAAGCGTGACCAGGGGAGTTGTCGTGCGCATCAGCATCTCCTTTGCAAAGGACGGCGGCAATCATATCCGAGCGTCATGTGGCCGCACAGAGAGAATTACGCTGTGCTCTCGTGACGAATATTGGAAAGGACCGAGTAGGTACTACCCGTGCGGATCTTGACGTGGCTCGTACTGACGCGCGTGTATTCTCATGGGCGTGACCCGCGATCGTGTGTTGCTCGGTGCCGCGCTCCTTCTCGTGACGCTCGCCGCCTATCAGCCGGCGTGGCAGGGTGACATGCTGTGGGATGATGACGCCCATCTGACGGCGCCAGCTCTGCAGTCGTGGGAGGGCCTGAGGCGCATCTGGTTCGATATCGGCGCCACGCAGCAGTACTACCCCGTCACCCACAGTGCGTTCTGGGTCCAGCACACCCTCTGGGCCGACCGAACGCTCGGCTATCACCTCGTGAACATCGGTCTGCACGCCACGTGCGCCTGGCTGTTCGGACTGATCCTCGTGCGTCTGAAGGTGCCGGGGGCGTGGGTGGCCGCCTTCATCTTCGCCCTGCACCCTGTTCACGTGGAATCGGTGGCCTGGATGACGGAGCTGAAGAACACATTGTCGGGCGCGCTGGGGCTAGGGGCGATGATCGTGCTGCTCGGATCCGGCGATCTCGCGATCGAGCGATCTTGCGATCGGGGGGTCGGCCGATCGATCGCCCGATCACCCGATCGCCAGATTGGCCGGCACACGCTGGCTCTATCGCTCTTCGTCCTCGCTCTTCTCAGCAAGACGACCGTCGCGGTCTTGCCTGCGGCAGTGTTGGTGGTCGTCTGGTGGCAGCGGGGGAGGGTTGAGTGGCGTCGGGACGTGCGGCCGATCGTTCCGCTTCTCGCGCTTGGCATCGCTGGCGGCGTCCTGACCGCGTGGGTCGAGCGCACTCAGATCATCGGGGCGGCGCAGTCGGTGCCGGCGCTGGGACCGCTCGAACGCGTGCTGGTCGCCGGTCGCGCGGTGTGGTTCTACCTGGCGACGCTGGTGTGGCCCACGCACCTCGCGTTCATCTATCCGCGGTGGACGATCGATGCGCGTGTGTGGTGGCAGTGGGTCTACCCGGCCGGCGTCGTGGCGGCCGCCGTGGTGTGTTGGAGGATCGCGAGTGCTCATCCCTCGACCCTTCGAAAGGCTCAGAGCAATCCCGAGCCGGGTCGAGGGACGACAGGCTCAGGACGAGCGGCTCGCGCGCCGATGGCCGTGCTGTTGCTGTTTGGCGGCCTGCTGTTTCCCGCGCTCGGCTTCGTCGACCTCTACCCGTTCAGATTCTCGTTCGTGGCGGATCACTTCCAGTATCTCGCGAGCATGGCGACGATCGCCGCGTTCGCTTCGATCGGGCGATCGAGTGAGCGAGCGACCGGGCGATCGGCCGATCCGAATCGTGGCCCATTCGCAGATCGCTCGACCCTCCGATCGGGCAATCGATGGCGGGATCGCTCGATCGCCCGGTCGCTCGATGTTCTGCTGGTCCTCCTCCTGGGTGTGCTCACGTGGCGCCAGGCCCACCTCTATGCCGATGCTGAGACGATCTACCGCGAGACCCTGCGCCGCAATCCGGCCTGCTGGCTGTGCGCCAACAACCTGGGCGTGCTGCGCCGGCCGGATCGCGATGGCGAGGCGCTCGCGCTGTTCCAGCAGGCGATCAGACTCAATCCTCAGTACGCCGAGGCCCACAACAACATCGGCGTCATCCGGCAGCAACGCGGCGATTGGCGCGGCGCGATCGCGGAATACCGGCTCGCGCTGGCCTTGGAGCCGGATTACGCCGCCGCGGAACGCAATCTCGGGCTGGCGCTTGCCGCCGACGCGCGTGGCGCCGGGGCGAGCAGCGCCGCTGCCGAAGCCGGCCAGCACCTGCGGGAAGCCCTGCGCTACTACCCCGGCGATCCCGCGCTGCACTACAATCTCGGGCTCACGCTCGTGTCCCGGGATCCGGTCCAGGCGCTCGAGCGTTTCCGGGAGGCGATTCGGCTCAACCCAGGCCTTGCCGACGCGCGCAACAGCGCCGGCAACCTCCTGCTGGGATTCGGGCGCGTGGACGAAGCGATCGTCGAATACACGGAGGCGCTCCGGTGGAAGCCCGACTTCGCCGACGCTCACTACAATCTGGGATACGCGTACCTGCGCCGTGGACAAGCCGACGAAGCCATGGCGGAGTGTCGGGAGGCGGTCCGTCTCAGTCCGACCTTCGCCCAGCCGCACAACACCATCGGCAACGTCCTGCGGCGCGCGGGGCGTCTGGCCGACGCCATTGCGGAGTATCGAACGGCGCTCCGGCTTGACCCGACGTTCGGAGACGCCGCGTTCAATCTCGGGAACGCGCTGTACGAATCGCGACAGCCGGCCGGCGTCGTCCAGGCGTTCCGCCAGGCGCTCGCCGCTCGTCCCGACGACGCCGACGCGCACAACAATCTCGCCCTGGCGCTCGAAGCGCTCGGCCGCGCCGACGAGGCCGCCGCCGAATACCGCGAGGCGCTGCGACTCAATCCCCAGATGACGGAAGCGCGAGCGAACCTGGAGCGGATGAGAAGGCGGTGAGCCGCATTACCGGGTGATCGGACGATCGCGCGACGTGTCAGAGCCAGGGGCAGCGCCGGGTTCTGGGGCGCAGGGGCATGCCGGCATAGGACCATGTCTCGTCAGTCATCAATGGCTTCGGGTTATCGGCAGGCCCCCGGGCCTTGCATTCGCGCCATGACCTGCACCTGACGGGTGTGAGTGCGTACCCGCGAGTTGCGTGGAAATCCTCGCGATCTGGCGGCGCTCCAGCGCGGGCCCGGCGCCGCCAACGTCACCTGCGGTTGTCTTTCCTGAAGGTCTCGCATCGGCCCGCTGTTTCGACGACCGCCCCGGAACGCTCTAAGCGCCCCCGTATCAACGCTTTTCATGAGCAGGCCCTCACCGGCGCGTTCGGGCGCCGTGTTTGCGATACGACGCTGCGGTCCCCGGCGCCAGCCCCGATCAACCTGCGGCCCGACCTCTCCGCAAGCATGTCCGGCCGGCGCCGGGATCGTTCATCACTTATATCTGCTGGAGGACACCATGCGTCGATTCACGTTCGCGATCGGTCTGCTCATTGCCGCGGTCACGCTGGCGGCAGCTCCGATCTCCGCCCAGACTCCGAAACGTCCGGCAGCCGCGAAGGCCAAGGCAACGGCGTCCGCGATCGCACCCGTCAATCTCAATACCGCCACGATCGCGCAGCTCCAGACGCTCCCCCGCATCGGTGCTTCCACCGCGCAACGTATTCTGGAGTACCGCCAGAAGAACGGGAACTTCAAGAAGATCGAGGAGCTGATGAACGTGAAGGGCATCGGCGAGAAGAACTTCCTGAAGCTGAAGCCGCTCATCACCGTTGGCGCCGAACGGGCCGATCGTCCGGAAGGCAGACGGTAGACCGGCCCGGCGTCCGGCCGCCATGGCCGGATGCCGGCCTTCGTGGCTTATGCGCGGAATGTCGTCGGCTGCGTACACGCTGCTGGAATTGCTGTTCGTCATGGCGATTACGGCGACCGTGGCCAGCGTGGCCGTGCCACTGACGTCAGACGCCATCGACGCGCAGCGCACGCGGATGGCGGCGCGGTACTTTGCCGCGCGGATCGCCGAAGCCCGGATGCAGGCGGTCATGCGGTCCGCGTCTGTCGGGCTGAAGTTCGAACCCGGCTCACCGGATTACCGGTTCACCTCGTATCTCGATGGCAACCACAACGGGGTGAGGACGGCCGACATCCGGTCCGGCGTGGACCGCCCGCTCATTGGCGCCGAACACATCGGCGACAACTTCCCGGCGGTCCGGTTCGGGCTGATGGCCGGCCTTCCAGACGTCAACGGCGCGGCCAATACCGGCACCGACGGCGTCCGGATCGGGTCGGCGCGCATTCTCACCATGAGCGCGAATGGAACGGCGACGGCCGGAACGCTGTACCTCCACGGCCGGCGAGTTCAGTGTGCGGTGCGGGTGCTCGGGATAACGGGCCGAACGCGCGTCCTCGAGTACCACACGGGAGATCGCAAGTGGATCAACCGCTGATCGATCGACGCTGCGACGAGCGCACCGCACGGCCGCTGCCAACTGGCGCGCGCGCGACGCTGCGTCCCGGCTGCCTCGTGGCGCTGGTCGATCTCAGTCCGGGCGGAGCGCTCGTGCAAGGGACGCGGCCGCTGCGCCCGGGCGCGCAGGTCCACCTGCAGGTCGTGATCGACGCTCGAACGTTCTCCCTCGCCGCCCACGTCCTGCGCTGCGCGGTCTGGTCGCTCGATCCGAGGGACGGCATCACGTACCGCGGAGCGCTGAAGTTCGAGCGCCGGTGCGAGCTGTTCTGGGAACCAGCGGCCCCCTCGGGGTGCGCCGTTCCCGTCGCGCGGACGCCAGCGGCGGGTCGGGAAGGGAATCACGTGCCCATTGCGGCCGCGTCATGCTCGCCGAGCCAGGACGGGGCGCAGGAATGACGGCCGCAATTCACCCGTCTCGATTGGCATCTTCCTTGGTTATGCACGCAATCGATCCACGCCAAGGAGGAGTAATGCCCGTCGGCCTGGCCAGTTGCCGGGCGCCGGCGTGTGCCACGGCCACACTGCTGGCGACCCTCACGCGAGCGCTCTCCTCCGTGCACGAGCCACGGCTGGTCCGCGAACGGTTCAAAGAGGAGCTGCGCACGCTGCTGCAGGCGAGCTCGATCGGATTTCGCGACGAAGACGATGTGGGCGGAGAGGGAGACAGAGCTGGGAACGTCGTGGTGCTGGATGTGCCTGGCCCGCCGTTCCAGGCACGGCCGCGCCTCGAAGCCGTGTTCGATACGGACCGGCCTCTGGACAACTGGACCCGCGAGATGCTGGACGCGGCCGCGCTGATCGCGGGCCTGCTGTTCGAGATCGAGCGCACGAATGGCCGGTGGCCGCTGTCCTGCGCGAGCAGCCGGTCGGACGGCGCCGCGCCGCTGATCGGGTCGAGCCCGGCGATCCGCCTTGTTCGCGAGCGGATCGAAAAAGTGGCGGCGACCGACTTCACCGTTTTGATCGAAGGGGAGTCGGGTACGGGCAAAGAGCTTGTCGCCAGGCAGATTCACGAGTTGAGCCGCCGGCGCAAAGGGCCGTTCGTCGCCGTGAACTGCGCGGCGATCGTGGAAACCCTGCTCGAGGCGGAATTGTTCGGCATAGAGGAGCGTACCGCGACTGGCGTACGCGGTCGCCGCGGCAAGTTCGAGCACGCCCACGAGGGAACGCTGTTTCTCGACGAGGTGTCCGATCTCTCGTCGGCCGCCCAGGCGAAACTGCTGCGCGCAATCCAGGACCTTTCGGTCGAACGCGTCGGCGGGTACGGCGCGCGCCGCATCGATACCCGAATCATCGTCGCGACCAATCGTTCTCTGCTGGACCTCGTGGAGCGGGGCAGATTTCGTCTCGACTTGTTCTACAGACTGCACGGGGTGGAAGTGCTCGTGCCGCCCCTGCGGCAGCGGCTGGAGGACGTCACCGAGCTGGCGAGGTACTTCCTCGAGCGGCACCGGACGTTTCGCTCGCTGTCGCTGTCGCACGCCGCGACCGACGCGCTGCTGGCGTACGACTGGCCTGGCAACGTCCGCGAGCTGGAACGGGTGATTGAACGGGCGGTGGCGCTGGCCGGATCGACCTCACTGGAACTCGACGATCTTCCGCCGGCATTGCTCGGGGGTTACGGCGATTTCGTGCTGCCCGCGGCGCTCGCGCACGACACGATGCAGACCTGGAGGAGCCGCTACGCGCGATTGATCCTGGATCGCTGCGGCAACAACAAGCGGCGCACCTGCCGCGAGCTGGGCATCTCGTATCACACGCTGCAGGCGTACCTGCGCCCGCCGGGGGAGCGGACACGCGCGCCGGACTTGAACGACTGAACTCGACTCTGGCCGGGAGCCTCCGGCCAGGCGTTGTCCCGTCGAGGCTGGGCGGCCGGACGGCCGGAGGGGTCCAAGACGGGCACTAGAGATCCTGCGGGATCACCTCTGGAGGACCCATGGGCAAGTGGATCGTTCTCGGAGCGCTGGCGTTGTCGGCCGTGGCGGTGACGCCCCAGCCTGCCCGCGCCATGGAGGAAGGCTGCACCACCACGCTCGGCCATTGCTACGAAGCCGCGGCGAGGATCGACAGCTTCTGGTGGCGGTTGGCGGCCGGGCTCGACTGCGAGCTCGACTACGCGGAGTGCGTGCGGATCAAGGTGATGGGCTCCTAACGTCATGGCGGCCGGGAACCGCCCGGGGTTCCCGGCCGCAGCGCGAGGTGAGCGGCCATGCGATGTTCGAACACGTGGCGGATGGTGGCAATCGCGGCGCTCCTTTCCATTGATGGCTGCGCGCGCCAGACGACGCCGCCGGCCCGGTGGCGCGTCCGATTCGGCCCGATCGTCGGGCCGACGGTCATCGTCGGTCACGTGAATACCCGCTCGGAGGCCTGGTTGATGACCGGCGCGGACTCGCTCGTCCACGTGAACCTGGAAGACGGACGCTCCACAACCACGAAGCTGGAGCCGCTCGCTCTGGGCGAACATCCGTGGGGCCTCGCCCTTCTGGCGGACGGCACGTTGTGGACGCTGCTGGGCCGGTCCGTGCTCGGCCAGGTGTCGCCGCAGGGACGGGTGCTGCGGCGGATTCCGCTCACACGGGTCCACGTCGGGCTGTTCGGCGGAGGACGCCAGCTGCTGTACCAGGTCATCAACTTCGATCCGCCGGTTGAGGCCCTCCTCGCCGGCCCGCCCGGCGAGGCGGAGCGACGTCCGTGGAGCGGGATGCGAACGCGCGCCTTCCCACTCGCGCGCGCAGCGGTTGCGGCATTGAATTTTGTGTCGTGCGGCCAGGCCACTGAGGGCACGATCCCGTGCTGGTTCCCCGATCAGGCCGCTGTGACGCTGACAGACCGCTCTGGCGCGTCGCGCGAGCTGCGCCTGGAGGGCCTTCCCACCGTCGCGCCCGAGGTGCTGCTGACCTCCGAGAACCCGCGGCGGCCGGTTCGCGATGCGCTCCTGTCGCAGGGAGGATTCCTGTGGGTCCTCGGGTCGGGGACGCCGCCGCGGACCGAGCCGACCGAGCGGCCCGGTGGCTGGCTGCTCAACCGGTACGACAGCAGGGGAGTGATGCTGCATCGCATGCAACTGCCTGAGCCGGCGCGACTGCTGCTGTCGGCCACCGACGATGGGTGCCTGATGCTTTCCACGACCGGATACGTGATCGAGGTGCATCCATGATTCGCGTGCCGGCGATCCGGTTCTTCCTGGTCGTCCTGCCGCCGCCATCGTGGATGCGCGTCGCGCTGGCGCTCGCGGGACTGACCGGCTGCGCGATGCTCTGGCTGAACCCCGCGGACGTCGACTCGGCGCTCGGAAGCGTCCTGCTGTTGCAGATGTTCGCGGCATCTGGCGGATTCATGTCAGCCGCCTCGCGCGGGCATTTCGACGCGGTGCTCGTCACGGGGCGTCCACGCTGGCGGATTGCTCTTGGCAGCCTCACCGCCGCCGCCGCCCCAGGAGCGGCCGTCTGGTTCACCGTCGTGCTTGTCGCCGCGGCGCTGGGCCGCGGCGCGGAAGCCTTTGCGCCCCAGCGCCTGGTTGCCTTTGCCAGCGTGTCCTGCGTGTCGTGGGCGCTTGGCCTCGCGCTGCCGCCCGCAGCCGCCGGAGCCCTCTGGGCACTCGTTCTCGTGGCGCTTGCCCTGTCGCGCGAATCGGCCGCCGCCTACCTGTCAATCGTCCATTCCGCACCGGCCACCATGGCGCAGCTCGGACATGCGACGGCAGCGGTGGTCGTTTGTCCGTTCCTTCTGCTTGGGAACTTCCCGGCCGTTACGGACGCGCGGGTACTGCTGCTGGACGGGGTCGTGGCCGTATCGGTGACGGCGCTGGGCATCCGCGCGGTGTGCCGCCGCGACTACTCGCTCGCGGAGCCGGCATGACGCCGGTGCTCTCGGTGATGGCCGTGAGCAAGCGGTACGGGCGGCAGCCCGTTCTGCGCGATGTCACCTTCAGCGTCTCGGAATCCGACGTGGTGGGCGTGATCGGTCCCAATGGCGTCGGCAAGACGACCTTGCTGAGGATCGTGGTGGGCTTGCAGCAGGCGAGCGGCGGCTCCGTGCAGATCCAGCGGGGCTCGGTTCAAGAGGGGCTGAAGCGTCTGCGCGTCGCCTATTTCGGCGGAGAGTCAACCGTACCCGGGCACGTGCGCTCGCATCGCTGGCGTGCGCTCTTTCATCACATCGAGCCCGGCGCCGGCCGTGAACCCATTCGGCTCTTGTCGAGAGGAACCCGGCAGATGCTCGGGCTCCGCACCGTGTTCACGCTGCCGGCGCTGCGGCTCATCGTGCTGGACGAACCGTGGGAAGGACTCGACCCCGACGCCGCCCGGTGGCTGACCGGCGCGGTGCGCGCGCGCCGCGACGCCGGGGCCGCCGTGCTGATCTCCTCTCACCGGCTGCACGATCTCGCGGGCGTATGCGACAGCTACGTGTTTCTCGACGCCGGTGTCTCCACGTGCATTCCTGCCGGCGAGCTGGCGCGCGATGGGGTCGTCACCGGGGACGAGCTGCTCCGGACGTTCGACACGATTCGCGGGGGGACGCGATGAGGACGGCGCTGGCTGCGCTCAGAATCCTGATTCTCGCAACATTCGCGTCTGCGGTACAGGACCGCCCGATGCCATTGTCGATTGCCGACGGCAGGAATGCGCCGCCTCCAGGCGCACCGGTTGTCGTCGTCACAGTGCGGTTCAGCGCGGCGGTGTCCGGCCCGGTGGAGGTGGTCCGTCTCGATCGCGCCGCTCTGACCCGCCGCTGGCACCTGGCCGAGATTGCCCGCACGATGGCGGATGACGGCCGAATCGACGTCCGAGGGCCTGCGGCCGTGGAAACGCTGCTCCTCGTTCGCCAGTCAGGGCGCCCGGGGTACCTGCTGGACGGGCCGTTTCGCTGGCCGGTTCAACCGGCGACGTATCACGTCAGCGGTGGATGGCGCCGCACGATCCGCGGGCGTACGTTGCAGGCGGGCAGCGGCACGCCGCAATGGGTGAACGCCAGCGAGGAGGCGCCCCGCGACGCGTGGCCCGCGTGCGAATGGATCACCGATCGTGACTGGGAATGTGTCGGGGTGCCGCTGAAGGAGGCGGGTATCGTCCTCTCGGAGGCTCCCGCCCGGCTTTCGTACTTCGAGCCGACGGGCGCCGTGGACGAGTCCGGCGTCGAAACAGCCGCCTGTCGGACCGCGGCGTGGGGGCGACTGCTCGTGATTGGATTCGCCGGCGGAGCGCCGGCCGGCGGCGCGACACCGCCGGCGGTCGTGCCCCGCCGTATGCAGGCTCCACGGGCCAGGCCACAGTCCGTGCGTCTTGGCGCCGAGCTCGACACGCGTGTGACCGTGGACAGGTTGAGTCCACGGATCTTCTGGGTGACAGCGACGCAACCGGTCGAGGATGGTTGGGTCGAGCTGATGGCCGGTGGCCGTGCCCCCGTGCGACTCGACACGAGAGAAGTGGCCGCCGCCCCTTCGAGCGTGCCCCTCCGCATCGACCTTGAGCCCGCGGCACGACTGGCGGGCACGGTCTCCGCAGGCCGCGGCGTGGTCGTCAAAGGTGCGGACGTCTTGCTTTATCGATTCGTCACCGACACCGGCCGCGCGGAAAAGCGCCCGCCGAAACGGATTCTGCTCGCCGAGACCCGAAGTGGAGACGAGGGAGAGTTCAGGTTCGAGAACCTTGCGGTCGAGCGGTACGAGCTGGTGGCGATGCACACGGCGTACGGCCGGGTCGAACGGGTCGTCGACCCCGATGGCCAGGAAATCGACCTGACCCTCCAGCGTCCTTCATACGCCATCGGCCGCGTTCTCCGGGACGGCGTGGTCACGCCGGGCGTCCAGGTGTCGGTGTTGCCGGATCTGGCCGCCTACGCGGCGAGCGAGGACGTGACGGAATTCCTGGGAGGCGAGACGACGACGGGAGATGACGGACGTTTCTCGGTGGCGCTGGCGCCGCGTGGCGCCATGGAGGTGCGCGTCGGCGACGCCCAGGTGGGGATGCGTCGATTTCAGTTGGGCGCGGCCGAGACGCTTGCCCGGGTGGTCGATCTCGGAACGATCGATCTGTCTCCGCCGCCCGCTGTCACCCTGGTGCTCGAGGGGGCCGAGGGTTGCGACTTGCTCCTGACGGGTCCGTCCGGGCGGCCCGGCATGGCTGTCGTTCGCGCGCGGCGAATTGGTCCCGCCATGTTCGACGCGCGCGTGCCGGAGCCAGGCCGCTGGAGCATTGTGGCCGCGTGCGGGCGGCAGGAACGCAGCGTGGTGCCCGCGTTCATCGACGTCCCCGCGGCCGGCCCGGACATGTCAGTGCGTCTCAGTTGGCCGTTGAACGGCAGCGTTGAGCGTGACATGAAGCGCTCGAACGAGGGCTACCGCTCTTGTTCCGCACCCTCGGCCTTCGTTCGCAAGTTCCTGGCGGCGATGCTTGCCTCGAGTGCGGAAAGCGCCGCGACCTCAGCCCCGTCCCACCCGGAGCCGGCCCGCCCCGAGTTGGTTGGGCGGTAAATCCACGACAAACGCCCTCGTTCTACTAGCGACTTGACGGGGGAGGATTCGGTCCACAGCCGCAGCGCAATTTCATTGGTATTTTTCTCTCCGGCTGCCCGGGAATGATCAGACCGGGAGATGGCGGGAGCGGGGGCGAGACGATAATCGCTGGACTGGAGGCCGGCTTGACGTGCCGTGGAGCAGACAGCCCTTTCCCGCGGCAATATGTGCAAATGGAGAGACAACCTCACCCACGCGAGCTAGCACGTGGAGCAGATCGACATTGGGCCGCGGGCTTGTCGGGAAGCCCTGCGCCTTGTTTGTGATTTTGTGTGCAGCTCCTACCGACTCGGTGCGCGCTCAAGATGGTACGGAATTGCTCATTGGCGGAATCGATGTCCGGCTCGGGATGTCGCAGCATGAGGCGCTACAGCGACTCGCGCGGCTCTATGAGGTTAGCTACTTTCGTGGCGAACGGCACAAGGCGAATCGAAGTGGCGCTGCCGGCCGGCGAAAGTGCGGAACGTCGGATGGATCGGCCCTTGGCTATCGCTTGTCAGGCGCCGCTGCGGGGAGCCGATCGATGCTTCCGGCCAGGACTCTCAATTGAATGACGCGGCTCTGGCCCTTGGTCAGCGACAGCTCGGACGCCGTAGGCCGCAGCTCGTTGAAGATCGACGGTCTGAACCAGTGGCCCTTCGACAGGCGCTCGACGGCTGCTGCGAAGTACTCGCCGGGGGCCAACCCCTCGATCTGGAACATGCCGGACGCAGAGGTATCCGCGCGGCGCACATAGCGGGGTCCTAGTGTCCACTGCTCCGCCTCGCGCGAGAATACGACGACCGCGCTGTGCGGCGCGGGCCTGCCGCTCGCGTCAACCACCGTTCCCGAGATCTGCGTCACGCGGTTCGTGAGGTGTACGCGCAGGATCTCACCCTCGGGCACGTGGTCGAAGTCGATCGGCGTGTCGGTAACATCCTCGCCGCCGAGTGTGACGCTCGCGACCATCCACCCTGACGGCGTGCGGACATCGAGCAAATGAGGACCCCAGACGCCGGTGACTTCGAACGTCCAGCCGCGAAGGACGTGGCCTCGTGCACCCGTGCCCAGAGGCGAGCGCGTGAAATCAGTGGGGGACAGGACGACCGAAAGATCCCCGGGACGGAATGCCGGCGTGGCGCCTTCGTCGAACGCGAACGCTCCTCTCGCGCTGGCGCCGCTGCGCTGTTGGAGGACGACGTGAGAGAGAGAGTCGGGCACATCAACGAGCGCCGATGCGAACCCGGACGTGGAGGTCGGTCGAACCTGGAGCAGATACGAACCCGCCGGGATCTTGCGCAGCCGGAACACGCCATCGCGGCCGGCCCGTACGGACGCCACGGCGCCAATCGCGGCATCCGTTCCCGGCAGGACGATCACGTCGGCGTTCGGCGCTGGCCGCGAGCGTTCGTCTATCACGGTGCCGAAGAGATCGTACGAGCGGACTTGGGTGATGACGAGATCTTCGACGGAGGTCTCTTCGCCCGCCTTCACTCTGAGTTGCTGAGCGTGCGCGGCATCGGGCGAGTGGGGCAGGAACGTCAACGGATATCCGGGCAGCTCCGCCCGTGACCGATCACCCGGTGAGAACGCCCCGGGAGCCGCCAGCAGAAAATAGTCGCCCGCCCCCAGCCCGAATACCCTGTAGGCGCCGCGATCGTCGGTCAGTCGCGGCCGTCCCGCGACAGGGACGAGTCGCTCCTTGCCGGCCGCGAACTCTACCCGCATCGCGTACACCGGAACGCCGTCCACCGGCTCTCCGGATGCGTCGACCACTCTACCCGAGATGATGGCTCCGGCCGTCAGGTGGAGGATGATGCCGTCGCGCACCTGTCCGGCGGAGACCCGCAGTCCCGTAATATTGGCGCGCGATCGATCGTCGTCCACCTCGCCCGCGACGAAGCCCGGCGCGGACGCGCGCAGCTCGTACGTGCCGGAAGGCAGACCGTTCAGTTCGAAACGCCCCGTGTCGTCCACCATTTCGGTCCGGCCGATCTTCCGGTCGCTCGATTCGAGCGTGACGACGGCACCGCCCGGAGGCCGGCCCGTCGCAGCGGTGATCACGCGGCCGTGGATGGCCCCGGTCGGTTGGACGGCTGCGTCGGTGCGCGAGGCATGCGGGTCCTGGTGGCCGCGGACCAGAACAGGCAACGCGCAGCCGACGATCAGCGCGGTCCCAAGCGACGTTCGGGCGGCCAGCCGCGCGATCCCGGTCACCGTGTTCCCCCTGGAGAGGATCCCTCTCGCTTGAGAGGCAGCACGAGAGGATCACGTCCGCGGTGGGGCGCGGCAATACCGATGGCGCCGTCCCGCCGCAGGCGGTTTAGGTATCGCGGATCACTGAAGACCGCGACATCGTCCGGTTCATCCACGGCCGCCGCCATGTAATCTCCGGGCCTCAGACCGCCGATGCGGAATTCCCCCCGCTGATTGGTCCGTTCGACGAGGCTCACCTGACCGTTCGTCATGAAGCGGTCCGGTTCTGCGGTGAACACCAGGACGTAGGCGCCGGGCACCTCGCGCTGTCGATCGTCAACCACCCGTCCGCTCACCTCGGCACCGTCGTTGGATACGACGATCTCGAGCAGTGGCGGATCGGTTCCCGGAGCGATCTCAATCGAACGACCGGCGAGGTCGCGCTGGTTCGCGAGGATCGCGGCCACCTGCCAGCGGGAGGGAAGCCCGATGAGGCGCGGCACGACCGGGCCGGGCGCAACCGCGACCGCGAACGTCCCGTCCTTTGCCACGGCCGAGATGTCGCTATTACCAGCCACGATGCGGTCGCGACCCAGGTCGGCGGACGTCATGGCGACGCGCATCCTGATGCCTGCCGGCAACGCGCCGCCCGAACTCCTCACGAGGCCCCGTATTGTCGATACCGGCGAGGTGATCACGCTGACCCGAACGTCCCCGCCGCTGGCCACGAACGCCGATGCGCCATGTTCGGAGATGACACTTCCTTTCGATATGGAGGCAGACGCTTCGTAGACGCCGGGCGGAACCCGCACGACGTCGAACGCGCCGGATTTGTCCGTTACGAATGCGTTCCCCTCGACTCGTCTGCCGGTTGTTTCATCGAGGCTCGAGATTCTCCCGCGCGCGCCCGCCGCGGCGTTCCCCAGTGCATCGGCAACCGTGCCTCTGACGCGCGACAGGCGAACCGGCGTCACGCTGAAATCGATGTTGGCCGTCTCGCGGCCTCCCTCGACGGGCACCGCGCTAGCCTGGGCGATGGATGCCACCCCCGGGTAGACGGCCGTGCTCGAGACGACGCCCCCTTCCGCGCCGGAGACGCTGAACGAGGTCGGTCGTGACAGGATGTAGTACTGGCCGCCGCGCAGGCCCCACAGACGATACGCCCCCCGATCGTCGGTGTAGCTGGTGGTGATCGGAAGGAAACCGGCCGGGAGGTTCCGGCCGGCCACCACTTCGACATCGATGACGGGATTGCCAATCCGATCCGTGATGCGGCCGGTGATCACGCCGGCCGGGATGAGGCGGACGTCGGCGTTGTCGAAGACCTCCCCCGGGGCGAGGTCGACGGGGACCGGCCGCTGGGGCTCCGCGTGGCGGCTGCCGAACCCCCCGGGCACATACCCGGTGCGGGTTGCCGCCACGAAGTACCGGCCGCTCTCCAGGCCGGCAAACTCGAACGCGCCGGACGCGTCGGTCATCGACACGTCGGGTGTATCCTGACGTCCGGCGATCGCGCAGGTGACGCGTGCGCGGCGAACGGGATCTCCGGTATCGGCGTTCAGCACGTGCCCGCGAAGGACGGCGGGCCCGACGCCGGCTCCCGCCGTCCGCTCCGCGGGAGCCGGCGCCTGCACGTGCAGGACGAGCGCGACTGCGACGGCCGTCGCCGCCTGGATCCAGGGCATCGAAGGACTCTATGTTAGCGCGGCTGGACGTGCCGCCAACGTCAGTAGATGACCCAGCACCCGATATCGCAGCTGTCGGGGCACATCTGGCCGTCGTGGATCGTGCAGTTGCTGTCGAAATCGCCGTCGCCCGGCCCTTCCTCGAGCAGCCCCTTGGGCTTGTACCGGCAGTTGCCGTCGCACGGGTGGTTCTTGAAGATGTCGCAGGTGCCGGTGTACTCGTCGTAGATCCACCTGCAGAACGCGCGGTCTCCGAAACGCGGGGATTGTCCGCAGCCGTCCTTCACATACCCGTCCTTTGCAGGACAGTCCCACGTACCAGACGAGGCGTAGTTGCACTCGCAATTCGGCAGCGTCGTCTCGTCATAGTCCTGGGCAAACACGACAGTCCGCGCCAGCAGGTATTCGGCGAGGCGCAGCCGGCCGGCTTTGAGCCGCGCAGGAAGATCGACGCGTCCCGAAGGAGGCGTACCCTGCCAGGCGTCCGAGCCGATGATCGACGCGCGCGTTCCAAGAACGCGGCCGGTGTCACCGAGAAGGCGGAGCGTCTCCTGACTGTAGGCCGCGCCAGGCTCGAACTCGGCTGCCGTGATGGTGTTCGCGAAACGCGTTACGAATAGCCGCTGTTCGCGCGTCAACGACGTGTCGTCTGCGGCCGTCCGCGTCAGTTACTCCTGCCACAGCTGAAAGCGGACCGCCGGTTTGTGGGCAAGGAAGATCGCCTCCCGGTACTCCACCGGGTACAGGTTGATCTCGTCGAGCCGCGAGGGCAGGCTGTCGTGTGCCTGCGCCACCCACGCCGCGGCGCGTTCGGCCGCCGTGCGGCCTCTTGCTACCGGCCACAGGCACAGTGCGAGCAGCATCAGCACCGCCGCTGTGAGAAGCCGAAAACGTCGTCCCAATCGTGGTGTTCTCATCTGAAGCCTCCTTGCATTCGATCTAATGCGACTCATCGAGGGGCAGTCCGGCCGCCGCGAGAATCTCCCGGACGCGACGGGCGCCGACGACCCCGACCCAGTCGCGGCGAATGGCGCCGTCGCGCGACATCACGAACACTCGCGGTGTGAACTCCGTCACGGGACCGGGACTGACGCTGTGGACCCCGTCCACGGTCACTGAGTGGGCGGCGAGATACGTCCGCAGACGCGAGGCCGGCTCGGCCCCGATCGCCACCAGCCGTACATGTCCCGTCCGCCCGCGCGCCGCCGATGCGATCTCGCGCATGGCGGCCATGCTGTCCGTGCAGTACACGCATCCGGATGCGAGGACGAGCACGACCGTGCGATCCGCGGTCTCGTATCCGAGCTGCGGGATTGACGTCAGCGCGCCGGAGATACTCCGACTGGACGAAGCCCGCAGCGACGGGCCGACGAGCGCCAGGAGCAGAACAACCGCCGCTCCGACGATGACGGCGACGTTGAGCGTCCAGTCGATCGCGCGAGTGACGCGGGGGTGGGTCAGAGCGGAGCGGACGCGGTCTGTCGCGAGCACGCGAGTGTTCATATGCAGTCGGCGAACGCGACGGCGTAATTTCTGCCGTCAGGAATGCCGTAAATTGCGTGGGCCTTCGCCGCTGATGGAGGGAAACGCGCCGAGCTCGTGGAGCGTTCCGGCGATCGCGTGCAGCATCGGGCCTGATTGGATCAGCCGCTGGCACTTGAGAAACGCCTGAACGTCCTGCGCGGTTGCGGCCGGATCGAGCCCGCCGCGCTTGAGAAGGCCGTGCAGCGTGCGACGATCGACGACGTCGAGGAAGTCCTCAGGGTGGAGTCCTGTGTCCCGCGCGAGCGCGATGGCCCGGCAGAGCCGAGCGAAATCCAGCGCGGCTTTTGGGCGGATACCGGCCGCCCGGCACCATGCTCGCAGCGCGCCGGAGCTGCTCGCGGCGGCGTGGCTCCAGCTTCCGATTGTCGTTGGATCGCCCTCGGATTGGATGGCCCGCCACATCACGCGCGCGAGGCGCTCGGCCGCCGGAATCTGCATACGTCTCGCGCTCGCATCAGCACATGACGTGCCGTCCCGCAGGCGTGGGATTTTGTGCCGCGGCCGGGTCAGCGCGAGAAGGACATACCCATAGCTTCGCCGAACCCCGGGCAAATTCTGCAACGACGCACGGGCAAACGATACCCGGAAGGGGCAGGAATGGCTAAATCGAATAGTCGGAAGTCTCCTGAGATCCGCATAGTCGTTGACACCAACGCGATTTGGAACAGCAATGAGCACTATCTGGTGAAGAAGGAGATCGCAGAGCTGGCGCGAGAAACACAGACCCATCAGGACGTGCAGTTCCGGTGGTACCTGCCGGACGTCGTTCGGGCGGAACGGGAGTTTCAGATGCGGAGCAAAGCCCGTGAGATACTCCCGGCACTCACACGTCTCGAACGGCTAATCGGCCACCAACTTGGTTTTACGTCGGATACCCTGGATAAGCGGATTCGCGAGAACATATCACAACAGATCGGCGATCTCTCCTTCGACGTCCCTCCGTTTGATTGCACCGCCGTGGACTGGTCCGCAGTGATAGCCGCCGCTATCAATCGGAGCGCGCCATTCGAGGCTGGAGAAACCGAGAAAGGATTCCGCGACGCCGTCATTTTGGAGGCCTTTGCGCAGGTTGTCAGCGACGCCCCATCGAGCGCGAGAGATTGCCGCGTCGTGCTTTTGACTGGTGATGGACTGCTCGCGCAGGCAGCTTCACTTCGCTTCATCGATAGAAAGAACGTACGCGTGCTGAAGTCGATCGACGAACTCAAGGGGCTGGTCAACACCCTGGTGTCGCAAGTTACGGAGGAGTTCGTTCGCGAATTGCAGCCGAAGGCCGAACGTCTCTTTTTTGATCCGAAAGATGAACACTCGCTGTTGTCGACGCTTCAAGTCGCGGCAGAGATTGAGAGGGCTTGTGCCGCTGAACTGCACGAGGTTCCAGATGGTGCGACTTTTCGCCGGAACAACCGCTCACTTGCGATAGGGGCAACGCGGTTTGTACGCAAGGACCGGCAACGTGTCTACTGGGCCACACGGATAACAATCGACGCCGCCGCGTTTAAGTACGACATCAATCCTGACTTCTTCCGTGGCGCGGTGACGCACACGACCGACCCACTTTGGTGGGCATCTGCTAAATCGTGGGCCGACGTTGGAACTCCTGTCGGCTCTGTAGATCGCCCGAAGACGATGGCGGAGCTCAAGATCCGCCTCAAGGACCTGTTGATCGCGAATGAGCGGCTCGCCTCCACGCGACCGTCACCTGCAGCGGATACGCTAGAACGGCAGGTCGCGAAAGGTACCACTGCCGTTGACGTGGAATGGAGCGTATCTGTGTCGACCCGAGGCCGATTGACAGGTGCACGTTTTGAGAAGGTGCAGTTTATCGAAACGACGTGGACCTAGGACGCTCAATCCACCTTGCTAAAATCGCCCGTGTCGCGGCGCCAGTCCAAAACGACCAGATCTGCCTTGCTCTGGAGTTGCCGCCTGCCCGGGGCACATGATCCATCCATGAGGGTCCTCGACGGCGTCGAGTCCGAGTGCCGTTTTATTGCTCCGTCCAGAATGAACCGACGCGTGACGGCCGGTTTAAGATGTGCACTTGGACGTCTGATTCGGCTGTGCGACGGAGATCGAGTACGCGCCCGAACCGCCGCGCACATCCAGCATGCGCTGCCTCCTTCGATCGTGGTCGCGCGCACGCACCGAGGCCAAACCCTCGGGTGTCCGGATCCCGACACCCGCAGTTCGAAGATCAACGCCGATCCGGCTCGAATGAAGAGCTACCGCTTTTCTTCGCCAGGCTCGGTTTTCGTTCGTGGGTCTCGGACGGCAATCGTGGCTTCGAGGGCGGGCAGCGCCGCCAGATCTTTTGGACGATTCGTTGCGCGCTTGCTCACGATGACCCGCGACAGGGGCAGCACCTTGAGGGAGACACCCTCGATCTCCCGTGACAGCGCCCGGCCGTACTCCGCATCAAACGTCTCCAAGCCGTGAGCCGTCAGCACGGCGTCGAGTCGTTCGAGCCCCGGACCGCCGAATGCGGGCGGCTGAACGCCGAACCCTGACGTCCAGAAGCCTCCGGCGTCGGCCGCCGCGCCCGGCAATCGGTCGTCGTCAACGCGCTCGAGCCAGATGTCGAGATGTTGAGTGGCGAGCGGTGCCCCCTCGAGTACGGCGGCGCTGAGGCCGACGACCAGGAATCGGATCCCTCGCCGGTTGAGGGCGTCGAAAAGGGCGCGTTCAGCGGGCGTAAGCGCGAAGTCGTCCACGCTGCAGTCCCGCGCGCAGGCGCTCGGCAGGGGTCAGTTCAAGACAACGCAAGGCGTGATAGATGTCGGATGGATCGTGGCGAGGATGCTGCTGCGCGATCGCGTGCGCTCGTTGCCACAGCGCCTCAGAGTGCCGCAGCCACGCCTCCTGCTCGGAGGTGAGCCGGGCGAGGGGCTCGCCGACCGTGGATGTGGGGCGTTCCACCATTACGCCTCCATAGTGCCACAGATGACAGTGAATGCCTCAAGCCGGGCGCTGGACAATAGACGGCGGTTTGACGCCGATCATCAGGCCGGTCGGGCCAGCGAGGCTGACGTGCTGGACCTCGCTGAATCCGGCCGCGCGCAGCCACTCCCCGTATTCCGTCTCCGAGTACGCGCTCCCGGCGCGCGTCCCGACGAGCATGTTCAGCGCGAACAGCGCGCCCGCCCTGGGCGCCGTCTTCGTGGCGTCCAGGATGAAGTCCTGAATGACGACGCGCCCGCCGCGCGCGGTTGCCGCGAAACATCGCGCGAGCAGGTCGCGGTTCTCCTCCGGGCTGAGCATGTGGCAGATCGCCGAGAGCAGGACGATGTCATAGTCGCCGCGGCCGAGCGTCGCGGTACGCAGGTCGCCGTCGCGGGTGTGAATGCGATCCGTCAGATTCGCTGATGCAATGTGACGCCGGGCGATCGGCGTGACGGACGGCAGATCCAGGATGTCCACCCGGAGGTGTGGGTTCGCCTGGGCAAAGGCGATCGAGTACGCGCCAGACCCGCCGCCGACGTCCAGCATCCGCCGCGCGCCTTCCACCGACGCCGCGCGCACGACCGCTCCCGCACGCTCGCTCGCGTTCTTGTGCATGGCTGCGATGAACGCCTCCGTCCAGCGCGGGTCGCGGTCCGCATCGTCATCGCCACCCGCGGCCGTGCCCGTGCGCACCGAGTCGGTCAGCCCCGACCACGTCGTCCACAGGTGCACCGTGTGCATCAACGCCGCCCGGGAGTCGTTCGCGCCGCCCGCCGCCAGATGCCGCGCGCTCGTGGGCGTGTTCGCGAAGACGCTGCCATGTTTGTCGAGCAGCCGCATGGCGGCGAGCGCGTTGAGCAGCAGTTCCGTCGCGCGCGGATCCGCGCCGATCTTCGCGGCGACGTCAGGCGCCGTGGCGCCGCTCGCCGCCGCGGTGAACACGTCCAGTTCGATCGCGCTCAGGACGACGCGGCTCTCCTGGAACGCGCGGGCCGTCTGAAGCAGCGGATCCGGGAGCGCGCCGGATTCGTCCTTGTGCCGGAGTCCCGCGAGATATCGTGCGCGGTTCTGGCCCATCTCCGCGCGGAGCGCGCCTGGGTCGCGGTTCACCAGCCGCTCGACGATCTGCCCCTTTCTGAAATGACTCTCGACAATCTCGGCCACGTCGCTCCGCTGCACGCCGGAGTACCACGTCCCTTCGGGGTACACGACCATGTTCGGCCCGCGCTCGCACAGGCCGAGCGAGCCGCACATGGTGACCTGCACGGTCTCGGCAAGCCCCTGCCGGCCAATCTGCATGCGCAGTTCCTCGAGCACCGCGGTTCCGCCGCGGGCGGAGCAGCACGGCACACCTTCCGGCTTCTGCTGATCGCAGACGAATACGTGAAACGGGAACACCTGCATGAGGACCTCCGGTCTGCCCAGCCGACCAACGTCACTTGACGCCCGCGGCTCCCTCTGTTTCCTCGAAGTGACCGTGAGCCGGGTGCTTGGCGGCCTGGTAGAGACCTTCGACGTAGTGAATGAAGGACACGTAGGCTTCGACGTACTTCCGTCCGGCCACCACGCCGCCCTCTTTCGCAGCCATCCTGGCGCGCCTGACGGCTTCGAACTGCTCGCGAATACCCGTGGCGGTCGCCGACGTCAGAAGCTTGAGCAGCGCTTCTGACGAACCCGTCTCAATGGCCGTGTCGGCCGCGGGGATCGCCGGCCCGAGATCGCGTCCCGCCGGTTTGAGACCTGTGTAGGGCGCGCCTTCGCCGGCGCGGTGGATGCGGACGAGTGTCTCGAAGAAGTAAGAGTCTGAAAGAGTCCTGGCTTCGGCGTTCAGTTTCCGGACAGCAAGGGTCTTCTGAAACGCCGCTCTGATTTCCGGTTCGTCCTTCTCTTGAACCCAGACGAGTACGAGCGAGACGTCCCCGGTGGCGAGCGCCCTTTGGGCGGCCTTGACGACCGGACCGTCGAGGCCGTCGCAATGTGCGAGGAGCTTCCCAGGCATCGCAAGGAGAGCGGCAAGAATAACGGCTGCAGTGAGCGAGGTTCCGGCGGTGTGTCGTGTCATGGGCGTAACTCCAGAAAGGCCGTGCCTCCCAACCGGATCAGGATGCCTCCAGTGTACTGCTGCTGTGTTTTCGGTCTGGTTCCTTGACCCGCTGCCGAGCCGCATAGTACCTTCTGTTGGATCTAATCGTGCCGGCGCGGCCCGCGTGCGCGGGCCGCACGGCCGATGGCTTTTCCGCCCACAACTTCAGAGCCGAGTCACGCCGATGTCTACGTCTGCGCCCGGTACGCTCAAGAAGACTCCCCTCAACGCGCGCCACCGTTCGCTCGGCGCCAAGATGGTCGAATTCGGCGGCTGGAACATGCCCGTCGAATACACAGGCATCGCCGACGAGCACATGGCGGTGCGCACACGGGCCGGCCTCTTCGACGTCAGCCACATGGGGCAGATCGAGATCGCCGGCCGCGACGCCCTCAAAGCGGTCCAGCACATCACGAGCAACGACGCCGGCAAGCTCGCGATCGGACAGATCCAGTACTCCGCGCTGACCACGCCGCAGGGCACCTTCGTCGACGACGTGCTGACCTACAAGATGTCGGACGAGCACTTCATGCTCGTCGTCAACGCCTCGAACATCATCAAGGACTTCAACTGGATCGCGGCGCACGTCGGCGAGGCGGGCGACGCCGTCGCCGTCAATACCAGCTCCCGCTACGCGCTCATCGCCCTCCAGGGCCCGGCGGCGCGCGACGTGCTGCAATCGCTCACCGGCGCGAAGCTCGACGACGTGAAGTACTACTGGTTCACGACAGGCGAGGTCGCCAGCGTGATGTGCACGATCTCTCGCACCGGCTACACGGGGGAGGACGGCTTCGAGGTGTTCGTGGCTCCCGGCTCGGCCGAGCGCGTCTGGGACGCGATTCTCCAGGCGGGCAAGGCCGCCGGCGTCATCCCCGCGGGCCTCGGCGCGCGCGACACCCTGCGCCTCGAGGCCGCGATGCGCCTCTACGGCAACGACATGGACGAGACCACGACGGTCGTCGAGGCGGATCTCGGGTGGATCGTGGGCTGGAAGAAGGCCGAATTCCTCGGCTCGGATGTACTTCAGAAGCAGAAGGCCGAGGGGGCGCCGCGCAAACTGGTCGGCTTCGAGATGGTGGACCGCGCGATCGCGCGCCACGGCTACGACGTCTACATGGACGGCGCCAAGACGGGCATCGTCACGAGCGGCACGCAGACGCCGTTCCTGAAGAAGGCGATCGGAATGGCGTACCTCCCGTCGGATCGCTCGGCGCCCGGGACAGAGTTCGACGTGGTGATCCGCGGCCGCCGCGTCAAGGCACGCGTCGTCCCGCTCCCGTTTTATAAACGCAAGAAGGTGTAGGAGCGACTATGTATCCTTCCGATTTGAAATACACCAAGGACCACGAGTGGGTGCGCATCGACGGCACGCAGGCGCACGTCGGCATCACCGACTACGCGCAGAAGGCGCTCGGCGACGTCGTGTACCTCGAGCTGCCCGAGATCGGCCGCACCTTCAACAAAGGAGATGTCTTCGGGACGATCGAGTCCGTGAAGGCGGTCTCCGAGCTGTACTGCCCGGTGAGCGGCGAGGTGGTCGAGGTGAACGCGAAGCTGGCGGAGAAGCCGGAAACGGTGAACGCCGACCCGCACGGCTCCTGGATGATCGTGATGAAAGCGACGAACCCGGCGGAGGCACACGACCTGCTCGACGCTGGCGCTTATACAGAGCTAACTAAATAGGCGCGCCGCAGGCGCGCTCGCCGGAGCGGCGCGGGGCATGGGGCCCCCGCAAGCGACGGCGTTGGGGGGTCCGGGGGGGCGCCCCCCCCCGGCAAAGAAAGACGGCGACGGATGACACCAGATAATCTCGGTTCCTTTCAGAGCCGGCACATCGGTCCGGATGAAACCGCCCGCGACGAAATGCTGCGGACCATCGGCGTGCCCTCGCTCGACGCCCTCATCGATCAGACGATTCCCTCAGGCATTCGGAGCAAGGCGCCACTCGATCTGCCCGAAGCGGACAGCGAGTACGCGTACCTGCGGCGGCTGCGCACGATTGCCGCGAAGAACACGGTGGCCCGGTCCTACATCGGCCTGGGCTACTACGACTGCGTCACGCCCAGCGTCATTCTCCGCAACGTGTTCGAGAATCCCGGCTGGTACACGCCCTACACGCCGTACCAGGCGGAGATCGCCCAGGGGCGCCTCGAATCGCTGCTCAACTTTCAGACGGTCGTCAAGGACCTGACCGGGATGGACATCGCCAACGCGTCGCTCCTCGACGAGGGGACCGCCGCGGCCGAGGCGATGACGATGTTCCACCGGTTGCAGGCGAAGAAGGCGCCGGCGGGGCAGGAGAGCGTGTTCCTGGTCTCGGAGCGCTGCTTCCCGCAGACGATCGACGTGGTGCGCGGGCGCGCGCTGCCGCTCGACATCCGCGTGCAGGCGGGCGATGCGGCGACGATGCCGATGGACAAGGCGTTCGGCATCCTGCTGCAGTACCCCGGCGAGCGCGGCGAAGTCATGGATCTCCGTCCGATCATCGAGAAGGCGCATGCCGCGGGGCTGATGGTGGCCGTTGCGTCCGACCTCCTGGCGCTGACGCTGCTCACGCCGCCCGGCGAGATGGGCGCGGACGTCGTCCTCGGCAATTCGCAGCGGTTCGGCGTGCCGCTTGGCTACGGCGGCCCGCACGCGGCGTTCTTCGCGACCCGCGAGTCGTACGTGCGCCAGGCGCCGGGGCGCATCATCGGCATCTCGATCGACGCCCACGGGGATCGGGCGTATCGCATGGCGCTGCAGACGCGCGAGCAGCACATCCGGCGCGAGAAGGCGACGTCGAACATCTGCACCGCGCAGGCGCTCCTGGCCAACATCGCGGCGATGTATGCCGTGTTCCACGGTCCCAGGGGGCTCCGCGCGATCGGCGAGCGCGTGCACAGCCTGACGCGGTCGCTCGAAGCGGCGCTCCTGGCGGTCGGATGCCGCCAGACAAACGCCGCGTACTTCGACACGCTTCGCATTGAAGGGGCGGACGTCCCGGCGGTTCGCCGCGCGGCCGAAACCGCGGGGATCAACTTCCGCTACGACGGCGCCGCGATCGGCATCTCGCTCGACGAGGCCACGACGATCGAGGACGTCGCCGACATCGTCAAGGTGTTTGCTGGAGTGAACGGCAAGGACGTCAAGCCGGTGTTCAAGGCGGACGCGCCGGCCGCGCTGGCGCGCACGAGCGCGTACCTGACGCACCCGGTGTTCAACTCGTACCAGTCCGAAACGAAGATGATGCGGTACATCCGCAGCCTCGAGCGCAAGGACGTCGGGCTGGACACGTCGATGATCGCGCTCGGCTCCTGCACGATGAAGCTGAACGCGGCCTCGGAGATGCTGCCGGTGAGCTGGCCGGAGTTCTCGAAGCTGCACCCGTTCGCGCCCCCGTCGCAGGCGGTGGGCTACGCGCAGATCTTCGCCGAGCTCGAGGAGGCGCTGCGGCAGGTGACCGGACTTGCGGCCGTCTCGCTCCAGCCGAACTCCGGCGCGCAGGGGGAGTTCACCGGGCTGATGACGATCCGCGCGTATCACCGCGATCGCGGCGATCGCGCCCGCAACGTCGTCCTGATCCCGTCGTCGGCGCACGGCACCAACCCGGCGAGCGCGACGATGGCGGGGCTGAGAGTGGTGGTCGTGGCGTGCGACAGCGAGGGCAACGTGGAGTTGTCCGACCTGCGCGCGAAAGCGGCGGAGCATCGCGATCGCCTCGCGGCGCTGATGGTCACGTATCCGTCGACGCACGGCGTGTTCGAGGAGGCGATCAAGGAGATCTGCACGATCGTGCACGAGCACGGCGGGCAGGTGTACATGGACGGCGCCAACATGAACGCGCAGGTCGGCCTGACGAGCCCGGCGGCGATCGGCGCGGACGTGTGTCACCTGAACCTGCACAAGACGTTCGCGATTCCGCACGGGGGCGGCGGTCCGGGCATGGGCCCGATCGCGGTCGCGGCGCACCTCGCGCCCTATCTGCCGGGTCACGCGGTCGTGAAGACCGGCGGGGTGAAGAGCATTCCGGCGGTGGCCGCGGCGCCGTGGGGAAGCGCGAGCATCCTGCTGATCTCGTACGGATACATCCGCATGCTCGGGGCGCGCGGCCTCACCGACGCGACGCGCTACGCGATCCTGAACGCCAATTACATCAAGGCGAGGCTGAAGGGGCATTACGGCGTGCTGTACGCGAACCGCAACGGCCGCGTCGCGCACGAAATGATCTTCGACCTGCGTCCGTTCAAGCACGGCACGAACCCCGTGGACGAGCTCGACGTGGCCAAGCGGCTGATGGATTACGGATTCCACGCGCCGACCGTCTCGTTTCCGGTGGCGGCGACGATGATGGTCGAGCCGACCGAGAGCGAGCCGAAGGACGAGCTGGATCGGTTCTGCGATGCGCTGATCGCGATCAGGAAAGAGATCCAGGCGATCGCGGACGGGACGGTGGATCCGAAGGACAACCTGCTGAAGAACGCGCCGCACACCGCGTCGGAGGTGACCTCGGACACGTGGTCGCATCCCTACTCGCGCGAGCAGGCCGCGTACCCGCTGCCGTGGGTGCGGGCGAACAAGGTGTGGCCGGCGGTCGCGCGGATTGACAACCCGTACGGCGACCGCAACCTGATCTGCGCGTGTCCGCCGATCGAGGCTTACGCCGAGACCCTCTGAATTGTGAATCTGAGTTGTGAATTGACAGGGAACCAGCCCAAGTCGTCCGTACGGACGATATGAGCAGGTTGTTTCTCAACTCACAATTCAGAATTCAGAATTTTCCTGCCGCAACAGCGGTCAGCTCCTGCGCCCGTTTGCGGTATCCGGCGAGCAGCTTCAAGGTGACGGGACCGGGCTTCCCGGTGCCGATCGCGCGCTCGTCGATGCGCACGACCGGGCTGATCTCGCGCGTCGTGCTCGTGATGAACGCCTCGTCGGCGGTCTCGAGGTCCTTCGGGAAAAGCGTCTCGCGCCGCATTTCGATTCCCGCGTCCCGCGCCACATCGAACAGGAACCCGCGCGTAATGCCCTCGAGCAGCCCCGCGTCCGACCGCGGCGTCAGCGCGACGCCGTCCCGCACGATGAAGAAGTTCGACTGCGAGCACTCGGCCAGCTCCCCACGATAGTTGCACATGAGGCCCTCTTCGCCGCCGCGGCGAAGCGCCTCCTGCATCGCGAGCGCGTTGTTCAGCAGGTTGTTCGACTTGATGATCGGGTTCACGGATTCGGGATGGTTGCGCAGGATCGGGACGAGCGAGATGCGGATGCCGTCCCGCTCGACGCGTGCGGGCGGGTTGTCAACCGGCTTGACGATGATCACCAGCGACGGCGCGGGGGTCGCGCTCACGTCGTAGCTCGTTGCGCCGACGCCGCGCGTGAGCAGGATCCGCACGTACGCGTCGGTGTTTGATGGCGGGGCCCCCTGCACCCAGCCAAGCTCGCTCGCTGCGTGGGGCCCCCACGCTCCACTCCGCTCGCTGCGCGGCGACCCCAGGCCGGCCGCGGCCCGCGTCTGCTCGATCCACGTCGCCAGCGTCGCGTCGTCGAACGGCACGTCCAGATGGATGTGCTGCGCGGACCGGCGCAGCCGCGCCAGATGGTGCTCGTAGAGGAACAGCACGCCATTGTAGGTACGGATGACCTCGTACACGCCCTCGCCGTACAGGAAGCCGTGGTCGTAGACGGGGACGACCGCCTCGGCGGCCGGGGCGATCTTCCCGTTGACGTAAACCGCGCCGCAAATAGCCATATGAGTCCTTGATGATCGCAGGAATCGCGCCTGAATCGAGGTTTGACGAAGTCTAGCACAAGCAGTACGCTCGCTCGCGATGCGCGTGCTCAACACCCAGCAGATGCGAGAGGCGGATCGGCGCACGATCGACGAGATCGGGATCCCGTCCATCGTGCTGATGGAAAACGCGGGGCGCCAGGCGGTGGCCGCGATGGAGGCGGCCTTCGACGAGCTCAACTCGAGCCGCGTCGGCGTGCTGTGCGGCCGCGGCAGCAACGGCGGCGACGGCTTCGTGGTCGCACGGACCCTGGTGCAACGCGGTATCGAGACGGCGGTCTTCCTGCTCGGCAGCGTCGCCGAGATCCGCGGCGACCCGCGCACCAACCTCGAGGTTCTCGGCCGCATCGGTCTCACCGTCGTCGAGATCACGAACGCGCAGGAGTGGGAGCTGCACTTCAGCGAGATCTCGGAGTGCGACGTGCTGGTGGACGCGATTCTCGGCACCGGCTTCCACGGCCAGTTGAGCGGCCTGCTCGAGACGGTTGTCGCCGACGTGAACAGCCTCGGCGTTCCGGTCGTCGCGATCGATCTCCCCACGGGCGTGTCGGCCGACAGCCACGAGATCGAAGGTGAAGCGATCGAAGCGTCGATGACGGTGACGCTCGGGGCGCCGAAGATCCCGCTGGTGCTGCCGCCCGCCGACACCCACTGCGGCGATCTGGTCATCGCGGACATCGGGATTCCGCTGCCGATCCTCGACGAGGTCGAGGGGCCCTACATCGAGCTGCTGACGCGCGAGCGGATGCGCGAGCTGGTGCCGGCGCGCGCGGCCGACTCTCACAAGGGGGACTTCGGGCGCGTCCTCATCGTGGCCGGATCGGTCGGCAAGACCGGCGCGGCACACCTGGCGGCGCTCGGCGCGCTGCGCTCCGGGGCCGGGCTCGTGACCATTGCCACGCCTCGCTCGTGCGTGGCCACGATCTCCGGCATGGCGCCGGAATACATGACGGAACCCCTCGACGAGACGGCGGCCGGCACGGTGGACTACTCGGCGCTCGACCGCGTGCTCGAGCTGAAGGCGGACGTGATTGCCGTCGGTCCCGGTCTCGGCCAGGGTCCGTCCACCGCCGCGTTCGTGCAGGGGCTCGTCGAGCGCGCGGGCGTTCCGCTCGTCCTCGACGCCGACGCGCTCAACGCGTTCGCGGGCGAGCCGGAGCGGTTGATGGGACGCGACGGCGTCGACGTCGTGATCACGCCGCATCCCGGCGAAATGGCGCGCCTCGTGAACGCGAGCATCGAAGCCGTGCAGCACGATCGGCTCCGCTATGCGTCGGAGTTCGCCGCCGCCCACCGCGTCCACGTCGTCCTCAAGGGTCACCGCACGATCGTCGCGGGACCCGACAACCGCGCGTTCATCAACCTGACGGGCAACGCCGGGATGGCGACCGGCGGCACCGGCGACGTCCTCACCGGCATGATTGCCGCGTGGTTCGCGCAGCTCCTCGACGCCGAAGCGGCGGCCAAGCTCGCCGTCTACCTGCACGGCAGCGCCGGCGATCTCGCGGAGGCCGACGAAGGGGAAGTGGCGCTGATGGCGGGAGACATCATCGAGCGGCTCGGCGACGCCGTCATGGAGCTCACCGCGCGCCGCCGCATCAAGCGCGAGTCGTGACCGAAGAGATCCGCACCTCCAGCGAAGACGAGACAGCCGCCGCCGGCGAGCGGCTCGCCGCGTCGCTCAATCCCGGCGACGTGGTCCTGCTGTATGGCGATCTCGGCGCCGGAAAGACCGCGTTCGTCCGCGGCCTCGCGCGCGGCCTCGGCGCGCCCCCCGAGGACGTCTCGAGCCCGACCTTTACCATCGTCCAGGAGTACCACGGCCGCGCAACGCTGTATCACGTGGACCTGTACCGGCTCGAACCCGCGGAAGTGGACGATCTCGGGCTCGACGAACTGGTCTGCGGCGACGGCATCGTCGCCATCGAATGGGCCGAGCGCTGGCGCGGACGTCCGGATGACGTGATCGAAGTGGCGCTCGAGTCCATTGACGACGAGCAGCGCCTGATCCGCATATCCGATGGAAAGGCCTGACATGAAGTTCGCGCCGATCATGGTCATTGGGCTCGTCACGGGCATGACGGCCGCGGCCGCGGCGGCGCAGGAGGAGCGCGAGATCAGCTCCTGCAACTCGTGAAGGACGTCAGGTCGAAGCCGGCCATGCGCATCTGGCTCGACGTCGGCAGGAAGGAGCCAGGAACGGCCGTCTACGAGGCGCGGCAGCTGCGCGATGCCCTCGTGCGGAAGGGATGGAAGGTCGGCAAAGATTTGAGCTACTCGGAAATCGAGGGCGGAACTCACGACGAAGGGTCGTTCGCGAAACGCGCTGAGCCTTTCCTCAGGTACCTTTTTCCGCCCCGATAAGGCTCGAGTGGGAAGCGGCCGGTTTTGCCGTTCTCGTAACCCTGTGGGTCCTCGGCATGCCGGTCGGCCGGCGGCCGGCGAACCGGTGGGCGACTGCCTGGTTACTCGTTCCCAACCTGCTGGGATTTCTCGTGTGGCTCATCGCGACTTCTCCGGCGCTCCGCATCGGCGGGTTCGTGGTTGGGGCTGCTTCACAGGCAGCGCTGATCTTCGTCGTGTGGACGCGGGGTGTGCCCGTGGAACTGCCGGAGCCAGAACGGCCGACCACCCTCAACCTGTCTTCGCGGTAGACCGTCACTCCACGCGGTAGTTCGGGGCTTCCTTCGTGATGATGACGTCGTGGATGTGGCCCTCGCGGTGGCCGGCGGTGGTCACGCGGATCATCCTGGCGTCGCGCTGCAGGCTGGGGATGTCGGGACTCCCGCAGTAGCCCATGCCGGCGCGCAGGCCGCCGACCAACTGGTGAATCATCGCGGCGACGCTGCCCTTGTGCGCCACGCGCCCTTCGATGCCCTCGGGCACGAGCTTCTCGGGCGCGTCGGGGTTCGCATCGAGATCGAACTCGTCCTGGAAGTACCGGTCGCGGCTGCCGCGGCGCATCGCGCCGAGCGATCCCATGCCGCGGTACTCCTTGAAGCTCCGGCCCTGGTACAGGATCATCTCGCCCGGACTTTCATCCGTGCCGGCGAAGAGGCTGCCGATCATGACGGTGCTCGCGCCAACGGCAATCGCCTTGGTGATGTCCCCTGAATAACGGATGCCGCCGTCGGCGATCACCGGCACCTTGTGCGGCACCGCCGCGCGGGCGCAGTCGGCCACCGCGGTGATCATCGGGACGCCGATTCCCGCCACGACGCGCGTGGTGCAGATCGATCCGGCGCCGATGCCCACCTTGACGGCGTCCACGCCCACGTCGATCAGCGCTTCAGTCGCTTCGGCCGTGGCGACGTTGCCGGCCACGAGATCCACGTCGGGATACAGGCGGCGGATCCGGCGCACCATGTCGAGTACCCCCTGCGAGTGCCCGTGGGCCGTATCGACGACGAGCACGTCGACGTGCGCGGCGACCAGCGCCTCGGCGCGCGTCATCGCGTCCTTTCCGACGCCGACCGCCGCGCCGACGCGCAGGCGGCCGAGATTGTCCTTGCACGCGCTTGGGTACTTCACCGCCTTCTGGATGTCCTTGACGGTGATGAGCCCCTTCAGCATGTAGCGGTCGTCCACGACCAGGAGCTTCTCGACCTTGTGGCGGTGCAGGAACTCACGCGCCTGCTCGAGCGTGGTGCCGACCGGAACCGTGAACAGCGGGTCGCGGGTCATGATGTCGGCGATCGGCCGATCGAGGTCGGTCTCGAACCGCAGGTCGCGGTTCGTGAGGATGCCGACGAGCCGCCCCTCCTTGCCGCCGTCTTCGGTGATCGGCACGCCCGAGATGCGGTACTTCCTCATCAGCTCGAGCGCTTCGTAGATCCGGTTGGCCGGTGAGAGCGTGATCGGGTTGACGATCATCCCGCTCTCCGAGCGTTTCACGCGATCCACCTCGGAGGCCTGCTCCTCGACCGACAGGTTCTTGTGGATGACGCCGATGCCCCCCTGCTGCGCCATCGCGATCGCGAGCCCGGACTCGGTGACCGTGTCCATCGCGGCGCTGAGCAGCGGCACGTTGACGCGGATGTTGCGCGTGAGCGACGAGGTCACGTCCACGGCGCTCGGCAGCACCTGCGAGTGCCGCGGCACCAGCAGCACGTCGTCAAACGTCAGCGCCGTCGAGAGGCCGATCGCGACCTGGTCGCCGTTCAACACGTCTGTTCTGGATTCCATTCACGCCTCAAATCTGAACTGCGAGCTGCGACCTGCGCGGACGAGCCACGAGCTGCGAGGTGCGAGCTGCGAGGTGCGACGTCATGCTCCGTGGCATTTCTTGTACTTCTTTCCGCTTCCGCACGGGCACGGATCGTTGCGGCCTACCTTGGGCGCGTCGCGTTTGACCTGCCGGACGACGTCGTCGCCGCCCGTCCGTGCCGGGCGCGGCGCGGCTTCCCCGTCACCAGCGCCGGCGCCCGCGCCGATCGCGCCGAACGGCGAAGGGGCGGCTTCCGGCCGGCTCATCGTGATCCGCGCGGGTGGACGCCGCGCGGCCGGCCGGTGGGCGGCCGAACCGTCCTCGTTGACGACCGGCGTGAGCCGCCACAGGTACCGGACCATCTCATCGTCGATCCGATCCTTCATCGCGGCGAAGAGGGCGTAGCTCTCCTTCTTGTATTCGACGAGCGGGTCGCGCTGGCCGTAGCCGCGCAGGCCGATGCCTTCCTTCAGATGGTCGAGGCTGTACAGGTGGTCCTTCCACTGCGCATCGACGATCTGCAACATGATGTCGCGCTCGACCCTGCGCAGGATGTCGGTGCTGATCAGCGCTTCCTTCGCCTCGTACTTGTGCAGGATCGGCGCCCACAGCGCATCCGTGATCTCGTCGGGGTGCATCCCCTCGATGTCGATCGGATCCAGCTCCGCCTGGTCGATCCCGAAAATCTCGGCGACGGTCTGCTTCAGCTTCCCGAAGTCCCGGTCCTCGACGTCGACGTTCTTGCCCGCATACGTCTCGACGGTCGAGTCCAGCAGCTCCTCGGCGAGCGTCATCAGGTACTCGCGCGTGTCGACCGAGTCCTCTTCCGTGATGTTGATCTTGCCGTCGAGGATCTCGCGGCGCAGCGCGTAGATGCTCTCGCGCTGCTTGTTCATCACGTCGTCGTACTCGAGGAGGTGTTTGCGGACGGAGAAGTTCTGCGCCTCGACCTGCTTCTGCGCGCGCTCGATCGCCTTGGTCACCATCCGGTGCTCGATGGGGACGCCTTCCTCCATGCCGAGACGCTGCATCAGCCCCGCGATCCGGTCGGAGCCGAAGATGCGCATCAGGTCGTCTTCGAGCGAGAGATAGAAACGCGAGGAGCCCGGGTCGCCCTGGCGGCCGGCGCGGCCGCGAAGCTGGTTGTCGATGCGCCGCGCCTCGTGCCGCTCGGTCGCGATGATGTGGAGTCCGTTGACCCCGACGACCTCCTCGTGCTCCGCGTCCGTCTCCTTCTTGAACGCGGTGAAGATCCGCTCGTACTCCGTGCGCGGCACGCGGTAGAAATTGTCGATGTGGTAGAAGTAGACGGACTCCTCGTCGTCGACGAACTTCTCCTGGCCTTGCGGCAGCTTCTCGGCGATCTCGTCGGCGAGCGACCGCTGGCGCGCCATGAACTCGGGGTTGCCGCCGAGCAGGATGTCCGTGCCGCGGCCCGCCATGTTGGTGGCGATCGTGACGGTCGCCTTCCGCCCGGCCTGGGCGACGATCTCCGCTTCCTGCGCGTGGTACTTGGCGTTGAGCACGACGTGCTTGATGCCGCGGAGCTTGAGGAGCTTCGAGAGCCGCTCGGATTTCTCGATCGACACGGTCCCGACCAGGATCGGGCGTCCCTGCGTCTGCTGCTCGATGATGTCGTTGACGATCGCTTCGAACTTCTCGCGCTCGGTGCGATAGACGGTGTCGGGCTCCTCGACGCGGCGCAGCGGGCGGTTGGTCGGGATGACCATCACGTCCAGCTTGTAGATCTTCCCGAACTCCTCGGCCTCGGTGTCCGCGGTGCCGGTCATGCCCGACAGCTTCCCGTACTTGCGGAAGTAGTTCTGGAAGGTGACCGTGGCGAGCGTCTGGTTCTCGCGCTCGATCTTGACCTTCTCCTTCGCCTCGACCGCCTGGTGCAGCCCGTCGCTCCACCGCCGTCCCGGCATCAGGCGCCCCGTGAACTCGTCGACGATCACGACCCCGCCGTCCTTGATCATGTAGTCGACGTCGAGCCTGAACAGCGTGTGCGCGCGCAGCGCCTGGTTGATGTGGTGGAGCAGCGGCATGTTCACGGGATCGTAGAGCCCGCCGGGCTGCAGCCGGTGCGCGAGCATCTGCTCGGCCTTGGCCATGCCGCTCTCGGTCAGCGTCACCGTCTTGTGCTTCTCGTCGACGAGGTAGTCGCCGGTCTTCTCCAGCTCCTCGCGATCCTCCGCCTTGACGTCTCCCTGCGTGACGGCGCCCGGCTTCAGCTTCGGGATGATCCGGTCCACTTCGTAGTAGAGGTCCGTGGACTCTTCGGCCGGGCCCGAGATGATGAGCGGGGTCCGCGCTTCGTCGATGAGGATGCTGTCCACCTCGTCGACGATGGCGAAGTTGTGCCCGCGCTGCACGTAGTGCGCGAGGTCGAACTTCATGTTGTCGCGGAGGTAGTCGAAGCCGAACTCGTTGTTCGTGCCGTAGGTGATGTCGCTCGCGTAGGCGACCTGGCGCTCCTGGTCGTTGAGGTCGTGCTGGATGACGCCCACCGACATCCCGAGGAACCGGTAGATCCGTCCCATCCATTCCGAGTCGCGGCGGGCCAGGTAGTCGTTGACGGTGACGACGTGGACCCCCTTGCCGCCGAGCGCGTTGAGATAGGCAGGCAGCGTCGCGACGAGCGTCTTGCCTTCGCCCGTCTTCATCTCGGCGATCTTCCCGCGGTGGAGCACGACGCCGCCGATGAGCTGCACGTCGAAGTGCCGCATGTTCAGCGTGCGGCGGCCCGCCTCGCGGACGACGGCGAACGCCTCAGGCAGAAGATCGTCCAGTGTTTCGCCTGCCGCGAGGCGCTGGCGGAACGCCGGGGTCTTCTCGCGCAGTTGTTCGTCGGAGAGTACCCGTGTTTCCGCGTCTCTGTCGTTGATGGCGGCGACGATCGGACGCAGGCGCTTCAGGTCACGCTCGTTCTGCGTGCCGATGACTTTCGCGAGGACGGTATCAACAATCATCAGGGACCGATCGAATCAGGATATCCGGTGATTTTACTACACTGACGAAGGGGCAGGCCTCAAGGCCTGCGCTGCGGTGACGCTGAAGGGGCAGGACCTCAAGGCCTGCGCTACGGTGACGCTGAAGGGGCAGGCCTCAAGGCCTGCGCTGCGGTGACGCTGAAGGGGCAGGCCTCAAGGCCTGCGCTGCGGTGACGCTGAAGGGGCAGGCCTCAAGGCCTGCGCTACGGTGACGCTGAAGGGGCAGGCCTCAAGGCCTGCGCTACTACGGTGACGCTGAAGGAGCAGGCCTCAAGGCCTGCGCTACGGTGACGCTGAAGCAGCGCTAAAGGGCTGCGCGACCGGATCGTGTGTATCGTGCACCTGTAGCGCAGCCCTTTAGGGCTGCCCTGAAGACGTTCAACGAAGCTGTCCTACCGGCGGGCGAGGAGATTGAGGGGGTTCGTGAGGCGGCCGTTGACGAGAATCTCGTAATGCAGGTGCGGGCTGGTCGAGCGGCCCGTCGACCCGACGTAGCCGATGACGTCGCCGCGGTGCACCTGCTGGCCGCCGCTCACCGCGAAGCGCGACAGGTGGCCGTACCGGGTGGAGATGCCGTAGCCGTGATCGAGGGTGACGAGGTTGCCGTAGCTGCCGTTCGGGCCGGCGCTCGCGACCGTGCCGTCAGCCGTCGCGTGCACCGGCTGGCCGGCGTCGGCGGAGATGTCCAGGCCGGGATGGAAATCTGGGTCCCCGGTGAACGGATCGCGCCGGGTGCCGTAGGCTGACGAGAGCCAGCCCGGCACAGGCCAGATTGACGGCGTCGCCGCGGCGAGCGCCTGGCGGCGTTCGACGCCGCTTCGCACGCTGTCGAGCCGGTTGCCGATCGTGCCCAGCAGATCGCGCAGCACACCCAGCACACTATCGGGCGAGGTGAACGCGGCGCCGAGCGCCGGTCCGCCGAGCGACCCGGCCGCGCCGCCGCCCATCGCGCGGGATTTCACGATCGCCGGCAGCTTATCCATCGCGCGACCGGCGGCCGGATCGACGCGCGCGCGCACGCCCAGTTCATCCACGGCCGCTTCGAGCGATGCGATCTGTGACGACAGCTCCCCGGTGGCGTCCTTGTAGCTGGCGTTCTCCACCTCCAGCACGCTGTTGGCGCGCTCGAGCTCGGCAATCGCAGACCGCGCGCTCCACCGTGCGCCGAGTCCGATCAGGACCGGCAGCGAGAAGAGCAGCGCGATGGCCACCAGCGTCGGGCGGAGCGCTATCGTGAAGCGGCGTACGACGCCGCTCGACCGATCCGCCAGCACGATCGTGTAACGTCTGGAAGCCACGGTCCGCGCGCACTCCAATCAGGAAGAGACCCGTCTGTCGAGTTGAAACAAGGAACTCTACCACAGCACCCCAGCTCTGTGGAAGGGCCCTAAGTGGTTGAAAAGTAAGGTGTAAGTGTGGCGGGCCCGTTCTAGAACGAGAACTGCGGCCCTGACGTGATCTGCCGGTACCTTTTCTGATTGGCGCGGAGCAGCAGCGCCGGAGAGCCGGGGAAAGAGCGCGAAATTGCAGAAAAGCGTGGGAACGGACCCGTTAGGTATCCGGATTGTCCGTGCCGCGTTGTCCGTCGACCGGATGCTGAGTCTGCTCTCGCGGGCCTGGTGGCCGTCCGGCCGGGCTGCCCGCCTCACGCCGGCCCGGATCGAGATAGAGGCCGCCGACGCGGCGGTGTTTGTCCGACCGCTCGAGTGCCCGGCGGATTCCGGCGGCAAACTGCGCGGCGTACGGCACCGCGGGCGTGGGCGTCTCCGGCACGTCCCAGGGATGCGGGATCGGTTCCTGATCGATCGACTCCCACGCGCGGATGTACTTCTCGAAGAACTCCACGAACTGCTCGGAGAAGGTCGACTGCAGCTGGCCGCAATGCCATTGGAATGTGGCCGACCAGGCCCAGCGGCGGAACAGGTTCATCCATCCGCGGTTGTCCGGCGAATTCGCATACTGATCGAGCCGCAGCGAGTAATACGCGTCCTCCATCAACTGGAGTTGCATGGCGGACACGTGCACCGTGTCCGCCAGCGGTGCCCCGGAGGGCACCGGCTGGGCGGCCGGCGGCGGCGCCGACACCTGCATGCATTCGGCGTAATAGCTCCCCAGATCCGGGCGCTCGAGAAACAACCGCTCGAGGTCCTTGAGCTGCCGCAGCAGGTCCTGGTAGTCCTCGTCCTCGGCGGCGCGGAACGGCGTGTTCCTGAGCAGCAGTTCCTGCCAGATGCCGTGCCAGCCCGCCTGTCCCGATCCGTCGGTCATGCGGTCCTCCCTCAGAGCGGCGACCGTTCCGCCAGCACGCGCGCGACCTCGGGGTCGCCGGTCCAGATCGCGAAGGTATCTTCAGCAATGTGCACGCCCAGCGCGCGGTAGGACTCGAACTGCGCGTCGTCGAAGAACTGGTCGGCGGTGGACTCGTGCGGAAAGTCCGGGCACGTCGTCTTGTAGTTCATGACGGGCGCCGGCTCGTCGCCGGTCAGCGAGCTCTTCATATACACGATCCAATTCGGCCGGTGTGGGCACTCAGGATACCGGATCCGGCCGATCGCGCAGTGACTTTTCGAGCGCCCCGTCTCCGGATCCGGTCGAAGCATGGCGAGGTCGATGTCGACGTCGATGCCGAGGTCGATGTACGCGTGGCGAAGCACCTCCGTGAACGATCCGAACGAGAGATGCGGATCCGCTTCCGCGTCGCAGGCGATGATCACCTGGCAGCGCCGCTCGAACAGCGGATAGATGCCCACGTTGTCACCGGTATGGCCGCCGTCCGACAGGTTGACGAGCCAGGTGCGCTCGTGGGTCGCACCGAACACCTCGCGGAAGATGTACCACGGCCAGAACGCGATTCCGTCCGGCATGTTCCTCCGGGGATTCGACATCCAGTAGCCGAGCCGCAGATTGAGCAGGGTCATCATCGCGGACTGCGCGAAGAAGGTGTGAAAGCCCATGCCGCTGCCCGCCGCGGCGCCGGAGATCGTGATCGCGCGCGCCAGCTTCGTATCGCCTCCGCGATAGTCCTTCGTGGGGAGGTAGCCCGTCTGCCGCGAGCCGCAGAAGTATTTCGAGAACAGGAAGTAGCCGGACTTGCGATCTCTCCGGGTGAGATCGCGGCTGCCCGCCAGGTTGATGGCCGCGCTGATCAGAAGATACGGGGCGGTATTGGCCGAAGCGCCCGCCGGGCCTTGTCGGTTGCCATGCAGATCGGTAAGCGACATCTCCATCGTGTCGCGCAACGGCTGCATGCGGCCGTCTTTGTCCGCGATCTCCGTGCGGAGGTACGTCTCGATGATACGGTCCCGGTAGAAGTAGTGAGGGCTGATTCTGTTGATGTTGCCGAGGCCGGACAAGAACAAGAGCGGAAGTCCCAGACACAGCAACCACCACCCGTAGCCTGAAGACCATGGCGTATCGAAGCCAAACTGGACGGCGATCGCCGCGGACTCGATCGTGATGAACCCAATGAACACCGTAAGTGCAATGGCCAGCAGGAAATGCACCAGCCCGCGGGGCACGCGGAACCGGCGATGCGCGCCCGCGGTGGGCACGGCAAGCAGCAGGCGTCCCGCGACCAGGGAGATCAGCGGTGCGAGCATCGCCCACAGGCTGACGTGGGCCGCCGCATACGCGGCGACCGGCAGGCACGCGAACAGCAGGAGCAGGATGGTGCCGTACGTCGTGATCGCCTGAAAGCTCCCCCAGAGCGACCGCATCCCGCGCGACCAGAGCGTCAGCGGGAGAAGCTCGCCATCGCACAGGGCGATCAGCGGGTAGAGCAGCAAGGTTGCCAGACGGGCGCCGGCCAGCAGGAGCGCGGGCTGGAGTACCCAGCCGACCTGGCGAGCCTCCATGGGGGCTCCCCGGTCCGGATCGATGTGCGTGAAGAGGAACCCGAGCAGCGCAGTCACGAGGACGAGGACCGAGCCGACCAGCACGCGGCGCTCGAACCAGTCTTCAGCGCTTTCGCCCGGCGTGGCCCTGTGAAGCCAGCGGAGTCCTCGCGCGACACGTGACTGGTCTTTCCGCCGGACGGCGTGATTTCTGACCCGCATGGCGCTGATGAACAGCCCCAGCACGAGGACAGCGGTGGCGGCGCCCCATGCCAGCGGCGCCTCGTACCTCCGAGCCTTCAGCATCCGCCAGATATCCGCGCCGGCCGTGTTGAATCGGTGCGCGTACTGTTGTCGCCAATCCGGCTGTGACTCGACGGCCCCACAGCACACGACGGCGGGCGTGGCGGCGGCAGCGGGCAGCGCCGGCCCGGGAGTGAGCCGTGCATCGAGGCCTCGATCCAGGAGGTGCGCGGCGCCCATCAGCATCAGCGCAATGAGGAACACCCCCAGCACGGTGCACACGACGTGGTACACCGTGCCGGTGAGGAGGTGGCCCACGCTTCTGAGCGCGTCTCTCTTGAAGAGGCCGCGACGCGCGATGAGGAAGTTGCCGTGCGTGCGAAGGTGCGCGATCACCTTCTTCCCGACCGGCTGCTGTGCCTGCGGGGCGCACCGTGCCGCGCCGGTTGGCTGCATCTCCGGGTTGAACGGAAAGTCGGCCCACGACGACGTGAATTTCAGATCCGCCCGGCTCGCGTAGGTGAACTGGTCCGCCGAACCGGGCTCGGCTTTGTCCCTGATGGACAACAGGGAGGAGAAGCACGCGCCGATGTAGCCGCCGCCGGAGACCGTGCTGATGTAGTCGACCACCGGCAGGATTCCCATGCGGGAGAGCGCTTGCAGGATGCCCAGGTTCGTCGTCGCCGACCGGATGCCGCCACCCGACAGCGCCAGGCCCAGGAGCGAACTGGCCACCTCGTCGCGGTTCGGCACGACGCCGGGCGCGCTGGCCTTCCTGCGGCGTTCGACGATGTACTCGAGCTCCTTCTCCCGAAGGTCATCGATCGACGTGTCCGTCGCGGAAGTCATGGTCCTCCTTACTTCTCGGCGCTCGCGGGGGCCGCGAGCCGCCGCCACAGGCGCATCAAGTCGATGGCCACACCGACTCTGTACGTGTCCTTGTTGTTGTTCGGAGCCGCGACGACGTCGGCGTCGGTCCAGCGGGCTCCTGCGCCCGTGCGGTTGCCGCGGCCACCAGGAAAAGCGCGACCGGCGCCGCAGTTCGTGGCATGGACTTCGACGGGGACTCTCCTTGGATAACGTCCGCCGACGACAAAGCGAACACGCGCGCCCTAATCTCTACGACCTCGGGCTGAACACGAGGAAGTACTGATAGGGAAGGAACGTGTGTTCCTTCACCAGCCGGAAGCCGTTCTGCTCGAACTCGTGGACGACCTCGTCGCGCGATATCCGCATCTCCATCGGCGGGCCGACCGGCGTTTCCTTCTTCTGGAAGTCGAGAATGATGACCTGCCCGCCCGGCTTCAGCGCCTTCTTCAGCACCGATAGATAGCGCGCGTGTCCCTCGATGTGGTGCCACGTTTCGGAGAGGAAAACACGATCCACCGAGGCGCCGGCCAGCAGCGGGTCGTCGGGCGGGGCGAGTATGGTCCTGACGTTGTCCACCCCCGCGTCACGGACCCGCCGGTTCAGGTACGTAATCATGTCCGGGCTGACGTCAACCGCGTAGACACGGCCGGCGGGACCCACATGCGCGGCGAACCGCAGCGAGAAGTATCCTGAGCCGGACCCTATGTCCGCGAGGCGCTCACCCTCGCGCAGCGCCAGCGCCATCATGACTTCGTGCGGCTTCTGGTAGGCGTCGCGCGCCGGATCCTCCAGCATCGCGATGTACGCCTTCGGGTCCTGATGCAGCTTGTGCATCTCCTCCATGGTTTTGGGGATCGCCTGCGCGCCGGCGCGTGCCGCCAACGCCGTCGTCACCGCTGCGACCAGTATCACCCGTCTCATCCATTCCTCCGTGACCAGAGCCCTCGACCGGATTCTGCCAGATCGCAGCAGCCCCCAGTGAACCTTTCGGGCCGTTCCCGCGTCTATGTTCCATCAGACATTCTGATGGAGTGGCGGAGGAGGGCCGGATGACACTCAAGACGCGGCAGACCAGCGGCACGCCGGACCTGCTCCAGGGCACCCTGGACATGCTGGTGCTCCAGACCCTCATCCTGGGCCCCGCGCACGGCTACACCATCGCCACCCTGATCGCGCAGCGGTCCGAGGACGCGCTGCAGGTCGAGCAGGGCTCCCTCTATCCGGCGCTCAACCGTCTCGAGGATCGCGGCTGGGTGGCGTCCTTCTGGGGCACCTCCGAGAACAACCGCAAGGCCCGATATTACCGCCTGACACGGGCGGGCAAACGCCAGCTCACCGAGGAAACGTCCCGCTGGCAGCACATGGTCGCGGCCATCGCGCGTGTCATGCGTCCCATCGAGCCGGAGCGCGAGTAATGGGGTTCCGGCGCTTCGTCCGCCGCGGCTGGCTCGACGCCGAGCGTGCGCGCGAGATGCAGGCGCACCTCGATCATCACGTCGACGATTTGATCGCCGCCGGCTGTACCCGCGAAGCGGCGGTCCGCGAAGCTAGGCATCGTTTCGGCAATCCCACGGCGATTCGCGAGGAGATCTACGAGATGAACAGCCTCCCGATTCTCGAGACCCTGACGCGCGACCTGCGCTACTCGCTCCGGATGCTCCGCAAGACCCCGGGGTTCACTATCGCGGCGGTGCTCACGCTCGCGCTTGGCATCGGTGCGAACACGGCCGTCTTCAGCGTCGTTGACGCGCTGCTGTTCAGGCCGCTGCCGTATCCGCGGCCGGATCGCCTCGCGCTGCTGCAGTACCACACGAGGACGCCGCAAGAGGGGGACTCTCGGCAGACGGGCGCGAACGGCCGGATGTGGATGGCCGTGCGTGACAACGCGACCACAGTCGATGCCGCGGCGGTCGGCGGAACCGCCGGCGTGAACCTCGTGGCCAGGGGCCAGGCCGCCTACGTTCAGCAGCAGCGCGTGGCCGCCGGCTACTTCCACGTGACGGGCATTCCACCGTTCATCGGGCGGGAATTCACGCGCGAGGAGGACGTCACCGGTGGACCGGCGGTCGTGCTTCTCAGCTACGAACTGTGGACGCGCGTGTTCGGCGCCGATCCAGGGGTGGTCGGCCAGGCGATCACGCTGCGTGGCGAAGCCTATACGGTCGTCGGTGTGCTGCCGGAGAAGTTTCCCATCACGCAGCGCAGCAGCTTCACCGCCGGCCAGGGCGTCGATCTGTGGACCCCGTTGAGAGCGGCAACGACCGGGGAAGGGGGCGGGATCAACTACGCCGTTGTGGCGCGGCTGCATGACGGGGTGGGCTGGGCCGAGGCACGGAACGACATGAAGCGGCTGTCGCCCCTGGCATTTCGATCCGTGCCGCCGGACACGATCGCCGAGCTCGACCTCGCGCCCATGCAGGCGGCGATGACAGAGGGCGTCCGGCAGCCGCTGTTGATGCTCTGGGGGGCCGTCGCGATCGTGCTGTTGATCGCCTGCGTGAACATCGCGGGGCTGCTGCTCGCGCGCGCCGTCACGCGGACGCGCGAGATCGGCACGCGGATGGCGCTTGGCAGCGGCCGCCGCGCCGTCATCCGGCAGCTGCTCGTCGAGAGCGTGGTCCTCGCCCTGATCGGAGCGGCCGCGGGCCTGGTCGTCGGATGGACCGTTCTCTCGCTGCTCGGCCAGCTCGGCGCGGAGGTGTTCGACCTGTGGCAGCCCTTGGTGCTGAACGGCCGCGCCGTCGCGGCAACGCTCGCCATCGCGCTCCTCACGAGCGTCATTTTCGGCCTGGTGCCGGCGCTGCAGGCGTCGAGGCTCGACATCCAGGCCGCGCTGGGCGAGGCGGGCATGCGCGGGGTCGCGGCTGCCTCGAACCGCTGGCCGCGCCGGCTGCTCGTCATCGCCGAAGTCGCGCTCGGCGTGGTGCTCATCGTCAGCGCCGGACTGCTCGTGCGCACGTTCGTCCACCTGCGCGATCTGAACCCGGGGTTCGACGACAGGGACCTGGTGACCCTGAGCGTGTCGCTGCAGGACGCGCGCTACCGCGATCCGGTCGCGGTGCAGCAGTTGTTCGACGCCACGTTGAGCCGGATGCGCGCGGTCCCCGGGGTCGAGGGAGCGGGCGTCGCGCTCGGCATGCCGTATGCTCGCCTGTTGAACAACGGCATCAGGCGCGTCGATGGCCGCCACACCGATCCGCCGAACGAGGGGCAGATTACCAACATGACCTACGTGACGCCGGGGTTCTTCGAAACGCTGAAGGTGCCGCTAGGTGCGGGGCGGATCATCACGGACGCTGACACCGCTTCGTCGCTTCCGATTGCCGTCGTCAACCAGGCCTTCGTCGATCGCTACTACAAGGATGACGACTCCGTGCTCGGGCGGCACATCGCCTCGGGGCAGGTGACGCGCGAGATTGTGGGCATCATCGGGAACACGCAGCAGGGCGCAGCGGGGTGGGGCGACTTCGGGCCGATTTCGCCTTTGCCCTGCGTGTACGTTCCGGTCTCGCAGACGACGGGCCCATTCCTGACGCTCGTCCATACCTGGTTCCAGCCGTCGTGGGTGGTGCGCTCGACGACCGCGGCCGACGCGCTGGTGCCGCAGCTACGGCAGGCGATCGAGGCCGTGGATCCGCAGCTGCCGATCGCGAAGGTCAGCACGATTGACGACCTGCGCGCCGAGCGGCTCGCCGCCGAGCGGTTCATGATGTGGCTCGTTGCGGGCCTCGGGTTTCTGGCCCTCGTGCTCTCGGCCGTCGGGATTCACGGGCTGATCGCGAGCGGCGTCAACGAGCGGACGCGCGAGATCGGTATCCGCCTCGCGCTCGGTGCGACCGGGCGCCAGGCGATGATGGCGGTGGTGGCGCCGGGCATCGTGCTGGCCGGCGTCGGTGTCGCGATCGGGGGGGCCGCCGCGCTCGCTGCCTCACGCCTGTTGCGGTCGTTCCTCTGGGGCGTGACCGCCACCGATCCGCTGACGTTCGGCGCGGTCATCGCCGTGCTGCTGGCCGTGGCGGTTGTGGCCAGCGTGATGCCGGCGCTACGGGTGCTTCGGCTCGATCCCGCGCAAACGTTACGGGCGGAATAAGGGTTTCCTCGCGAACACCAGGAAATACTTGTCCGGAAAGAGCGTGATGTCCTCGACCTGCACGAGCCCGGCGTCCTTCGTCCAGCCGGCGAGCTGCTCGCGCGTGACCTCCAGATCCGGCTGACCGCGGTGCGGCCCGCGGCCGGGCTCGTAGTCAACGACGACGATGCGGCCGGATGGGGCCAGATAGCCGGCCAGCGTCTTGAGATACGCCGCGCGACCCTCCACATGGTGGATCACGTCGTGGAACAGCGCGACGTCAACGATTTTGACAGGCAGGACCGGATCGGTGAACTTGCCGAGCACCGTCTCGACGTTGGTGAGCTGGGCGGCCGCAACGCGTTTCCTGATTTCAGGAAAGAACCCGGCGTCGATCTCCACGGCGTAGACGCGCCCTCTGGGGGAGACCGCCCTGGCGAGCGGCACTTCGAGCAGGCCCGAGCCGGCGCCGATGTCGGCGACCGTCTGCCCAGGCCGGAGCTTCATGGCCGCGACGATCTCGTCGATCTTGAGACCCGCGACGCGGACGGGGCCGTCGAGCGTCCTGATCCATTCCTCGGCCGGCCGCGACCCGAGTTGTCCCGCCGCCGGCGCGGTCGACGCCGACAGGAGCACGACGCCGACGAAAGCGGCGAACAGTCGCTGAAATCGCATCGGACGACCTCCCTCGAGGCGCCATCTTACACTCGGTCCGGCACGGATCAAGCGCGCCGTCTTCGTGCCGGGCGCCGCGGCGGGCCAGTCGAGGTTCTCAGTCCCGAAGGCGACAAGGGGAGTGGCGGCGCGACGAGGTTACGCACCCGACACGCGCTGGCCATTGAAAGGGGAGAGCCGGTGGAGCTCCGACACGCTCCACCGGCCGGTTGCCGAGGCCGCCGCAACAGGCAGCCCTGAAGGGCTGCGCAACATGTCTGCGGCGGGTACGGCTCGCGTCCCGGTTGCGCAGGGCTTCAGCCCTGCTTCAACCGGACCGCGCGACTACCAGTTGAACCGGATCATCAACTGGCCGATGCG
>MELC01000082.1 GCA_001767455.1 Acidobacteria bacterium RIFCSPLOWO2_12_FULL_66_21
GAGGAGATCTTCACGCGCTTCGTCGCGACGACGTGGGAGAACCCGACGGTCAGTACCGAGGTCTTGATCTATCCGCCGCAGGCGGATTTAGTCCAACCCGCGGCTGCACCCGACGGCCGCCGATGAGCTGTGAACGGCCGCGGGTGAGCCGCAACCGTTGGGCGGGCCGACACGTGAATGACTCGAAACTCGAAAAACTCTTGAGCTGTGCCGTGAGGGTTCTCGGGCATCAACAGCTTCCCTGGTGGCTGGGCGCGCTCGCCTTTGCCCTCGCCTCGCCCGCGATTGGCATCGGCTTGCTCCTGGACGACTACTTTCATCGAGCGGCACTGCTCGCCTTGCCGCAGCTGCCGGAGCTGACGCGTTCCCCTCTTGAGCTCTTTGCCTTCGTTGGCGATGATTGGACCGTCAACTCCGGTCCCCTCCCTTGGTGGGCATCGCGGGAGCTGCGGATCGCTTTCTTCCGGCCGCTCACCGGCCTCACCCACGCCTTCGACCTCGCGTTGTGGCGGGACCAGCCGCACTGGATGCACGTCCACTCGCTGCTGTGGATGGCGGCCGCCGTGGTCGTGGCGGCCCATCTCTACCGGCGGCTTTCCTCGCCATCGCTCGCGCCATGGGTGGCAGGTCTTGCCGGCCTCGGGTTCGCGATCGATGACGCCCACGCCGCGCCAGCCGCCTGGATTGCCAACCGCAACGCGACCATCGCGGCAGTGTTCGCCATCGCGTCGATCCTGGTCTACGACCGCTGGCGCCGCGATGGCTGGCGGCCCGGGATGTGGCTCACGCCGCTTTTCCTGGGACTCGGCCTGCTCGGGGGAGAAAGCGCCGTCGGTGGCGGTGCCTACCTGCTGGGCTACGCACTCTTCATCGACAGAGGAAGCCTGAGGAAGAGGCTGTTAGCGATCGCGCCCCCGGTCGCGGTCGGCGTTGTCTGGTGGCTCGCCTACAAGGCCCTGGGCTACGGCGCGAGCAACTCGGCCCTCTACATCGACCCAGGGGGCCACCCTCTGAGTTTCTTCAGTGCGGTGATCGAGCGGGCGCCGCTGCTGCTCATGGGACAGGTCGGCTTCCCACCCTCGGACCTGTCGACTGTGGCCTCGCACCAGGTCGCCCGCGGACTCTGGCTCTTCGCGGTCGCCGGACTGACCGTGCTCGCGGCCCTCGTGTGGCCACTCCTGCGCCGCGAACGAACTGCCCGTTTCTGGGTCCTGGGCATGGTGGGGTCGCTTCTGCCTGCCTGCGCGACCTTTCCCAGCGACCGGCTGCTGGTCATGTCCGGGCTGGGAGGTATGGCGTTGACGGCAATCTTCGTCGCCAACGCCCTTGGCGATGCTGGGCAATCCCCGTTCCTCGCCTGGCGCAAGTTGGCACGGCCCTTTGCATATGTCCTTCTGGTTGTTCACCTGGTGCTGGCGCCGCTCGTCATGATGAGGACGATCGCCGCCCTGGCCGCCCTCGGCGCCACCATCAGAAGGGTCTCGGCGACCTTCCCGGCCGACCCCCAGATAGTCGGCCAGCATGCTATCGTCACCCACACACCGACCGTCTTCTACACCGGCCTAGCGCAGGTCATCAATGCGCTTGAAGGCAAGTCGATTCCGTCAGAGATCCTCGTCCTCGCCAGCAGCCTCTACCCCGTAGAGATCGAGCGAACCGACGCGCATACCTTGGTGGTCCGTCCCGAGGGCGGCTTCCTTTTGCGGCCTGGGACGGGACCGCCGGGGCGCTCGCTCCAACCGTTACAGCCACTCCGGTTCTTCCAGACCTCCGAGTGGCTCTTCCGAGGTGCCGACGAGCCGTTCCCGGCCGAGCCGATCGTGCACGACGGGATCGCCATCGAGGTCCTCGAGCTGACCGACGACGCCCGACCAGCCGCGGTCTCCTTCCGTTTCCCCCTTCCGCTGGAAGATCCCCATTGGCGCTGGGTCAGCTGGCACAAGGGCGGTTTCGTCGGATTCCAGCCACCGTCGATCGGCAAGCGCGTCCGTCTGGCTTCTCTCATCGAGTAGTGCAGAGTGCTCCGACACGAGCCAGACGCGGCAGAAAGGACGAACGACGCAATTGCCGACTGTTTCGAAGAGCGAGTGTCGTGATGCGGGGTGGCGGCGTGTGGAGCGGCCGCGATCTATCGCCAGCGGTGAGGACCACGCAGGACCGCACGCGTCGTGCTCGCCAACCTGGCCCTGCGCGGGGCCGCGGGCGGGTGGACGGAAGCCGCCGGCCGCCCAACAAGCGCTTGGAGCAGGCGAGCGCGCGATGGCAAGATAGGCCGCGCTCGCTACTCAAGCGCAGCGTTGGGCGGCCGGCTAAGACTCTTCCTGGGTCAACGGCGGGGCCGGGATGGGCGCGGTCTATGACGCACGGGTCGACGGTCGCTGCCTTGCGGTGATGCATGACGCCTAAGCGCTCGGAACAAGTCGAGCAACTCTGTCAAGCCGCGCGGGCGCGGGCCGTGGGCGAGCGCGCATCGTATTTGGATGCGGCGTGCGCGGGCGATGCGGCGTTGCGGCGCGAGGTCGAATCGCTGCTGGCGCAGCCGATCTCGGGAGCGGGCGGGTTGCTCGACGGTCCGGCCTGGGCAGGCAGGGCGAGCCTGCCGGACGAGCCGACCGTCACGCTCTTGGCCCCAGGGGCACAGCTCGGGCCGTATCAGATTCATGGCCTCCTGGGCTCGGGCGGCATGGGCCAGGTCTACAGGGCGTTCGATGCCCGGCTGGGTCGCGACGTTGCGATCAAGGTGGTCGGGGAGCGCTTCAGCGAGCGATTCGACCGCGAAGTGCGCGCCGTCGCCTCGCTGAATCATCCCAATATCTGCACGCTGTACGACGTCGGCCCCAACTACCTGGTGATGGAGTTGATTGACGGCGAGACCTTGCGGGAGTGGTTCCGGCGTGCACTGCCTCTGGCGCGCAGCCTCGAAATTGCGCGGCAAGTGCTCGAAGCCCTGAGCGCCGCGCATCGGGCGGGGGTGGTCCATCGCGACCTGAAGCCCGAAAACGTGATGGTGCGCGCGGATGGCTACGTCAAGGTGCTGGATTTTGGCTTGGCGAAATGGTTGCCGACGTCCGCGCAGCTTCAGGCCGAGCGCACAACGATGCAAGTCAGTCAGCCAGGTCAGATTCTCGGGACGGTCGCCTACATGTCACCGGAGCAGGTCCAGGGACAGGACGTTGACGCGCGGAGTGACCTGTTCGCGTTCGGGATCCTGCTGTATGAAATGCTAACTGGGAGACATCCGTGGCCCCGGCCCTCAGCGGTGGATACGCTGCATGCGATCCTCCACGACGATCCACCGCCGATTGGCGCCTCGCCGCTCGTGGGCGTGGACCTCGCCGCCATTGTGCAGACGCTGCTGCGCAAGCATCCCGCGGAGCGGTACCCACATGCCGAAGCGGTGCTCGAAGCTCTCGCGACGCCTGCGGCTGCCCACGAATCTTCTACTGCGAACCAGGCAAGATCGAAACTTCTCACGTCCATTGCCGTCTTGCCTTTCGTCTTTCTGAGCGATGTGGAAGGCAGCAGAGCGCTTTCGCTGGGTTTTGCGGATGCACTCATTACGATCTTCGGCAACCTGGAGGATGTGGTGGTCGCGCCGACATCGGCGATCCTGAATTACGCCGCCGGTACCGAACCCGCCCAGGTCTGCCGCGATCTCCGCGTCCGCCACATCCTGCAGGGAACGGTCCAGAAACTTGGGTCTCACTGGCGCGTCTCGATTCAGCTGTTCGATGCGACGACGCACAAGATCACGCTTTCCGAGAAACATGACTTCATATTGGACAACGTGTTCGAGGTCCAGGACGAAATTGGACGCCGGGTCGCCGAATCACTGCACAGCCGGTTTCCGTCGGCTGTGCCGAAGTCGCGCGACCGATACAGCAGCGACCCTGAGGCGTACAACGAATTCATGGCGGGCCTGCGCGAGAGCTCCGCCGATCAGCCAGAAACGCTGCGGATCGCCGTGAAACACTTGTCGAGCGCCGTCGAGCGCGACCCCGACTTTGCGCTGGCGCATGCCGCGTTGTCGTTCGTGTCAATGAACATGCACTTTCAATTCGACTCGCAGCGCATGTGGCTGCAGCAGGCGGAAGACCACTGCCGCCGGGCCCTGGCGCTCGACCCGACGCTGCCCGAGGGACATCTGGCGCGGGCCTGGATCCTGTGGAGCCCGGCGAGAAACTTTCAACACGCGGAAGCCATCGCCGCGCTGGAACAGGTGCTGGTCGCGCGACCGAATCTCGAGCGTGCTCATAATCGCATGGCAACGATCTGCATGCACATCGGACGGCTTGAAGAAGGGCGCCTCGCCCACGAGCAGGCGTTGCGGTCGAATCCGAAGACTCGGACCGGCAACCTCGAGTATTTCTATATCTATAGCGGGGACTTCGCACGCGCGGAAGAGGCAGCGGAAGCGTGGTTCCGAGAACGCCCTGGAAACAGGTATACGCTCTTCACTCGCATACTGCCTCCGCTGTTGAGCGGAGACCTGGAGCTCGCCGAGCAGCGGTTGGTGGCGGCTCTGAAAGAAGTACCCAACGAGCCAGGGGTCATCAGCCTGCAAGGCATGCTACACGCCCGGCGCAACCAAACCGCCCTCGCGTTAGAGTGTGTTCGTCAGGCGTTGGATTCCCCGCTTTCCTTTGGCCACGCGCACCACACCTACTACAACATCGCCTGCATTCATGCGGTACTCGGGGAAACGGACAAGGCGATGGCGTGGCTGGAACGCAGCGTAGACACCGGGTTTCCGTGCTGGCCGTTCTTCCGGATCGATCCCCATCTCGACAACCTGCGCGAGGAGCTCGAATTCAAACGACTGGTCGCTGACCTTGAGCAGACATACACCGCTCTACAGATCCGGAGGTTATAGAGACGGAGGGCAATTGGCGCACTAACGACGCACTTGAACTGAGCCGCTTCTTGAATCGTGTCTGACGCCCTGGTGCTGGGAGGTGACTGGCCGCGTCGGTGACGTAGCCCTCTCGTTCGTCATGGTGGCGGTGAAGATCGGCATTACGTCGATGCCGCCGCCCAACACGAACTGGACCCGACGGCGCCTGTAATGGCGATGCGCCGCGGGTCAGTTCGATTGCGTTGGGACACCGATCAGTTCCCGACCGACTTGTATCAGGCGATCGAAGCGATGATGATCGTCCTCCAGGCAGGCGGCTTCGTGCACGGAGGTCTCAACTTCGACGCCAAGGTCCGACGCACGTCAACCGATGCCGAAGATCTCTTCCGTGCCCACATCGGCCGCATGGATGCCTTCGCGCGCCGTGAAGGCGCTGGACTCGGCGCGAAGGGCGTTCGCCTGGGTCGAGAAGAACCCCAACATTCTCTTCACCAACCCCATCGGCATCGGCATGGGAGCCTGCGGAGACCGCAACTGCACCGACGAGATTCTGTGGGCGGCCGCCGAGCCTCCGCATAAGCGACTACATCTGGGGATCGAACAGCAAGGTCGCGATCAACTGGAACGCGCCGCTCGTGTTCCTGCTCGCCGGCCAGCTGCCGAAGAAGTAGATGCGCTCAGCGCCAGGTCAGGCTCGTGACCGAATCGGCGGGCAGGGCGACATCGACAGCCCTCTGCGCGAGCCGCAGGCGCGCGGTCCGGTCCGCTCCCGCGTTCGTGAGAACCACCGCGTTGGTCCCGTCGGGATTGGTGAAGGCGACGTGCGAGACCTTCTCCAAGCTGCCCTCGGACTCGAAGCGCCGGGCGCCTCGTTTGATGACGCGCGAGTAGTGGGCGAGGGCCCAGTACATCCCGCTGCGCACCACCTCTCGGGTCGTCGAGTTGATGGTGACGATGCCGCCGCACGTGAAGGGCCCGATGTTCGGTCTGCCTTGTTCGTCGAGGGCAAAATTCCACCCGATGATGCAGCGCGCCCAGTTGCGCAGGATGCCAGCGAACGTGGCCGACCACCGGGTCCAGTCGGTGAGGTAGGCGGGATTGGTGTAGTCCGGCCCTCCCTCGGTCCAGTACATGTGCTTGTTCGGGTGCGCATCGTGTACGCGCGTCATCATGTCGTGCTTGCCCGCGTAGCCGTGCCACGCGACACCATCCACGTATTTGGCGACGCCGGGCTCGTCGAGCGTGCAGATCGCGCGTCCCCAGAGGTTGTAGTTGTGGTCCAGGATCCAGATCTTCGTCCCGAGGTTATTCCTGCCGAACTGCGGGCCCAGATGCCGTGAGATGAACTCGATCTCGTATTCCTGGCCCCAGAGACAGGCGGGCATCCTGCAGTCCTGGTCGGTGTCGACCTCGTTCTGCGTCGTCACGGCGTCGACCGGTACGCCCGCCGCGGCGTACGCCTGGAGGAACTTGACGAAGTACTGCGCATACGACGCGTAGTGCTTCTTTCTCATCGAGCCGCCGAGCATCGAGTCGTTGGCCTTCATCCATCCCGGCGGGCTCCAGGGAGAGCCCAGCAGGAAGAGATCCGGATTCACCTTCCGGCACTGGAGCAGTATCGGGAGGATGTACTCGCGGTCGTGATCGATCGAGAAACGCTCGAGCCCGGGATCCGGGTCACCGTCGTCATAGCTGTAGGCCTTGGTGGCATAGTCGCTCGATCCGAGGCACAGCCGAGACACGCTGAAGCCCATCTCGGAAGGATGGAAAAGTTCGTGCAGCAGCTGCTCGCGCGCGGCCGGCGAGAGCTGGTTGATCATGTAACAGGCTGCATCGGTCAACGACGCTCCGAAACCGAGTGTCTCCTGAAAGGTCCGGCCGGGATCGAGGCGTATTGCGCTCTCATCGGTCGCGCCGGCAGCCTGCCACCGAAGCGGCGGTTCCTCTGCCCAGCGCTTCCCGGCATGCGTAGTTCGAACCATGATGTCGCCGGAGGGCGGCGGCACCGTGCTGCCTTGCGGAGAAAACCTCGCCGAGGCGGCTCCCGTCACCGTCATTCCTGCCAACCCTGCTCCAGCCATCGTCAGGACATCGCGACGCGTGTGTAGTCTCGACAAGCTTCACCCCCGCTCCCGTGTCGGAACAGGCGCATCCTACACCTCGGTCCGGGGGCGCGGCTACTGGTCGACACGTGCTGGCAACAGCGATGCTACACTTCGGCCTGCCGTGACCCGCGCTCGGCGGCCAATTGGAGGGTGCGCCGTGTTCACTCGTCTGCCGCTGCAGATCGCGTGGATGTTGCTCTTGATGACGCCGGCGTTTGCCTGCTCCGGGGAGAGGGCCTCTGTCCCACCCGTCACGTCACCGGCGGCGGCAACCCCAATTCCCGCCGGCTGGACGCTCGTCTTTTCAGACGAGTTCGACGGCACCGGCGCGCTCGACCCCGCGAAGTGGGGCTACGAGATCGGCTACATCCGGAATCGTGAGGCGCAGTACTACACGTCCCGCCCGGAGAATGTCCGCGTCGAGACGGGCAACCTGGTGATCGAGGGCCGCAAGGAGGCCTACCAGGGCCATGCCTACACGTCAGCCAGCATCAACACCCTCGGCCGGTTCGAGTTCCTCTACGGGAGGGTCGAGGTGCGGGCGAAGTTGCCCACGGGCAACGGCGCGTGGCCGGCCATCTGGATGCTCGGCACCAACCGTACACAGGTCGGCTGGCCCGCCTGCGGCGAGATCGACATCATGGAGAATGTCGGGTTCGATCCGCTCGCCATTCACGGCAGTGTGCACACGGCCGCCTACAACCACACGATCGGCACCCAGAAGACCGCCATCGTCACCGTGGCGAATCCGTGGGAGGACTTCCACGTGTACGCGATGGAGTGGTACCCGGACCGGATCGAGGTTTTCGTGGACGGGCAGAAGTACTTCACGTTCCGGAACGAAGGCACCGGTTCGAGCACGTGGCCGTTCGACAAACCGCAATACCTGTTGATCAACCTTGCGATTGGCGGTTCATGGGGCGGGCAGAAAGGCATCAACGACGCGCTGTTCCCGCAGCGCTACCTCATTGACTATGTCCGGATCTACCAGCAAACCAGCGAGTCACGTCCGCTTCGAGCGCCTTGAGATCCGGACGCTCGCGCGCGATGCGCTGGGCGTCTGCCCACTCGCGCGACAGGTCGCCCAGGTCGAGCGTCGATCCGACGCGGACGAAGATCGGGATCTCGAAGTCGTCGTAGCCCCACGGCTTGCCCACGCCCCACGGACGATCGATCCAGTAGACGCCGTTCGGAATGCCGAACGCCTGCATCATCAGGACGTCTTCCATGATCTCCGAGTTGAACGGCCCTGCGACAGGCGTGCCGTCGTAGTAGGTCGTCCGCTGGGTGTGCTCGTCGCGCCACCGCCATGGTGAGTACAGCCACCTGGGCGGCAGGAAGGGCGGGCCGGCCTCGAGCGCGTGCGCGCGGACCAGCTCTGCCGGGGTGCTGGCCGTGTTAATGACCATCGAGAGCGAGGGGCCCTCGAACGCGATCGCCACGCGTTCCGAATTGGTGGCCGCCAAGTCGAAATGTCCCGGCCAGGTGCCCCGCACGGTCACCGAATAGCCGCGCGACGAGAGATAGAACGGCGTGTAGACCGACAGGGTCGGCTTGACCAGGAACTCGACTTTCTGACCGCGCAGATTCATCGCCTCGGTGATGCCGGGGGCCCAGGAGGCCTGCTGGGAGCCGTCGACGACCCGCTCCATGAGACCGGTGAAGTACTCGTCGCGCGCAGCATCGATGCTGAGGCCCCAGCGAATGACGCCCGTGGTCGGCTGGGCTGTCAGCGACAAGGTCATCCGATCTCCCTGCCGCACGATCGAGAGCGAGACGACGCGACCGTCCGCGAGCGTCGCGCGGTGAGTCCAGGAGCCGGCGCCAGGTGGCGGCGGTTCGGTCAACGCCGGCGACAATGACGTCCGGCCCTGCGCGGTCTCTACGAAGAGGCCGTCCACCAAGAGAGCCCGCGGCGCCCCCGCCATGCTCTTGAGGCGGGGAGCGGAAAGAACGAGGGTTGTGCCGGCCGGCGACTGCTCGAGCACGTGCGCCGCGATCGCAGCCACACTGAGGCTGGACACGAGCAATGCGGCGACGGTAAGACGGCGAGTCAGGATGTCCATGATGTGAAGGATCTTGGCCTTGGCGGCGACGGCTGTCCAGTCGATTCCGGCGGCACTTGTCTAGCACGCTTGTCAACCGAGGATATGATCGAACATCGTAAGTTCGGAACGTGCGCGGAGGGTTCGGCGGGGAAGTCGCGGCCGTCGTCGCGACCAAGGCCCTGGGGTACCTGGACGCGCCGATCCAGCGGCTCGGAGCGCCCTGGAGCCCGTTCCATTCGGCCAGTTTCTCGTGGACGCGTACGTACCGTCCGAGGCCGACATCGTCAAGGCCGCACGCGCCACGCGCTGACGCGAGTAATGAGAATTCGGAGTTTAATTCCGAATTTTCATGGTAATATTTTCGCCGTGGCACAGCTGACGAGAGCCGGACGCCTGCACGAGCTCGAGGCCACGGTGCGCCGGTCCCCCGTGACAGCGCTCCTCGGCCCCCGGCAGTGCGGCAAGACGACGCTGGCCCGGCAGCTCGCTCAGCGGCGCGACTCCGTGTATTTCGACCTCGAATCGCCAGGCGACCTCCGCCGCCTCGAGAACCCGGAGCTGGTCTTCGGTGGCGAACGGCGCCTGATCGTGGTTGACGAGATCCAGACCCGGCCCGAATTGTTCAACGTGCTGCGGGTGCTGGTGGACCGCCCGGGCAGGCCGCCCCGGTTTCTCGTGCTCGGCAGTGCGTCACCTGCGCTGGTGCGCGGCGTGTCCGAGACCCTGGCGGGCCGGATCGAGTTCGTTGAGCTCTCAGGTTTCGACCTCCAGGAGGTCGGCGCCGGTGCGTGGGAGCGGCTCTGGGTCCGTGGCGCCTTCCCGCGCGCCTACCTGGCGCGGTCGTCGGAGGACAGCGTCCGCTGGCGCGAGGCGTTCATTCGCACGTTTCTCGAGCGTGACATCCCGCAACTGGGCATCACGATTCCGGCCGCGGCCATGCGCCGCTTCTGGACCATGCTGGCGCACTATCACGGCCAGACGTGGAACAGCTCGGAGCTGGCGCGCTCGATGGGGCTCTCCGACAAGACCGTCCGGAGCTATCTCGACATCCTGACTGGCACCTTCATGCTGCGGCAGCTGCAGTCGTGGCACGAGAACGTGGGCAAGCGGCAGATCAAGGCGCCGAAGGTGTTCCTGCGAGACTCCGGGATTCTGCACAGCCTGCTCGATCTACGCGACCGCAGGGCCCTGCTCGGACATCCCCGCGTCGGGGCGTCGTGGGAAGGGTTCGCGATCGAGCAGGTGCTCGCAGCGGTCAGGCCGCCTGAGGCGTATTACTGGGCCACCCATGGCGGAGCAGAACTCGACCTGTTCTTCGTCGTCAACGGGCGGCGATACGGCGTGGAGGTCAAGTTCAGCGACGCGCCTGCGACCACACGGTCGATGCGAACCGCACTCGACGACCTCTCACTCGACCATCTGTGGATCGTCTATCCTGGCCGGCACCGTTATCCCGTCGATCCCCGGATCACCGCATGGCCCCTTGACGACATCGGCGAGTTGTCTGCGGCCCTGCGACCCGGCCGCCGGCCACGAAAGGCGACGTCCTGAGACCTGGCCGCCGCATCGTCGTCCTCCGCCTCCTCGCGTCGATCTCGAGCGATGGCGTCGGCATCCGGGGCGATGGGTGTCCGGGTGCTTTGCAGGTGACTGATACGTTAGCCGGACGGGCGACGGCGGCGGATCGGTTGCCTTGGCCGTTGACCCGGAGTAGGCTTTTCACATGACCACCGTCGAGCAGATCACCGGGGCCGTGCGGCGGCTGCCGAAGCGCGAACTGGCTCGTTTTCGGAAGTGGTTCGCCGAGTACGACGCGGCGGTGTGGGACCGGCAGTTCGAGCAGGACGCGGCGGCGGGGCGCCTCGATGCGCTGGCCCGCGAGGCCCTGAAGGACCTGCGTGCGGGCCGTTGCACCGATTTGTGAAGCACCACGCCAACCCACGGTTCTGGCGCTGCTACCGCGGATTGCCCCAAGAAGTTCGACGGTTGGCGGATCGGAGCTATGACCTCCTCAAAGCCGATCCCGCGCATCGATCCCTGCACTTCAAGAAAGTCGGCCAGTTCTGGTCGGCGCGGGTAGGATTGCGCTACCGGGCGCTGGCCGTCGAGGCAGAAAACGACCTGATCTGGTTTTGGATCGGGTCGCACGCCGAGTACGACAAGCTGGTGGGCCGGAAGCCGGCTAACCGGCGCATGCAGCCGACGCGCGCGAGAAAGCCTGCTGTGCGGAAGGGAAGCGCGCGCGGCTGATGCGCCGCCGCCAGGTCGGCCGAAAGATCAATCCCACGTCGCGCACTCGTTCGTGTCGGCGCTTGCGTCGTACCGCGTGCACAAGGGAGTCGGAATCGCCGCCGTGGTGTGGGCCTCGCTCATCGGCGTATCGACTCTGTAGACCAAGCAGCATTACGTTGTCGACGTGATCGCCGGAACACTGATGGCCTTCATCGCCTATGTCGTGTTCCTGCGCAGCTATTCGCGCGAGGCCATTGCGCCATGCGACCGGCGCCTGGCTCCGCTCCGCGCGCTGGGCGTCGTCGGGATCTTCGGAATCGTAGTCGCCTGCCTCTGGGTCCTACACCAGACCAGAATGGTCGTCGTCTGACTATGGAGCAACCTCGGGCGCCGGTTGCCGGTGGCGTGGGGACCTCGCATCGGGGCTGAGGGCGGCCCAACGAGCGCTTGCAGCCGGCGGGCCACTGGTCCATGATGCCCCGCGGCTGAAGCGCGGGCGTTGGGCGGCGTACTATGCCAGCTCGTGAAGACCATGCATTCAACATTCGAACGCCGACAGTCGCTCGGCGGCGAGGAAGTCGCCATGGTATATGCTGCAACATGTTCTAAAAGGAGGGTACCAAAATGCCGGAATATCGGATTAAGGTCGCGCCCGTTACAGTAGCGTATGCTGACGGGGAGAA
>MELC01000083.1 GCA_001767455.1 Acidobacteria bacterium RIFCSPLOWO2_12_FULL_66_21
CTTCGCCCCGCCAGACCCCCCTGCGCGCTCGCTCGCGCGGACCCCGCGATCCCCACTCCGCTCGCGCGGCTCACTCACGGCGTTCGTTCGCTCGGATCTCTTACGCGCGCGCGGGCTTGCCTTGGAGGATGCCGAGCTGGACGAGGAGGCCGGTGAAATCGTAGTACCGGCGTTCCTGCGCGATGAGGCCGTCGCGGAGCTCGAGGAGCCGCACACCGCTGAATTCCGTCCGGCGCCCGGACCCGGGAAACCCCATGAACTCGCCGACGTGCGTGGCTGTGACCGTGAACGGCTGCGCCACCTGGTTGCCGTCCACGAGCACCGTCTCCCCCGTGTAGCGCCAGTCTGGGAAGATCTGAAACAGCGCGCGGTAGGAGTGCAGGATCGCCGGCCGGCCTTCGACGGTGCGGAAGATCGGACTGATGATGCGTCCGTCCAGGGTGTGACTGTTCGCGAGTGCCTCGGCGTCGCGGGCGTCCCAGGCCTGCTGATGGCGTGCGAAGAACTCGACGGCCTGTGCGCGTGTCATGACACTCTCCCCCTGACGCGTCAGTGAACCGGCCGGCGCGAAAAGCAAAGGCCGGGCACACGGCGCCCGGCCTTCTCGACGCTGAAGAAGAGCGCTTACTTCTTCGTCGCGGCCATCAGCCGCACGTTCGCGGCGTGCTTGGTCCCGTCCATCTCGTGATAGTTGACGGTCACCATGTCGCCGACCTTCACGAAATCGGTGAGGACCGTGGTCTTGCCCGCGGCCTTGGCTTCGGCGGTTTTGGTCCCGGCGCCGGGGCCGGTGACCTTCGTCTTCGCGTCAACCGCGAACGTCACGTCTCCGGTCTTCTCCTTGATGGTCAGCGAATCGGCCGCGACGGCCGTCACGGTCCCGCTCGCCCTGAGCATCTTGGCCGCCGGCGCCGCCGCCTTGGCCTTGGCCGCAGGCTTGTCCTGGCCCGCCGCATACACCGGCAGCATCACCACGGCCGCCACCGCCACGATTGAAAAAAGCCTCTTCATGACAACCTCCTGCCCCTGTGTCCTCCCTCGCCTGAAGGCGGGCCTATGGTCCGCTCCGATCGGGTCAGACGCCGTGGGCCATCCGGGTATTCTTGATCCGCCCGGGGGAAAAGAGAAGTAGCATACGCGGCGTCATTCATTTGAATCGGAGGCCCGACATGCGCTCGAAGATCGTCGCTGCCGCAGCGTGCGGCATGGTGTCTTTCGCCGCCTTTGCGTTCGCGCAGGGCACGCCCCCAGCCGGGCAGGCGCCCGCGGCATCGCAGACGCCCGCAGCCCCTGACCCCGTGCGCATGCTGGTGGAACGGCTCGATCTCGAGAAGTACAAGGCGACCATCAAGGGCTTGACGCAGTTCGGCGACCGCCGGCAGGGGACGGATCGGAACCGCGCGGCGGTTGACTGGATAGAGGCGCAGCTGAAGAGCTACGGCTGTACCACGGAACGCATCAAGTACACGTACCAACCGGCGCCGCGGGCTCGACGCGGCGCCGCCGCGCCCGGGGCGACCGGCCGGGGTGGAGAGGCCGGCCAGCCGGGACGCGGAGGCCAGGCAGCCGGCGGGCAGCGCGGCCGCGGCCAAGGTGCAGGGCCGGGGACCGGCGGCCGCGGCCGGGGCGGGTCGGGCGGCAGCACGATCTTCGGCTATCGCGCGCGCAGCGGCGTCAACAACGACCCGAACAACCAGCCGGACCTGAAGCTCCGCGAGATCAACTCACAGCCCACAACGCCAGGACCGCGGGAAGAGGTCTTCTGCACGAAGGTCGGCACCACCCGTCCCGAGGAGATGTACATCATCGGCGGCCACATGGACGGCCACGGCTGGGGAGAGGCGGCGAACGACGACGGATCGGGCACCGCGATAGTCATGGAGCTGGCGCGCGTGTTCAGTGCCCCGGACGTGCAGACGGAACGCTCGATCCGGTTCGTGCTCTGGAACAACGAAGAGACCGGATTGAACGGCGCCCGCGCCTACGTGGACCAGCGCAAGGATCTCCAGGGCAAGGAAGATCCGGCGGGATCGCACAAGTATCCGGAGCCGAAGTGGCTCGGCATGATCCAGCACGACATGATGATGTTCGACCACGGCATGCCCGGACCGGACGGCAAGGTGAGCCCGGAGCAGCGCCTTGAAGCGGACGTGAACATCGAGTTCCAGTCGTCCGCCAAGATGGCCGACGCGGCGCAGAAGCTCGCCTGGCTCCTGAAGAGCGCGAACGAGAAGTACGCGACCGACTATCCGGCCGCGGTCGGCCCGCACATGACCAACACGGACTCGACGCCGTTCATGGATCTCGTCCCCGCGATCAGCCTGCGCGAGAACGAGCGCGGCGCGCAGATCGGCGCCGGCTGGGATCCACACTGGCACCAGGCGACCGACGTCTACGCGACCTTCTCGGACAAGGACTTCAAGCTCGGGCTCAACGCGGCGCAGACCACGCTCGCCGCCGTCGCGCAGCTCACCGGTGCGCGCGTTGGCGCCACCCGGTAGCGCAGGGCTTTAGCCCTGCCTGCGGCGAGGTTCTCTGCAGGTTCTCTAGAACCTCTGGAGCATCTTGCCCGGCAGCGCGCCCGTGGGCTTGCCCTGGTCCCACACGAGACTGCCGCCGACGAACACGCGGCTGATCCCCGCGGGCAGCAGGAACGGCTCCTTGAACGTGGACCGATCGACGACGGTCGCCGGATCGAACAGGACGAGGTCCGCCACGTTTCCTTCGGCGATCGTGCCCCGGTCCTTCAGCTTCAGGCGCGCGGCCGGCGCGCTCGTCATCTTGCGGACCGCCTCCGGCAGCGTCAGCCAGTGGCGCTCGCGCACGAACGGGCCGAGCACGCGCGGAAACGTGCCGGCGCCGCGCGGATGGCGCATCCCGATCCCGCCATCGCTCGCCACCATCACCCACGGCTGCTGGTAGAACGCGCGGATGTCCTCGTCGACCATCGAGGTCGCGATCACGCTCGCCCCGCCGTCCTTCACGATTTGAATGAACACGTCAACCGGCGTGACGCCGCTCTCCTTCGCGATCGCGTCGAGCGTCTTGCCCTCGTACTCGGGATGCGCCTTGTCTCCGTCAATCATCACGTTCGCGGCTCCGCCCACGTCGTCGAGCGCTCTCTTGACGCTGGCCGGATCGTCGTACTTCTTGTTGGGGACGAGCACGGTGATCGTCGAGTGCCAGGCCTGGTATGGATAGCAATCCGCGGTGACGTCGATCCCACGTTTCCGCGCACCCTCTATCAGCCTGACGACGTCCGCGGCCCGGCGCCAGACGCCCACCGTTCCCAGCTTGATATGTGAGATCTGTACCGGGATCTTCGCCTCTTCGCCGATCTGGATCGCCTCGCGGAACGCCTCGAACGCCTTGTCGGCTTCGTCGCGGACGTGCGACATGTAGAAGCCGCCGTACCGGGCGGCGACCTTCGCAAGCTCGACGACTTCCTTCGTCTCGCTGTAGCTTCCGATCTCGTACTCGAGGCCGCTCGACAGGCCGATCGCCCCCTCGCGCATGCCCTGGTCGACGAGCGCAGCCATCTTCGCGATCTCGTCGTCGCGCGCGGGACGCTTGTAGTCGGACCCCATGACCATCTGGCGGACGGTCGCGTGACCGACCATCACCATCACGTTCAGCGCGGCCGGCTTGCTGCGCCGCTCCGCGAGGTAAGCCGCGATCGGCCACGGCGACGAACCGTCGGCGCCGACGACGACCGTCGTGATCCCCTGCGCAACCTGTGTCTCGGCCGCCGGATCGCCGGTCAGGCCTGTCGTCGAGTGGTTGTGAATGTCGATGAAGCCAGGAGCGAGGACCAGGCCGCCGCCGTCCATGACGGTGTCTCCCTCGCGTGGCTTCACCTGCCCGACGCCGACGATCCGCTCCCCTTCGATGCGCACGCCCCCACGGCGGAGTGCGCCACCTCTGCCGTCCGCGATTCGCACGTTCCCGATCGTCAGTCCTGTCGCGGCCGAGCCGGCACCGACGCGAGAGGCTGCGGATGGAAGCGACACGAGCGCGACGGCAAGAACGGCGGCGCTCGCCATAATTGTCGTTCTGGGCATCAGTATCCTCGGCCCTATCATGCCGCATTTCACGTTGGCCTCGAGCCTCCCGCCATGACTGCGTGCTACCATCCCGGGCACCCGTGAGACCCGGGAGGTGGTTTTCAAAACCGCGAAGACAGCCCTGAAGGGCTGCGCTACGAGCGAGCGCCGGAGACGCACTCAGCTCGCCCACAAGCAGGTATCCTCAGGTCATGTCCGAACTGGCGACGGCCGCGAAACGGGCCGGCATCATTGCGAAGACAACGCGGCGCGTTGCAGTCGCGCTGACAATGTCGATCGGCGTCGGGCTCCTGATGATGAGCGTCTGGAGAGGTTCTCCATCCTCGCTTTTCCTCCGCACCATCGTCCTCGGCCTGTCGGCGACGGCTGCCTTCGGACTCTTCGAGGCGTGGCCACGCAGTCTGCCGCAGTGGCTCCAGCGATGGGCATTGCAAGTCGTTGCGGTCGGCGTTCTCATGCCGGTGACGACGTTGCTGATCTACGTTCTGTCCACGCCGCAAAGTGCCCCGCCGTTCTGGAAAGATCCTGTCCGGATGAACGGGTGGACGCATCTGACGTTCGCCGCCATCCTCCTGGCGCCGTGGACGGCGCTCGCGGCGGTCGTCCGCCAGAAGGAAGCCTTCGCCCGCGATCAGAAGCTGGCGTTCGCGCTCGAGCGCAGTGAGCTCGAGCGGCAGGCACTCGACGCGCGATTGCATCTGCTGCAGGCGCAAGTCGCCCCGCATTTCCTCTTCAACACGCTCGCGAACGTGCAGGCGCTCGTCGAGGCGGGCTCGCCCCACGCGTCGGCGGTGCTCCGGAGCCTCACGGCGTATCTGCGCGCGGCGGTGCCGCTGCTGCACGAGTCCGCGGCAACGATCGAGCGCGAGCTGCAGCTCGTTCGACCGTATCTCGAGTTGATGCAGATGCGCATGCCCGATCGCCTCCAGTACGCGATGAACGTCGACCCGTCGGCGCTGAAGGTTCGCTGTCCTCCGACCACCCTGTTGACGCTGGTCGAGAATGCCGTGCGACACGGGATCGACCCCAGCGAAGAAGGAGGCCGGATTGACATCGACATCGCTCGGATTGGTGAACGCTGCGTGGTGCGCGTCACCGACACTGGCGCCGGACTCCATCAATCGGTCAGCGGTCTCGGGACCGGGCTCACGGCTCTGCGCGAGCGGCTGCAGCTGATCTTCGGCGATGCTGCGCAACTGCGCCTGACGTCCGGCGCCCCCCGCGGCGCCCTCGTCGAAATCGACATGCCGGCACAAACATGAACGCCCACGCGACAGCGTTGATCGCGGACGATGAACCGCTGCTGCGCGATGCGCTGCGGCGCAAACTGGCGATCGTGTGGCCCGAGCTCGAGATTGTGGCCGAGGCGAGGAACGGGCGGGCGGCGGTGAGGTTGTTCGACGAGCGGCATCCCGACATCTGCTTCCTCGACGTCCACATGCCGGGACTCTCCGGCGTCGATGCCGCGAAGCACATCGGCCGGCGCGCGCACCTCGTGTTCGTCACGGCGTACGATCACTACGCCGTGCAGGCGTTTGCGCAGGGCGCACTCGATTACCTGCTGAAGCCGGTCGAACAGGCGCGGCTCGCGGAAACCGTGAGCCGTCTCAAGGAACGTCTGCGGTCGTCGCGGCCGGCGATCAACACCGAGCAGCTGCTGCAGCAACTGAGCGATCAGCTCGCGAAGCTGCAGAGTGGCGGCGGCAAGAGCGCGGCGCTGCGATGGATTCGCGCGCAAGCGGGGAAGACCGTGCGCCTGATCGCGATCGACGACGTCGATTACCTTCGCTCCGACGCGAAGTACACCATCGTCGCCTGGCGCGATGGAGGGAAACCGGCCGAGGCGGTGGTGCGGACGCCGCTGAAGGAGCTGCTCGAGCAGCTCGATGCGGAGCAATTCGCGCAGGTCCATCGGTCGGTCGTCGTGAATCTGCGCGCGATCAGCCATGTCAGGCGGCATGACAACGAAACGGCGGAGATTCACGTAAGGGGCCGAGACGAGGTTCTGCCGGTGAGCCGCAACTACCTGCATCTGTTCCGGCAGATGTAGGCCCCCGTTCGACGAGATGTAACCGCCTTTCGGCGGGGCGAATCCGCTCTTCGTCGCAAGCTGGTTGTTCGAGCGCACGCGTGCCGCCACGCTGTTGGCGCGGGTGTCGAGAGACGCCCGCATGGCAGGTGGGCCGACCGTCGGCGCTGCGCGAGCTCGGATTCGACCAGCGCGGAATCCAACACCGGAGTATCGAATGAAGCAAAACGCAATCCTGGTCGTCACGTCTCTGCTCTCGATCCTCTTGCTGACGCTTCACATTACAGACGACATCGTCCGTGGGATATCGAAGGCCGAGCCCTCGAACACTGCGCTGCTCGTCCTCGCGGTCTTCCTGTACGGGACGCTCGTGCTCGCCGAACGGCGATCGGGGCACGTCATCATGCTGCTCGTCGGGTTGTTCGCGGCAGCCATGCCCGTCATCCACATGAGGGGGGCACATTACGGCGAGATCGCCAGGTCCACCGGCGGCTTCTTCTTCGTCTGGACACTCTGGGCGCTCGGCGGGCTTGGGGGCCTTACCTTCATCCTCTCGGCGCGCGGACTGTGGAGTCTGCGACGGGGCCAGCCGAGGTAGTCCACCCTGGCGACTGCGGGAGAACTCGCGATGAGAAAGGTGATCCTCTTCGTCCAGGTTTCCCTGGACGGCTTCTTCGAGGGACCGAAGAAGGAGATCGACTGGCACATGGTCGATGACGAGCTCCACGCCCACGTCATCGAGGAGCTCAACGTGATGGGAGCCTTCCTGAACGGACGGGTCACCTACGAGCTCATGGCCGGATTCTGGCCGACCGCCGACCTGGACCCCGGGAGCGCACCTTCCGTGAAGGAGTTCGCCCGGATCTGGCGGGACATGCCCAAGGTGGTCTATTCGAAGGACCCTCACCTCGGCGGGGTGGAATACGACGATCGCCCGGGACGTGGTGCCGGGAGAGGTCGAGGAGCTCAAGCTCCGGGCCCGTGGGGATCTCGTGGTCGGGGGAGGAGACCTGGCCGCGGCCTTCATGGGCCAGGACCTGATCGACGAGTACCGGATCTGCGTCCACCCGATCCAGATCGGCGAGGGGAAGCGCCTTTTTCCCCCTTCGAAGGAGAAGGTCCTGCTCCGCCTCGCCGAGACCCGAACTTTCGGGAACGGGGTCGTCCTTCTCCGGTACGAACGACTCCGGCCCCGTAAGGGGAATTAGTTCCCGGGAGGGCCGTCGGTCCCGATCCAGAGCTGGGCGAGGTCTTTCAGGTTCTTCTCGTAGGTGCGGGTGTGCGACAGGACGGTCCCGCGCTGAAGCCTCACCCGAATGCTAAGCGTGGGCTCGTATCGCTCGACGAGCTCCAGTAGCCGAAAGCCCTACTCCAGGACGAAGGGTGAGAACGCGAGCGGTCCGGCTGCAGTTCGACTACGGCGGTGTCGGTTCGAATGGCGCTACCTCAGGCCCTCGAAGTAGGTGAACATCGCGGAAATGGCGTCCTGGTTGCGCGTGAGGCCGCCGTGCGTGCCCGTGGGGTCGCGATAGAGCCGCTCCACGGTGCGCCATACTTCTTGACCCACGTCTCCGCCTGAGCCATCTCGTCGCACATCGGGAATCCTTGTTCCATGTCCTGACCACCGCAATACATCCAGAAGCGCGTGCCCGACATGCCGGTGAGGTTGTTGGTGTTCTCGATGGGCTGCAGCGTGGGCGTGGGCCGCCCATTGAGGAGCCAGGCGCCTGAGTTATTGCCCACCGCCGTGATCAACCGGCGGTCTTTCGCGTCGAGGTAGGCTGTCCCAAAGCTCTGCGCCGATCCGCGTGAGAAGCCCACGACGAACATCGATGCGCTGCCAAAGTCGCACGCGGCGCGCACCTCGTCGTACATCGACTTGATGTTTGCGTAAATCGCCGGCTCTTCTTCATAGCTTCCCGTGGCATCGTCCAAGTACTTGAGGCCGAGGAAGCCCCAGCCGCGCGCGTCGAGCGTGGATTTCCAGTCATTCCACTCGGCCTCGGGGGCTCCGCCGGTGCCGTGGAGCGCAATCATTACCCGGCGGGTCGAGGAGGACGCAAAGCCGCTCGGGAAATAGGCCGCGTAGTACTTGCTGCCGACGGCCTTCACCCCGCCGCCGGCCGCGTAGAGAGCCTCGCGCTGGGCGACAAAGCCGCCGATGGCCGAGGGCACCCCGATTCCCCGCTGCTGCGCGGCCCACGACGCGCACGACGACTGCGCTGGAGTCGGCGTGGTGGTTGGCGAGGTGGGCGTCGATCCCTTGCCACCGCAGGCGGCGACGAGTGCAAGAGCGGCAATGGAGGCGACGGACCGACGATGCACTGGGGCTCTCTTTCTTGAAAACCGCCCAATACCGGGACGCAGGAAGGCTCTGACAGCGTCACCATCGACGGCCGGGGGGCTGAGAACACGGGCGTGGCCCACGCGGACGCGAACCTCTTCGCGACGATTGGCGTCCGGCCGTCCGCCGGCCGGTTCTTCACTGCCGAGGAGGATGTGCTGCCGTACGGCGCGCTGGTCGCGGTCGTGAGCGACGGCCTGGCACGACGCGTCTTCGGCACGCCCACGAGCGCGCTCGGCAAGACGATTCTGCTGAACGGCCGGCGCCTCGCCGTCATCGGAGTCGCGCCCGAGGGCTTTCGCGGCATTACGCCCTTCAGCGTCGTGGATGTCTGGTATCCCGGCGCAGCGTACCGTCAGGTGCACCACTTTTCGTCGATCTTGCCGACAGTCACCCGCAGCGACGGTACGTTCTATTCATTCGTCGTTCGCCTGCGGCCTGGAGCGACGTTCGAGTCAGCACAGGCGGAACTCGACGTGCTCGCGCCGGGCCTCGCCGAACGCCACCCAGAGGAGAACAGCCAGTTTCAGACCGTCCGAGCGCGCGTGTTCCCAGGGTTGGGACCGGAGGTCCTCGCGCGCGACACCTATCGGACGATGGTCCAGCGACTCCTGCTGATTGGCGCGGTGCTCGTGGTCCTGGGCTGTGCGAACCTGGCCAACGTCCTGATCTTCCGCGGCGTGCGCCGCGAGCGCGAGCACGCCGTGAGGCTGGCGCTGGGCGCCGGGCGCGCGCGGCCAACTGCAGCTCACGGAAAGCTGCCTGCTGACGGTGGCCGGCGCGGCGCTCGGCGTCGGTCTGGCCTCGGCCATGACGCGGTTGATCCTGACGCTCGTGTTGCCGCGCGTGGTTGCCTCGGGTGTCGAACTGACGGTGCCGATCGACGCGCGCGTGCTGTTCGCGACTCTGACGGTGTCGATCGCCTGCGGGCTGGCGGCCGGTTTTATTCCGGCGTGGATGAGCGCCAATCGAGCGCTGTCGGTGGGACTTTCGCAGGCGGGCGTGCGGGGTACGCTGCGCGGGCGTCGCCTGCGCGCCGGCTTCGCGGTTGTCCAGCTCGCGCTCTCGCTCGCGCTGCTCATCGGCGCGATGTTGATGGTGACCACTCTGCGCGGCCTGCGCAACGTCGATCCCGGGTTCGAGGCCGATGGCGTCAGCGTGCACTCCATCGACCTTGCCAGCCAGGGCTACAAGCCCGCGCGCGCGCTGCAGTACGTGCGCGACCTCGAAACTGGGCTCTCCTCGACCCCGGCCCTGACGGCGGTGAGCTTCAGCTACAGCTACCCGTTCGCGTCGGCATTCCTTCAGCGTGTTCAGGCGCCAGGCGGCGGGACGCGCGAGCCGATCGAAGTGCGAACGAACAGCGTCAGCAAGGACTACTTCACCGTGCTCGGCATTTCAATCCTGAAGGGGCGAGGATTCACCGCCGAGGAGTCGATGGCTTTGGGCGAGGCCAGCGGCAACGCGATCGTCATCGGAAAGTCGCTCGCCAAACGGCTCTCTGGCGAGGCCGATCCCCTGGGGTTGACCGTCATCATGCCGGGCGGCAGGGCCGCACCCGCGCGGATGCTGGTCGTCGGCGGCGTGGCCGGCGATGTTCGGACGGATCTCGTCAGCGGGGAGCCCGAGCTCTCGCTGTATGAGCCGTTCGCCCGCACCTCGGTGTTCGTGGTGCGCCCGACCGTTCTCGTCAAGTCTGCGCTGACGACGCGCGCTGCCTCCGAGGCGGTTCAGGCGGTCGCCGCGCGCATCGATCCGACGGTGCCGATTTCCGGGAACCAACCGCTGCGGACGCGCACCATCGATCGACAACTGGCGAGCCAGCGTGTATTCGCCTGGGTGCTGTCGCTCCTGGGCGGTCTTGGTTTCGTGCTGGCCGCCTTCGGACTCTACGGCTTGCTGGCGCAGTCGGTCACCGAGCGCACGCGCGAATTCGGCATCCGGATGGCCATCGGCGCCACGCGCGGGCAGATGTATGGCCTTGTCCTGCGACACGCCGCGCTGATCGCCATGATTGGAGGCATCGCCGGTCTCGGCCTCGCGATGTTCGGATCACGCCTAATCGAGGCGCAGTTGTGGGGCGTGACCGCGCGTGATCCGTTTATCTACGCGACAGCCGTCTTCGCGCTGCTGGCTGTCGTCTTCATCGCGGCTGCCTGGCCGGCGCGTGTGGCGACGCGCGTCGAGCCGGTGGAAGCGCTGAGGATTGAGTAGGTCCGCCTCTACTCCTGCCTGAGCGCGCCCACCGGATCGATGCGTGAGGCGCGAAGCGCCGGGACGCTGGCGGCAATCAGACCGATGGCGATGATGCCGAGGCCGCTGGCCGCAAACGTCAGGACGTCGATTGGCGGCACGCCGTACAGGATGTTCCGGACCGAACGGCCCGCCAGCGCCGCGCCACCGAGGCCGAGCACGACGCCCACGAGCACCACCTTCAGCGCGCCGCCCACGACGAGCCGGAACGTGCGCCCGGCATCGGCGCCGAGCGCCATGCGCACGCCAATCTCCGCGGTGCGCCGGCTGACCGAGTAGGTGACGACGCCGTAGACGCCCACCGCCGCGAGCAGCGCCGCGCACAACGCGAGCGCCGCCAGCAGCGTCATGTTGAAACGGGGCTGCGCGATCGAGGCCGACACGAGATCTTCGATGGTGGAGACCCTGGCGATGGGGAGCGTTGGGTCGATCGCAGCCAGTTGCGCCTTGACGCCCTTCACGATCGTCGCGGCATCCAGGTCGGTCGAGACGACGATCTGCATCTGCGAGAGGGGGAACTGGTCGTACGGCACGAACACTTCGGCCTGGGACGAGGCCTGCAGTCCATCATGCCTGATGTCCCCGACGACCCCGACGATATGGAGATCGCCCGCCATCGGCATGCGCACGAGCTTGTCGAGCGGATCGACGGCCCCGAAGTACCGGCGCACGACCGACTCGTTCACGATCGCCACTTTCGGCCCGCCCTCCCGCCCGTCGTACGCGTCAAATACCCGCCCCTGCTTCAGCCGAATCCCCATCGTCTCGAAATAGCCCGGCAGGACGGCGCGGTAGCGCGCGCGGGGCCGCTCGGATGGTGAGGTCGCTGACAGGCCGTCGACCGTGAAGGGCAGGTCGAACTGCACGCCGAGCGGGCTCATCGGCAGCGCCGACACCCCCGTCGCGCGATCGACGCCGGGCAGCCGCTTTACGCGCTCGAGCAGGTCAGAGAAGAACTGGCGCTTGGGGACCGGGCCGACGTACTTCGCCGGCAGCACGATGTGTGTGGCGACGATGCCGGAAGTGCGGTAGCCGGGATCGACCGACGTCAGGCTGACGAAGCTGCGGATCAGGAGTCCGGCGCCGACGAGCAGCGTCAGGGCCAGCGCGATCTCGGCGACCACCATGACATCCGACAACCGGCGGGTGGCGCGGCCCGACGTCGAACCGCGGCTGCTCTCCTGGAAGATGTCCATGAGGTTGGGCCGCATGGCGCGCCAGGCCGGGACCAGGCCGAAGATGAGTCCGGAGGCGACGGTCGCCACCACCGTGAACGCGAGCACGGACAGGTCGAGACCGACGTTGTCGGCGCGTGGCACGTTGGCGGGAATCAGCGGCCGCAACGTGCGGATGCCCCACCAGGCCAGCAGCAATCCCACCGCGCCGCCCGAGCACGTCAGCATCGCGCTTTCCGCGAGCGAGCGGCGCAGCAGCGCCCAGCCGCTCGCGCCGAACGCCGATCGCACGGCGAAGTCCTTCGCCGCCCGGGTGGAGCGTGCCAGCAGCAGGTTCGCGATGTTGACGCAGGCAATCACGAGCACGAGCACGACGGCGCCGAACAGAATCCACAGCGTCTCGCCGATCTTGCCGACGACCTGCTCGTGCGCCGGTACGAGGGTCACGCCCCAGCCGGCCTGCGTGTCGGGGTTCTCGCGCGCGATGCTGCCCGCGACCGACGCCATCTCCTGGCGCGCCTGGTCGAGGGTCGTGCCCGCGGCAAGCCGTCCGATGGCCTGATACATCCGGTGCGGTCGGGACGCCAGCGCGGTCAGATCCACCGTCAGCGGAGACCAGATCTCGACCTCACGGTCCGTCGGCGGGAACTGGAAATCCTCTGGCATCACGCCGACGATCTCGTGCGTCGCCTCGTCGAGTTGCAAGGTCCTGCCGAGGACGCCGGGATCGCCGCCGAACCGGCGCATCCAGGCGCCGTGGCTCAGGATGACCGGACGGCCGCCGGCCGGGCGCTCTTCCTCGTCGGTGAAGAGGCGGCCGACGAGGGCCGGGACGCCCAGCAACCGGAAGAGGGCGGGCGAGACATCGACGCTCGAGACGCGCTCGGCCTCGCCGTCGCCCGTCAGCGTGAAGCCGCGATAGCGGAAGATGCCGATCTGCTCGAAGGCGTGCGTGCGCTGCCGCCAGTCGAGGTAGGTCGCCGCGGACACTTCGGACCGGTCGAGGCCCTGTGCCGGATTGCTTTCCCACAACCCCACGAGCCGGTCGGGCTGGGCGTACCCGAGGGGCCGAAGCAGCACGCCGTTCAGCACGCTGAAGATGGTGGCGTTGACCCCAATCGCGAGCCCCAGCGTCAGGACGACGACGATGGTGAATCCCGGGTTGGCGATGAGGAAGCGGCCGGCCTCGCGAAGGTCGTGTGTCACGGTAGCCGGTAACCCTATCACACGGGGGGGGCGAGCCCTGGGCTGCCCCAAAAGACTTTTCACTTGACTATTCAGATGCGATTGGAATAATTTGTTTTTTATTACGACAAATATTGCGACAAAACGGCCATATCCGTGACAGATCAGGCCAGAGTTCGCGTTGCTGACCGCTATTTAGTACAGCTATCAGACTAATGCCGAGAATTCCCCCCGCCCCATACCAGGTCGCGACCCGCGGCACCTCCCGCGAGATCAACAGCCGCATCGTCCTGAACCTGGTGCGCGCGCACCAGCCCATCTCGCGCGCCGACCTCGCACGGAAGATGGGCGTCCGGCGCAGCGCCATCACCCTCATCGTCAACGACCTGCTCAAGCGGAGGGCCGTCTTCGAGGGAGCGACCGGCCAGACCGTGCGCGGGCGGAAACCGACCTTCCTCTACATCGACTCCCGGCGCCGCGCCGTCATCGCCGCCGACATCCGTGCGAGCGATACGTTCCTCATGCTCTCGGACCTCCTCGGCAAGCCGCTGACAGGGGTCGTGACGTTCCAGACCAGCCCCGACCCGAAGCAGCTCGTCAAGACGCTGGCGGCGCGCATCAAGGCGCTCATCGCGGAATGCCCCGGCATCGACGCCTGCGAGGGCATCGGTGTGGTCGTGCCCGGCATGGTCGAGCACTCGACCATGAAGATCCTCCATGCGCCGACGCTCGGCTGGCGCAACGTGTCGCTCCGGGAACCGCTCGCGGCGGCCACCGGTCTGCCGGTGCAGGTCGAGAACTCGGGCCGCGCGTGCGCGCTCGCGCAGTTGTGGGCGCTCCGGGGCGACGCGCCCCTGCCAGGCGACCTCGTGTTCGTCAGCGTGTCGGACGGCGTCGGCGTGGGCGTCATCATCCACGGCGAGGTGCTGCGGGGCCGGCACAACATCGCCGGCGAGTTCGGCCACGTGCCGCTCTCGCTCGACGGTCCGCGCTGCGCCTGTGGCGCCAACGGCTGCTGGGAGGCCTACGTCTCGAACCGCGCGACCCTGGCCCGGTACTTCGGGCGCGCCGCCACGGCCGGACCCGAGCGTGCGAGTCAGCGTCACTTCACCGTCGAAGACCTCATCGTCCGCGCGCGCGCGGGCGACGCCAAGGCCATCGCCGCCGTGGAAACGACCGGCCGGTATCTGGGGCTGGGACTCGCGTCGGTGATCAACGCGCTCGATCCGTCGCGGGTGTACATCGGCGGCGAAATCACGTCGGCCTGGGATCTCATCGAGGGCTCGGTGCGATCGGCGCTGTCGGAGCGGGCGCTCACCTCGGCGGCGGCGCGCACCGAGATTCGGCCGGTGGCGGCCAGTGAATACCCGCGCCTCCAGGGGGCCGCCGCGCTCGTCGCCGCGCCGGCCTTCGCGGCGTCGATCGTGGCATGACGGACAGCATCGGAGGAGTATGACGATTCAGACCATTGCGCCGCAGACGTGCGTGGTTCGCAACACCGCCAGCCGGAAGGGCCGCACGTTCGCACTCGTGCCTGGCGCGACCGCGTCGAGGCACCTGCGGTACGGGCGCATCATCCTGGACGAAGGCGCGACGGCGCTCTCGTTCAACACCGGCGAGCTGGAAACCGGGTTCATCGGCCTGCGCGGGACGGCGACGATCGGCGTCGGCGGCACGCCGTACTCGCTCGGCCGGTTCGACTCGCTCTACGTCCCGCGCGACAGCGCCATCACCGTCGCGCCCGGGGCCGGCCTCACCGATCTCGCCGAGATCGCCGCACCGGTCGCCCGCAGGCACCCGGTGCAGTTCGTCTCGTTCCGCGGCGTGCAGAGCGACCCCGGCCTCCACTTCGAGGCCGGCGGGCCCGCCGCCAGGCGTGAGCTCAACGTCCTCATCGGCAAGAACGTCGAGGCCGGACGGATCATGGCGGGCGTCACGTTCAGCCAGCCGGGCAACTGGACGTCCTGGCCGCCCCATGAGCACGCCGCCATGCTCGAGGAGGCCTATCTCTACATCGAGATGCCGCCGCCATCCTTCGGTGTGCAGCTCGTCTACACCAACCCGACCGAGCCGGAGCTGGCCACGATCGTCCGCGAGGGAGACATCGTGCTGATGCCGGCGGGCTACCACCCGAACGTCGCCGCCCCCGGCGGCTCCATCAATTTCATCTGGATGATGGCGGCCAATCGAGAGGACGACGACCGTCAGTTCGGGGTCGTCAACGTGCAGCCGGAGTTCGCCTCCGGCGGATCGGGGCTGGACCCCGGTCGATCGGAGCGCAAATGAGCACGCCTGATTCTCTCCTGGAGTTCAAGCATCGCGACTGGGCCACGATTCCGGCGGAGCAGATTGGCGACGGGATCGAGCGCAGGATGATCTGGGGCGACCGGCTGATGGTCTGTCGCCTGCGCCTGGCGCCTCGTGTCGTCACCGCCGTCCACTCGCATCCGCACGAACAGATCACTCTGGTCGAACGTGGCCGGGTCGTCTTCAACATCGAAGGCCAGGCGCGCACCGCCTCGGCCGGCGACGTCCTCCAGTTCCCGCCCAACTGTCGCCACGGCGCGACGATGCTCGACGAAGAGGTCGTGCTCATCGACATCTTTTCACCGGTCCGCGAAGACTTCCTTCCGGACGGCAACGGAAATCGATAACGCCATGGCCACCCTTGCATCGCTCGATCGGTTCAGGCTCGATGGCAAGGTCGCCCTGGTCACCGGCGCCTCGCGCGGACTGGGCGCGGCGATGGCGATGGCGCTCGCCGGGGCCGGCGCGGACGTGGCGCTCCACGACCGCAACCACGGCGGTCCGTCGCCGACCGACACCGCCGCACGCATTGCGAATACGACCGGCCGTCGGACCCATCTCATCGGGGCCGACCTGTCCGATCCCTCGGCGGGAGAGATCGTGGTGGCTGAGACCCTCTCGGCCTTCGGCGCGCTCGACATCGTCGTCAACAACGCCGGCATCATCCGGCGCACGCCCGCCGCACAGCACAGCGACGAGGACTGGGACGACGTGATTCAGGTGAACCTGTCGAGCGTGTTCCGCCTGTCCCGGGCGGCCGGACGGCACATGATCGCGCGCGGCCAGGGCGGGAAGATCGTCAACATCGCCTCGCTGCTGTCGTTCCAGGGCGGCATCCTCGTGCCGGGGTACGCGGCGGCCAAAGGGGGCGTCATGCAGCTCACCAAGGCGCTCGCCAACGAGTGGGCGCCGCACGGCATCACCGTCAACGCGATCGCGCCCGGCTACATGGCGACCGACAACACGGCCGCGCTGAGGGCCGACGAGGCCCGCAGCCGCCAGATCCTCGAGCGCATTCCCGCCGGCCGCTGGGGCCAGCCGGACGATCTGGCCGGCGCGGTCGTCTTCCTGTCGTCGGCGGCCTCCAGCTACGTCACCGGACACGTCCTGGTCGTCGATGGCGGATGGATGGGCCGGTGAGGGGCGTGAAATGACCGACGCCGCCGTCGCGACCCGCCCGTCGATCGGCACCGCGCTCGGACGACTGCCGCTCGTGGGCGTGTTCGCCCGCCTGGTCGGCCCGGCCGCGCTGACTGCGGCCGGCATGATCGGGGCCGGGGCGGTCGCGACGCGCCTGCTCGCGGGCGCGTGGTTCGGCTTCGACCTGCTCTGGGTCGCGCTCTACGTCGTGCCGATGGTCGTCTTCACGCTGGATTCGGCGTCGCGTGTCGGCGTGCTGTCGGGCGGCCGCGGCATGTTCGAGATGATCCGCGGCGACATCGGGGCGTGGCTGGCGTGGTTCGTTTTCGTGCCGACCGTCCTCGTCAACGTCATCGTGAACATGAGCCAGATGTCCGCGATGGTGGAAGGCGCGTACGGCATGTTCGGCCGGCTTCCACCGGCCAACGCCACCGAAGGCGCCGGGCTGATCGCCGTCACGGTCGTGCTGACCGCGGTCACGCTGTCGGCCGCGGTCTTCGGCGGATACAAGCGGATCGAACGCGTCATGACGGGGCTGCTCGTCGTCATCCTCGTGTGTTTCATCGTGGTGGCGATCAAGGGACTGCTCGACTGGCGCACGTGGCCGGCGCTCGCCGCCGGACTCGTCCCGCAGATTCCGGCCGACATTCCGGTCGTGGGCGGCACGAGGACGCGCAGCGGCCTCACTCAGGTCATGGGGATTGCCGGCCAGGCGCTTCCGCCGTCGGTCTTCCTCGCCTACGGCTATCTTGCGGCGAACGCCGGACAGACGGCCGCGAACATCCGGGCCTCGTTCCGCAAGACCATCCAGAACCTCGGCGTCATCTGGGGTCTCTTCTCGGTCGTCGTCATCGTCGCGGGGACGACGGCGCTGCACAACGTCTACACGGGGTCGGGCCCGAGCTACCTCGGCGTGAGTCACTTCTCGCAGATCGAGAGCATTCCGGTGGCCGGCCAGGTGCTGGGTCCGGCGTTTCCCGGGGCGCTCGGCTTTCTCGCGCCGCGCTTCTTTTCGGCGGGTCTCGTGGCGGCGGCGTTCACGACGCTCATCTCGGTCTCGCTGACGATGACGTATTTCTGCCTCGACATGGCGCGGCTGGACTGGCACTTCACGAGATCGAATCGGCGCTTCCAGTTCGTCTTCGCGGCGTGGATCGCGATCCCGGCGCTCATCGCGCCGTTCTGGCAACTGCCGTCGCTGCTCAAGGCGATTCTGGCGATGGTCGGCAACCTCCTGCTGGCGCCGGTGGCGGTGCTGGTCATTCTCTACTTCGTGAACCGGCCGCGGCTCGGCGAGCACCGGGCCGGGACCGGTCGCAACGTGGTGCTCGTCGTCACGGCGCTGTTCGCCCTCGCGCTGCTGGTGAACGCGCTCGTGGGGTTCTTTCGATGAAGCGGCGGTGACACAGGAGCGTGTCCGAGTAACACCCGCTCCGAGGCGCGCACGGCGCGCCTGACCCCGGGGCCCCCGACGCGCGTTCTTCAGCGCGTTGGGGTGGGACGGAGCGGCGCGGGGCTCAGGGGCCCCCGCAAGCGACCGAGCCGGGGTGCGGGTCCCACGCGCGGCAGCCGCGCGTGGGGCCCGGGTGTGGGGCAGAGCCCCACGTAAACCTGGACGATTCATGGGTGACCTCAATCGGGTGTCGGTCGGTGAGTCGAGCGGCTGGCGTGCGCCGATGGCAGCGGCGCCGGCGGCAGCGGCTGTGGAGGTAGGGTCATGAAGAGATGCGGTATCGGAATCGCGATTGCCATCCTCGTGCTGCTGGGCTCGACGGCCTCCGCACAGGACTATCGCGCGCGTGTGCAGGGCACGGTGACGGACGAAAGCAAGGCCGTCATGCCCGGTGTGACGGTGACGCTGATCAATGCCGCCACCGGTGTGAAAGTCGACCGCGTCACGGACGCGAGGGGCCATTACCTGTTCGACTTCGTCGACCCGGGGGGCTACTCCATCACGGCCGAACTGAGCGGGTTCAAGAGGGCCGATCAGAAGAACGTCCGCGTCTCCCAGCGCGGGGACGTCTCGGTGGATCTGGTGCTGGAGATCGGCGGCCTCGAGGAGACGGTCACCGTCGAGGCAGCCCCGACCGTCGTCCAGTTCAACTCGAGCAGTTCGGACATCACGCTGTCGCGCCAGCTCATCGACCAAGTGCCGATCGCCGGTCGAAATCCGTACAACCTGTCGAACCTGGATCCGACCGTGGTTCCCCCCACCGGGAGCTCGGCCGCCGAAAACAGGCCGTACCACCACGCGTACGCGAACGACTACGACGCGGGGGGCGGCACGAACCGCGCCAACGACGTCCTGCTCGACGGTGTGGCGCTCGGCGCCAGCTACAAGACTTCCTACACCCCGGCCGTGGACGCGGTTGAAGAGATCACGGTGTCGAAGAACAGCGTGGACGCCGAGAACGGCCACAGCCTCGGCGGCATCATCAGCCTGAACATGAAGTCGGGCACGAACCTGTACAAGGGGTCGGCCTACAGCTTTTTCCGCGACCCCAGCATGAATGCGCTCGCCGATCCGACGATCAAGCTGACGCCCGGTCAGGACTCGTCGAAACTGCGCGGCACGACCCTCAGGACGGTCGGCGCCACGCTCGGCTTCCCGATTAAGAAGAACAAGCTGTTCTCGTTCTCGTCCTACGAGCAGTGGGATGACAAGCGGCCGCTGACCATCGTCCGCACGGTGCCGACCGTGGCGGAACGCGCGGGCGACTTCAGCCAGTCGGTGCTGAACGGCCGCGTCCGCACGATCTACAACCCGTACTCCTCGGTGCTCGACCCGGTGACCGGCCGCGTTGTCCGGACACCGTTTACGGGCAACCAGATTCCCGCCGCGATGCTCGATCCGGTCGCAGTGAAGATGCTCCAGCAGATTCCGCTGCCGAACCTGTCCGGCAACATCGACAATCTTCAGTGGAACGTGTCCGAGAAAGTCGATTACTGGAACTTCTCGCAGCGCATCGACTACAACATCACGGACAAATGGAAGATCTTCGCCCGCTACGGCCAGTTCAAGGCGAACCTGTACCAGCAGAACCCCGCCGAGGGGGGCTTCTTCCCGCTGTCCGGCAGCAACCGGTACGGCATGAGCGCGGCCGCCGACTCCGTGTGGATCATGTCGGACAAGACGACCCTCAACCTGCGCGGCAGCTACTACAACATGACGGATGAGTTCTACAATCCGTCGCTGGAACTTGGGCAGGCCGGCCTCCAGTCGTACTGGTCGCGGTCCTGGTACTCGTCGCTCTACAACAGCGGCTACGTGTACTACCCCGCTCTCGATGTCATCTCCGGCACGGGCTCGGGCACGACAAACCGCCTGGGCCGGCAGGGCCGCGAATGGTTCCAGCGCCCCAACGCGTGGACCGCGGCCGCTCGCATGAACTGGTACGAAGGCTCCCACAACATGAAGTGGGGCGCCGAAATGCGCGGGTACAGCGGTGAAGCCGCGCGCTTCGAGCCTATCAACCTTGTCTTCAACTCGGTCATGACGGCCAATAGCTCCGACAGCGCGGACATCGTGAACTCCGGCAACCAGTGGGCCTCGTTCATGCTGGGCGGCCTCGACGGCCAGACGTCGGCGCGCCTCGTCCCGCTCCAGACCCCGCAGATGGTCGGCTACGCGGCGTACTTCCAGGACGACTTGAAGTTCAACAACAACCTCACGCTGAATGTCGGCCTGCGGTGGGAGTACGAGCCGGGTCCGACGGATCCCCAGAATCGCCTGTCGCAGCGACTCGACCTGACACAGCCGATCCCGGAAATGGCCGCTACACCGCCCGCCATGCCGGCGCAGGCACTGAGCTTGATGGCGTCCAAGGGCTACAGCTACAGCTACAACGGCGCGTGGATCTTCACGTCAAAGGACAGTCCGCGCGCGTGGCACTCGACGTGGAAGAACTTCCTGCCGCGCTTCGGCGCCAACTACCGCATGGGCGACGACTCCGTCGCGCGATTCGGATACGCGCGGTTCATGATGCCCATGAGCAACGTCCGTGACACGCTGGGCGACTTCGTCAACCAGTACGCCGGGTTCGCGCAGACCACCTCGACCCTCGGCGTCGCCGCCGGCGTGCCGCGGCAGAACCTGTCCGATCCGTTCCCGGCCAGCGTCAATCCGGTGATCGAACCGTACGGTCAGGCGTACGGCCGCTACACCAACCTGGGCGGCGCGGTCATCCTGGATCAGTACGAGCTGCGTCCCCAGATCAACGACCGGTTCAACCTGTCCTACCAGCGCCAGCTTTTCTGGGGCACCATCGTCGACCTCTCGTACTTCTTCAACTATGGAACGCGGGTGCCGTACAGCACGGGGAACGCCACCACGTTCGACTTGAACATGATGGACCCGGCGTTCAGATACGAGTACAAGACGCTGCTGAACACGCAGGTCCCCAACCCGTTCCGCAACTACCTCACGGCCGACAAGTTCCCCGGCCAGTTGCGCAACTCCGCGACGGTCAGCCTGGGCAGCCTGCTGAAGCCCTATCCTCAGTACACGTCGATCGCACAGGTCAACACGAACGGCAAGAAGCTGAAGACCCACAGCTTCGAGGCCCGCGTGCAGCGGCCGTTCACCAAGGGATTCACGTTCCTCGCGGCGTACGCCTACAGCCACGAGCGGATCCAGCAGTGGTTCAACGACCTCGCCACCTACAAGACGTTGACTACCGGTGGCAAGGAGGGCTGGGAGTGGCAACCCACCGTCACGCCGGTGCACCGCGTGACCGCGGCGGCCACGTGGCAGATCCCCATCGGTCGCGACCGCGCGTTCGGCAAGAACATGGCCCAGGCCCTCGATGCAGTCGTGGGCGGATGGCAGTACACCGCGTCCACTCGCTGGTACTCCGGCCGGCCGCTGCTGTGGGGCAACAGCTACCTGGTGTCGGGCAATCCCAAGCTGGACAACCCGACAAGGGACAAGTGGTTCGACACCAGCATGTTCGCCGTCGCCGACTCGTTCACGCCCCGCAGCAACCCGTGGTACTTCGATGGCTTGACCGGCCCTGGCGCGTTCTTCACCGACATGACGCTGACGAAGAACTTCAACCTCACCAGCAAGTACAAGGTCGAGGCGCGCATCGAGGCCTACAACGCGTTCAACCACATCGTGTGGGACAACCCGGACCAGACCATCTCGAGCGCCAACTTCGGCAAGGTCACGCGTAAGCGAACGGACATCACCGGCCGGGAGATTCAGCTCGGGCTGAGGTTTGTGTTCTAGAGGTTCCAGAGGTTCCAGGGGTTCTAAGGTTCTAAGGTTCGCGATGGACCGTCGGACTGCGCTTCGGCACATCCTCATTGGAACCGGCGCGGCGGCAACCGCGCTGTCGCGCCGGACCATGGGAGCGCAGATCGTGCGGGCCAACTCACCCGTCGCGACGACGACCGCGGGAAAGATCCGCGGCGCCGGCGCCGGCGCGATCTACGTGTTCAAAGGCGTACGATACGGCGCCGACACCTCGGCGCGGCGCTTCCTTCCTCCCGTTCCGCCCGCGCCGTGGACCGGCGTGCGCGATGCGCTTGAGTTCGGAGCCTACGCGCCGCAACCGTCGGCCGCGGGACGGCCGATGAGCGAAGACTGCCTGCACCTGAACGTCTGGACCCCCGGCCTGCGAGACGGCAGGAAGCGGCCCGTCATGGCGTGGTTCCATCCAGGCGCGTATTCCAGCGACACCCGCAACAGGACCGAGACCGACGGCGCCAGGCTCAGCCGGCGCGGGGACGTCGTCGTCGTGACCGTGAACCACCGGCTGAACGCGTTCGGTTATCTGTATCTCGCGGAAATCGGCGGGAAGGCGTTCGCCGATTCCGGCAACGCCGGGATGCTCGACCTCGTGCTCGCCCTCCAGTGGGTACGCGACAACATCGCGGAGTTCGGGGGCGATCCGAATCTCGTCACGATCTTCGGACAATCCGGCGGCGGCGCGAAGTGCGCCACGCTGATGGCGATGCCGTCCGCGCACGGCCTCTTTCACCGCGTCATCACGATGAGCGGCCAGCAGATCACGGCCAGCCGCACTGTCACGGCCACCGGCCACGCGCTCGAGCTGCTCGCGGCGCTCGGGCTGCCACGCGACCGCGTCGCCGCGCTGACGACGCTGCCAATGGAGCAGCTGGTCAAGGTGAGCCGGGCACCGAAGTATCTCGGTCCGGTCAAAGATGGCCGCTCGTTGCCGCGCGATCCGTTCGACCCCGACGCCCCGTCCCTCTCGGCCGGGATTCCGATGATCCTCGGGAACACGCGCGACGAGACGCGCACGCTCATCGGCGCCGGCGATCCGACGCTCTTCGAGCTGACGTGGGAGACGCTCCTCCCCCGGCTGCAGGCCGGCTCGCCGTTCATGGGTGATCTGGATCGCGCCGCGGTGATTGCCGAGTACCGCCGCCTCCATCCGACCTACAGCCCCAGCGACGTCTTCTTTGCCGCCACGACGGACTCGCGCTCGTGGCGAGGGCAGGTGATCGAAGCCGAGCGCCGGGCGGCGCAGCCGAAGACCGCCGCGCCGACGTGGGTGTGTCAGCTCGACTGGCCGGCGCCGATCGCCGGCGGCAAGTGGGGCGCGCACCACGGCCTGGACGTGCCGCTCGTGTTCGACAACGCGCCGCTCGTGCCCGAGAAGGTGGGCGCGGGCCCTGACGCGCAACGGGTTGCCGATCAGATGAGCGACACGTGGATGGCCTTCGCGCGCACCGGCCGGCCCGACTCGCACGCCATTCCGGCCTGGCCGGCCTACGATCTCGAGCGCCGCGCCACGATGGTGTTCCACGTGAGGTCGAAGATCGTGGACGATCCGCGCGGCGACGAGCGGCGGATGTTCGCCAGGGTGCCATACGTGCAACCGGGGACATAGGCCACGGATTGCACGGATCAATACGACCACGGATGAACACGGATTAAACACGGACGATACATACCCGGCACGAAAGGACTGATGTGCAGAGCAAGACATTCGGGCTGCGTGGTGTGAGCGTCGCCGTAGCGCTGGTGATCGTCACGCTCGCCAGTCCCGGCGCGGCCGGTCCAGCTCCGGCCGATCGGCAGCAGGTGCTCGCCACGATGAAGCGCGCCACGACCTTCATGGTGGAGAAGGTCAGCACCAACGGCGGGTACGTCTGGAACTACCTGCCGGATCTCTCGCGGCGTTGGGGAGAGATGGAAGCGCGCGACACGATGATCTGGATCCAGCCGCCAGGCACCGCCACGATGGGGCACATGTTTCTCGACGCCTACCACGCCACCGGCGACGAGCACTACTACCAGGCCGCCGAAGGCGTCGCCGGCGCGCTGATCTGGGCGCAGCTGCCCACGGGCGGATGGAACTACGTCGCGGACTTTGCCGGCGATCGATCGCTCCGGCATTGGTACGACACGGTTGGCAAGAACGGCTGGCGCCTCGAAGAATTCCAGCACTATTGGGGCAACGCCACGTTCGATGATGCGGGAACCGCCGAATCGTCGAAGCTGCTCCTGCGTCTGTACATCGAGAAACGGGATCCCAGGTACAAGCCGGCGCTCGACCGCGCCATCCAGTTCGTGATCGATAGCCAGTATCCGATCGGCGCATGGCCGCAGCGATTCCCGCTCAAGTCCGAGTTCTCGCACCACGGCAAGCCCGACTACACGTCGTTCTACACGTTCAATGACGACGTGGCGGCCGAGAACATCGACTTCCTGATCCTCTGCTACCAGGCGCTCGGCGAGCAGCGCCTGCTCGAGCCCGTCATCCGCGGCATGAACGCCTTCATCGTGATGCAGATGGGTCCACCGCAGCCAGGATGGGCACTGCAGTACACGCCGGACCTCCAGCCGTCCGGCGCGCGCACCTACGAGCCGAATGCGCTGGTGACGCACACGACCACGACGAACCTCGAGCTGCTGATGAAGTTCTACAAACTGACCGGCCAGACGAAGTTCCTGGCACGCGTGCCCGAGGCGATCGACTGGCTCGAGGGCCTGACGCTGCCGCCGGGCGTCGCGCCGCCCGGCCGGACCCATCCGACGTTCGTCGAGCTCGGCACCAACAAGCCGCTCTACGTGCACCGCGAGGGCTCGAACGTCGTCAACGGGCGCTACTACGCCGATTACAACCCGAAGAACACGATCGGTCACTACAGTGCGTTCCGCCACGTCGATATCGCGGGGCTCCGGAAGCGATATCAGGAAGCCAAGGCGATGTCGCCCGCCGAGCTGAGAAAGCACTCGCCGCTCGAGTCCGGCGCGGGCTACGTTCCCCTGTCGAAGTACTTCGTCGCTGATGGCGCTCTAGTCGGCGGCCTCGGAACGAGGACGCCGGAACAGGCGATCGCGGCGCTCAATGCGCAGGGCTACTGGCCGGGACCGCTCGGCTACAACAGCCACCCATACACGCGGGATGGATCGACGACCGTGACGCGCGGGGACTTCGGCCAGACGTACGTCGGCGACGAGACCGACACGTCGCCGTTCAAGGACGAGACGCTCGTCGGCATCTCGACCGCGGCGTACGTGCGCAACATGGGGATTCTCATCCGCGCGCTGCAGAGCAGCCGGTGATGCGACCCGGTGTCGTTGGAGGGGTCCTGGCGTCCCTTACGTGTGGCGCGCTGATGCTCGCGGGCGCGAACGCAAGCGAGTACATGCCGATCACCGCGCCCGGCCAGAGCGGGCAGAGCTCGGCCATCGAGTGGCGCATGGACGACCTTCGCGCGATTGGCGGCCATCGCGTCACGGTCGCCGGGACGCCCCGCGTCGTCGATACCGATCTCGGCAGGGCGATCGAGTTCAACGGCACGACCGACGGCCTGTTCCTCGACGTCAATCCACTGGCCGGCCTCAGCCGCTTCACCGTTGAGGTCCTGTTCTCTCCCGCCGCGGATGGTCCGCCGGAGCAGCGGTTCGTGCACTTCGAGGAGGCGAAGACCGGTAACCGCGCGCTCATCGAACTACGGCTCCTGCAGGGACCGTCGTGGTGCCTCGACACCTATCTCCGCCACGGCGAGGCCGCGCTGACCCTCATCGATCGCGAGAAGACGCACCCGGCCGCGGGATGGCATATCGCCGCGCTGGTCTACGACGGAAAGACGATGACGCACTATGTGGATGGCGTGCGCGAAATGACCGGCGATGTGTCGTTCTCCCCTCTGGGCGCCGGCACGTCGTCCATCGGCGTGCGCCAGAACCGTGTGTCGTGGTTCAAGGGACGGATTCACACGATCCGCGTCACGCCGGCGCCGCTCGATGCCGCACGGTTCCTGCGCGCGAGCCGCCCGCAGGCCGAAAGCGTGCGCGAAGGGCGCGTGATTCCCATCTGGCCCGAGGGGGTGCCGGGCGCGAAGCCGAACGGCGGCGAACGGCGAGTCGTTGACGGCCGCGTCTACAACGTCCGGGAGCCGACCTTGAGCTACGTCGCGCCCGAGCCAGGAGGGACGGCCGGAACAGCCGTCATCATCTGTCCTGGCGGTGGCTACGCGCGGCTGGCGATTGCGAACGAGGCTGCTGGCGTGGCCGCGCGCCTCCACGCGCTCGGCGTGGCGACCTTCATCCTCGAGTACCGTCTCACGGAATACGGCCATCCGGCGCCGCTGCAGGACATCCTGCGCGCGATCCGGTTCGTTCGCTCGAGAGCGAGCGACCTCGGCATCAGGCCAGACCGGATCGGCGTGATGGGGGCGTCGGCGGGCGGGCACGTCGCCGCCGCTGCCGCCACGCTCTTCGACGCGCCCGAAGGACGCACGGGCGCCGCGCTGGACGCGACGAGTGCCCGGCCGGACTTCGTCGGGCTCCTCTACCCCGTGATCACGATGCGCGAGCCGTTCGCGCACCTTGATTCCCGGACGAACCTGCTCGGGGCGAATCCACCGGAGTCACTCGTGTCGCGAATGTCGCTCGAGACGCAGGTGACGAAGGACACGCCGCCCGTATTCATCGTTCACACCGCCGAGGACAAGAGCGTGCCGCTCGAGAACAGCGTGCTATTCTACCAAGCCCTTCGCGGCGCTGGCGTATCGGCCGAGTTGCACCTCTACGAGCGCGGCCCGCACGGCTTCGGGATGACCCAGGGCCTCGGCCCGGCCTCGGAATGGTTCGAACGGCTCGCGGAGTGGATGCGCGCGCACGGATGGCTCGACGAGTCACGGAGGAACGTACGGTGAAAGGGACATCGATCGCCCTCGTCTTCTTGCTGACCGCCTCGTCCGCGTTGGCGCAGGGTGGCGCGCAGCCGCGGGGCATGCCTGACTGGGGCGTGGGGATCGAGGGCCAGCGGAAGGCGGACCTCGGCAACGGCTTCTACCGCAATCCCATCATGGCGGGCGATCACCCGGATCCGTCGATCCTGAAGGACGGCGGCGATTACTACATGACCTTTTCGTCCTTCGACGCGTATCCCGGCCTCGTGATCTGGCACTCGCGCGATCTCGTGAACTGGCAGCCGGTCGGTCCGGCCCTCTTCAAGAACGTCGGATCCGTCTGGGCGCCGGACCTCGTCCGGCACCGCGGCCGCTACTACATCTACTTTCCGGGCATCGGGCCCTACCGCTCGAACTACGTCGTCTGGGCCGACGACATCCGGGGACCGTGGAGCGAGCCGATCGATCTGAAGATCGGCCGCATCGATCCCGGGCACGCGGTCGGGCCGGACGGCAGGCGCTACCTGTTCCTGAGCGCCGGCTACAGGGTGCCTCTCGCCGACGACGGGCTGTCGGTCGCCGGTCCGGAGACGAAGATCTATGACGGCTGGAAGTACCCCGAGGACTGGATCGTCGAAGGCTTCGCGCAGGAGGGGCCCAAGATCGCGAAACACGGCGACTATTACTACATGGTGCTGGCCGAGGGCGGGACGGCGGGACCGCCGACGGGCCACATGATCGTCGCCGCGCGCTCGAAATCGATCGACGGGCCCTGGGACAACGCGCCGAACAACCCCATCGTGCGCACGCGATCGCCAGCCGAGTACTGGTGGTCCAAGGGACACGGCACGCTCGTCGAGGGACCGGGCGGAGGCTGGTTCATCGTCTATCACGCGTACGAGAACGGCTTCTACAACCTCGGACGTCAGACGCTGCTCGAACCCATCGAGTGGACGAACGACGGCTGGTTCCGCGTGACGGCTCCTGATGCGTCGCGTCCCATTCCAAAGCCGGCCGTGGGGACCAAATCGTCAGGCCCGGCGGGAACAGCGCCGCACGGCATGCCCTTGTCGGACGACTTCTCGACAAACCGGATGGGGATCCAGTGGAGCTTCTACAAGGGGACGGTCACGGACAAGGAGCGCTACCGATACGAGAAGAACAGTCTCGTCATCAAGGCGCGTGGAACGTCGCCCTCTGACAGTTCCCCACTCTGGTTCGTGACGGGCGACCACGCGTACGAGATTGAGGTCGAGATCGAGCGCGATCCGGGCGCCACTGCCGGCTTGCTGCTCTTCTACAACCAGCGGCTCTATGCGGGACTCGGGTACTCGGCCGGCAACTTCATCATGCACAGCTACGGCCTCGATCGCCTCCAGGCCAAGCCGCGCGACGTGGACCGGATCCTGCACATCCGGCTCCGGAACGACCGCCACATCGTGACGATCCACTACAGCGTCGACGGCGAGCACTGGATCAAGTACGACCGTGGCATGGAAGTCTCCGGCTATCACCACAACGTCGGCTACGACTTCCTGAGCCTTCGGCCCGCGCTCTACGCCGCCGGCACCGGCGAGGTGCGGTTTCGCAAATTCACGTACCGAGCCCTCGTCGGCCTTTGATACGGGAGAGGGCCAACAACGGCAGTGCGAGTGCCAGTGCAATCGCCTCGGGCGGGAAGAGATTGCCGCCCAGCCGCGGGACCGGCCACCGGCCGATGTCCTCCATCGCCCACTGCAGGCTTGAGGGCAGGCCGCGGCGGAGCGAATCAGCGGCGGCGATGCCAATCGTCAGCACTACCCCCCCACCGAACGCGGCAGACAGGAGCGTTCTCCGGACGCTCCAGGCGCGAGCGCGAAAGAGATAGACGACCGCAGTGAGCGCGCCAAAGAGCGCCGCACTCCGGTGGGACAGCATGCACGCGATCGGGTTCGACATCGGCGCCGTCATCTGCAATTCCTCACCGGAAGCGCGGCCCAATCGTATGGTGCGCGGGCACCGTCAAACGGGCATGATCCGAGTCGAGAGCTTGCGACTGCCCGGGGAGAGATCATGGCAATGTTCATCGATGGGTTCTCGTGCGAAGTGGTGCCGACACAGAACCCGGGTGAAAAGACAGGGATCTGCAATGAAGGCTATCGCTTCATCTATATGACGGGCTCTGGGGCGTGGTCGCACCTGCTCGAGCCGGGCACCTTGGACGCGCTCATCCGAGAAGCGGAGAGCAAGATTCCGGTGGGCTACAATCAGCTCTGGGTCTTCGAAAAGAAGTTCTGCGCGACACCGGCACTGGGGAACGCACGTCCGGGCCACCGGTTCAACGAGGAGCGACGGGAATATCCGCGCGAGCTTGGGCGCCACTTGTGGCCTGGGCAGCTCTACGTGGTGTTGCAGGATCCGGTGTGGGCGAAGCAAGGACCTATCGTCCTCACCTACCACACCAAGCCCGGCGAAGCGGTCGCCTACGCCCAAGTCCAGGCCAAGCAGCTGAAGGTCCAGACAATCGTGGGGCTCATGCTGGCGGACGTCACCTGGCACTAGAGAGGTTCGCGCCGAAGATGATGATCCGGCCGACCACTCGGCCGGCCGAAGATCAGCTGTCTGCGTTCCACTGCGCCCGCACGGCGTCCATGGGATCCGGCGAGGGCATGGTCAACCCGATGCCCGTATCCGGACCTCGTCGTACTTCGTGAGGTCCGTCGGCGGTTCGCGTTCGACATCCTGATCGCACGGTCGTGCCGCGAGTCCGTGCCACTACCCGCGAATTGGCGGCGCGATCGGCTTCTCGATCGTCGTCAGCCTGATTGCCGGCAGTTATCCGGCGTCGCGCGCGGCGAAACTGGATCCCATCCAGGCGCTCAGACACGACTGAGAGGCAACGCAGAACAGCGATTTCTACATTCTCCGTTCTACCTTCTACCTTTCACTTGGCGCGCATCGCTGTCCATTTGCGTCCGCCCGCCATCCTGCCGCTCATGCTGTCGCCGTTCACGACGCCGGTGTACTGGACGTCGCCGGCCGTGAAGGCGATCTCGCTGCCGCGCAGCCGTCCGCCTGAAACCTCCGTGGCGCCGAGCGCGCCGGAGAGCATCTGGAAGTTCTGTGTCAGCGTGAGATCGTTCTGGCCGAGCCGCCAGGTCCCCTGCACTTTCGCCGGCACGATCCAGAAGAGCGCCGTGCACCAGCTCACGCAGTCGTCGGCGACGGTCTCGGTCTCGTCCGCCTCCCACTCGCCCATCGTGAAGGAGTTGGACACGAGACGCGTGCCCGGCTTCAAATCCAGCAGCTTCGGCCGGAGCTGCAGGTTGAGCTGCGGAAGCAGGAACATCGTGATGACGGTGGCCTCGGAGAAATCGCTCTCGAAGATGTCCGCCTTGACGAAGGTCGCCTTGCCGTCGACCCCGGCGGCCGTGGCGTTGTGCTTCGACAGCTCCACCATGTCCGGGTTGTATTCGATCCCGAGCGCGCGCGCACCGCGCTTCGCCGCCGTGATGACCGTGCGACCGTCGCCCGATCCGAGATCGATCACGTAGTCGGACTGCGTGACCTTCGCGAGGTCGAGCATCTTGTCCACGAGCGTCTGCGGCGTCGGCACCCACACGACGTCCTTGCCGGGCTGCCCGGAGTAGGGTTCGTACGGCTTTTGCGCCGGCGGTGTCTGGGTCGTGACGGGTGGCTGCGTCTGCGCAGCCAGTCCGGTCGCGGCGAGCGAGAAACACAAGGCGAGCGCGCAGCGCCGGAACGCAGTACGTACGGTCATTGTCACCTCCGAGAGTGCCTATTTCATCGTCACCAGGGGAAGTTCTACGAAGCTGGCCTGGCCCGGCGCGTGATAGACGCGCTGTACGGCCTTGCGGAAGTCGCCGGGCTTCGCCAGGAAAATATTCGGCACGAAGGTCTGCGGGTTGCGATCGTAGAGCGGGAACCAGGTCGATTGTACCTGCACCATGAGGCGATGGCCCGGCAGGAAAACATGATTCGCCGTCGGGAGCGCAAACCGGTACAGCAGCGGCTCGTCGGACGCAATCGGCTGCGGGGTCTCCAGGCTCTCGCGGTAACGGCCGCGGAAGATGTCGCCTGCCACCATCAACTGGAAGCCGCCCATCGACGGCTGCCCGGCGACTTCATCCGGGTAGACGTCAATCAGCTTCACCACCCAGTCGGCATCGGTCCCGCTCGTCGACGCGATCAGGTTGGCCATCGGCTGCCCGCTGATCTTCACCGGCGCGGCCAGCACGTCGGAAACGAACGCGACGACGTCGGGCCGCCCCGACGCTTCGCGCTGATCTTCGACGAGCCACTGCGCCCATCCCGGGCCGCTCGCCGGCTGATTCGGGCGCAGCCGATACGGAACGGGCTTCGAGGGGTCTGAGACGTATTCGTCGAATGCCGCGTCCCCGCTTTTCGGCGCGGCGAAACCCGCCTTCAGGCCGGCGCCAAGATAGAGCGGCGTCGCCTGGACCGAGCATCCGGTCGCGCATCCGGCCGGCCAGGCCGGAAGACGCCGCCATGTATTCGTGCCGGTCTCGAACGCCGTCACCGGCGCGACGTCCGCCTTCGGGGCATCGTCTTTCAGATAGCGATCGAGGAACGGACGCAGGATCTCCTGGCGGAAGTACAGCGCGGTATCGCTGTTGAACTTGATGGCGCCGAGGCTGCTGCCCTCGCGGATTTCCTGGCCGTGGTGCCACGGGCCCATCACCAGGAACACCTTGTCGTTCTCGGTGTCCTTCGGCTCGAGCGCCTTGTAGACGGCCGGCGCGCCGTAGATGTCCTCCTGGTCCCACAGGCTGTGCACGAGCATCATCGGCACGTGCAGCGGCTGCCCGGCCAGGATCCTGTCCATCGCCTGCTCGCGCCAGAACGCGTCGTAGCTGGGATGCTCCACGATCTTGCGCCAGAAACCCAGTTGCTCGAGGCCGTGCCGTCGTGCGAGTTCTCCCGCGGATCCGGCCTCCATGTACGTGTCGTAGTCGTCGTAGTGACTCGTCCACCACGGGAGCTCGGACGTGCGCGTCGCTTCCTGATCGTGGATGTAGGGCATCATCTGCTGGCGGAACGCGCCGTTGTGGAACCAGTCGTCGCCCATCCACCCATCGACCATCGGGTTCATCGGCACGGACACCTTCAGCGCGGGGTGCGGATTGACGACCGCCATCAGCGGCAGGAAGCCGTCGTAGGAAACGCCGAGGATCCCGACCTTGCCGTTGCTCTCGGGGACGTTCTTCACGAGCCAGTCGATCGTGTCGTAGGTATCGGTCGCGTGATCGACGGGCGTCGGGTTCAGCGGCCCGTGCAGGGGGCGATTCATCACGTAGTCCCCTTCCGATCCGTGCTTGCCGCGCACGTCCTGCACGGCGCGGATGTAGCCCCCTTCGACGATCACGTCGGTCGCATTGTCGTACCCGTACAGGATCGGACCGAGGTGCGTGCTGCTGGCGTGCGTGGTCAAGGCCGTGGCGTCGTACGGGGTCCGTGTGAGAAGAACCGGCGCGCCTCTCGCGCCTTTCGGCACGAGGATGACGGTGTGCAGCCGCACCCCGTCGCGCATCGGGACCATCACGTCACGCCTGGCGTAGTCGAAGCTCTCCGTCCGCGGCTGGAAGGTCGCCGGTGTTTCGCTCGGCAGCGTCTGGCCGGCGGGCGGCCGCGGCGGCGGGTTCTGCGCCGAAGGGGACGCGGCCAGGATGGAGACCGCCAGGACCGAGATCAGACCACGGTTCAGCAACATCCCCGGATTCTACACTGCCAGGTCAGGGCATAAAGCCCTGACCCCGCGAGACGGCTGTCTCGGCAGGAGACAGGCGGGAGCCTGCCGCGCCGAAGCCCGAAAGCATCGAGCGGGCGAAGGCGGTGCCTGCCGCGCCGAAGCCCGAAAGCATCGAGCGGNCGAAGGCGGTGCCTGCCGCGCCGAAGCCCGAAAGCATCGAGCGGGCGAAGGCGGTGCCTGCCGCGCCGAAGCCCGAAAGCATCGAGCGGGCGAAGGCGGGAACTTGACGTCCGGATTGATCGTATGAAAGACTAGTCTGTATTACAAACTGGTTTTCCGTGGAGGCCATCATGACGGAGCAGCCGGATCTCGATGAACTCGCTCGGCGTCCCCGCCGCTACTGGACGATCGACGGGCTTCCCGAGCTGGTGGTCGGAGTCCTGTGGATCATCTGGGGCGGCGCCTGGCTCATCGGCCAGAACATCCCCCACGACTGGCGCTGGGCGGCGTACTGGCTGATCGTGCCCCCCGTCCTCGCGTTGAGCGGCTTCGCGGTCAACTGGATCACGCGGCGCCTGAAGGAGCGGATCACCTTCCCCCGCACCGGCTACGTGGAATGGAGGAAACCCAGCAACCGGGTCAGCCTCGGCGTCGGCCTCGCCATCGCGGGCATCGCTGCCGTCCTCGCAGTCGTGACCATGAGCGTCACGGGCGGCGACCAGCGACTCGAGCGCACGATGCCCTTTTCGCTCACGGTCTGCCTCGCGCTCTCGTTCGTCGCCGTCAGTGTGCGACAAAGGACGCTCCATCACCTCGCACTCGCCGCCGCCGTCGTCGTCCTCGCCCTGGCCATCTTCAGCGTCACCAGTGGCTGGGACGCCATGAACTGGCTGTTTCTCGGCCTCGGCACGATCTGCGTTTTCGTCGGCGCGATCCGCCTCGCGCTGTTCCTGCGATCGCACCCGCTGCCGGCGGGAGAAGGGCTGTGACCGAACTCGATCGCGTCATACACGAACCCGCCCGCCTCCTCGTCGTCGCGCTCCTTGCGGGAGTAAAGGAGGCGGACTTCCTCTGGGTGCTCCGCGAGAGCGCGCTGACAAAGGGCAACCTCTCCAGCCACATCGCGAAGCTGGAAGAAGCCGGCTACGTCGAGGTGGAAAAGACCTACAAGGGCAGGATCCCGCTGACCTTGCTTCGTCTCACGCGCCAGGGACGATCGGCGTTCGAGCGCTACAAGAAAACGCTGAACGGCGTCCTCGGCACGAAAAGCAACAGGAGAAGGGGAGAAAGCGAGCCAAGCGCGACCACCGAGTGACATTCACCACGGAAAAACACGGAATTACACGGACACCCGTTACGATTCGGCTTGACGTGGACAAGCGGAATCCGGCCGTTCTGGCCGCGTTACGCGGGTGAGATGAGATGAGATCGATTTCGTCTTTCCCGTGTTCTTCCGTGTTCTTCCGTGTTCCTCCGTGGTTTGGATGACCGTGTGAGCCCGTGGTTGTTCTTCGTCCGGCTATACTCGGAGGTTATGGCGTCACTGATTGAAGCGATCGATATCAAGCGGAAGATGTTCTTCGAGCACGAGGGCACGCCGTATCACTGCATCGACGTAGACGTGTCCAAGCCGACGGCGCGCGGGGGCCAGACGCTCGTCCGGATCAAGATGCGCAACCTCTTGACGCGGGCCGTGTTCGACAAGACCTTCAAGGCGGGCGACAAGTTCAAGGAGCCGGATCTCGTGGTCGTGGCCGCGACGTACCTCTACGCGGACGGCAGCGGCTATCACTTCATGGACCAGAACACGTTCGATACGTTGACGCTCAGCGCGGAGGTCGTCGGCGACGATCGGCGGCTGCTGGTCGACAACGTCCCGGTCCAGGTGCAGAAGTACAACGGCAACCCGATCGGGCTTCAGTTGCCGCCGCACGTGGAGCTGACCGTCACCTACACCGAACCGGGCGTTCGCGGCGACACCGCCAGCGGCGGCGTCACCAAGGCCGCGACGCTCGAGACCGGCCTGGAAATCCGCGTCCCTCTCTTCATCAAGGAAGGCGAGAAGGTGAAGGTGCACACCGAGACGCGCGAATTCGCAGGCCGGGCGTGAGGATCAGCCGCGGAACCTGTCCGGGAACTGCTTGATGATGCCGTCCGACAGCACGTCCGCCATGTGCAGGATGTGGATGTAGACCGCGTCGAACGCCGCGACATCCTCGTCGTACTTGTGCTGGAGCCGCGCGACCACTTCCTTCGTCGTCGTCTCGAGGTGCATGTTCATCGCGTCGGTCATCGCCGCGGCCGGCCAGTTCGGATTCGCCTTCGACAGGAACACCGCGATGTCCGCGGCGTTCTGCTTCCACGTCGCGTTCGCGGCGTCGAACGCCGCCGTATTGTTCGTCTTCGCGGCATTCACGAGGGTGACGGCGATGCTGATGTGCTCTTTCAACAGCGCGGTCAGCTTGTCCCCCGCGCCCTTCCCGTAGTACGGAACGATCGCGGCGCCGATATCCTCCTGGTTCTTCATCAGGCGCTTCGCCGCGGCGTCCGCGTCGGGCGTCCCCGCGACGGCGGCGACGACGTATTCACGGGTCCAGACAACGTGATCGGTCCAGAGCTTGCGCATGGCCTCGCGAAGCGTGCGCTCGCTCGAGGTGGCCGCCGCGGGATGCTGCATCCCGGTCATCCGCTGGCCGGCGGCGCCTGCCGGGGCGCCAAGCAGCACAGCCAGAGCGGCGACGGCGAATAGACGGTGAATCCCAGGTTTCATGGCTAACTCCTCCATGGCAGCACTCGCAGGTCCTGCCCGAAATCGGATGCGCTCCAAGGGCCACAGGCCCTTTGTAGCGCCGGGCTTGGGCCTGTCGTATGTAGCGCAGGGCTTCAGCCCTGCTCATACAGAGTCCGGACAATCCGGAAGGTTACGGCGTAAACTGAGCCCTTACCGTTTGCCTCCCGATACCCTCTCGCCAAAAGGGGTGGATTCATGACCTTCAAGCGCTTTCGGTCCACGGTGCTTCCGCTCTCGTTGTTTGGTGTGATGTTGGCCGCTGCGCCCTTCGTCGCCGCTCAAACTGGCGGCGGGACCCCGCAGACGCCGCCACCGGCGCCAGCGGGAGCAAAACCTGCGCCTCCCGCGACGCAGCCGTCGCCGGCCACCCGGCCCGTCACACCGCTTCAGCAATGGCTCACTGACACACGCAAGATCGAGGACCCCGGCAAGAAGCTCGAGGCGCTCCGGTCGATCCGCAACGGATCGGCTGCGGCGCTGCGGACCGTGGACACCGACATCCTCTCGCTCCTGTTGACGAAGTTCCCGGACAGGACCGACGACATCGGCGCCGCGTTCAGGCAGGTGCTGGATGGCATTCCCGCCTCCTCGTCACCTGAGAGCCGGCTGGCGATGACGGTCAGTGCCGCCACGCTGCTGCTCGACAGGAAGATCCTGCTCTACAAGGCCGAGGCGGCGGTGGCCCAGGCTTACGAGGCGTTCGACCCGGAGAAATACGCCGCTTCGCTGCGCAAGATGGCCGCCGACTCCAAGCGACCCGCGCCGAGCGAGAAGCAGCTCACGACGTCGGTGAACAACACGAAGGCCCGTGCGCTGGAGACGCTGGGGCGGCTGCACATCGCGTTGGGCGACACCGCGCGTGGCGAGAAAGAGCTGAAGGACGTCCTGACACTCAACCCGGTGTCGGCTCCCGCAGCCATCGCGCTTGCCGAGAGCGCCGTGAAGCACGGCGAGAAGAACACCGCGCTCGGCTACTACTTCGCCGCGGCGCTCGGTGGCCGCATCAAGCCCGCCGACGAAACCGCGATGCGGGGCCTCTATCGCGACGTGAGCGGCAGCGATGCGGGGTTCGAAGACGCGTGGGACAAGACGTACCGGGAAAAGCTGCCGAACCCGGTGACCGCCGAAAAGTACGTGCGGACCGCGAGCCGGACGAACCGAACCATCCTCGCCGAGATGTTCACCGGATCCGGGTGCCCGCCGTGCGCCGGCGCCGATCTGGCGCTCGACGCCGTCATGGCGCGGTACCGGCCGGAAGACGTCATCGCCATCGCCTACCATGTCCACATTCCGCAGCCGGATCCGATGACGACGCCGGGGTCGATGGCGCGGAAGGAGTACTACAAGGTGCCGGGCGTGCCGACGATTCACGTGGACGGCGGCGGCGAGCCGCCTTCGGCGGGTCGTGGATACTTCAAGGTCGGCGGCGGCGATCGCGACTCGGCGACCAGGATCTATCCGGACTACGTCAAGGCCATCGACAAGGAGCTGGAAATCGCGCCGCGCGGCGCGCTCGGGGTCCGCGCCTCACTCGACGGGCAGCGCGTGAAGGTGACGGCGACCGTCTCCAATGTCGCGGCGGACGCGAAAGATCTGAAGCTGCACGTGATTCTTGCCGAGCACGAGCTGCGGTTCAGCGGCGAGAACGGGATCCGGTTCCACCCGATGGCCGTTCGCGGCGTCGCGGGCGACGACAAGCCCGGGCTGCCCGTGACGCTCGAATCCGGCAAGGCGACAATCACGCACACGTTCGACCTCGCCACGATTCGGGAACAGATCGTGAAAAGCCTGGCCGACGAGATCGCGAAACGCCGCGAGCAGACCAAGGCGGCGCCCGTACCGCCGACGTATCGCGCGGAGGGACACGCGTACACCGAGATCGACACGTCGGCGCTCGCGGTGGTCGTGTTCCTGCAGGACGCGGATCGGAACGTGCTGCAGGCGGCGCGAGCCGACGTCGCGCCCGTGCGCACGAAGCGGTAGGTACTGGCGCCCCGGGTCAGGCTCCCGGGGCGCGCAGCACGCTGAGGGCATTGGTCCAGCGGGGTCGGCTACACCTCCGTTCATCATGAGCTCGTTCTGCAGTTCGTGTCGTTCGGCACCGACGGCCGATCCAACCCGGCCATGATTGTGCTGGAGCCGTCCGGGAACGAAGCACGGCGCGCCGTGGGATATCTGGCGTCGAAAGATGCCGTCGTATTCCTGAAGTGAAGGACGTCAGTGCTTGCGCTGAGCCGCCTGCAGGGCCTCTTCGTACTCGAGAACTTCGTGCCTGACGCGGTCGCCGATCGCCCTCGCGGCGTCGGTCTCGTGCTGTCCGCGAACGATCTCGAAACCAATCCTGTCGTACAACGCTTCCATCGTCTTCGTGCTGACGACATGCGAGGCTGCCGCGACTTCGGCCGCGTGCTGAAGCTCGTGGGCGACGACCTCCAGCAACTGCATCCGGCTCAACTCCTGTTTCACGTTCACGCGCAGGTACCGCACGCCGGGCGCGGACGCGGCGAAGTGCAGCTCTCCCCAGATCAGCTCCTTCGCGGGCACTTGAGGCGCGATGAACACGATGACGTCCGAGCGCTGCAGCGTGTCGATCAGCTCACGCAGGGTCTCCGAACCGGCGATACCATCCGCCAGTACGGCCTGGAGCCTCGCGCTGGTCGCGCGCACGCGTATCAGCTCCGTCCGATCCCCCGCTGCGATCCCCGACACCGTCACAGCGAGACAGAGCGCGGAGGCCACGTACAGTCTTCGCAGCCACGATAAGCGAGCACGGCTCGACGACATGCGCCGTGTGGGCGCAATGGGAGTGCCATCGGCGGCCGATCGAAGTTGCTCAGCGAAGTGCGTCCGAGGGTTGTCTCGATGCCGGATTCCCGGCTGTTCTTCGATCAGATTCGCGGCGATCCTGCGGTCCACCGCCAACCACGTGCGCGGCACGCAGGGGCCGCGTTTTCAGCGACTGGCCAGAACGGGCGGGATGCCCGCGGCCTCCGGGCGCGACGCCGTCGCGTGCACGATTCCCGCGGCGGTCAGGTTCACGAGATCCTCAACGGTACTCCCATACTGTATGAGATGCGCCGGCAGGCGCGTCCCCATCAGCACCGGTCCGACGACGACCGCCTCGCCCATGTGCTCGAGGAGCTGCATGGCCAGATTGCCCGACTGAAGGTCCGGGAAGATCAGCACGTTGGCGTTGTGCTCGAGGTCGCAGAACGGGAAATACTCGGTTCGGATGTCGGCGCTCAAGGCGGTGGCGAGCTGCATCTCACCGTCGATGGTCAGATCCGGCGCGCGCGCCTTCACGATCTCCGTCGCCTGGCGCATTCGTCGCGCGACGGCGTGGTCCACGCTCCCGAAATTCGAGAACGACAGCATCGCCACCCGGGGCTCCAGCCCCAGCGCCCGCGCGCAGCCCGCGGTCAGCAGCGCGATCTCCGCGAGATCCTCCGCCCCCGGCTCGATGTTGACGGCACAATCCGCGAGGAAGTACACGTCTCGCGGCAGCAGCACCATGTAATGGCTCGAGATCCGGCGCACGCGTGGAGCGGTGCCGACGACCTCGAGGATCATCCGCAGCGAGTCCGCGTAATGCGCGGCGAAGCCCGACACCATCATCTCCGCGTCCCCGCCGTTCAGCATCATGCCGCCGTAGTACTCCGGCTGCTGCAGGCGCTCGAACGCGGTCGATCGCATGACACCGCGCCGCCGTCGCAGCCTGAAGTACTGCTCCGCGTAGGCGTCCCGCCGCGTGCTGCGCGCCGGATCGACGACGCCGATTCCCGCTGCGTCGAGGCCAAGGCGCTCGACCATCGCCCGGATCTCCGCCTCGCCGCCGAGGAGGATCGGCCGCGCGATCCCTTCGTCGGCGAGGATGGCCGCCGCCCGCAGCACCGTCTCGCTCGAGCTTTCCGGAAAGACGACGCGCGGATGCTCGTGCCGGGCCTTCACGATCAGCCGCCGCATCAGCTCGCCGCCGGTGCCCAGCCGGATGCGGAGACTTTCCTGATACGGCTCGGTGTCGATCGGCTTGCACGCGACCCCCTCGGCGATCGCCTGGCGCGCCACCGCCGCGGATTGGCGCACCAGGATGCGTGGATCGATCGGCTTGGGGAGCAGGTACTCGGGGCCGAAGCTGAAGCGCTCGCGTCCGTAGGCGCGGCTGACCTCGTCGACGACTTCCTCGCGCGCGAGTTCCGCGAGCGCCTCGGCCGCCGCACCCAGCATGCCGTCGGTGATCCGCGTGGCCTGCACGTCGAGGGCGCCGCGAAACACGTAGGGGAAGCTGAGGTGATCGACAATCGCGTTGGGAAACTGCGACAGCGCCGTGGCCACGATCGCGTCCCGCCGGCTGGCCCGCGCCTCCTCGTACCCGATCTCCGGCACCGGCGTCGCGAGACTGAAGACGATGGGAAAACGCGCCATCGACCGGATCATCTCCTGCGTCAGGACGCCGCCGACCGAGGCGCCGATGAACACGTCGGCGCCCCGCAGCCCGTCCTCCATCGTCAGCGGCCCGCTGGCCGAGGCAAACGCCCGCTGGTACTCCGTGAGATCGTCGCGGCCGGCGTGGATCAGGCCGTGCGCGTCGTACACGAGCAGCCCGTCCGCCGTGACGCCCATCCTTCGCAGCATGCGGGCGCAGCCGACGCCGACCGTGCCGGCCCCGCAGATCACGATGCGCGCGCGGCCGACGGCCTTGTCCACCAGCTCGAGCGCGTTCGACAGCGCCGCCGCCGCGACCACGGAGGTGCTCTGCAGGTTCTCGTGGAACACCGGGATGTGGAGCAGGCCGCACAGGCGCTCGTAAATCGAGAGCCCCTCGGGAGCGCGGATGTCCTTGAGGATGATGCCGCCGAATCCCGGCTCGAGCAGGCGCACGGTCTCGACAAAACGATCCGCGTCGCGCGTATCGAGCTCGAGATCGAACACGTCGATGTCGGCCAGCCGTTTGAACAGGATCGCGAGTCCCTCCTGCATCGGCTTCGCGGCGCGTGGACCGACGTCCCCCAGTCCCGGCACGGCCGATCCATTCGTCACGACCGCGACGAGATTGCCGCGCGAGGTGTACCGGAACACCGCGTCCGGGTCGGCGGCGATGGCTTCGCACGGAAACGCCGCGCCCGGCAGGTACGCGAGCCGCAGCTCCCGCGCGGTGAGGCAGGGTTTGCTCGCGCGCACCTCGATCTTGCCCGGACGGTTCGCGCCGTGATAGTCGAGCGATTCTTCGCGCCGGATCATGTCGCCCTCCCGGGAAGTGGATGTCGCTCTCTGGTGTCGCGCCACACCGCGAACACGGCCGGCACCGGCCGAAGCTGCAGCAGCCAGAAATTCGTGCCTTCGATGGCGAACTCGATGTCGAGCGGCTGGCGGTAGCCGGCCTCGAGCCGCGCGGCGGCGCTCACGACGTCGCAGAGCGCGACGTACTCGAGCGCCGGCCGCAGCCGCTGGTGGTACAAGGTGTCGACGCGCCGGGTCCCGGACCCGAACCCGGCGTCGAAGACGACGCGCTCCCGCTTGTCGTTGGTGATGTAGCGGAAGCGAATCGGCCCGCCGCCGGTGCTCTCGTCCTTCGACACGACGATCTGGTCGGCGGCGACCGCTCCGGAGACGATGCCCTCGCCGAGACCGTACGCCGCGTTGATCACTATTTCGCGCCACTGGCCGTCCGCGAGGTTGATGGTGTGCAGGACGCCCGAGGCGGACGCCCAGACCATCCGCTGCACGAGCACGCCGCCGCCGACTTCGCCGGTGATGCCGAGCACGGAGCGGTTGTGAATCGCGCGCGCCGTCCACAACCCGCTCCAGGCGCGCCGCAGGTGCTCGCAGAGCGCCGCCTCCCCCCGCACGAACAGGAAGGTGTCGAAATCGCCGGCGCGGGCCGCCGATGGGAGGTCCTCTTCCCGCGCCGACGATCTCACCGCGACAAACGGCTGCCGCGGATCGTCGTGGCCGCCGGCGCACGCCGCCGCGGATGTGTCCGACGCGAGCGTCCGGTACGCGGCCGCGATCTCCGCTTCGAGATCGGCCGGGAGGCGCACGCTATCCCACGCGCGACGGATGGCGATCGATTGCTGCGCGGGCGACGTGTCGGTGCGCGCGAGAGTCCGGCGGATTGACTCGCGCAAGGGCAAGGTCAGCGCGCCTTCCACCGGGTCGGGAACCGGCGAGGCGAGCACGTCCTGGAAGGCCCGGTCCGTGACGACGAACCATGGCGGAATGAGCGCGCCCTCGCCGAGGCGCCGCGCTTCGGCGAGATTCGCCGCCTTCGAGCCGACGAGCGGCCACAGCTCGACGCCGCCATCGGCGGGCCACAGGACGCGGCGGCCGGACAGGAGCCTGACGAGCCCGTCGTCGTCAGCCGCCAGGCGCTCGCGGATCGATGCGGTCCTGGCTCTCGGCGCGGATGCGGTCCCGAGCACGTTGTCGATCCGATCGATTGCGTCGAGCGCGTGCCTCCAGCCGGCCGCGCCGCACGGCGGCGGCGACGCGTCGAACGCCGCTGACAGCTCGTCGCGCAACGCGAGGAGCCGCGCGGTGGCGAGCTGGTCGGTCGCGGGGCTTGCCGCCGGCGCCCGGTCGGGGGGCGTCCCGGTCCGGCTCCAGGACAAGAGCTCGTCGATGTTCGCGGCGAGATCGCCCGCGCGGACAACGGCGAGCCGCGCCGACAGCACCTCGGCCGGGTCGCCGGCAGCGGGAATGCTGGCCGCCGCCGACTGGGTGAGGGCGGCGAGACGGCGACGAACACGCTCCTCCATCTCCTTGACTGTCCCTCGGGTGATCTCACCCACCGAGGGATTGCGGAAGAGCGCCCCGAGCAGGCGAATCTTCTCCTGCTGCGCGACGGCGTGCCCCGCGCCAACCTCCCCCACGAGCAGCTCTGTGGCCGCATGCCGGGCCAGCACCGGATCGTGCAGTCGTGTCAGCAGCCGTTCGAGCTGGTGCCGCGCCCGCAGCATCCGTCCGCGGCACGCGAGGAGATCGGCATCGGTCCGGGCGCCGCCGAGGCTTCGACTGGCCGCGGCGAGGAGTTGAAGCCCCTCGTGGAGCGCGAGCGCATCCCGTTCCTGTCCAAGAACGCGGAGCGTGCCCTCGTCCGCGTCGACGACGAGAAGGTCTCCGTCCTGCACGCGCTCCTCGTGCTCGACCGAATCGTGCTGTTCCACCACCTCGAAGCCATCGACGCGCGCCCGCACCTCGCGGTGCCGCACCCTGGAGTACACGAGCGACTCGCGGCCGGCCGCGTCGCGTTCGAGCGCCGCCGGCACCACGAGCGCCGGCTTGCGGAACTGCAGCGCGAGCAGCCCGGCGTGGCTCAGGATTCCACCGCCGGTGGAGATGACGGCGGCCGAGCGGAAGACGAATGGATTCTCGGCGGGGCTCAGCACTGGGGCGATGAGGATGCTGCCTTCGACGTCCTGGGGCCGCCGCCCGGCCAGGCCGACGCGCGCGAGACCGACCGCGCGCCCCGGCGAGGCTTTGACGCCGGAGAGCGCCCGTTCCCCGGGAACCAGGGCGGAGCGCGTACGCGTGTTCGGCGCGCCGAAGAGCGCACGCACGGCGGACGCGATCGACGCAGCCGGCTCTGTCTCACGGTCCATCCACGCCGCGGCAAAGTTGTTGCGCCGGAGCAGCGCGGCAAAGGCGTCGGCGTCCACGGACCAGTTCGCGCGCCATGGCGCGTCCGTGGCGTCGCGGCGCTCGTGCAGCGTCTCGCCCACGCCACACAGCGCGAGACGCTGGATGCCGCTCGCGTCGCTGAGCGCATAGAGCGCGAGCGCGCGGTCGGCCAGCGGCAGGATCGCGCGCTTCACCTCGTATCCGTTGACGGCGCCACTCGTCTCGGAACGAAGGCCCGCCTCGAGCACGGCGGCGAGCCTCGCCAGGCGCGCGGACTCCGCCAGTGTCTCGTCGTCGGACGCGAGCATCCGCGCGAAGACGCTTGCCTCGTGGAACGTGCGGTAGAGCGTGGGCGGGCGCGCGCTGAAGCCGTCGCGCCCTTCGACGATCTCTCCTCTCTCGAGCGCGTGGCGGAGCGGCGCCAGGAGGTACGCGTCGAGGGCAAGTTGCGTCAGCGGGCGTTCGGCGCTGAAGGTTGGAACACAGGCGATGGCGCGGCGATCGAGGGCTTCCCTGAGCGCCGGCCAGAACTCCGCGGGCGCGTCCACGGAAAACCGATCGCGATACGGGCCGTCCCCGTTCCAGCGGAGCTCCCGCTCGCCGGCCGGATCGCGCTCGACGCCGACGAGAATCCCGAGCCGGTCGCCCGTGAGCACGTGACGCATCGGCACGAGACCCCAGCGGGCGAAGAACTCGGCCCACGCGCACGCGACCGCCCCGCGCGCTTCCTCGCCGAGCTGAAGGTCGCCGACGATCCAGTCCACGTCCATCAACGACGGAACCAGCCGGAAGAGCGCCTCCACCTTGTCCGAGAGCTGGTGGAGGTCCGCCGCACGCTCCTTGTCGTAGCGCGCGTGGATGCGGGTGTTCGTGACTTGGACGTCGAAGTCCATTCTGCGGAAGATGGCCTCGATCGCGGTCAACGACGGATTCGGATGCCACTCCAGGTCGTACTTGCTGACGCCGCAGTACTCCAGATCGATCATTCCGCCGCGCTGCGGGGGCGAGAAGTCCACTCGAATGAACACGGGGTGGTTCCGAAACGCGGCGAAGCAGTGGACCTCGTTGCCGTAGCAGAAGATCCGCAATTTCGGCAACGCCCGCTCGCCGTGCAGGAGGTGGCGTGTGAATGCGTCGGCCGCGATCCACACGACGCGCGGCACCGGCCGCTGGCCGCGCGATTCGAAGTCGGCGTATTCGATGGGCGGCAGCGTCTGCAGGACGCCGTCGGAGGCCGCCAGCACGAGCGTGACCGTGCGGTTCGTCATGCCCGTGCCCTCCGCCAGCTTGAAGCCGAGGGCGAGCCCTCGCTGATGAAGGTAGCGCTTGCACCCATGCATCGTGCGGACGTCGGCCGCGGAGGCGGGATCCTCGAACATCTGCGCCAGCCGGGTCAGCGCCGGGGAGAGCGGCTGCCCCGGCACGGCCGCCGACAGCTCGCGCTCGATGGCGGCGCGGAGCGTGCGGTACACGCGCGCGACGCCGTCGCACTCGTCGGTATGGCCGGCAAAGATCGCGACGAAGTCCTCGACGATCTCGTCCATCTGCGCGAGCATCCGCCGCACTCGATCGACGGTCAGCGGGGCGACGTCCAGCAGATCGACGAGGATGTCGGCGTGCCGCAGGTTGTACGCGCGGAAGCGATCGACGGCCGTACTTGCGGCCTGGGCTTCGCCTGAGGTGGTTGCGCCGTACGCCTCGGCGACGAGGTGCTCGGACAGCTTGCGGACGCCCGGGCAGTGCGCGAGAAGCGCATACTCCGCGGGCGTCGCCAGCAGCGGGAAGGACTCGCCGACGGCAAAGGCGATTCGCGCATTCACCACGAGCCCGCAGTTGAGCGCCCGCCCGCCGATCTCGCCCACGATCTGACGCAGCAGCGCCTCGCCGCATCGGGCCTCGGCGGCCTTCAAATCCTCGATGAGCGCGTCCGGATCGCATCCGCCCGCCGCAAGGTCGACCAGATCCAGGTAAGTCGCCCGCGTGTAAGCGAGGTACGGCTCGAGAAACCCGGCGAGCTGCCGGCCGAGGAGGCCCGCCGCGACATCACCTGGCGGCAGCGACGACGACAGGTCGAGGAGCCGGGCGGCCAGCCGGCGCGTCGAGAGATGCGGCGCGCGCAGGTCGGGCGCGCCGCCGAGAAAACGAGCGACCGTCTCCATGGCCGCCGCGGATCGCAGGAGGTCGGGTCCGGAGTCAATCGTCCTGGCGAGCGCGCCGACGAACTCGTCGTCGATCGCCACGCGGCCCTGGCGCACGAGCTGCTCCAGGCGATCGAGCGTGCGGCCGCAGACCTCCGGATCGGCGGACGCGAGCAGTTCCACCAGCATCGTCCAGGGGCGGTCGCCGGCCTCCGCCACGTCGTAGAGCAGCGAGATGAGCGGCCCTTTCGCCGCGTCCGGCGTGGTCCGGGACAGTCGGACCAGGCTCCGGAGACGCGCGGCATGTTCCGGGCGGTACCAGTCGTGGCGGTGCTGCCTGAGGGCCGCGCAGGCCTGTGCGACCCGCTCGGCGTCACCCGAAATCAGCGCCAGCTCGGATTCGATCGTCTCGACTGCGCGATCGAACGGCGACACCTCCGGCCGATCCTCGATGTGGGGGGATGAAGGTCCCGCGAGTCCGTGGGCGTGACTCGACATGGCGGCGCGTCGGCAGGACCTTCGAGACTCAGTATAGTCCCGATAGGGGCCCTCGGCTGTCGCGTCAGCCCGCCGGTCGCAGCTCCGGCGTTCTCGTAATCAAATACGACGTGCCGAGCGTTCCGTCGGCGAACAGGTTGATGCTCCGGCATTCGGCACGATCGAAGTCCCAGCGCGTCACTTCCATGCCGTGATAGTCGAGCACCGCGTTCCCCTTGAACCACTTCACCACCGGATAGGCCGGGAGAATGCTCCACCGGCGCTCGTCGCCGTACAGCGTCCGAAAGACGAGACGGCGCACGCCAGCCTCGTGGCATCGGGCCACGAACTCGTCGACCTCGCCGGCGTTGTGCTCGTTGATGACGGCCGACACCTTCACCGGGATCGTCGCGCGGCGCAGGATCGCCGCCAGGTCGGGCACGTGCGTCGATCCCGTCAGCCGCGCGTAGGTTGCCGGATTGAATGACGGGAACGAGATGCACGCGCGATCGTACCGGTTGAAGATGTCGATTCGGCGGAGCGCCAGCACGCCGTTCGTGTGCAGCGCGAGGCGCGCGCAGGGATGGAGTCGCTCGCGCAGCAGCTCGAGGAGCCTGGCCTCGTGCGCGTAGAGCTGCGGGTCGCTGACGGTCCCTGTCAGCGTCACCTGTGGAATCCTCCACCGATTGACCGTCTCGACGAAGCCCTCGAGGCCGCGCAACGGGTACTCGTTCAGGTTGCTGACGTTGACACGGTCGGGCAGCAGGCGTCCGATGCACCACGGACACGCGCGATTGCAGGGGCCTGCGAACAGGATGTTCGCAAAGTCATACATGGGCGGACGTCATCTCCTGCGGTCGATAGTCGCCAGTCGCTGTTCGAGAGTCGGTCGCCGACTCCAGCAAGTACTGCTGGATCGACGGCGCGTAGAACAGCGCGATCACGCCATTGACACTGCGGCTCCCGGCGCGCGTGAGCCGAAGCGTTCGCGCGGTGTAGTCCATGAGCCCCTCCCCAATCGCGAAGTCGATCTCGCCGCGAAACAGGTGGGCGAGCGCCACGCCGAATTTCGACGCGAACGCGCCGGTGTCGATTTCGCCGAAATAGAAGCTGACGGCGCACATCTTTCCCATCATCTGCCGCGCGGGCAGATCGTAGAGATCCTGCAGCGGCAGCGATCCGCGGGCGATCGCCCGACGATACGCGGCGAGGTTCTTCGAAGCGGCTCCGGTGTTGTAGGAAATCGTCGTGTGGGTGAACGACTGCGCGCCCAGCCCGAGCCCCAGGTACGGCATCGCCTCGACGACCCGGCGCGTCAGGTACGCGCTGGTGCCGGCATCCCCCGCAATCCTGCTGTACGTCGTCTTCCCGGGAGTGGCGGCGTAACCCGCATCGGCGAGCATGTCGCATGCGAGCGCAGTCATCGCCCGCACCTTCCCCAGACCGACATGCCGCGCATGGTGCGCGATCCGCGTCAGCTTGTAGCGCATCCGGTACAGAGTGATGTACTCGGGATCCAGGCCGATGGCGTGTCGCAGCGTCGCGCGCCATCCCTCGAGATCCTGCCCAGCGAACCCGTACATCAGATCGAGGTTGAGCCGGCGGAAATCGGCCGCGCGGACGTTCTCCACCGCACGGCGGTGGCAGTCTGCGGCGTTGCCCGACCGGTTGAGGGCTTTGAGGAGATCGAGCTCGACGACCTGGAGGCCCATGCTGATCCGATCGATCCCGATCCGCCTGAAGGCGGCCAGCTTGTCCGGGCGGGCGGCCGCGATCTTCGGCGTCGTTTCAATGCTGATGTCGCTTCCCGGCATGAACCTGAACATGGAGCGCGCCTTCTCGACAATGCGCGCGACCTCGTCCGCCGGAAGAACCGAGGGGGTCCCGCCGCCGATGTCGAACCCGTGCAGCAGCCTGGGCTCGGGTCCGAAGACCTCCCGATAGAGGTCGAACTCGCGGAGCAGATCGTCGACGTAGCCGGCGGCCGCGGGCAGGCCCTCCCGGTCGACCACCGCGTATTCGCAAAACGAACAGCGCGTCTCGCAGAACGGGATGTGAACGTAGAGGCAGAGATCGTCGATACCGGACCAGGCACGGCCGGCCACCGCCGCCGCGCTCGCCGCGTCGACGCGGTAGGGCGCCCACGTGAGGGTGTGCGCGATCGGATACGCGGTATTCGCGATGTGATGGTTCCGGAGCCCGGCCTCGAAGACAGCACGCGGCGCGAACGGCCTCGCGTCGGCAGGCGAGGGTGGGACCCAGACGCGATTCATCGCGTGGTGGCGGCGTTTCCTGCGACGTTGACGGGATCGCGCACGGCCGAATACGGCGGCGCGTACGCAAGATCGAGCGCGGCCAGCTGCTCCACCGTCAGCCCGCCCGCCACGGCCGTGGCAAACACGTCGATGCGCTTGTCCACGCCCGCCCGGCCGGCCAGTTCCGCGCCAAGGACGCGGCCGGTGGACCGCTGGTAGGTCAGCTCGATCGCGATCGGCTCCGACCCTGGAAAGAACTCGTCGTGCGACGGCGCTGTGACGTGCAGCACCGCGGCATCCGGTCCCGCATCGGTGGAGGTGACGCCGGTGCGCGCGATGGTCGTGTCGCCGGCGCGCAGGATCGCGGTGCCGAGTACCGCACCCAGCCGCGCATCGCCGCCCGCGGCGCAGATGCCGGCCACCTGCGCCGTCTTGTCAGCCATCGCCGCCTGGGCGAACCAGATGGGGCGCCCCCACGGCGCGTGCGGCACCGACACGCAGACGCCACACGCGAACACGCCGGGCAGGCTCGTCGCCGCGTGCTCGTCGATGGGCACGGTGCCGTCCGGCAGGAGCCGGGCGCCCGCGGCGCGAAGAAGATCCGTGCGCGGCCGCAGCCCGGCCGCGATGACGACGAGGTCCGCCTTGAGCCGCCGGCCGTCCGCCAGCACGACAGTCGTGACCTGGGAGCCTTCGCGCATCACCGACGCCGGCGCCGCCCCGGTGAGGACGGTCGCGCCGGCCCCCTGCAGCGCCTCGGCGGCCATCGCGGCAATCGTCTCTGAATGCCTGCTCAGAAGCCGCGGTTCGCGCTCGACGATCGTCACCCGGCATTTCCGCCGTAGGAACCCGTCGGCGGCCTCGACGCCGAAGTAGCCGCCGCCGAGAATGACGACGCGGCGCGCGCCGCGATCGAGCGCGGCCGAAATGCCTTTGAGATCCGCGGGAGTCCGAAAGCGGAAGACGTTGCGCGCCGTCTCGAGTCCGGCGACGTCCGGCACAATCGACTCGGCGCCGGCCGCGAAGATCAGCCGGTCGTACCGCAGCCGCTCTTTGTCGAGCACGAGCTGGCGGCTCTCGGCGTCGATCCGTTCGACGCGCACGCGCGTGCGCACCTCGATGTGATGGACGCGCTCGACAAGCTGCGCCTGGCGCCGGTTCGCCGCCGTCAGGTCGGCAACCTCCCGCGACACGGAGTAGGCCAGCCCGCCCACCGCGTAACGCACGGCCGCGCCCTGCTCGAGGATGACAATGCGAGCGGTCCTGTCGATCTCGCGTGCCTTGAGCGCAGCGGTCGGCCCGCTCAGGGCCCCTCCGACGATGGCAATCACCCGAGGCTCCACCATAGGGAGTTCGGCGCATGGTAGTCCCGACGCCACCGCCCGGTCAAAGCCCTTCGACACGCTCAGGGCAGGCCCTTCGGCCAGGCTCACGGCTCGCGGAAACGGTCGATCTGCTCGTATGGGACTTCCTGGAAGGGCGGCAGGCCGGCCGCCTCGATGATGTGCATCAGCCCGGCGCGGTCGTGGAATTCGACGCCGTCCCGGTTGATGACGACGGTGTTGGGGGACGCCGGAGCGAGGCGGCGGAACTCGCGGTCGATGAGCCGGAAGCGCCGCACCATGTTCTCCGCGTCCTCGAACGGCCGGTTTCTATGGCGGATGTGCTTTTCGACGGTGTCGGTGCTCGACGTCAGGACGATGACTCGATCGGGGTGCCAGAGGTCGCCGACGGTCAGGACGTTCCTGAGCTCTGCGTGGAACTGCTCGGGATACTCCGCGATGTGCGCCTCGAGCGTGATGCGGGCCCCTTCGAAGAAGATCACGCGGCCAGGGCGGTCGTGGTCGGCGGCGTCACGGTAGTTCGCGTCGTACAACCGCGCGAAGTACGCGGTCACGCCCACCGGATTCAGTCCTGCTTCGATGTCCTCCAGGACCCGCGGATCCCAGACGCCTTTCTCCCCCTCCCCGTACGAGCCGTTGTGATACAGGTCGCCGAGCTGCCGCACGAGCGTGCTCTTGCCGATGCCCGGTCCGCCGACGATCGCGACGCGCACTCGCACATTCTAAGTGGTTCTAGGGTTCTGGGGTCCTGGGTGGGGCGCTCAGAAGAGCCGGCCGCCGAGAGGCACGTCGCGGTCGGGCGCGACAAGAACGACGGCGCCGTCGGCGTCAGGCACGCCCAGCGTCAGGACCTCGGAGACGAACCGCCCGATCTGACGCGGCGGGAAATTGACGACCGCGAGGACGAGCCGTCCCTCCAGCTCCTCGCGGCGATAAATCCTGGTGAGCTGCGCGGACGAATTGCGACGCCCGATGCCCGCGCCGAAATCGATCGTCAGCTTGTAAGCGGGCTTGCGCGCCTCCGGGAAGTCCTCGGCCTGCACGACCCGGCCGACGCGGACATCCACCTTGTCGAAATCGGCGATGGTGATCATGCTCCCGATGCTACTTCGGGACGATGACCGTGTCGTCCTTCATCGCGCCGGGCCCCCAGATTTGACCCGCGGCCGAGCCGCCGGTACCATCCGAACGTCAACGCGACCAACTGGAGAACTACTGATGGCTCGCCGCATTGCGACCCTGCTGTCTTTTCTCGGCGTCCTCGGCCTTCTTGTCCTTCAACCCTCGCCGATGGCGGCGCAGGCGCGGCCCGGGGCGGCGGCGGCCGTCAAGGCGGAGCTGCCGCGTGCCGTCAGACGGGACGTGCCGCTGACCGGCGCGATCCGGCGCGCCATCGAGGCCGGTACGCGCAACACCAGCGGACGCCCGGGTCCGAACTACTGGCAGCTCCAGACCGATTACACCATCAACGTCCGCCTCGATCCGCCAGCCGGCACGCTGACGGGCACCGAGACGATCGCGCTGCACAACAACAGCCCGCAAGAGCTGCGCGAGGTCTACCTGCGGCTCGACCACAACATCTATCGTGGCCTGGTACCGCGCGGCGGCTCCGTGCCGGCGGAAAACACCGATGGGATGGTCGTGACGCGCCTCAGCGTCAACGGGGAGGCGGTCGACCTCGCCGCGCCGCCGCCCGGCGGCAGGGGGATGGCGTCCGCGCCGCGCAAGCTGACGGCGTCGAATCTGGATCAGACGCTTGGCCGGATTTCCCTCGTCACGCCAATCGCCGCGAAAGCCACCGCGACGATCGAGATCGCCTGGCGCACGAAGCTGCCCGGCGGACCGGGGCGCGGCCACCGGATGACCCAGCGGTTCGACGACACGCTGTTCCAGCCGACCCAGTGGTACCCACGGATTGCGAAGTACGACGACCTGCGCGGGTGGGACACCAACGTCTATCTCGGCCCCGCGGAGTTCTACAACAACTTCGGGCGCTTCGACGTGAAGATCGATGTGCCGGCGGGATGGATCGTGAGCGGCACCGGCGTGCTGCAGAACCCGCAGGAGGTGTTGACCCCGAAGGCACGCGAGCGGCTCACGCACGTCCTCGAGTCGGACACCGTGATCACGATCGTCGGCGAGGACGAAGTGGGGCCCGGCCAGGCCTCAGCGGCGGGCGATCGCCTCGTATGGCACCACGTCGCCGAGATGGTCAACGACTTCGCGTGGGCGACCGCAAGGAAATACGTGTGGCGCGCGACGCGCGCCACGATCCCCGGCAAGGGAGCGATTCCCATCCACATGCTCTACCTGCCGGAGCATGCCAACTCCTACACCAACGCGGGACCCGTCGCCCGGCACGCGCTCGAGTTCTACTCGAAGCTCTGGGCTCCGTATCCCTTCCCGCAGTTCACGCTGCAGGATGGCCCGAGCCTGGGGATGGAGTACCCGATGGTCATCAACTCCAACCAGGGGGCGGCGGACCACGAGGCCGGGCACCAGTGGTGGCCGATGACCGTCGGCACGAACGAGACGTGGTATGGCTGGATGGACGAGGGCTTCAACCAGTACATGAACATCCTCTCCGGCGCTGACGCGAGGGGCGTCGCGCCGAACCTCAACGGCCCGGGCCAGTTGTACGGGCGGATGAGCGGTAACGAGGACGAGCCCCCGATGATGTGGAACGCCAACTACGCGGGTAACATGTACGGCTTCCAGACCTACAGCAAGGCCCCGCTGATGCTCTCGATGCTCGGCGGCATCGTGGGCGACGCCAACGTCCAGCGCGCGATGAGCGACTACGCGAAGACCTGGAGCTTCAAGCACCCGTCGCCGTGGGACTACATCTTCTTCATGAACAACGCGCTCGGGCAGGACCTGAACTGGTTCTGGTACTACTGGCTGTGGACGACCGAGTCGGTCGACGGATCGATTGCAAACGTCACGACCACTGGTGCGCGCACCGTCGTCAGCGTGCGCCAGGACGGGCAGATGCCGTCGCCGGTCGTGCTCAAGGTCCAGTTCGCGCCGAACGGGCCCGCCATCAAGCCGATGACCAACGCGAAGATGGTGGACGCCACGACGGCGGTGGTGACGTGGCCGGTCGACGTCTGGTTCAGCGGCAACCGCATGTTCCAGGCGGCGCTGGATTTCGGCGCGCGGCCGATTACCACGATCACGCTCGACCCCGACTGCCGATTCCCGGATCGCGATCCCGCCGACAACGTCTGGCCCAAACCGGCCAAAGCGACAACTCCCGCGCCGGCTGGCGGGATGGGACGCGGGGCCGCGGTCTGCGGAGGGTAGACCGGTTCTAAATGACCCTTCCTGGCGTGACGGCGGCGGCATCAATCCAGTCGGCGGGCTGTCCGGACAGGAGCGATGCCGCCAGCTCACCGACCGCCGCGCTGCACATCATCCCGAATCCTCCCAGGCCGGATACGTGGAAGAGGCCCGGGAGCTGCGGGTCGCTGCCGATGAGCGGGCGGCGATCCGGCGCGAACGTGCGAAGGCAGGCCCAGCTCCGGCGGATGGCGAGATCGCCGAGGCGCGAAGCCGAGCGGCCCAGTTTCTCCGCGAGCAGTTCCGCGGCCGCAGGATCGGTGGATGGCAGACCCGGCGGCATCGGCGTCTCGTCGCACGGTGACAGCAGCAGTCCGTCTCCTTCCGGTCTGAAGTACAGCGCCGCGTCCTCCAGCCACGTGAACGGAAGATCGCCGCGAACGAAGTCCACCGGCCCTGACACGAAGAGATGGCGCCGCATGGGTGTCAGGCCAAGCGGCGCGGACGCGCGTCCGAGCTGTCCCGCCCACGCACCTGAAGCGTCGACAATCGTGTCCGCGCGGATCTCGTCGTCGCCGATCAGGACGCCAACGGCCCTCCCCCGCTCCATCACGAGATCGTCGACGCGCGTGTTGGTGCGCAGCCGGAAGCCGCCTTCGCGTGCGCCTTCGAGGTAGCGCACGAGAAGGGCGTGGATGTCTGCGACCCCCTCGTCGGGACACCACAGGGCGCTCTGAAAATCGAGGAGCTCGAGGAACGGCCACTCCCGCCGTGCTCGATCGAACGGCAGCAGGCGTGACGGCACGCCTTCCGTCGCGAGCGCGTGCTGGAGCTCCTCGAGCTCGTGCGCGCTCGAGTCGCTCGACGCGACGGCGAGTCCGCCCGTCTGGTTCAGCAGCGGCGCGCCAGGTGATTCGAGCGATCGCATGCCGCGCAGTCCGCGCTTCGCCAGCGTGCGTATGATCGGGTCCCCCTCGGACAGCTTCACCAGCGCGGCGTTGCGCCCCGAGGCGTGCATGCCGAACGACGGTTCCTGCTCGAGGATCAGCCCGGGCCCAAGGCCGGCACGCGATAATGCCCATGCCGTCGCCGCGCCCGCGAACCCCGCTCCGACGATCACCCACCGCGTCTGCTGCGCCATCTACCTGTCCGCCGCATGCGGCGGCAGGCCGCGGAGGGTGACGAGGTAGACGGCGAAGGTCCCGAGCCAGTGCCCGCCTTCGTAGTGTTCGCCGGTGACATCCTTCAACCCGGCGTCGCGATGGATTCTCGCGGCGGCATCGAGTGAGCCGCGCCGCGGATCCGAGGCCGGCAGCCCGCTCGAGATCCCTTCGAGCATCCACGCGCGCGACAGGTTCAATCCGCTCAAGTGCCCCAGCTTCGGATCGCTGGGATCGGTGACGACGCCGGGAACGAGCCAGTCGCCGCGTCCGGTCGTGGGAAGCGAGGGAAGGAAGCCGGCGAGCCAGGACGCGAACTGCGGCGGAGGCAGGACGCGCCGCATCAGGTCCGCTTCGGCAAGGCAGGGAGACAGAAAGTCTTCGCCCGACGGCTCGTAGGCGGTCGGGCATGCGCGGTCCTTGAAATAGAAGTCGCGCGCGCGCGAGACGAGCAGCCCCTCCATGTCCTTGTGGCCCGTGGATCGCGCCCAGTCCAGCATCAGGCTGAACGAAAACGCGCTCTGTGAGTGCTCGCCGATGCGGATGGGCGCCGTCAGCTTCGGCAGCCAGTCGCGGATCCGCGCGGCGGCCTCCCGCTCGAGCGGCGCGAGTGTCGCCGCCCAGCTCCGCACGTCCGCGTCGCCCGGACGTTCGCCCGCCCACTCGTCGAGCTCGGCTCCAAGCCGCAACAGCCAGGCGAGCCCGTACGGCCGCTCGAAGGACACGCGGCCGGCGGCCTTCAGGTACCGCACCTCACCGGCGATGTTCGCCGGCGTCAGGCTCTTCGCGAGCGCGGCGCGCGCGCGGGCCGCAAACGGCGCATCCGGATGGCGCCTCGCGAGCCTGGCCAGCAGCCAGTGGCCGTGCACGGACGAATGCCAGTCGTAGCAGCCGTAGAAGGCCGGCGTCAGCTCCCGCGGCGGCCTGACGTCGTCGTCGCCATTCAGGGCGTGCGCAATCTTGTTCGGGTATTCCTTGTGGACGCACGCGAGCGCGAGCTCGACGAAGCGCGTCTCGGAGGCCACGTCGAGGGAAGGCCGTTGTGGAGGAGCCGCCATCAGGGCGAGCGCAAGCAGCAGCATGTCGCGATCATATGGCAACGAGAGGCCATCACGACCTGGCCGTGCGCTCCGCCTGCGCGAGCAGCTTGTCCAGCGCGGCGCGGTCCAGCCATCGGCCGTCGAACATCACGCCGTCAATCGCTGTCGTGTTCCTGATGCCGTCGAGCGGATTCCTGTCGAGCAGCACGAGATCCGCGGCCTTGCCGACGCCAACCGATCCGAGTGAGTCGGTCGTGCCCATGAAACGCGCCGGATTGATGGTGGCCGCCTGCAGCTGCTCGTCGTACCAACGGACGTGCATGTCCCACAGGCCGGGTATCAGATACTTTCCGGCCGCATCGATGACCTGGGCACCCGCGGGAACCGGCGCCGACGCCGATGGCTCGATGCGCGCGATCCGTCTGTCCGACACGATCACGGTCATGTCAGGGCTGAGGGGACCGCCCGTCGTGTCGACGATGGTCACATGCGTGAGCGCGAGCGTCTGCGGCTGCGTGCTCACGGCCGGTGCCATGGCCGCGAACAGGACGCCGGCCAGCAAGGCGCCGCGGGTCGAGGCGTGTTTCGTCATGAGAACCCCGGAGCCGACGAGTCTAGCGCGCGACAATCCGGGAAGACGATCAGTCCTACGGGATCACCGCCTGTCCGAGGCGATCGATGTCTTCCAGATCGTTGTAGATCTGCGCGGAGATCCGCGCGTACAACCGGCCGTTCGTGGCGTGGAGCTGAACCTCGATGCGGTCCTCGAACAGCAGGCGGTCTCGCAGCTTCGCCGCATCCTCCACCGTCGTGCCGAGCGACGACGGCAGCATGACGGTCGCCATCGTGCCGATCATCGACTCCGGAGCGACGAACTCCGTGTTCCACCGGCCCGCGAGCAGGCGCGCCCCGTCCCAGGCCAGCGAGTGGTTGTAACGCTGCACCGCCTCTACGCCCAGCTCGCGCATGTAGGCGAGCGCGGCGGGTGCGGTGAGGTGCGCGGACGGATCGCGCGTCCCCGGGAGATCGAACTCCGTCGTGAAGCCCTGGTCCAGCCCCCATGACGTCACGGCCGGATGCACGCCCGCCTGCCGCTCGGGCGCGGCCCACAGGATCGCGCTGCTGCGCGGCACCCACATCCACTTGTGGAGATTGCCGACGTACCAGTCCACGCCGAGCGAGGGGATATCCAGCGGGATCGCGCCTGGCGCGTGCGCGCCGTCCACGAGCACCGCCACACCGCGCTCGTGGAAGCGCCGGGCGATGTCCGCAACCGGGAAGATGAGCGCGGTATGCGCCGCGATGTGATCGATGATGGCGAGCCGTGTCCTCGGTCCTATCGCGGCCACGCACGCCTCGGTGATCTGCTCCGGCGTTCGAATGGCGTTCGGCAGCGCCGCCGTACGCACCGTGGCGCCCCGCTGGCGCGCCGCGAACGTGGCCGCATTCGTCACGCCGCCGTAGCCCTGGTCGGTGACGAGCAGCTCATCGCCGGCTTCGAGCGGAGACGACCGCACGACCGCGTTCGCGCCGGTTGTCGCGTTGTCGACGAACACCACGTCATCGCCCCCCGCACCCACGAATGCGGCGACGACGCCGGCGGCCTGACGCAGCCGCGGAGGCTCGCTTCTCGGCTGGCCGACGACGACCGCCGTCAGCTCGCGCAGAAGGAAACGGCTCGGCTGCCGCTCGATTTGGTCCTGGAGCTCCCGCTGCGCCGCGGTGACCCGGCGCGGCGTGACGCCGACGGTGCCGTGATTGAGGTACGTGATGTCCGGATCGAGCGGCCATTCCGCCCGCATCCCGCGCCCGAATGTCTGCATGATTCCTACATGCTATCCGAGGCGGGACGCGCCAGGTAATGTCAGGCTGGTTGGCGCAAAGAGAAAAAGGAAGTTTTGAAAATGCTATCCGAGGCGGGACGCGCCAGGTAATGTCAGGGCATGAAGCCCTGACCCACAGAGACACTGTAGTGTGGGTCAGCCCTTTATGGGCTGACCTCAGGGACACAGATTCGAAGTCCTATGCAGGGAAAGCACCCGTCGCGAGACGGCGCGCGTGATCGCGGACGTCGGGCGGCCAGTGCTCCACGAGCTCGTCGAATCGACCGAGGTGCCCGGCAAACAACGCGCGCGTCGCTTCCTCGAAGCCGGGCTCGTTGCCGGCCATGGCGGACATGAACTTGTAGGCCGCGGCCTGCGAGACCCGGAGGCGGTCCTTGCCCACGCTCGCGCGCTTTGCGTCTTCGACGAGGCGGCGCAGCGCCACGGAAGCGCCGCCCGGCTGCGTCGCGAGCCACTCCCAGTGACGCGGCAGCAGCGTGACCTCGCGCGCGACAACCCCAAGCTTCGGCCGGCCAGGCCCGCGCGGAGCCGGCGTACCGGAATCGGATCGGAGAGCGGCTGCCTCGAGCCGCCGGGCGACGTCCGCCGGGGAGCCGCGAAAATCGATTTCCACGAGCTCACCAGTCAAATCGTTGAAGATAAGGACAGGCTGCGGAGTGCCGCGGTCGATGACCGCCTTGGTCTTGAGAGCGACCCCGTGAAGGTCCCCGGACGCGATGCAAGTGGTGCCATTGAAGGAAGTGCAGCAGGTTGCGGCCAGATCTGGGGCGTTATTCATCCGGATAATATTACCGAGGTACGTTCTCTTGTCAATATCACCCGTGTAATATGCCCTTCTCACCGTCATCCAAGGCACGGCTTACCCATCGCGATTTCGGCCGATTCGCCGGCAGCACGCTGTTCGACCGCATCGGACGCGCCGTCTGCCAGGCGGGGTGTCTGCCGCGCAAGGAACTGTTCGAAGCGTGGGAGGTGGCGCGCCGCGTTCGCCGCCGGTTCCGTGGCGGCCCCGTCGTGGATCTGGGCGGCGGACATGGCCTGCTGGCGCAGATCCTGTTGCTGCTCGACGACTCGTCTCCCACCGCGCTCGTTGTCGACAGAACCCTGCCGATATCGAGCGCGAAGGTGCACGCGGCGCTGGTTCATGACTGGCCGCGGCTGGCCGGCCGCATCGAGTTCCTCGCGTGCGATCTGGAGAAGGTGGAGATCGGTGCGGCCGATCTGGTCGTGTCGAGCCATGCCTGCGGCGCGCTGACCGACGTGGTGCTTGCGCGCGCCTCCGCGGCGCGCGCGCGGGTGGCCGTGCTCCCCTGCTGCCACGACAGGACGTCCTGCGATCCCGGAGCGTTGTCCGGCTGGGTCGAGCCGTCGCTCGCCATCGACATCATGCGGGCCGTGCGTCTCGAAACCGCAGGCTACCAGGTCTGGACCGAGACGATTCCGCGAACGGTCACGCCCAAGAACCGCCTGCTCCTTGCCGCTCCCGCGGTTCAGTGACGCGCCAGGCCGACGATCCAGCCCGCTAGCTGAGCACGCCCTTCTTGCTCATCGCACGAGCGTAATACGCCAGGAATGCGGCGAAGATAATGGGGAATACGGTGAAACCCAACGCACTCGTTCCGCCCATCACCTCCATCCCGCCAAGAAGAAACAAGCCGCCGAGATTGGAACCGATCGCCCCGATCACTGAGGCGAGCAAGACATGAAACGCGAGGCGGTTCTTGAGAAGCAACAGGAGGCACCCGATCACGCCACCGAACACGCCGATCGCCCAGAACGCAACGGCCCACAACGGGAACGATTCGAAGTACTCGCGTTGCTGCGGAGGAAACCGGCTCATGACAGCTTCGACGTTCATCTGAGTGAGCATGAAGGACAGCACACCGATCGAACTCCACAGGCCTCCGATAATCCCGATCAACCACAAATGCCACGGCCTACCCGGAGTCGTCGTCCCCTGCGCTTCGGACATGGTTTCCTCCTCGGTCGTTTTCAGTTAGCGAGCGATTGTCGTGATCTGATAGTCCGCCATTCTGACACTGCATCCCCGTGTCCGTCCAAACCGGACCTGTGCCTCGCCAAAACCCAATCCGTGTCTCTCGACGACGACTTTCGAGTGTTGCCTGCGTGGTCCCGACGGTTCGACACGGTACCCACGACTCCATTGGACTGGAACGCGGTCGTTGTTTCGAGTGCCTGGCCTTCAGGCGGCCGCTCTCATCGACGGCGTGCTCCTGCCCAGCCCGCGCTGCGTTCTGGCGTGGGCAATCCCTAGCTGGTCGCTTCGTAACCGGTCAAGCAACGGCGTTCTGGACGGACCGATCGATGTCTGATCGGAGCGGATTGTCGGCGAAGTGCTCTTTCCACAGCCGCGGCGTCAGTTTCGCAACTTCCTCGAAGGGGTGATCGTCGACACGCTGCAACACGTCGACGAGGTAGATGTAGGGATCGACGTCTTGGAGGCGGCACGTCGCCAATAGTGAACGGATTCGATGGAAGCAACAGCCGCTCGTCGATCGTCTGCCCGATCCATTCGAAGAAATCGTCCACGATCGGCTTGCAGCGTTTCGCGCACTGTTCGATCTGTTTCGTGTCGTCGAGGGATTTCCTTTTCAGCTCGGCTTCCTCGTCGTACAGCCGCCGGATGACCGTGAGCGCACGAGCCGTCAGCTCGGGCTCGACAGCCTCGGCTTTCACGAACTGCCGCCGCGTGTGGCTCCAGCATTGCGCGTGGATGACCTTGTGGGCTTGCTCGGCGTAGCGCTCGTACGCCTGGTAGCCGTCGCTGATCAGCACGCCGCAGTACTCGCCCAGCACTTCGCGCACCATCGCACCGGCGCGCGACGGCGAGAACGGGAACACGACTTCGTCCTTGTCCCCGTAGACTGGCCAGAAATACGCGGTCTTCATCCCGCCGTGGCCCCTGCGGCCCGCTTTGATCGGCGTTTCGTCCATCGTCAGCACGCGGCTTTTCAGCGCCGAGGCCAACTGCGCTGCGTAGATCGGCTGCAACAGGTCGGCGGTGCGATGCACCAGTCCCGTCAGCGTCGATCGCGCCAGATGGATCCCGGCGGCGTCCATGCGCTGGTGCTGGCGGTAAAGCGGGAGGTGATAGCGAAACTTGTCGATGAGCACACCTGCCAGGTCAGGCTGGCCCAACCATCATCGATGATCTCAACGAGTTCGAAGGCGACCTGTTCCTCACCGTTGCCTATTCCACACACGACATCCGGCTCGGGGGGATCCCGATTTTCGATCGACGTCAGCACGACATTGAGCGGGCACACCTCCGCGAACCCTCGGAAGATCGCCAGCTCACTCTTCTTCTGACTGTCCTTCATTTCTGGTTTGGCAGGCTAACGGCTGCGCTTCAGCCGCGAAGGCGCGCCGTCTGCGCCCGCTTCTTACCCGTTCGTCGACGCACCTTCTTCGGCTGCAAGCGCGGGTTAGGCAGCCGGTCGTACGCCGGCGGTTCGACGTCTGGAACTTTGGCCAGTACCGCGTCGAACCCTGCCCGACTGCCGCGTTTCGCCCGCGCCCGCAGGTAGTCGAGGGTGTGCAGGGCGGCCACCTTTTCGCTCACCGCGGCGTTGATGATCTGGTTGATGGACACGCCCTCGCGCTCGGCCAACTCCCGGAGGTTCCGATGCAACGACGTAGACAGCCTTAGACTCAAGGTGCTCACGACAGGAGCCCTACCTTTCTCAAGAGATCGACTGGCGTCCAGACCTCGATGCCAAAGCGCTCCGCCCCTCGAAAATCGCGGACATTGTAGGTGACGACCGCCGCGCAGCCGGCCGCCACCGCGAGTTCCAACACCATGTCGTCGTCTGGGTCGCGCAACGTCGGTCGCCACAAGAAGAACACCTCCTGCTCGCGCCCAGCCCCACAGAGATAATCCATCGCCGTTCGGACGTCCAGTTCCGTGATGCCCGCCGCCCGCTGTGCCACGAGTGCTTCTTCGTACTCGAGCACCAGCGGCACCGAAATCGCGATGTCGAACGATCTGCCGCCAACCGCGGCCAAGACTTGAAACGCAGCACCCCGTCGGCTCCGGAGGGGCTGCCAAACGTGTGCGTGTTCTTGTGCGCCTCGTCGATGGCGACGACCGGCCCTTGGCCGGACTCGTACGCGGGGCCAAAGCCTTGCTCCGCGGCCACAGACCCGCTGGCTGCGCCGATGATCCTCCGCAGTCCACAGATGCCGTGGATGATAGCACCGGCTGGTGGTGCGAACGGCTCGTCATTGGCTGCCAGGTGGGATGCGAACTCCGGACTCCTTTCGCTGCGAGCCCCTAGCGGCCGTTCACCTGACCGCAGATTCGTCTGAGGCAGCTAACGGTAAGCACAATAATGAGTTGTCGCCACGCGTGGAACAGCCGCAGGGCCAATCGCCGCGCGCGGTGGCGGCCAATGACCAGATCCCATCGTGTGCGTTCTCGCATCACGACTGGACCGCGCGCGGCGGTATCGGGACGATTCCCGCACGCACTTGCGTCGTTGTAACGATCTGTGTTATATCCAATATCGTTATAACGGAGTTCGATATGGCAAGAGACATCGACGCGGAAATCCAGGCGCTGCTGCCGCTGGCGCCCGCGTTCTTGCACATCCTCATCGCCCTCGGTGAAGGCGAGCGGCATGGGTACGCCGTCATGCAGGAGGTGGCCGACCGGACGGCGGGCCGCGTGAAGATGAGTCCCGGGACGCTGTACGGATCCATCAAGCGCATGCTGGCCGAAGGCCTCATCGAGGAGCTCACCACCGGAGCGGCGGGAGCCGACGAGCGCCGGCGGTTCTATCGCATCACGAAGTTCGGGCGGCGCGTCGCCGCCGCGGAAGCCGAAAGGCTGACCTCGCTTCTGCTGCAGGCGCACGACTCCGGGCTCGTGCGAGGCGATCGTAGCGATGGCGCGACCGACCTTCGCCGAGCGCGTGTACCGCCTCCTCCTCCGCTTCTACCCGGGCGAGTTCCGCGATGACTACGGGCGCGAGATGATGCTCGCGTTCCGCGAGCGCCTGTCGCACGACCGGACCGTTGGGACCGGAGCCGTCATGCGCCTGTGGGCCCAACTGCTGATGGACTCGATCGTCCGCGCCCCCGGGGAGCACCTGGACGTACTGCGCCAGGACCTGCGGTACGCGTTGCGATCGCTCCGCCGCGCGCCGCTCTTCACGTTCACGGCGGTCGCCACGCTCGCGCTCGGCGTGGGCGCGAACACCGCGATCTTCAGCGTCGTCCATGCCGTCGCGCTGCGGCCGCTGCCCTACGAATCGGCCGATCGCCTCGTGCGGATCTGGGAGCGGAACGGCTCGCTCTCGATCACCGGGTTTGCCGTCTCGCTGCCGAACTTCGTGTCGTGGCAGGAGCGCGCACGCACGCTGGAGCTCGCGGGATGGCGCAGCGGAAGCGTGACGCTGCGCTCGACGGCCGAACCCATCCGCGTGGGGTCGGTCACCATCAGTCCCGAGTACTTCCGGATACTCCGCGCCACGCCCATGATCGGCCGGGCGTTTGCCGCGTCCGACGCGGCGCCAGGCGCGGAACGGGTGGCCCTGATTCGCGACTCCCTCTGGCGCAGCTACTTCGGGGGCGATCCCCGGGTCGTCGGGACGCCGGTGACCATCGCCGGGGACTCGCACACGATCGTCGGCGTCATCGCGGAGAGCAGCACGCCGCTGTCGGCCGAGTTCTACATGCCGCTGCGCGTGGACGTCGCCGCGGAGCAGCGCGACAATCACATCGCGAGCGTGGGGTGTCGAGATGTCCTCGGTGTACGACTGGCTCGTACCGGAACCGACCAGACGCGCGCTGTTCGTGCTGCTCGGCGCGGTGTGCTGCGTGCTGCTCATCGCGTCGGCGAACGTCGCGAACCTGATGCTCGCGCGCGCCGCCGCGCGAAGGCGCGAGATGGCCCTGCGCATGGCGATTGGAGCGGCACGCCGTCGCCTGGTGCGTCAGGTGCTCACCGAAGGGCTGGTCCTGGCCGGCGCCGGGGGAACCGCCGGCATCCTCCTGGCCTATTGGGCTGTTCCGCTGATCCGCCAGTGGCTCGGGTCAACCCTCCCGCGCGCGGATGAGACAGCCGTGAGCGCGCCGGTGCTGCTGTTCTCGTTGGGCGTGTGCATCGTGACCGGACTGGGGTTCGCCATCCTGCCCGCGCTCGCGAGCTCGCGCGGCGACGTCATCGGCTCGCTCAAGGACGGCGCGCGCGGCAGTTCCACCGGCGCCCGCTCGCGCCAGCTGCTCGCCGCCGCGCAGGTGGCGCTCGCGACCGTGCTCCTGGTCGGCGCCGGCCTGCTCGTCCAGAGCCTGCTGCGCCTGCAACGCGTCGAGCTCGGGTTCGACCCCGCCGACATCACGACCGGGATGATGGGGCTGCCGCCGGACCGGTTCAAGGCTCCGAATTCGCCGTGGGACAGTTTCTACAAACCGCTGCTCGACCGCCTTGCCTCCGCCCCCGGCGTCCAGGCCGCGGCCATGTCGAGCGGCGCGCCGTTCGGCGGAGGCAACACGGGCATGCCGATCAATGGCGTCGGCGAAACGCGGATGGGGAGCGCCTCGCTGCAGACCGACTGGCGCATGGTCAGCCCCGGGTACTTCAAGGCCATGCGCATTCCGCTCCTGCGCGGACGCTACTTCGAGCCGTCCGGCAGCACCGACAAGACCACCCTCATCGTCAGCGCCACGACGGCGCGGCGGATGTGGGGTGAGGCGGATCCGATCGGGCGGCAGATCCAGGCTGGCCCCAACGGCCGCTTCACCATCGTCGGTGTCGTCGGCGACGTCCGCAATCTCGATTTGTCGTTGACGCCGGCGCCCACGATGTACCTGTCGACGGCGGGATTCCTGTGGCCGACGATGACCATCATCGTCCGCGGCGATGAGCGCGCGCAGGCGCCGGCGTTGCTCCGGAACGTTGTCCGCGACATGGACCCGCAGCTCGCGGTCTTCAACATCCGGCAGATGAACGATCTGATCGACGAGAGCGCCGCCCAGCCGAGGCTCAATGCGTCGTTGATCGGGCTGTTCGCGCTGGTCGCCGCGCTCCTGGCTGCCATCGGCATCTACGGGGTGCTCGCGTATCTGGTGTCGCAGCGCACGCAGGAGATCGGGATCCGCCTGGCGCTCGGCGCGGGCCGGCCGGCGGTGCTGCGGCTGTTTCTCGCGCGCGGCCTCTGGCTCGCGGCCGGTGGACTGGCCGCCGGCGTCCTCGGCGCAGTCGGCGTGTCGCGCTGGATCGGATCGCTGCTCTTCGACATGAGGGCGCGGGATCCGTGGACGATCGCCGCCGCGGCCGGTACGGTCGCCTTGATCGCGGTCCTCGCGAGCTACATTCCGGCCCGGCGGGCGACGAGGGTCGATCCGCTCCTGGCGCTGCGCTCAGAGTGAGCTGACGGACGCTTCCCTGCCCGCTTCCTAGGCGGTCCCGTCGCGTGGTACGAAACGTTCTTCGACTGACTCCGGCTGGAGCTCAGCGGATACGCCTGTGAGCTGCGCCAGCAGCGCGGCGAGGATCGTCGCACCGGCGCGCACGGATCGCGCCTGCTCCCTCCCGTTCTGCAGCTCGATCGCCAGGACACCAGCGCAGCCCGTGGCCGTGAGCAACGGCGTCACCAGTGCGCCGCTCGTGTACTCGCTGCCCTTGACGGCGCACGTCTGCCTCAGCCGGAATGCGGCCGCTGTCGCGTTGTCGCCGTCGCGTCCGACCGCCGGCAGCTGCGCGAGCACCTGCTCGGAGTATCCGTGAACGAGCGTGGGCTTCAGTTGCCCGGTCAGCGCGTCCCAGAGCCAGACGATGAGCCCCCTGGCGTCGAGAATCCTCGCGGCATCCCGAAGCAACGGTTCCAGCTGACCGGCATCCTGGACACGACCGAATTCAGTGCAGAGATCCGCCAGAGCGAGGAAGTCGGGCTCAGATGACGGCTGGACAGCCGCAACCGGAGAAGGCGGCCCGGCTCGAGCGGGCACGCCGGCCGGACCCGCCGTCGCATCAGCGGCGACATCCTCCACGGGACTGCGCCTGAGCCGGGAGAGCGATCCGATCGCCGATCCGACCATCGAACGCAGCCGCGTCGGCGGTCCTCCATTGGCCCGTGCGGCCGCGGCCGCGATCGCCGGTTCGACGACTTCAGCGGGTTCGGGATGGACCTCGAGGAACTTGCGGACGACGACGTCCGGGTTCAGGTTGATGGCCTGCGCGTACGCGCGAAGGAACGCCCGCCGGAAGATCCCGGCGGGCCAGTGCGACACGTCGTCGCGCTCCAGCGCCTCGAGCAGCGACAGCTTGATCTTCGTCTGCTCGGCAATCGTGATGAGTGCGATGTGCTGTTCTTCGCGCCGCCGGCGCAGCCGGCCGCCGAACGTCTCTGGCATGGGGGCATCCCTCGGCCCCCCTCGCAGTGAGGGCAGATGAACCTTAGCGAGAGTAGCAGCATGCGTGCACCAGTTCAAGGCGATAACCGGGCACGAACGCCTTTCATGCGCGGAACGATCGGGCAGGGATTCGCGACTTACTTCAGGAAGTAGTCGACGTAGGTATCCGTCGCCACGACGCCGGCTTTCGCAGCCTCCGGCGGCAGCGGTTCGTTCACGTCGGAGATGACGACGCGGTTCCTGGCGTGCTGGTTCAACGCCTTCAAGAGCGGCGCCGCCGGCATGTCCCACCCTTTCGGAACGCCGTTCTCGTCCTTCTTGCCCTGCATCTTCGCCGTCGCCTTGTCGAGCGGTATGAAGGCGACCAGATCGTCGTTCTGCATCAGCTCGAGCCCGCCCTTCTTGAGCGTAGCGTTGTGGCTGCAGTGATGGCCGACCTTGTAGAAGACCGTGCGGGCGAGCAGATCGTGCGCGGGCATCGGCTTGGATCGGCCCGGCACGTCGAACTCCACCGAGGCCCACGACTGCCAGTTGCCGACCTGGGCGTCGCCGACGAAGAGCAGCACGTCGCGCGTGTGGACGAACTCGAACGCGAGCACCAGGCTGGTGTTGTTCGTATCGCTGTCCAGATCCAGCGCGAGCTGGCCGAAGGCCGACAGCCAGTCGTGGTCGATGCGCCGCCATTCCTGCGCAGGGTCATCGTAGGTCTGCGCGACGAACGCTCGGATCGCGGCGAAGTGCGGGTTCGGCTTGACCGTGTCCGGGGCGGCCGGATCCCGTAACACGCGCGGAATACGATGTTCGGCCGAGAACGGATAGTACCTGTCGCGATCCGAGCCCGGCAGGGTCGCCACGGCGGCGCCAAGCGCGTCGACTCCCGCTTCACCTGTCCGGGACAGGTGATAGATCACGTCGTCCGTCTTGTGCGCTTTGGTCACTTCGCTGCTCTTCAGCAGGATCGGATCGCGCGGCGGCCCGAGCACGTACACGCGGACCCCCTCGAGACCTTCGACTTCAATCGGTCCGGTCCCCGGCTCGCAATAGCGGAGATCGCCCGCGGCTTTGCCCCGCAGCTTCAGATATTCGAGGGCCTCGGCAATCGTTCGGGCGCCCGTCGTGTCGTCGTCCTCGGTGAAGGCAAGCAGTGACTCGATGTCCTGCAACTGCGCGCCGGCCGCGGCAGCCAGCGGACTGGCCAGCGCGGCCCTCAGCATCAGGGCCACGCGCTTGCGGGCTTCCTTGATCTTCTTGATCTCCGGTTTGGTGAGGTTCTCCGTCCAGCCGAGCCAGACCGACCCGAAGTCGAAGTCACGGCTGAAGACGTCGCGCGCCTGGTTGAAGCCCGACAGGTGGTCCTTGTGCTCGTGCGTGGCGACCACGACATCGAGACGCGCCTTGCCGGTCCGCGTTCCGCCGCGGATCGTGTCACGCACGTGCTCGACCACACGCGTCATGCTCTCGCCGGTGCCCACCAGAACTCCGCAATCGATCAGCACGTGAAACGGCTTGCCGTTCTGCGGAAACGTGACCAGGAAACAATCACCAAGCCCTTGGCGGTACATGCGCACCCGCGCCCGGAACTTCGCCGGACTGCCGGGCGCGACAATCGGCGCGCCGGGGGCCGGATGCCCGGCCGGGGCTTTGGTCCGGGATTTCGTGCCGGACCGCTTCTTGAGGGGCTTCTTCTTTGTCGGCATGGTTGGCCACCCTGGCTATGCGCCGAGCTGATGCAGCGCGGCAAACGGCTCGTCCGCTTCGCCGAAGTACGTCGCCGCAAGCGAGGCGCCGGCGTCAACCCCTTCCTTGAACGCAATCGTGCGCACGAGCCGCTGGAGGTCGTGGAGCCCTTTTCCGATCACGTACGTGATTCGGATTTCATCGAGATCGATGACGAGCGTGCTGCCGCAGCGAAACGACTGCACCCGGCCTTCGTGCTCCATCGTTTCGGACTGGAGCAGCGTGATGAACACCTGGTTGAGCGCCCGGCCGTTCCCCTGCTGACGCCTGGCCTCCCGGAACGCCTTCACGGTGAATACCGGAAGACCGTCCCGGTGGACTTTCACGCCCTTTGGAACGTCGGCGGTCAGCGCCAGGCCGGTGAGGCGTTGGAGCAGCTCGGCTTTTCCGACGTACTCCTGAATCGACTGGTGCAGTGCGATGCGAATGTTGCGGGTCTCGTCCCAGATCTCGGACCGCGTCTTCTTGTAGCGGAGCCGGTCTACCTGGTCGCGCAGACGGATGCCCTCGATGAACCTCTTCAGCATCGCTTCCATCTCACCCGGCGGAAGCACCGGGTCTTCCCCGGGCCTGGCCCAACGGAGGCTGTCCTCGGAAAGGGTCCGCACGTTGCGCGGGTAGATGCCGCGCCTCCGGAAAGCCTCGATGAAGGCGACCCGGTAGCGATGCTCGTCTTCAGGCATCAGATCCATGTCCGCGGTGATGAGGGCGCGGAGGTATTCACCGAACGTGAGATCCACCGGCGGACAGTAATCGAGCGCCCGGATGCACATGTTCAGCACGTGTCCCGCCGCCTTTGATGCTTCCTGCGCCAGCCGGTTCACGAGGTCCGGGTGCAGCTCGCCCTGCACCTGTCCCGTACCGCCGCTTGACAGCCGCAACAGGTCCCTCGTGCGGTTCTTGTAGATCGACAGAAAGGCATCGAACACCGCGGCCACGAAAATCGCGCCTCGCGCGTGCACCTCGAGGGTGTCGTCGAGCTCGAAGGGATCCGGCTCGTGCTTGACCCATTTGCGGCGGACCGGGTCGTATCTGCCGATGGCATCGCGCAAGGCGGCGTGCGTGCCACGTGCGTGTCCGAATTGCGTGGCCAGTTGCGCCAGGAGATTCTCGGTTGCCGCCAGGTCCCCGCGCGTCGTGGCGATCTGGTGCGCGAGCACTTCGGGGAACGTGAAGTGCTGGAAGAGCGCGACGATATCGGCAAAGGCTTCGTGGAATGCGAGCACATCCGGATTGGTCGCCTCCATGAAGTACTCGTGAAAGCCGTCGAGCAGCGCATGCGTCGTTTCGTGCGCGACGATGTCGTGCGAGAGACAGGTGAAGACCATGCCGCCGGGAAACTGGCCGGACGCGGGGTCCTCGGTTGCCGGAAAGTAGCCGAACAGCAGACTGCCATGGTTCCGGCTGTAGTAGGCATTCGCCATGCGCAGCGCGTGCGGGTAGAGGCGGAGCCGCTGGATGAACTGGGTGGCGCGGCCGCCGCCGCGCTCGAAGCGGTCTGCCCAGAATGCCTTGCGCCCGAGAGACTTCTCGAACCGATCGATCGTCGTCATCGCGACCGCATAGACCATTTGTTGATGGAACTGCGGATTGCCTTCCGACGGCATGAGCCCGTGCTGCGCGAGCACCGCCGGATGGTCGAGGTCCACCGGCACGTAGAAGCAGTCGCTGGCCGCGTCGAAGTCCACCACTTCCACGTACTCGCCGATCGGCCCGGGTCTGAGCGGCTCCCAGGGTACGGTGTAGGTGATTTCGCTGACCAGCGCCGTCTCGAGTTTCGTGGCGAGACTCGGGTCGAAGGCGTAACCGCGCAAAGACCGGTGCGTGGGCACGGGCGGCATCGACGCGAGATGCGGCGGGACGGGATCGTCAGCGGGAGGCGTTTTCATTTTTGCCATCTGTCACCCACAAACATCAACGCCGCCGGCGGCTGAACCGAACAGCCTGTGTCAGGCTCGAGACGAGATCGTCAGCATGAAGCCGCTCGGCTCGGTCACCTCGAACGCCCGGCTGCCCCACGGCGTATCGTGCGCCTCCGCGTCCAGGGTGATGCCGGCTGCCTTGGCGCGCGCCGCAAGGCCATCGATGTCCTGCGCGGTCTCGACGAAGATTCGCATCCCGACGCCCTTCTTTCGATCGCGCCCCTTCTTCCAATCGTCCTGGCTCAAGCCGATCCGGGCGTCGCCACCCAGTAGCATCACGCCCTTCAATACGCCGTCCTCTTCCCATCGTTCTTCGACACCAAAGCCCAAACCTTCGAAGAACCTGATGCTCTTCTGAAGATCGTCCACGGTGAGGCTCGGGGTGATGGTCTTGGCCTGGAGAGCCGTCTGCGGGGATGTCGCCATAATCGGTGCCTCCTGAGTGTTGAAATCGACTCTCTATCCTAAGTGGTCACGGGCATAATTACGGCGGCATTCGACCGGCGATGCATCGACGGTCTCGGTGCGTCGCCGTAATTATGTCCGGGACCACTAAGCGAAGACAGGATCCGCAACGGCTCAGGTTCGGCAACGGCTCAGGTTCGTCACCGGGGGAGCGGACTGCGGCGCGCGGCGGCTAGTGTCCCGTCCCAGTGGATCGTGGCATAAGTCCCGGGCGCGGCGCCCGGATCGCAAGGCGCGACGAGCGAGCATACAGGCCGTATGTGAGCGAGGAGCAACGCCGCGAGGCGGGATGCCCCGCCCGGGAATTGTGTCGCGAACCACTGGGACGGGACACTAGTGCGTCAGGCCGTAGACGAAGTAATTGACCCCGAACTTGAAGGCTTCATTCGTCGGATCCACCGAATAGAAACCCCGCCCCGAGTGTTCCATGTAGTCGCCGATATCCATGTTGTAGTTGATGACGACCATCAGGCGCTTCGACGGATCGTTCCCTTCGTGAATGCCATAGAACTCCCCCGTGAGCCCCCTCTCGCCGAGGCGGCCCGGGTAGGGCACGTCGAGCGACTTGATTGAAAAGAAGCTGTTGAAGACCGGATGCGATCGCGCGAGACGCTCGATCCGCGCGCCCGGCAGCACCTTGTGCATCGCGGCCTCGAATACGCGCCACTCATTCTCGTAGTGGAAATCGTCGATGATGACGAATCCGCCCTTCGCCAAATAGCTCCGCAGGCCGAGCGCTTCGCTGTCGCTCGGGTACCAGTAGCCCGGCTCCGACAAGTACGCGATCGGGAACTTCAGCAGCTCCGGGTCGTCCATGCGGAAGATGTTGCTGCCGTCCGGGTGCATGCGCAGCGCCGAGATGTCCTGGAGGATGAGCGTGAGGTTCTGCTCCATGTCCGGATAGTCGAACGACCAGCCGGGATACCGCTCGTAATAGAGGCGGACGATGACGATGCGTCCGTCGTACTCCACGCGCTTCGAGTCGCGAGGCAGCGACCCGAATCCGAAGCGGCGGCCGCCGCCGCGCTGGGCGAGCGCGGGCAGCGCGATGGCCAGGACCACGAGGCACACGATCGCGAGACCGCAAACCGACCGGCGGCTCATCGCCCGATTATAGAAGGATTGCCGGCCAGCAACGGTTACAAACAAGTCAAGTAGAGCGCGGTCTCCAGCACCGGCGATTGCGACTGACACATCGCCCTGGTCGTGTGCGTTCGTTCCGAATCCGCACACCAGGAACAAACCAACCACCCGGGTGTCCAATTCGTCTATAGCTTCTGGCAGCCCTCGAAACAGGGAGCGCGTAGTGTCCATCGTCCGCCTCCTCTTCTCCATCGTCATTTCCGCGAGCGGCATCACGGCGCTGGGCCTGGCGCAGTCGCCCGTGCCCGCCCCCGACGCAGCCACGAAAGCTGAGCAGGTCCTTGCCGAGGCGCGGCGGGCGCTCGGCGGCGATAAGTTGGCCGGGGTAAAGACGATTGTCGCCTCCGGCCGCACCCGGCGCGTCCGTGGCAACAATCTCGTTCCGATCGAATTCGAGATGTTCGTCGAGCTGCCGGACAAGTATGTCCGCATCGATGAATTCCCCGCCGAAGAAACGGACCCGACGTCGTCCGGATTCAACGGCGACGCGCTCATCCAGATTCCGCAGCCGGCCGCGGGTCCGCTCCCCGGCCGGGGGATGAGCATGCCTCCGGCGGCCGGTGGGCCGCCGCCCAGTCTGCCGGGCGGCCCCCCCGGGGCAACGCCCCCCGGCGCGCGCGGCACGCCGCCAGCCGGTCCACCGAGCGCTACGCCTGAGGGTGGCCGCGGTCCGGCGCCGGACCCGCGACGTGCGCGCGTCACGGCGCTCAAGCAGGAGTACGCGCGTTTGTCGCTGGGCCTCTTCGCCGCATCCAGCGCCTATCCACTCTCCTTCGTCTATGCCGCCATCGGGGAGGCCCCGCAAGGACGGGCCGACGTGCTGAACGTCAAAGGAGAGGGGAACTTCACCGTACGGCTGTTCGTCAACAGTGAAACTCGGCTGCCGATCATGGTCACCTGGAACACGCCGCCGACCAGCGTGATCGTCACCGTTCCCGGCCAGCCTCCACCCAAGTCCATCGCCCCGGGTGTCGTCGTCGTCACCGGCCCGCCCGCCCCGGCGGCCACGGCGCCAAAGGAAGAACGGGATAAGTACACGAAGGAAGTTCTCGCACTGCGCACGAAGGCGCAGGCCACGCCGGTCGAGCACCGCCTGTACTTCGCGGATTACCGCGACGTCGACGGCGTGCGCTTTCCGTTCAGGCTTCGCCGCGCCATTGGCACCGAGACAACCGAGGAAACGACATTCGACCGATTTCGTATCAATACCAGGATCGATCCAAAGAAGTTTCAGCCGGTCAAGTGACGGTTGCGTTGGAGAGAAAAAACGATGCGCGCTGTCCTGATTCTGTGTCTTGCCTGCCTGGCGCCGGCCAACCTGCTCGCTCAGGCCGACCGAAATGCCACGCTGCTCGTGACCGTGCTCGACGAAACGCGCGGCGTACTGCCGGGGGCGACCGTCACGCTGGTCAACCTCGACCCCGCCAACAAAGGCGTCGCCATGGAACCCGTGCAAGCCAGCCCGCAGGGGCAGGTGAAGTTCGAGCGTCTTGCACCAGGCCGGTACTCGATCAAGGCGGAGTTCTCGGGCTTCCAGACGCGCACGCTCCCGGAGGTGCGGGTCCGCAGCGGTGAGAACCGGCAGGTGCTCGTCCTTCCGCTCGATCGGCTGGCGTCGTCGGTGACGGTGGAGCGCGACCGGCAGCAGGCGGCTTCGGATCGCGACGTGACGTTCGGGACCGTGTTGACGCGGGAACAGATCGAGGCGCTGTCGGACGATCCGGACGAGCTGCGCCGTCAGTTGATGGATCTTGCGGGACCGGACGCCAAGATCCTCGTGGACAGCTTCGAGGGCCGCGACCTGCCGCCGAAAGCGCTGATCAAGTCGATCCGCATGACGCGCGATCAGTTTGCGCCGGAGGCTCACTACGCGGGTGAGTTCAGGATCGAGATCCTGACACAGCCCGGCATCGGTCCCCTCCGCGGATCGGCACGAATGGGCTTCTACGACAGCGCCCTGGACGGCCGCAACCCGTTGGTCGGCCAGCGTGGCCCGGCGCAGAGCAAGATGTACGGCGTCGGCGTGAACGGGACGCTCGTCAACGAACGCGCGTCGTTCAGCCTCAATGTGAGCGGCCAGAACAGCTACTCGACTCCGGTGCAGTACGCGGCCACGTCGGCGGGCCAGATCCGGGGAAACATCCCGGTGCGCAGTCCCAACGCCAACATGTTCGGGTCGGGTGGGTTCGACTACGCGCTGACGCGCGATCAGGTGCTCCGGGTGAATTTCAACGGCTCGCGGTTCAGTTCGCGCAACGCGGGCGTCGGCAGATACGACCTGATTGAACGCGCGTTCTCGTCGGAGAACAGTTCTTATGGCCTGTACGTACAGCAGAACGGCCCGATCGGACGGCGGTTCGTGCTCAACACGCGACTCTCCGCGACCGGATCCAATTCCGAAATGCGGTCCGATGTCGAGGCGCCGACGATCGTCGTCAACGACGCGTTCACGGCCGGCGGCGCGCAGCGGCGGGGCGGAAGCCACGGCCGCAATTACTGGCTGAATTCAGATCTCGATTACGTGCACGGCCTTCACTCCATGCGCGCGGGCATCGAGGTTCAATATGCCCGGTACCGAACGGATTCGGAGAGCAACTACCTCGGCACCTACGTGTTCGAGAGCCTCGAGGCGTTCGAAGCCGGCAGGCCGCGCAGTTACAGCCGGCGCGTCGGCGACCCGAGGGTCAGCTATACGAACGTGCAGGGGGGGCTTTACCTGCAGGACGACTACAAAGTACGCAAGGGACTGACCCTCACCGGGGGCGTCCGGTATGAAGCGCAAACGCACATGCCCGACGTGCTCAACTTTGCTCCTCGCGTGGGATTCACCTGGGCGCCCTTCAAGAGCGGCAAGACGACGCTGCGGGGAAGCTGGGGGATATTCTACGACTGGTTCTCGACCGGCACCTATTTGCAGACGCTGCAGGTGGACGGCTTCCGCCAGCGCGAGCTGAACATCTTCAACCCGACCTACCCGGATCCCGCCGGCAGCGGCCTGACGCCGCCCACCAACCGGTATCTCCTCGCCGGCGACCGCGTGATGGCGTATTCACAGCGGCTCAGCGCGGGCATCGCGCAAACGCTCTCGCGACGGGTCAGCGCGAACGTCCTTTACAGCTATGGCTACCGTTACAAGCTGCTTGCCGGACGCAACCTCAATGCTCCCGTCAACGCCGTGCGGCCGGATCCGGAATTCGCCAATATCGTGCTGGCCTCGCCCGATGGCAGGGGAACCGAGCATAGACTCACCGCGTCGGCGAACATCAACCTTGCGCCGCTTGCGTCGCAAGGGCCGCCCGGAGGCGGCGGCACCACGACCATCATGATGCCGGGCGGCGGCATCATGATGATGTCGATGGGCGGCGGCCCTGCTTCCGCCTCCGGGCCGCGCTTCTCGTGGAGGCGCGGATTGACCGTCTCCGCCTTCTACAACTTCGGCCGGAGCTACGACAACACGGATGGTCCGTTCGCGATTCCCGCGAGCGTCAACCTGGCCGACGAGTGGGGCCCGTCAGCCTTCGATCGCCGTCACAACGCGTTTGTCAACGTCACCAGCAGCGCCCTGCGCAATCTGAGCGCGCGCTTCTCCTTCGGCGGCTCGTCGGCGCCGCCGCTGACCATTCGAACGGGAGTGGACGACAACGGCGACCTCATCTTCAACGATCGCCCCGCCGGGGTTGGCCGGAACTCCGCCAGAACCAGGGCCACGTGGAATTCCTCCGCGAATTTCGGGTACTCCTTCACGCTGGGAAAAAAGCAGGTGACCTCCGGGGGCGGCGTTCAAATCATGGGATCGCCGGCCGGTCTGACGGTCAACCCGACGGCCGCGCAGACGACGCCGCGCTACCGGTTGAACGTGTCCTTGAGCATTCAGAACCTGCTGAACCAGGCCACCTACACCGGATTCAGCGGCATCATGACCTCCCCGTTCTTCCTGAAACCGACGGGCGCCACCGGATGGCGCCGGGTGACTGTGAACGCTAACGTCAGCTTCTAGGCTTCAGCGCACCTTCGGCGAGCGTCGGCTGGCGCTCGGACGCGGTTGAGACTTACGCGGCTGCCGCCCACCGCCCCACGACCCATCCGGCGATCGCGCCGAAGATCGTCCCGGTGACCAGGATCGGGGCGTACGCCTTCGTGATGATCGCGTCCGGCACGCTCGTCAGAAGGCCCACGAGCACGCCGGCAGCCACCGCCGGGAGCGGAAGGCGGACGGTTGCCGCGAAGAACCCGAGCGCGAACCGCGCAAAGAAGGCGCCGAGCAGCGCGGCCCGTTTGTCCGGAAAGCTCAGCGGCAGCATCAACAGGACGTCGGCGACTCCGATCGCCAGGCCGAGCAGCACGCCGAGCGTCACCCGATTCATGAGCCGTTCCTCCCGCGCTTGAGTGTAAACTCTTTTCTCTTCGACCTCGTCTGATGTCTAACGGTCGGCGTTGTGGGAGGCGCCCCCTATGGACACGCTGCTCCAGGACCTTCGGTTCGCCCTGCGGAGCTTTCGTCGTGCGCCGGCGTTTCCACTGGCCGCAATCGCCACGCTGTCGCTGGGCATCGGCGCCACGACCGCGATCTTCACCACGCTGAACGCCGTCCTCCTGAAGCCGCTGCCCTACCCGGAACCACGGGATCTGTACAACATCCGGACGACGCTGACCGACGGTCGCGTCACCACGGGCATGCTGTCGAACGGCGAGATCTCTCGCCTGAACGCGCCAGACCTGTCCATCGTGCGGGCCGCCGGTCTGCAGCAGGCCGACCTGACGTTGCTGCACGAGGACGGCACGCCGCAGCACGTCAAGATCTACGGCGTGACGGAAGGGTTCTTCGAGCTGTTCGGGCTGCCGATGACGCTCGGGGGCTTCGCGCACGAGCATTTCCTGCGTCCCGCGCCGCCGCCTCCAAACACGCCGCCGGTGCCGGGTGCCCCTCCGGTTGTCGTGATCTCGTATCGCATCTGGCAGGATCTCTACCATGGGGATTCGGCCATCGTCGGCAAGCCGATCCGGTTCGCGGAGGTCGCCACGACGATCGCCGGCGTGGCGCCTCGTGACTTCGACACGCCGCACGGCGGCGACTTCTGGTTCAGCCAGCAGCTCGACAAGGACGACATCAATCACTTCTTCGACGGCTACATGCGGCTGAAGCCCGGCGTCACGCTGGAGCGCGCCAGCACGGAAATGGCATCGGTCATGGCGGGGCTATCGCGGGACTTCCCCGCGTCGGACCTCAATCGGGCGTACGTCACGAAGCCGCTCGTCGCCGCAGTGGTTGGGGACCTCGGGCCGATCCTGATCATCGTGATGTCGGCGACCACCCTGCTCCTCCTGCTCGCGTGCGTCAACGTGACCAATCTGCTGCTCGCGCGCGGCGCTGCGCGCGCGCGCGAAATGGCTGTCCGGGTGGCGCTCGGCGCCGCCCGGGGACGCATCATCCGGCAGCTGCTCACCGAATCGGCGCTGTTGTCCGTCGCGGGTGCGCTGCTGGGCGGGCTCGTCGCGTACGTGGGTGTGCGCGCGCTGCTCACCATGGGCGCCTCGAGACTGCCGCGTCTGGACGGCGTTGCCTTCGACGCCCGCGTGCTGCTGTTTGCGCTCGCGGCGCTCGTCGTGAGCGCCGCCCTCGTGGGCTTCGCGCCGGCGCTGCGGCTCGCGGGAGCGGACGTGCGAACCCTCATGAGCGAGAGCCCCCGCTCGACGAGCGGAGGACGCGGTACGGCGCGCTGGCTGAGCGTGATGACGGTCGTCGAGATTGCGCTGGCGATCATGCTGGTGGCGGGCGCCGGCTGGCTCGTGCGCGGCTTTGCCAACCTCCGCAACACCGACCTTGGATTCGTCGCGGACAGGCGGCTGCTGTTCGACGTGTCCTTCCTGGGTCCGAAGTATCCGAATGGCGACGCCGTGCGCGCGGCGGCCCGGTCGTTGATGGGCCGTCTCGCGGCCGTCCCTGGCGTCACCGCCGTCGGCGCGACGGCGAACTTCCCCCTGAGAAATGCGCTGGAGGGCTCCCTTCTTGCGCAGCTCCACGGAGAGACGTTCGACCCCGTGCATCCGATAGGCACGCGGCAGCGGGTCGTCAGCCCGGGATACTTCGGGTCCACCGGCACGCGGCTGCTGCAAGGGCGCGATTTCGGGCCCGACGATCGCGGCAACACGACGCCAGTCGCGATCGTCAACAAGACGTTCGTGAAGCGGTATCTGGCTGGACGCGATCCGATCGGCCTGCAGTTCTCGGCCGGCTATCCCAGGCCCGATCCGCGCAACGAGGTGACCGTCATCGGCGTGGTCGACGACGTGCGGCAGAAGAGTGTCAGCGACGAGGCCGAGCCGGCGTTCTACTCGTCGCTGGCGCAGATCCCGATCCGCCGGCAGACGATGGTCGTGGCAACCTCGCTGGCCGATGTCGCCCCGCTGGAATCCGCCATCCGCGAACAAGTGCGGCAATTCGACCCGCAGGTTGCCGTCGAGTTCGAGCTGGCCAGGGACCTCGTGGCCGGAACGATTCGGCGGCAGCAGCTCGGCATGACACTGATGCTGATCTTCGGCGGCGTGGCGATTCTCCTCGCCGCCGTCGGCATCTATGGCGTGGTCGCGTATGCGGTCTCCGAGCGCCGTGGAGAAATGGCGACGCGGCTGGCCCTCGGGGCGACGCCGGGTGGCGTGTTCTGGCTGGTCATGAAGCAGGGCGGCGCGATCGGCCTTGTCGGCACTGCGATCGGCCTCGGCGTCGCGTATCTGTCCGGCCGGGTGGTCGCAAACCAGATTTATGCGATCCGCGCGTCCGACCCGCTCACGCTCGGCGCCGCCATCGCGATCGTGGCCGCCATCACCGCGGTGGCGACGGCGATTCCCGCGTGGCGCGCGTCGCGCCTGAACCCGTCCGGCGTGCTGCATGCGGAGTAACGCGGCGACGGCCGCGACGGCGAACTCCCGTCAGCGCCAGCTCGCCCTCCTCCGACAGCACGAGCAGTAAATCCTCATCGGCCGGGAGCGAGCCAGGCCCATTGTTCTGCCTCCGGACAATATGCGTCCGCACGGGCCACCTGGTCCAGCCGAAACCACAGGCCACGGCGCGAACCGGCGTCCGGCGACAGACCTTGACGGACGCCAGGAACAGGTATATTGTCCCGCCTTGAGACAAATTACCCCGGCAATCCTGCAACCAGAGGGCTTGTGATGAAGAAGTACACGTCGGCAACTGCCCTTCTCGTGGTGCTGATGGCGTTCCCGCTGGCATCGGCCGCCAGCGCCCAGGTCACCACCGCCACGATTGTCGGTACCGTCACGGACTCGAGCGGCGCGGCGCTCCCAGGCGCGACCGTCACGGCCCGCAACGTGGACACCGGTTTCAACCGCACCGTGCCATCCAACGAGGCCGGCGCCTACCGTCTCGAGTTCCTGCCGATTGGCAGCTACGTCGTGGAGGTCAGCCTCTCCGGGTTCAGGACGGCGACCCGCAGCGGCATCGTCCTGAGCGTCAACGACACCGCGCGCGTGGACGTCGCCCTGTCGCTTGGCGGCCTCGAGGAGACGGTGAACGTCGAGGCCGCGGCGCCCGATATCAACACCACCACCGCCGACATTTCGAAGACCATCAACGCCCTCGCGATCCAGAGCCTGCCGATCGTCGATCGCAACGTCTACTCGCTGCTGGACCTGACGCCGGGCGTCCAGTCCAACAACAACGGCGTGGCCTCCGCTTCATCGGGCACGAGCTCGCTCGTCCTCGGCTTCCCGGAGCAGCGCACCCTGATCAACGGCGGCGCCGACGGCGGCACCGGCTCGGTGAACTACTACCTCGACGGCGGCATCAACATGACGGGATTGCGCAACACCGGCAACATCCTGCCCAATCCGGACGCCATCCAGGAGTTCAAGGTCCAGACCAACAGCTACAACGTGGAGTACGGGCGCTTCTCGAGCGGCGTCATCAACGTCATCACGAAGGCTGGCACCAATACGTACAAGGGATCGGCCTTCGAGTACGTCCGCGACGAGTCGATGAACGCGAAGGAGTGGGGCTCACGGCTGGACAAGGCGCCGTTCGAGCGCAACCAGTTTGGCGGCACCCTCGGCGGCCCGATCAAGCTGAACCAGACGTTCTTCTTCGGTTCCTACTCGGGGCTGCGCCAGACGACCAGCACGTTCCTGAACACCGCCATCGTGCCGACCGCGCTCGAGCGCGCGGGTGATTTCACCGCCTCCAAGACCATGCCGACAGACCCGGCGACCGGGCAGACGTTCACCTGCAACGGCGTCACCGGCGTGATCTGCGCCAACCGCCTCGACCCGGTGGCCATGAAGATCATCAATACCTACATTCCGGCATCCAACGTCCCGGGCAACATCTGGCAGGGCCACGTGCCCAGCCCCTACGACACTGACGAGATCCTGCTGAAGGTCGATCACCAGCTCAACCCCGCCCATCGTTTCACGGGCAGCTATTTCCTGACCTCCGGCTCGAACACCGTGAGGGCGGGCGGCGGCAACCTGCCCTGGGCCAGCCAGGAGTTCAAGTGGCGGCAGCACAACGTCAACATCAGCGATACGTGGGTGGTCAGCCCGCACAGGATCAACCAGGCCTGGTTCTCGTTCAACCGCAACTACGGCGGCCGCCTGAACCAGCCGGCGACGTCGCTCACCGACCTCGGGTCGTCGGCCATCATCCAGGGCGCCCCGTCGCTGCCGCAGATCACCGTGAGCGGCTACTTTTCCCTGACCAACGCGATCGGGGGACCGAAGGCCGGCGGCGATTTCTACTCCATGCGCGACGTCTTCAGCTGGACGACGGGCCCGCACGCGATCAAGATGGGCGGTGAAATCTCGTACAACAAGACCGTTCAGGACACCCTGCTGAACAACTACGGCGTCTTCACGTTCAACAACGGCGTGACGAAGAACGCGCTCGCGGACTTCCTGATCGGCATCCCCAGCGCGGCCACGCAGGACGCGCCCGTTACCGCCTACTGGAACAGCTGGTACGGCGCGGCGTTCCTGCAGGATGACTATCGCATCAGCGGGCGGATGACACTGAATCTCGGCCTGCGGTGGGATGTGCAGACGCCGGGCACCGATCCGCTCAACCGGTTCACGACCTACGTCCCCGGCCAGCGCTCCACCGTCAATCCGGCGGCGCCTGTGGGGCAGCTGTTTTATGGCGACCCCGGCGTCGAGCGCGGTGTCATTCCCACCAGTTGGAATCACGTGTCCCCGCGTGTCGGGCTGGTGTGGGATCCGTTCGGCGACGGGAAGACGTCGATCCGGGCCGCGGCGGGGCTCTTCTACGGCAGCATCTCGGGCAACGAGTGGAACACGATGACCAACTTCCAGCCGTGGTCCACACGCTTGACCTTCACGAACATCAACACCAAGACGAGCCCGACGGGTGTGCCGCTCGGCGCGTCGCTCAGCAACCCGTACAACGCGTTCGTCGGCGGCCCGCCGTTCCCGTACAACGGCTCGTACACGACGGGCGGCGGCCTCTTCGGCGTGGCGCAGGATTTCCAGTGGGCGCACGCGTACCAGACGAACGTCGGGATTCAGCGCCAGTTCGGCGGCTCGCTCGCGCTCGGCGCGGCCTACATCGGCACGTTCAACCGGAACCTCCCGTTCGGCCGCGACGTGAATTATCCGGTGGTGACGCCGACCGCGACGGCGGCCGGCGCGAACATCCTGTCGCGGCGGCCCAACCCCGCGGTCGGCGCCGTGCTGATCCTGGATTCGGACCAGACCTCGGACTACAACGGCCTCCAGGTCACCGCGACGCTGCGCCCGTGGCACCACATCGGCTTCAATGGCTTCTACACGCTCAGCAAGACGATGACCAGCGCGCAGTTGATGAACAACACCACGCAGGGCCTGGCGCAGAACTACAGCCAACTGGTCGAGGAACACGGCCGCGCGGACACCGACCAGCGCCACGTCTTCAGCATGAGCGTGAACTGGGAGCTCGACTACTACCGCGGCCCGAACGCGGTTCTTCGCCACATCCTCAACGGCTGGACCATCGCGCCCATCATCAAAGTGCGCAGCGGCCTGCCGTTCACGATCACCAATGGCAACGTCGACGCGAATCTCGACGGCGTGACCAACGACCGGGCGCAGCAGATCGGCGATCCCCACATCGACCGCCCGACGGCGGCGCAGTGGTTCAACACCGCCGCCTTCGCGCAGAACAAGGTCGTGACGGGCGTGGCCACCGACGGCAACACGCCTCGCAACCTGCTCGACGGCCCCGGCTACCGCTCCGTCGATCTGGCCATCTCGCGCGCGTTCCGGATGCCCGGGAACGTCAAACTGAGCCTCCGCGCCGAGGGCACCAACGTGTTCAATATCGCGAACCTCGGGCAGCCTGGCAACAGCGTCCCGTCGGGCGCGACCTCCACCACCTTCGGCGTGATTCGCAACGCCGGCGCGATGCGCAGGTTGCAGTTGGGTGTGCGCGTGACATTCTGAAGCCCGAGAGGACGCTTCGGTGCCCCTATGGCGCAATCACATAATCTCCGTGTGGCGACCCGGGGTACAAGCCGGGAGATCAATCGCCGCATCGCGCTGAGTCTGATCCGGATCAATCAGCCCATCTCGCGGGCGGATCTCGCGAGACTCATGGGCACGCGGCGCGGCGCGGTCAGCCTGCTGGTCGGAGAGTTGATCCAGCGCGGGGCCGTGTTCGAGGGGGCCACCGGCGAGGCGAAGCGGGGCCGCAAGCCGACGTTTCTGTATATCGACTCGCGCAAGCGGTGCGTGGTCGCGATCGACATCCGGCCGACGCGCACGTTCGTGCTGGTGACCGACCTGGTCGGCCACCAGCTCGCCAGCGTGAGCAGCTTTCCGACCGAACGCGACCCGAAGCGCTTTGTGGCGACGCTCGTCAAACGCGTCAAGGCCGTCCTGGTCGAGAACAGGGACCTTGGCCACTGCCAGGGCGTGGGTGTCGTCGTGCCCGGCATGGTGGCAGCGGAAACGGGCACGGTGCTCCTGGCGCCCAATCTCGGGTGGCGCGATCTCAGCCTGCGCGATCCAATCGCGAACGCGCTCGGTCTGCCGGTCCACATCGAAAATTCCGGGAAGGCCTGCGCGCTCGCGCAGCTCTGGGCGACCCGCGGGGCGCAGGCGCCCAGCAACTTCGTCTACCTCACGGTGTCGGACGGTCTCGGCGTCGGGATTGTCCTCGGCGGCGAGCTCGTGCGAGGCCAGCACAATATCGCGGGGGAATTCGGTCACGTCCCCCTGAACGTCGATGGTCCGCGTTGCGGGTGCGGCGCATCGGGATGCTGGGAGGCGTACGTCTCGAATCTTGCCACCCTCTCGAGGTATTTCGGGCGAGACCTGGGGCACTGCCCCGCCCCCACCGACGTCGCCGCACTGACGGTTGACGATCTCATCGCGCGGGCGCGCGGCGGGGACGCCAAGGCCCTTGCCGCCATCCTGTCGACCGGGCGGTATCTCGGCCTCGGTCTGGGGTCGGTCGTCAATGCGATCGATCCGTCGCACGTCTACATCAGCGGCGAAATCACCGCGGCCTGGGACCTCATCGAAGCCACGGTACGCGCGGCGCTCGCCGAGCGCGCGCTGACGAGGTCGGCCGCCGCCACACCCATCGTCATCGTGCCGCCCGAGCAGTATCCGCGCCTCCGCGGCGCGGCCGCCCTGGTCGCGGCGCCGTCGTTCGCCAAAGGCGTGGTCGCGTGAAGGGACTCGCACCGCGTCAATGCGCCGTAGCCTGTGCCGCGATCGCCGTCCTCGCAGGTTCGGCCACGGGCCGGGCCGGCGTTGTCACCGGACCGCCGGTTGCGACGGCGGCGCTGAAGGCGGAGGTCGGCGCCTTCTTCGATCGTGAAGTGCCCTCGCACCTGCTGGCGATTCCGGCCGAGGGGCCGCTGCCCGATCGCGTGCACGGCGCACTCACGACCGGCGAGTTCTCCTGGGGCACGTTCGTTCGTGCCCTGGCGGCCTACGCGGAAACGCGCCACACCCGAGTTGTGGCCGGCCGCGACGTGGTGCCGCTCGTCGCCCGGGTCGGCGTGATCGAGTCGGCAAAGGGCGGCAAGGCTTTCTCGCAACTTTACGCGGCTCTCGCGCTTCGCCATTTCGGCGCCGACCTGGCCCACAACGCCCTCTGGCAGTCGCTCTCCGAGCGCGATCGCGTCGCATGGAAGGGGCTGCTGGATCCCACGCGGTTCTACGATCCGAAGACCCGCCGCGTGATCGACCTGCCGGAGAACTACCTCGGTGTGGCGTCCCGCGTCGCGACCCTGTCGTCCCGGATGGGTGTGCTCGAGGACCGCGCCTTCGTGGACGCGCTGCTCGACCGCGCGGCCGAGCCGTTCACCAGCGGCGCACTCTACGCGGACGACGCGGGCACCGCGGGACGGTACGACAGGTACTCGAACGAGTACGCGCGGTATGTCTACGAGGCCGCGGAAACCGTGAATCGGGAGGACATCCTCGCGGCGCTGCAGCCGTCACTGACCGCGCAGATGAAACTCTGGTGGGACCTCGTCTCACCAGACGGCTACAGCTACCCGTGGGGCCGCAGTCTCGGCGTCGTCAGCTACCTCGACACGCTCGAGATCGTCGCGTTCCTGGCGGCCCATCCCGCGTTTCGCCCGGCGCCGCTTCCCGAGCTGACGAGCGAATACCGCCTCGCCTGGCTCTGGCTGCGCGACAACTACGATTCCGATCGCCACATGTTGTCCGTCTTCGCGCCAGGCCGAGCCAACTACGCGTACATCACGAAGGACCGCGAGTGGCAGCAGACCGTCGGGTTCTTTGGCAAGGCCTTGATGGCGGAGGAGACGTTGATGCGCGCGCTCGCCGCCGAGAACGTCGCCTCGTTCCCGGCGCGCCCGAGTCTGCCGGCTGTCGCACGGTTCGAGTTCTTCCGCCATGGAGACCGGCCGGCGGGCGTCTGGCTGGTCCGCCAGGGGCCTCTTCGATTCGCGCTCCCGATCACCACCGGCCCCAAGCCGGGAGTTGCCGACTACCTGCCGGCGCCCCACGGACTTCCCGGGTTTGCCGCGCCTGTCGAGCAGACAGTCCCGGCGTGCGCGTCATTTCTCTATTTGCCCGATGGCCGGACACTCGCTGCGAGCGACGGCGCGGACGGGATCGCGCCGGGCGCCGACGGGCGATCGCTTCGCGCGACGTGGCGCCGCTTCGTGGCAATCGGCGACGAGAGCGGCCACTTGATCGAGCCCGGATTCGAGGTCTCGATCACGTGGCGCATCGAAGATGCAACGCTGACCCGCACGGAAACGCTGACGGCGACGCGGGACGTCGCCGTCCGGCGCCTGTCGTTGACCCTGTCATCCACCGCGACGGAGCACGAGCAGGTTCCCGTTGCGCCCGGGAACGTCAGCGCGATCCGCCTCTCCGGGCGCGACGGCATGCTCGACGCGCGAACCGGAGGCGATCTGCCGGTCGTCACGTCGATCCGGAACGTCGGCGACGAGCCGCTCGGCCGGGGACCGCGGGTTCCGATTCCGATCCACGTCACCTTCGAGGCGAACGATATCCAGCTTCGCGCGGGGCAGCCGCGGAGCTGGTTCATGAGGCTTGCCGCTTCGGCACCAGTTGAAAGGACCGCACGATGAGCGTCGCGACCACCGACGATTCGGCCCGCACGGAGCAGAGGTAGCGATGGGCGACACCGTATCGGTCCCACATCAGGCGTGGAACTGGGCCACGATACCCCGCGAGCGCCTCGGCGACGGCATCGTCCGCCAGATGGTCTACGGGGAGACGCTGATGATCTGCCGTCTCACGCTCGCGCCAGGCACGATCACCGCGGCACACGATCATGTCCACGAACAGATGACGATTGTCGAGAAGGGCCGGGTCCGGTTCGTCCTGGGATCCGAGGAGAAGGTCTTCGGTCCGGGCGACGTCCTGCTCTTCCCGAGCGGCTTCTGGCACGGCGCAACGATGCTCGACGAGGAAGTCGTCCTCGTCGACATCTTCTCACCGATCCGGCGGGAATTTCTCAACGCGGCCGACGCCGAGGTGTAGACGATGACATCGCTGAACGGTGTGGCTCTGGTGACCGGCGGAGGCGCCGGGCTCGGCCGGGCGTGTGCAATGACGCTCGGGCAACGGGGCGCGCGGGTCGCCGTCCACTACATGAAGAGCCGCGAGGGGGCCGAGGAGGTCGTCGCCGCCCTGAAGGCAGCCGGCACCGAGGCGCAGTCGTTCCACGGCGACCTGACGAAGTCCGGCGACGTGACGTCGCTCGTCGCCAGCGTGACGGCGCGCTTCGGCGCCATCGACATCCTCGTCAACAACGCCGGCGACCTGATTGAGCGCAGGCCGCTTCTCGAGATGAGCGACGAGCACTTCCACGCAGTGATGGACGTGAACCTCACGAGCACGTTTTTCATGTGCCGGGCCGTGGGCCCCGGGATGGTGACCCGGACGCGGGGCACCATCATCAACATGTCGTCGATCGCCGCCTGGAACGGCGGCGGTCCCGGCGCGGGGGCCTACGCGGCGGCCAAGGGAGCCGTCGTGTCGCTGACGAAGGCGCTGGCGAAGGAGCTGGCGCCGCATGGCATCCGGGTCAATTGCGTTTCACCTGGCCTGATCGGCGCGACGGCATTTCACGGACGCTTCACCGCGCCAGCCGCCTTCGAGAACGCCGCGAAGAGCGTCCTCCTCGGACGCGCGGGCACCCCGGAGGAAGTCGCGACGGTCGTGGCTTTTCTCGCCTCCCCGGACAGCTCGTTTCTGACCGGCGAGACGATTGAAATCAACGGCGGAATGAACATGCGATGAAGGTCAAAGGCCTGCGCTGGTTGATGGTCAGCCTGATCTTCCTGGTCACCGTCATCAATTACATCGACCGGCAGACGGTCTCGGTGTTGAAGACCTCGATCAGCCAGGACCTCGGCCTGAGCAACGCCGACTACGCCGCGATCCAGAACAGTTTTCTCCTGTTCTACGGCATCAGCCAGATGGTGTCGGGCCGGCTCTATGACGTCATCGGCACGCGTCTCGGCTTCGTCTTCTCGATCGTGGTGTGGTCGAGCGCCGCCGCGGCACACGCCATCGCTCGAACGGCGTTGTCTTTCAGCGTCTTCCGTGCCGTGCTTGGTTTCGGCGAAGCAGGCAACTGGCCGGGCGCCGCCAAGGTCGTGGGGGAATGGTTCCCGGTCCGCGAGCGCGCCTTCGGGATGGGGATCTTCAATACCGGCGCGGCCGTGGGCGGTGCGCTCTCGCCACCCATCATCGCCTGGCTCGCCACGGCCTACGGCTGGCGGGCGACTTTCATCGTCACCGGGGCGCTGGGTTTCATCTGGCTCGCGCTGTGGCTCGTGCTCTTCCGGACGCCCGATCTGCATCCATGGATTACGGAAGCGGAGCGCGCGCATATCCTGGAAGGCGCGAGCGGTACTGCTTCCGGCCCGGCGTGGCGGCCGGGGTGGCTGCAGCTGCTCACATATCGGCAAACGTGGTCGGTCGTGATGGGCCGGTTCATCACCGATCCCATCTGGTGGCTCTACATCTTCTGGCTGCCGTCGTACCTGCAGGAGGCGCGTGGCTTCAGCCTGCGACAGGTCGGGCAATCCGCGTGGCTGCCGTTTCTCGCCGCGGGCGTCGGCGCCCTCGGCGGCGGTTATGCGTCGGGCGCGCTCATCTCGCGTGGGTGGACGGTGAACCGGGCGCGAAAGGCCGTGATGATCTTCGGCGCGCTGCTGACGTCAGCGGGCATCCTGGCGATGCGCGCCAGCGACCCGTACGTCGCGCTGGGCTGGATGGCCGTCGTCCTCTTCGGCTTCCAGGTCTGGGTCAACAACCTTCAGACGCTGCCGAGCGATTTCTTTCCGAATACGGCCGTGGGTTCCGTGTTCGGACTCGGCGGCGCAGCGGCGGCACTGGCGAGCATCCTCTTTACCTGGGGAACCGGCCAGGTCGTCGACGCTTTCGGTTACACGCCGGTGTTCTTCGTCGCCGGGATCCTCGGACCGCTCGGACTGGTAGTCACGTTATGGCTGGCAGGCCGTATCGACACGGTGGCCATTGAACGGAAGGCAGAGACCGCATGAAGAAAACAATGAGGATCGCCACCGCTCTTCTCCTCGGATGGCTGGCGGCGAGTCCCGGCCTGGCGCAGGAATCGATCCCGGCCTTCGAGGAGCTGCTTGCCTGCACGGTCGCGCTCAAACCCGCGCTCGTGGGCGTTCACCCGCGCGTGTTCGTGACGAAAGCGGAGCTCGAGGGCCTTCGCGTCCGTGCCCGCACGACGCATCGCGCGGAATGGACGAAGGTCACGGCGCGGCTCGCCGCGATGAAAGGCGCGCCACCCGCCGTCCCCGGGCCGCAGGAGCGGCGGTCGCAGAACAATGTGGCATTCGCGATTGCCGAGGTGAGTCTGGCCTATGCCGTCGAGCGGAAGCCCGAGTACCTGGCGGCTGCGAAAGCCTGGACGCTCGCCGCGATCGACTACGAACCCTGGGGCTACACCTACAACAAACCCAACACGGATCTGGCCGCCGGTCATCTGCTGTATGCGATCGGCTGGGCGTACGATTTGCTCTACGACGAGTTCACCGCGGCGGAACGCGCGCGCATTCGCGTGTCTCTCGAACGGCACGCGAACCTCGTCTACGACGCGTTCGCGCCCAAACCGGGGAGAAAGCACAGCTTCACGCAGAATCATGACTTCATTCCAACGGCCGGTCTCGCCGTCACGGCGCTGGCGTTGATGGGCGAGTCGAAGGACGCGGAGCGGTGGGCCGTCCTGGCACGCGCGCATCACCAGCGGACCGGCCAGCTCTTGAGTCCCGACGGCTACTACTACGAGAGCTTCGAGTACTGGATCTTCTCGACGCCGTGGCTCGCGCATTTCCTGGATGCCTGGGAGCACGCCACCGGGGAGAGCCTGTGGGATCGCGATGTGTTCCGCAACTGGAAGACCTACCTCGCGCACGCGCTGCTGCCGGATGGACAGAACGTGTTCGACTTCGGCGACATCTGGGAAGGCGCGCTGACGCGCGCGAAGTCGGGCGCCGAGTACGGGCGCGTGTATCCTGGCGGGACGCTGCAGAGCAATTTCAACGTCATGTATCGCGTGGCCGCGCGCTTCCAGGATCCTCAGGCGCAGGCCGTCGCGGAGCGCTACGCCTCGTTCGGCCACAGCAACCTGGAGGAGTTCTGGACGCTGCTCTGGCGCGATCCTGCTCTCAACGCGGCGCCGATCGAGACGCTGCCGCTCGCGCATCACTTCGCGGACTCGGGCGTCGTCTACATGCGGACGTCATGGGGCCGGGACGCGACGGCGATCGCCTTCAAGGCGGGACCGCCGGAGGGCCATCGCGTCGCGACGCTGCTGCCCACGCTCAGGGAGTGGCGGCTCGACAGCGGTCACGCCCATCCGGACGCCGGCAGCTTCATCGTGTGGGCGCACGGCCGCTACCTGACCGGCGACACCGGCTACGCCGGGCTGCCCTCGGCACGCAACCACAACACGATGACCTTTGCAGGCGTGGGCCAGGGCGTCGAGACACAACATGACGTCTGGCGCCAGATGGACTACCGCGCGCTCGACGGAATACGAATCCGCGAGGCGAACCTCGCCGGCGGCCGCGCCAGGATCGTGGCCGATCTGACAGCCGCGTACCCGAAGGCGGCCGGCGTCAACGCCTTCACCCGCAGCTTCACCTGGGATGGCGGATCGATCATCACCGTAGCGGATACGGTGACGTTCGGTGCGCCTCGGACGTCGGAATGGCACCTGCAGTCCGACACGCCGTTCGATGGCAGCGGCACGCGCTTCGAGAACGGCCGCGCGGGCGAACCGCGACTCCGCGTGTCCTTCGGATCTTCCCTTGCGGTCACGACGGGTCACGCCACCGTGAAGGCGCCCGGGCCTCCGGGGTCGATCGAGAAGGGCGCCGAAGAGCGGCGCGGTTATGTGCTCACGGCGACTTCACCGGCAGCCGGAACGGTTCGTTTCGAGGTCACGCTCGAGCTACTGGGATCCTCAGCGGCGCGCCAGAGATAGGCGGAACGCGGCCATCTCCTCGCCGTTGCGAACGAGCAGGACGTCGCCGGTCAATGCAGGGTGGTTCCAGGTCTTGCCCTGGATGGCGGGAATCCGTGCGATCTCGGTGAGCTGATCCGGGGTCGCCCTGACCAGCGCCAGCTCACCCTCCTCCGACAACACGAGCAGCAGGTCCTGATCGGAGAGCAGAACGAGCTGCCCGTTCCCGTAGCGTCCGCCCTTCCACTTCCGCTTCCCGTCCGCGAGATCGATGCACGACAGGATGTTTCCGTCGAAGCCAAAGGCGTGCCCGTTGTGGACGACGAAGTCGTTGAAATACGGCTTCAGTCCGGTGGACGTCCAGCGCTCTTTGACGGTCCATCCGCCGGATCCCTGCGCGAGCGCGATGCGGCGGATGCCGGCTCCCCCGGCCATGCCGAGCGTGTTGATCAGGATATTGCCGTCGCTCGTCAGCGCCGGCTGGACGATCGTCGTCCCGCCGCCGGTCCATGGGTACGACCACAAAAGCGCGCCTGTCGAGGGCGCGACCGCGGCCGCGCCGGATCCGTTGAGCAGCAGGACCTGAGTGACGCCGTCGATCGTCGCTCGATGCGGTGAGCTGTAGCTTCCCAGTTGGGAGGGACCGACCCAGCGCGAATTCCCGGTCGCAACGTCGTAGCCCACCAGCGTCCCCGATGCGGCGACGATGACGACGTCATCGATCACGAGCGGCGAGCTCGAGAACCCCCATGTCGGAACCTCTGTGTTGACGTCGGATGCCACGTTGCGCGACCACACGACGGCGCCGTCGCGCGCGTCGAGCGCGTTCAGGATTCCGGTCGCGCCAAAGGTGTAGAGGCGGCCGCCACTGAGGGACGGCGTCCCCCGCGGGCCGGGGCCGCCGTTCGACTCGTAGAACCGCGTCCGATCGCGATGGCGCCACACGGGCGCCCCGGTGGTCAACCGATAGCAGGCGACGATCTCGTCCTCGCCGCGCTGCTCCTGCGTGTAGAGCAGATCGCCGCTGACGGCGAAGGATGACCAGCCGGGCCCGATCGGCCGCCGCCACAGTTGGACCGGCGGCGACGTGGACCAGTCCGTCTCGATCCGCACGCCACGAACGACGCCGTCGCGGTCGCCTCCGCGAAAGCCAGGCCATTCGACTCGCTCGAGCCCCGGCTCGATCGCCGCCGGAATCCCTGGCGGCTTCGTGGCTTTTGATGGAGGTGTCAAAGCGGTTGCGGCCGCATCGGCGCTCTTCGGAGCGGGCACTTCCGCTGGAGTGTCCAATGCCGGCGCCTGCGCCAGGAGCCGCTGCTCGGAGGTTGGCGTCCAGCGCCAGTGAAAGACCGAGCCGGAGTTGCCCGTGACGCCATCGGTACGTACGAGCGTCAACACGCCGCACCCGACCAGAATCGCAGCGACCATGGACGCGCGCCGGAGCCCGTTGGAAAGCCGACGGCTGGCCACTACCGAGGCGACGAAGGCAAGGCTCAGGAGCGGGATGCCGTAGATGAAGACCATCATCCCCATCATTCCGCCCGCAATCGACGGGTGGACGACGCGCCGTGTGGCGGCAAGGGCGACGGCCACGACGACGAGTGCGCCGGCGCGCTCCGCCCATGGCGTCCGGCTGAAAAACATCCACCACGCGATGATCCCGAGCGAGGTAACGATCGCGCCCATGATGCCGAACACCAGCGTGTCGGGGACGAAAGCGGGAATGACGAACCTGATCAGCACAAGCAGCGCCGCGAGGACGACGCCGGGCCACAGGCGCAGCGGCTTGCGCAGGGGCGCTTGGGCGTTGTGTTGTGTGGACATGTCAGTCGGCCGTCATGACGATTTTCCCGCGTGCGTGCCCCGGCTCGAGGTATCGGATGGCCTCCGGGACCTCGCTCAGCGTGCAGCGTCTGTCGATCACCGGACGATGGCTTTCATGTGGACACGCGCAACCTGGCGCAGCTTACTGATGCCGTAGCGCACGCAACGGATTCGTCCGCGCCGCGCGCCAGGCGGGAACGATGGTCGCCACGACCACGACGCCCAGGACGAGCGCCAGCGCACGCGCGAACGAGACGGCGTCAGTCGCGCTGACGCCGAAGAGCACGCTCGTCAGGAGCCTCGTGACCCCGAGTGCGGCGGCCATGCCCAGCGTTGCGCCGATGGCGCCGAGCCGCAACCCGCGTCCGAGGAACCGGCGAACGACCGACCGCCGTGACGCGCCGAGCGCCATGCGGATCCCGATCTCACGCGCGCTTTGCTTGACGGCATACGAAACCAGTCCGTAGGTGCCCATGGCGGCGAGCGCCAGTCCGGCCAGGCCGAAGACCGACAGCATGGCGGCGGTCAGGGTGAACAGAATCAGCGCGCCGCGGGTCTGTTCCGTCATCGGCCTCGCGAACAGAACCGGCAGCTCGGGATCGAGCGCCGCCACGCGCGCCCGCGCCTGCTCGACAAGTTGATCGACGGGCGCAGGCCCGCGGGTGTGCAGGATCATGTCCGACCGGTACGACTGCAGCACGGGAACGTAGAAATACGGGCGCGGGGCTTCGTTGATGCGCGAGTACTTCACGTCGGCCGCCACGCCGATCACGGTTCGCCACGGGCCGTTGCCGACGCGAAGGCGCCTGCCGAGCGCATGTGGCGCTCCGCCCCAGAATCGTTGCGCAAGCGTGTTGTTGACAACGGTCACCGGTGCGGCCGACCCGTCGTCCCTGTCTTCGAACGCGCGGCCCGCCATCAGCGGGATTCGAAGCGTGCGGAAGTAGTCCGGCCCGACGGTGTTCGACATGAAGGCGAGATCTTCCTCCCGGCGAGGCTCGTAGCCGTCGATCGCCACGCGCTCGGCGCGTACGTCGAGGAAGGCCAGCGGAAGGTACGCGGAGAGGGTCGCCGATTCGACGCCGGGCTCGGCACGTGCCGCGTCCAGCAGCTTGCGGTAGAACACCCGGCCGCGCGGCTCGTCGTAGCCGTTCTGTTTCAGATCGAAGGCAAGCGCCGTCACGTGGTTCTGATCGAAGCCGGGATAGGCACGCCGCGCCGCGTCGACGCTGCGCGTGGCCAGGCCCGCGCCCACGAGAAGCAGGAACGAGACCGCGACCTGCGCAACCACGAGGCCCGCGCGCAGCCGTCCTCGCGACGCCCCGCGCGGCGACGCGTCTTCGTTGATGACGGCGATCAGATCGACCTTGGAGCTTTGAAGCGCCGGGAGGAAGCCAAAAACGACGGCGCTTCCGCAGGCGACGAGCACCGCGAACCCCAGGACGAGGCCATCCACGCCAATGTTGAAGAAGATCCGATCGGGGGCGGCGAGCTGCTCGGAGTAGCCGACGAGCACCGGGATTGCGCGCTGTGCGATCAGCGCGCCAAGGAGGGCGCCGGGAAGCGCGAGCACGAGGTTCTCGACGAGCAGCAGGCGCATGATGCGCGTCCGCGTCGCGCCGAGGGCCAGGCGCACGGCGATTTCGCCGCGCCGCGATACGCCCCGCACCAGCACCAGCCCCGCGATGTTGGCGCACGCGATCGTCAGGACCAGGAGCCCCGTGGCGCTCAGGACGATCATGCTCGGCAGCATGATCGACGGCGCACCACCGGGGGTCTGCCAGAACCGCGCGACTCTCAGGCGCTGTGGGGCGTTCGTGAGCGGCCGTTCGCGCGACAGCGTCGACCAGATCGCGTCCGTGCGGGAGGCGGCCATCGCGAGCGTCGTCGCCGGCCGCAGGTAGCCCTGCGGATAAAAGAACGCGGCGCGGCGGTCGGAGAGGATGCCCGATGGCGTGGTGCGCTGGCTTCCAAACGTGAAGCCAAGCTGCGGCGCCATCATCACCGGGATGAACACCTCGACGTCGTAGACGACGGTGGTGCCGTGGAACGTCGGATCGGCAACGCCGACCACCGTCAGTGGTGAGTTGTTGATCTCCACGGTCCGCCCGACGATGTCGGGATCGGCCGCGAAATCGCGCCGCCACAAGCCGTCGCTGATCACGACGACGGGATGACGGCCGGGAGCCACCTCGTCCGACGGCAGGAGCGTGCGGCCGCGCTCGGCACGAACGCCGAGGACCTGGAAGTAGTTCCCGGTGACGAGCTCGGCCCAGATCGAACGGGCACTTCGACCCCTGCCCAGGCCGACCGTCGCGACGGCAGAGCCGAAGAGTTGCGAGAACCCTTCATCGTGATCGCGAAGGTACCGATAATCGGGGTACGACAGGCGGAGCGGGCGTCCCGCGTTCGTTTCAGCGAAGACAACGGCGAGCCGAGCGGAACCGTCGACGCCGGCAATCGGCGCGAGCGCGAGCCCCTTGAGCAAGGTGAAGACGGCGGCGTTCAGGCCTATGCCGAGCGCGAGGACGCCGATGACGGCAAGCGAGAAGATGGGGTCCTTCGCGAGGCTCCGGATGGCGTAGCGGACGTCGCTCACCTGATCGTGCAGGGCATCGAGCCACCACGGGGTCCAGACCCGGCGAGCGGCTTCGGTCGTCAGCGTGACGTTGCCGAACTCCCTGAGCGCCGCGTAGCGCGCCTCCTGTGGATCCGCGCCCTCGGCGATCTTCTCACGGCTCGCGATGGCAAGGTGCGCGCGGATTTCTTCCTGGAAGTCCTCATCGTCCAGGCCCCGCCGCTTCAGACGCTCGAGCCAGGCCACGATCCCCATCCGCTACTCCTTGCTTTCGGGCGCCGTTCCAGGCCGTAGATAGTCTACGGCATTGGACGTAGAGCGTCTACAGCCTGTTCCTCCTTTTGGTTGGCAGCATGGCCATTCTCATTGCTCCTTGCTGTTGGCGGTGGACGGGTCGAAGCCGCAACGCTCCCCTATACGCTGCCGGAATCGGTCCCGTTCCTCGGGTGTCATGCCGTCCCACCGGTCGCCGATGCGATCGGCCAGGCGATCGGCAACACGGCGGCGGACGTTGGAGCGAGTGCCACCGCCGCGCCCCAATCCGCCGAAGAGAATCCGGCACAGCGCCAGCATTCCGAGCGCCTGCCAGAAGGTCACTTCGCGCCAGCCGAAGATCGGCGGCAGCAGCCAGTTCCACAGCAGCTTCACGATTTCGCCGCCGATGAAACCGAACAGCAGAATCCCCAGAATCGCCAGCGGCGCGATGAAGATCACTCTTTTCATTCTCGGTCTCATGGTCGGTCCCCTCACGCTTTCGTCAATTCGTCGTAAATGGCCTGCAACCTCTCGCGCAGACGCAAGACCGCGTAGCGCTTGCGCGAGAGCAGCGTATTCACGCTCAGGCCGGTCTCGGCGGCCATCTCCTTGAAGCTGCGCCCGTCCAACTCGTGCGCGACGAACACGTCGCGCTGCTCCTTCGGCAGCTCGGCGACCGCCAGCTCGAGTTCGTCGAGCAGCACGCTGCGGGCGTAAAGCGCCTCCGGTCCGGCATCGGGCGAAGGCAGCAGGTCTTCCACCCGCAGCCGTTCGTCGTCCTCGTCGGCGACGCCGGTATCGCTGAAGCGCTCCGGCTTCTTCTTGCGGAAGAGATCGGTGATGCGATTGCGCGCCACGCGAAACAGCCACCCGGTGACGTGGTCGATCGGCATCAGCAGGCGATTCGCTTCGACCAGCTCGTAGAAGACGTCCTGGAGGATGTCCTCGGCGTCGCGCGGGTCGGGCACGCGCCGGCGGATGAAGTTGCGCAGCCGGGACTGCTCCCGCTTGACGACGTCGGAGATTCGCCGGTCCTGTTCGAGTGTCATCCGGTCCAGGCTCGCCGCAGCCTGCCTCGCCGAAGCTTCAACGGAGGCGGGCCCTTCACCTACGGTTGTAGACGTATGAGGGGGTGCGGATATTGTAGGGTGGCGCGAGCGGGACGGGTACGGCGCGCCGGCGACGCGCCCGAATGCCGACGTGGATCCTCCCCTCCTCTCCTCCTCCTGTTCCATTCGACAAGCCTCCACTGCTTCCCTGCTCCTGTTAGTATCTCGGGGATCGACAACGCCAAGGACAAGCCCAATGCGCACGCGCACTGTTGTTGCCGCGCTGGTCTCGGTGACCCTCGTTTCGGTGTGGGGATTCACGGCCCCTCCCCGGGACTACACGATCGTCGCGATCCCGCAGTCACAGGTGGATATCACCGACGCGTTCTGGGCGCCGAGAATCGAGGTCAACCGGACGGTGTCGATTCAGCACATTCTCCGGAAGTACGAGGAGACGGGCCGGTTCGACGGCCCGCGGATCATCGAGGCGGGTGCCTACATGCTGTCGAAGCGTGGGGACGCCGCACTGGAACGGCAGATCGATGACCTCATCGAGAAGTCCGTTGCCGGCGTCGAGAGCCGGCTTTCGAATCCCCAGCGCGCGATCGGCGTCTCGGGGAATCTCCTGGAAGCGGCGGCTGCGTACTATCAGGCTACGGGCAAGTCGCGGCTGCTCGACGCCGCGATCAAGGCAGCCGACGCGATGGACTCCGCCTACGGAGCTGGAAAGAAGACGTACATTTCCGGCCACGAAGGCTTGAAGATTGGGCTCATCCGGCTGTATCGGCAGACGGACGAGGAGCGCTACTGGAAGCTCGCGAAGTTCTTTCTCGACGAGCGGGGCAAGGACGACTATCCGCGTCAGGGTGAGTACGCAATCGACCGTACGTATGCACAGGATCATCTGAGGGTTGTCAGGCAGCGCGAAGCCGTTGGCCACGCGGTCAGGGCCACATATCTGTACATACCGCTCGCCGACGTCGCGGCGTTGACGGACGAACCCCAGTATCGGCAGGCACTGGACTCGATCTGGCAGGACGCGACCTACCGTAAGACATACGTCACCGGCTCGGTTGGCTCGATCCGCTTCCACGAGCAGTTTGGCGCTCCGTACGAGCTCCCCAACCTGAGCGGCTGGAACGAGACGTGCGCCTCCTACGGATCGGTCCTGTGGAACCACCGCATGTTCCTGCTGCACGAGGACGCACGGTATCTCGATGCGATGGAGCGCGTTCTGTACAACGGTTTCCTCGCTGGTGTGTCCTCGAAGGGGAACCGGTTCTTCTATCAGAACCCGCTGATGTCGTATGGATCGTACGAGCGATTCGATTGGATCGATACGCCGTGCTGCCCGCCCAACGTCGTGCGCCTGCTGGCGTCGCTCGGCAATTACATCTACGCAAAGAGCCGCGCTGACACCGACGTGTATGTGAATCTGTTCGTCGGCAGCACCGCCACGATTCCTCTGGGCGGGAGCGCCGTGCGGCTGCACCAGGACACGAATTATCCGTGGGACGGCCGCATCAGAATCTCAATCGACCCGCAGCAAACGCAAGACTTCACGCTGCACGTGCGAGTCCCCGGATGGACCCGCGATCGCGTGATGCCGGGGGATTTGTACCGATTCCTCGACACGCGAACCGATCCAGTGGCACTCGCCGTGAACGGCCTGCCGCAGCGGGTCAGGACTGCCGGTGGGTTCGCGCTCATCGAGCGACGGTGGAGCAAAGGGGATGTCGTGGACGTGACGCTCCCGATGGCCGTCCGCCGGGTTGTCGCGGACCCGCGCGTCCGGGACGACGAAGGCCGCGTCGCGTTGACCCGCGGTCCGCTCGTGTACTGCGCGGAATGGCCGGACAACGGTGGACACGTGCTGAATCTCGTCGTCTCGGACCGCGCGCGACTCACGAGCCAGTTCAATCGCGCGCTGCTCGGTGGGGTCCAGGTTGTCACCGGCGACGTCGCAGCGCTCGGCCGATCGGGAGCCGGACGAGTTCAGGAACAGCCTCGCACGCTGGTCGCAATTCCGTACTACGCCTGGGCGAACCGGGGCGCTGGAGAGATGCAGGTGTGGCTGCCACGAACGTCCGCGAGGGCGCGTGTCACACCAGTGCTGCCGCCGGCGGCAATCGCGCAGGTCAGTTCGTCGGGCGCCATCGAGAAGCGATGGACGGGGTACAACGATCAGAACGACGACCTCGCGGCGGTGTACGACGGCGTGGATCCACTGAGCTCCGCGGATGAATCCGGGCTTTACTTCCGGATGCGGCCCGCGCTCGGACAGCCGGCGTGGATCGAATACGACTTCAAGGGGCCGGCACGAATCTCGAGGGCGGACGTGTACTGGGTGAACGACCGGCGATTCTGCAGACTTCCGGCCTCGTGGCGAATTGTTTACAGGAAGGACGACAGATGGGAGCCGGTCGTCGCGCACGGTGCGTATGACGTGACCGGAGACACGTTCAACCGCGTCGAGTTCGATCCCGTCACCACGACGGCCGTTCGCGTAGAGGTCGAGCCGCGGACCGTGCACTACAAGACGGGGGAGATTGGACCTCCCGGGGCGATGTTCCTGACCGCGCCGATCGATTGGCGGGAATTCGGGATCATCGAGTGGAGAGTTCGATAAGTTGAACAGGGGGAGGAAAGCAGCGGAGGCTTGTCGCCGTCTTACCTTCTCCTGGTAATTAGAGAGCCCCTGCGACCGATGCAAGTAGGCCGGGTGGCTGGTCACTGCCCACCCGACAATTTATTACTACGCGGAGCAGACTGGCACATCGCCGGATCGGATCGGCTCCACACGCTTTCATGTGCCCGTGCGCCCGAAGCCGGCGCCGCGCGGCATGCTCGATGCCAACGTGGTGTCGGCGACCTATTTCGACGCGATGGGACTGGCGCCGAGCGCGGGCCGGATCTTTCCGGATGATCCCGCGCCCGAAAGCTGCCGTGTTGGCGTCGTCAACCAGGAAGCCGCCGAGCTCTACGTCGGCGGCAACGCCGTCGGCGGCGCGGTCATCGACGGCGCCGGACACCGCACCGAAATCGTCGGCGTCGTGCGCTCGACGCTGCTGCGGGCCTCGCAGCGGCGCGCGGAGCCCGCGATCTACTTTCCGATGACGCAGGACTTCCTGCCTCGCATGACGCTGATTCTGGGCGTGCGCGAAGCGAATGACGCGATGCTGACCTCGGTGCGCCGCCTGCTCGAACGCGTTCCTGGCGGCGCGTCCGGTACCGCAGCCGTGACGACACTCGACGCGCACCTCAGCAGGACCGCGCTGGCGCCAGAGCGCATCGCGACGATGCTCGTGGGCGTGTCCGCCGTGACGGCGCTGACGCTCGGTATTCTCGGCTTGTACGGGACGATGGCTGACACGACGCGCCGGCGTCGCCGCGAGATTGCGGTCCGCATCGCGCTCGGCGCGCAAGGCTGGCGCATAATCCGCCAAGTGCTGGCGGACGGTCTACGACTTGCCGCCGCCGGGACCGCCGCAGGTGCGCTCGGCTCGCTGCTGGTCGCGCGATGGCTCACGCGAATCACGACGACGGCCGGTACGGTGACCGTGTGGGTCTGGCTGGCTGCGCCGATCGTCCTGGTCGGGGCGATCGCGATTGCAGGCGTGCTTCCCGCCCGGCGGGCGTCAGCGGTGGATCCGCTCGCCCTCATGCGCGAAGAGTGACGGCATTCCGCACACCGAACGATTTCCGCGCCCTAACGTATCTGCCAAACGTGGTGAAGTTCCTGCTCTGGTGCGTCCTGTTCGTGCTTTGCTGGCCGCTGGCGCTGGTGGCCCTCGTGTTGTATCCGCTCGTGTGGATCCTGCTGATTCCCTTCCGCATCGTCGGCATCGCCGTGGACGGCGTCCTCGGGCTGGTGCGCGCCGTTGTGATGCTGCCGGCCAGAGTCCTGAGCGCCCGACACGCCTAGCGCGATCGCCGGCGGCCCAAAGACGCTTTGCGGACCGCCGCGATGCTTCGGGAGGTACCAGGACGTGTAATCTTGAGCGATGGCTGGTCTCCCGCCGCTGGTCCGCATCGATCTGCTCGGAGGGTTCCGTATCGGTGCCGAAGCCCCTTCCCCCACTCGTTCACCAAGCCTTCGCCAGCAGCAGCTCATTGCCTTTCTCGTCCTTCATGCCCGCGGCAGCGCTGTCCCGCGTCAACGCGTCGGCGGCACCCTGTGGCCGGAATCGAGCGACGCCCAGGCCCTGACCAATCTCCGCCGCGAGCTGCACCATCTGCGGGAAGGCTGGCCGGGGCTGAACGCACTGGTCGACGCCGGCTCGCGCACGCTCGCATGGCGTGGAGGGCGCGGAGTCCTCGTGGACGTCGAGGCCTTCGAGGCGGCTGCCGATCGGGGCCTCGCGGGCGACCGTGCTGCTTTGCACGAGGCGGCCGTCCTGTACAAGGGCGACCTGCTGCCGGACTGTACGGACGCGTGGATCGAGGCCGACCGCGAGCGTCTCCGTCACCGCGCGAGGCAGGTCCTGGCGCAGCTTGTCGCCCTGCTCGAGCGCGATCGGGACTTCGCGGATGCGATCGAGCATGCGCAGCAGCTGCTGCGGCTCGACCCGCTCGACGAACAGGCCTGGTGCGCGCTCATGCGCTGCCACGCGCGCCGCGGCGAGCGCGCCGCGGCCCTGCACCTCTATCAGCAGTGCGCGGCGATATTGAAGAAGGATCTCGGTATCCAGCCGAGCGCTGCCACGCGTCTCACGTACCGTGAGATTCTCGACCTGGACACAGAGACGCCCGTGGTCCCGGCGCCGCCGCGCACGGCCGTGTATCCGCTTGTCGGCCGCCAATCGGAATGGCACGCGCTCCTCAACGCCTGGCGCGCGGCAGCGGCGGGCCGGATCCGCCTGTTCCTGATCCGCGGCGAAGCCGGCATCGGCAAGACGAGGCTCGCCGAGGAGCTGATCGACTGGTGCGGTCTGAACGGCGCCACCGCCGTGGCCGCTCGATGCTACGCGGGCGAAGGACGCCTGGCGTACGCACCGATCGCTGCCTGGCTGAAGAACGAGGTCCTTCGGCCTGCGCTGATGCGGCTCGATCCACCCTGGGTGACCGACGTCGCGAGGCTTCGTCCCGAGCTCCTCGCCGGGCGTCCCGACGTTCCCGCGCCGGACCGGCAGCTCGAGAGCTGGCAGCGCCTGCGCTTCTTCGAGGCGCTCGCCCACGCATTCCGATCGGCGGCTCCAGTCGTTCTCGTCCTGGACGACCTGCAGTGGGCCGATGGCGACACGATCGAATGGCTCCAGTACTTCCTGCGCTCGGCGTCCGACGCGCGGTGCCTCGTCGTCTGCACCATGCGCGCGGAGGAGGAGCAGGACAATCAGCCGCTCGGGCGGATGCTCCGTCACCTCGAACACGACGATCTGCTGACGGCGGTCGCGCTCGGCCCGCTCGACAGGACGGCCACGTCGCAGCTTGCCGCCGAAGTCGCCGAGCACCCGCTCGACGAGGCGGCGCTGGCGCGCACGTTCACCGAAACCGAAGGCCATCCCTTGTTCATTGTCGAACGTGGACGCATGGAACTGGCGAATCAATCAGGCGGCGCCGGCGACGGCGGGCTGCCCCTGGTGCAGTCCGTTGTCGCCGCCCGATTGGCGCTGCTGTCCGACGAGGCGCGAGCGGCCGCGGATGTGGCGGCGGCGGTGGGGCGCGATTTCCGGTTCGACATTCTCGCCCAGGCGAGCGACCTCGAGGAAGACGCGCTCGTCCGCGCCCTGGACGAGCTCTGGCGGCGTCACATCGTCCGTGTTCAGGCGGACGAGCGGTGGGATTTCAGCCATGACCGTATCCGTGAGGTGGCCTACAGCGGGATTGGACCGGCGCGGCGCCGGCTGATCCACCGGCGCATCGCGCAGGGGATGGAGCTCCTGTTCGCCGATCGACTGGATGACGTGAGTGCGTCGATTGCCGCCCATCTCGATCGTGGGGGCCAGCCGGCGCGTGCGGTTCCGTTCCTCGAACGAGCGGCCGCGGTGGCCACTCGCGTGTCGGCCAACGAAGAAGCCATACGCTGCCTGACGCATGCCCTGTCGCTCCTCCAGATGCTGCCCGCGGGACGGGATCGCGACGAGCGCGAGCTTGCGCTGCGCTCCAGCCTCTCTGTCGCGCTGAACTCCGGCCGCGGGTATGCGGCAGTGGAAGTCGAGCGGAACCTGGATCGGGTCTTCGAGCTGTCGCTGTCCGAAGGCCGGGGAGAGGTGCCCGTGCGCTGGTTGTGGGTGGCGTTCACGCTCCGCTTCATGCTCGGCGACTTGAAAGCGACACGCGAGGTATCGGAGCAGGCGCTCGCGCGCAGCGCAGCCGATCCGTCGTGCCGCTGCGAGGCGCATCACGCGATGGGCGGCATGCTGCTGGCGGTCGGCGAGCTCGATGGTTCGAAACACCACTTCGAAGCGGCTCTGGCGGCATACGACGAAGACCATCCGCAGCGGTCCGCGCTCGGGTCCGATCTCGGCGTGTTCGCGCATGCGTGGTACGCGCATGCGCTCTGGCTGCTTGGCGATGAGAGCGGCGCCGTTCGGTCCGTCGATCAGGCGATCGCGCTCGCGGAACGGCGGGATCACCCCTACAGCCATACGCTCGCCCTCGCGTATGCGGCGCTCCTCCACCAGATGCGCCTCGACACCGCCCGTGTGCTCGCCTGCGCCGAAGCGGCCGTGGCGCTGTGCGATCGGTACGAGTTCGGCTACTACGGAGACTGGGCGCGTGTCCTCATCGGCTGGGCGCGCGGGCAGGAGCAGCCCGCCGAAGGCATCGAGATCATCGAGGCGGCGCTCGAGCGGCTCGATCGAAACCGGGCGCAGGCGCGCCGGCCGTACTACCTGTCGCTGCTTGCGGAGACGTACAGCCGCAAAGGCAATCGGGACCGCGCGGCATCGATTCTGGACGCGGCCATCGGGATGGCGGTGGACCGCGGCGACGTGTCATGGCTTCCCGCGCTGTATCGTCAGCAAAGCGAGCTGCTGCCGGCGCCCGAGCGCAAAGCGACGCTGGCGCGCGGCCTTGCGCTCGCCCGCGCGCAAAACAGTCGCGGCCTGGAGCGGCGGATTCTCGCGTCACCGACAGCCAACTCGGCCTGAGGCCTTGCGGCCCAGGCTGTCCGCGCGTCGCGGAACGCTTTCGCGAACGGTTCGAGAACGCCGTGCCTCATAGGCTCCTGTCCCAGAGGAGGAAGCCTATGAGGATCACACATCGTTTCCCGGTCCAACTCGCGTTCGTCGCCCTGGCCCTGAGCTTCGCTGCCGGTCCGGCCGCCGCTCAGTCCACGCACGTGCTGGTGCCCGCCGACAAGGTACAGTGGGGGCCCGCGCCGCCGGTCCTGCCGGCGGGAGCGGAGATCGCCGTTCTGGAAGGCAATCCGTCCGAAAAAGGCCCGGTGACGCTGCGCCTGCGGTTCCCCGCCAACTACAACATTCCCGCACACTGGCACAGCATGACCGAGCGGGTCACGGTGCTTTCCGGGACGCTCCACGTCGGCATGGGCGACAAGCTGGATCGGCGCGCCAGCCAGACGCTCGAGCCGGGCGGGTACGTGTCGCTGCCGGCGGTCATGCGTCACTTCGCCTGGACCGACAGGCCGAGCGTCGTTCAGATCAATCTGGAGGGGCCGTTCGACATCTTCTATGTCAATCCGGCCGACAACCCGCAGAAGCCGGTCACCAGGCGGTAGGCCCGAGAAGCTCGGTCCATGGCTGCGATCCAACCCATACGGGTCGCGGCCGTGGACCATGCTCACGCAACGGGCACGCGTCACGTGCGCTCCGGTACGCCGACAGCTACCGGAGCGCCAGCAGCGGATCGAGACGGCTGGCGCGCCGCGCCGGCACCCAGCTCGCCACGAGGGCGACGAGCAGCAGCATGGCCACGACGGTCCCGAATGTCGCCGGATCGGTCGCACTCAGTCCGAACAGCAGGCGCGCGACCACGCGGGAAATCGCCAGCGCGCCGGCCACCCCAATCACAATCCCGACGAGGACCGGGGCCATGGCCTGGCGCAGCACCATCGTGAGCACCTGGTTCCTGTTCGCCCCGAGCGCCATGCGGACGCCGATCTCGCGCGTGCGCTGCGCCACGGCGTAGGCCATCACGCCGTACACCCCGACAGACGCCAGCGCCAGCGCGAGCCCGCCCAGGACGCCCAGCAGGATCGCCGCCAGCCGCGCGGGCCAGAGCGACTGCTTCAGGATCTCCCGCATCGTGAACGGATTGGTGAGCGGCACGTGCGCATCGATTGCGCGAATCTCGCGCTGCGCCGTGCCGAGCACGGCCCCAGGCTGTCCACCGGTCTTGAGGACGAGCACCATCGTGTCGGAGCCGTTTTGATCGAGCGCCACGTACGCAGCCGGCTGCGGGTCCTCGCCGAGCATCATGTACTTGCTCGTCTTCACGACGCCCACCACCTGGTGGTAGAACGAGTCGGTGTAGAAGCGAAACTGCTTGCCGATGGGATCTTCGCCCGGCCAGAGCCGATCGGCGAGCGTCTGGTTGACGACGGCGACGCGGACGCTCCCCTCGCGATCGGCGTCCGTGAAATCGCGGCCCCGCAGCAGCGGGATCCCGACCGTCTGAAAATATCCGGGGCTGCTCACGATGTTCGCGACCATGTTCCGCGCGGCCGTGGACCCGGGATCTTCTCCAGCTTTGATCACCGTCTTGTACAACGCGCCGGTGAGCGGGGCCGAGCTCGCAAAGGCCGTCGACTGCACGCCGGGGGTCCCGGCGATGCGCTCGTGCACGGTTCGATAGAACTGCTGCACCCGGAGCTCGTCGTAGCCACCCTGCCCCGCGTTCACTCCGACGACCGCCAGGTGATCCACGTCGAAGCCCGCGTCGATGTCGTTGGCGCGCTGCAGGCTGCGCAGGAAGAGGCCGGCCGCGACCAGCGCCACCGTCGAGAGCGCGACCTGTGCGCCCACCAGCACGCGGCCGAGCAGGGCCCGCCGGCGGTTCGTTCCCCCGCCGCGCGTCTCCTCTTTCAGCGCGGTGACGACATCGGGGCGCGACGCCTGGAGCGCCGGTATCAACCCGAAGAGGACTCCGGTCGCGAGCGACACGACGGCCGTGAACAGCAGCACGCGATAATCGAAGGTCAAGTCAACGAGGTTCTGCGCGAGAAACGGCGGCCTGAGCGACCAGATGCCGTCCCGGCCGGCCCTCGCGACGACGAGGCCGAGCCCGCCGCCGAGCGCCGACAGCAGCACGCTCTCGGTCAGCAGCTGCCGCGCGAGCCTCGCCCTCGTGGCGCCCAGCGCGACACGCATGGCGATCTCCTGGCGGCGCGCGGACGCCCGCGCCATCAGCAGGTTCGCCACGTTCGAGCACGCGATGAGAAGAACGAGCCCGACGACCGTCATCAGGACGGCGCCGCCGAGAACGAACGCGTCCCGAATGCCGGGAAAGATCGTCGCCTGGACGAGTGGCCGGAGCGCGATGCTGCGCCCCTTGTTTGGCTCGGGATACTCGCGCTCCAGGACGGCCGCAATCGTCTTCAGGTTCGCCTCGGCCTGGCCGATCGTCGCGCCCGGCTTGAGCCGCGCGGCCGCGAAAAAGAGCAGCGCCCGCCGCTCGTCCACCCACGACCGCATCTGGCCCGGCAGCACCTGGCGGTACATCATCGACGGGACCCACATGTCGGGGCTGAAGAGCGAGTTCACGCCGTTGAACCCCTTCGGCGCGACGCCGATGATGGTGAACGCCGTGCCGTTGAGCGACACGGTCCGGCCAACCACAGAAGGGTCGCCGCCGAACCGCCGCTGCCACGAGCCGTGGCTCAGGACGGCGATCGGATCGGCCCCGGGCGTGACGTCCTCGTCTGGAAGGAAGAACCGGCCCATCGCGGGCTTCACGCCGAGGACCCGGAAGTAGTTGCCGGTGGCGAGCTCCGCGAAGCCCTGCTGTGGCTCTCCCGTCGTGATCAGACTGATCGGAGACGGCATCGAGTACGCCGCCATGTCGAGCAGGAATCGATTCTGCTGGCGGAAATCCTCGAAGTTCGGATGGGACATCGGCAGCAGGCCGCCGAGCCCGCCGATGGTCGTCACGCGATCCGTCGTGTAGGCCGCGACGAGCTCCGACGGGCGCTCGACGGGGAGCGGGGCCAGCAGGATCGCGTTGAGGAGCGTGAAGATCGTCGTGTTCGCCCCGATCCCCAGCGCCAGCGATACCACGGCCGCCACCGTGAACCCCGGGTTCCTGATCATCGTCCGGAGCGCGAAACGGACGTCCTGCGATAGCGTCCCCATACGTGCACCCTCCCCCAATCGCGCCGTGCGGCAGGCGCTGGTGTTGTAGACGGATGAGGGAGGGCGGATATTGTGAGGTCGCTTGTTTGTGAGGCCCGTCCGGACAGGCGCGCGGCGCGAGGTCGCTGAGCGATACTCCGCCCTGCACGCCCAGCAGTTTGTCGCCCGAGTAAGGGGACTTCGAATATGCTGGTCCGCAACAGGGTATCCAGGCCGACGCGGTCCTCGGCGGCGCGTCTGAGGACAGAGCCGGTCCGTAGGCGAGACGACGTGCAGCAGGCCGAAACAGTCATCCCCGTCTGGCGTGCGCCGTCTCGACGCAGCGCGACAACGTACTATTACGCGAGGGCCTCTGATGCCAACTGCTCCGAAGTTAAATGACGTCCTTCCCGTAAAGGCCACGCCTCATAAGCGGTTCTTTATCGACATGATCACGCGTGATATTTCACTGGAGGCGTGCGTATTGGATTTGATCGACAACTCAGTCGACGGCGCGACGCGCTCGAGCGACGACAAGCCGTCGAGATCAAAAGCCCCGAAGCCCCACCCATTGAGTTCTGGTGGGACCCGATACAAAGGTCACAAGATCGACGTGAAGTGTTCGCCTTCGTCTTTCCGGATCAACGACAACTGCGGAGGGATATCGGTTGAGATCGCCACTGAGTACGCGTTCAACTTCGGAAGAGATCCGAGAGAGCACACGGAGGCCGACACCGAAGCCGGAATCGGCATCTACGGGATCGGGATGAAACGTGCGCTGTTCAAGCTCGGAAGGCAGTTCAACATTCAGTCGCACACCAAGGACGACGCCTTCGTGATGAGTGTCGACGTCGATAAGTGGGCCGCGAATGCCCAGAATTGGGATCTCGAACTGAGGATCGCAAAGCAACCTACCAAAGAGCCTGGCACGACGATCGAGGTCAACGACCTGCGCCCGGGCGTATCGCAAGAATTTGCGACGACGGGATTTACGACGCGGCTGATCGATGCGGCCGCCCGGACATACGCGGCATTCCTCGATCAGGGACTTGATATCAAGGTCAATGGAACGCCCGTGAAGCCTACCGATTTCACCTTTCTCGACGGGCAGGGATTCCGTCCATTGCATGAACGGTTAAGCGAACAAGTCGTGGGTCCGTCTGGGAGGGGCAAGGTCGACGTTGACGTCGAGATCTGGGCCGGTGCTGCGAGCGGAGGCGGCACTTCCCGACCGGATGTCGGCGAAGACGACGACGCGTCCCTCTGGGGCTGGTACGTGCTGTGCAACAATCGCGTCGTTCTGTCGGCTGACAAGACCGACCGAACAGGTTGGGGACTCGCGCTTTTTCCTCAATGGCACCCGCAGTACAACGGTTTCATTGGCATCGTGTCGTTTCGTTCGGACGAGCCGTATGCGTTGCCGTGGACTACGACTAAGAACGACATCGACATCGAGAGTCTGGTTTATCGGAAGGCGCGAGGCCGGATGCAGGCCGCAGCACGCGAGTACATTAAGTACTCACGGGTCCGAAAGGCGAACCCAGAGGGTGCCAAAAAGATCGAGCGATCAGCTTCATCGGTGAAACTCACGGAGCTATCGAAGGTTCAGCCGATGAAGACGCCGGCGGTTCCTGGAACCACCCAGGGTACGGTCAACATCGCGTATCAGAAACCGAAGCGACAAGTCGCGAAAGTGGCAGCGGCATTGGGTGACCCGTCCCTGTCGGCCTCCCAGGTCGGAATCCAGACGTTCGACTACTACTATGCCAGCGAGGTCGAATGACTGTAATGGCTTCATACGAGAAGTTCGATTACTCGACTCGGCCGAATAAGAGAACGCAGCGCAAGATGATCTTCGACGCGCTGGCGCGGTACATCGCCGTCTTTCCGAGAAGGCGCTTCGGTTACGTGGGCTTCGGCTCGATGTGGTTTGCCGACTTTCTGTATGCGCATCGCCGCCTCGGATTGCAGTCGCTGACTTCTATAGAAACTCCGGAGGGGTTCCGACGAGCGGCCTTCAATCGGCCGTTTAAATGCGTACGAATGGTAGAAGGCTACTCGTCGACAGTGCTGCCGAGCCTCAACTGGCGTCGGCCCGCGATCGTCTGGCTTGACTATGATTACAAGCCCGAGAGCGAGTCTTTGCAGGATTTGTCGTATCTCGCTGGCGAGATTGCGTCCGGAAGCGTCTTGATGGTGACCTATGACGCTGACCCGCCATGGAATGAGGATGCCACTCCTGATGAACGTGCCGAGGTGATACGCAGAGTGTTCAAGGACGCGGCGCCGCCGCAACTGCGAAGGTCTCGCAGGCGGAAGAGCAAGGTGCCTCATCGCAGCAGCTATGCACCAACACTGACCGCGCTATTGTGGTCGTTCCTAGAAAACGAGTTGGTTCGAAATGGTCGTGCGGGCGCTGACGATCTCGCATGGCTCCCGTTGTTCTCATTTTTCTATAAAGACGGGGCGCCAATGATCACCATCGCTGCGGCGCTCCTGAATTCGCGCGAGCGCGCCATTTTCGAAGAGGGTAACCCTTTCAAGGGGTTGCTGTACGCACTCGGAGAGAGGCTCTTTTCCATAGCGATTCCGCCGCTAACACTCAGGGAGAGAGCCGAGCTTGACCGCCGGTTGCCAAGCCGAACCGTTAAGCTACCATTCCCGCTGGCAGAAGAGCAGCTGGAGTCGTATCGGAGCCTCTATCGTTATTACCCGCTGCTCGCCGAGGTCGATCTGTGAAGGGAGCACAGAAACTCTCTCAGCAGCGGAGAGGAACAAGACCGATCGGCGTGGACCTGTTCTGCGGAGCCGGTGGAATGTCTCTCGGCTTTGAGCAAGCGGGGTTCACCGTGGCGGCGGCCGTCGACATAAGCCGCGTGAATGCAAAAGTGCACGAAAGGAACTTTCCCAAGGCCATCACAATCTGCGGTGATGTACGAGATCTGGATGGTGCAACGATTAGGCGGACTGCGAACCTCGGACGAATCGATATAGATGTTGTGTTCGGCGGTCCGCCGTGCCAGGGCTTCTCGGTGGGTGGTAAGCAACGGGTCGGTGATCCACGAAACGAGCTCCTGTTGGAGTTCGCGCGTCTCGTAACCGAGCTGCATCCGAAATACTTCGCTATGGAGAACGTCGCGGGATTGCTGAGCGACCGCTACGCGCCGTTGCTAAGGCAGTTCAAACGGGTCCTTCGCTGCGGCGGTTACTCGATCCTCGAGCCGGTGATCTGCCTTGACGCAGCTGACTTCGGCGTTCCGCAAAGGCGGAAGCGCGTGTTCGTTCTTGGTTGGCGAAAGGGCGAGAACGCCTTATTGTACCCAAGGGTACGACGAGGCCGAATCTTCGTTGGCTCGGCAATTGACGACTTGAAGATCGTTAACGGATCAACACTGGTGGACGGCGACTCGTATTCCGGACCGCTTGGTCCCCCAACGTCATACTCTCGCGCGCTGCGAAAGTCCCGCGGCGGCTCGAGTCTCAAGGTAATCACCGGTTTCGCGCGCACAGCGCATTCCGCGGAGGTCGTTGAACGGTTCAGGCGTGTCAAGCAAGGACACGTTGATTCCATCAGCCGATTCATCCGGCTCGATCGGCAAGACGTCGCTCCGACACTCCGTGCGGGCACGGGCGCTGAGAACGGTCGCTTCATGGCGCCACGCCCTATCCATCCCGATTATCCGCGCTGCATTTGCGTTCGAGAAGCCGCACGCCTTCATTCGTTTCCGGATTGGTTCATATTCCACGATACGAAGTGGAACGGTTTCATGCAGGTCGGAAACTCTGTTCCTCCTGCGCTAGCGAAGGCGGTGGCTCACAAGATCAAGACCAGCCTGGTAAGGGGGCCCAATGCCGCGCGCGCAAAGCCAAGAGACCATTTCGCGCCGCATGGCGACCGTCAGATCGCGCAACACGGGACCCGAACTGTCGGTTCGCTCAATTGTTCATCGGTACGGATTGCGATTTCGTCTGACAAATCGCGACCTGCCCGGGTCGCCAGACCTTGCCAACAGATCTAGGCGATGGGCGGTATTCGTACACGGTTGCTTCTGGCACGCGCATCATGGTTGCCCAAGGGCTACGCGGCCAAAGACCAACCGACGGTACTGGCAGGCAAAGTTTCGGACTAACCAAGCTAGAGACGTTGATGCTCTGCGGCGGTTACGGCGTCGCGGGTTTCGCGTGCTGGTGCTGTGGGAGTGTGAGCTTCAAAGTGCCCGTGGCGAGCGAAGACTCCGTGCATTCTTCGGGGCCGCGCAGCACCGTTCAGCTGCGGTGGTTCGATAATCTTGTAGCGCTCCGTAGATTACCGCGCTCTGAATTATGTGACGAATCGGGGTCGCCAACGACCCTCACATCCCGTGCGAAACCGCCCGCGGTCACCTGGCCGCGCATATTCGACACGATGGGCACCGGCGCAAGCCATGCGGATTCTGCTGCAGTCGCCGCTAACAAAATTGGGCAGGCGCAGACTCCTTGACAGCTTAGGAGAGTCGCGGTAGTGTCTCTCCTAGCCAGCCTAGGAGACCCATAGGTGACCGAATCCGCAGCGCTGTTGCCCGGCACCCTCGACCTCCTGATTCTGAAAGCCGTCTCGCTCGGCAGACTGCACGGATACGGCGTGCTGCTGCGCCTCGAGCAGATTTCCGGCGGCGCGCTGCAAATCCAGCAGGGTGCGCTCTACCCCGCTCTCTACCGGCTGGAACAGCAGGGGCTGATCGAGAGTGAATGGGGGACCTCCGACAACAATCGGCGGGCGAAGTTCTATCGCCTGACACCCACAGGACGAGCGCGGCTGGGAGATGAGACGGCGAGCTGGAACCGGCTCGCCGATGCGATCGCGATGGCGTTGGGGACCACGCGCGGGGAGGTCTGACCATGAAGCCGCTGTGGCCGCGTGTGCGATCGGCGTGGCGGGCGCTCTGGCGCTCGAGTCAACTCGACACCGACATGCAGGAAGAGATGCGTTTTCACGTCGAGATGGAGACGGAGCGGATGGTGCGCGAGCAAGGGCTCCCGCCACAGGAAGCGCGTCGCCAGGCTCACGTGCGGTTCGGCGGTGTCGAAAAGTACAAGGAGCAGGGGCGTGACGCGCGCGGGCTGCAGTGGATCGAGGCGCTCTCGCTGGACGCTCGACTCGGCGTCCGCATGCTCGTCAAGTACCGCGGGCTGACGCTCGTCGGCGGATTCGCGATGACGGTGGCGATCGCACTCGGCGCGGTGGCCTTCGAGGGCCTGACGGAGGCGCTCAATCCCTCGCTTCCGCTGGACGACGGCGAGCGAATGGTCGCAGTGCAGTACGCAACAGCGACCCCCGGAAGTCCCGAGCGCAGACTGCTGCACGACCTCGTCGCCTTGCGCGACGAGCTCGTCTCGATCGAGCACTTGGGGGCATTTCATACCGTTCAGCACAATCTCGTGTCGGGGTATGCGCCTCCCGAGCCCGTCGAAGTCGCCGAGATCACGGCCTCGGGATTTGCCGTCGCACGCACGCCGCCGCTCGTCGGCCGGTATCTGCTGCCCTCCGACGAACGCGAAGGCGCGTCACCGGTCGTCGTGATCGGCCATCAGGTGTGGCAGTCCCGCTTCGGCGGCGATCAGCACATCGTGGGTCGCACGATCAATCTGGGCGGAACCTTTCGTACTGTGGTCGGCGTCATGCCGGACGGTTTCAGGTTTCCGCTGGATCATCAGGTCTGGATCCCGCTCCGCGCGAGTCCGCTCGCGTACGAGCGACTGCAGGGGCCCTGGCTTTACCTGTTTGGCCGCCTGGGCCGTGGGGTGACGATGGGGCAGGCGCAGGCGGAGTTGACGGCCATCGGCCGACGCACCGCGGCCGCATACCCCGAGACGCACGAGCGGCTTCGGCCGATGGTGCTGCCGTTCACGTACGATCACCTCGGCCTGGACTCTCCCATCCGGGTGTGGACGGTGCGGATCGCGAAGCTGTTCCTCGGCGCGATCGCGTTCCTCGTCGCCGTGAACCTCGCCATTCTCATGTATGCCCGCACGGTGACGCGCCTCGGCGAGATCGCCGTGCGCACGGCGCTCGGCGCGACTCGCCGCCGCATCCTGGCGCAACTGTTCACTGAGGCGCTGGCGCTGACGTTGGTTGGCGCGGCCGCCGGGTTGGTGCTGGCCCACGTCGCGCTGGGCCGCCTGCAGTCGCTGATCCGGTCGAATGGCACCTTCCCGTTCTGGCTCGATTTGCACCTGTCGATCGGCACCGTGATCTACGCCCTCGAACTGGCGGTGCTCGCTGCCGTGATCATGGGGGTGCTGCCGGGCATCAAGGCGACAGGCAGGAGCTTGACGGCGAGCCTGCACGAGTTGAATGGCCGCACCGGCACGCGGCTGGGGCCCATGTGGACGACGCTCGTCGTCGCGCAAGTCGCCGTTGCGGTGGCCGTTTTACCGGCGGCCGTCTACATGTTCTGGCACTTGGCGCGACTGGAGGTCGGGTGGCCGGGGTTCGCCGCCGGGAAGTTCGTCATCGGCACACTCGCTCTGAATGACGAGGTCTCCGTCGACTCGAGCCGCGTCAGGGTACGACAACTCGAGCTCACGTCGCGTCTGGAGGCCGAGCCTGGTGTCTCCGCCGTCACCTTCTCGTCGAATGTTCCAGGCTATGCGCCAGACCGCCTGATCCAGTTCGACCCCTCGACAGTGCTCGGGGCAGGCCCCTCGACGTTGCTCGGGGCAGGGGTGCAGCCGGTGGGGGATGACGGACCGCATGACGTCAGCGCGCTCGACGTCGATCTGCGCATGTTCGACGTCTACGGCGCCGAGATCTTCGCGGGACGTGGATTCCGTGCGGGCGATCTCGGGGCGGCACACGCCGTCATCGTGAACCGCGCCTTCGAGCAGGAGTTGCTGGGCCCTTCGACGGCGCTCACGGTCCATCCAGAAAATGGTCGAGGGATGGAGAATCCGGGCGCGCTCGGCCTCCGCTTCCGCTACGTGCGCGGGCGCTCCGAGCGGCTGGGCCCCGAGGCGCCGCAGGAGTGGTATCAAATCGTCGGAGTCGTCCGCGACTTTCCGAGCCTGTCACCGGCGCCCGGCTCGGACGGCCAGCCGACCGTCTATCATCCTGCCGCGCCGGGGGACATCCATCCCGTCATTCTGTCGATGCGATTCAACGGCAGGATTCCCGCTGGCGTCGCCGACCGCGTTCGATCGATCGGCGCCGAGGTGGACCCGTCGCTGCAGTTGCGCCGGGTCATGCCGCTGTCGGATTTCTACGGCGAGGTGCGATCGTTCTGGCGGTACCTGTCGTGGGGAATCGGGTTGGTGACGGCGAGCGTGCTCCTGCTCTCCGCGGCCGGGATCTACGCGCTGATGTCGTTCACCGTCGCGCGGCGCACGCGGGAGATCGGCATCCGGGCGGCCCTGGGCGCCCATCCGCGGCGCCTCCTGCTCAACATCTTCGGACGGGTGATGCGCCAGCTCGCGATCGGCGTGCTCGCCGGATCGTTGCTGTCGGGCGCGGTGTTTTCGAACCTCGGCGTCAGCCTCGGGCGCGCCACGGCTCTGTTGCTTGCTGTTGCGACGCTCATGCTGATCGTCGGAGTGCTTGCGGCGCTCGGGCCGGCACGCCGCAGCTTGCGCATCCAGGCCATCGACGCGCTGAGGACGGACGGATAGGGCTTTGCGCTTCGGCGGGTATGCAAGCCGCAGCCAGCTCAGCTACGCGCGGGCCTTGCGCGATGCCAGTTCGGACGCCGGAGCAACATCACCCCGAAGACAACCCCCTCGATGGTCCCCTTCCCGAGCTTCGCCGGTGGCTTCAGGTCAGGTGCGTTCCGGCGCACAATCCAGTTCGACGCCCGCGCCGTAGATGCAAAGGGGCGGGTGAAGCAAGGAGTCCCCATGTCCACAGCACCGCAGGACGTCTGGTTCGAGAATCCCAACGTCGGTCAGCGTTCCCGCATCGTGACGCTGCCACACGAGACGGGCGGGCGCCTGTTCGTGCTCGAGTACATCAACCAGCCTTTCAGGGGC
>MELC01000084.1:0-18218 GCA_001767455.1 Acidobacteria bacterium RIFCSPLOWO2_12_FULL_66_21
CAACCAAATGGAGCCGTCGCGCCCGACGGTCTGTGCGATCATGAGGCCACGGCGCGCGGCTCATTTGGCACGTTAGACAGCACGAACGGCCAGAGTACCGAAATGCCAATTCCAGAACTCGAAGTGGCGCGGGTCATGCGATTGCTCGACAAGTTCTGCGATCGCGTACCTGTCGCCGTGCGGTCGGAATTGGCTTACGTGTACCGGTTCGAGGGCAACACGGTGTTGTTGAGCGAGCGTCGACCCCACTACAAGGATCGCACCCGGCACACCGAACTGGCCTTTGCGAAGTTCGTGTACAGTCCTCGAATTGGGGGCTGGTCGCTCCGGTGGTCCGACCGGAACGGGTGGTGGCACCGATACGACGGCTTCGAGAACGTACCCCAGTTTCGTGAGGTCCTCCGAGAAGTAGAGGCGGATCCGACCTGTATCTTTTTCGGGTAGGCTCACGTGGAGAGGCTATATGCCACTTCCTCCGAATCTCGACGAAGACAAACTGAGCGAAACGGCCCTGGCCATGCTTGGGCTGACCGCCTTCACCAGCCATCACATCACGCGCGTGTGGAAGGGAATGGACTGGGATCTGCTCGGCCTTCTCTTTCAGAAGGGCTGGATCGAAAATCCGGTCGGCAAATCCAAATCCGTCGTCCTTACCGAGGCAGGCGAACGCCTGGCCCCGGAGCTCCTCATGCGCCATTTCGCGCGGGAGTCTCCGGATGGTGGCCGTACTGTCTAACCCCGCGCTGGAGCCGACAGCGCGAATGTGTCACGGGAGTTCGCGCTGCGGCTCAGCGCGAATCGTTAGCCCGCAAACTTGCGTTCCCGGCCATAATCGGCTCGTTGGAGGCCGTATGCTTCTGTTCGGCATAGTAGTTCTCGTCTTCGCGGCTGGCTGCGCGGGAGGTCTTGTCAATTCACTTATTGCCGGCGAGTTCAAACTACCAGCCGTCGACAAACAGGCGAACGTATTCCGTCCGGGTTGGATAGGAAGTTGTCTTGTCGGTGGGATTGCGGCCTTGACGTTTTGGGGGCTTTACGGCCCGTTTGCAGAGGCTACAGTGCTCGGGGGGTTCCAGGCCGGTCCCCCTCTGATCTTGAAAGTTGGCGAACTGTTCGGCTCACTCGTCACAGGCATCGGTGGCGGCCGGCTTCTGGTTGCCGAGGTTGATCGACACGCCCTGAAGAATCAGAACGCAGCGTTGACCGTGACCCGCAATGAACTCGCCGATGCGGTGGCCACACTAGCCGCACAAGTGGAGGTGAAATCATGAGCGATAGCACCGCAGCCGACATCGCTGATCTCGTCGAGCGAATCAAGAGCGCTGGCGCCCTAGACTCGGCCGTAATTGCGGCCGAGATCTCCGCCGCTGTTGATTCGTTGGAACCTCCGCCTGCTGAAGCGCTCACTGCTGCAGCCGTAGCGCTCAAAGAAGCGCGACGCGTGAGCGAGGAGTGGACATCGATTTCCGAGCAGTTGCGCCACTCGCACGAACTCATGCTAACAAACATCTCGTTGCCTGATCTGACTGGAAGCGAATTCGTTGCAATGTTGAAGGAGGCGACGAGCCTGGCAGCTCAAATTGAAATGCGCTCGGAAGACATTGCAGCCGTTGCCGCCAATCTTGAGCGGCTTAGAAGCACCGATGTGTTCGACGCTCTCCAGGGTTACCAGCGGCAGCTCGACCAGATCACATCGGACCTTAAGCAAGTGCTCGAGTTGAAAGATCAGGGCGGGCAGGGTAAGCAACCGGAGAGGTAGGCCCGATGCGGGCTAACCAAGCGCTGGAGCCGACAGCGCGAACTGTGGACATTGAATTCGCGCTGCGGCTCAGCAGCTGACCGTTAGCCAGACAGGATTCGAAGAAACTCGAAGCACTCGGCATCAAACAGGAGATGTTCACATGGCATCGATCACAAGTGTCGCCGAAGCGTTCTTTGCCGCCTGCGAGACGGGTAAGGGATGGGGCGGCTGCAGCGCCTATTGCACGCCCAACGCCACGTTTTGCGCTCAGGCCGAGCCGCTGCTCGAAGTAAAGACGCTCGCGCAGTACACAGACTGGATGAAAGGCCTCATGTCGGTCCTGCCGGACGGGCGCTACGAGGTCAAATCGTTCGCCACCGATGCGACGCGAAACAACGTGGCCGCCTACGGCGTCTTCCATGGCACGCATACCGGCCCCGGCGGACCGGTTCCCCCGACCGGGCGCCGCACGAGCACCGACTACGTCTATGTCATGCAGTTCGAGGGTGAGAAGATCGCTCACATGACGAAGATCTGGCATGCCGGCCTGGCGATGAAGGAGCTCGGCTGGTCATAACGGCGATCGGGCACGAACGTCCGTGCAGGCCGCCGCTCGAAGTCGTCTGGTACGACGGACGTTCTGCGCAGCAGGATTGGTACTGTTACCAATCTGCTGGCTAACACGCCGCTGCAGCCGACGAGCGGCGCGCAAATGGATGGCAATTCGGACGATCATGAGCGCCGCTCGCGGCTGAGCGGCAATTCGTTATGCAGCGCAACCAGAGCGACGAGAGGGACGCAGATGCCGGGGGCGGCCTACTACTTGACTCGGCTTTCCGGTGACCGGCTTCGAAGGTGTTACGAGCGGGCGCCTCAGCGTGTCAAGCAGTACCTGGATGCGGAAATCATGTACGTTCTCGGTCGTGTTGAACCGGCCGCGTCAGTTCTCGAACTCGGGTGCGGGTATGGTCGGGTTCTGGTTCCACTCGCTCAGACGGCTCAGTGGGTCATGGGAATCGATACGTCACTGGAGAGCCTGATGCTGGCGCGTGAGGTGACGGCCGGCTACGCGAGGTGTGAACTCGCTGTGATGGATGCGACCGCCCTTGGCTTCCGTGACCGGGCCTTCGATATGGTGGTGTGCATCCAGAACGGGATCTGTGCTTTCCAAGTTGATCCCCGGCAGTTGTTACAGGAGGCCCTGCGGGTGACTCGGCTCGGGGGCCGCCTGTTGTTCTCCAGCTACACCGAGGCGTTCTGGGCGCACCGGCTGCTCTGGTTTGAGGGGCAGGCGGAAGAAGGGCTCGTCGGGGAGATCGACTACGCCGAGACCACCCGCGGAGAGATTGTCTGCAAGGACGGGTTTCGGTCCGGGACGCTTGGTGCCAACGAGCTCAGGCAGCTATGCGGGAAGGTAGGTGTCCAGCCCATAATCGTCGAGGTGGACCAGTCGAGTGTGTTCTGCGAGGTCATAGTGCCAAGCGCTGCATAACATGGCATGCAGCCGACGGCGCTGGCGGGATCGAGAGCGCCGCGGCTGATGCCTGACGTTAGACCGCGGTCATCGGCCGAGCATGGAGGACGCACCTTATGGTTCTGGTTCGACCTCGGGACTCGACACTAAAGCACACAGGCAGCGCACCGACTGATGGCGGCCGTACCTTGAAGTGGTCGAGCCGGGTGGCCGTGCGGTCCGCCCTGGCTGTCGCCTTCCTTGCCGCCAGTTGCTCGGCACCACGCGAAGATCCAGTTGGAGCTTTTGTTCGGGAGAAGATGCAACCTGGGTCGGCGGGGTTCTTCATTCCGTCTCCAGTTCATCGCGGCGAGCCGGTTGAAGCGGTCCTTCAAGTTACTGCGCCAACAATGTCACCTGATGAATTGCAGGCGGAGCTTGAGCGAATAGCTGGGCGCATCGGCGTTGGCGCATCGGGTGCAATTCGTATCGCGTCACGCATGACTGCCACGCTGGTTACAGATCGGGAGTGCACGATTACTCCGAAAGATCCGTCGGACCAGGCGATCAACTTACGCGAAGGCACAACGTGGCGGTGGACTGTTACTCCGAGAACGCGTGGTTCAACGCGCGTGACGGTTACCTTGGCGGCGCCGGTGACGATCAACGGGCGTGAAACATCGTACCGAGTCACGACCTTTGAGAAGACGGTGACGGTAACGGTGACGGGTTCGGACGTTGCTTCGGACGTGTTGACTGTGGCGAAGGAATACTGGGTCATTCTCGCCGCAGTCGGCGCTGGTTTGGGTGCGCTGTTCGGATGGCTGCGCAGACGGCGCAAACGTAAACGACAAGCAGGATTCCGGTCATGATCCTGGGACGGCTGAAGCCGGCATGCAAGAATCCCCGAGCTGGTGGGGCAGTTGCGGGGCCGCGGTCTAACACGGCATGCAGCCGACGGCGGCCGGTGCGATCATCAGCCGCCGCGGCTGATGCCTGACGTTGATATGGCGGGACCTCGGGCAACGTAGAACGGGCGCGTCGCCGCTGGCCTGGACCGGGCTCATCACCTGGCAATTGCTGTTGTTCAGGGAGGTGTGATTTGGTGCTGAAAGCGTCGTGGCGCATGGCGTGGTTGGTAGTCTCGGCAATGCTGGCAGGGGGGATTGCGGCGGGGGCCAGTGCTCAAGCCGTCGACCCGGCTGTTGGAACGTGGAAGATGAACCTCGCGAAATCGAAACTGGCCCCAGGTGATCGGGCCGCAGGGCTCAAGGGCTCGATGGTGAAGATCGATGCGGTAGGCAAGGCCTTCAAGGTGGCGATAGAAAACGTGGACGCCGCCGGGAAGACCTCGACCTGGGGTTACACCACCGAGCCCAACGGCCCGGACGGGCCGGCTTCGGGATCGCAGGCGGTGGATGCCGTCTCCTCGACTGGGGCGCCCTCCTCCGGCACGGTTACCTACAAGAAGGCGGGCAAGGTCGTGAACACCTTCGCGATACAGGTATCCCCGGACGGGAAGACACTTACTCTCACCGCGAAGGTCAGCGATCCTCAGGGGAAAGAAGTCACCAGTGTAATCGTGTACGACAAGCAGTAGAACAACGGAGAAACCTCTCGGCAGGGCGAGCGAGTAAGGTCACATAAGCGGCGGCCGAACACACGAATGGAGCCGGCGCGGCTCTGCTCGTTCAGCCGCGCGGCTCATTCGTAACGTTAGACCGGCGAACGACCGACAATCCAGAACAACAAAGGCCAGGCCCCATCCGTTCTGTTGCGACACCGTCGTTGGCGTGAGAGGATCACCGCATGGAAGCCTCCGCACTGTCTCAGCTCCTGAAGTTGCCGGCCGCCGACCGGGCCGAATTGGCCATGGCCTTGTGGGAGAGTCTGTCCGACGCCGAGCGTCACGCAGAACTGGCACTCAGCGATGAACAAGCGGCGGAGCTCGATCGTCGGTGGGCGGAGCACTTGGCTGATCCCCGGACTGCCGTCCCCTGGCCTGAGGTACGACGCAAGCTCTTGGGCCGCGGGTGACACGTACCGTCGTTTTCCGGCCAGAAGCCGACGATGAAGCGGTTGAGGTCCGCGGCTGGTACGAAGCAAGGCGGCCAGGACTTGGCAACGAGTTCTACGACATGGGTCTCGGGTACTTTTGGAAACCACATAAAGGTTGAACGCGCGGCTCAACAAGGGGACAAAGCTGACAAAGGTCGGTCACCTTCGCAGCAACGGCGCGTCGGGGACAACAAATCCGCCGGTCGCGCCGTCTAACGGTGCATGCTGGAAGCCTTCCTCAAGGACCTGGCGCACTCGCTCCGCATGTTGCGCCAAAGCCCGGCCTTCACACTGGCCGCGCTGGCGGCACTCACGCTGGGCATCGGCGCCAACACCGCCATCTTCTCGGTCGTCAACGCGGTCCTGCTCAAACCCGTCGCGTTTCCCGACCCCGACCGGCTGGTCATTCTCATGAACACCTCGCCGCAGGGTTCCGGCCCCGCGGCGTCTCCGGCCAAGTTCCAGCATTACCGGAAACAATCCGAGGTCGTGGAACAGGTCGCGGCCTTCAACACTGGCGTCGTGAACTTCACGGGCGGCACCGTTGCCGAGCAACTCCGGTCAGGCCGTGTGTCCGCGGATTTCTTCCAGTTGTTCGGCGCCGCGGTCGAGCGGGGACGGACCTTCGACCGCACCGAAGACGCGCCGAATGGTCCGCGGGCGGTCGTGCTCAGCCGTCGATTCTGGCAGACTCGCTTCGACAGCCGTCCCGACGCGATCGGGACCTCGATTTCGCTCGGCGGTGAGCCTTACACGATCGTCGGCGTGCTGAGAGACTTCGATTTCCGGGAGTTCGGCCCGCAGCCGCAAGTCTGGCTGCCGTTCCAGTTCGATCCGAACACGCGCGACCAGGGCCACTACTTCCAGGCCGCGGGACGGCTGAAGGCCGGCGTCACGCTGGAGCAGGCGAAAGCCCGGCTGCACGCCTCCGGGAACGACTTCCGGGCGAAGTATCCGACGGCGCTGCCGCCGACCAACAGCTTCACGGTGCAGCCGATCCGCGAAGTGCTCGTGAGGAACGTCAGGTCGTCCCTGTTCGTGCTGGTTGGCGCGGTCGCCTGCGTTCTGCTGATTGCGTGCGCCAACGTCGCCAATCTGCTGCTCGTGCGGGCCACGGCCCGCCGGCGCGAGATCGCCATTCGCGCGGCCATCGGCGGATCGCGGTGGCGCATCGTCCGCCAGCTGCTGACGGAAAGCGCGGTGCTGTCGCTTGCAGGTGGCGCCATGGGGTTGGCGCTCGGCTGGGTCGGCATCCACGCCCTGCTTTCCGTGAACACCGCGGACCTGCCGCGAGTGGGCGAGGACGGCTCGCTCGTCGGGATCGACTGGCGGGTGCTCGCGTTCACCCTCGCGATCTCGCTGGCGACCGGCGTCCTTTTCGGCCTGCTCCCGGCGCTGCAGAGTGCGAAGACAGACCTGACCACCACGCTGAAGGAAAGCAGCGGACGTTCAGGCACCGGGTTCCGACAGAACAAGGCGCGATCGCTGCTGGTGGTGGTCGAAGTCGCGCTGGCGCTCGTCCTGCTGATCGGGTCGGCCCTCCTGATTCGCACCGCCGTGGCGCTCTCGCATGTCGATCCCGGCTTCGACGCCCATCACGTGCTGACGATGCGGATGTCGCTCGCGGGGACACAGTTCGAGAAGTCGGAAGCGGTGGAACAGATCGTGAGGAACGGTGTCGAGCGGCTTCGCGCTCTGCCCGGCGTCGTGAACGCGAGCGCCACCTGCTGCGTGCCACTGCAAGGAGGCTACGGCCTGCCGTTCCGCATCGTCGGACGTCCCCTCGAGGACGGGCCGTTCCATGGCGGCGGCGGCTGGATGACGGCGTCGCCGGGGTACTTCGAGGTCTTCCGGATCCCGGTCAAGCGCGGCCGCACGTTCACCGAGCGCGACGACAGCCACGCGACGCCGGTGGTCATCATCAACGAGGCAATGGCGAAGCAATTCTGGCCCAAGAGCGATCCGCTGAACGATCGGCTCATCATCGGGCGCGGCGTCATGCGCGAGTTCGCCGCCGAGCCGGAGCGCCAGATCGTCGGCGTGGTCGGCGACACGCGCGATGGCGGCCTCAACGCCGATCCGCAGCCGCGGATGTTCATCCCGCAGGCGCAGGTGCCCGACGCGGCCAACGCGCTGAACGTGCGGCTCACGCCCATGGCCTGGGTCGTGCGCACCGAGGGAGAGCCGCAGGCGTTGCGGAGCGCGATCGAAGATCAGATCCGGCAGGCGACGGGCCTCCCCGTCTCCGACGTGCATTCGATGGACGAGGTCGTGTCGCTGTCCACCTCGCGCGAGCAGTTCAACATGTGGCTGATGACGGTGTTCGGCTGCTCGGCGCTGCTGCTCGCCGCGATCGGCATCTACGGCTTGATGGCGTACTCGGTCCAGCAGCGGACGCAGGAGATCGGGATCCGGCTCGCGCTCGGCGCCCAGACCTCGGCTGTGGGCTCGATGGTGGTCTTCCAAGGCCTGCGCCTGGCCCTCCTCGGCGTGGCGATCGGCGTGGGCGCATCGTTCCTGGCGGTGCACCTGCTGCGCACGTTTCTCACCTCGACGCTGCTCTTCGGCGTCCAGCCGCGCGATCCCGTCGCGTTCGTGGGTGTGCCTGTGCTGCTCACGGCAATCGCGTTCCTTGCCGTATGGCTGCCCGCGCGCCGCGCCAGCCGCATCGATCCGATCATCGCGCTGCGCTACGAATAGGGCTCTCTTGTTTGTCCGGTTGTTTCAACAGGCCACCAGACCTGGCGCCGGCGGGTGGCGCTTGCGCTCGGGAAGAGGGAAGACTACTCTCCTGTCACAGATAGCGCCATGGTTGGGCTATCCGAGTGTTGACCCGCCAAGAGATGGAGGCCATGAAACCTGTTGCTCGTTGCACCATCGCGTTGGCCGTCATGTTGACTTTGACTGCGCCCGCCGTTGCGCAGAAGTATCAAGGAGTTGCAGTCAAGTCTGGACGAGCTGCCTTCAAGTTCGCCGGTAAGGATCTCGCATTCAACCATGTTGAAGGTGGTCTGCAACAGGTTGAGGGTTTCACGCTCGCGACACTGGTTTTCAGGCCGGATCTGAAGGGAAAGTGGAATACACACCTGAATCTCGTTTTGATGTATCAGGCTCCGGGAAAGGTCGACCTCGAGGCAGCCTTCACCATGAGTGGACTCAGCATGTTCTCGGATGGAGATGTCAGCCGGTTCACCAAGGGCAAGAGCAAATGCACCATCACCCTCACCAGAGCGACCCCGACCGAAGTGGAGGGTACTGCGGATTGTCCGCTCCTGCACGACATCGGTGGGGAAGTGAGGCCGCCGCTCACAAACCTGACGTTCTCCGCCACCACCAAGTAGGGTGGCGACCCCGGTCGGCTCTGCCATTAGCGACGCGTGTGTAACATTTGCGCTTGACGGGCCGGCGGACGCAGTCTACATTCGACACATCCCAGCAAGTCGTTTCTGAAGTTCCAAGCGAAAAAGGCAACCCCCGTTTTGGGGCGCGCAAAGCTGGAGCTCCGTGGGGCGGAGCGTCCGGCTGCCGAACTTGGAGTATCCATGTCCACCCGTCGCGCAGTTCCCGCAGCCATCGCCCTTGTCTTCGCCATCGTCTTTTTCGGCCTGGGCAACTATTCTGCTGCCAGGCAGAACGCGGGCAGCGCAGAGCGGTTGTCGGCGCTTCGCGCCGAGGTCGATGAGCTCCGCCGCCACGAGACCGACCGGACCGCCGGAACAGCCGGGCACCTGTCCCGTGCCGATGGGGGGCCGGCGGACGTTGCGAGCCGCGCGGCGATCGTGGCCGACGTCAAGCGCGAGCTTCAGGCGGAGATGGGGTTGCTTCCGCTCACGCTGCTGCGCGAGCGCCGCAACAGCTTTGTCGAGCTTTATTCCTACGACGACAAGGGCTCGAGCAACTACGGCACCGCCGGATATCTCGGCAACGGGTACTTCATCACCGTCAAGCACGGCGTCGTCGCGCTCGGCCAGGAGGGACTGTCCGATCCGCGCCGGATTGACTCGGTGAAGCTGACCTACCGGGGCCGTTCGCTCGGCGCGAGGGTGGTTGACGTCGGCGACGCGCGGGTCGAGGTGGACCCGGGCGATTGGGCGATCCTGAAGGTCCGCGAGCCGGTCGATCTGCCGCCGCTCACCGTCAATCTCGCGTACGGATTCGACTTCGCCGACCCGATTTTCCGGCTGGGGAACGACTATTCGAAAGGCATCCTGCTGGCGACCGGCTACGTGGGCCAGCGGACGGCGAACAATCTCGTGACCTGCCTGACCGACGGCCACCCGGGCGTGTCGGGCGGCGGCGTGCTCGACAGCACGGGTACGCTCGTCGGCATTCCCATCGGACGGATGCAGGGGGACTACCGGTTCTCGTTCATCCTGCCGCTGCGCGACGAAATGTTCCGGAAGGTCGCGCACCTGAACGCGAATTAGCCCGGTTTCTTTCTCAGCGCGTCCAGCCGTTTCCTGATTTCCGCCTCGTGGCCGCGGCTGGTCGGTTCGTAGAACTGTCGTCCGCGGTGCGCCGGTGGCAGGCAGTCCATCTCCGCGACACCCTCCGGCTCGTCGTGCGCGTACTTGTAGCCCTTCCCGTACTCCAGCTCCTTCATCAGCTTCGTCGGGGCATTCCGCAGGTGCAGCGGCACGGGTTCGGCGACGTCGGTCTTCGCCGCCTCTGCCGCGTCGAGGTACGCGCGATAGACGGCGTTGCTTTTCGGCGCGACCGCCAGGTAGATCGCCGCCTGTGCCAGGGCCGTGTTGCCCTCGGGCATTCCGATGAAGTGCACCGCGTCCTTGGCGGCGACGGCCAGCGTGAGCGCCTGCGGCGCGGCGTTGCCGATGTCCTCCGAGGCGAACCGGACCAGCCGTCGCGCGATGTAGAGCGGGTCCTCTCCCGATTCAATCATGCGCGCCAGCCAGTACACTGTCGCGTCGGGATCGCTGTTGCGCATGGATTTGTGCAGCGCGGAGATCAGGTTGTAATGCTCCTCGCCGGTCTTGTCGTACAGGAGCGACCGGTTCTGCGCGAGATCCGAGACGAGGGCCGCGTCGATGTGGCGGTCCGAGGCGGTCGCGGCTGCCGTGTCGAGCATGTTGAGCGCCACGCGCGCGTCGCCGTTCGCGTAGCGCGCGATGCCCGCCAGCGCGTCGTCGTCGGCCGCCGGCGCGAGCGCGCCAAGGCCGCGCTCGCGGTCCTCGAGCGCCCGGCGGAGGATCGTCACGATCGCCTCGGGCCCGAGGGGCTTCAGCACGTAGACCTTCGACCGGGACAACAGCGCGGAATTCACCTCGAACGACGGGTTCTCGGTCGTGGCGCCGATGAGCACGATGTCGCCCGCTTCCACGCGGGGCAGGAACGCGTCCTGCTGCGCCTTGTTGAACCGGTGGATCTCGTCCACGAACAGGATGGTCCGCCGGCCGAGGCGCCGCCGGGCCTCCTCGGCCTCCTGCATCACCGTGCGGATCTCCTTGATGCCCGCGAGCACGGCGCTGAACGAGATGAAGTGCGCGCGCGTGACGCTGGCGATCACGCGCGCGAGCGTGGTCTTGCCGGTCCCTGGCGGGCCCCACAGGATGATGGACTGAATCCGATCGCCTTCGATCGCCTGCCGGAGCGGCCGGCCCGGGGCGATGAGCTCCTCCTGCCCGACGAATTCATCGAGGGTGCGCGGGCGCATCCGGTCCGCGAGCGGAGCTGGCGCCCGGCTGACGGCAGGCTCAGGGTCGTCGAACAAAGACATGACGGATCACGCGCTCCGCTGGCGCGCCGCTTCGTACAGAACCAGCGCGGCCGAGATGGCGACGTTCAGGGACTCGACCGGCGCCCGCATCGGAATGGAGACGCGAGCGTCGGCGGCGTCGAGCAAGGCCTCCGGAAGTCCGCCTCCTTCGCCACCGAGCAGAATCGCCGACGGGGTCCGGAGATCGCAGTCGGGCAGCGCGACGCCGCCGCGCGGCACGGCCGCGATGACGCGCGCGCCACGGTGCCGCGCCCGCGCGATCGCCTCCGCCATCGGCTGCCGGGCCGCGACGCGCACGCGGAAGGTGCTGCCCATGCCGCCGCGGAGCGCCTTCCAGCCGAACGGATCGGCGCAGCCCTCGCTCGCGACGATGCCTGTCGCGCCGCAGGCCTCCGCCGCGCGCACGATCGCGCCGAAGTTGCCAGGATCCTGAATCCCGTCGAGCAGGAGCACCATCTGCGGAGAGATCGACAGCGCAGCGTCCAGCGACGCGGATGGGCGCCGGCCGATGGCGACGACTCCGGATGGGTTCTTCACGGGACTCATGGCGGCCAGCACCGGGGCGCTGACGACGACACAGGTCGCGCCTGCGCGGGCGGCGTGCGCGCCGATGTCGGCCCGACGCTCCTCTTCCATGTGTTCGGCGAGCGCCACAAGGTCGAGCCGCACGCCGGACCGGATCGCTTCCTCGACGAGATGGTCGCCGTCGAGCAGCATCCACTCCCCGGTCCCGCGGGACCGCGCGAGCTCGCGGAACCGCCTGACCGCGGGATTGTGCCGGCTCGTGATCCGTTCCACCACACGGCATTATGACAGGCAAAACGCGGGATGTGTGGGCGGTCGGCCGTGCTACCATGCCGACGATGAAGGCCCGCATCCTGAAGAAGATCGACGACGAGATCCAGGCACTCGACCGCGAGCTGAAAATCGATCTGCCGCGCGAGATCCGGCGTGCACGCGAGCTCGGGGATTTGAGCGAGAATGCCGAATACCATGCCGCCAAGGAACGCCAGCGGCTGGTCGAGTCACGGATCAGCATGCTCAAGAAGCGCATGGGCGAGATCTCGATGATGAATCTCGAGAAGATCCCGAGGGACAAGGTCGGGTTCGGATCGACCGTGCACCTCCGGGAATCGAACGGACAGGCGGTCGTCTACCAGCTCGTGCTGCCCGAAGACACCGATGTCGAGCACGGCCTGATCTCGATCGCGTCGCCGATCGGCCGCGCGCTCCTCAACAAGGAAGAAGGGGACGAGCTGACGTTCGACGCGCCCAACGGTCAGCGCACGTTCGAGGTCATCAAGCTCGTGACCATTCACGATGAATAACGCGCTCCCGCTTCCGTGATCACTCCCGACGCGCCGGATCGGCAGTACTCGACCCGTCTCCGCACGGCGCTGGTGCTCGTCGGCTCCGGCACGGCGGGCGCGTATCATGCGGGCGTCCTTCGCGCGCTCCACGAAGCGGGGGTGAAGATCGACCTCGTCGCGGGGCGTGGCGTCGGCGCCGTCGGCGCGTTCTTTTCGGCGGTGGACGGAGGCATCCGCCTCTGGGATGCCGATGGCCTGTGGCGTTCGCCACATGCCGCGACCTTCTACAACTGGCGGGCGACGCTGCGGATGGCCGGCTGGTCGCTTGCCGCCGCGGGCGTCATCTTCGCCGTCCCGCTGGCACTCCTTGCGCTGGCGGTCGTGGTGGGCATGATCGGCCTGCTGCTGTCGCTCGTCGGCCTCGAGGCGACGGCGACCACGCTGACCGGCGGCTACAGCCGCTGGATTGACACGCTCTTCGCGCCGGCGTCTCTGCCCACCATTATTCCGCGCCTCGTCCTGCTGGCGATCCTGCTGGGCGTCGCGGCGCTGGCGGCCGGCGCGGTGCGGCCGGTCCTGAGCGCGCGGGCACGCCGGCGGACCACCCGCGGGATCGCCGCCCGTCTCGCCGGCGTTCCTCTCTCGACCGCCGCGATCGTCGACCGATCGACGACGGAGTTGTGGAACCTCATCAGGGGAGCCGCGCCGATCGCGCGGCCGGAGGCGGCGGAGCTGGCCGCGAAGTACGTCGAGCTGCTCGGCGAAAACCTGGGGCAGCCCGGGTTCCGCGAGCTGCTGCTGACGGTCCACGATCTCGACGCGCGTCGCGATCTGGTCTTCGCGCTGCTCGCGCCCGCCCACCGGCAGCGCTTCTTCGGCCGCGCCGGGGTCCCGTCGGCCGCCGGCCGGTACATCGAGGCCTTCGACCTTGCCGGCGTGGCGCGGACGCACGCGATCGACGCGTTGCGGGCGGCCCTGGCGGTGCCCATTGCGACCGACCCGCACCTGATCACGTTTGCCGCCGAGGGCCCGTGGCGGGGCGAGGCGCACCGGCTCTGCGATCGGCCGGGCGCGGCCGCGCGCCTGCTCGAGGAAGTCGCGTCGGCCGGCGCGGAGCAGGTCATTCTGGTGTGCGCGGCGTCGCCGCCCGCGCACGCGCACGAGATGAGCGCGGGGCGCGCCGACCTGCGCGGCCGCGCCGGAGAGCAGCTCGCGTCGTTCGAGACGGCCGGCTTCCGCGACATCGGCGAGCATTTCGCGGGGCGCTTTGCCGGCACGTTCGTCGTTCGCCCGGAGCACAATCCGGTGGGGCCGCTCGACTTTGCCGGCGTATACGACGAGCGCTCGGATCGTATCCAGAGCCTCGCGGAGCTGGTCGACCGCGGGTACGAGGACGCTTACCGCCAGTTCATCGAGCCGATCGTCGGCGGCGGAGACAAGGAAGAGCCGGCATGAAGCCTTCGACAGACGTCATCCATCGGGCGGAGGGAAGCAGCCGGGACGCCGTGCCGCTGACGACGCCCATTTATGAGACGACGACGTTCCTCTTCGACACCGCCGAAGAGGTGCGGGCGTACAACACGGGACACTCGTCGAAATTCCTGTACTCGCGCTACGGGAATCCGACCGTTGCGTCGCTGCAGGCAAAACTCGCGGCGCTCGAGGGCACGGAGGCCGCGCTCGCCCTGTCGAGCGGCCAGGCGGCGACCACCACGGCGCTGCTCGCGCTCACCCGTGCCGGCGACGAGATCGTCTGCAGTTCCGCGATCTACGGCGGCACGCTGCACCTGATCGCCGATCTGCTGCCCAAGTTCGGCATCACGCCGCGGTTCGTCTCGCTGGACGATCTCGCGCGTCCCGACACCATCCTGTCGGAGGCGACGAAGGTCGTCTGGTTCGAGTCCCCGATCAATCCGACGCTCCGGTGCGTCGATATCGCGGCGGTCGCGCGAGCGTGCCGCGCGCGCGGCGTGATCTCGGTTCTCGACAACACGTTCGCCAGCCCGATCAACCAGCAGCCGATCGCGCTCGGCGTCGACATCGTGATGCACAGCGCGACGAAGTACCTGAACGGGCACAGCGACGTGACCGCGGGTGCGCTCGCCGGCCCCGCGCGCCTGATCGAACCGATATTCCAGGCGCAGAAGATGCTCGGCACCATCCTCGATCCAGCCGCCGCCTACGCCGTCGCGCGGGGCCTGAAGACGCTCGCCGTCCGCGTCGAGCGCCACAACGCGAACGCGATGGCCGTGGCCGAGTGGCTCGCGAAGGACCCGCGCGTGCAGGCGGTGCTGTACCCGGGGCTCGCGGGACACCCCGATCACGCGATCGCGACACGGCAGATGCGCGGCTTCGGAGGCATGGTGTGCGTGGACGTGGGGGGCGGATACGAGGGCGCCGCGCGATTCTTCGATCGCCTCCGCATCTTCAAGCGCGCGGCCAGCCTCGGCGGCGTCGAGAGCCTGTGCAGCCTGCCCGTGCTGACGTCGCAGTGGGGCCTGTCGGCCGAGGAACTGGCGCGCGCCGGCGTCACCGACAGCATGGCGCGGTTGTCGGTCGGCCTCGAGGACGTCGAAGATCTGATCGCCGATCTCGATCAGGCTCTCGGCTGAAGAACTCCAAACTCCAAATTTCAAACTCCAAAGGACTCCAAACTCCAAACTCCAAAAGAATTGCAGATTCCAGTTTGCCTTTGGAATTTGGAGTGCCCTTTGGAGTTTGGAGTGCCTTTGGAGTTTGGAGTGCCTTTGGAGTTTGGCGTTTGGAATTTGGAATTAACGAGCGACCGGCTCCCGTCGCTTTTCACCGGGCGCTTCATGCAGAAACTGCTCGGCCATCTCGGCGAGGCGGGTGGTGATCGCGGGGCCCTCGAGATTGCCGAACTTCTCCCGGAACCGCTCGATCGGCACGATCGCCTTGGCCATCGCCCGGTGGCCGCCGGCGCTGCCGATGTCCGCGAACCACCGCTTCACGAATTCACCCGCATTGCGCGAGTAGCCGAGGTTGCGCACGCTGACGATCAACGAGCCGTTGACGAACCCGGCGACAATCGTCCATTTGACGTCTTCGAGCTGCAGGAAGAAATCCGCCGTGTACGGAATGAAGTCCTCGCGCGGCGCCTCTCCGATGAACGCGCTGAAGACCTGCTCCTTGAGGATGCCCTGGCTGGCGCGCGTCACGTACTCGAGCCGCTCCAGCGTGATCTCCGCCCCTTCCATCTTGCGGATGAGCGCGGCGTCCGCCAGCGGGTAGAGGAAGGTGAACGCCTCGAGGTCCACGCGGTTCGTGTGCCTCGCGAAGAACAACGTGTCGGACTTGATGGCATAGAGCATCGCCGTCGCCGTGCGCTCCGAGATGTTCACGTCCACCGCGCGCAGGTGCTCGGTGAGAATCGTGGACGTCGATCCGTAGTCCGCGCGGATGTCCTTGAAGACGGCGCTGTAGCCGGCCTGCTCGGGATGGTGATCGACCACGAGGTCGACGCGATCGAGCTGCCCGCCGAAATAGTGCGGCTGGACGTCCACGGTCGCGATGCGCTCGAATTCCTGGAACGAGGCGGGCGTGACCTGCTCGACCTGGATGTCGAGCATGTTGGCCATGCGCAGGTTCTCGGGACGCGTCACGCCCTGGATCGCCCCGATGATCGCGGTGGTCTTCGTACGCCGCAGGAGGTTGCGCAGGGCCAGCCCGCTGGCGAGCGCGTCCGGATCGGGATCGTTGTGCAGGAGGATGAGCACGCGATCCACATCCGCGAAATATCGCTGATACTGGTGGACGCGGGCTCTCGTCATCGACCGGCTGAGCTCGGTCACCAGCGTGGGCCTGATGAGCTCGGCCAGGTCCATGTGCGTGACGTCGGGGAAATCGGCCTTCAGCGCCTCGGGGGTCTTCGCTAGGGACCGCGAGGCGGTGTGCAGCACGTACACGAGGCTGCCGCCGGCGTCGCGCACGGCCGTGAGCACCTTCCTGATGCTCCGCCGCCCGTTGTCTTCGACGATGAAGCAGGTGTTCGGGGAGGTGTCGGCCTTGAGGTAGGTGTCGATGCGCCGCGGGTCGCCGGCGACGACCTGGATCTCCGCGTCGTGCAGGCGCCGCGCGAGCGGCTTGCTCTCGACGAGGAACTCCACCTCGAAGCTCGGCAGGAGCACCTCGTCGAGCGAGCGAATGAGGAGCTCGTCCTGGCAGATCGCGAAGACGCGCACGGTCAGCCGCGCCTCGGGGGGCTGGGCCTCATGTTCCGCCCGATGATCATGACCAAACGGACATTATACGCCCTCGCCGGGGCGATCCTCCAACCGCTTGCGCTGGCACTCACCCCGGCGCTTGCCGCGGCGGGCGCGACGGGCGCACCGTGCGCGCAGTGCGCGGCCGTGATCATCGGTCCGGGGCAGGCGCGCGTACTGCCTGCCCGTCTCGCGGGCCTGGACGTGCTCGTGCGCCTGATCCCCGGCGACGAGACCGCCGCGCGGCGCGCCGTCGAGGACATCGCCGCCAGGGACGGACGCCCTGGGCTGGTGGTGCGGGGCGTCCCCGACGCCGCGATCGATGCGGACCTCGTGCGCCGCACGCGCATGCTGATCGTCGATGTCTCCGATCTCCAGCCCGACGACCGGCTTGCCTACAGGCTGAAGCTGCGCGTGACGGAAGCGCGTGCCGCCGGGCCAGGCGGAACCGACATCGGACTGTCGGCCCCGCCGGCAACGCTCACCGCGCTGTTCAAACACGATCTGGGACCCTACGTCGACTTTCTCGTGACGGACGGTCCATTGCCGGCGGAATTCGCGGCATATCGTGTGTGGCGCGGCCGGCCGCCATCGGCCGGCGAGCTGCCGCCGCTCTCCGACCTTCTCCGCGCGACCGAAGGTGGCGACGCCGAGCGCTGGCTGTGGCGTGCTCCCGACGACCCTGCGACGTTCGCGGCGCGGCTCGGCGATCTCGTCCGGGCCGCACCCCTCCTCCCGCCGGGCCTGGTGTCCTCTCCGACAGGTGTGACCGTGACCTGCGATGGCGTGCCGCTCGCGACGTACCTGAATCCATCGACCCTCGACACGATCGCCGTTGCGAGAGGATGTACGGCGATCGCCACCAATCCGCGCATGAACGGCATCGAGCGAGTGACGACCGCGGGCGGAGATACGGTGGTTCGCGTGCCCTCGGCCCAGGCAGGCGACCGGTTTGCCGAAGGCCTCCAGGTCGTCGGCTCGCGGCGGTTGACTGTCGCAGAGATTCTCGCGCGGCATCAAGCCGCCGCCGCGCGTCAGGCGGCGACCGTACGAACGCTGATCTCCGCTGGAACGCTGACGCTGTCGTTCGAAGCCCCCGGGTTCGCGGCGCCAGTGACCATCAGCGCCGAGACCATCGTCTATACCTCGCCCGGCCGCACCGAGCTTCAACAGCGTGACATTCGCGTGAACGGTCTCGCGTTCACCGGCGGGGGCGTGCCGCGCCTGCCGATCATCGAGCCGGAACGTGTCGCCGCGCCGCCGCTGACGATCACGCTGACCGGCGTCTACCGCTACCGCCTGGTGGGGCGGGACACAAAGGGCGGCGCAGACTGCTACGTCGTGGCCTTCGAGCCGGTCGATCCGACCAGGCCGCTCTTCCGCGGACGTGCGTGGATCGGCGTGACGGACTTCGCGATGGTCCGAGTCGCGGCGGTCCAGACGGGGCTTCGCGGGCCGATCCTTTCCTCCGAACAGATCGACGAGTTCAGGAAGGAGGAGGGGCGCGTCTGGCTGCTGTCGCGCTCGGACGTGCGGCAGGTCTACGAAGGGGCGGCCCATCGCACGCCGATTCACCGCGTGCTGGCGATCGCGCGGCACGAGATCAACCCCGCGGATTTCGCGAAACGCGTGGAGGCCGCCTACGCCTCGAACGCGGTGATGCTCCGCGACACGCCTGAGGGCTACCGGTACCTGAGGC
>MELC01000084.1:18286-55321 GCA_001767455.1 Acidobacteria bacterium RIFCSPLOWO2_12_FULL_66_21
CGCGTCCGGACCCTCGCCGCCGGTGTGATCATCGATCCCAACATCACAAGACCGCTGCCTTTTGCCGGCCTCAGCTACGTGGATTTCAACCTGCTCGGCACCGGCGCGCAGCTGAACGCGTTCTTCGGCGGCACATACGGCCAGTTGGCGTTTTCCGTCCCGGCACTCGGGCGCACGCGCTGGCAACTGGCCGGCCGCGGGTTTGGCATCGCGTCTTCGTACAACGATCGCGCCTTCGTGAACGGACGCGAGCGTTACGAGCAGGACATCCGCCAGCGGCCGGCCGCGGCCTCGGTATGGCTCCTGCGCGCGCTGTCCCCTCGCATTTCGGCGAGAATCGGCTACGACCTGGACTACACTCGGTTCGCCGCAGGCGAGGCCACGGGCCCGTCGTTCGTCGTGCCCGCCGACCAGCTCGTCCACGGCCTGCGCCTCGCGCTCGACGCGCAGCGGGGAGGCTGGAACGCGTCGGTGTGGTGGAACCCGGCGCGGCGCACGGGCTGGCGTGCCTGGGGGACCCCAGCGTCCGGCGAGTACGCACCGGGCCATCGCGACTTCCAGCGCCTCGGCGCGTCGCTCGTCCGGTCCGTCGTCGTGTCGCCGCGGCTCGTGGCGCGGCTGGAAGCGGCCATCATGAGCGGCCGGGATCTGGATCGGTTCAGCCGGTATTCGTTCGGCACGTTCGACAACCGCCTCCGGGGATACCCGTCGGCCCTGATCCGTTACGATCGCGGAGGGGTCGTACGCAGCGCGCTCGCGTTCGCGGCGGCGAAGGCGATCCGAGCGGATCTTTTCCTGGATTCCGCGGAGGTGCACGACCCGGGCTTCGGCCGGGGACTGCGGAACTACACGGGGCTCGGCGCGGCGCTCGAGGCGCCGGCGCCATTCGGCACCCTCGTTGCGGTGGAATGGGGCTACGGTTTCAGGGGCATCAACGCGAACGGCCGCGTGGGTACGCAGGTCGTCCGGATCAGCGGATACAAGATCTTCTAAACGAGCCAACCATGGTGAAACAGATCGGCGTGCTCGTTCTGGCGGCCGCGGCGGGTACCGGAGCGTTCCAGCAGACATTCCGCAGCGGTGTCGACATCGTCTACTTCGGTGTGGCCGTCACGGACAAGCAGGGGACGCCTGTCCCCGGTCTGACGGCCGACGACTTCGAGGTCATGGAGGAAGGGAAGCCGCAGGCGATCTCCTTCTTCAACGTGGGCGATCCCGACACGGCACCGCCGCTTCACATCGGATTCCTCCTCGACACGAGCGGCAGCATGGAGGAGGACTTGAAGGACGTGCGGACGGCCGCCATCAAGTTCCTCAACCGCATGGAGGCAGCGGTGGACATCACGCTGGTGGACTTCGACACCGAGGTCCGCACGGCGCGGTACACGGCCAACGACTACGTTCGGCTCATCGAGCGGATTCGCATGCGGAAGGCGGACGGCTACACCGCCCTGTACGACGCGGTCGGCACGTATCTGAATCGCGCGGCGGAGCTGACCGGCCAGAAGATCATGATCATGTACACCGATGGCGGTGACACGCGGAGCTCCATCAGCCTCAATGAGGTCATCGACCTGCTGCGCGCCTCCGACGTCACCGTGTACGTGGTCGGGTATCTCGAGCACCAGCCCTCGAGCGTCAAGATGGAACAGCGGATGTACCTGCAGCGCTTCGCCGACACGACCGGGGGCCAGGCGCTCTTCCCGTCCGGCATCAAGGAAGTCGAGAAGATGTACGAGCGGATCGAGCGTGAGATCTCCGCCCGCTACAACATCGGATACACCTCGACCAACACGGGGACCGACGGCCGGTGGCGCGAAGTGCGCATCCGCGTCAAACGCCCCGACCTGAAGGGGATCAAGGTCCGCACCCGCCAGGGGTATTTCGCGCCGTACCGCAAGTGAGCCGTGCGCCTGGGAAACGACTCGGAGGTGACGGAGGGCGCGGAGACGGCCGCCACGGAGCCACGGAGTTCACGGAGACGCACGGAGAAGCGCGGAGAGGCACAGACGTCAGGTGGCCCGTCTGGCGCCGGCCGTTTTGGCGGCCGTTGGCCGGCGTTAGACCACCTCACCGCGCGCTGCGCGGCCAGACGGGCCACCCTCCGCGCGTCTCCGCGATCTCCGCGTCTCCGTGTGAGATCCGTGTCCGCCGCCACCTCCGCCCCTCCCATCTGTGGTACGATGAAAGGCTGTCGTCCGTACGAATTTCCGCGTCATGGCATCCAAGTACGACCGGTTCAATCTGGTCACCGACTTCGAGCTTCGCGGCGACCAGGCCCGCGCGATCGACGAGCTCGTCGAGGGGCTGAACCGCGGCGATCGGGCCCAGGTCCTGCTCGGCGTGACCGGGTCGGGCAAGACGTTCACGATGGCGCAGGCCGTCGCGCGCGTGAACCGCCCGACGCTCGTCATGGCCCACAACAAGACGCTGGCGGCGCAGCTCTACCAGGAGTTCCGGCGCTTCTTCCCCGAGAACGCCGTGGAGTACTTCGTCAGCTACTACGACTACTACCAGCCCGAAGCCTACGTGCCGACGACCGACTCGTACATCGAGAAGGAAGCGACGATCAACGACGAGATCGACCGGATGCGGCTCTCGGCCACCCGGTCGCTCTTCGAGCGGCGGGACGTCATCATCGTCGCGAGCGTCTCATGTATCTACGGCCTCGGATCGCCCGAGGCCTACTACGGGATGATGCTGCCGCTCGAGCGCGGGCAGCGCATCGATCGCGATCAGATCCTGCGCAAGCTGGTCGAGATCCAGTACGAGCGCAACGATCACGAGTTCGCCCGCGGCGTCTTCCGCGTGCGCGGCGACATCGTCGAGGTGCAGCCGTCGTACGAGGACACGGCGCTCAGGATCGAGCTGTTCGGCGACGAGGTGGACGAGCTCATCACCTTCGACCCGCTCACGGGCAGGACCATCCGCCGCCACGACAAGGTGGCCGTGTATCCGAAGACGCACTTCGTCACCTCGCGCGACAGGACGAAGGCGGCGGTCGAGAGCATCAAGGCGGAGCTCGGCGAGTGCCGTACCCGGCTCGAGTCCGACGGGAAGGTCCTCGAGGCCCAGCGGCTCCATCAGCGGACGATGTTCGATCTCGAGATGATCAAGGAGATCGGGTACTGCCACGGGATCGAGAACTACGCGCGGCACCTGACGGGCCGGGCGCCCGGCGAGCCGCCGCCGACGCTGCTCGATTACCTGCCCGCCGACGCCCTCATGATCGTCGACGAGAGCCACCAGACGGTCCCGCAGATCCGCGGGATGTACCACGGCGATCGATCCCGCAAGGAAGTGCTCGTCGCCTACGGCTTTCGCCTGCCCTCCGCGCTCGACAACCGGCCGCTGAACTTCGAGGAATGGGAGCGCCGCACGCACCAGCTCGTCTTCGTCTCGGCGACGCCGGGACCCTATGAACTGCGGCGCGCGGGCGGGGCGGTCGTCGAGCAGATCATCCGGCCCACCGGCCTGCTGGACCCCGAGATCGAGGTGCGGCCGGTCCGGGGCCAGGTGGACGACCTGCTGGCGGAGATCCGCGGCCGGGCCGAGCGCAACGAGCGGGTCCTCGTCACGACGCTGACGAAACGGATGGCGGAGGACCTGACGCAGTACTATCAGGAGCTCGGCGTCAGGGTGCGCTACCTGCACTCCGACATCGACACGCTCGAGCGGATCGACATCCTGCGCGACCTGCGGCGCGGCGAATTCGACGTGCTCGTCGGCATCAACCTGTTGCGCGAGGGGCTGGATCTGCCGGAAGTCTCGCTCGTGGCGATCCTGGACGCCGACAAGGAAGGGTTCCTGCGCTCCGGCGGCTCGCTGATCCAGACGGTCGGGCGCGCGGCGCGCAACATCAACGGCAGGGCGATCATGTACGCGGAGAAGATGACGGACTCCATGCGGCTGGCGATCAGCGAGACGGAACGCCGCCGCGAGATCCAGGAGGCGTACAACCGCGAGCACGGCATCACCCCCGCGTCGATCGTCAAGTGCATCGACGAGGTGCTGACCAGCGTGTACGAGCGCGATTACGTGACCGTCCCGGCCGAGCGCGACACGTTCCGCACGCACGCGGAGCTCGAGGCGCACCTCGCGTCGTTGCAGGCCGAGATGAAACAGGCGGCCGCCAACCTCGAGTTCGAGAAGGCCGCCACGCTGCGGGATCGGATCAAGGAGCTGCGCAGGGACGAGCTGGGCCTGGCGGGGAGCCGCCGCTGATGAAATCGCTGTTCGAAAGCTGGCTGAAGGCCGCGGTCATCGAGGTCCAGGAATATGCCCTGATGATCGGCAAGGTCGGCCGCGGTCTGGTGACGCGCCCGTTCTACCTGCGCGACGTCATCGAACAGTTCGAGGCGATTGGCGTCGGGTCGCTCACGGTCGTCCTGCTCACCGGCATGTTCACGGGCATGGTGCTCGCGCTGCAGTCCGGCATCACGCTGGATCAATTCGGCGCACGCTCGATGGTCGGCCGCCTCGTCAGCGCGTCGATGGTGAAGGAGCTTGGGCCCGTCCTCACAGGACTGATGGTTGCCGGACGGGTCGGCTCCGGCATCGCGGCCGAGCTGGGGTCGATGGTCGTCACCGAGCAAATCGCCGCGCTCCGCGCCCTGGGCACGGACCCGATCCGCAAGCTGGTGCTGCCGCGCATCCTCGCCGGCTTCCTGATGGTACCGCTCCTCACGGTGGTGTCCAGCGGCGTCGGCATGGTCGGTGCGTGGGTCGTGACGGTCTATCAGTTGAAGGTGGCCTCGAGCGTGTATTGGAACAGCGTCGTCATGGGCCTCTACATCCAGGACGTGTGGATGGGGCTCATCAAACCGTTCTTCATCGGGTTTACGATCGTGAGCATCGGCTGTCACGTCGGGCTGCGGACGAGCGGCGGCACACAGGGGGTCGGCCGCTCGACCACCAACGCCGTCGTCGCCAGCTCGGTCGCCGTTATTGCCGTGGACTTCCTCGTGACGAAAGTCCTCATCACCCTGATGTACTGATGGCCGTCACCGCGATTCCACGCTCGCCGCTGCTCGACGAAGCCCTCGGACCGGGCGGTCCGATCGTCGTCTTCGACGGCGTGCACCTGCAATTCGACGACACGGTCATCCTGCACAACGTCAGCTTCACGTTGAAGACGGGGCACACGAAGATCTTCCTGGGCGCCAGCGGCGCCGGCAAGTCGACGATCCTGCGGCTGATCCTGGGGCTGCTCAAGCCGGATGCCGGCATGATCTTCGTCAACGGCGAGCGGGTGGACAACATGAGCGAGGACCACCTCATGGCGGTCCGCGCCGATCTCGGGATGGTCTTCCAGGAGGGGGCGCTGTTCGATTCGCTGACCGTACGTGAGAACGTCGGCTACAAGCTGTTCGAGGAATCGGACATGCCGCTGCCCGAAGTGAATCGCCGCGTCGAGGAGGTCCTCGGGTTCGTCGGCCTCGGCGAGTTCATCGACCGCATGCCCTCGGAGCTGTCCGGCGGGCAGCGCCGCCGCGTCGCGATTGCGCGCGCGATGACCGCGAAGCCGCGCATCCTGTTGTACGACGAGCCGACGACCGGCCTCGATCCGATCACCGCGCTGACCATCGACGAGGAGATCATCAAGCTGCGGGATCTGGAGAGCGTCAGCTCGATTGTCGTCACGCATCAGCTGCGCGACGCGTTCTTCGTTGCCGAGCACTTCGCACTGCGGGAAAATGGGAGGCTGCGGTTCGAGAAGGCGAGCGGGACGAAAGCCGACGAGGCGGAGTTCATCATGCTGAAGGACGGCAGCATCTCGTTCGAGGGAAACGCGTCGGAGCTGCGCGCGGCGGCCGCCGAGGACCCGTACATCCATTCGTTCCTGAACTAGCGAGGCTCCGCCTCAGACCGTCGAGAGGCTCCGCCTCGCTGGCGCATTCTTTGATAACGCCCCGCTGACGCGGGGACGGTCTTGACCGAAAAACTCGACTCATTCAGTGCAAGTTTTTCGGGTCAAGACCTCTAACAGACGCCCGGCATGAACGGCCGGGCCAACAGCGAGAAACCCTATGCCACGGACACGATCGCTTGCCTGGTCGCAACTGAAAATCGGCATCCTGACGGTCACCGCCCTGATCCTGGCGACCGTAATCATCCTCGCCGTCGGCGGGCAGGGAGGCTTCCCGTGGGATCGCTACGAGCTGAAGACCTCGTTCACCAACGTGAACGGGCTCAAGAGCGGCGCCGTCGTCCGGGTGGCGGGCGTCGAGGTCGGCAAGGTGACGGAGGTCACCCTGAAGGGGGCGTCCGTCGAAGTGCTCATGGAGATCAACAAGGAAAACCAGCAGCGCGTCACCGAGAACTCGCGCGCGATGCTCGGGTCCCTCAGCCTCCTGGGCGAACCGATCGTCGACATCAGCGCCTCGTCGGAAGGCCGTCCGCTCAAGGACCACGACTTCATCCAGAGCGCGCGGGCGTCCGGTCCGATCGCCGATGTGACCGACAAAGCCACGGAGGGCCTGGATCAGGCGACCGCACTGCTGAAGGACATCCGCGGGGGGAAAGGCACCGTCGGCCGGCTGTTCACCGACGAGGCGGTGTACCGCGATCTCCAGTCGTTCATCGCCTCGGCCGAAGTCGTCGCGAACTCGATCAATCGCGGCCGCGGAACGCTTGGAAAGCTCGTGAACGACCCGGCCGCCTACCGCCAGTTGAACACGGCGCTCGCGAACCTCCAGGAAACGACGCGCCGGATCAACGCGGGGGAGGGCAGTCTCGGGCGGCTGCTGAAGGACGAGGCGCTGGCCGAATCCCTGACATCGGCCGGCGGCAGCGCGGACCAGATCCTCGCGGGGCTGCAGCGCGGCGACGGGACGGCCGGCAAACTACTGAAGGACCGGGAGCTGTACGATCGGTTCAACGCCACGGCCGACCGCATCGACAAGCTGGCTGCGGCGCTGGAAAAAGGGCAGGGCACGGCCGGCCAACTGTTGCACGACAAACAGTTATATGATCGGATGAACGCGGCGGCCGGCGAGCTGCAGGCGCTCGTCGCCGACATCCGCAAGGACCCGAAGAAGTTCCTGAACGTCCGGGTCAGCATCTTCTAGTGAAATTGGAGTCCATCATGGCCAGAGACGACGGCGGCGCGGCGGGAATGGTCATCGTGTCGTTCGTGCTCGGGGCGCTGACGGGAGCGGCGGTCGCGCTGCTCATGGCGCCGACGAGCGGTGAAGAGACGCGGCGGATGATCGCGGACAAGGCGCGCGAAGGGCGCGAGCGCGCGAGCGAAGCCGCGCGGCAGGGGCGCGAGTTCGTCAACCGCCAGCGCGAGACCATCACCTCGGCGATCGATCGCGGCCGCCAGGCGTACGAGCAGGCGCGCGGACATGCGACGGGCCAGACTGGCGGCGGTGAGAGCCTGTGAGCGGCGGCTGGGCCGAGGCTTCTCTCGGCATCATCGCTCTCGCGACGCTCGTGATGGCGCTCATCCAGGTGGGCGCCGTGATCGCGTTGCTGCGCCTGGCGCGGCAGGCGCAGCAGACGCTCGCCTCCGTGCAGCAGGAGATGCGCCCGCTCGTCGCGCGCGCGACGGCCATTGCCGACGATGCGTCTCGGACGGCCGCGCTGGCGGCGGCGCAGGCGGAGAAGATCGACCGGCTCGTGACCGACCTCTCCAGGCGCGTCGAAGAGACGGCCGCCATCGTCCAGGAGGCCATCATCACGCCCGCGCGGGAGGGGATGGCCATTGTCGCGGCCATCAAGGCGGTTCTTTCGGCCCTCGGCGGCTTCCGGTCCCTGGCGCCGCGGGGCGGCCGACATGCCGAGGAAGAAGATCCGCTCTTCATTGGCTGAACCCCTTTCGTCTTTACGTACGCCGCGGCGCGTGGTAGAACGGGCTCATAATTTCCTCCAGAGGGGTCCCCGATGTACAACCCGATGTACAACATGATGCGCCTGCGCTCGAACAGGCCGTTGCTGGGCGCGGCCGTGGCGCTCGCCGTTGCCGCGATGGCGCCTGTACTGGCCCGCGACCAGGATTCGAAATCGTCGCTGGTCGCCAAGGAGCTGACCGCCGCGCTCGACGGCGCGAAGCTCGAGAGCATTGCCGCGAGCGATCCGGCCAGACCGGGGGAATTCGTGGCCGCGCTCTACATTCCCGGCGGGCAGCTGCTCGTCGTATCCGCCAAGTACTCCGCGCCGACGCTCCTGGTCGACAAGATCGGCAAGAAGGAGTACCGCGAGGTCTACATGGACCTGCATTCCGCATCGGTTGCGGGCACGAAGATCTTCATCCAGGATCAGCAGGCCGACGGGCTGGCGCCGAAGGCGGACAACGACATGCCGGGCGACGGGTGGGAAGAGGGGACCAAGAGCGTGGCGTTCGAGGGGGCCAAGAAGGCGAAGATGACCGACGCCGAGTACGACAAGGCGTTCGCCGATGCCGACGCGCGGTATGCGAAGGTGCTGTCGCTGCTCCTCGCGCAGTTGAAGAAATCGGGTACGTAAAGGAACGCCAGCCTCGCCAGCCGAGCTCGCCCGTACGACGCAGACTCGCTTGCCGAGCCGTAGCTCCGCGCACGATGTCAGAGGGGGCTTGCCGAGCCGAAGCTCGAGCGACAGCGCGAGCGAAGGCTGGTGGGCGCTAGTGGATTCGAACCACTGACCCCCGCCGTGTGAAGGCGGTGCTCTACCGCTGAGCCAAGCGCCCAACCTCAGGGAAGTTATTAGTCTAGCTTATTTTCAACGATCCGGATATTTCGGTGCCCTTCCGCAGGGTCGGGAGCGGTAAGATTCGGCATCCCGATGACCTGGGTGTTGGACGATCTGCGCACCGCGTGCCGGCGGCTGCTTCGCGCCCGGCTTTTTGCCGCATCAACGATCGGAATAGTGGCGCTGGCGATTGGACGTGCGTCCCCCGAACGACAGCGGCACCTCCACGATCGCCTTCTACCAGCGTGCGATGGAGACGCTCGGCCGCAATCCCGACGTAGTGTCCACCGGAGCTGCGACGCCAGGCGAGCCGGGTCGATCCAGTTGACGTGCTGCGGGCGCCATGACGCGGCGCGACGCGCGTCAGTCTTGAGACCCGCCGCGGCGTTCGAGCCGCCGGTAGCCGGTGAACCTGCTCTTACACGTGACGATCTCGTCCTTGCGCGTGTAGGTCTCCTGGCCAGAAGATGATACACGAAACGGTCGAGCTGGTTTTTGAACAGAAGCAGGGGAGCAGGAAAGGGATCTGACCTACCTCATTTCCGCCGTTCCGGGACCCTGCGCTGCGACGGGCCGTCGTACTCGTAGGCATTCGGGTCGATCTGGCGCATCGGCTGCTGGCGCGCGCGCTCCTCCTGCGCATGCGCCGCGATGCCGGGGATGCGCGAGATGATGAACAGCGCGTTGGCGGCCGACCCGGGAATCCCCATGTCACCGCACAGCGCCGCGATCGCGCCATCGATGTTGATCGGCAGCGGCGCCTCGTCGGCCGTGCAGCGCGATGCCAGCACCATCTCCACCGCCCGGATCATCTGAATGTGTTCGGCCTCCAGCTCCAGCTCGAGCGCCATCTGAAACAGCCGCGCGGCGCGGGGGTCCCGCGTATGGTACCGGTGGCCGAATCCCGGCAGCGCCTGGTCGGTGGCCTGGCACCGCTCGACGATCGTCTCGGCCGCCTTCCGATAGGACTGTCCCTCGCGGACGAGATCCAGCCCGCCGTCCAGGAACAACTGGCACCGTTCGATGTCGCCGCCGTGGTACGTCCCGAACCCCAGGACCCCCGCGGCGACGCACGCGCGCAGCGGCGCACCGGTCGTGGCCGTGTTGCGCGCCGACAGCGTCGAGGGGGGAGTCGTGCCGTGGTCGATGAACGACACGAGCATGGCGTCCATCAGGGTGCCCATCGAGGGGGACGGGATCTCCCCCATGAGCAGCAGGTAGATTGCCTCGCCGAAGGTGAGGCGTCCCATCAACTCGTCAACCGCGTAACCGCGCAAGAGGATCTTGTTCGGCTCGATGTCGGTCAGCGCCGTCCGCCACTTCCCGTCGGGGATCCGCTTTTGTGCGCGGCGTTCAGGTGACGCCGTTCCGGTCGATGACTTCATGGTTCACTCCGCGCGGGTGCGGTGTTGCTCACACCGTCCCGTACAGCCGGTCGCCGAAATCGCCGAGCCCAGGCACGATGAACTTGTGCGCGTTCAAACACCGATCCACCACGGGGGTGAAGATCCGGACGTTCGGGTGATGCTTCTCGACGAGCGCGACCCCTTCGGGAGCCGCGACGATGCAGATGAGCCGCATGTCGCGGGCGCCGGCGTCGCGGAGGAGATCGAGCGCGGACACCGCGCTGCCGCCCGTGGCCAGCATCGGATCCACCATCAGCACGTAGCTGCGCTCGAGGCCGCCCGGCAGCTTCGAGTAGTACTTCGACGCGATGGCGGTGAGCTCGTCGCGCTGGAGCCCGATGTGCCCCACGCGCGCGGTGGGAATCAGCTCGAGCACGGCGTCCAGCATGCCCAATCCGGCGCGCAGCACGGGAACCACGACGACGTCCGCGCTGACCCGGTCCGCCGGCGCGGGGCCGAGCGGCGTCGTGACGATCCCGTGCGTGACCGGGACGTCGCGCGTCGCCTCGGCCGCCAGCAGCAGGCTGATGCGCGCGGCCATCTTCCGGAACATGTCGGGCGGCGTAGCCGAGTCGCGTAGCGTGGCGAGCGCGTCGTGGACGAGCGGATGCTCTACGAGGTGCAAAGGCACGGGTGAAATATATCGTGATTCTGCATTCTGCGTTCTACCTTTCACCGCTTCACGCCCACGTCTCCCACCTGATAAGATCTGCGCCTATGTTTCAACGCGTCTGCGTGCTCCTGCTCGCCTTGGGCTCGGTCTTGGGCGCGCAGGGCCCCGCCCGCAGGAACGTGACGCTGATTGTCACGGGCGGCACCGTGGTCGCGATGGATGCCGGGGGCCGCGTACTGTCGCCCGGTGCCGTCGCGATCGACGGCCGCGACATTGTCGCGGTCGATGCGCCGGCGGCGATTGCCGCCGGGTTTTCGGCAGCCGAGACGATTGACGCGACCGGCCAGGTGATCATGCCCGGCCTGATCAACACGCACACGCACGCGCCGATGGTGCTGTTCCGCGGGCTGGCCGACGATCTCGCCCTGATGGACTGGCTGCAGAAGTACATTTTCCCCGCCGAGGCCAGGACCGTGTCGCCGGAGTTCGTGCGCGTCGGGACCGCATTGGCGGCGCTCGAGATGATCGAGTCGGGCACGACGACCTACGCGGACATGTATTACTTCGAGGAGGAGATCGGGCGCGTCACCAGGGCGGCGGGGCTGCGGGGGGTGCTCGGCGAGACAATCATCCAGTTCCCCGTGCCCGACGCCAGGACTCCGGCGGAGGGGCTGGCGCGCACCGAGACGTTCATCAAGGAGTTCGCCGGGGACGATCTGATCACGCCGGCCATCGCGCCGCACGCGATGTACACGCTCGACACCGCGACGCTGAAGGCGATCCGCGCCATGGCGGACCGGCTCCATGCCCCTGTCATCACGCATCTGGCCGAAACGGCCGACGAGGTCAAGACGTCGATGCAGCGGCACAAGCTGACGCCGACGCAGTACCTCGACTCGATTCACTTCTGGGGACCGCGCACGCTCGCCGCGCACGCCGTCAAGCTGACGCCGGCCGACATTCGCATCCTGGCGCGCCGCGGCGTCGGCATCTCGCACAATCCCGAAAGCAACATGAAGCTGGCGAGCGGGACCGCGAAGGTCGTGGAGATGCGCCGGGCGGGGCTCGCCGTGGGCCTGGGCACCGACGGCGCGGCCAGCAACAACGACCTCGACATGTTCGAGGCGATGCGTCAGGCCGCCTTTCTTCACAAGCTGCAGACGGGGGATCCGCGCGCGATCCCCGCCCGCACGGCCCTCGCGATGGCGACCATCGACGGGGCGCGCGCGCTGGGGATGGACGCGCTCATCGGTTCGCTCGAGCCGGGCAAGCGCGCCGACCTGATTACCGTCTCGATGACCGCCGCGCGGCAGACGCCGATGTACGATCCGCTGTCGCACCTCGTCTACGTCACCCGGGGCGACGACGTGCGGACGACCATTGTGAACGGCAAGGTGCTGATGCGCGACCGGAAGGTGTTGACCCTCGACGAGGCGGACGTGCTGCGCGACGCCCGTGCCATGGCGGCACGCGTCAGCGAAGCGGTGCGCAAACAGTGACGCGACACAACGTGGAATCCAGAACGAAGCGATGAACATCCTGCTGGACGCCGAGACCATACAGGCGCGGGTGAAAGAGCTCGCCGCCGAAATCGAAGCCGCCTACCCGGGCACCGATGAGATCCATCTCGTCGGCGTGCTCAAGGGCGGCTTCATGTTCATGGCGGACCTCGTGCGCGCGATGGGTCCGCGTGTGACCCTGGACTTCATCGCCGTGTCGAGCTACGCCCAGAGCACGCGGTCCTCCGGCGAGGTCCGCCTGCTCAAGGATCTCGACACCGGCCTCGAGGGCCGCCGCGTCGTCATCGTCGAGGACATCGTGGACACCGGGCTGACGCTGACCTACCTGCAGGACATTCTCCGCGCGCGGTCGCCGAAATCGCTGAGAACCGCATGCCTGCTGAGCAAGCCGTCGCGGCGGACCGTGGACGTCATCGTGGAGCACATCGGGTTTTCGATCGAAGACAAGTTCGTCGTGGGGTACGGACTGGACTTCGCCGAGAAGTACCGCAACCTGCCGTACATCGCGGTGCTCGATGGCGAATAACGCGTGCGGCGGGTCCGCCATGGGTGACCGCGCATGAAGCGGTTCGACATCATCACGGAGGCGGACGCGCGGACGCTCGACGTCGGCGCGACGGTCGAGCTCGCCGAGGGCGGCCACGTGACGCCACTCGCGAAGGACACGCTGGCCGCGCGCCGGGTGACGGTGATTCCGGCCGGGGCGGCGGACCCGTCCCTGCCCGCGGATCTGGCGCCGGCCAGCGATATCCGCCGGGTTGCCATTGGCAACGACCACACGGGCATCGCGCTGAAGCGCGCCCTGGTGCAGCACCTGCGCGGGCGCGGGCTGTCGGTCACCGACGTCGGAACCGACAAGCCGGAACCGGTCGACTATCCCGATATCGCCGGCCAGGTGGCGACCGCCGTCGCGCGCGGCGAGGCGGACGCCGGCATCGTGATCGACGGCGCGGGAATCGGATCGGCGATCGCGGCCAACAAGGTGCGCGGCATCCGGGCGGCCATGTGCCTGAACGAAACGATCGCGAGGTATTCTCGAGAGCACAACGGCGCCAACGTCATGACGCTCGGATCGACGCTGGTGGACGGCACCGACGCGGCGATCCGGATCGTGGACACGTGGATCGGCACGCCGATGCGGGAAGCCCGCTACATCCGCCGGCTTCTCAAGATCCGCCGCATGGAAGAGCGATTCGGAAATCAATAGGCTAGACTTCACTGGAACCGTGCTGAACCCCCAGGATCTCCAGCGGCTCATCGACATGATTACCGAGGAGGTAATCGCCGCGCAGGCCCCGCGCGCCGTCCCGGCGCAGTGCGGCTGCCACTCGGTCCTCGCGGAGTGCTGTCCCGATCGGCTCCGCGGGGTGATCGACGCCGGGGCGACGCGGCTGGGCCTGCATGCGTCGGGCGGCGCGACTGGTGGCGTGGCGTCGATGATCGATCACACGCTGCTGAAACCGGATGCCTCGCGTGCGGAGATCGAGAAGCTCTGCCGGGAAGCGGCGGAGTTCCACTTCGCCACGGTGTGCGTGAACCCCGCCTGGGTGGCCTTCGCGGCCGGGCGCCTGCGCGGAAGCGGCGTCGGCGTGTGTTCCGTGGTCGGGTTCCCGCTCGGCGCGACCACCGCCGACGTCAAGAACTACGAGACCCGGCGCGCCATCTTCGACGGGGCGACCGAAATCGACATGGTCATCAACATCGGCGCCCTCAAGTCGGCCGATCTCCGCACCGTGGAACGTGACATCGAAGCCGTCGTCGAACCCTGCCATCAGGCCGGCGTCATCAGCAAGGTGATCATCGAGGCGGCGCTGCTCACCGACGAAGAGAAGATCACGGCGTGCACGCTGTCGAAGGCGGCGGGCGCGGACTTCGTCAAGACCTCCACCGGGTTCGCGTCGGGAGGAGCCACGGCCGCCGACGTCGCCCTCATGCGGCGCGTCGTCGGCGCCGACATGGGTGTGAAGGCGGCCGGCGGCGTCCGCGATCTCGAGGGGCTCAAGGCGATGGTCGCCGCCGGCGCGACACGCGTCGGCGCCAGCGCCGGCGTGAAGATCGTCCAGGAATCGAAGGGACAGAAGGCGGCATCCCCTGCCGCCGCCGGGTATTAGGGCCGGTCCGGCCGCTCGGGCTGCCGGATCGTCACGGGGTGTCCGGGGAACGGAATCGCGATCTTGTGCGCCTCGAACGCGCGCAGGATCCGCCGCCTGAGCTCGCGTCCCACCTCCCACTGCTTCAACGGCATGGTCTTGATACGGACCTTGAGCTGCACGGACCAGTCCGCAAAGGCGTCCACGCCGGGAATCTCGATGGGTCCGAGGATCGACGCGCCGAAGGCGGGATCGGCTTGCAGCCCCGCGCCGACCTCTCGCAGCACCGCCGTGACACGGTCGGGATCTTCATCGTACGGAATCGCCAGCGCCATCACGTAATATGCGTGGTCCTTGCTGCGGTTGGCGAGCGTGTTGATCGCGCCATTCGGGAAGACGTGCACCGTGCCCTCCTCGTCGCGCAGCACGATCGTCCTGAGGTTGATCGCTTCCACGAGTCCCCCGGTGCCGTTGATGGCCGCGACGTCGCCGACGCGGACCTGGTCCTCCAGGATCAGGAAAAAGCCGCTGATGATGTCCCGGACGAGCGTCTGCGCGCCGAAGCCGACCGCAAGGCCCACGATGCCCGCGCCGGTCAGCACCGGAGCGATGTCGAGATCGAATTCCCTGAGGACCATCAGCCCCGCGATCCCGGCCACGAGCGCGGTCGTGGCGTTCTTGATGACCGACCCGAGCGTGCGCGCGCGCTTGGCCCGCTCGAGCGCGTCGAGGCCCGTGCCGAGGTTGATCTCGTGCTCGAACCGGCGGACGAGGAGCGCCGTCGCGCGGGCGACCGCGAACGCCAGCACCAGGATCAACGCGACCCGCAGGCCCGGTCCGAACATCCACGCGGCGAGCGTGCGGAGGTGCACGCCGGTGCGCGGCCTGAGCCCGGCGAGCTCGAACGCGGGGAAGAGCAGCGTGAAGGCGACGAGCAGGAATGCGGCGGCGCCGACCAGCCGGAGCGGCGCGCGGACGAGCGGACTCGACGGCGCCAGCGTGTCACGGACGATCGCGCGCAGCGCCGCGGCCGCGAGCCCGCGCGCGAGCCGCGCCGCCAGCCACGCCACCGCGAGCGTGAGGACGAGCGCGACGACGATGATCCGCGCGTCGGTTGGTCCCTCGAACAGCCGCTCCCACATCGAATCCCGTCCTCCGACTCTCGACTCTCGACTCTCGACTTTGACTCTCGACTTTGACTATCGACTATCGGCTATCGACTATCGACTAGTGTGTCCGCGAGGATATCAGACGTCGGATAGAATCACGCGATGGAAGGGCAGAGGGACCCGCGGCGCCACTGGGTCCCCATCCTGATTCTGATCGCGGGCCTCGTGATGACGGGCGTCGCCGCTGCCTACGCATGGCGGGCGAGCGAGATGCAGAATCGTCTCCGGTTCGAGAACGCCGCCGACGACGTCCGGAACTCCCTCACCAACAGGATCGACGAGTACATTGCGATGCTGCGCGGGGGCGCGGGATTCTTCGCCGCCAGTCACGACGTGACGGCGGCTGAATTCAGGGCGTACGCGGCGCGCCTGGAGCTTGCCGAGCGGTATCCCGGAATCCAGGGCATCGGATTCTCGCGACGCATCCATGCGTCGGAGCGTGAAGCCGTGCTGGCGCGGTTGGGTCAGGACGGAGTGGCGATCAGCTTCTGGCCCGACCAGCCGGGACGGGACATTCACGCCATCGTGTATCTCGAGCCGCTCGATGCGCGCAACCGGCTCGCGATCGGCTACGACATGTCGTCCGAGCCGGTCCGGCGCGAGGCGATGGCGCGCGCCTGCGACACGGCGGCGCCCGCGGCCTCGGGACGGGTCCGCCTGGTGCAGGAGCGGGCGGACCCCGCGTCCCAACAGGCCGGCTTCCTCATCTACCTGCCGGTCTATCGTGGCGGGGCCGTGCCGATCGACATCCAGATGCGACGCGACGACCTGTTCGGCTTCGTCTACGCTCCGTTCCGCGCCGACGACCTGCTGCACGGCACGCTCGGATCCATGTCAGGACTGGCCGCCAGCCTCGAAGTGTACGATGGCGATCCGGCGCCCGACCGTCTGCTCTATCGATCCGGCCCGCCGCCGGCGTCCGCACCACGGTTGCAGCTCGGCACCACCATCGGCGGCCGTCCCTGGACGCTCCGCCTGCATGGGCGATCGGAGCTGCTCGATCCCATCTCGAGCGGGCTCGTGCTGTTGATCGCGATGGGCGGGACGCTGATATCGGTGCTCCTGTTCGCGACCACGAGCGCGGAGATACGGGCGCGCGAATCAGCCGAACGCACTGCGAATGAGCTGCGCGGCTCGGAAGAGGCGCTGCGTGCCGCGCACGCGGCCAAGGACGAGTTCCTCGCGGTCGTCTCGCACGAGCTCCGTACGCCGTTGAATGCGATCGTGGGCTGGGCGGCGATGCTGCGGAAGGGGACCGTCGCGCCCGGGCAGCAGGCGCATGCGCTGGACGTGATTGCACGCAATGCCGCCGCCCAGACGCTGCTCGTCGACGATCTCCTGGATCTGTCGAGCGCGATCGCGGGCCGCCTGCGGCTGCAGCCCACGGAGGTGGATGTCGCCATTCCCCTGGGTGCCGCGCTCGATTCGGTCCGGCCGTCGGCCGACGCCGCCGGGGTGCGACTCGAGTGGCATAGCGCCCACGATCTGGGGACGATCCGGGCGGATGCCGCCCGGCTGCAGCAGATCTTCCTGAACCTGCTTTCGAACGCGATCAAGTTCACCCCGCGCGGCGGCGTCGTGACGCTGACGGCGGACCGCGACTGGCGGGCGGTGGTCCTGCGCGTTGCCGACACGGGCGTGGGCATTGCGCCGGGGTTCCTGCCGTTCGTGTTCGATCGCTTCCGGCAGGCGGACACCTCCTCGACACGCGCGCATCCGGGGATGGGGCTCGGCCTGGCAATCGCCCGGCATCTCGTTCGGCTCCATGGCGGCACCATTACCGTGGAGAGTGCCGGGCTGGACCAGGGCACCACCTTTACGGTCACGCTTCCGCTCCACCCGCCGGCGGCGGCCCCGGCGCCGGCTTGAGTGACGGCTCAGGCCCCGGCCGCTGCTTCCTTGACGGCCGCGGCCGTCGACCGCACCGGAATGCGGAGAGACGCGCGGCACCCGTGGCCGTCGTCGCGGTTTTCCAGTATGAGGCTGCCGCCGTGCGCCTCGGCGATCTGCCGGCTCAGCACGAGGCCGATGCCGGAGCCACCGGGTTTCGTCGTGAACAACGGAACGAACAGGTTGCCCGTGTTCGAGAGGCCGGGCCCCTCGTCCTCAATCCACAGCTCCATCATCGGCGGGGCCGATCCAGGCACCCGCTGCCATCCCACCCCGACGCCGCCGCCGGTTTCCGCGACCGCGTCCACGGCGTTACGCACGAGGTTGATCAGGAGCTGCTCGAGCTGATCCCGATCGGCCTGGATCGTCATACGCGGTCCGGGCGAGATGGTGATGCGGTGCGCGTTCTCGAGGGTCACGACCCGTTCGACGAAGCTCGACACTTCCACGGGGCCGACTTTCGGCGGCGGCAGTTTCGCGAGCCGCGCGTACGCGCTCATGAACCGGCTGAGCGCCTCGGAGCGCGACGCGATCACGGAGAGGCCGCGCTGCACGTCTTCCCGCCAGTCCGGGACCGGCGGATCCCGGTCGATGATCGCGCCGAGGCTGCCCGCGATCGACTTGATCGGCGCCAGCGAATTGTTCATCTCGTGTCCGATGACGCGGATCAGACGCTGCCACGCCTGGCGTTCCTCCTCGCGCAGCGGCTGGCTCAGGTCGGAGAGCACGAGCAGTTCGTGCGGCCGGCCCCCCTGGCGGAACAGGCTGCGGCGAATCTCCCAGCGGCCGACGCCGCCGGGAAACGCGGTGTTGATGACCCGTGGCGCGTCCCCCTCCAGGGCCTCTGCGAGGTCCAGTTCGCCGGCACGGCGGCCGAGGAGCCGTTCGGCCGGCTGGCCGAGCAGCCGGGCCCCCGCGCGGTTGACGAACTTGAGGCCGCGCTCCTCGTCGAACGTGAACACCGCCACGTCGATCTCCGCCATCACCTTGCGCAGCAGCGTCGTCGCTTCCAGCGCGTCCAGCCGCTGGTGGCGGAGCGTCTCGACGAGCGCGTTGACCTCGATCATCACGTCGCCGAGGGGATCGCCGCCGTGCGCGCCGCGGGCGCGGATCGAGAAGTCTCCCTCGCCGAGCGCCGCAAGCAGGTTGGACAGCGTCTGGAGGGGAAGAACGACGCGCTCGCGCAGCGCGAATGCGAAGCCGAGGCAGACGAGGGCGATGAAAACCGTGAGGGTCCATTGGACCTTGGGCGTGTAAGTCCCCGTCCACAAGAAGATCAGCGAGATGAGGGCACCGGGCGCCGCCGACGCCAGCGCCATCAGCAGGATGCGTCGATCGTGACTCAGGCGGGAGCGTGAGGCCATGCAACGTAGAAGGTAGAACGTCCTACATTCTACGTTCTACCTTTCTAGAGTCCATACCGCTGGAGCCGTCGGTACAGCGCGCTTCTACTGAGCCCCAGCGCCTTGGCGGCCTGGCTGACGTTGCCGTCGAACCGGGTCATGGCCTTCTTGATCAGGAAGCATTCGACGTCTTCGAGGCTCATGTCCTCGAGCCGCCCGGCGCCGTCGCGGCTCGACCGCAGCCCGAGATCGGTGGCCTTGATCATCGGTCCGGGAGACATCAGCACGGCACGCTCGATGGCGTGATCCAGTTCCCGTACGTTCCCGGGCCACGAGTGCTCCATCAGCACCTGCATCGCGCCGCTCTCGAAACCGGTGAGGCGTTTGCGGTAGCGCTGGGCGTGCTGCCGGAGGAAATGCTGCGCGAGGAGCGGGAGATCCTCGCGGCGGTCGCGCAGCGCGGGGATCCGGATCTCGATCGTATTCAGCCGGAACAGCAGGTCCTGACGGAAACGGCCGGCGGCGACTTCCTCGTTGAGGGTCGCGTTGGTGGCCGATAGGATCCGGACGTTCACCTGGCGCGTGCGCGACGACCCGAGCCGCTCGAATTCCCCCGTTTCGATCACCCGCAGGAGCTTGGCCTGCTGGCCCATCGGGACGTTGGCGATCTCGTCGAGGAACAGCGTGCCCTGGTCGGCGAGCTCGAAGCGGCCGACGCGATCCGTCTTGGCGTCGGTGAAGGCGCCGCGCACGTGGCCGAACAGCTCGCTCTCGAACACGCCCTCGGAGACGCCGCCCGAGTTCACGATGGTCATCGGCCGCGAGGCGCGGCTCGATACCGCGTGCAGCGCGCGCGCGACGACCCCTTTGCCGGTGCCGTTCTCGCCGAGGATCAGGACGTTGGCGTCCGACGGGCCGACGCGCGACACCATCTGCAGGACGTCCTGCATCGCCGGCGACTCGGCGACGATCGAGGGCATCCCCTCGCCGCGCAGCGCCGAGTTCTCGGCCTCGAGCCGCTGGCCCTTCCGCAGCGCCTGACTGAGCTCGATCTGGGTGCGGACGATCGCCAGCAGCCGTGCGTTGTCCCAGGGCTTCTGGACGAAATCGCGCGCGCCGCGCCGCATCGCCTCGACCGCGACGTCGACGCTGCCCCACGCCGTCATCACCACCACGGGCAGCGTGGGATCGATGGCCTGGATGCGCGAGAGAAGGTTGAGTCCCTCTTCGCCAGACGTGGTGTCGCGCGTGTAGTTGAGATCGATCAGCGCCACGTCGAACTCGCGGGTCTCCGTGGCCGCGAGGACGCCCGCCGGCGACGAGGCGGTCTCGAGCTGGAGGCCCTCGGCCTTGAGCAGCAGGCGCAGCGCCTCGAGCACGTCGGGCTGGTCGTCGGCGATGAGGACGCGCGACTCGCGCCGCGGCGCCGCTCGCGCCCGTTCCAGCGAGTCCGCTCGCTGGTCTCTCAAATGGTCGGTGATGAGCATATCAGTTGGCAGCAGAGAGCGGGCAGCGGGCAGCAGGCGGCAGGCAGTGGATCACTCTGCGGCGCTGCATCGGGCAGCTCGAGTCACTGCGTGCTGTCAGCTGCCTGCTGCCGGCTACTGTCAATGCGCGATATCGAAGCCGCTCTCCTCGAGCTCCTTCTCGGCTTCGCCCCGCTTGCCGCCGTCCTCTTCGACGACCCGGCCGTCGAACAGGTGAACGGACCGGTCGGCGTGGCGGGCGTAGCGCGGGTCGTGCGTCACCATGCAGATCGTCGCGCCTTCACGGTGCAGTTCGTGGAGCAACTCCATGACCGCTTCGCCGTTCTTCGAGTCGAGGTTGCCGGTCGGCTCGTCGGCCAGCAGGATCGACGGGGAGCCGGCCACCGCGCGGGCGACCGCGACGCGCTGCTGCTGACCGCCTGAAAGCTGGGACGGCAGGTGCTTGGCGCGGTGCGCCATGCCGACTTTCTCGAGCGCGGCCATCACGCGTTCCTTGCGCTCGGCCGCCTTCATGCCGCGGTAGGTGAGCGGCAGCTCCACGTTCTCGTACACGTTGAGATCGCCAATCAGGTTGAAGCTCTGGAAGATGAACCCGATCTCGCGGTTCCGCACGCGCGCGCGCTCGGAGAGCGGCAGATCGGCGACCGCCTTCCCGTTCAGGGTGTACTTGCCCTCGGTCGGCGAGTCCAGCAGCCCGAGGATCGACAGCAGCGTCGACTTGCCGCAGCCCGAGGGGCCGGCAATCGCGATGTACTCGCCGGTCTTGATCTCGAGATGGATGCCGGCGAGTGCGTGCGTCTCGACTTCGTCGGTGAAGAAGACCTTCGTGACGCCATCGAGATGGATCAGCGTTTGCGCGGACGTGTTCATCATCGCTCCTTGTCTACAGTTGAGTCGTCTTCCTCAGCCGACGATTCGTACCCGATCGAACGATTCCTTGTCGGACATGTCCGAGAGAATCACCTGGTCCCCCGGCTTCAACCCTTCGAGCACTTCCACCTGGTTGACCGAGCGCTTCCCGATCTTCACCTGCGTCCGGATCGCCTCGCCGTCGCCCGTCAGCTTGAAGAGGCTGATCGTGCCGTTCTCCTGGCCGAACGCCGGCGCCGACATGAACACCACGTCAGGCAGACGCTCGAGCTCGATTGTCCCGTCGACGCTCAGGTCCGGGCGCGAGCCCGGCGGCAGCGCACCGTCGAGCGTCACGTCCACGCCGACCGTGCCGCCGGAGGACGCCGGGTCGATTCGCGCGACCTTGCCCTTGACGATGCCGTTGCGCGTGTCGACCTCAGCGTATTGACCGATACGAATATCCTTCGTCTGCGTTTCCGCGATCCGCAGCTCCGCTTTCAGGTTGGTGGGATCGGCCACGCGCGCCAGGTTCGTTCCAGGGCCGACCTGCGCGCCGCGCTCGACCGGGACGAGCTGCAGGACACCGTTCATCCCCGCCTTCACCCGGAGATCGTCGAGCTGGCGGTTGCGCAACTCGTAAGCCGCGCGTGTCTGGCTGACGGCCGCTTCCTGCGGCGCGAGCTGCGACGGGATCCCGTTCTTGTACATCTCCAGCCGGCGCTCCGCGATAGTGAGCCGGTTCTTCAGCTCGTCGTTGGCCGACCGCGACTGCTTCAACTGGATCTCGGAAACGAGACCGTCCTTGAAGAGCTCTTCATCAGCTTGGAGTTTCAGCGCGGCGTTGTTGTACGCCGCCTTGATCCCCGCGACGTCGGACTGCTGGCTGAGCAACTGGCTCTCGAGTTCGGCCTTCCGGTTCTGGTGATTCGCCTGCGCCGACTGGTACGTGAGCTGCGCCTCTCTGACGCTCTGCTGGAGATCCGGATTGCTGAGCTCGAGGATGACGCTGTCCGGCCGCACCGTCGCACCCGGCCGCAGCAGGATCTTCTCGACCCGGCCCGACGTGGTCGCGGGGATCCACCGAATCTCCTCTGGAACCAGCGTGCCGGAGCCCCGGACCTGGCGCAGCATCGGGCCGCGCTGGACCGTGCTGATCCACACCGTGGCGCGTTCCACCGACGGCGCCGCCGGCTTCAACTTCGAGACGGCGTAGGTGACGCCGCCGATGACGAGGAGGGATGCGACGATGAAGATGGTTCGCCGGATCTTCTTCCGGCGAGCGACGCTGGCGGGACGGGCGATATCGACCATTCAAATGCCTCGGATCTGGGGCGCCGGGAAGCGAACCGTTCGGCCCGGGCCGGATCCCACAAAGACCAAAGCTGGTGCCACTCTGCCGCAAATCGGTAACACCATCTGTTCCTGTAACTTAGAGCGACGTCTACGTCGCAGGCTCACATTCGGGCTGACCGGCGGCGGAATGGGTGCGTCCCATTTCCGAACACCAGGGGCAACTGTCCGTCAGCGGCCGGCCGATGGGATTGGACGGAACTACAAGCGCTAAGGTTTAGAACAATTTAGCGGAGGAACGATTATTTTGCTATTCGGGCGGCGAGACGAGGAGCAGCCGCCCGTTCCGTTCCTGGCGCACTTCGTAGACGGCGATCTTCTTCTTCGCCGGGCCGCAACTGACGCCTCCCGAGCTCGTGTCGAACTGCGAGCCGTGCCACAGGCACTGGACGGTCCCGCCGATCATCACGCCTCCGGCAAGCGATCCCCCGCGATGTGTGCAGCGGTCGTCGAACGCGGTGAAGCCGTCGGCGGTGCGGGCGAGGACGATGCGGTGGCCGTTGATGCGCAGCAGCTTCATCTGGTCCTCCTCGAGATCGTCGGCGTGTCCGACCTCGATCGGTTCCCCCTTGGCGGCCGAGAGCGAGACATCCTGCCATTTGCCGGCGTTCGCGTAGCGATGATCGACGCCGATCAGATTACGCGTCACCAGCGTACCTCCCAGCCAGCCCGAGTACGCGAGCGCCAGCGTTCCGACCGCCTCGAGCGCAAGCGTCAACGGCGTGGACGACCAGTCGGCGTTCCGAAGTGACCAGGCGGCCCCGAACAGCACCAGAGCCGAGACGTTGCCGATGGCGTGTTTCGTCGCGCGATCGGCGCCGGAGCTGCGCGGCGGGACGGAATAGAAGTAGTCGATTGCGCCGGGGACGGCGGCAAGCAGTCCAGCCGCGATGCCGGCCAGCGTGAGGTGACCAGCGGTCAGCGAGAGCGCAGGGCGTGTGAAGGCCGAGCCCACCAAGTCGAAGGCGGCGGCGCCAAACAGGAACGCGAAGGGGAAGGGAATCAGCGCAGGATGGATGGGATGGCCCTTGATTTGTGCCTTGCTCCTCATGAGTCCCTCCGGTGACCGGACGAAATCGTCCCTGGCACACCTCGTGCGAAGAAATACTCCTATGAGCGACATCAGCGACCGTCTGGTCACCGAGCTCGTCGATGCCGTGAGGGACATCGTGCGGAAGGAGCAAGCCGACCGGCTGCGCGATGTCTACCTGATCGGCGACATCGAGAAGGACTCCGCGCGCGTCACGATCGAGCGGCTGCGCGAGCTTGCGAACGACGGCGGCAAGCCCATCACGTTCTACCTCAACAGCGCCGGCGGCAACGTGACCGACGGCCTGGCTCTTCACGACGCGATTCGGCTGCTCGTCCTGCGCGGCGTCGAGATCGCGATCGTCGTTCAAGGGATGGCGTATTCCATGGGTTCGGTCGTGCTTCAATCGGCGAGTCCGGGCCGTCGCCTCGCGTTCCCGCACTCGTGGATCATGATTCACGAGCCCGCCAAATGGGCCGGCTGGCAATCGACAACGGCGGCGGCACAACACCTCGACCGGCTGAAGCAAATGCAGAGCCAGATTTATCGGATCCTCGCCGAACGATCGGGCAAGCCCCTCCGCCAGATCATCCGCGACACGAAGCGCACCGATTTCTACCTCGATGCGGCGCGGGCGAAGGAATACGGATTGATAGACGAAGTGCTCGGGCCCGTCGAAGCGGGCCTGCCGGTGCCTGCCGCGCCACCGCCGCCCGCCACGCTGGCCCCTTCCGCTGAAGCTGAACTCGACAGGTCCGACATCGCGGCGTCCGCTCCGGGCGAGCTGGGTGAGACGACGACGCACGGCGACCCATGATCGGCACTCCCGACGCGTACCCGTTTCCAACGCTCCCGACGGCGCTGCGCTTTGCCGTGGCCCTCGCGGCCACCACGGTCGTGTTCGTTCTGGATCGACTCGCCGGGCCTCTCATCGACGACGGCAGCTCCTTCCTCCTGCTTGGGTGCGCGGTAATGGCGAGCGCCTGGTTTGCCGGCACCGGGCCCGCGCTCGCGGCCACCGTCCTCGGCGCGATCCTCGGTGCGCCGGAACCCGCCCCCGGCGGCGGCGCCGCGGCCCCAATGCACCTGGCGCTCTTCGTACTTCAAGGGTTGCTCCTCACGGGCGTCGTATCCGAATTGAGAGCGGCCCGCCGGCTTGCGGAACAGCAGGCCCGCGAGGCGCAGGCGGCGCGGCGCGAAGGTGAGATGGCGAACCGCACGAAGGACGAATTCCTCGCCACGGTGTCCCACGAGCTGCGGACCCCGCTCAACGCGGTGCTCGGCTGGGTCCACCTGCTGCGGACGGGGAAGCTGGATCCGGCGACGACGAACCGCGCGCTCGAGTCGATCGATCGCAACGTGCGGCTGCAGGCGCAGGTGACAACGGACCTGCTCGACGTGTCGAAGGCGCTGACGGGCAAACTGCAGCTCGAGAGCGAGCCCACGCTGCTGTCGGCCGCCGCGGAACAGGCCACGCTTGCGCTCGGTCCCGCGGCGCGGGCCAAGGGCGTCGAGATCCGCAGCGTGGGTCCCGACACGCCGGTGATCGTGCTGGGCGACGAAACGCGCCTCAGGCAGATTGCCTCGCATCTCATCGCCAACGCGATCAAGTTCACGCCGCGCGGCGGGATCATCGACGTGAAGATCGATGCCGCGGGCGACGAGGCGCGCCTGACGGTGAGCGATAGCGGACCCGGGATCGACCCGACCTTCCTCCCGCGCATCTTCGATCGCTTCACCCAGGCGGACCCGTCACCGACACGCGCGACGGGTGGCCTGGGCGTCGGCCTGGCGCTCGTGCGCGAGCTGGTCGAACTCCACGGCGGGACCATCGAGGCGGGCAACCGCGACGACGGGACGGGCGCGGTGTTCGCGGCCTGCTTCCCGCTGCAGTCCGCGCAACTCTCCCCGCACATCGTGGGACGCTCGCCGTTTGCCTCCTCGCCGCCGCTCGACGGCGTGCGCGTCCTCGTTCTCGATGAGGACGACGAAACGCGAGAGCTGCTGCGGACGGTCCTGCTGCAGCGCGGGGCCACCGTGCGGACGGCGGCGTCGGTCGGGGACGCGCTGGAGTCACTCGAAGGCTGGCGGCCGGACGTCCTCGTCAGCGACTCCGCGTCCCCCGACCACGACCGCTATGCGCTCGTCGGCAAAGTCCACTCGCTCGACGCCGAGCGGGGCGGACGCATACCCGCGCTGGCGCTGACCGCGGCCGCGCGGACCGACGAGCGGCTGGCCCCGTTGATCGCACACGTCCAGGCGGAACTCCTGAAGCCGATCGAACCTAGCCTGCTGATCGCGGAAATCGCCCGGTTGAGCGGCCGGGAGCGGAGGCGCGCGCGACGGTCATGACGGTTGAAGCGAGCTACCGGCGGCGTCTCTATGCGGGCGTGGAGCCACAGGCCGGCGGTGTTCTGCACGCACGCGTCTGGGCGCCGCGCTGCCGGTCCCTGGACCTGGTGATGGAAGGACGTCCTCCGGTTCCGCTGGCGCCGGAACCTGAGGGCTTCTTCAGCGGGACCGCCGACCATGCCGCTCCAGGCGACCGCTACTGGTTTCGCCTCGATGGCGACGCGCTGCGGCGGGATCCGATGTCGCGGTTTCAGCCCGAGGGGCCGCACGGTCCCTCAGCCGTCGTCGACCCGGGGTCGTTTCATTGAACGGACGCGGACTGGCCGGGTGTCGGCGCCCAGGGGCAGGTTCTCTACGAAATGCACGTCGGCACGTTCACCTCCGAGGGCACCTGGGCCGCGGCTGCCGCCGAACTGCCGGAGCTGAAAGCCCTCGGGGTGACCGTCATAGAGATGATGCCGGTCGCCGACTTTCCGGGACGGTTCGGTTGGGGATACGACGGCGTGAACCTCTACGCGCCCAGCCGCCTCTACGGCGCTCCGGACGAGCTCCGGGCGGAAGGACACGGAAGGACACGGAAGAACCATCAAGTCTCCAAGCGTAAATTCCGTGTTTTTCAGTGGTCGATTCCATCCGTGTCGTTCCGTGTTTCAGAGTTGCGCGAAGGTGCTCTGGCGCGGCTTGTCGTCCGGTCCGAGGATCGACTGGTGTTCTCACGGTATCATCGACGGCCGGAAAATGAACGAGCCCATGAGCGTCGATCTGCGGGAGTTCGGCTGGGACGCGCAGCGTGAGGAAGAGTTTGTCCCGCACGCCGGCGAGGGCCTGATACCGGGACGCGTCGTCCTCGAGCATACGCACATTTACCGCGTGATGACCGCCGGCGGGGAGGTTCTCGCGAGCGTGTCGGGCCGCTTCAGGCATCGCGCGGAGCGGCGGTCGGTATATCCGTCGGTTGGCGACTGGGTTGCGGTCGCCCTTCCGCGACATGAGCGGGACGCGCGGATTCACGCGGTGCTCGCGCGCAGGAGCGCCTTCTCGCGGCGTACGGCCGGCGATCGGACCGAGGAGCAGGTCGTGGCGGCGAACATCGACACGGTGTTCGTCGTTGCCGGTCTCGACGGCGAGTTCAATCCGCGCCGCATCGAACGGTACCTGGTGGTGGCGTGGGACAGCGGGGCGGCGCCGGTCGTCCTGTTGAACAAGGCCGACCTGAGCGACGATCCTGCGGCGCGGGCCGAGGAAGTGCGCGCGGTCGCGCCCGGCGTGGCCGTCCACGCCATATCCACGCGCGAGGCTGGCACGCTCAGCGTTCTCGGCGAGTACCTCGGCTCGGGCCGCACGGCTGCGCTCCTTGGATCGTCGGGAGTCGGCAAGTCCACGCTCGCCAACCGGCTGCTCGGCCAGGAACTGCTGCCGACGCGCGAGGTGCGCGTGGCGGACAGCAAGGGACGTCATGCCAGCGCCGCGCGGCAGCTGGTACAAATACCGGCCGGCGGGGTCCTGATCGACACGCCCGGCATGCGTGAGATCCAGCTCTGGGACACGGGCGGCGCGATCGCGACGGCCTTCGCGGACATCGACGCGCTCGCCGACGGCTGCCGGTTCCGTGACTGCCGGCACCGGCAAGAGCCGGGCTGCGCGGTGCGTGCCGCGGTCGACGCGGGGGATCTGCCCGCCGCCCGCCTCGAGAGCTACCGCAAGCTGCAGGATGAGGAGGCGTTCCAGGCGCGGCGATTGGACGCGCGCGCTGCGCTCGAGGAGAAACGCCGTGTGCGCTCGATTCACAAGGCGCGCAACAAGTACCTGAAGAACCGCGACGACGCCTGACCGGGGCGCCGGCCCTGGATTAGAATGGCGCGATGAAGATCGCGCTCGTTCAACAGCACGCCTCGCCTGACAAGTCCGACAACATTACGCGCGCGCTTGCGGCAATGGAGCAGGCGGCCCGCGCCGGCGCCTCTCTCGTCGGGTTCGCCGAGCTCGCGTTCGAACGCTTCCATCCGCAGCGCCCCGCGGGCGCCGATCCGTGGATGCTCGCCGAGCCGGTGCCGGGCCCGATCACCGACCGGATCTCGCGCAAGGCGCGAGAGCTTGGCGTCGTGGTGGTGTTGAACCTGTACGAGCGCGACGGCACGCGGGCGTACGACTGTTCTCCGGTCGTCGACGCGGACGGGACGCTCGCCGGGCGGACGCGAATGGTGCACATCACCGACTATCCCTGTTTTCACGAGCAGGGGTACTACACGCCGGGCGACACCGGTGCGCCGGTGTATCGCACGAAAGCGGGGCCGATCGGCGTGGCCATCTGCTACGACCGTCACTATCCCGAGTACATGAGGGCCCTTGCGCTCGGCGGGGCCGATCTCGTCGTCGTACCTCAGGCCGGGGCCGTCGACGAATGGCCCGAAGGGCTCTACGAAGGGGAAATGCGCGTCGCGGCATTCCAGAACGGGTACTTCGTGGCCTTGTGCAACCGCGTCGGCCGGGAGGACTGCCTGACGTTTGGAGGCGAGTCGTTCGTGTGCGGTCCGGACGGCGCCATCCTCGTTCGCGGCCCGCGTCTCGAGGACGCGATCGTCTACGCGGACCTCGATCTGCGGCAGGCGGAGCGCTCGCACGCGCGCCGCCTCTTTCTTCAGCATCGCCGGCCCGAGTTGTACGCCGAGTGGATTGCGCCGGCGGTCCGATCGTGAGCCGGTCGAGCGTGAGCAACCGTCTCGTCGGGCACTGGACGCTCGTTTCCTATGAGGGAATCTCGGCGGACGGAACGCGCACGCGGCCTTTTGGCGAGGCCGTGGGGCGTCTCAGCTACACCGCGGATGGGCGGATGGAAGGGCAGGTGATGCGGCCCGGCCGATCGCCCGTTGCGTTGAACGACGGCGAGACCAGGCGCCTTCGCGCCGCCTACACGGGGTACATCGCGTACTTCGGCACGTATGCCGTCAGCGAGGACGGCGAGACCGTGACGCATCACGTGGACGGCGCGCTGAATCCCGCGTGGGTCGGCGGCCAGCAGGTGCGCCGCGTGCGATTCGACGGCGACCTGCTCGTGCTGCAGGCGGATGTGATCAAGGGCGAGCAGACGATCCGCCACGAGCTCAAGTGGCGGCGATTGCCGTGAGGCACATGCGTCACCCGGAGACCGCACGGGCGGCCGTCGCCACGCTGTTCGTGCTGGCGGCGGCGTTGCCGGCGGGCAGGTGCACGGCCGTCAACTCCAAGACCGATTCCTTTGCGACGCTGGCCGAGGCCCGCCAGGCTGGTGCGATTGCCGGCGGGTGGGTTCCTGACGGCCTGCCGCCGGGAAGCCGCGAGATCCGCGCCGCGCACGTCCCCGGCACGTCGGCGCGGTGGGGCATCGTGAACTTTCCGCCCGCGGAAGCCGACGCGCTTCGCGCGATCCTGGAGCCCGCGGAGGTCCCGCTCGACGGCCGCCGCTGCAACATGCCGGCGCGGATCGAGTGGTGGCCCACCGAGATGCGCGGGACGATCAACGGCGAGCGCCTCGCCGCGACAGGGATTCACGGCTACCGCTCGCGCAAGGGAAGCCTGATCTTCGCGGTGAATTGGAATCAGGGCCGCGCGTACTACTGGTCTGAGTAGCAGGCATTGCCGATTGGCGATTGCAGACTGCCGATTGACGGATTGCCGATTGTTGATCGGCGATCGACGGATTGCCGATTGTCGATTGGGGGCGCGACTTGTAGGACGATCCGCCGGGCTGTTATGATGATGGTTCCGCGCGAGCGCTCCACAGCGTGCCGAGGTAGCTCAGTCGGTAGAGCACAGCACTGAAAATGCTGGTGTCACTGGTTCGATTCCAGTCCTCGGCACCAACCTTCGCTCGCCTTGCAGGCGAGCTTCGGTTGGCAAGCCGAGCGAGCGTCCCACAGCAGCGAAGGTTGCGCGCCGAAGCGGCGCAGCCGCGAAGGCGGGCGGCGCTCGCTTGCGGCCGCAGGCGCTCCGAATCGACCACTCAACTCGCCTCTTGTACTTTTTCCGAATCAGCGGTACTTTGCGCTTGTACTTTCGATCGGGGTCTGGTACTTTCGCCACCGATGAATGCAAACGCCGCAGTACTCAGCGGAACCGGCTCGTCGACGCGGACGCCCGCAGCCACCGCTGTCACGTCGACGGGGCTGCCGATCTCCAGGCGCCGCAGCGAGCGCCGCTGGATTCGAAAGGCGCTCGTGTTCGTGACCTGCGCGGTGTTGATCGACGCCCTTTTCGGCGACCGTGGACTCGTCGAGTCCATCCGGGCACGGCACGCCTACCGGCAGGCGGAAGCGGGCATTGCCCGTTTGAAACAGGAAAACGCCGGACTGCGCGAGCAGATCCGGCGCCTTCGTGAAGATCCCGAGGCGATCGAGGCGATCGCCCGCCAGGATCTCGGCCTCATGCGGCCGGGGGAGATCCTGGTCATCGTCAAAGACGTGAAATAGGCGCTGGGCGCTGGACGCTGGACGCTCGGTGCTAGACCAGTGCTAGACCACCACTTCCACGTCTTTTATCAGCCCCAGTTCCCGGCGGACCTTGTCTTCGATCGCCTTGTAGATGACGGGGTTGTCTTTCAGGAACTGCTTCACGTTCTCCCGGCCCTGGCCGAGCCGCTCACCGCCAAAGGCGAACCAGGTGCCGCTCTTGTCGATAATCTTGCGATCCACCGCGAGATCGAGCATGTCCCCTTCCTTCGAGATCCCCTCGCCGTACATCACGTCGAACTCCGCCTCGCGGAACGGGGGAGCGACCTTGTTCTTCACCACCTTCACGCGCGTGCGGCCGCCGACGACCGCGTCGCCGTCCTTGATCGCGCCGATCCGGCGGATGTCGAGCCGGACCGAGGAGTAGAACTTGAGCGCGCGGCCGCCCGTGGTCGTTTCCGGGTTGCCGAACATGACGCCGATCTTCTCGCGCAGCTGATTGATGAAGATCAGACACGTCTTCGACTTCGACACGACGCCGGTGAGCTTCCGCAGCGCCTGCGACATGAGGCGGGCCTGCAGGCCCATCTGCGCTTCGCCCATCTCCCCTTCGATCTCGGCGCGCGGCACGAGCGCCGCCACCGAGTCGACGACGACGACGTCGACGCTGTTGGAGCGGACGAGCACTTCGACGATCTCGAGCGCCTGCTCGCCGTTGTCGGGCTGCGAGACGAGCAGGTTGTCGAGATCGACGCCGAGCTTGCGGGCGTACTGCGCGTCGAGCGCATGCTCCGCGTCGACGAAGGCCGCCATGCCCCCCACTTTCTGCGCCTCGGCGATGATCTGCAGCGAGAGCGTCGTCTTGCCTGAGGACTCCGGCCCGAAGATCTCGATCACGCGGCCGCGCGGCACGCCGCCGATGCCGAGCGCGTAGTCGAGGCTCACCGAGCCCGTGGAAATCGAGGGAATCGTCAGGACGGCGTCCCTCTGCCCCAGGCGCATGATGGAGCCCTTGCCGAACTGCTTCTCGATCTGGCCGACGGCCATCTCGATGGCCTTCATGCGCTCGCGGTCGTTACGGTCTTCTGCAGCCATTCGTGCTCCCGGAAAATCTTCGTTGCTCTTGGTGGATGAAGCGGTTCGCTCCCCCGTCCCATCATCGTCCGACAGACCCGTGACAGGGGAGGTCACGGCGCTTCGCTTCTGCATGCGGAGCGAGAGCATTCTAGGTTCGTGCCTGGGCGAAAGTCAAGCGAAAATGTGTGCACTCGAAGCCAATAGGTGCCATGGTATCATAAATTTACGGAGAGCAGCGACTTTCGCCATGCGGCACGCCGGATCGCAGGATTTGCAGCGGCCTGAAGGTGAATGTGGTGAAATATCGCGTCCATGCCATCGCCGCTCGGTCACGCGCTCGCGGGGATCACGGCCGGCCTCGCCGTCGCGCCGTCGTCGCCCGATCGGGGATCGCGGCTTCGATCGGTGCTGCTCTTCGGCGCCGCCGGCGCCGCGGCGGACCTCGACCTGATCGCCGGCGCGCACAGCGGGCCCACGCATGGGATCGGCGCGGCAATCGCCGCGGGGCTGCTCGTGTTGGCGCTGCGAGCGGTGTGGACCCGCGGCAGCGTCGCACCGGAATGGCGCCTCGCGTTTGCGGTGTCGGCCGCCTATGCCTCGCACTCAGTGCTCGATTGGCTCGGCACCGACACGTCGCCGCCGATCGGCATCATGGCCCTCTGGCCTTTCACCGATCGCTACTGCGAGTCCTCGCTGCACGTGTTTTCCGCCATCTCGCGCCGTTACTGGCTGATGCCGGAGTTCCTCGCCGGCAATCTGGCCGCGGTCGCGCGCGAACTAGTGATCCTGCTTCCGCCGTTTGCGCTCGTCTGGCGGTGGAAGGAGCGCCGCAGCTCGCAACTCGCCGCTCGCCGCTCGCCCGGCTCGTGATCTTCGCGGAGGTTGCATTCTCTCGAACAAGGTCCGTGTTCTTCCGTGGTGGAACTCTCCGTAATAAGGTTCCGTGTTTTTCCGTGTTCTTCCGTGGTGGAATTTCCTCCGTGTTCTTCCGCGGCGCTGATTTCTGAAACACCAGCTCTGCCATATCGTCTACTGAACCATGCCTCCCCTCAATATCGTGGTTGCGCTGATGATCGCGGTGTCGACCGCGGCGCCGCCCTCTCTCGCGTCGGACACGCCCGGTTTGATCGTTCTGTCCGACACGGGCCGGCAGCAGGATGGCCGGCCCGTGGTCGTCCGCGTCGAGCAACCCGCTCACGTCGCGGTGCTCACACGCGCGTACTCCGGCCGGATCGTGCGCCTGTATCAGCTCGTGCAGCGATTCGTGCACCCGGAACGCACGCCCGAGCCCGCGTATCTCCTGCTGTCGGACAACCAGGGCGGTTTTCCGCGCTTTGGGTTCGTGCTGGACGGAAAGCTCCATCCGGACACGGCGTACGTCGATCTGCATCGGCGCAGCGATCTGTCGGGGCGGGCCGGCGCGATGGATCAGATCTACCCGCACGAACTGCTCCACATCATCGTGAAGGACCTCGCAGGCGAGGCGCCCGAGGGGCACGCGAGCCAGGTGCACGCGATCGCGGTACGGACCGACCGGATCACCGCGTTCAACGAGGGCTTCGCGGAGCACGGGCAGGCGATGGCCATTGACGATCCCGACGGCGTCGAGGCGACGCGCGCGATCGCGAGCGACGTCAGGGCCTTCGCGCACGCCAGCGACCAGTTCGAGAACTATCGCCGCGCGGTCTCCGCCCGATGGTCTGTGGCGCCAAAAGCGCGCATCACGTTCCCACTGTGGTTCAGCCAGGCCGAGCAGATCATGCGGTATCACGGCGTGAAGGCAAACCTCTTCGCACGCGATCCGGACGTCCCGGATCGGCTGTACACGAACCGCACCGCGTACGACGCATACCTGATCCAGAATGTCATGCCGGGCCGCCCTGACGGGACGCCAAAATCGGCCGCGCGCATGCTCGCGACCGAGGGGGTGGTCAGCGCGTTGTTCTATCGGCTGGTGAACACGCCCTCCGTACAGAACACGACGCGGGACGACGGCTTTTATGCCCGGTTCGGGGTCACCTGTGACGACATCGATCCGCTCGGCAACGCCTACCTGAAAGTCTTCGCGGCCATCCACGAGGGTCGGTACGACGCCTCGGCGGTGATCGACGCGTACGGACGATTGTTCCCCGACGAACGTGAAGCCGTTGACGCGGTCCGTCGCGAGGCGCTCCTGGGGCAGGATCCGCCGCGCGCCCCGGAAATCTGGCTGCTCAACGAGCGGTTCACCGCGGGACGCTCGCTGTTCGATCAATACCGGGCGATGCCGCGGCCGCACGCGTTCGATCTGAACGCCAGCTCGCGTGCCGACCTGGCCGGCGTTGCCGGTGTCAGCCCGGCACTTGCGTCCGCGATCCTTGCGAGCGCGCCATTTGCCTCCGTCGCTGATCTCCAGCGCGTCCCCGGCATGACCGCGCCGGTCGTCGCCGCGCTCCAGGAGATGAAGCGCGCGATGGATGCGCCCCCGCCGCCCGGCACGTCCGCGGAAGGGGGCCTGTCGTTTGGCAACATCATCAAGCCGTACGCGTGGCGCGCCCTGTTCGCGTGGCTCGGAGCTGCGCTGGTGGGATCGCTGCTGTACAGGCGCGCACGGCGCGTGGCGTGGTGGCACGCGGCGCTGAACGGCATCGCCGTCGCGCTCGTCGGGTTGATTGCCGCGTGGACGGTGGATTCCGGAAACGCGCTGATCGTGCTGCTGATCCCGGTGGCGGTCCCGCTGATTGTGTTCGGCGTGCCCGGTGCACTCATTCGCGGGTGGCGATCGCACTCCGCACGGGAGGGCGCCGTCGTGCTCGGCGCGTGGGCGCTCGCGGCGTTGCCTGCGGCGCTCGTTGTCAGGCCGTTGGGATAGCAGGCGGCAGGCAGCTGGCAGCAGGCAGTGGATCCCGCTGTCCCGCTGACTATACGCCGCTTGATATCTCGATTCACTGCCTGCTGCCTGCTTATCAGTAGCTGTAAAACCCCTTCCCGCTCTTCCGCCCCAGGTGTCCCGCCGCGACCATGCGGCGCAGCAGCGGACACGGCCGGTACTTCGGATCGCCCAGGCCGTTGTGCAGCACGTTCATGATCGCGAGGCACACGTCGAGACCGATGAAGTCGGCCAGCGTCAGCGGCCCCATCGGGTGGTTCATCCCCAGCTTCATCACCGTATCGATCGCCTCGGGCGTGCCGACTCCCTCCATCAGGGCATAGATCGCCTCGTTGATCATCGGCATCAGGATCCGGTTCGCGATGAAGCCCGGATAGTCGGCCGCCTCAATCGCCGTCTTCCCAAGCGTCGTGCACAGGTCCTTCGCCGTCTGCATCGACTCGACCGAGGTCGCCTGCCCTCGAATCAGTTCAACGAGGGTCATCAACGGCACGGGGTTCATGAAGTGCATGCCCAGCACTTTGTCGGGCCGCCGCGTCGCGGCGCCGAGCAGGGTGATGGAGATGGATGACGTGTTGGACGACAGGATCACCTCCGGCCGTGTGATCGTGTCGAGCTGCGCGAACAGATCGCGCTTGGCCCGCTCGTCCTCGATGATGGCCTCGACGATGTGATCCGCCTCGGCGAGCGCGTCGAGGTCGGTGCCGGTGGACAGGCGGCCGAGCGCCGCATCGCGGTCGGCAGCGGTGACTTTGCCCTTCTCCACGAACTTGCCGAGGCTCTTCTCGATCGTGCCGCGCGCGCGATCGAGCACCGTCGTCACGGTGTCCACCAGCCGCACCTCGAAGCCCGCCAGCGAGAACACCTGGGCGATGCCGTTGCCCATCGTTCCCGCGCCAATCACCCCGATAGTTCTGATGTCTGCCATTTCGTCACCTGAGAACATGGTTGGTTTGCGAAGTTTCTTCATGAATCCGGCGCGCCGGTTGCGTCGTCATGCCGCGACATGCCGCACCTCCACGATCGTTGCAACCCAAGGTTGCGCGGATGGGACTATTCCACGGGCGGAGCCTATTTCGTCACGATCTGCGCGTACGACCGTCTCGAGCTGTTCGGGGAGATCACCAACCGAGAGATGCATCTCAGTGCGATTGGGAACATTGTGGCGGACAGCTGGCGGTGGCTGGCGTCTCAATATCCCTACGTGACGCTGGACGAATGGTGCGTGATGCCGGATCATCTGCATGGGATATTGATTTTGTCGCGCAGGGGCGGTTCGTACTCCAGGGGCTATTCGCATCGGAGGCGCCGTTCGCGAACGGCGCCTACACGGACGCTGCCGGATGACATGGCAACCGCGGTTGCCTGCCTGACAACCAGCGGCGACGGCATGGCGGCCATGGCCACGGCCGACGTGCCCGAGACGACCGGGAAATCCCTCAGCGGGTTGATCGCGGCGTTCAAAACCGTCTCGACCAAACACGTGAATCGATTGCGCAACCGTCCCGGCACAACGTTGTGGCAGCGCAGTTTCTGGGAACGCATCGTGCGCGACGACGTCGAGAGGGACAGAATTCGTCTGTACATTCGCGAGAACGCCGCAAGGTATCGCACGCGCCACCATTCACCGTAGGGGCCGTTCGCGAACGGCCCCTACAACGTTTCGACGGCGAGCGCGACCCCGTTGCCGCCGCCGAGGCATAGCGACGCGATGCCTCGCTTGAGATTGCGGCGCTTCAGCGCGTAGAGCAGCGTGGTCAGCACGCGCGCGCCGCTCGCGCCGATCGGGTGCCCCAGGGCGACCGCGCCCCCCTGGACGTTGACGCGATCGATAGCGATCCCCAGTTCCCGAATGACCGCGACGGCCTGCACCGAGAACGCCTCGTTGATCTCGAAGAGATCCACGTCCTCGAGCTTCCACCCGACTTTCGCGGCGACCTTGCGCACGGAATCCACGGGCGTCATGAGCACCATCTTCGGCGCGAGCCCGCTCGTCGCCTGGCCGACGATCCGTGCCATCGGCGTGAGGCCGAGCGCCTTCGCCTTGTCGGCGGCCATGACGACGAGGGCGGCGGCCGCGTCGTTGACGCCGGGCGCGTTGCCCGCCGTCACGCTGCCGTCCTTCTTGAACGCGGGCTTCAGGGCGGCGAGCGACTCCGCGGTCGTGTCCTCGCGGATCGCCTCGTCGCGATCGACGACGATCGGGTCGCCTTTCTTCTGCGGGATGCTGATCGGCAGCATCTCGTCCGTGAACCATCCCTCGCGCGTGGCGTGCGCCGCCTTCCGGTGGCTCTCGGCCGCGTACTTGTCCTGTTCGGAACGCGCGACCGCGTAGGCGTCTGCCACGACCTCGCCGGCGTTCCCCATGTGGCAGTTCTCGAACGCGCACCACAGCCCGTCGTTGATCATCGAGTCGACGAGCGTGCCGTTGCCCATGCGCAGCCCTTCGCGCACGCGCGAGAGCAGGTAGGGCGAATTGCTCATCGACTCCATGCCACCGGCCACCGCGATGTCGATGTCGCCGGTCGCGACGCCCTGCGCGGCGAGCATCACGGCTTTCAGACCGGAGCCACAGACCTTGTTGATGGTGAGCGCGGCGACATGTTCGCCGAGGCCGCCGTTGAGCGCCGCCTGGCGCGCGGGATTCTGACCGCTGCCGGCCTGGATGACGTTGCCCATGATGCACTCGTCAACCGTGGCCGGATCGATGCCCGCGCGCCGGACCGCTTCGCGCACGGCCAGCGCGCCAAGCTGCGGCGCCGTGAAGCTCTTGAGCGCGCCAAGAAACTTGCCGGTCGGTGTCCGAACGGCGGAGATGATGACTGATTCACGCATGATCTGTTTACTCTCGTGGCTCGTGGCTCGTGGCTCGTGGCTCGCGGCTCGTTAC
>MELC01000084.1:55339-125681 GCA_001767455.1 Acidobacteria bacterium RIFCSPLOWO2_12_FULL_66_21
CTACGAGCCACGGCTGCGAGTCAGTGTCGCGTCTTTATCTTCTTCACTTCGTCCCTGCCGAGGAGCTGCTGCATCTTCTGCAACACGACATCCCGGGCGCGTTCGATTTCCGGGATCCACCGGCGGTCCTTCGCGCGGACGGCCAGCACACCTTGGTCGAGTTCGACGGTCGTCACGCGCGCGAGCGCCGGGCCGACCGCGAGCGACCATGCGAAGCTCGTCCGCTCTTTGGACGCCGGCTGCCGCCGCACGAGTTCAGCCAGTACGCTGCCGGCGAAGTGTTGAATGGGAACCATCTCGACAGTAAGGCAGTCGCGCGGGGCGGGAGACCGGGCCCTCGCAGACAGATACTATCATCAGGAACGATGACCCTGATACTGGCCTCCGCATCGCCGCGCCGCGCCGAGCTGCTGTCGTCAGCCGGCTTCGAGTTCGAAGTGGCGCCGGCGGACGTGGATGAGACTGTTCTGGCCGGCGAGACTCCTAAGGCATATGCCCTGCGGGTCGCGCGAGACAAAGCGGTCCGGGTGGCGAGCTGCCGGAAATCCGGCAGTGTGGTGCTGGCGGCCGACACGGTCGTGGTGGCCGACGGCTCCATCCTGGGGAAGCCGGTCGATGCGAACGACGCCAGAAGCATGCTGAAAACGCTCGCGGGCGCGGTCCACGAGGTCCATACAGCCGTCGTGGTTCGTAACGGCCATCGCGAGCGCTCCGAGGTGGTCACCACCCGGGTACGGCTTTTGCCCCTTACCGATAACGAAATCGCTTGGTACGTGGCGACCGGCGAAGGGGAAGGAAAGGCCGGGGCCTACGCGATTCAGGGGCGGGCCGCCCGCTTCGTCGATTGGATCGAGGGCTCCTGGTCGAACGTCGTGGGGCTGCCGATCGCAACCGTCCATCAGCTTTTGAAAGAGGTCGATGCCGATTGACCCTCCCCGAACCGCACGCTATTCTGGGAAGACGTCAATCGCCCGCAAATCCTTATGAACGCTAAAGCTATCAAGATCGCCGCGACCGCCTCCATCCTCGTGCTCGCCCTCGGCGGCCTGTTCTACACGACGCTTCGCGAAGGGACCGAGTATTACAAGCACGTCGACGAGGTCATGGGGAATCCGGGCGCCTGGCAGGGCAAGCGCCTGCAGCTCCATGGGTTCGTGGTCGACAGCTCCATTCTCCAGAAACCGAACACGCTCGAATACCGCTTCCAGATCCAGAACAACGGGAAGGTGGTCCGGGCGAGCTACACCGGCGTCGTGCCCGACACGTTCAAGAGCGGTTCGGAGGTCGTGCTGAAAGGCCGCCTGAATCCCGACGGGAGCTTCACGGTCAATCCGAACGACGGCGTCATGGCCAAGTGCCCGTCGAAGTACAACCCGGCAACGCCGTCCGGGACCGCGCCGGGCAGCTAGGGCAACACGGAAACACGGAACACACCGAAAGACACGGAAAACACGGAAAGCACGGAAAGCACGGAAAGCACGGAAGAACACAGACAGCTTTCGTCATGGCTGGAAGCTGGCAACCGGAAGCTGGCAACTGGAAGCTGGCAACTGGCAACTGGTAACTCGCAACGGACATCCCATGCCAACACTCGGCACGTTTCTCCTGCTCGCGAGCTTCGTCGTGTGCGCCTACACGATCGCGGCCTCTGTTGCCGGCGCGCGGCGCCGATCGCGGCGGCTGGTCGAGAGCGGCATCGGCGCCTTCTACCTGGTGACCGCGCTCATGACGGTCGCCTCGGGCGTGTTGGTGCACGCGTTCGTCACCAGCAACTACGCGATCAAGTACGTCGCCCACTACTCGGACTCCGCGCAGCCGCTCGCCTACAAGATCGCGTCGTACTGGGGCGGGCTCGACGGCTCGATCATGTTCTGGGTGTTCCTGCTCGGTCTCTTCGGCGCGCTTGCCGTCTACGTGAACCGCGAGCGTCATCGTGAGCTGATCCCGTACGTCGTCTCGGTGATTGCCGCCACGGAGATGTTCTTCATCTTCCTGATGGTGGTGCACAACGACCCGTTCTCGACGTTCCTCGCGCAGGCGCCGGCGGACGGCAAAGGCCTCAGTCCGCTGCTCCAGAACTTCTACATGGCGATCCATCCGCCATCGCTGTACATCGGGTTCGTCGCGATGACGATCCCGTTCGCGTTCGGCATCGCCGCGCTCATCACCGGCCATCTCGACGACTCCTGGCTCCGCGCGGTACGGCGCTGGACGATGATCGGATGGCTGTTTCTCTCGTTCGGGCTGACGCTCGGGATGCTGTGGGCGTACGAAGAGCTGGGCTGGGGCGGCTACTGGGGATGGGATCCGGTCGAGAACGCCGGGCTGCTGCCGTGGTTCACCGCGACGGCGTTTCTGCACTCCGTCATGGTGCAGGAGCGGCGCGGCATGCTCCGCGTGTGGAACGTGACGCTGGTCATCATCACGTTCTTCCTGACGATCTTCGGCACGTTCATGACGCGCTCCGGCGTCGTGCAGTCCGTGCATGCGTTCGGCGAGGATCGCGAGCTCGCCCTGATGTTCTCGATCTTCATGGTCGCCATTCTGACCATCAGCTTCGGCCTCGTGCTCTACCGGCTGCCGCTGCTGCGGGCGCGGCACGAGCTCGACTCCTGGGTCTCGCGGGAGGCGGCGTTCCTCGCGAACAACTGGATCCTGCTGTTCGCCGCGATGTTCGTGCTGTTCGCGACGATGTTCCCGACGTTGAGCGAAGCGCTGCGCGGCGAGCGCCTCACGGTCGGGCCCACGTTCTTCAACAAGTGGATGCTGCCGATCGGGTTGATCCTGCTGCTGCTGACCGGCATCGGGCCGCTGCTCGCGTGGCGCAAGTCCACGTTCTCGAATCTCGTCCACCAGTTCCTGTGGCCGGCGAGCGCCGCCGTCGTCACGGCCGTGGCGCTCTACGCGCTTGGCGTGCGCGTCTGGGCCTCGGGCATCTGTTTCGCGCTCTGCGCATTCGTGATCGGGACCGTCGTCCAGGAGTTCATCCGCGGCGCGCAGGTCCGCAAGGGGGCGACCGGCTCCGACATCCTGACCGCGATGATCGGCCTCGTGGGGCGTTCGCGCCGGCGCTACGGCGGCTACATCATCCACGTGGGCATCGTGCTGATGTTCCTCGGGTTCGCTGGGGAGGGGTTCAAGCAGGAAGAACAGGTGCTCCTCAAGCCCGGGCAGCAGGTGACGGTCGGACACTTCACGATTCAGCACGACGCGCTGCGTGTCACGAGCGACGCGCAGAAGCAGATGATCACCGGCCACGTCTCCGTCATGCGCGACGGCAAGCCGCTCGCCGAGATGCGGCCGGCGAAGTGGTTCTTCAACAAGCACGAAGAGGAGCCGACGACGGAGGTCGCCATCAGGCGCGCGCCGGGCGAGGACCTCTACATCGTGCTGGCCGGCTACAGCGTCGAGGACCAGACGGCGACCTACGCGGTCACCATCAACCCGCTCGTCAACTGGATCTGGCTCGGGTTCGGCGTGATGGCCATCGGCACAGGGCTCGCGCTGCTGCCCGAGAGCGCGTTCGCCTTTGCGGCGGTGAAGCTGCCGGCGGGCGCGGCGACGACGTCGCTGGTGCTGATCCTGCTGCTGCTCCCTGCCGCCCCGGTTCGCGCGGCGCAGCACGTCGAGAACCCGATGGCCGTGACGATCGTGCCGCGCACGCAGCTCGAGAAGGACCTGCAGACCGAGATCATCTGCATGTGCGGCACCTGCGGCCGCAAGCGCATCGGCGAGTGCACGTGCTCGATGGCGGCCGACATGCGGGCGGAAGTGGCGGGGCTGGTGGCGCAGGGGAAGACCCGCGAGCAGATCTACCAGTACTACATCGCGAAGTATGGCAGCCAGGAGCCGCTCGCCTCGCCGATTGACAAGGGATTCAATCGGCTCGCGTGGCTGTTTCCGTACGTGCTCGGCGCCTCGGGCCTCACGGGGCTGGCCTTCGCGGCCACGCGCTGGGCGCGGCGCGAGGCGGACCCGGAACCCGCACAGGCGGTGCCGGAGGATTCGGATCTGCAGGCAAGGTTGGATGATGAGCTCCGCGACCTCGACTAAGATTGCACCGTCCGCTGATACAGACACCGGCTTCAAGCCCTGGCACTTCTTCGTATTGGCGTCGCTGATGATGGCCACCGTGGCCGTGGTCCTGTCGCGGCAGGCGACGCCCGAACATCTCGTTCTCATCAGCCTCACCATCGGCGCCGCGGGAGCGGCAGCCGCCGGTTTCTACCGGACGCTGGCGCCGCTCGCCTCGGAGGACACGGCGATCTTCAGCGAGCCGCTGTCGGGCCGCTCGCGCGCCGCGATGGAGCGCGAGAAGGCCCTGGTGCTGCGGTCGATCAAGGAACTGGAATTCGATCGGGCGATGGGGAAGCTCTCGCAGAAGGACTTCGACGAGATGGCCGGGCGGCTGCGCGCGCGGGCCCTCATGCTCATGAAACAGCTCGATGAAGGCGGATCGGGCTACCGCGAGCTGATCGAGCGCGAGCTGGCCGCGCGGCTCGTGTCCCGCGGCGTCAAGACGCGCCCCGCCCCGCCGCCCGTCGCGGCTGCCGCGCCGCCGGTGGGGGTCTGCGAGGCGTGCCGCACCACCAACGACGCGGATGCGGCCTTCTGCAAGCGCTGCGGCAGCAGGCTCGAAGGCGCGGCCGCTGCCGCGCAGGGAGACGCGCGATGACGCGCCTGCCACCCTCGATCCTTGCCGGGACCCTGGTGCTGTTCCTCGCCTCGATTGCCGCGGCGCAGCCGCCGGGGATGGGCATGGCCGGCGGGGAAATGCCCAACGCCAAGCAGATGTCGGGTGTGCCGCTTCCCGTGGGCGATCTTCCCGTCGGCACCGTGACGGTCCGGGTCGTTCGGGGCTCGATGGCCAATCCGCTGGTGGATCAGACGGTCGAGCTCCTCGGCGGGCCCTCGCCGGTCACGGTAAAGACCAACCAGACCGGGCACGCCGAGTTTGCTGGCCTGAAGCCGGGCACGCGCGTCAAGGCGGTGGCGACGGTCAGCGGTGAGCGGCTGGAGTCCCAGGAGTTCGAGGTCGGGTCGGCCGGCGGCATCCGTGTCGCGCTGGTGGCGACCGATCCCGAGGCGGAGAAGAAGGCCGCCGAAGATCGCAAGCTCGCGCAGGCGCCCGCGCAGCCCGGCATCGTCGTGTTCGGCGATCAGTCGCGGTTCGTCTTCGAGTTCGGCGACGAGGGGCTGAACGTCTACAACATCTTCGAGATCGTCAACACCGCGCGCACGCCCGTGCAGCCGCCGAGCGAGATTGCCTTCGATCTTCCGGACGCCGCGGAGTTCGCGTCCGTGCTCGAGGGGTCCTCGCCGCAGGCGCACCTCGCGGGCAAACGCCTGACCGTCACGGGTCCGTTCGCGCCCGGCACGACGCTCGTGCAGGTGGCCTATACGATCAAGCCGTCCAGCGGCGATTTGACGATCGAGCAGAAGCTGCCGGCGGCCTTGAATCAGGTCAGCGTGATGGCGCAGAAGATGGGCGACATGCACTTCGCCTCACCCCAGATCGCGCAGCACCAGGACATGACGGCCGAGGGCCAGACGTACATCGTCGGGCAGGGACCCGCCGTCCAGGCGGGCCAGACGCTGACGTTCAGCTTCAGCGGCGTGCCGCATACGCCGGTGTGGCCGCGCAACCTCGCGCTGCTGCTCGCCGTCGGCGTGCTGGCGGCCGGCATCTGGGGAACGGCGCGGGCGGGCAAGGCGACGTCGGCCGACGAGGCGCGCCGCCGGAAGCTGCAGGCCACGCGCGAGCGGCTGTTCGCGGCGCTTGCCGAGGTCGAGGAGCAGCACCGCGCGCAGTCGATCGATCCCGCGCAGTACATGGCGCGGCGCCGCGAGCTCGTCGCGGCGCTCGAGCGCGTGTACGCCGACATGGACGAGGCGGCGGCGGCGTAGCGCCGCGCCACCCATGGATTTCACCTCGCTCACGTTCACCGACGTTTCAAAGAACTTCCAGCGGCGCCGCGCGCTGAACAAGGTGTCCCTCCGATGCGAGGCGGGGGAGATCGTCGCCCTGCTGGGACCGAACGGAGCGGGGAAGTCCACGCTCCTGTCGATCACGGCGACCCTGCTCGAGCCGTCGTCCGGAGAGGTCCGCTACGGCGATCGCCTCGCGCGGTCGTCAGGTCCGGAGCTGCGCGGGCGCATCGGGCTGCTCGGTCACGACCTTTATCTGTACCCGGAGCTGACGGCGGAGGAGAACCTCCAGTTCTTCGGCCGCGTGTATCGCCTGCCGGACCTCTCGAACCGAATCGAGGCCGCGCTTGCGCGCGCCCAGCTCACCGATCGGCGCGGCGATCTCGTGTCGGGCTTCTCGCGCGGCATGCGACAGCGCCTCGCGCTGGAGCGGGCGCTCCTGCACCAGCCGAGGCTCGCGCTGCTCGACGAGCCGTTCACCGGCCTCGACGATGCGGCGACCGCGGCGCTGCGGCGGCGGCTGGCGACACTCCGCGAGACCGGAACGATTGTGCTGCTCACGACGCACGATCTCGAGACGATCGACGGCCTCATCGATCGGGCGGTGTTGCTGCACAACGGCCGACTGGTCGCGATCGAATCCGGAGAGGGTTCGCTCCGCGATCGGTACCGGCGGCTGACCGCGGTGGGGACATAGCGGATGACGTTCCTCCAGACCGTCTGGCTTGTCACCCGTAAGGACATCCTCATCGAGGCGCGGAGCCGGGAGATCTTCTTCACGACCCTCTTCTTTGCCGTCTCCTGCGTCCTCGTCTTCGCGTTCGGGTTCGTGCGCGAAGGGAAGCCCGTGGAAGACGCGGCGGCCGGCATCCTGTGGATTGCGATTGCGTTCTCGGGGACCCTTGCGCTCGGGCGCGCGTTCGAGCGCGAGCGCCAGAGCGAGACGCTGCGCGCGCTGCTCATCGCGCCGATATCGCGGCCCGCCCTGTACGTGGGCAAGCTCGTGGGCGTGCTGATGCTGCTCGCCGTGGTCGAACTGATCGTCGTGCCGCTGGTGGCGGTGATGTTCCAGGCGGCGTTGTTCGAGCACGCGCTGCTGATGCTCGGTCTGCTCGTCACCGGCACCATCGGATTCTGCGCGGTGGGGACGCTCTTTGCCGCGATGCTGGTCCGCGCGCGCAGCCGCGACGTGCTGCTGCCGGTGCTGCTCTATCCCATTACAATTCCGGTTATCATCGCCGGAGTCCGCGGCACGGCGGCGCTGCTCCAGGCCGACGTCGACCTGCCCATGGCCCGCGCCTGGCTGTCGATGCTGGTGTTCTTCGACGTGATGTTCATTACGCTCGCGCTCTGGACCTTCGAGCCGGTGATGACAGAATGAAAAAACTCTTTCTCGTCCTGCTGCTCGCCGATGCGGCGATGTTGGCGTACGCGCCGGTGCTCATCGTCAATGCGCCGTACGAAGCCACGATGGGGCTGGTCCAGAAGATCTTCTACTTCCACGTGCCCTCGTGGATGGCGATGTTCACTTCGGCGTTCGTCTGTGGCGTCGCGAGCTTCTTCGTCCTCTTCACGACGCGGAAGACGGCGGATCGCGTCGGCGCCGCGGCCGCTGAACTGGTCGTCGTGTTCGGGCTGATCGGCCTCATCACGGGGCCGCTGTGGGCACGCAAGGCGTGGGGCGTCTGGTGGCAGTGGGATGCCAAGCTCACGTCGGCGCTGATCCTGTGGCTGATCTTCGTCGCGTACCTGCTGCTCCGGAGGTATGGCGGCGCGGGATCCGAAAAGCTCGCGGCGGCCGTCGGGCTGTTCGGGACGGCCAATGTGCCGTTCGTCTACTGGTCGGTGAACGTCTGGCGCACGATGCATCCGACCACGGCTGTCGTGCCGTCGCTGCAGCCGGGGATGCGCGGCCCGTTCTGGTTCTGTGCGCTCGCCTTCCTGGGACTCTACGTGGTGATGCTGACGCTGCGCGTGCGGCTCGAGAACCGGCGGGCCGAGCTGGAAACGCTGTACCTGGCCGTTGAGGATTGATATGACGAGGACATACCGAAAGGTCGTCTGGAGTGCCGGGGCGACGTTGGGCGTCATGGCGTTGCTGCTGGCGCTCGGCGTTGCGCAGCCGGTGTTCGCGGCCCAGCCGCCGGCATCGACGGCGGCGCAGGAGGGCTTCGTGCCGGTGAAGGACGTCCCCGCGCAGGAGCAACTGCCCGCGGCCCCGCTCGTGATGGCCGCGTACGCGGTCGCGTGGGTGGCGGTGTTCGGCTACATCTGGTCGGTCTGGTCGCGCCTCGGCCGCGTCGAGCGCGACCTGGCGGAAGTCTCCCGCCGCGTGGACAAGGGAGCGCGCCGGTGAACTTCTCGGAGATGTCCGCGGCTCACTTCATCTTCATCCCCGCCGTGCTCATCATCGGCGTAGTGATTGGCTGGATCCTCGGCGGCCGTGCCGCGCAGGACGCGTTCGCCGCGGAGCTGAAGCGCCGCGAGGAGCGGTCGAAGCGGACCTGACGCGTGTCGGTTCCCAGTCTCCAGCTTCCAGTTCCCAGCTTCGTCTTTGACGTCATGGAAACAGCTCCACGTTCATCGTGCACAGATGGGAACCGGACGCTGGAAGCCGGGAGCTGGAAACTGTCTACCGTCCAATAGCTAACCGGTTCGCCAGGCTCGGCGGCAGGCCGGCGCTGAGGATCCGGCGCTGCGCGGTCCCGACTGCATATTCCACTCGACGCAGCACCAGGGACACGCCCTCCGCATCGTCATAGATCGCAAACGCCGCGCGTGGATCGCCGTCGCGAGGCTGGCCCACCGATCCGGGGTTGATCAGGTAACGAACACCCGGGGCGATGTCCACCCGCACCGCGTCGCCCGTCACAACGCTGCCTCGCATGCGTGGGGTCCCCGGACCGCCCCGATCGCCCTCCTTCTCGAAGACCGCCGGCACATGCGTGTGGCCGAACAGGCACACCGGCCTGGTTGCCGCCTCGAACGCCATCAGCGCGTCGTCGGTGTCGAAAACGTAGTGATCCTCGTCGAACGGCGTGCCATGGCAGATCTCCACGCGCTCGTCGATCGCGATGGGGCCTGTCGGCAGTTCGCGCAGGTAGTCGCGGTTCCCGGCGGACAACGCCGTGAAGGTCCACGTGGCCGCCAGGCGCGCGATGTGGTTGAAGTTCTCGGCGTCGTCGATCCCGCAGGCGGCCTTGTCGTGGTTCCCGCGGATGACGGCGAGCGGATGCAGCTCGCGCACGCGATCGATGACGGCGTTGGGCTCGGCGCCGTAGCCCACGAGATCGCCGAGCACGAGGACGCGATTCCACGCGGAGGCGGGCGCGGCCTCGAGCACGGCCTCGAGGGCGTCGATGTTGCCATGGATGTCCGAGAGAATCAGGTAGCGCACGAATCTACGTCCTCTGGAGCGCGTCGATCACCCTTTCGGCCACGTCCTCGGGGTGCGCGCCACGCGCGTCTACGTGCACGTGAGCGCCCGCGTACACCGCCTGGCGCAGGGTATACAACCGTTCCATCTGCGCGCGGTCGGCCGCGAGCGGCCGCCGCCCGTCGGCGGGCAACCGCGCCAGCAGCTCGTCGAGCGGCACGTCCAGCCACACCGACGTGCCATCCATGTTGATCGCCGCGCGGTTCTCCGGGTCCATGAACGTGCCGCCGCCAGTCGCGACCACGAGATGGCGGAGGGGCAGGAGCAGCCGCAGGATCTCGCGCTCGACGCCGCGGAAGTACGTCTCGCCGCTCCGGGCGAAGAGGTCCGCGACCGTCCGCCGCTCGCGCGCCTCGATCAATTCGTCGATGTCCTCGGCCTGCCACCCGAGCCGTGCGGCCATCGCGCGCGCGACGGTTGTCTTGCCCGCGGCCATGAACCCGACGAGGTAGATCTTGTCGGTCACTTCGCGCCCGTGAGCCGCCGGAGTTCCTCGAAAAACCCGGGGTACGACACGGCGACCGACGACGCGCCGGCGATCGTCGTCGGTCCGGTCGCCCGCGTGGCCGCGATCGCGAACGCCATGGCAAGGCGGTGATCGCCCGCGGCGTCGACATGCCCGCCGGTCAGCGGCCTCGATTCGATCGCGAAGCCGTCCTCGTACTCCTCGACCTGAGCGCCGATCGCCAGCAAACCGCGCACCAGCGCCGTGATGCGATCGCTCTCCTTCACCCGCAGCTCCGCGGCGCCGCGGACGCTGAAGCTCTCGCCCGCCGGCAGCATCACCGCGAGCGCCGCGAGCGCCGGGATTTCGTCGATGACGCCCGGCACTTCGTGCGGCTCGAGGTTGAAGCTTCGCGGCTCCTTGAATTCGACGCGCAGGGTGCCCGCGGGCTCTTCGTGGGTGTCCCGCTCAACGCGCGCGTCGACGGTCGCGCCTGCGCGGCGGAGCACCGGCAGCACCGCCGTGCGCGTTGGATTCAGGCCGACGAAGGGGATTTCGATCTCGGCGCCCGGCGTTCCGGCCGCCAGCGCCGCCCAGAAGATCGCGCCGGAGATGTCCCCGGGGATTTCCAGCCTCCGCCCGGACAGCCTCTGTCCGCCCGCGACCGCGACCTCGAGTCCGCGACATTCGACCCGCGCGCCGAACGCGCGCAGGGCGCGCTCCGTATGATCGCGCGTGGGCGCAGGTTCGACGACGCGCGTCGTGCCGTCCGCCTGGAGCCCGGCCAGCAGCACGCCGCCCTTGACCTGTGCGCTCGGCACTTCAGGTGCGTGGCTGATGGCCCGGAGTGACGTCCCGTGGATCACGAGCGGAGGGCGCCCGTCGACGGCGTCGATCCTGGCGCCCATCCGCGTCAGCGGCTCGATGATCCGCCGCATCGGACGCCGCGCGAGCGATGCGTCTCCGCCGATCGTCGTCGTGAAGGAGTGCGCCGCCAGGATTCCCGAGAGCAGGCGCAGCGTGGTGCCGGAGTTGGCGGCGTCGAGCGGTGCGCGAGGGGCGGCAAGGCCGCGGACCCCGCGGCCCGCGACGACGATCGTGCCCGCCTCCATGACGCGGATCGACACGCCGAGCGCGCGCAGACACGCGAGGGTGGCGGCACAATCCGCGCCGGGCGAGTAGCCCGTCACGATCGACTCGCCATCGGCGAGCGCCGCGAGCATCGCGTAGCGGTGCGAAATGGATTTGTCGCCGGGAACGCGGACGCGTCCGCCGGCACGGGCCGCCGGCGTGACCGTCGCCGCGTCGGCGGACGCGCGGAGCATGTCCGCACTATAGCATTCGACCTCTTGAACGGATCCGGTTTAGTATGTTATTCACTCGCGTGCATTCAGATCCGCCCCGGCCCACGTCATCTCTCACGGCGCGTGGGGCCCCACCCCCACGCGCTCTCGCTCGGCGGTCGGCCTCCGGCCGACTTCCCTCCGGCGGGCCACCCCAACGCGGGTGCCGCGTTGGGGGCCCCGGCGCCTCGCCCTTCGAGAACCTCAGGGCGACCCTGAGCTTCGTCGAAGGGTCGCTCGGGCCGCAGGCGCTTCTCGCGTCCGTCCGCCACCGCGCCGGCCGGGGTGCGGCCGCATGCTGACGCGCGGCGGCACGGTCCGGGTCCAGATCCACAGTCAGTTCGAAATGGTGGACTACGTCCAGGTCGTCAGCGACCGCGTCGGCAAACTGGCGGGCATGGACGAAGACACGGTCCACTGGATCGGCGTCGCCGTGCGCGAGTCGGTCATCAACGCCATCAAGCACGGCAACCGCGAGGACTACGCCAAGCTCGTGACCGTCGAGTTCTCCTTCGTTCCCTCAGACGATCCGCGCGAGCTCGTCGTGCGCGTCCTCGATCAGGGCGCGGGCTTCGATCCTGGCGAGATCGCGGACCCCCTCGCCCCGGAGAACATCCTCAAATCGAGCGGGCGCGGCATCTTCTTCATGCGCAGCTTCATGGACGACGTCGTGCTGCGGCGCCGGACTGAAGGCGGGATGGAAGTGCGCCTGGTGAAGAAGCTGGCGACGACCGGTGCCTGATCGGCTTCCACCCGTTCTTCTCGCCACCGCGATCGAGGCGGTCATTCGTGCCGGCGCCATCCAGATGATGCGCGCCGGAGGCGACCTCCACATCGGCAAGAAGGGGACGATCGATCTCGTGACGGAGGTCGATCTCGAAGTCGAGCGCGGCTTCCGCGCCCTCGTCGCCGGACGTTTTCCGGAGCACGTCGTGCTCGGCGAGGAGTTCGAGCGCGCGGGCGATCGGGACGAGATGCCTCATTACGGCTGGGTGTTCGATCCCGTTGACGGGACGACCAACTATGCGCACGGCCTGCCGATCTTCTGCTCGTCGCTCGCGCTGGAGATCGACGGGACTCCGTCGGTGGCGGCCGTCTACGATCCGACACGGCGCGAGCTGTTCACGGCGGAGCGCGGCCAGGGCGCCTGGCTCAACGGCGTGCCGCTTCGCGTGTCGTCGGCCTCGGCCTTGATCGATTCGCTGCTCTGCACCGGGTTTCCGTATAGCGTGCAGCAGGACTCCGCGACGCTGGTCGGATTGTTCGGGCGGTTCCTGGAGATCTCGCGCGCCGTCCGGCGGCTGGGATCCGCGGCGCTCGACCTGTGCTACGTCGCGGCGGGGCGGCTCGACGGGTTCTGGGAGATGCAGCTGAATCCGTGGGACACGTCGGCTGGAGCGCTGATTGTCGCGGAGGCGGGGGGACGCGTGACCGACACCGACGGCGGTCCGTTTCGGTCGCGCGAGGGCAGCGTGATTGCCGCCAATCCGCACATCCACGACGCCATGCTGCACACCATTCGGGAGTACCTGGGACGCTGACACCCGGCGGGGACGGACTGACCCCGGGGAAAGACAGCACGCACGATCGGACGGCGCGGCGCGGCACGGTCGGAACCGGGAAAACCCGGTAAACAGCAGGCTGGCGCGGTGGCATCGTTCATGCTCAACAAGGAGGCGCGGGACGGCGCCGTAAGCGCCGGGCTCGAACGGAGCGTCACATGATGACAACGACATGGGTTCGGGGCGTACGGTGCGCGATCGGCCTGCTGGCCGTGGCCGCGATCCTCACGCCTGCCGCTGCGCAGGCGCAGATTCGACGGGTCGGTTCCTCGGAGAGCAAGCACGCGATCGGCCTGAGCATCGGCTACTTCGGCGTCAAGGGGGAAGACTCGCGCGTGTCCGGCGACACGATCAACGCCGACCTCTCATCCCTGGCGTTCGACGTCAAGGACTTCAGCGGCGGGACGGTGGGCGGCGAGTGGCTCGTCGGCATCGGCCAGTTCGTCGAGGCTGGCGTGGGCGTGGGCTTCTACCAGCGCACCGTGCCGAGCGTGTATCGCGACGTGGTGAACGTCAACGAGACCGAAATCGAGCAGGACTTGAAACTGCGCGTCATCCCCATGACGGCCACGATCCGGTTCCTCCCGGTCGGGCGCGGCTCGGTGCAGCCGTACGTGGGCGCCGGCATCGGCGCCTTCAACTGGCGATACAGCGAGACGGGCGAGTTCGTCGACTTCAGCGACTACTCGATCTTCCGCGCGCGCTACGTCGCGAACGGCACGGCGGTGGGGCCGGTCGTCCTCGGCGGCATCAGGGCGCCGGTGGGCGAAGTGTTCATGATCGGCGGCGAGATCCGCTATCAGAAGGCCGAAGGCGACACGAAGCCCGCGACCTCCGAACTGCTGGGCGACAAGATCGATCTCGGCGGCTGGACCGCCAGCTTCACGATGCACTTCCGCTTCTAAGGGTGAAGAGCGAGGTGTGAAGGACCGGCAACCGGCCGAAGTCGTCCGTATGGACGGTTCGAGCTTGTTGCCGCTGACTTCACCCTTCGCCCTTCACGCTTCACCCTTCACTCCTCGCTCTTGTAGAGGGCAACCCCGCCTCCCTCGGCCACCCGCGTGAATCCTTCCAGGAAGCGCGGGTTGTGCTTCGCGTCGAGGTACAGCGCGTCCCCCCCTTCGGCTTTCTCCTCGATGGCAACCCAGCCGGCGTGTCCGCGCGCGCCCAGCATCGCGAAGGTCCAGATCTCTCCGTTTCCCTCGTGCAGGAAGTCGTGGATCGAGAAGCCGGCCTGGGACAGGTCCTGCATGTAGTGGCCGAGCGAGCCCATGCTCATCATGATGGTGCGGCCGTCACGATGTTGCGCGAGGTACTCGGTGACGGCCCGGCGCCCCGCCATGTTGGCCGCGTCGCGCTGCGATTCGAGGACGAGCGGGGACTGGCGGTCGAGCGGACGTGCCTGGTAGACGGCGGCGGCGATCAGGACCGCGGCGGCAAGGGGGCGCAGGGGCCGCCACAACACACCGATCCCGGCCCCCGCAAGCGCCGCGCAGGCGGCGACGAGTGGCACATCGTACCGGATCCGGAACGGATGCCCCTGCATATACGCGTACCAGGGCAGCGCCGCTGACGCGGTGAGGGCAAGCACCAGCAGCAACGACGCGCGCGCGCGCGAGCGCAGCCAGAGGTAGGCAACGAGCGCCACCCCCGCGTCCGCCGACCAGACGAGCGCGGGACCCGTCACGCGATAGAGGCCATCGCGCACCTGGTGCCACGCGGCAAGCGGATGCCCCATCGCCTCCACGTTCTCCGGCACGAAGAACCCGCCGGAGACGAACCACGCCCCGACCGTCCACCGGCTGTTGGCGGCGAACACGACAACCGCGACGAGGGGGTAGGCCGCAAGCCGGACGCAGGCGAGGGTCGCCTCGCTCAGAGCAAGCCCGCGTCTGAGCAATGCGAGCCAGGCGAACAGAATCAGCGCCGCCGTAATCGGCCATGCCTCGTAGCGCGTCAGGCAGGCAGCGGCGATGGCCGTGCCGGCTGCCCCGGGCCAGCCGTGGGCGCGGCCGTCGACCCACGCAGCCGTCAGCGCGACTGCGAGCATTGTCGTGCCGAAGAGCAGCGGCTCGGTCATCGGCGTGCTCTGGAGGTACAGCACGTTGGGATTCAGCAGCAGGAGAGTCGCGGCCGCAACGGCGCCGCTCGTCGATCCGGTCGTGCGCACGATGATCGACGCAAGCGCCCATGCGGCCATTGCCATGCTCAGGATCGAAATCGCGACCCCCGAGGCGCCGCTGCGATACAGGCCGTCGATCTGTACCGGCAGCAGGTTGAGCACATGTGGCAGCGGCAGCCAGACCGCGCCGATCTGCTGCCAGCCTGGCGTGAGGCTGTCCATGATGCGCCGCGCGACGACGAGGTGCGCGCGCGCGTCGTAGTGGCTGAGCGTCAGGCCGGCTCGCGCGTAGTAGATCGCCGCGGCCGTTCCCCCCGCCATCACGGCGGCCGCGATCGCGATCGGCAGGAGCCTGTGCGCCGGGCGTGCGGCGTCCGGCGACGGTGGGGTCGTCGTGAGCACGGCGGTTAGTCTACACAACTCCGGCCATGACTATCGACTATCGACCATGACTATCGGCTATCGACTGACACCTGTTCACTCCGAGTGTTCTACACTCTGCAGCATGAAACGTATCGTCGCGTGGACGATGGGCGCCGCCGTGGCCATGGGCGGGCCCGGCCTTTTCCTCATCGCGCTCCTCGATTCGTCGTTCCTGTCGTTTCCCGAGGTGGTCGATCTGCTGCTGATGGGGCTCGTCACGCACCACAAGGAGCGGATGGTTTTCTACGCGCTGATGGCCACGCTCGGATCGATCGTGGGCTGCTTCATGCTCTACGCGGTCGGGCGGAAGGGGGGCGAGGCCTTTCTGCGCAAGCGCTTCCACGAGCGGCACGTCGACCGGGCGCTCGCGGTCTTTCAGCGCTACGGACTGCTCGCCGTCGCGGTGCCGGCGATCCTGCCACCCCCGGTGCCGTTCAAGCCGTTCGTGCTGGCCGCAGGCATCGCTGAGGTCCGGCCGCTGGAGTTCCTTCTCGCGGTCGCGCTCGGCCGCGGCGTGCGGTACTTCGGCGAAGGGGTGCTGGCGGTGTGGTACGGCGAGCGGGCCGTGGCGTTTCTCCGCGAGAACGCGAGGGTGGCGGGCCTGACGGCGGCCGCGCTCGTCGTCGGCGCCGCGCTGGCGTGGACCATCTGGCACCGCAGGTCCAGGAATTCCGCCGGAATTGACTGACGCGCCGAAGCCGTTTACAATCAGCCGTTTGCCGCCAATTCAGTGATGCCTCCAGAGATCTCGATCGTCGTGCCGATGCGCAACGAATCGCCAAACGTGGCGGAGCTGTACCGTGAGCTGACCGGCACGATGGAGGCGTTCGGCCGCCCCTACGAAATCGTGGCAATCGACGACGGGAGCACGGACGATACGTTCGATCTCCTGGCCGGCCTGCAGGCGCGGGACCCGAGGCTGCGCATTATTCGGTTCCGCCGCAATTTCGGGCAGACCGCCGCGTTTGCCGCCGGCTTCGCGTACGCGCGCGGCCGATTCATCGTGACCTCGGACGGCGATCTCCAGAACGACCCGCGCGACATTCCGCGCCTGGTCGAGCAGTGCGAGCGGGGCCCCGACCTCGTCGCCGGCTGGCGCAAGGACCGGAAGGATCCGTTTCTCAACCGCCGCCTGCCGTCCATGATCGCGAACTGGATCATCTCGTTCGCGACCGGTGTGAAGCTGCACGACTACGGCTGCTCGCTGAAGGTGTTCCGGGCGGAAGTGGTCAAGCCGATGAAGCTCTACGGCGAGATGCACCGGTTTCTTCCGGCGATCGCGAGCGAGATGGGCGTCACCATCGAGGAGCGCGTGGTGAACCACCGCGCGCGTGTGCACGGGACGTCCAATTACGGAATCTCCCGCACGCTCCGCGTCATCCTGGACCTGGTGACGGTGAAGTTCCTCATCAGCTATTCGACGCGGCCGCTGCACATCTTCGGGCTGCTCGGATTCATCATGGGCTCGCTTGGCACGCTCGTGTGCGCGTGGCTGGCGTACCTGAAGTTCTTCGGCCACGAGGGCATCGGCAACCGGCCGTTGCTGCTGTTCGGGATCCTGCTCGTGTTCACCGGTGTTCAGCTCGTCACGCTCGGCCTGCTGGCCGAGATGCAGGCCCGCACCTACCACGAATCGCAAAACAAGCCGGTGTACGTGATTCGCGAGATACGGGAAACGCTCCCGCTCGAAGGGGCGGAGCGCCTCGCAAAGGAACAGCAAGAGCGCGTCGGGTGAAGATCTTCGCGACGGTGCTCGCATGCGCCGCTCTGGCCGTCCAGTCCGTCCCGGCGAGGCCCGCCCCGGCGGCGCCCGCTCCCGCGCGCCATCTCACGATCCAATCGACAACGTTTCGCACCACCGACGGTCGGCTGTTCGCCTGGCGGGGGATCACCGCGTTCAGGCTCGCCGCCATAGTCCTCAGGCGGCACGTTTTTTCCATACCCGAAAGTCAGCCCAGCCGTTTGCTCCCCCGGAACTAGGCCTTTTTCCGCCCGAACCGCAAGTGCTGCAGGTGCAGTGAGGGCCTATGACTTCACAACTGTGTAAGTACGCATTCGCTTTTGCGTGTGTGGTGCTGACCACGGCCGCTCCGACCGCCACGCAACCCTCCGACCTCTTTATCTCCGAGTACATCGAGGGGTCGTCCAACAACAAGGCGATCGAGATCTACAACGGCACCGGCGCGCCCATCGACCTCGCGGCGGGGGCGTACAACATCCAGGTGTCCTTCAACGGCCTCAACAACCCGCAGCTGACGATCAATCTGTCAGGCACCGTGGCTGACGGCGACGTCTTCGTCGTCGCCCACGCGCAGGCGAGCGCCGCAATCCTGGCCCAGGCCGATCAGACGAACGGGTACACCTGGTACAACGGCGATGATGCGGTCGTCTTGAGGAAGGGCACCACCATCATCGATGCGATCGGACGGATTGGCTTCGATCCGGGCACCGAGTGGGGCAGTGGCGTGACGTCCACCGCCGACAGCACGCTCCGCCGGAAGGGCACCGTGTCGGCCGGCGATGCCAACGCGTTCGACGCGTTCGACCCATCAATCGAATGGGAGGGTTTTCCCGTTGACACATTCACGGGGTTGGGATGTTTCGCCGCGAATTGCGGATCGAACTTCCCGGTGAGTATCGCGTGCGGTTCAACTGTTGTGCTCCAGCAGGGCGGCACGGCGAACCGCGCCGTGACCGCGACCGACCCTGACGGCACGGTGACGAGCCTCGTCGTTTCGAGCGTCACCCCTGTTCCATTGTCGGGATCGATCAGCAGAACCTCCTTCACGGGCGCTTCCAGTGTCGGAGGGGTGGCGACCTCCGTCGTGACCGTCACTTCGAGCGTCCCTGCCGGCAGCTATTCCGTGCTGATGCACGCCGAGAATAACGACCCGACTCCACAAAGCGCCGAGTGCACCCTTGCGGTCAGTGTCACGACTCCGCCCGTCCTGGAGATCTTCACGATCCAGGGAAGCGGCGCCGCGTCGCCGTCCGTGGGTCAGGTGGTCCGGACGAACGACAACATCGTCACCGCGCTGGCGTGGGGGACCGCGGGATACAACGGGTTCTTCATCCAGACGCCGGATGCGCGCGCGGACGCGTCCGATCGGACGTCGAACGGACTCTTCGTCTTCACCGGCTCGGCTCCCGCGGTGAGCGTCGGCGACCAGGTTGACGTTGTCGCCAGAGTGGCGGAGTTCTTCACCCAGACCGAGCTGGTGAGCGCCGCCGTCACCGTGGATTCGAGCGGCAATTCACTGCCGGCGGCCGTCCTGCTGACGCAGGTCGCGCCGGGCGTGTTCGTGCCGTCGCACGATCAGCCGTGGCCGCCCAACGAGTTGGAGCGCTTCGAGGGGATGCGCGTCCGCGTCGAAGATGGGCGCACGACCGCGCCCACAGACAACTTCGGCGACACGCCGATCGTCGCCGACAACACGCGTGCCTTCCGCGAACCGGGCATGGAATATCCGGGCTTCTTCGGCTATCCCGTGATCTGGGACGGCAATCCCGAGGAGTTCGAGATCAATCCTGACGGTGCAGGGCTGGCGGACGTCAGCTTGCCGGCGGGTTCGGTGATCCACGTCGCCGAAGGGCCGCTGGCGGTCTCGTTCAGCGATTATCAGATCTGGCCGACCACCTTCAGCTACACCGCGGCGGCGCTGCCGCGCCCGGTCCGCGCGCGCTATGCGGGCGAGCTGACGGTGGCCAGTCAGAACCTGCTGCGGTTCTTCGATGCGGATCCGACCAACGGGCCCGACGACGGGCCGGTCAGCCTCGCGCAGTACCAGGCTCGCCTCGCGAAGGCGTCGCTGCACATCCGCACGGTGCTCGGGGCGCCCGACGTCCTCTCGCTCGAGGAGGTCGAGAATATCGGTGTCCTCACCGATCTCGCGGCGCGGATTGCGAGCGACGATCCGTCGCTCGTTTACAGCGCGTACCTGCTCGAGGGTAACGACATCGGCGGCATCGACACCGGATTCCTGGTGCGCAACACGGTGAGCGTCACTGCGCCCCTTGCGCAGGTTGGCGCGGATACGATCTTCGACTTCGAGTTGGATGGCAGTCTGCTGAACGATCGCCCGCCACTGGTACTCCAGGCGGAGTACGTCGCGAACGGCGCGCCGTTCCCGTTCACCGTCATTGGCGTGCACAACCGGTCTCTCACCAATACCGAGGGGACGAGTTCCACCGCGAACCGCAATCGGCACAAGCGGCTGGAGCAGGCCACTGAACTCGCGCAGTACATCCAGTCGCTCCAGGTCGCCCATCCCGCGCGGCGCATCGTCGTGACGGGCGACTTCAACGCCTTCCAGTTCAGCGACGGTTACGTGGACGTCGTGGGCATCCTCACGGGGAATCTGGATCCGAACGGCGCGATTCTGCCGGGCGCCGACTACGTGGAGCCGAACCTCGTGGATCGCGTCAACGATCTGCCGGCCTCCGAACAGTATTCGTTCGTGTTCCAGGGCAGCGCGCAGGTGCTCGATCACATGCTCACGTCGCAGACCCTCAACGACTTCGTCAGGGGCCTCGCGTACGCGCGCGGCAACGCGGACGCGCCCGCATCGCTGCAGGCGGATCCGACCACGCCGCTGCGGACGTCGGATCACGACGGCGAGGTGCTGTTCGTGATGACCGATCACGACGCTGACGGCGTGCCGGACGATGTGGACAACTGCTCGATCAGCCCGAACGCGAACCAGGCCGACTACGACGGCGACGGCCTGGGCGACGCGTGCGATGCGGACGACGACAACGACGGCGTGGCGGATGTGACCGATGCCTGCCCGCTGTCGCTTGCGACGCCCGCGACGGTCGTCATCGATGCGTGCCACACGGGCATCGCGGATCAGGTGTTGCCCACCGGCTGCTCGATTACTGAGTCTGTGCAGTCGATCGCCAACGCCTCGTGGACGCACGGGCTCTTCGTCAGCCGGGTCTCACATCTGGCGACGGACCTTCGCAAGGACGGATGGATTTCGAACAAGGAGAGAAGCGAGCTCGTGCGCTGCGCGGCCTGGGCGAATATACGGTGAAACGATCGTCAGTCGATAGTCGATAGTCAAAGTCGGGTCGAAGTCCAGTCAAAGTCAAAGTCGGCGCCGGCCCTCACAGGGCCGGCGTCACTGTCTCGGGACTCAGGGGACATCGAAGGAGGCGGCGATGGCGTCGAGGAAGACTTCCGCCATGCGCTGGTAGCCGGCCTCGGTGAGGTGCAGGCCGTCCTCGCCGACGAGAGACAGCGGGATGAGCGCATAGAGATCGACAATGCGTGCGTCCTTCTTTCCCGCCATCACCTTCAGTGCGTCGTTGTAGCGGCCGAGGAACGGGGCGGCCTCGCCGCGCGCCGGCGCGCCGCCGGTGCGCTGGGGCGGCAGCGTGGCCAGCATCACCTCGATGCGGCGTCCTCTCGCGTCGCGCACCATGTCCTCCATGGCGTTGACAGCCAGCGAGATCCCGTCGTCGATGGCGGTGTTGCCCTGGCCGGCCAACTTGGACATATCGTTGGCGCCTTCGAGCAGCAGCAGGAGCTGCGGCCCGGCCTCGCTCAGCCGGTCGTTGAAGCGCTGTCGCGTCGGGCCGTCGGTCGCGGCCTCCCCGGCTTGCCCCGCGTTCAGCACCACGATTGTCTGTGATGTGTAGCGCGCCGTGGTGAGCTGCTGGAGCTTGTACGGATACGATTCAGGCTTACCCGCGGTCAGCGGCGCGAAGGGCAGCGGCGTCGAGGTCGTGCCTTCCGTCATGCTGTCGCCGAACGCCAGAATCTGCGTCAGTCCGAGCACTGGCGTCGGTGGAGAATCCGGCGGAATGGGGCCGGACGGCTGATACGGCGGCGTCGTGACCGGCGGCGTGGGACCCGTAGGCGACGATCCGCCGCAGCGTGCGGTGACGACGGCTGCCGCCACGCCGATGAGGAACTTCCGTCGCTGCATGTGAACCAAGAAGATTACCATGTAACATCGCAGAGGCTTGCGAGTCCGCCTGCTTCTCGTCGCCATCCTGGCGTCCGCCATCGCTGCGGGCGTCATCGGCCTCGACTGGGGCCTGCCGTACAGATGGAAGTAGCTGGCAGCAGGCAGCTGGCGGCAGGCAGAAGGACCAGCAGGCAGCACGCAGCCGGCAGCTGGCAGTGAGTCGACGCTGTCAACTGCAAACTCCCAACTCCCAACTCCCAACCTCCACTGTCCAATCCGACCGAAGGTGACGCAGCGGGACAGCGGGATCCACTGCCGGCTGCTTGCTGCCTACTGCCCGCTTCAGCAGAGCAGTGTCATAATTGCCCCGTGCCCGCAGCCAACGCAGGTTCCCGCCTGTCCGACGGGCGTCAGCTCAACGTCGTCCTGTTCTCCGGCGGGCGCGGCGCCGGGGTGCTGACGCGGCAACTCGTTGGGAACCCCCAGGTTTCGCTCACGATCGCGATCAACGGGTACGACGATGGCGCGTCGACGGGGGAGGTGCGGCGGTTCCTGGGCGACAGCCTGGGCCCATCGGACTTCCGCAAGAACGCGTCGCGCCTGGCTTCCGAGCTGAAGTCCTGCAACCCCGCGCTCATCGAGCTGCTGGACGCGAGGCTCCCGGCGGGGGCCACCGATGCCGATCTGCGGGCGGCGTTGGACGCCGTGGCCGGCGGTGCGGGCGACCCGGCGATCGAAGCGCCGGCGGCACGGCTCGACATCGAATCGCGCGAGGCCCTCTCGCGCGCGCTGTCGCGATTCGCCGGCGAGCTCGGCGGCGGCCGCGCGTTCGATTTCTCGGACTGCAGCCTCGGCAACCTGGTCTTCGCGGGCCTGTTCCTCCTTTCCGCGCGCGATTTCAATCGAACGGTCGATGCCTACGCGGCGCTCGTGGGCCTGCGGCCGGGACTGATCGACAACGTGACGGACGGAACCAACGCCTGGCTCGTCGGCCTCGATGCCGGCGCGCGGCTCCTCGCAAGCGAGGAGGAGATCGTCGATGCCGAGCGGCCCAACAGTATCCGGGACATCTTCCTGATCGACCGGCCGCTGACGGCACAGGAGGCCGCTGCGATTCGCGAGTCACCTGCGGCGGCTGAGGCGCTGCTGGAGGCACGGACGGCGCGCGTGGGGCTGAACCCCCGACTCGCCGGGCGGGTCGCCGCCGCCGATTTGATCATCTACGCGCCTGGCACGCAGCACTCGAGCCTGTTTCCGTCGTATTTGACGCCGGGGTTGAGTGCCGCGATTGTGGCCAACCTGACCGCCATCAAGCTGCTCATCACGAATATCCAGTCCGACGCGGAGATCGCCGGCCGGAACGCGCTCGACATCATCGGCCGCGCGGTGTTCTACCTGAAGGAAAAGGGACGGCTGCAGGCACCGACCCCGTGCCTGATTACCCACTACCTCGTGAACGATCCGGGTTATTCGGAGAGCGAGAAGCCGTACGTTCCGCTCGGACCGATCGACACGATCGAGGATCCGCGCCTGGTGCGGATCGGAAACTACGAGGAAGGCGTGAGCGGCCGGCACGATGCGGCGCGCGTGCTTGCGCCGTTCATCGCGTCGATCCTGGGGCGCGAGGAGCGCCGGCGCGTCGCGGTCCTGCTGCACGACGCTGGGTCGATCAACAAGATCGCGCAGACCCTGCTCGAGATGGTCCGCGGCGGCATCGATCGGCTGCCCCTCGACCTCACCGTCTTCTACGGCAGCCGCGAGGCCCTCGACTCGCGATTCACCGGCAGCCTGCCGTTCGCGGTCCGGCGGTTGCCGGACGGCGACGCCTCGTTCGCGCGAGAGGCGCGCGCCGGCGGGTTCGATTACGTCATGCTGTTCGAGTCATCGGGCATGTACCGCGGCGAGGATCTCGCCGGCCTGGCGTCCCACTTGGGCGGCGGGCGGCTGGACGCCGTGTGGGGCAGCCGGCGGCTGTCCGTACGCGACATCGAGGAATCCTACCGGCTTCGGTACCGCAAGAACGCGTTGCTCGGCTTCATCAGCCACGCGGGCAGTCATCTGCTCAGCCTGGCCTATCTCGCGTTCTACCGCCGGTACATTTCGGACACGTTGTCGGCGGTTCGCGCGGTGCGGGCCGACGTCGCATTCGACCCCTCCGTGGATCTGACGGACAAGCGTGCGAATCACCAGATGCTCTCCGCCTTGCTCCGCCGGAAGGCCGAGATTCTCGAGATTCCGGTCCAGTTCTTCCCGATCTCGCCCGAGAAGGTAAAGCGCACGAGCCCCCTCGATGGGCTGCAGGCCCTCGGCACGCTCGTGTGGCGGCGGTTCACCGCGCGCGACGCGGACTCCGGGGCCGGTGTCGGCGACGCGGGTGAGGCCGTCCCGCAACAAGCCCGACCTGACCGCCTCCGCCAAGGCTCCGGCGAGTCCGCCGAAGCGCTGCGCGCGAAGGCGGAAGGTCGGGCCTACGAGAGGGCGGATGTGCCCCCGGCGGATCCGGAGCGGTTGCGCTGATCCGATGTTGCGCCTTCTCATCATCCCCGCGGCGGGCGTTGGGTCGCGCCTGGGCGGCACCGTGCCGAAGGTACTCGTGCAGGTGGGCGGTGTGCCGATGCTCGATCGGATTCTGGCGCTCCATGCCACCGCGGTGGACGGTGTCGTCGTGGTACTGCATCCGGCGTTCGCGGCGGAGGTGCAGCGCCACATCATGGCGCGGGCGGACCGCGACCGGATCGCGACCGCCATCCAGCAGGCGCCGACCGGCATGCTCGACGCGATCCTGGCGGCCGCGCCCGCCGTCGATCGCGCCGCGCCGTCCAGCATCTGGATTACCTGGTGCGACCAGGTCGCCGTGCATCCGCATACGATCGAGCGTCTTGCCGCACTCACGTCGGCGCGGCCCGACGCTGCGATCGTGATGCCGACCGTCACACGGACGGACCCCTACATCCATCTCGAGCGCGACGCCGCCGGACGGATCGTGCGCGTCCTGCACCGGCGCGAAGGGGACGCGATGCCGGACGCGGGCGAGAGCGACATGGGCCTGTTCGCCCTGTCCTCGCATGCGTACCGCGACCTTCTGCCGGCGTATGCCCGGGAGGTGGAAACGGGCGGCGCCACAGGCGAACGCAACTTCCTGCCGTTCATTCCGTGGGCGGCCGCGCGCGCGGCGGTGACGACCTTTGCGTGCGAGCACCCGATGGAAGCGGTCGGCGTGAACACGCCTGACGAGCTGCGCGCAGTCGAAGCGTATCTGGCGGGATGATGCCGACGCTGTCCGTTGTCATCCCCGCGTTCAACGAGGAGCGGTTCATCGGAACGCTCCTCCAGCAGATCCGCGCCGTCGATCTCGCGCGGCTCGGGATCGACAAGGAAATCATCGTTGTCGACGACTGCTCGCGCGATCGCACCGCCGACATCGTCGAGCAGATTCCGGGTGTGCGGCTCAAGCGGATGCCGGTGAACGGCGGGAAGGGACGCGCGGTGCGCGCGGGCATCGAGATGGCGTCCGGCGAGTACCTGATCATCCAGGACGCGGACCTCGAGTACGACCCGAATGACTACATCCCCATGCTGGAGGCGCTGGTGTCCGGCCGGGGAGACGTCGTGTACGGGAGCCGCTACATGGGACGCGGGCGCCACGCGAACCAGTCGCTGGCGGCGTATCTCGGCGGCCGGGGTCTGAGTATCGCCGCCTGGCTGTTTACCCGCCGTTACATCACCGACACCGTGACGGCGCTCAAGCTCTTCCACACCCGGGATGTGTCCGCGCTCCCGCTCGAGACGAGCGGGTTCGAGCTGGATCACGAGATCACCGCGCGGTTGTCGGCGCGCGGCCGCCGCATAGTCGAGGTCCCGATCCGGTACATGCCGCGGTCGCGCGAGGAGGGGAAGAAGATCGGCGCGCGCGATTGGTTCATCGCGCTGAGGACCTTTTTCCGCTATCGGAACGGGTGAAGATCACGAAGTTCTGAGTTGTGAGTCCTGAGTTTTGAGTTGTGAAACCTCGTAAACTCCGGCACTCAGAACTCAGAACTCACAACTACTGAACGCGGTAAATGGCGACCTCGGCGTTGTGAAACGCTGGCGGAAAATACTGGGGCGCCCGATCGAACTTGGCTGCGCCTTCCGGATATGCTGCGCGCTCGACCCGATCGACGTAGATGTAGTCGATGCGCAGGGTGCGCGCGATCTTCCACGCTTCCGTAGGATCCGCTGTCGCATACATCGTTCGAACGCGGTCCGCCTTCTGTTGGTACTCCGATTCCTGGAGCAGCGATATGGGCAGGCCTGCCGCCATGCGCCTGCCGGCGACGCTCGGGATCAGGCTCCACGTCTCACGACCGCGCGCGGTGGGATCCATCTGCACGATCGCGTTTGCCGGCGTCGCGCCGCGGATCCAGGCGAGCGCCTGCCGCTCGGCGCTGGTCACCGTTACCGTCCACGGCCCGACGGGACTCTCGGAGAAATTCGTGATGTCCTGCGCGTTGTAGAGATCTATGGCGGTCGTCGGCGCGCCGGCGAGCAGCGCGAGGGCGGCAACGGCAATCGTGATACGGCGCCAGCGACGCTCCGCCGCGAAACCCACCGCAACCACCGCCGGCACGGCCACGAGAAACATCTGACCCGCGCGGAATCCAACCCATGATGCGTCCACGCTCAGGCGCACGAAATAGAGCAGCAGGAGCGAGAGCGCCGCGAGCAGTACCGGGGCGGTGACGTTGTGCGTTGTCGGCCCGCCTGGCCGCGCGCCCGCAACCAGACCGACCAGCGCCGGCACGAGAGCCGGACCAAGCGAAAGGAAAAGTGTGGCGACCGGCGCGTGGCGTGCGTCGCCCAGCCATCCCACCTGCAGCGCGCTGCCTCCGCCGGCCACCATCTGGTTGGCGGAGCACCAGGCGAGCGCGAGGGCGACAGGCACGATGGCGATGGCATGCCGCACGAGGCGGCGCAGCGCATCTGGCGAGCCGGCCGCACGGATGAGCACGGTCGCGCCAAAGACCAGGCTGAAGATCCCACCCACAAACGGATTCAGCATGACCGCGCCGCCGAGGGCCACGCCTGCGATCGCCGCCGCGGCCGTGGGTGCACCGCATCCGGCACCGTTGACGACCGCGATCGCGACGAGACCCAGCGCATACGCCATCGAATGCTGCGGCACCCACCAGAAGCACCGCTGCAGCCCATCGACCCGAAGGCCACCCAGCCACCAGTTGCTGAGCGCATCGATGTTGAGATTGCCAACTTCCTCGAGTGGCATGCCGCGACTCCAGAACCGCCAGAGGGCGTAGAGACCCTCGGCGCTGGAAGCCACGATCGCAAGGCCGACCGCTGCGGCAACCGCACAGGCGCGAGGAACGGCCGTCCACGCCGCCAGAAAAATGGCGCTGACGAAGAGCAGTGCCGTCCCGACAGCATTTACCTTCAGGCTCGTTTCAACATCTCGCACAGCCTGCGGTCCCGCCCCGGCCGCGGCGGCGGGCAGCAGGAAATAGGTCCAGTAGTAATGGATGGGGCGGTTCGCGAGGTACGGGTTGCGCGGCGGCATGGAGAATTTCGAGATCTCCTCGACCAGCGCGGTGTGCCACACGAAATCGGCGGTGAAGTACGCCCGGTAGTAGCGATTGCCGTCCGCATCGGCTGCCCCGGCGTTCGCGAGCGGTGGGACCGCGATGCACGCGGTCAGCAGCATCACAGCCATCCAATACGCGGTCGTGCGGCCCGTCCACGACGGCAGCACGATCAGCGCGGCTGGTGTGGCCCGCGCGGCAAACCACACCAGCAACACGGTCGCCGCCCACGCGGCGGCGAATCCAGGAAGGGCAGCCATGTTTGCCGCGATCGCGGCCCAAATCGCAAGAGCGGTGATCGGGTAACCGAGAAGACCTCCTACGATCCAGCCCGGGAGTCCACGTCCGAACAGGCGCCAACCAAGCGGCAGGCCCGGAACGAGCGCGAGGACGAAGACGACCGCGTACAGCACCGCGCCGCTCATGGCGTGCCCGTTCGTTCGGCCGGCGCGGACGGGCCGATGGCATACAGCACGCCGCCGGGCAGACTGCCGACGACGCCGAGGACCAGGAACAGAACCGACAAGGCGAAGACGTGCGGAGCGGACACACCGCGTCCGACGAACAACGTGTCGAACGCGAGTTGTGTGGTGCCGAGACCGTTGATGGTCACCGGGATCTGCATAATCAGCAGTATCACGGGCACGAGCGCGAACCAGACGACCAGCGGAAGCTCGATGCCCAGCGCTTCGCCGAGACACCAGGCCTGGAGCACACGGATCGCCTGGACGAGGACCGACATCACCAGCACGCGGGCGAGCTCGACGTGATGATTCGCGTACCGGCGCACGGCTTCGGTGAGCGCGAGCGCAATCCTGTGCAGCGCGGCCCAGGGCACCGCGCGGGCGAGTCGCACGACGGCGAGCGCCGCCCGCTCGCTGAAGACGACGGTTGCCGCCGCCACGCAGGCCGCGAACGCCACACCGAGACTCCAGGCCATGCCCTGCTGCAGTCCGACGTCACGGGCCAGCGGAAGCGCGCACGCCCCGACGATCACCATGGACAGCACGCCAAGGACACGATCCATCAGCACCGACGCCGTCGATTCGGCGAGGTGCACGTCGTGCCGCGCGAGCGCGTAGGCCCGGTACATGTCCGCGGCGACGCCCGGCACGAAGTTGCTGACGAAGGAGCTGACGAAGAAGATGCGCAGCACAGCGGGGAAGGGAGGCCGCGTTCCCGGCGTCAGCGCGCTCAGCAGGTCGATCCACCGCAGCGCCATCAGCGTGCGATCGAAGAGCACGAGGGCCACCGCCACGCCGATCCAGCGGAGGTCCGCGCCCGCGGCCGCGTGGAGCACATTCGCCGGATCCGACTTGTAGAGGACGAAGGCCGTGAGGCCGACCGCGACGAGGAGGCGGAGAAGGCGCTTCATCCCGCCGCCGGACCTAGGAGATCCGGCCTGCTTCTTCCGTCACCGGCAGCGTCTCGATATGCCGATCCGGATCGCGCTTCACCTTGTACGCGCGCTTCAGGAATTTCGCATAGGGCACGACCTGCTTCATGGCGCCGACGTTCACCTGGCAGGGGCTGAGGCAGGTCGGGCACACCTTGTCGATCAGATGCCGGCGGTGCTCGAGGTTGGACGCCTTGAAGTAGAGCGACTCCGCCGAATCGTCCAGCACGTTCCCGAGCTTCTCGGAATTCTCGCAGTAGTGCAGATCGCCCGTCGGGTTGAGCAAGAGTCCCTGGCTCTGGAACGGGCAGGGCATCGTCCGGTGATAGCCGTTGGCAATCATGTCCGCGTAGTGCAGGTACAGGAACGCCTGGCCGCTCAGCACCGATTCTTCCTGTACGCGATCGAGGAAGAACTTGCGCATGAACTCTTCCTCGCGCTTCTTGAAGCCGATCGCCTCCTCGAGCTCCTTGTTGTGGAGCATCGCGTCGGTGAACCGCAGCATGTTGAAGACGACGTCGAGGTCCTTCGTGCGGGCCCAGGCGAGGATGTTCTCCGCGTCGGTGAGGTTGGTGGCGAAGATCGTCGCCGCGATGCCGAACGAGAAGTTGTCGTAGGTCTTCGCCAGCGCGTGCATCGCCTCGATCGTCTGGCAGGCCTTGTCGAAGCCCTTCGTGACCGCGCGGACCTGGTCGTGGACGTCGCCGATGCCGTCGAGCGACACGCGGATGCTGACGAGAATCCCGTTCTTCGCGCAGAACTCGACGATCCGCGTGAGCATCGGGATGGCGCGTTTGGGCGTGAGCCCCGTGGTGTTGATCCCCAGTTTGCGCAGCCGCGGGAGGTGGCGCTGGAACGTCTCCACCATCTCAGGCAGGTCGTTGCGCGTGGTCGGCTCGCCCCCCGAAATGTTCAGGTTCTCGACGGCGCCCCAGAACGGGTTGGCGAGGACCGGCTCGAGCTGTTCGAGCGTCATGTCCGACTTGCGATCGCCCCATTTCCAGTTGCTGCACATCGTGCAGCGGGCGTCGCAGACCCAGGTGCAGTTATAGATGAGGACCGTGGGCCGGATCGGGTGCAGCCTGGAGTTGACAAACGTATTGACGAGGTCGCGTGGAACACCCGCTGCGGTTTTCGCGAGGTACTGGAGTCGGAAGGTGTTGGTGGCCATTCGGGTGCGCCTCCCATGATACCGCATTGACCGATGAGCAGAAGCTCATTAGAATCAACTCCTTGTGCACCTCTGAGCCGTCCCCCGTCCGCAAGGAGAAACGCTGGCGCCTGTGCGACAGCAGCTTCGACGGACACATGACGGCCACCATGCGCGCGTTCATCCCCTGACCCCTTATGCGCCTGCTCGTGGCCGCCGTCGCTGCGGCGGCTCTCATCGCCTGCGCCGGCGCGGCGCCACCCGATGGTGGAGACAACAAGAGGACGGTCCCGCCCGGCGCGCATCTCCGGACCGATGGCGTCACCTTCAGGACACCTGACGGCCAGGTGTTCCACTGGCGGGGCATTACCGCGTTCCGCTTGCTCGAGTACACCGCGCATGGACAGGAAGCCGATGCTGAGGCGTTCCTCGCGTGGGCCGCGAGCAGGGACCTGACCGTCGTTCGCGTGCTCGCGATGGGCGCGGGGTGGATGTCGCTTTCGCCTTCGGACGGCCGCGCCGCCTTGCCGCGACTGCTCGACCTGGCCGCGCGTCACGGGCTGTACGTGGAAATCGTCGCGCTTGCGGGCTCGGCGGATATCGCCGTCGATCCAGCCGAGCAGGTCGCCGCCATCGGGCGGATCGCAGCGGCTCACGCGAACGCGGTGCTCGAACTCGCGAACGAGCCCACGCACCCGACCCAGGCGCGCGAGGTCCACGAGCCGCAGGCACTCGCCCGCTTCGCGTCGGCGATTCGCAACGTTCCGGTGGCGCTCGGCGCCGACGAGGGCGAGGGATTTGCCGCGGGGGACTACGTGACCTGGCACGTCCCGCGCGACGTTCGGTTCGACGGCTGGGGCCACGTCCTCGAAATCGCGCGTGGCGCCGAGATGCTCCGGCGATGGAAAAAGCCGCTCGTCTCTGACGAACCGATTGGGGCGGGACCGATCTACGACGCCGGACGCCGCGATACCGACCCGGCTCGGTTCCGCGCTGCCGGCCTGCTCACGAGGCTCGCCGGGCTCGGTGCGACATTCCACTACGAGGCCGGGCTCCACGCCCGCGTCCCCACCGGGCGGGAGCTGGAGTGCTTCAACGCGTGGAACGAGGCCTGGACCGTGCTGCCGGACGACATCGAGACATCCGGCGTGTTCCATCGGGCCGGTGACGGAGGCGCGGCGGTCGCGTCGTTCGACAGCGGCGCTGCGCTGGCGGTCTTCGAGCGGCAGCGCGCGGACACTGCCTGGGTGATTGCCGTCGGCGTGCGCGGCGATCCGGGGTTGAAATGGGCGCCGGGCTGGCAGCCGTCCGAAGTGCGGAGGTCGGATCGCCTCCAGGTGCTCAGGGCACGGAAGGCGAAATAGAGACAGGAGGCAGAGGGTTGCCCCTCTGCCTCCTGCTTTGCGGAATCAGGACGTTATTGCGGGAAGTTCGGGCGCGGCCGGGATGAGACCCAGACGTTTTTGTAGGTTCCGCCCGGAAGCGTCGCATCGAGGAGCCCGGCGCGGCCGACCGGCGCGCCGAGGTATACGAAGTGCGGGTCGGGACGGTACGGATGTCCCCACCCTCCGATGCCCTGATCGTAGACGATGGGGCCCGTCTCGCTGTCGCGGCGAACCGTCAACCGCGCGCTTCCGGTCTGCCAGGTGAACTTCCAGAAATACCAGCTCGAGCTGCTGTAGTTGACCTGAAGGCGCACGCCGTCCTGCGGTTCGCCGTCGCCCGGGATGAAGCGGAACGTCGTGGCTCCCGGAGCGAAGTAGTTGGCGCCCCGGAGCTCGGCCGTCATCCGGTAGTCATCGTCGGTGATGTCGTTCTCGTCCGGGCCTTCCTGCATCGAGAAGACTTTGCTCTTGTCCCCTTCGGTGCCTTCGTCAGCGCCGAGGATCATCATCGAGAATTCCCCCGCCTGGAGGTTCACCGGCAGCCGATAGAGCACGTGGCTGTCGTGCCCGAGCAGCTTGAGACCGACGCCCGGAACGAACTGCACGGGACCGCGGGTCTCCCCGACGGTCTTGCCATTGATGAGCGGGTCGAACACTTCATTCCCGTTGATGTACCCGCCGAGCGGCGACTTGAACGACGCCGGAGACGACCACGGACCCACGGCGCCCGCATACACGGCCCGGACGCGCCACGTATACGGCGTGTCGAATTCGAGCTGGCAGTTGGGCACGTAGCCGAACGAGTTGCCGCTCGGCGGCGGCGGCACGACCTTGCTGCACGCGCTGACCGTCGAGCCGCCGGCCGTCTTGATCTCGAATTCGTACGACGGAGTGATGCTCGTGTCGAACTTGCCGGTGACCGTACCGGCGCTGAGCACGAGCGTGTCGGGCTGCGCGCCGTTGATCGGCGACAGCGGCGTCGGGGCCGGCACCTTCAGCGTCGAGCCGTCGGCCGCGGCGGGAGCGTCCGAGGACTGGGCGCCGGACGGGGAGGTAGGGGCCGGTGAACTCTTGCCGCAGGCAAGCGCGACCGCCATGCATAGGGCTGCCGCTGACAATACAAACTTTCGGTGCATGAGAGTCCTTAGTCCTTGGAAAACGAAATTCATCGACCGCGCTGGGAGACCACAATAGTAACGCAACTACCGGCCGGTTCGATAGCCCTATCTGGTCTTCTCGTCGTCGGCGGGTCCCTGCACCCCGACCGGCGGCCTCCATTGCGCCGGCGCTTCGTCGCGGGCTCCAGTCCGGCCGCGGCGCGTGCTACCATAACCGGACCTTGCCGGCGGCGCTTCGGCTCGCCCGGCGTCAGCACATCAGAGGAGATCGGCTTTGAAGATCATGAATGCTGCAGTACTGTGCCTCGCCATTTCGGCGTTTGGCGCACCGCAGGCGCAGGCACAGATGACGTGGACCGACAAAGGGTTTTTCAACCTGAGCGGCGGCGCTCAGGTGGGATCGCATACGGTCGCGACCACTTCGACCTTCGATATCTACGACGAGCAGGCACGGGTGGACACGTCGCAGAAGATCAAGGGCGCGGGCTTTTTCGACGTCAACGCGGGCTACAAGGTGTGGAGGAACCTGGCGATCGGCCTCGGCTATTCCTTCACCTCGAGCTCGGCGGATGCCACGATCAGCGCGTCGGTGCCCGATCCCGTGTTCTTCGACAGACCGCGTAGTACATCGGGGTCCGCCGGCGGGTTGAAGCACACCGAGAGTGTGGTGCACGTGATCGCCACCTGGATGGTGCCCGTCACCGACAAGATCGACGTGGCGGTTTCCGCCGGTCCGTCGGTGTTCGCCGTCAAGCAGGATCTCGTGAGCGCGCTGACGATCGGTGAGCCCGGCCCCACGATTTCCGGCACGACGATTACGAAGGCCAGCAAGACCGGACCCGGCGCGAACTTCGGCGTCGACGTGACCTACATGATCAACAAGCGGTTCGGCGCGGGCGCGCTGGCGCGCTACACCTGGGGATCGGTGGAGCTCCCGGGGGCGACGAAGAAGCTGACGGTCGGCGGGTTCCAGGTCGGCGCCGGGGCTCGCGTCCGCTTCTGATCCGCTCGACCCGCGCGCCCTCTGTCAGCGCGCTTCGGTGGCGGTCGATTCGGCCGTCAGGTCGAACAGCACCGTGTCGCGCGGAGCACCCGGAAGCGGGATCTGCGCCCTCGTCTTCAGGTACTCGACGAGATCCGGGTGCGCGGCCGACAGGCTGGGCCAGATGGTGGTCGCAAAGTACCGGGCGCCGAAATTTCTCCTGAGCAGGTCGATGACCTGCGGCGTGATCGATTCCCGATCGAAACTCCACCCACGCCGGTGCGCCCAGTACAGGAGTATCGGTGAGTTGTTCCCATACTCGTCGTACTCGACCGTGACGATGAGGGCCGACGGCTCCACCACGCGCCCGATCGCCCGGCCCGATTCGATCGGAATCATGTCGAGCCGGTCGGGCCGGAAGAAGCCCTCCACGACACCGCTGTATTGGAATGACAGGAGCGCGACCGCGAGCAGCGCGGCCGCGCTGCCGAGGGGGCCCAGCACCCGGCCGCCCGTCTTGCGCAGCCACGCGCCGTCGAACGCCGGCGCCGCGGCCAGCCCGAAGAGCAGCGCCGCGGGAGGCAGCAGGGGCAGTTGGTGGAACTCGTGATGGATGTTGCCTTCCGCCGTGACGAGGATGAACAGCAGCACGACGCCGAGCCAGACGTCCACGACCCTGCGGCGAGGCCACCGCCACAGGGCGAGCAGCGCGAACAGGCCGAGAATGAAGCCACCGGGCGTCAGGTGCAGGGCCCAGGCGCGCGTCAACAGGTCGCTATAGAAGGCGGGATCCTTGAGCCGCGCCACGGTCGCCCAGTGATAAATGCCGATGAAGGGTCCGGCGGCGGTGGAGATCGGCGGCCCGTAGTTGCCGGACGGGTGCCATATCGCTTGGCTCAGGCCGGTGCGGTGGAAAATGGCGTCGGCGTGCCAGTACCAGAGTCCGGCGGCCGCGACCGCCGCGATCAACCCGAGCATGAGACCGCGGTCCTTCAACGCGGTCCAACGCCGTTCCTCCCACGCCGCCCATGCAATGGGCGCCAGAATCATCAACGCCGGGATCTTGACGAGAAACGCGAGTGCCGCGCAGACGGTCCCCGCCGCACAGGCCGTTCTGGAGCGCGTCTCCAGATACACCACCCAGGCGAGCACCGCGGCCACCGAATAGAAGACCATCGGTGTGTCCGAGATGAAGAACCGGCCAAAGAACACCGAACTCGGCGAGATCGCCATGAGGAAGGCAGCCGCACGGCCGGCCGCCACGCCGAACAACCAGGATCCAAGCGCGAAGGTGGCCCAGATGGTGCCGAGCGAAAACGCCATGCTGACGAGCCTGCCGATGACCGCGTGTTCGCCGAACGCCTGGTAGAACAACGCGGCGATCCAGTGCATCAGCGGAAATTCCATCCCCACGTAGGGCTGCGATGCACCGCCCCAGCTCACCTGGGGAGCGAAAATGTTCATCGAGCGCTCGTAGAAGTTGCGCGCGATGTCCGCGTTCGTAATCTCGCGCCATCGATGCGCTTCCGCCATGGGGAGGTCGAGGTACTGCGAGCGGAGCAGCACTCCGAGCAGCAGAATCAGCAGGAGGGCGGCGTCGGGCAGCCGCGCAAGGCGCGGCGAGCCGGGCACGGACGTGGGTCCGTCCCCGGCGGCACTCGATGACATTCGACAGAGTATAACGGTCCCCGTCCGCGGGGGTGAGTGACCCGCCTAGACGCCCGAGCAGGAGACAGCGGGATAGGGCGTATACGAGGCGAACAGATCGACTTCGCTCCATACGAGCCGCAACTCTTCACCGAGGTTGTCGTAGTCGAAGCCGATATCGACGCCCATGTTGCCGTCGGGGCGCTTCCACGCGATGACGTCGATACTGAGCTCCGGCCCGCCACGCTTCAGGTTCCAGCCGTAATCGAGGCCGCTGCACTTGCCAGCCTCGATGATCCGATCGCGCAGGAATTTCATGTTGTCCTGGCGCTCGCCGAGCGACCCCACCGGCACGCGCTTATACGCGTACTTCGCCGAGATGCACTGGATGATCGCGGGACCGTTGCCCAGGGCGCAGGAGCCGCCCGGCGTCGGCCCTCCCGGGCCCGGCCCTGGGCCCGGAGTGGTGGCCGTCGGCGTCCGGAAGGTCTGGGTCACGGACCAGGCGCTCGTCGTGTCGCCATCGCTCGAGCGCGCGCGCCAGAAGTGCTGGCGGTCCACCGCCAGATCCACCGGCGACGTGTAGGTCGTCTGCCCGCCGCCCTCGTCGATCAGTCCGGCGGCGACGATTCCCCCGAACGACTGATCCGTCGCGATCTGGAACTCGTAAGCCAGAATGCCGACGGCCGTGTTCCGGTCGGAGTTGTTCACGGTCAGCGCGGGCCTGCGCGTGGTCACGCGCTCGTTGTTGATCGGGGAGACGGGCGCGGGCGGGTCGAGCTGCGCCTTCGGGAGCAGCTCGAACTGCGCGGTGGCGTACACCCCGATGTTGGCGCCGTCCTCGGCCCGCGCGCGCCAGTAATAGGCGCGTCCGAGGCCCAGCGGATCGACGACCACGCTCGTGCGGCCGCCCTCGCCGGGAGGCACGTTCGAGCGCGCGAACACCTTCGTCTGGAACTCCGAGTCGGTCGCCACCTCGAACAGGTACGTGAGCGGCCGGACACCACTCGAGCTCGAGTTCTCAATCAACAGCCGGATCGGCTGCTGCGATTCCTTGAACCGGAAGCCCTGGGCGGGTTCGAGCAGCTTCGGCGCGGTGATCTCCACCCCGGCGATCGGGCCTGCGACCGATGGACTGAGGGGCGTCGAGCTTTTCTGCGCCTCGCAGGCCGCGAGCGCGAGCAGGAGCGCCATGGGCGCCGCTGTCGCGGGTTTCATGATTGTTCGTCTCATGTCTCAGACCTTCAGTAGGGTCATGCCGGCAGGCACGGATCGCGGCCGTGTAGACACACTATCGGCCCGAACAGGGCTCTGCTGTAGGGAGGATCGCGGCTGCTGCGAAATGGGAACCGGTGATTCCAATGTAAGGCACTTTCGCCGCCGGGTCAAGACTAACGGCACTCGAACTCCGGGTAGGGCGTGTATGGCGGAAAATCGCCGTCGATCCGCTGAAGGCCGAGCGGCGCCGCGAGTACAAAGGTCTTCGTGGAGCTTGAAACCTGCCGGCGGACGGCCACCGCAGCGAGCACCGTACGCTGGAACAGCTCGATTTCGATTGTTGATGTGAGAAGGCGGCCGGGAGTTACCCAGGCCGCCGACGATCCAGTATCCGGGGGCGCCGGGAGGCCGTCAAGCTGAGCGGGGCTGCTGATGGGAGCGGCGCATCGCGTACGTCACGCCTCCCGAGAGGGAGAAGAGCAGGATGAGCGCGGCGCCGACGAACGACACGAGCAGCGCCGACTCGAGCGGGAGCCCCAGGCGCGTGAAATAAAACCCGAAGGTCGCTTCGCGCACGCCGAACCCGTTCATCGAGACCGGCAGCATCTGCACCAGGAAGGACACCGGAACGATGACGGCCAGCTCCGCGAAGCCAACGGGAATCCGCATGCTGTGCGCGATCGCGAGATAGAAGGCGACGAGCACCCCCTGCACGAACACCGCCCCCGTGAAGCACGCGCCCAGCGCGCCGGGAGCTTCGCGAAACCGCGAGAGCGCCCCGGTGAGGCGATCGATGCGTTCGTCGACCCACTCGGGATGGAGCACCCGCAACGGTTGCAGCAGGCGCGCCAGCGTCTGCGGCATGAGCAGGGCAGGCGTCGCGATCATCGCGGCCAGGCCGAAACCGGCCCAGAGGATGCCGGGGCCGAGGGCGCCGCCCGCCGGGCCAAAGCGTGGTCCGGCGGTGGCCCCCATGGCGGCCAACAGGACGAGCCCGAGCAACCCGATGCCGCGGTCGGTCAACACCACCGTCGTGGCGAGCGTTTTCGACCCGGCCGCCGGCGCCGTGTCCGCGATACGGATGACGTCGCCGCCGATGTTGCTCGGCAGGAAATTATTGAAGAAGGTGGCGACCAGGTACGACGAGGTCAGCCGTTTGAACGGGAGGGCGATGTGTTGGGCGCGGAGGAGCAGATCCCAGCGCCAGGCGCTCGCGAGAATCATCGCGAGGTACAGCAGGAGCGCGGCGCCAAGCCATGGGGCCGATGCCTGGCGTGCGACCGCCCACAGCCGTCCGACCTCGACGCGGGAGAACAAGACCCACAGCAGGGCGATGCTGACGCCCGCCTTCAGCACGGAGATCAGCAATGCGCGGGCGCGCACCGCGCCGGGAGACGCTTCCTGCTCGGTTTTCACTTGTCTTTTGAACGCCCGGGCGAGCCGGGCGGACCTGAAATTCTAACACGGGCACGCTCTGCGCCGCGTTGACGTTTCGAGGCGCCTTTCCTACAATCAAAAATCACACCGTGAAGATCCTCATGATCGCTCCGGAGCCGTTTTTCGAGCCCCGGGGCACGCCGTTCAGCGAATTCCACCGCATTCGCGCGCTGACCGAACTTGGCCATACCGTGGACCTCGTGACGTATCCGTTCGGCCAGGACGTCAGGCTGCCGGGCTTGCGGATCTTCCGCGCCGTGCGGCCGCCCTTCATTCGCGAAGTGCGGATCGGGCCGTCGCTGGCCAAGATCCCGCTCGACGTGACGCTCGCGGTCTCAGCGTTCCGGCGCGCGTTCGGCGGACGGTACGACGCGGTGCACTCGCATGAGGAGGCCAGCGTCATCGGCGTGCTGATCGCGGCCATGCTCGGCGTTCCGCACCTGTATGACATGCATTCGAGCCTGCCGCAGCAGCTCACGAATTTCGCGTTCAGCCGCTCGCGCATCCTCGCGGCGCTGTTCACGCGGATGGAGCGCTTCGTCATCCGCCGCTCGCGCGTCGTCGTCGTGATCTGCCCGCACCTCGAGCAGGTCGTGCACGGCATCGAGTCGTCGGTGCCGACAGTGCTGATCGAGAATGCTCCGGGGGCGGGAGACGCGCCCGTCGATGGATCCGGCGGACGGATCCGGGCCGAGCTGGGCATCACCCCCGGGGCGCCGGTGGTGCTGTATACCGGGACCTTCGAGGCGTATCAGGGGCTCGACCTGCTGTTCGCGGCCGCGCGGCACGTGGTGGCCCAACGGCCTGACGCGCGCTTCGTGCTCGCCGGCGGCCGTCCGGATCAGATTGAGAGCGCGCGCGCGGAGGCCGAGCGCGCCGGCATCGCCAGCGCGGCCATTTTCGCCGGGCAGCGGCCGGCCGAGGACATCCCGCTGTTCCTCGACGCGGCCGACGTCCTCGTGTCGCCGCGCAGCACCGGGACGAACACGCCGCTCAAGATCTACCAGTACCTTCGATCCGGCCGTCCGATTGTCGCCACGCGCCTGCTGACGCACACGCAGGTGCTCGACGACGAAGTGGCGATTCTGACCGGGGCGGCGCCGGAGGATTTCGCGGCCGGGATCCTGGCCGCCCTCGACGATCCCGCTCGCGCCCGCGACATCGGCAGCCGGGCGCGGCGGCTGGCCGACACCAAGTACAGCTACGAAGCCTACCTGTCGAAGACACGCGTGGCCTGCGCGCACCTCACCGGGGAGGCGACGCCGCAAGTCGCCGGAGGCGTCGCGTGACGGCCGGTTCGCAGCCGGACGCCGATCGGAGCAGGCCCGACCTTCAGGTCGGGCGCGACCATTACAGCTATTCCGTGTACGCCGACCCGGCCATGGCCGAAGCGTTCGACGCGCTGCGGTTCGGCGGGCCCATCGGGCGCGCGATCGCCGAGACTCAGGAGCGGGTGATCGCGGAGTTTCTGGGGCCGCTCACCGGTCGCACGATCCTGGACGTGGGAACGGGAACGGGGCGCGCCGCAATCGCGCTGGCGGCGCGCGGGGCGAGGGTCACGGCGGTCGATGCGTCGGCCGAGATGCTGGCGGTGGCCGAGCGCCGGGCGCGCGATGGCCATGTCGCCGTGACGTTCGCGCGTGGCGACGTGCACGGGCTCACCTTTGCGGCGCAGTCCTTCGACGCGGTCGTCTGCCTCCGCGTCCTGATGCATACACCCGACTGGCGCCGGTCGCTGGCCGAACTGTGCCGCGTCGCGCGGGAGCGCGTGGTGTTCGATTACCCGGCGCTGGCCAGCGCCGCCGCGCTCCAGGCAATCGCGCGGCGGATCGTCCATGCGTTCGGCGCGCGCGTGGAAGCCTACCGCGTGTTCTCGGACCGTGAGATACGAAGCGCGCTCCGCGAAAGCGGGTTTCGCGTGGCAGGGAGCCACAGGCAGTTCGTGCTTCCGATTGCCTTCCACAAGAAGCTGGCCTCGCCTTCGACGACCGGCGCGATTGAGTCCGCGCTGGCGCGCGTGGGGCTGACGGGACTCGCCGGTTCTCCCGTGACAATCGTGGCGGAGCGGTGCGCGTCCTAGTCACCGGCGCCACCGGCTTCACCGGCGGCCATCTCGCCCGCATGCTGGCGTCGCGCGGCGACGCGGTGCGCGCGCTCGTCCGCGATCCCGCGCGTGCAGCCGACCTGCAGGCGGCGGGCGTGGAACTCGCGACGGGCGATCTGCGGGATCGCTCCGCCGTGGAACGCGCCGCGGCGGGCGTCGATGTCGTGTATCACATCGCGGCCATCTACAGGCAGGCGGGCGTCCGCGAGGACGTCTACCGAGCCGTCAACGCCGGCGCCGTGCGGACCGTCATCGAGGCGGCGGCACGCGGCGGAGCCCGGCGGGTCGTGCATTGCAGCACGGTCGGGGTTCCTGGAGACGTCGAGCATCCGCCCGCCGCGGAGGATGCGCCACTCGCGCCCGGCGACGTCTATCAGCGCACGAAGCTCGAAGGAGAGCGCGCTGCGCGGGACGCGTCGAAGGCGAAGGGCATCGAGGTCGTCATCGCGAGACCGACCGGCATCTACGGGCCCGGCGATCGCCGTCTCCTGAAACTGTTCCGCGGCGTCGCGCGCCGGCGGTTCGTGATCCTCGGCGACGGGCGCATCTTTTATCACCTCACGTACATCGACGATCTCGCGGAGGGCTTCCGCCTCTGCGCGACGGTCCCCGGCGCCGCGGGCCGCACGTACATTCTGGCCGGCGGCGAGGTCACGACGCTCAACGAGCTGACCGCGATCGTTGCCGAGGAGGCGCACGTTCCGCCGCCTCGGCTGCATCTGCCTGTCTGGCCGGTGTGGATCGCCGGCGCGGCGTGCGAGGCGCTGTGCGCGCCGCTCGGTCTCGAGCCGCCGTTGTACCGCCGCCGCGTGGACTTCTTCACGAAGAGCCGCGCGTTCGACATTACCCGCGCGCGACAGGAGCTGGGCTACGCGCCGCAAGTCGGCTTGCGCGAAGGGATCCGGAGAACGCTGGCGTGGTACCGGGACGCGGGCTGGATCTAGAGGTCCGGAGGAGACCGATTCACGGGGCCACTACACGGAGCCACGGAGGACACGGAGACGCGCGGCTCCGCGCGTCTCCGTGCGTCTCCGTGCGTCTCCGTGTGCTCCGTGCCTCCGTGTGATCGTCTCCGTGCCCTCCGTCCCCTCCGGAACTCCTCAGTCGGGCGGGCAGAAGTAGATCCCCGGCATGACTTGTTGACCGCCGGCGCACGCGCGGCCGCGGCTGATGCGAATGGCCTCGCTGCGATGCGCCTCGACGATGCGGTTGTATTCCGGAATTCTGATGAAATCCTCAGAGGCCACAATTGTCTGTTCATTTCTGAGGAACGTCAGCGAGTAGGCGAGCCAGTAATCGGCATACGCATACCGCACGCCGCGGGCCTCCAGGTGGCGCGCGAGCATCTGCTTTGCCGCGACGGGTGGATGTGCCACGTACTCGCCGAGCAGCCGCGCGTGCGCCACGGCCGAGATCAGCACGACGCCGAGCGCGAGCGCTACCCAGACGCGGCGCGTCCATGTCCCCGTCGACGCGCGCAGGCACCAGGCGCCCAGGCCGACGGCGCCGAGAATCGAGAGCAGCTCGTAGCGCATCAGGCCGACTTCGCCGCAGCGGGCCACCACGAAGGCGCCGCTCGACAGGAGCGCCACGAGCACGAGATACGCGCACGCATCGTACTCGGGACGCCACCGCCGCTCGACGATCAGACGCCGCACCACGATCGTCGCCGCGACCGCGATCGTGGCGCCGAGCAGCAGCGATCCGCCCGTGATGCCCTGCCAGGCCTTGGTGTCGATGCTGAACTCCACGAGCGGCCTCGGCGCCGTCCCGAAGAGCGTCGGCCAGTGGATGGTGATGAGGCGCCAGGCGCCGAACGGCAGGGTGGCCAGGTCGAAGCACATGCGGCCGGCCAGTTCCACGAGGTTGTCGTGGGACCGATACAGGTGCTCCATCGTCGTCCCCGGGCCGGCCGCCGACGAGTAGAGCTTGATCCACTGCACGAAGAGCCAGACCTCCGCCCCCGTCCGCAGCATGGCCAGTCGACGCCGTATGCCGACACGGGTGAAGAGCGTACCGCGCGCGGCTTCGATCGCGAGCAGGGCGATGAGGCCGTACAAGGTGAACTCGCGGTGGAGGAATCCGACGGCAAAGATGACCCCGCCCCAGTTCGGCCGCCGCCGGGTCAGCCACAGCAGGAGCACGTAGGCGAGCGGTTCGACGTTGCCGCCGTTCGCTTCGAGATACTCCATCGTCGTTCCCGGCGGCGCGAGCGCAAAGAAGAGGATGGGCACGGCGGCCAGCAGGGGCCGCAGCCCCGTCTCTCTCACGAGAATCCCGAGCAGCATCAGCGCGATGGCGATGTTGACGGCGAGGAGCGGCAGCCGCAGCGCCGTCACCGACGGGCCGGCGAGGGCGAACAGCGGAGCCGCGAGCCACGCCTCCACGCCAAGGATGTAGTTGTTTCCGTAGAAGAACACGGGAAAGGCGCGCAACTCGCTCAGATGTTTCGCCATCAGGCCACTGATGGCTTCATCCGAGTCGAACCCCGCCGGCTGGGGCCAGATGACGAACACCGCCGAGCGTAGCAGGACGACGGCCGTCAGCGCCGACACGGCGATCCACCACTCGCGGCCGCGAGGGTCCCGATCCGCGGCGGAGGCTTCGGTCATGCGGGGCTTTATCATATGCTACTGGCCGTGAGTGACATCCCCCGGGCGCAGGATCAGCTGTTCGACCGGCGTCAGTCGGCGCGGGAGAAGTACGCCGCGCTCGTCGTCGGCCGGCCCGGCTGGGGCGCGCTGCTGAAGCATGAGCTGGTGACGCTCGTGTCGCAGAACGTACCCGGAGCGCTCGGACTCGTGCTGCGCAAGTCGCTCTATCCGTCGCTGCTCGGCGCGTGCGGCCGCAACGTCGTCTTCGGCCAGAACGTGGTGCTGCGGCACCCGCACAAGATCCGAATCGCCGACAACGTGGTCATCGACGACAACTGCCTGATCGACGCGAAGGGGGAAACGAACAGCGGGATCGTCATCGGGAGCGGCGTGTTCATCGGCCGCAACACGATTCTGTCGTGCAAGAACGGGAACATCGAGATAGGACCGGGGGCGAACATCGGGTTCAACTGCGAGATTTTCTCGGCCAGTACGGTGACGATCGGTCGCGACACGCTGCTCGCCGCGTACTGTTATCTCATCGGCGGGGATCACGACTTCAGCGACGGCTCGCAGCCCGTGCTCGCCCAGGCGCGCACGTCGGCGGGGGTGGCGGTGGGCAGCGGCGCGTGGCTTGGCGCGGGCGCGAAAATACTCGACGGCGTGACGGTCGGCGACGGCGCCATCATCGGCGCGGCGGCCGTCGTCAAGGCGGACGTGCCGGCTGGCGCGATTGCGGCGGGGATTCCCGCCAGGATCGTGGGGCAACGCGAAGGGGCGGGGCCAGTCGGGGTGCAGGGGGCCCCGGCGATGTGATCAATCGGAAGATGAACGTCCTGCAGGTCTGCGATCATCTGGGCTGGGAGGGATCGCGGATGCACGGCGTCAAGCGGCTGTTCGCGTGGATGATCCCGCGGTTCGATCCCGAGCGGTTCAACGTGTCGCTCGTCAGCCTGCGCAAGAAGGACCTGTCGGAGGAGACGCTCGAGTCCTACGGGATCGACATCACCTACCTGCACAAGTCGAAGTTCGATCCGGCGACGCTGACGGCGCTGCTGAAGGTCATCGATCGGAAGCAGATCGACATCCTGCACCTGCACGGCTACGGCGCCACCACCTTCGGGCGGCTCTCGGCAGGAATCCGGCGCCTGCCCACGATCCTGCACGAACACGCGAACCTGACGAGCACGCCCTGGTTTCAGAAGGTCGCCGACCGCGCGCTCGAGCCGCTGACCGACATCGCGCTCGCGGTCTCGAAGAGCACCGCCGAGTTCGTCATCAACGCCCGTCAAATCCCCGCGCGCAAGGTCAAGGTCGTCTATCTGGGCGCTCCGCTCGAGGAATTCAGCCAGCCCCGCACTGCGGCTGAGATCGCGGACGCCCGCGCGGAGCTGGGGATCGAGCCGGGCGAGTTTGCGATTGGGACCGTCACGAGGCTGCACGACTCGAAGGGCAACTCCTATCTCGTGGACGCCGCGCGGCTGGTGCTGAACGAGCGGCCGCGGGCGAAGTTCTTTGTCGTGGGGGAGGGACCGCTGCTGGGCGGGCTTCAGGAACAGGCGCGCGGACTCGGCCTCGGGGACCGGTTCATCTTCGCGGGCTTCGCGCGGGACGTGGCGCGGGTGGTGTCGGTGTTCGATCTGAGCGTCTTTCCCTCGTTGTGGGAAGGCACGCCGCTGACGGTGTTCGAAGCGCTCGCGATGGGGAAGCCCATTGTCGCCACCGACGCGGACGGACTGGTGGATGTCCTGACCGACGAGCGTGACGCGATCATCGTGCCCAAACGCGACGCCCGGGCGCTGGCGAACGGGATCATCCGGATGATGGACGAGCCGGACACACGCGCCCGCCTGTCCGCCGCCGCGTCGCACACGGCAGGGCAGTACGATATTACCCAGTTCGTGCGCAAGATGGAGCAGTTGTACGAGCTGCTGCACCGCGTGTCGCGCGCCACGCACCGGCGCGGGGTGCTCGCGGCGGATCTGTCGTTCCTGACCACGAAGGCGCCGGCATGAGACTGAGGCCGGGACTCCTCCTCGCCGCCGTGTTCCTCTGCCTCTACGGAACGCTGGCAGTGACGGTCGATGACTCGAGAGCGCGCTACGGCCTTCAGAGCGACGAGGCCACGTACTACATGATGGGCCTGAGCCTCGTCCACGACGGCGATCTGACGTACCGGAAGGAAGATCTGGCCCGCGTCTGGAAGGAATTCCCCGCGGGCCCGGCCGGCGTGTTCCTCAAGAAGGGACGGCAGATCGGAGGCGGACCCGATCCGGATGAGACCCGCTACTTCTGGGGGAAGTCGTTCGTCTACCCCCTCTTTGCGGCGCCGTTCATCCTGCTCTTCGGGACCAGCGGCTTTCTCGTGCTGAACGCCGTCATGCTGGCGCTGGTGCTGCTCTGTGGGTACCTGTTCCTGCACGCGCGATCCGGTGCAGGGCCATCGGCGGTGCTTGCCGCCGCGGTCGTGATGGCAAGCGTGGTCCCCATGTACTTCGTGCAGATCATGCCCGAGGTGTTCAACCTCTCGCTGTCGTGTCTCGCCTATTTCTGCTGGCTGTACAAGGAGGTGGCGCAGCCGGATCGCTCGCCGCGCGGAACGCGGTGGCTGTTCACGCCCCGCGCCGATCTCGCCGCCGCGCTGCTGCTGGCCGTCGCGACCTTCTCCAAGCCGACCCACGCGCTGCTCTTCGTGCCGGTCCTGCTCTGGCAGGCCAGGCGCCGCCGCTGGTCCGCGCTCGTCAAGAGCGGCGCGGTCTTCGCGATCGTGGCCGGCGGATTCTTCGCGGTCAACATGGCGATGTCCGGGGACTGGAACTACCAGGGCGGCGGCGATCGGAAGTCCTACGTGTTCGAGTTTCCGTTCCAGAACGAGGTCACGCGCCCACAGGTGGGCGCTCCGAAATCGCGCGAGGGGGTCATGCCGGAGGTGATCTTCAGCCGGCGGACGTTCACGTCGAACCTCGCGCATAACCTCGAGTACTTCTTCGTCGGGCGGTACGCCGGAATGCTCGGCTACTTCTTTCCGGGCGTCTTCGCGATGCTGGCGATGCTCGCGGCGCCCAGGCGGCGGCCAGGCTGGCAGTGGCTGGTGCTCGGGTCCGCGCTCGTGCAGGGTCTGACCTTCCTGCTGGCGACGCCGTACACGTGGAGCGGGGGCGGCGTCGGCAACCGGTACTTCTTGAGCGGCTACGGGGTCATGCTGTTTCTGCTGCCGCCGATCGAATCGACGGCACTGGCGTTCGTCCCCTGGGTGGTGGGTGCGCTGTTCGTCGCGCCGATGGTCATGAACCCGTTCACGGCCGCGTTCAGGCCCGCCGGCAACGCCGACGGCGGTCTTCTCCGGCTCCTGCCGGTCGAGTTGACGCTGTTGAACGACCTGCCGATCTTCACGGAGGCGGATCGCGGCCGGGTCTGGTTCGGCGATCTCGGCCGCGGCGATCCGGGGTTCCTCCTCTCGTTCCTCGACAGCAACGCATTCAGGGAGGCCGACAAGAGCTTCTGGGTCCGCGGCGAATCACGCGCGGAGATTGTCATCAAGACGGATCGGCCCATTCGCCGGGCGACGTTCACATTGACGGCCGGTGCGGTGGCCACCGACGTGACGGTCGCGATTGCCGGGCGCCGGCAGTCGCTGCATCTCGACGCGGGACAGACAACGCAGGTCACGATCGCGATGCCGCCCGGCTTTCCGTACGAGAAGGAGATCCGGGGCGGGCTCCTGTGGAAGGCGTCGGTGTCCAGCAGCCGAGGCTTCACTCCGATCTTCTTCGATCCGGACTCGACCGACGTGCGGTACCTCGGAGTGCGCGTGACGCCGATGCTCGAAGCGTCGCCCCAATGAGGATCGCCGTCGTCACCTCGAGTCCGCCGATGGCGGAAGGCGGCCATCTCGTGATGGCCCGCGCGCTCGTGCAGGCGCTCTGCGAGGCCGGGCACGTCGCCAGCACCATCGTGACGCCGCAGAACCGCTTCGGGCGTCAGGGCGCGGCGTATCTGGCGAACTGGCTCACGGACGTCGGGACCACGGAGGGTGAGCCGATCGATCGGGTCGTCAGCCTCCGCTATCCGAGCTATGCGGTGCGGCATCCGCATCACGTCTGCTGGCTCAACCACACGATGCGCGAGTACTACGACCAGTGGGGCCGGTTCAGCGGCGGTCTCAGCCCGCAGGGGCGCGTCAAGGAGCGTACGCGCCGCCTGCTCATCCACGCGGCGGACCGGTATCTGCTCACGCGCAATGTATCGAAGGTGTTCGTCATCTCTGGCGCCGTGCAGCGGCGGCTCGCGATGTGGCCGGAGCTGCGGACGACGGTGATGTACCCGCCGGCGCCGCAGCGTCTGTACCGGTGTGACGAGTACGGCGACTACATCTTCATGGTGTCCCGCCTCACGCCGCTCAAACGGGCCGACCTGCTCGTGCGCGCGCTCGCCGAGCGTGAAGCGGCGGGCATCAAGGCGGTGATTGCAGGCGAGGGCGAGGATCGCGATCGGCTGCATACGCTCGTCGCGGCGCTCGGCCTTGCCGGCCGCGTGTCGCTCGTGGGCCGGCTGACCGACGGCGAGATGCTCGATCACCTGGCCCGGTGCCGTGCCGTCTGCTTTCCGCCGCACGACGAGGATTACGGGTTCGTGACCGTCGAGGCCTTCGCGTCGCGCAAGGCCGTCGTCACCTGCACCGACAGCGGCGGTCCCGCCGAGCTCGTCGCGGATGGGGTCAGCGGCCTGGTCACGGAGCCAACGCCGCACGCGATCGCGGTGTCGCTGCGCCGGCTGATGGATGACGCGCCCCTCGCCGAGCGGATGGGCGAGGAAGGGTTCACGGCCGGCGCGAAGCTCAATTGGGCGGATGCCGTGCGACAATTGACACACGAAGACCTCGTGAAGTGAACGATGTTCACTGCACGCAGGCCGGGTTGACTCACGTCCCTGGCACGAAGTGCACGAAGCACACGAAGGGCACGAAGACAGTCAAGGAGGACAGATCTTCGGATGTGACGCTGTCCCGCTGCGTGCCGTCGAGCCGCGCAAGGCGCTGCCGGCCCTTCGGGCAGGCGCTCGACGGCACACTGAGCAGGCGCGTCGCAGCTCGTGTGTCCAAGTGTCCCGGCGGCGTGGGGTCCTGGAAACCCTCTGGGGCGTGGGATCTTGGAAAATCGCTTACAGTCTTCGTGAACTTCGTGTTCTTCGTGGTCTTCGTGTCGTAAGAGCCGTCGGCCCGTGCAGCGGAACAGCGGCTGTCGTTCGAACAAGAGCCATGCCCTACAAGTCAACCCTCGAAACTCGGATCGCGAAGAAGGTGACCCGCGCCATCACCGAATACAACCTGATCGAGAACGGCGATCGGGTGATGGTCGGGCTCTCCGGCGGCAAGGACAGTTGGGCGCTGCTCAACATCCTCGATGTCCTGCGGCGGCGCGCCCCGATCACGTTCTCCCTCGTGGCCGTCACCGTCGACTCCGGCTACGACGGCTATCGGCACGACCTCATCGCGAACACGTGCGAGTCGCGCGGGTGGGAATACCGCATCGAGCACACGGGCATCGGCGACGTCATGGACGATCTACTCGACGGCGCGACGCCGTGCTCGCTCTGCGCCAGGCTCCGGCGGGGCGTGCTCTACCGGCTCGCCCAGGAGGTCGGCGCGACGAAGATCGCGCTCGGCCACCATCTCGACGACTTCGTGGAGACCTTGCTGTTGAACCTGTTCTTCGCCGGCAGTCTCAAGGCCATGCCCGCCCGTCTCGTCTCCGACAACGGCGAGCACGTCGTCGTCCGTCCACTGGTGTACGTCAGCGAGGCTGAGGCGCGCGCGTATGCAAAGGCGGAAGCGCTGCCGATCATCGGTTGCTGCTGCCCGGCCTGCGGCGATCTCAGCCTCCAGCGCCAGCGCGTCAAGCGGCTGATCGCGGAGCTCGAGGTCGAGCATCCCGAGGTCAAGAACTCGATGATCCGGGCGCTCGCGAACGTCGCCGGGCGCCACCTCCTCGACACGCGGATCAACCCGCTGCCGGACCTGCGCGAGGCGGCCCTCGGCGAGGGCGTGGCGCCGCTGCGGATCGTCAGGCGCTGATGCGCGCGGTCCTGCAGCGCGTCAGCCGCGCCAGGGTGACCGTCGAAGGCGCCGCCGCCGGCGAAATCGGGCGGGGCCTGCTCGCCCTGGTCGGAGTCGCCAACGAAGACGGGCCCGCCGACGTCCAATACATCGCGTCCAAGATCCGGGAGATTCGCCTGTTCGAGGACGAGAACGGCCGGATGAACCGTTCGGTCGTCGAAACAGGGGGCGCGGTTCTCGTAGTGTCCCAGTTCACATTGCAGGCCGATTGCCGGAAAGGGCGGCGGCCATCGCTCGATGGGGCGGCGCCGCCCGCGCTCGCCCGGGCACTCTACGAGGACGTCGTGCGCGCGCTCGGCGACGCCGGCGTGCGGATCGCGACCGGCGTCTTCCAGGCGCACATGCAGGTCGAGCTGGTGAACGATGGTCCGGTCACGGTGCTGCTCGACAGCACGCGTGCCCTTTGATTGAGGGTTTGATGAAACTTCGATGCCTCCCGCTCGTTGTCCTGGCGATGACCCTCGCGGCGGCTGCCGAGGCCGTGGCGCAGCAGCGGCCGCTCGTGACCGAGGATCCCGAGACAATCGGGTCCGGCCTGATTCTGCTCGAAGGGGGCGTCGATGCGCTGCGCGGCGCGTCGTATCCGGCCTCCGGGCTCAAGGGTGATCTTCTTCGTCTGCCGACGCTCGGCATCAGCATCGGCGTCAGCTCGATCGCGGAAGTGCAGATCGACGGCGGCCTGTACAACCGCCTGGCCGTGACCTCGCGTGCCGACGCGCCGCTGTCGAGCATGCTGGACTTGGCCGGCGATCGCTCGAGCGACATCGAAGACCTGGTCATTGGCACGAAGATCCGGCTGCTCGCCGAGGGGCCCGGTCGCCCTGCGCTCGGGATCCGTGTTGCGACGAAGCTGCCGAACGCCGGCAACGAAAGCGGCCTCGGCCTCGATACGACCGATTTCTATGCGTCGCTGCTCGTCGGCAAGACCGTGCAGTCGATCAGGTTCGTGGGCAACGCCGGCTTCGGGATCCTCGGCGATCCCGTGCGCGGCGATCGGCAGAACGACGTGCTGACGTTCGGTGCGTCGGTGGCTCGCGCGGTCCGGCAGGGCATCGAGGTCGTCGGCGAGATCAACGGCCGCATGAACACGCGCGACGACGACGTGCCGGTCGGGACCGAGAGCCGCGGCGCCATGCGTGCCGGCGCGCGCATCACGCGGGGCACGGTGCGAGTCGACGGCGGCCTGATCCTGGGCATGACGTCGCGCGATCCGAGCATCGGGTTCACCATCGGCGCGACCTGGGTGTTCAAGGGATTCACGATTCCGTAGCGATCGATCCAACCTTCTGCCGCCGTACCGCAAGCAACCCACCGGACCTCTGCCGCCGTCATTCAGACGAATGGCAGGTATCCGGCACCTTCGCGCGATGTGCCCAGGGTCTCCCGGTGAAACGCTGATCCGATGATGCCGGGGTATCGGCGTCCACGCCGAATTCCCGTCGTCCGCAGCGATCGTTTCACGGCGGACGCGGTCGCTGCTTTGCATTAGTCCCACCCGCGACTGACGCGACACGGATTGGAGCGTCCGGTCCTGCGCGTCTTTATCACTCATACAAGTTTCACAGGGGGATCCATGTCGAGATTGCGGAGTCTCACCGCAATGACCGCCTTGGCGGCCATCATCTTTGTCGTGCTGCCCGGAGCGGCGGCCGCTCAGGGCACGCTCGGCCGTCTGGCCGGAACAGTGCTCGATTCGTCGGGCGGCGTTCTGCCGGGGGCGACCGTCACCATCACGAACCTGCAGACCAACCAGGTGCAGAGCACCGTGACCGGCGGAGCAGGTGAATTCACTTTCCCGCAGCTTCCGATCGGCACCTACAAGGTCCTCATCGAGCTGCAGGGATTCAAGGCCGCGAGCTTCCCGAGCGTGGTCATCAACGTCAACCAGGAGTACTCGCTGACCGCGCGTCTGGAGCTCGGGCAGCTCTCCGAGACCGTCGTGGTCGAAGCGAACACGGAACAGGTGCAGACGACGACGCCGGAGATCAGCCGGACGGTCACGCAGAAGCAGGTGCTGCAGCTGCCGCTCGTCAACCGCGACATGACGAACCTCATTCGCATGCAGGCGGGCGTGGCGGGCATCGCCGCGCGCGTGAACACCGGCATCAACGGGGGCCGCGCGACCTGGACGCAGGTCACGCAGGACGGCATCAACATCCAGGACAACTTCATCCGGACCAACTCGCTGGACTTCCTGCCGAACCGTCCGACGTCGGACAACGTGGCGGAATTCACGATTACCACGTCCGTGCAGGGTGCCGACGCCGCGGGGGGCGCAACCGCGGTCCGCATGGTGACCCCCTCGGGCAGCAACACGTTCCACGGGAGCGTCTTCGAGCAGAACCGCGACAACAGGTTCGCGGCCAACTCGTTCTTCAATAACAAGTCGAACGTGAAGAAGCCGCCGCTCCAGCAGAACCAGTTCGGCGGACGCCTCGGCGGCCCGGTCGACAAGGACAAGATGTTCTTCTTCGGGTACTACGAGGGCTTCCGGCGGAAGCAGGCCGGAGCGCAGAACGTCACGGTTCCGGCCAACGCGGACACGTTCCAGGGGGTGTGGCGCTACCTCGGGCTCGACGGGCAGCAGCATTCCGTCAACATCCTGCAGGCCACCGGCCTCTCGATCGATCCCAGGATGCAACAGCTCGTGCTGTCGAAGATCGTGGACTACACGCACGTGAACAACTTCGACCGCGGCGACTCGCTGAACACCGCCGGGTACCGGTGGAACCAGAACCGGCTCACGCGACGCGACTACTTCGGCGGCCGCGTCGACTACGAGTTCAACGAGAAGCACCACTTCGAGGTGGTCGGGAGCTCCTTCAAGGAGACCGATGATCGTCCGGACCTGGACTTCATCAGCCAGGACCGGCCGCTCGCCTTCACGAGCTCGCCCGTCAAGCGGTTCGTCGGCGCGTGGCGCTGGATGGCGTTCGCAAAATTCCAGAACGAGGTGCGCGCGGGAGCCAACCTGGCGCCGGTGAAGTTCGAAGTGACCGAGAGCGCGATCCCGACGCTGCGCTTCGCCGGCCAGACCGCCACGCTGCCGCTCACGCTGCAGGATCCGCAGATCAATTTCCTGCCGCAGGGGCGCTACACGAACACGTACCAGTTCAACGACAACGCGTCCTGGCTGCTCGGCGCCCACTCGCTGCAGATGGGCATGAGCTTCCAGAAGATCCACGTGAACCCGTACAACTACGAGGGCACGGTTCCGACGATTACCTGGGGCTTCAGCTCCGCGGCGCCGGGCAGCGTCCAGCTCAACGCGAGCATGTTCCCGGGCGGCATCAGCTCGGCGAACCTCGCGAGCGCCAACACGATGCTCGCGCTGCTGTCGGGCACGATCAGCAGCGTCGCCCGCACGTTCCAGGTCAGGGATCAGAACTCCGGCTACGTGGCGGGGATACCGAACGACCGGAACTACACGTTGAACAACACCGCGGCGTACGCCCAGGACAGCTGGCGCGTGAAGCCCAATCTGACGCTGCGCGCGGGCCTGAAGTGGGAGTACTACAGCCCGGTCAGGGAAGACCACAACCTGGCATTCCTGCCGGTGCTGGACGGCCGCAGCTACGAGGACGTCCTGCGCGATCCGAGCGCGACGATCTCGTTCGTGAACGGCGGCATGTGGAAGCCGAACCGGCTCAACTTCGGTCCGACGGTGGGAATCAACTGGGATCCGTTCAGGGACGGGAAGACCTCGGTTCGCGGCGGGTACTCGCTCACCTACGTGAACGAGGAAGGGGTCACCGTGGCCACCAACTTCGCGAACATGAACGCGGGCCTGGCGACCGGCGCCAACGTCTCGAACCAGTACACGACCCTGAGTGCGGGCGTGCCGGAGATTCCGACCCCGGCGTTCAAGACCGTCCGCACGCTGGCCGATCAGATGGCGCTCAGCGCGACCGGGCAGATGGGGATCGTGAATCCCAACATCAAGCAGCCGAAAGTGCACCAGGTCAGCATCGGCATGATGCGCGATCTCGGCTGGGCGCTCACGGGAGAGGCGCGCTACGTCGGCACGTTCGGCCGCGGCATCTGGAAGGGCGTTGATTTGAACCAGATCAACGTCCCGCAGGCGTTCCTCGACGACTTCAACCGTGCCCGCAGCAACGGCTACCTCGCGCTGGCGGCCAACGGGGTCTTCGATCCGTCGTACAACGCGAACATCTCAGGCAGCCAGCCGCTCAGCGTCATCACGAACTACAACGGCGGTCTCCTGACGAACAGCAACGTCCGGAGCGCGCTCCAGCAGAACGAAGTCGCCACCCTGGCCGACTTCTACGTCACGAGCCGGGTGGCCGGCGCGCTGGCGGCGTTCTACCCGAACGGCGGCATCTACCAGGCCGGCGCCATGCGCAACGACGGCTGGACGGACTACAACGCCCTCCAGGTCGAGTTGCGCCGCCAGTACCGCAACGGCTTCATGGGCCAGTTGAACTACACGTTCAGCCAGACCCGGTCGAACAGCACGGGCGCCGGCAGCCAGAGCCGTTTCGAGCCGTATCTCGACATCAACCGTCCGCAGCTCGACGCCGGACGCTCCAATTACAACATCACGCACCTGGTCAACGGGAACGCGATCTTCGATCTCCCGTTCGGGCAGGGACGGCGGTGGCTCAACCAGGGCGGCGTAGCTGACGCGATCCTCGGCGGCTGGCAGCTGAGCGCCATCCTGCACTGGCAGTCCGGATCGCCGGTCGGCATCTACTCGACGCGCGGCACGTTCAACCGCGCGAACCGGTCGGGCGCCAACACGGCGGTCTCCACGCTGTCCGTGGACCAGATCAAGCAGCTGTTCAAAGTCACCAAGACGGCGGACGGCAAGATCTACTGGCTGGATCCGAACCTCGTCGGAGCCGACGGACGCGCGGTGGGGGCGGACAACCTCGCCAACGCGGCCGGCTTCTCCGGGCAGGTGTTCTTCAACCCGGTGGCCGGGCAGGTCGGCACGCTGCCGATTCTGGCGTTCGACGCGCCGCCGATCTGGACGGTCGACGGCTCGCTCGCGAAGCGCGTGAAGGTGGTCAGCCGCTACACGGTCGAGTTCCGCGTGGAGGCGTTCAACCTGTTCAACACGGTGTCGTTCTACGCCGGGGATTTCAACATCAACAGCACGACGTTCGGCCGCATCACGGGCACGGGCAACACCGCCCGCATCGTGCAGTTCACCGGACGGTTCGAATTCTGATGCTTGAAGTTCGTGACTTGGTGAATTGGTGGAGTTGGTGAATTGGTGAATTGGCGCAAGTTGGTGAATTGACGAAGGTCGTTAATTCACCAACCCGTCAACTCACTAATTCACCAATTCGCCAACTCACCAATTACTCGATCAGGTACACCTTCTCCAGGGCGTCGATCTCTGCCGCGGTCCGAGCGGGATCCCACCCGAGTTCTGCCGCGGCAATCTCGGCGCACCGTTCGATGGCGGCCCGGCCCGGATGCCCCGCGCTGCCCAGCCCGGTGCGCCGCAGCACGATATCCGTCAGGCGCATGGCCATCTCGCTGCGAATCACGTGGACCACTTCCGCGCCAATCGTGTCGGAGGTCGCGACCAGGGGCGCGCGAAGACCTTCGCGCTCGGCCATGAGGCTGATGACGCGCGGGGTCGCCTCCGCATACAACGCAATCAAGTGGCCGATCGCGGGTGTTGGCACCTCGAGCCTCGCGGCGCGCGCGGCCTCGATGGCGAGCGCTTCGTGGTCGGCGATGGCCGCTCCGGGCAGCGGCGTGACCGCGGTCCTTGACGCGGAGAGGCGCTTGCCAAGGCGCTTTCCGATGGCGTCAGCCGCGCGCTCGGCGACGCCGCGTGCCGTCGTGTACTTCACGCCGATCACCGTGAGGGCCCCTTGGGCGCCTTGCGCGGCATGATCGACGATCTCGGGGTCCGGCCTCAACTCCGCCACACCGTCGCGCCCGATCTGGGCCGGTACGACCCCGCGGTGCACCAGCGTCACGTCCGCGCGGGAGATGTCGAGGGCGGGGAAGGCGGCGTTGGCCTGCCGGATGAACGTGTCGACTTCCGAGCCGCGCACCGCCGTGTCGTCCGGATCGACGAGCGCGCGGGATTGCGCGGTGCCGACCAGCGCACGGCCTCGCCAGGGCACGAGCGTGAGCATCCGGCCGTCCGCTGCCGGGGCGGCCAGCGCGATGTCGCTGGCTCGCTTCGAGGTCACCAGGTTCATGGCCTTCAGCAGCGGACAGGCGTTCAGAATGCCAAAGGCGGCCATCAGCACGCCCGCGCGCGATCCGGCCGCGTTGACGGTCAGGCGCGCGCGAACGGCGAACGTTCGTCCGGTCAGCCCGTCGCGGACGTACATGCCGGCGATCCGCCCGTTCTCTTTCAACGGGTCCAGGGCTTCGACATGGTTGGCGAGATCGGCGCCCGCGCGGTCAGCCGCCGCGGCAAAGGCAATCGTCAGGCGATCGCTCTCGACCATCTGGTAGTCGTACCACTGGGCGCCGCCGGTCAGGCGCGGCCGCCGGATGCCGTGGAACAGCGCGATCGTCGCCGCCTTTGACACCAGCCGCGCCGCCGGCAGGTGCAGTTCCGGCTCGACCCCGTCGTTGCGATGGCGCCCCAGCCAGCCGTCAACCTTGAAAGCGGCCGCGAGCGCCACCCGGCTGCGGATCGCGGAACGGTAGGTGCCCATGAGAAACGGCAGGGGCCGGAGCAGCCATGGCGCGATGCGGGCGAGCGCGCGCCGCTCGCGGATCGCCTCACGGGCCCGGCCGATCCTCCCCGTCGAGAGCGACCGCAACCCGCCGTGCGCCGTCTTCTGGTGGTTGAAGGACGCGCCGCCGCCGAAGTCTCCCGCCTCGACGAGCGCGACGGTGAGTCCCCGGCTCGCGCACTCGTACGCGATCGTCAGTCCCTGGATGCCGCCGCCGACGACGAGTACGTCGTGGACGGCTGATTCGAGGCGCGTGAGATCGCGTGTCCGCATGGTAGAGCTTTTATCTTATAGTAGTGGCCCGTGTCACCCCGGCCCACCATTTCCGACGTTCGCGAGTACTGGAACCGGCACATTCACGACCTGGAGATTACCGCGCACCCGGTGGGTTCACCTGGGTTTTTCAGCGATCTCGATCAGTACCATTTCGAGAAGCTGCACCATCTGCTGCGTCTCGTCGATTTCGACGGCTACCGCGGCAAGCGCGTGCTCGAAGTCGGCTGTGGAGCGGGGACGGATCTGGTCCGCTTCGCGAAGGGTGGCGCAATCGTCACGGGCGTCGACCTCGCGGAATCGGCCGTTGCCCTTGCGCGCGCGAACGTCACCCAGCAAGGGCTCGACGCGGACCTCCGCGTCGCCGACGGGGAGCACCTGCCGTTTCCGGACGACAGCTTCGATCTCGTCTACGCCCACGGTGTCGTGCAATACACGGCTGACCCCCAGGCGCTCGTGAACGAATGCCGGCGCGTGCTGACGCCGGACGGCGAGGCGGTGTTCCAGGTGTACAACCGCATTTCCTGGCTGAACGCGCTCTCGAAGCTGATGAAAGTGCCACTCGAGCACGAGGATGCCCCCGTCTTGAAGAAGTACAGCGCGGCTGAGCTCCGCGCGCTGCTCGCAGGGTTCCGGAGCGTGCGGATCGTAGAGGAGCGGTTCCCCGTCAAGTCACGCCTCCACGGCGGGTGGAAGGGCATCCTGTTCAACACGTTTTTTGTCGGTGCCTTCAACGTGCTGCCGCGGTCGCTCGTCCGGCGCTTCGGCTGGCACCTCCTGGCCTTCTGCCGGAAATGACGGGGATCCCTCTCGTGAAGTCGCACGCGTTCGGCAACGATTTCGTGCTCGTTGACGAGCAGGCGCTCGCCCCGTCGCTCGACCGGCCGTCGTTCGCGCGGGCGGTCTGCGAGCGGCACCGCGGTCTTGGCGCTGACGGGCTGGTGATTTTTCGTGAGCAGCCGGCAGGCGGCGCAACATTCGATCTGCTCAATGCGGATGGCAGCCACTCCGAGCTGTCGGGCAACGGCGTGCGCTGCCTGGCCGCGTGGCTGGTAGGGCGCCGGGCGGACGGGGAGCCCTCACGGCGATCGGTCGACATCTTCACGGAAGCGGGCGTGAAGCGGCTCGACCTGATCGAGCGCGAGGGGGGACGATTCACGTTTCGCGCGTCGATGGGACAGCCGGCTGAGATCGCGCGGAGATCGCTCGAGGTGCATGGGCGTCCGCTCGATGTCGTGACGCTGCGCGTCGGCAACCCGCAGTGTGTCGTCCTTGGTGAGGTCACCGAGCCGCGGCTGCACCTGCTGGGCGCGGCGCTGGCCGTGCATCCACATTTTCCGGAAGGCACGAACGTGGAGCTGGCGATGGTGGAGGCGCCAGACCTGGTGCGGATTCTCATCTGGGAGCGCGGCGTGGGACCGACGGAGGCCTCCGGTACGGGGGCGTGCGCGGCGGCCGTGGCCGCCATGCAATACGGCGGCGCGGCACGCGACGTCCAGGTGGTGGCTCCGGGTGGAGCGCAACGCGTCGAGTGGACGGCGGAGGGGCTGTTCCTGACCGGCTGGGCCGAGGTCATTGCGGAGGCACGATGGTTACGCGCGACGGGCGCGGAATGATGCGCAAACTCCACGAGGCTGCCGGCTCGATGGAGGCGTACTCACCGGCGGAAGAGCAGTTCAACCGGAGGCGTCGCACGGTCGGCCTCTTCGCCGGGCCGGCGGTCTTCGTCGCGCTGCTGGTGGCCCCGCTGCCCATCCCTGCTCCCGCGCATCGGCTTGGGGCGATCCTCGCGATGATGGTCGTGCTGTGGGTGACCGAGGCGCTGCCGCTGTCGGTGACCGCGCTCATCGGGCCGGTGCTCACCGTCGTCCTCCGCGTCGCGCCCGCGAAGGCCGCCTTCGCGCCGTTTGCCGATCCCATCATCTTCTTGTTCATCGGCAGTTTCATGCTGGCCGAGGCCATGTTCGTGCACGGCCTCGATCGCCGCATCGCGTTCGGGGCGCTGTCCTCGCGGCTCGTGGGCGCCAGCCCCGCCCGGATCCTCTTCGTCTTCGGCGGCGTGGCCGCGGGCATCTCGATGTGGATCAGCAACACCGCGACCACCGCGATGATGTTTCCCATCGGGCTGTCAATCGCGGCGCACCTGACCGAAGGGCGTGAGTCGGAGCAGGGCAGCCGCGACTTTGCCCTGGCGATGATGCTGATCTGCGCGTTTGGCGCCTCCATCGGCGGCATCGGGACGCCCATCGGCACGCCGCCGAACCTGATCGGCATCGGCATGCTGAGCCGGATCGCCGGCGTCCAGATCAGTTTCTTCAAATGGATGATGCTGGGGGTGCCGATCGTCGTCCTGCTGTTCGCGTTCCTGGTGGCGTACTTTTATTCGCGGTCACTGCGCGAGCTGAAGCTCGATGCGGGCGGGGCCGACCTCATCGCCGAGGAACTGCGGCGGCTCGGGCCGATGTCGCAGGGGCAACGGAACGTCCTGATCGCCTTTGCGATGACGGTGGTGCTCTGGCTGACGCCGGGCGTGCTCGCCATCCTGCATCTCGATGCGACGGTGTTCGGCAAGGCCTTCAGCGCCGCGGTTCCCGAGTCGGTCGCCGCGATGTGCGGCGCGATCCTGCTGTTCGTGCTGCCGGTGAGCTGGCGCACGCGCCGGTTCACATTGAGATGGGAAGAAGCGGTCAAGATCGACTGGGGGATCATTTTGCTCTTTGGCGGCGGGCTGGCGATGGGCGAACTGGCCTTCTCGACCGGCCTGGCCGAGGCGCTGGGCCGCGGGATTACCGGGTGGCTGCCCGCGAAATCCGCCTTTGCGCTGACGGTGCTCTTCACCGCCGTGGCGATCGTCATGTCCGAAGCGGCCTCGAACACCGCGTCGGCGAACATGGTCGTGCCTATCGCGCTCGCCGTTGCGCAGGCGGCCGGCGTCAACCCGATCGAGCCCGCGCTGGGCGCCACGCTCGGCGCATCGATGGGCTTCATGATGCCCATCTCCACACCTCCCAACGCCATCGTCTACAGCTCGGGGCACGTGCCGATCACCGCGATGATGAAGCACGGCATCGCGCTCGATGTCGCCGGCTTCGTCGTGATCGTCGCGCTGGTCACGGGACTCGGCTGGATGTTCTAAAACAGTTCCCAGTTTCCAGTTCCCAGCTCTATCGAGCTGCGAGCTGCGAGCTGCGGCGATGAGACAGGAACTGCAATCGTGGGCTTCGGTGCCTGCTGCCGCCGCTGCAACGGCGATCAGCGCCGCTTCTTCGGCGGCCGCGCAGCGCGTCCCCGGCCCGTGAGCTCCAGTGCCTCGATCTGCGGCGAAATCCGCGAGTTGAGTCCTTTGACGGCGTCACGCGCCTGGACGTAATGTCCGGCGTCGAACTGCGCGCGCGCTTCTTGCAGAGCCGTATCGGCGTCGGACAGCAGACGGCTGGGCGCACGGAGGTCGCGCGGCGCCAGGCGCGAGGCTTTGATCCGCGCTTCGAGCTGCCGGCGGGCCGCGGTTGCCCCGGCCAGGGCCCGCTCGGCCTCCGTGCGGGCGCGGCTCCGGCCCGTCTCCGCCTGCAGCGCCGCATCGTCGGCGCGCTCGCTCGCGTCGAGCGCATGCGAGAGAGCCAGGCGATAGTCGCGCTGGGCGACCGCCTCGTGTGCCTGCTTCAGGGCGTTGCCCGCCGCGGCGAAGGCGTCGTGCGCGTACTCGTCGGCGCCGGCCTTGCGCGCGCGGTCCACGGCTGCCTGCGCACGATCGAGTTCTTTGCGGGGAGGTTCCGAGCAGGCGGCACAGAGGAACAGCCCGCACAGCAGGGCCGACAGACGACGCATCCTCCCGGCAGTATAGCAGGTATGGTGTACGATGAAGACCGTCGCGCCGCACGATCGGCCGCGTGAAAAACTGCAGCGTCTCGGCGTGGCGGCGCTGGGCGACAACGAGCTGGTGGCGATGGTGCTCGGGCACGGACAGGGACGCGCCGGCGCGCTCGACCTGGCCAACGCGCTGCTCGGCGCGCTCGGCGGCGTGCACGGGTTGGGACGCGCGAGGCCCGACGATCTGCGGCACGTGCGCGGCATCGGCACCGCGCGCGCCGCGCAGGTGCTCGCCGCGATCGAGCTCGGGCGCCGGACACTCACGCGGGCGGCCGGCGAACGGGTTCAGATTACGAGTCCGCGCATCGCGGCGGAGTTTCTCCTGCCGCAGTATGGCAACCGGCCGGTCGAGCAGTTCGGCGTCGTGCTGCTCGATACGAAGCGGCGCGTGCTGCGGACGACGGTGCTGTCAATCGGCACGCTCGATTCGAGCATCGTCCATCCGCGCGACGTGTTTCGCGAGGCGGCGCTGGCCGAGGCCGGCGCGCTGATTCTGTTTCACAACCACCCGTCCGGCGATCCGTTGCCGAGCGCGGATGACGTGCAGTTGACCGAGCGGATCGTGGCCGCCGGCGCGCTGATGGGGATCGAGGTCGTTGATCACATGATTCTGTCCGACCAGCGCTATTTCAGCTTCATCGAGGCGGGGCGCCGCTAGTGGCGAAAGCGGCCTACTTCGATTGTTTCTCCGGTGCGTCCGGGGACATGGTGATCGGCGCGCTGCTGGACCTGGGGCTGCCGATCGAGGGGTTGCGGGCGGCGCTGGGGAGCCTGGCCATCGAGTACGGCGGCGTCGCCTCCGAGCGCGTGACGCGCGGCGGCGTGGCGGCCACGAGGTTCCGCGTCTTCGCCGAGGAGGCGCGGGACATTCGACGCCCAACACCCAACGCCCAACTCCCAGCGCCCAACTCCCAACTCCCAACGCATCATCATGCGAGCGAGGCCGCACACTCGCACGCCAACGGCCACCATCACCACGACCACGCGCAAGATCACCACAGCCTGACCGACATCAAAGCGGCCATCGGCCGGTCGGCCCTTTCCGCCTGCGGCCGGGCCCGCGCGGTCGCGTTGTTCGCGCGGCTCGCGGAAATCGAGGCGGCGATTCACGACATGCCGGTGGAGCGGGTGCACCTCCACGAGGTGGGCGCGCTCGATTCGATCATCGACATCGTGGGTGCCGTGCATGGGATGGAGTGGCTCGGCGCGGACCGCGTGATGGCCTCGCCGCTGAACGTCGGCGGCGGCACCGTCCAGTGCGCGCACGGCACGTTCCCCGTGCCCGCGCCCGCGACCGCGCGGCTGCTCGAAGGGGTGCCCGTCTACGCCGGCGCGGTGCAGTCGGAACTGGTGACGCCGACCGGCGCGCTGCTCGTGACCGAGTACGCGGCGGCGTACGGGCCGCTGCCCTCGATGCGGATCGATCGGATCGGCTATGGCGCGGGATTCAAGGATTTTCCCGGCGCGCCCAACGTGCTCCGGATCATCACCGGCGACGAGCAGGGGAGCACGGCCGCCGAGCGCATCGTGTCGATCGAATGCGAGATCGACGACATGAACCCGCAGCTGTTCGGGCCGTTGATGGACCGGCTTGCCGGCGCCGGCGCGCTCGACGTGTTCTACGCGGCGGTGCAGATGAAGAAGGGGCGCCCCGGCGTTCTCGTGACCGCCATCGCCGCGCCGGAACATCGCGACGCGATCACCGCGGTGTTGTACACCGACACGACGACAATAGGCGTGCGGTACCAGGAAATGTGGCGGGATCGGCTCGACCGGGAGATACGCCCGGTGGCGACGCCGCTCGGAACGATTCGATTCAAGGTGGCGACCCGGGATGGCCGCGTGCTCAATGCATCGCCGGAGTTCGAGGATTGTGCGAGGGTCGCGGCGGAGCGCGGGCTCCCGATCAAACAGGTGCAGGCTGTGGCGATCAAGGCGTGGATTGACTCGAGAGAGTAACTTGCTCGTTGCTCGTTGCTCGCTGCTCGACTTTGACTTCGACTTTGACTTTTGACTCTTGACTTTGACCATCGACTAACGACTATCGACTGATAATGACCAAGTTCTACATAACGACGCCGATCTACTACATCAACGCGGAGCCGCATCTCGGCCACGCCTACACGACGATGCTGGCCGATGCGATCGCGCGATCGCGCCGTCTGAAGGGAGACGATGTCCTCTTTCTCACGGGGACCGACGAGCACGGTCAGAAGGTGGAGCGCGCCGCGAAGAAAGCCGGCACGGCCACGCCGGAGTTCGCCGACCGGATCGCCGCGAAATACCGGGACCTGTTCCGCGCGCTGAACATCTCGAACGACGACTTCATCAGGACGACCGAAGCACGGCACATCCGCGCGGCGCACGAGATCTGGCGTCGGGTGCGTGATCGCGGCTACCTGTACAAAGCCAGCTACGAGGGGTGGTACTGCACGGTCGACGAGCTCTTCGTTCCCGAGGCGCAGCTCGCCGACGGCAGGCGTTGCCCGATGTGCGGCAGCGGGGTGGAGCGGCTGAGCGAGGAGAGTTACTTCTTCCAGCTCTCGAAGTTTCAGGGACCGCTGCTCGATCTCTATCGATCGAACCCCGGCTTCCTCACGCCCGATGTCCGGCGCAACGAGATGATCGCGTTCGTCTCCGCCGGCCTGCGCGACTTGAGCGTGAGCCGGACGTCCTTCAAGTGGGGCATTCCCGTCCCGGACGATCCCGGGCACGTCATGTACGTCTGGTTCGACGCCCTGACCAATTACCTGACGGCCGCGGGCTTTCCAGACGACGCGCCGCGGCTGCAGAAGTACTGGCCGGCGGACGTCCACCTGATGGGCAAGGAAATCGTCCGGCAGCACGCCGTCTACTGGCCGGCGTTCCTCATGGCCGCCGGACTCGCGCTGCCGCGCCGGGTCATCGGCCACGGATGGTGGCTGATGAACGAAGCGAAGATGTCCAAGTCGCTGGGCAACGTCGTCGAGCCGCAGGGATACGTGGATCGATTCGGGGTGGACGCGCTGCGGTATTTCGTGATGCGCGAGATGGTGGTCGGGCAGGACGCGAATTTCGCGGACGACATGTTTCTGACGCGCTACAACTCGGACCTGGCGAACGATCTCGGCAACGTCGTCAGCCGGGTGACGACGATGATCCAGCGCTACTGCGGGGGCGTGGTCCCGGCCCCTTCAGTCGCGCCGGCCGCCTCGGATCTCGAGCTGCGGCTGAGCGCGGAGAACACGATTCGGCTCGCCACCGCCGGCGCCGACGCCTTCGAGTTCAGTTCCGCGCTGCGCGAGATCTGGGCGCTGATCTCCACGCTGAACAAGTACATTGTCGCGCGCGAACCGTGGGCGCTTGCGAAGGATCCCGCCTCGCGCCCGCTGCTGGATACGACGCTGTACAACGCGGCCGATGCGCTGCGTGTGGTCGCGGCGCTGGTCGACCCGGTGATGCCGTCCACGGCCGCGCGGATCCGCGCGATGCTCGGCATGGCCGAGGCCGAGACGTGGACGGGCCTCGCCGTGGGCACGCTCGGTGCCGGCAACACTCTAGGACCGATTGAACCGCTGTTTCCAAGGATGGAGCACACCGTGGATGAATTGAGGAAGATGGCCGATACCCCCCCGCCGACCCTGGAACCGGCTTCTGGCGCCGCGGGCGAGCGCAGTGAGCCTGGCGGGGTGCAGGGGTCCCCGCCAGTCAAGAACGAGACCGAGAACAAGATCACGATCGACGAGTTCATGAAGATCGACCTCCGCACGGCCAAAGTGCTGGCCGCCGAGAAGGTGCCGAACTCGCGGAAGCTGATCAAGATGACGATCGACGTGGGCACCGAGCAGCGGACGCTCGTCGCCGGCATCGCGGAGGCTTACGAGCCCGAAACGCTCGTGGGCCGCACCATCGTCATGGTCTTCAACCTCAAGCCCGCGAAGCTGATGGGCATCGAGTCGAATGGGATGGTGCTGGCGGCGAGTCTCGAGGGTGGAAAGCCGGCCCTCGTCGGCTTCAGCCAGGACGTTCCCCCGGGCACGCGGGTGCGGTGACGCGAGCGAGCCGCGCGAGCGAGCCACGCCATCGGAGCGGGGCACGGGGCCCCCGCGAGATGGCGTATATGGGGTCCGCGGGGCGAAGCCCCCGGTGTAAATGATTGACAGTCATTGCCATCTGGCGGGCGAGGAGTTCGCGGCGGACCTTCCGGACGTCATCGCGCGGGCGCACGCCGCGGGCGTAACCGAGGCGGTCTGCATTGTAGCGGCAGGGGACACGGGCGAACAGGAACGCGCCGGCCGCGTGCGCGCGCTGTGGCCCACCGTCAGGTTCGCCACCGGCATTCATCCGCACCAGGCGGGCGCCTTCTCCGGCGATGTCGCGGCGGCTCTTGCAATGGTGGAGCGCGAGATCGGGACGATGGACGCCTGCGCGATCGGAGAGATCGGACTCGACTATCACTACGACTTTTCCCCGCGTGACGCGCAGCAGGAGGTGTTCGCCGCCCAGGTGCGGCTCGCGCGGGCGCGCGGGCTGCCGGTCGTCGTTCACACCCGCGAAGCCACCGCCGACACGTTCCGCATTCTCCGTGGAGAGGGCGGTGGCGCTCTTCGAGGCGTGTTCCACTGTTTCACGGGCGATCGCGCCATGGCGCTCGACGCGGAGGCGCTGGGCTTCCACGTGTCGTTTGCCGGCATCCTCACGTTTCCGCGGGCAGGAGAGCTGCGGGAAGCCGCCGCGGCGGTCGCCCTGGAGCGGCTGCTCGTCGAAACCGACTCTCCCTATCTGGCGCCCGTGCCGCACCGCGGCCAACGGAACGAGCCGGCTTTTGTCGTCCGGGTGCTCGAAACGCTCGCCGATCTCCGCGCAGCATCGGCCGCGGAAATGGGCACGCAGGTCACCGCGAATTTCGTGGCGCTGTTTGGCAAATAACGGGCCGCGAACGGCTTAGCGCGTTGACACTCCGCGAGCAACTCCAGTATTGTGGGCGAGGCTTGGCACCTTTGACGAATTCCCCTGTCCCGTTGAGCGACCGAGCGCAGAACGGCTCCGTCCCGGCGGATCTGACGCAGATCTTCGAGCCGATACGCGCCGATCTCGAGGCGGTAGAGCAGGAATTCGTCCGGCACATCCAGTCGCGCGTCGCCCTGATTCCCGAGATGGGGCGGTACATCCAGAACAGCGGCGGGAAACGCGTCCGGCCGGCCGTCCTGTTGATGGCCTCGCGCCTGAGCGGATACGAAGGCGCGCGCGCGGTCCTGTACGCCTCGGTCGTCGAATTCATCCACACGGCGACCCTCGTGCACGACGACATCATCGACGGCGCCGACCTGCGCCGCGGGCGCATGGCCGTGCACTCCCGGTGGGGCAACGACATCACCGTGCTCCTCGGCGACTACCTGTACATCAAGTCGATGGCGATGGCGCTCACCGAGGATTCGCTGGAGATCATCCGGCTGCTCTGCGACGTCACGCTCCGCATGATCGAAGGGGAGCTGTACCAGCTCACCAAGACCGGCATCGTCGACATCGCCGAAGAGGAGCACTTCGAGATCATCCGTCGCAAGACCGCGTTCCTGTTCGGCGGCTGCGCGGAGATCGGGGGAATGCTCGGCCGCGTGACACCGGAGCGCGAAAACGCGCTGCGCGAATACGGGTTCAACCTCGGCATCGCCTTTCAACTCGTCGACGACCTGCTCGACTACACCGCCGACCAGATCGCGCTCGGCAAGCCGATCGGCGGCGACCTGCGCGAGGGCAAGGTGACGCTGCCCATCATCTTCCTCCTTCAGCGCGGCGGACATGAAGCCGACCGGCTGATTCGTACGGTCGTGGAGAACCGGACCGTCAGCCCCGAGCAATGGCGCGAAATCCTGCGGCTGCTGCGCGAGCACGGCGCGACCGACCTGGCGTACGAGCGCGCCGTCGAGTACGCCAACCGCGCCAAGGGCTGGCTCGACGCGTTTCCTCCCAGCCGGGAGCGCGATGCGCTCATGGCGCTGCCCGATTACGTCCTCGCCCGGGATCGATAGGACCAAGGGCGAAGGATCAAGAGTGAAGGACGGGCAACACACTCAAACCGTCCGTACGGACGACGTGGCCGGACGCCTCTTCGTCGCCCTTCACCCCTCGCTCCTGTCCCGTCAGTACCTGTGATGGATCCCCTGGCCCGGATAGCAGAACTTCGGCAGCAGATTCGCCATCACGAAGAGCGCTATTACATCCACGACGAGCCCGAGATCTCCGACGAGCAGTTCGACCGGCTGCTCCACGAACTGGAGCGCTTGGAGGCGGAGCACCCGGACCTCGTCACACCCGATTCGCCGACGCAGCGAGTCGCGGGCCGCCCGTCGGAGGCCTTCGCGACGGTCGAGCATGTCGTCCCGATGCTCAGCCTCGACAATGCGTACAACGAGGACGAGCTGCGAGCGTTCGACGAGCGCGTCCGGAAGGGCGCGGCCCTCGGGGACACTCCCGTCACCTACGTGGCGGAGCTGAAGATCGACGGCCTCAGCATCGCGCTCACGTACGAAAACGGCCGGCTCGTGCGGGGCGCCACGCGGGGTGACGGGGTTCGCGGCGAGAATGTGAGCCCGAACGTCCGCACGATCCGAGCGATCCCGCTGTCGTTGCGAGGCGCGCCTGGGGATCGATTCGAGATCCGGGGCGAGGTCTATCTTCCCCGCGCCTCCTTCGAGCGCATCAACCGCGAGCGGGAAGAGGCGGACGAGCCGCTGTTCGCGAACCCGCGCAACGCGGCCGCCGGAGCGATGAGGAACCTCGATCCGTCGTTGGTGGCGAGGCGTGGGCTCTCCGCGTTCACGTACCAGATGGTTGCCGCCGATCGGCAAACCGCGCTGCCTGCGACCCACGCCGAGCTGCTGCGGCAACTCTCGTCCTGGGGACTTCCCGTGGAGCGGCACTGGCGCACGTGCGCCGGCATCGAGGAGGTGATCGCGTTCTGTGCCGAATGGGCCGACGGGCGCCGGGAGCTCGATTTCGACACCGACGGCGTCGTCATCAAGGTGGACGATCTCGCGCTGCGCGACCGCCTTGGCTCGACGGCGAAGTTCCCCCGATGGGCCACGGCGTTCAAGTTCCCGGCACAGCAGGCGCACACCAGGCTCCTCAAGATCGAGGTCAACGTCGGCCGGACGGGCGCGAACACCCCGTATGCGGTGCTCGATCCCGTATTTCTCGCGGGGTCCACGATCTCCATGGCGACGCTGCACAACGCCGAAGACATCGCGCGCAAGGATCTGCGCGAGGGTGACACCGTCATCGTCGAAAAGGCGGGCGATGTCATCCCGCGGGTGGTCGCGCCGATTCTCAGCCTGCGTCCCCCCGATGCGTCGCCCTGGACGATGCCCACGGCGTGCGCGGCGTGCGGGAGCGAGCTTCGCCGCGACGAAGAAGAGGTCATCTGGCGCTGCGAGAATGCGTCGTGCCCGGCGCGGCTGCGGCGCAGCCTGGAGCACTTCGCGTCGCGGTCCGCGATGAACATCGAGGGGCTTGGCGAATCGCTGGTGGATCAGCTCATCGAGCGGGACCTCGTGCGCGATTTCGCCGACGTGTACGCCCTCGAGGCGTCCGCGCTCGAGAACCTCGTGGTCACGCCGCGCGAGCCGCGATCCGAACGGGCCGTGCCGCGCAAGCTGGGGAAAGTCGGCCGGAACGTGGTGGAAGAAATCGCGCGCAGCAAGGGCAACGATCTCTCGAAGCTCGTATACGGCCTGGGGATCCGGCACGTCGGAGAGAAGGCGGCCACGACGCTGGCCAAACGCTTCCGCACGATGGCGGGGATTCTCGACGCGCCGCTGGAATCGCTTCAAAAGGTGCGTGATATCGGACCGGTCGTGGCGGCGTCCGTGCGCGCCTTCGCGGACGAGCCGCACAATCGCGCGCTCGTCGACAAGCTCGCCCGGGCCGGGGTGAACATGACGACGGCTCTGCCGGAAGAGGCGGCTGAACAGGCGGGCCCGCTCGCCGGGAAGACGTTCGTGCTGACCGGTACCCTGGAGACGATGACGCGGGAGGAAGCGGCCGCGGCGATCGAGGCCCGTGGAGGGAAGGTCGTGGGCTCGGTGAGCCGGAAAACCGGGTACCTGGTGGTCGGCGCCGACGCCGGCAGCAAGCTGGATAAGGCGCGAGAACTCGGGGTGACGACGCTCACCGAGGGAGAATTCAAGGCGCTTATAATGTAGAAAGTAGGAAGCTTCCAGATTTCAGCTTCCAGATTCCAGATTCCAGCTTCCAGCTTCCAGCTGGGAGCCGATAGCTGATAGCTGATAGCTGAGCCATGTCGAAACGATTTACCGCCGTCAGCGTCGCGTTGACCGCCGTCGTGGCATTCCTGGTCGGCCTCATTCTGGCGGGGGAGTTCACGCCGGTCCCCGTGGTGTCCTCGGCGCCCCGCGCGGCGCCGCCCCACGCGGCCGTCGCCCGGACGGGGGGTATCCCGGCCGCGCCGATGGTCGTGAGCTTCGCCGACGTGGCGGAAAGGATGAACGCCGCCGTCGTGAACATCGACGCGACGTCGAGAGGCGCGGGGCCGACGGATCCGCGCTATCAGCGCCGCGGGAATGGACCCGCGGACGGGCCGCTGCCTCGCGATCTCGACGCGCCGCGCCAGGGAGCCGGCAGCGGGTTCATCATCGATCGCGCCGGCTACGTGTTGACGAACTTCCACATGATCGAAGCCGCGCAGCGCATCACGGTCACGCTCGCCGACGGCCGGACGTTCAAGGGAGAAGTCGTCGGCACGGACCCGGCGATCGATGTCGCGCTGCTGCGGCTTCCCGGCGCGCGCGACCTGCCGGAGGCGCCGCTCGGCAACTCCGACGATCTGCGCGTCGGCGAATGGGTCTGCGCGATCGGGAACCCGCTCGGCTACGTCCACTCGGTGACCGTCGGCGTGGTCAGCTTCATCGGCCGCAAGCTGTTCGACCCCAGCCTCGACGACTACATCCAGACCGACGCGGCGATCAACTTCGGGAACAGCGGCGGACCGCTCATCAACGCGCGCGGCGAGGTCGTCGGCATCAACTCGGCCATCAGCTCGCGCGCGAGCAACATCGGGTTTGCCGTCCCGATCAACCAGGCCGTGGCCATCCTGCCGCAGCTCAAGACGCGCGGTCGCGTCTCGCGCGGCTACATGGGCGTGTATCTGACGGACGTGACTCCGTCGCTCCAGCGGTCGCTGAATCTCGGCGTGGCGCGCGGCGCGCTCGTGCAGGATGTCACGCCTGGCTCGCCCGCCGAACGCGCCGGGCTTCGCATCTACGATGTCATCCTGAACGTGGAAGGGCGGGAGGTCGACGGCAACGAGCCGCTGATCCGGGACATCTCGGCCCGGGAGCCCGGCAGCGTGGCGCGGCTCGAGGTGATGCGGGACGGCCGCCGCCACTCGTTCAACGTGAAGCTCGCCGAGCGTCCGGTGCACGACGAGGAAACCGGGCTCGATCCGCTCGGGAACCCCACACGCGAACGCGCGCCGGAGCCGCCGCCGAGCGTGCCGCTCGGGCTGTCCGTGCGGGAGCTCGATCGGCGCTTCACGGGACGGCTCGATATTCCGGAATCGGTCCAGGGGGTGATGGTCGCGCGCGTCGATCCCACGGGATCCGCCTACGCGGCCTCGATCCACCGCGGCTTCATCATCATGGAGATCAACCGCAAGCCCGTGCGATCCATCGCGGACTATCAGCGGATCGTCTCCGCGGCGGCGCCCGGCGACGTGCTGGCCATCTACTACTACGATCCGACGCTCGCCCAGCGGTTCGTGACGACCGTGACGGTGGAGTAACGCAAGTGCCGATTGGCGATTGCCGATTGGCGATTGACGGATTGCCGATTGAAGATTGGCGATCGACGGATTGTCGATTGATGATTGGGGGGCGCATCGGCCGGCGATCGACAATCATCAATACGTCGATCGGCATTCGGCAATCGTCGATCCGTCAATCGGCTATCGGCAATCGCCAACCGGCAATGACGGCGTTTCCTCCGTCCTGCTGCTAGATTCTCTGATGCCAAAGCCCCGCATCCTGGTCATAGACGACGAGGCGGAGATCCGCCGCTCGGTGCGGATGATCCTCGAGTACGAGGGATACGACGTCGTGGAGGCGTCGAGCGGGCCCGAGGGCGTGGCCATGGCCGAGCGCGAGGCGCCGGACCTCGTCTTCCTCGACATCAAGATGCCGGGGATGGACGGGCTCGAGGCGCTCCAGCGCATGAAGGCGGTGAACGAGGCGCTGCCGGTCGTCATCATCTCGGGCCACGGCACGGTCAGCACGGCGGTCGAGGCGACCAAGGCGGGCGCCTTCGACTTCATCGAGAAGCCGCTGGCGAGCGAGCGCGTGCTGGTCACCATCCGCAACGCGCTCGACCAGACGCGTCTGCGCGACGAGAACCGTTCGCTGAAGCGCGCCGTCGAGGTCCGGCACCAGATGGTCGGCGAGAGCGCCGCGCTGCGGCAGGTGTGGGATGCCATCAAGCGGGCCGCGCCGACCAACGCGACCGTGCTGCTGCTCGGCGAGAGCGGCGTCGGCAAGGAGCTGGTCGCGCGCTCCATTCACCGCAACAGCCTGCGCGGCCGCGAGCGTTTCGTGCAGGTGAACTGCGCGGCGATCCCCGAGGAGCTGATCGAATCGGAGCTGTTCGGGCACGAGAAGGGCTCGTTCACCGGCGCCACGGAGAAGCAGATCGGCAAATTCGAGCAGGCCGACCGGGGCACGATCTTCCTCGACGAAGTGGGCGACATGAGCCCCAAGACCCAGGCGAAGGTGCTCCGGGTGCTCCAGGAGGGAGAGGTGGAACGGCTCGGCTCGGCCCGGACGATCAAGGTGGACGTGCGGGTCCTCGCCGCCACCAACAAGGATCTGGAGCAGGAAATCGAGAAAGGGACGTTCCGCGAGGACCTGTATTTCCGTCTGAGCGTGATTCCGATCCGCGTGCCGCCGCTGCGCGATCGGCCGGAGGACGTCCCCGCGCTGGTCCGGCACTTCGCCGACCTCTTCAGCCGCGACAACAACCGCCGCCCGCAGCGGTTCACCCCCGCGGCGATCGAGTATCTGCAGCGCGCACGGTGGAAGGGAAACGTGCGCGAGCTGAAGAACACCGTCGAGCGGCTGATTATCATGTCTCCGTCCGAGATCGTCGACGTCGATGACCTGCGCGACGCGGTCCGGGTTGAGTCGCGGGCGGCGGCGGGCGATAATGAGAGGGAGCCCGGCACCTTGCGCGAGTTCAAGGAATCGGCCGAGCGTGCCTTCCTGGTCGGCAAGCTGCGCGAGCACAATTGGAACATCTCCAAGACGGCCGAGATCATCGGGACGCCGCGGAGCAATCTCTACAAGAAGCTCGAGCAGTACGAGATCAGCCAGGAGCGGGACGGTTAAGTCCCCGGTTCGAAGTTCGGTGTTTGGAATTTGGAGTGCCTTTGGAGTTTGGAGTTTGGAATTTGGAATTGACAAGTATCAAGTAAAACCGCCGCAGTGGGCCAGACGATCGCCCGCCTTCGCTCGCTCCGCGAGCTTCGGCGGGGCAAGCCCGTTGATGGAATCACCATCACGAGCCTGCTCCGCCGTAGCCCGCGAAGCGGGCGGAGGCGAGAGGAAAGTCCGAACTCCGCAGGGCAGTGCGCCGGCTAAGGGCCGGT
>MELC01000085.1 GCA_001767455.1 Acidobacteria bacterium RIFCSPLOWO2_12_FULL_66_21
CACACAGATTGGAGACGCAGCCGGTAGGATAGGTCAACGCAGCCAACACAATTAACCTGTCCACCGAATCGGATCAGGGCCACGAGTTCGTGGACAACGCCGCGAAGGCCGCGGCGCTCGCGACCGGCACGAAGGTGAAGATCGACACCTACGGCACCGCGCGAGACGGGATCTCCGCGGCGGCGCTGTCCGAGCCGGCGTTCGCGCTCATGAAGTTGTACGGCGCCGGCAAGCTCGCGGATCAGCCTGGCAAGCCGCAGGGATACGAGGAAAGCGGCAGCGTCTCGCGCGACATCCCCGGCACGGGCTTCAGCGCGTACACGTCCGACTGGCCGAACCACACATACGGGATGAACGACGACAACCTGAAGCCGGTCGGCCACGCCGGGTTCACGGTGCAGGCGCAGGCGATGGCTGCCCTCCTCCAGCAATTCGCCACGCGCGCGGACTACCGCGCGGCGGTCAAGAAGGAGTTCGCCGGCATCAAGGCGCTCTTCGGCGACTACCTTGCGTCACTCGAGAAGGTGTACACCGCGCCGAAGGTCAGCGAGCCGAAGTAGGTCAGGGGCGGACAGGGGAGATCACTCTTGAAAAAGACGATCATGAAGGGCACGCACTGGATCCGGCTGGTTCTTTGCGGGTTCGTGGCGGGCGTGGTCTGGCATCTCGTCTCCGTCGTGCTCGTCTTCATCCTCGCACCGGACTTCGTGGCGTCAGTGCAAAGAAGCGCCCCTCATCCGTCTCTCGGAGGCGGATTCTTCTTTGCCGTCGACCTCGCGATGGGGATCTGGGCAGTGTGGCTGTATTCGGCGATTGTTCCTCGGTATGGAGCACGACCGACCACCGTGGCGATCGTGGGCGTCGCGTGGTGGAGTCTCAAGACTCTTCAGAGTGCGAAGTGGGCGGGGCTAGGGTTCGTCGCACTCGGTCCAGCGCTTCTTCCGCTAGGCGTGGCTACACTGGCCACCGCGGTTCTCGCGTCAGCGGTCGGCGCGTGGCTTTACCGAAAATTGAGTGAGTCGTCGGCGGAACGCGTCGCGGCGACATAGCAGCGCCTCAGTCGCGCTTCTTCGGTCACTTGGCGGCCGCCCGATGGCCAGAGCTGGATCGGGCCCTGGCCGCCGCGCTCGCCGTCGATCCGGCGTCGCTGGATTGAACGACTCCGGCGCGCGCTGCGGCGCTCGGCACGACAACCATGAGCATTGACGTTCGAGTTCTCTGACCTGACGCACCGCGATATCGCAACAGAACACTTGTTGCTTGGGTTGCTGCGCGAAGAAGGCTCAGTTGCGACGTCGATCCTCGCCAGCCACAACCTTCGACTGGACGACGTGCGGACTGCAGTCGTGAAGCTGCTTGCGGACCCCGCCACCTCGTTGACACACGCCGGTGCGTCCCGGGAAATTGATCGGGTCAAGCTTTCGGTACACGCGCTTGCGAGCCTGCCTGCCGGTACAAGCGAGGCGCAGGCGCTGGCGGACCAGATCTGTGACAGGCTGGAGGCGCTGAAGCAATATTGGGAGGAATGACAGGCATCACACCGACATTCTTCTGGTAGGATAATAGTAGGATGAAGGTAAAGACATCGGTCACACTTTCGGACGACGTCCTGAAGGCCGTCCGCCGCGTGACGCGCAAGGGCGAGAGCCGGTCCGAGACGATGGAGCGCCTGCTTCGGGAGGGGCTCATCGCGCGGGCGCGCCGGACCGCTGACGCGCAGGACCTGGCCCTCATCAATCAGCATGCCGATGCGCTCAATGCCGAAGCCGGCGACGTGCTCGGGTACCAGGCGGACCTGTGAAACGCGGCGACTTCTACCGCGTGCGAAAGCCGTCGGCGGCCGATCCGAGGCGGTTTCGCGTCTTCATGATCGTGAGCCGCCAGATTCTCATCGACTCGAAGTTCTCGACGGTCGTCTGCGCCCCGGTGTACTCCGCACGCCACGGGTTGTCCACACAGGTGCCCGTCGGTCCTGACGAGGGTCTTCGCGTGGACAGCAGTCTGCACTGCGACGAACTCGTCAGTCTGCCGAAGAGTCAGCTCACGCACTTCGTCGGTCACCTGGCGGCCGCCCGATGGCCAGAGCTGGATCGGGCCCTGGCCGCCGCGCTCGCCATCGATCCGTCGTCGCTGGATTGAACGGCGACGCGAACCGGGGGCAGGGGAGAAACAAGGCACGGACGGGCAAATGAAGTGGACGACAGACGTTGGGCCGACAAGTCCATAACATGGCGATGACGGCGCGTGAGCGGCGTCGACACATGACAACATGCGGTCTGCGCGAAGGATGAACGAGACATCTATCCGCAGCACAGACGTCGATTGGAAAGGCGTGACAGCCTTTCTAGCACGTGGCTCATTGTAGGCGGCGAATCCGGCTTCTGCACTGGAGAAGTCCGCGGCACGTTTGTTATGCTTGACTCCGGACAGCATACTCCCAGGGAGGCTACGATGGCCGAAAAGGACAAACCCTCGAACGCTTCCGCACCGATCGCCTTCGTGGCCATGACCTTTGACGGCCGGCTTCAGCCAGTGTACCTAAAAGTCATCAGGCCTGTATTGGGACAGTACGGCTATGACTGCGTCCGCGCCGACGAGGACAGTCGCATGGGAATCATCGTGAGCCAGATTCGAGAGGCGATAAACGCAGCATCGCTCATTCTCTGCGATCTGACATTCCATAACCCAAACGTCTTCTACGAACTGGGAATCGCGCATGCCCTTGGTAAGCAGCCCCTTCTGCTCTCGCAAAACCCCGCCGACCTTCCATTTGATGTTCGCCATCTCCGCGTTATTCCCTACACGGACGACAAGTACGGCCTTCTGGATCTACGCGAGCAACTCGTGGTGTACCTTGAGACGGAGCTACCGTCATCTCGAACGGCTGGTGGGCGCTCAAGCAAGACTCTGCCGGCAACCTCGGACGAACTTGAGAATCAACGCTTCAGTCTCTTCGCGAATTCAACAGACTCCAAGCGGTGGGCATTGAAGTTCTTGGGTGAACACCGAGACAAGCTGTCATTCGACAGGATCCTTCAACTTGCTTGCGACGCGTGGCCCAGCGCTGACGTCGCGCGAGATGCCTTCACAGCTCTCTACAATATCGATCCAAAGAAGGCACGGCCCATCCTTGTGAACATTGGTCTTCGCTATCAGCAAGAGTTTCTCGTGCGCGAGAGAGTTGTCGAGCTGCTTGGTCAGTACGGGCCAGACGACGAGTTGGTGAGTCAGCTCTGTGACCAGATTAGTGACTCAAGCTGGGGCGTGCGACGCGCCGTCTGCGAAGTTCTCGGGCGCTGGAGCGATAGAAGGGCGATAGCTCAACTCAGGGGGATGCTCAACGACAGCGAAGCACAGGTCAGGCTGGCAGCGGTTGACGCGTTAAGCCGGTTCCAGGAGGGACAATTCGGTGATGAAGAGCCGCAGCTGCGACAGGAGACCGCAGAAGTGCTTGAACGCATTGAGAAAACATAGACTGGACACGGCACTTTCGCACGGCCGGCGACGTGCTCCGTTACCAGGCCGACCTGTGAAACCAATGCGCATCACATCAGCTCGTCCGAACGCTCGCCGGCTGCGTCCCCCTAATGTCGTCTACTTTGCCGGTTCGTTGACCGTCATGTGTCCGTCTTCTTCGTCGTCGGCGTCGCGAGGATCGTCGGGTCGAGCCCCTTCCGCAGCTGCGGTACACCCTCGATCATCCACAGCGGCGCGGGCGCGCCCTTGAGATGGTGATCGAAGAACTGGCGCATCCGGATCTGGAAGTCCTTCTGGTTCTCCTTCCTCCCCAGGTGATGCGCTTCGTCGGGATAGGACAGCAGGATCACCTGCTTGCCCAGGCGCCGCGCGGCGGCGTAGAACTCCAGCCCCTGGCCGTAGTCCACCGACCCATCGGCCGTGCCCTGCAGAATCATGAAAGGCGTCGTGATCTTCGGCGCGTTGTGCACGGGTGACTGGCTCTCGTACAGCTCGTGCGCCGACCACGGCGTCACACCCGCGCCCATGCGCACCTGCCCGACCTCGGTGATGCCCTGCTGGATGTTGCCGCTCGATCGGTACAACGTGCCGTAGAAGCTGGTCAGGTCGGTCGGCGGCGCTCCGGTCACGACGGCCGCGAAGATGTTCGTTTGCGTGACGATGAACGACGACTGGTAGCCGCCCCAGCTATGGCCCTGGAGGCCGATGTGCGCCGGATCCGCGTAGCCCAGCTCGATCACCTTCTTCACGGCGCTGGTGACGCAATCGAGCGCCGACGATCCGGGCCGGCCGATCTCGTACCTCACGTCGGGCTGCAGCACCAGGTAGCCGTTGCTCGAGTAGGTGGACATGTGGGGCCGGTCGTCGTAGACCGGGAACGAGAAGTTGTGGTGCGTGTCGGACATCAGCTCGTAGAAGTACACGAGCATCGGGTACTTCTTCCCCGGTTCGTACCCGGCCGGCAGCGTCAGCGTCGCCTGAAGGCGCTGGCCCTTGCTGTTCTTGTAGTCGATGACCTTCTTCGTGCCCCAGGCGAAGTCTGTGAAGATGTCGGGCTGCGCGTCGGTGACCCGCCGGGGAGCGGCGAAGTGCTTGTCCGCGACCCAGTAGTTCGGGTATTCGTTGAAGGTCTGCTCGGTGAAGAGCAGCCTGTCGGCGTTCTTCGCCGCGATCGGCGCGCCGATGGACTTGTCAGCCCAGATGAGCGGCGACGGCGATCCCCCCGGCGCAAGCTCCGAGTAGCCTGACTTCTTCGTCCACTCACCGTAGGCGGACAGCAGCACGGGCTTGCTGAGATCGATCGGTTCCTGCGCGCCGCCGCCACCGCCACGGCCGCCACCGCCGCCGCGCCCGCCGGCGCCGCCGCGTCCCAGTTGCGTCACGCGGTACCGCACTTCCTGCTTCGCGCCCTCGCCTTTCGTCAGGCACGCGATCGGTCCGCCCGCGAGCGGCAGCGCCCACACGTCGTGCCGGTCGTACAGCAGCGCCGACTTGCCGTCCGCGGTGAAGCCGGCCACGCCGTACACGGGCTTCTCGTAGTCGTGGTCGTCCTCGGCGTTCACGAAACTGCGGCCGCCGTCAATCGGCGTCTTCGTCCCGGTCTCCATCCGGTACGAGTAGACGCGGCCGCCCTTCAAATACAGGAACCACTTTCCGTCCGGCGACAGCCCCATCGTCCGCGACAGGGCGCGCTCGATGAGCGTGCGCTCGCCGGTCCCGAGGTTCACGCGGTAGATATCGTTCTTGCTGGCGCCCCACTCGACCTGCCCCTGGTACGGCGTGTCGGCGCGGCCGATCGCCCATGTCAGGTCGTCGGTGGGCGTAATCGTCTCCATGTCGTCGTCGGCGATCTGCCGGAGGCTGCCGGCCGCCACGTCCAGGATGGCCGCCTTCGTCGCCCGCCGCGCCTGATTGAGCTGCACGATCTGCACGGACTGCGGCTCGTCATCCTTCCAGTGGTACACGTCCACGTTCGCCTGCGGGTCGGTCGAGGCGGGCTTCTCGACGTCCTGCGCCTTCAGGCCGACGAGCAGCCGTCCACCGTCCTTGCTCCATCGCGGAGCGGTGAACTCGCTGACCACCATGCCCGACGGGAACGATGACGCCTTCGCGGGATCGAATGTCGCGGCCTGCACCTGCTGCGTGCCGACATGGCGCCACGTCAGCACGATGTTGTCTTTCTGCGCCTTGCCCTTCTCCTTGTCACCGCGCAGGACGGCGAGATCGGCGCCCTCGCTGCTCCACGAGATCTGGTCGTAGTCGGCGGCCGCGGCATCGAGCATCCGCTGATCGCCGGTCGCGACCGTCATCAGGTACACGCCGTTGCCCAGGCGCTGCTGACCGCGCACGGTGTAGGCCATCTGCTTGCCGGCCTCATCGAACGCGTACGCGCCGACGTTGCCGAGATAGCGCTGCTCGCCCGTGGCCAGGCGCCGCATCAACAGGTCGGTCCCCGGCGCGTTGCTGTCGGCCGGCGTGCCTGCGGCGGGCGCGCCGCCGCGACCGCCACGGCCGGCAGGACCGGCGGCGGCGGCTTCGGCCGTCTGCGGCCGCATGAGCAGCCATTCGCCATCGGGTGAGAACGCGAAGCTGCCCACTGATGGAAACGAACTCTTAGTACCGCTCGTGAGGTCAATGACCTCGAAGGGGCGCGCAGGGGCTGGCTCGGCCGGCGGCGTGCCCCCCGTTGGCTGCGTTCCGCCACGCGCGCCTCGGCCTCGCCCGCCGCGACCTTCCGCCGCCGGCGGCGCGATGAAGTAGCCAACCGAGCGCCCGTTGTCCGAGAAGGACGCGCCTGTCCCGCGCGGCACGTCATAGACCTTGTCGCCGTCGAGCGCCTTGACGAAGAGCGTGCCGTCCCCTTCGTTCGGCGTGACCGTGTAGAGCATCCACTTGCCATCGCTCGATATGGCGGCCCCGGAGATGCGTTTGAACTTCGTGTAGTCCTCGAGCGTGATCGGCTTCGGCGCTGGCGACTGCGCGCGAATCGCCAGCGGCGCCATCGCGCAGGCCAGGATGAGGAGGAAACGGAGGCGACGGGCGCGGCGGGCAGGCATCATGAACACTCCAGGCTGGTCGATGTCCAAGGGAACCGGCGCAGGATAGCACGCGTGCCGGGTGTTGTTGGGCATTTCTGACGTCACGAGCGTTTGCAACCGGCGGCAACTGGTGCGAATATGAGCCGCCGCCTGGACGTCAGCGAACCGAACCGAGGACCAGCATGACCGATCGAAAACCGGCAACCGCGTCAGAGTACATGGCTACCGCGGAACGCCCGCGCGACCCTGTGACGCGACAAACGCTGGCGTTGACGATGATGCTCATCGCCCCGCTCTGCGGAGCCCTTGCCCTCTCCCGGCTCGGCACGGATCCCGAGACCATGCGATGGGTTGCGGGCTTCGTCATCGGCCTCGGAGCGGTAGCGGGGTGGATCCATCATCCAGTGCGGCGATTCAGGATCCGCGGCGCCGTGGCTGGCGCGCTGGCGGGTGGAGGGGCCCTCTTACTCACATACCTTTACGTGGAGTGGCGCGGCGGTGATCAAAAGATCCGGGTCATGGAGGAGCTCCTGATCCCGTTGGCGATCGGCGCCGCTCCCGGACTCTGGATGTACTACTTCCTGCTGCGTAACGAAGACGTGCCGCCGTGGGAAGATCCATCCGTCATCAAGCCGAGCTGAGTTCGGAACTGAGTTGCCCTACGACCCGCTCGCCATCTTCGCGAGCTCCGCGGCCGTCACGGGCGTCGACGGGCCGTGGAAGATCGCGTTGAACAGCAGTTTGAACGTCGCGCGCGGCTGCGCGCGGAAATCCACCTGGCTGCCCATCGTCACCACATAGCCCTTTCCGACACGGAACGCGACGATGTTCGTCTGATCGCGCAGGAGATCCTCGCCGAGGAGCCAGCCGCTCTGGAGGATCCGCCCTTCTTTCGGATACCGCGCGACGACCTCGCTCTGGATGGTGAAGCCGGGCTTCAGCCGGTACGCCTGGTCGGATTCGAAGAATACCGGCCAGACCGCAGGCATGCCGAAGGCGACCGGATGCGCGGTATTGAACTCGTTCTGCAGCAGCGATCCCGGGCAATAGAACAGTGACGTCGGATTGATGACCCGCTCGCGCAGCGTCGCGGCGAGCTCGGCCGGACTCGAGAACGCGTCGCGCAGCACGCGGTTCGGGTCAACCTGCGGCGCGGGAGCGGCCGCCCCGCGTCCCCCGCGGCCTCCACGTCCGCCAACCGGCTCCGGCAGCATCTTCTCGATCGGCAGATCGAGCAGGTCCCGCGCCGTCTCCACCGCCGACCCAATCGCGACGAGGGTGCCGCCGTTCCTCACCCAGTCGCCGAGCGTGTTCCACCCCGCGTCGCCGACGCCGTAGGCCCAGGCCCATTCCTTGTCGTTGCGCTGCGGGTCGAGCCCCTGCACGATCGTGTTGCGGCTGGTGCCGTCGGGCAGGACGATGCTGTCGTACAGCGTCGCGAGATCGTTGACCTCGGTCGCGGCGACCCGGCGGTGGTTGAAGCCGTACTGCTCGAACAGCCACTTCATCCAGCCGCCCGGCATGTTGTTCGCGCCGCGCCAGATGCCGATGCGGGTCTCCGGCTTCAGGCGAAACGCGTCCACCTCGACCGGACTGCGTGCCGCCGTGATCGTCAGTTGGGTGCCGGCGAGCGACGGCTCGTGCAGCACGCGTTCCGCCTCCGCCGTCGCCGGAATCATCCACGTGCCGGGCGCGTAGGTCCGCGTGTCGATCGTGAATCCCCGTGCCGCGCGGAACACCGGGACCTGCGCGGCCTGCAGCCTGGCCACGGCGATGAAGGCCGCGTTCGATTCGGGAGCGATCAGATAGGCCCAGCCCGGCTTTCCCGGAACGACGCTCCCGATCAGATCCGCCTTCGTGACATCGATCACCTGCGCCTCGAACGGCTGATCGATTTGATCGACGTCAACCCCCATCAACATCCAGAGCGTGTGGCCGGTCACGTCGTAGGGGGCCTTCGGCGGGCCGCCGGGGTAGAGACGCAGATCGGGATAGCGCTGGCGCTCGAGCAGCGTCTTCGCGAACGCGCCGTACGGCTGCGCCAGCTTGACGACGTAGGAACCGGCCGCGTACTGTCTGCCGCCCGCGGTGAACGCCGATTGCGCCTTGTGGATCTCGACCTCGCCGGTGCGAAGGATGTCGAGCATCTCGCGCGTCTCGAATGGGTCGCGCTGGGCGGCCGGAACGACGAACGCGTAGGGAGCGCCCTTCCGGTTCACCCACTCGGCGTGGACCTTGTAGAAGTTCTCGAGCCAGGTCGTCCGGTACTTCGCGACGTGCGACATGCCCGCGAACGCGACCGTGTTGCCGTAGTCCACGATGTCGCGCAGGCGCCAGTCGCTGCGCTTGTAGGGCAGCGGGAAGTTCCAGCGCGCATCCTGCGGACCGAGCGGCGTGCCGGCGGGGCTGACGAGCGGATCCGCCAGGTTGACGCTGGCGATCTCGGTGAGGATGCGCGGCTGGCCGTGGTAGACCATGTACTGCCGCGCGGGGGCCCACAGGTCGTATCGCGACAGGAACTCGACGCCGCCCTTCCCCTCCGACACCAGCGCCGTCGCCATCGTCTCGCCGACGGTCACCATCTCCTGCGCGAGGATTGGATGGATGTTCGGATCGTACGGGTCGTCGTACGGCGGCACGAAGATCCGCGCTCCACCCGATCCCATCTGGTGCATGTCGTGGGTGATGATCGGCTTGTACTTGTTCTGCACCGCGACGGCGAGCCGCGTTTCCTTCTGCGTGAACATGAACCAGTCGCGGTTGTCGTCGTGGCCGACGTACTTGTGATAGAGGTCCGGGTACGTCCGGGTGAACGGGGTTCCCTTCGTCTTGTACCAATGGTCGACGACCAGGTACTGGCCATCCGGGTTCTGCGACGGCACCAGCAGCACGACAACGTTGTCGAGGACCTGCTTGACGTCGGCGCCGTCATCGGTCGAGAGCCGGTGCGCGATCTCAATGAGCGACTGCGTGTTGCCGACTTCGGTCGAATGGATCGTCCCGTAGACGAAATAGAACGCACGCCCCTCCTGCGCGAGCGCCTTCGCCTCGGCGGCCGCCAGACCGCGCGGGTTGGCCAGCCGTCGGTTGATCTCGATGAGCCGCGGCAGCTTCGCGAGGTTCTCCGGCGAGCTGATCGTCGCCAGCACGTACGGGTTCCCCATCGTCGTCTTTCCCAGCTCCTCGAACTTCACGCGAGGCGTCGTCTTCGCGAGGTGCTGGAGGTACTCGACGATCCTGGGATAGCGGCCGAGCTCGCCGTCAGTGCCGATCCTGAAGCCGAAGAACTGTTCGGGCGCCTGCGCCCGGGTGGCCTGCGGTGCGCCCCTTTGGGCCGCGATGGCGCCGAGCGCGATCGTGGGCTGCGGCCCGGCGGTCAGTCCAACGAGAACAGCGGCGGAAAACGCGATGAAGGAACGCAGCATAAATGCCTCCGGGCCGGGATTGTATACGGGTGAGCTTCCAGCTTCCAGTTGCCAGCTTCCAGCGGTGCACGCTCACGAAGCTGGAATCCGGTAGCTGGAAACTGGTAACCGTCAATCAGGTACAATCCCTCATCATGTCCCGCATCCTGTTATTGCTTCGTTCGCACGTTGGTACTCCTGACGCTCTTTGCCGCGCCGGGGGCGGCACAGTCATCGATCGAGGGTGACTGGCAGGGCTCTCTAGCCGTGGGCGGCGCCAACCTGCGTCTCGCGTTTCATGTGAAGACCGCCGACGGCAAGCTGACCGCGACGCTCGACAGCGTCGACCAGGGAGCGATGGGCCTCCCGTTCGACTCGGTGACCGTTACGGACAGTGCCGTCAAACTCGAAATGAAGGCCGCCACGGCCGTCTTCGAAGGCACGCTGTCCGCGGACGGGTCGACCATCGACGGCACGTGGACGCAGGGAGGCATGCCTCGACCGCTCGTGCTCAAACGCGGAAAGGTGGCCGTCACGGCACCCAAACGGCCGCAGGTCCCGGTCAAGCCGTATCCGTATCTCGAAGAGGAGGTCACCTACCAGAACAAGGCTGCCGGCGTCACGCTCGCGGGCACGCTCACGCTGCCGCGCGCCACGGCGCCCGTGCCCGCCGTCATCCTCATCACCGGATCGGGCGCGGAAGATCGCGACGAGACCGTCTTCGGCCACAAGCCGTTCCTGATTCTGGCGGATCATCTGACCCGCAGCGGCATCGCGGTGCTGCGGCTCGACGACCGCGGCGTCGGCGGGTCGACCGGAAAAGTCTCCACGTCGACGAGCGAGGATTTCGCGGACGATGCGATCGCCGGGATTGCGTATCTGAAGGGACGCAAGGAGATCGACCCGAAGAAGATCGGCCTCCTCGGCCACAGCGAGGGCGGGCTCATCGGCCCAATCGCGGCCACGCGCTCGTCCGACGTGGCCTTCGTCGTGATGCTGGTGGGTCCGGGGCTGCCGGGCGAGCAGATTCTGTACCTGCAGGCGGCGGCCATCCTGAGGGCGAACGGCGCGCCGGAGGCCCTGATCGCGTCCAACCGCGTCATCCAGGAGCGGATGCTGGCGATCGCGAAGGCGGAAAAGGATCCAGCGGCCGCGCGCGCGAAGTTCGCCGAGGTCAGGACGGAATTCGTCGCGACGGTGCCACCCGCGCAGCAACAAGCGGCGACCGCCCAGCTCAACGCGCAGTTCGAGGGCGTGATCACGCCCTGGTTCCGCTACTTCCTGACCTACGATCCGCGGCCGGCGCTCGCGAAGATGAAGTGCCCGGTGCTCGCGGTCATCGGCGAGAAGGACCTGCAGGTGCCGTATGCGGAGAATCTGGAGGCGATCGCGGCCGCCTTCAAGTCAGGCGGAAATACCGACACCACCCTCGTGCACCTGCCCGGGCTGAACCACCTGTTCCAGACGGCCACCACCGGCTCCCCGAGCGAGTACACCAGGATCGAGGAGACGATGGCGCCGATCGCGCTGAAGACGATCACCGAATGGATCCAGAATCTGAAGCGGTGAATCAACTCACCAACTCACCAACTCACGAATTCACCGATTTCCCGGTGCCGAGCCGCGGCCGCGGCCGCGCTGCGGCGCCGTCGCGCCGATGCCGAGCTTCTCGATCCTGCGCGTCTTCATGTTGTAGACGTCGCCGGCCGACAGCACGTGGT
>MELC01000086.1:0-184676 GCA_001767455.1 Acidobacteria bacterium RIFCSPLOWO2_12_FULL_66_21
CCGAAGGCGGGGACCACCTGGCTGTTCCGCTGCCTGAGCGAACACCCTGAAGTCTTCATGGCGCCGAGAAAGGAGACGAACTTCTTCCATGCCGAGACGATCGAAGGCAGGCTCGGGGAATATCAGGAGTACTTCACGGGGGCTCAGAGCTTTCGGGTTGTCGGAGAGATCTCGGTCCGCTATTTTCATTCGCCACGAGCGCCCGAGCGCATCAAACGGCACATACCCAGCGCGCGGCTGTTCGTTTCATTGCGCAATCCAATCGAGCAGGTCTATTCCCACTACTGGCACCTGCACCGCCAGAACTTCCATGAGTACGACCGGAGCCTTGTGCCGTCAACCTTCGAAGAGGCGCTGGAACGCTATCAGGAACGGCTCGTGGAACCGGCTTACTGCAGCCGTGCTCTCGCCCGCTGGCTCGAATACTTTGACCGCTCTCAGATCCACGTCATCCTCTTCGATGACATCAGCGCTCGACCAGCGTCGGTTCTCGCAGAGCTGTACGCATTCGCCGGAGTCAACGGCTCTTTCCAGCCGGCCTCTATGACGCAGGTGGATTCGGATGTCCGCCGCGGCGTCTCGCCCCGGAGCCCGTTCCATGACCGCGCCCACCGGTTCCTGTATCAACACCTTGCGCGGCGCCTGTACTACCGGCTCAAGCTTACCCTTGGCCTCCAGCGCGCGGTTCGCCTGGCGGAGTCGCTGCGGGCGCGGCAGCTCATGGAAGCGCTCTTCTACCGTAGCGGCTATCCCCCGATGAGCGAGCGTACCCGGGCCGCTCTCCGCGAGCGATTCTCGGAAGAGGTGCAGCAGCTCTCGCGGCTGATCGGCCGGGACTTGAGTCACTGGAAGTAGGGTCGAATCGTGTTTCCCAAGCCGGTCCCCTTCGCGAGGTATTCGGATTCTGGCGCGTATCACTGGGTCGAGTGTGACCGTCGGTCGTCCAGCTACAACCCGCCGCTGCGCGCGCGGTACGAAGCGGTATTGAGGCGGGTGGCGGCTGCGAAGCGGGTGCTGGACGTCGGGTGTGGTGACGGGTATCTGATGGGACTGCTCAGCACCGGCTGCGAGCGCGTGTTTGGCGTCGATCCCGAGCAGCGTGGCGTCGCGCTCGCGTCGGCACAACTGCGCTCGTTCGGGAACTGCCATGTCGCGCGGGCGAGCTGCTATGCGCTGCCGTTTCGGCCGGAATCCTTCGATGTCGTGCTTCTGGCCGACGTGATCGAGCATCTGGAATACCCGGCACTCTGCCTCCAGGAGCTGCGCCGCGTGCTTGTGCCCGGCGGGATGGCGTTCGTGACGACGCCTCTCGGCCGACCGGAGCGGAAGGTGGGATGGAACCACGTCAAGGAGTACACCGGCCCTGAGCTGGCGGAACTGTTGGGTCATCAGTTTGCGTCGGTCCGGGTGACGTATCTGTGGCCCAGAACCTGGTTTAGGCTCTATTCCACCCCCATCGGCTGGCGCGGAATCCGGTGGCTGTGCCGGCTGCTTGATGTAAACCCTTTCCGGCGGGAGGGCATGGAGCCGAAACGTTATGAACAGATCCTCGCGGTCTGTCGGTGAGCAGTGGCGACCCCCCTTCGCCTCGGGATCCTGGTTAGCCATCCGATTCAATACTATTCGCCGTGGTTCCGCTTCCTGGCGAATCGGCTGGACCTCGAAGTCTTTTACGCACACCGTCAGGACGCCGGCGGACAGGCGGAGGCCGGATTCGGAGTGGCGTTCGAGTGGGACACGCCGGTGCTCGAAGGGTATCCGTATCGCTGGCTTCACAACGTGGCGCGGAGTCCCGGCGTCGGTTCATTCGGCGGTTGCGACACGCCGGAGATGTACCGGATCCTCGCACGCGAGCGATTCGACGCGTTCCTTGTCATCGGCTGGAACCACAAGAGCGCGATCCAGGCGATCCTCGCCTGCCGGCAGAACGGCGTACCCGTGCTGATGCGGGGGGATTCTCAGCTCCGTACGAAGCGGAGCTCGTGGCGCCGGACCATGAAGTACCTACCGTACAGATACCTGCTTCCACGCCTCGACGCGCACCTGTACGTAGGGCAGAGAAATCTGGAATATCTGCGCCATTATGGCGTGCCTGATGAGCGGTTGTTCTTTGCGCCGCACTGCGTGGACAACGCCTTCTTCATCTCGCGGGCCGAGTGTGCCAGGCGCGACGGGACTCGCCTGAACCTGCGACGCAGTTTAGGGATCGCCCCAGACGACTTTCTCGCCCTGTTCGTGGGGAAGCTGATCGAGAAGAAGCGCGCCGCAGACTTCATCGCCGCCTGCGGCAGGATTGAGGCCACATCCCCGGGCCGGAGGCTCCACGGTGTGCTGGTGGGCGATGGGCCGCTGCGCGGGCGGCTCGAGACGTTGGCCCGGCCGTGGGCCGAACGGATCCACTTCGCCGGGTTCCACAATCAAAGCGAGTTGCCCGCCTGGTACGCTGCTGCCGACGCCTTGCTGCTCTGCTCCGACGCCAGTGAAACGTGGGGCCTTGTGGTCAACGAAGCGATGGCCTGCGGGTTGCCGGTCGTAGCCAGCGAGGCTGCTGGATGTTCTCCCGACCTGATCGAGCCTGGTCGGACCGGATATACCTATCCGCTCGGTGACGTCCAGGCGATAGCAGCGCGTCTCTGCGACATGGATCGGGCGGCTCGCCGGGATCCTGCTGAACTTCAACGCAGCCTGGCGGAGAAAATGGCGAAGTACGATTTTGACCGCGCCGCACAAGGGCTCGAGGCAGCGGTGACGGCCGTAGCCGCACGCAAAGGCGGCAGCTCGTGAGAAGCGGCGCGGCAGTTGCAGCCGCGGAGGCTCAGCAAGCCAGATGCGATCTCGTTTTCGCAATGACGACCAGCTCCGAGGAAGCTGGCGGCATAGCGGCTGTCAACCGCATGCTGATCCCCGCGCTGGTAGAACTGGCCGATGAGCGGGACTTGCGAATCGCGATTCTCAGCATGCAGGGCACGGACGTTGATCGTCCAAAGGAGCTTCCTGCCCGGCACTTCTACCGCGGTTTTGGCAGCCGCCGGAGCCTGTTTGCGCTCGAACTGCTGCGATGGTCGAAAGTCAGACCAATCTTTCTGTTCGAACGTGTCGGCTTGGCGCGCGCGCTGTTGCCGCTCGCTGTTGCCAGACTCGCCAGGACGGTGATCTTTGCGCACGGATCCGAGAACTGGCAATCGGTACGGTGGATGGACTCGTGGTCCATCCGTCTGAGCGACTTGATCGTCACCAACTCACACTTCACTCTGCGGAAAATGCGGCAGCGATTTCCGCGCCTGCGGGGAGCAGCCTGCCCGCTCGGCCTCTCGACGTCTTTCCCGCTGCGCGCGGAGCCGGCGGCCCTGCCCTCGATCCCCCTTGTCTACGAGGCCTGCGACCGCCGAGCCCACGAGCTCGGCGGTCGCGTGCTACTGCTGACCGGCCGCCTTCATCCGAGCGAGCGAAAAAAGGGGCACGACCTCCTGATCAGCGTCCTCCCGCGAGTCCTGGTCCGACATCCGAACGTGCAGCTGGTCTTCGCTGGTCCGGGCAGCGATCGTTCGCATATTGGGCGTCTTGCATACGAGGCGCGGGTCGCCTCGTCCGTGTTTGCTCCCGGATTTCTCGAGACACCCGCGTTGGAGCGCCTGTACGAGCAATGCTATGCCTTCGTCATGCCCAGCAGACAGGAGGGCTTTGGGCTGGTCTATCTGGAGGCGATGAACTGTGCCAAGGCGTGCGTCGGGTGTTTCGGCGATGGCGCCGAAGACGTAATCGTCGACGGCAAGACAGGATACCTGCTGCGCGATCCCAAGGACCTTGACGAGCTGCTGACCGTGCTGTTGAAGCTGCTCGACGATGCGGAGCATACGAAGTCGCTTGGCAGGAACGGCTTCGATCGTCTGAACACGCACTTCACCCTCGATCAGTTCCGCAACCGGTTCAAGCGCATACTGGCGCGGGCGCTCGAGAATCCGAGAATGACCCTCGCAGCCGCTGATGGAGAGTCCGCCGATGCGGCGGGCAGGACATCCCCGCGATCCACAGAGACACAAGAGGTCGGCGAACCTCACAGTGAAGTTGGCGGAAGGGCCGGAAGCGATCGGTGAGTTCCGCTTCAATCCTGGAACGAATGTCGCCAGCAGAGATCAAGCGCCAGGTGCTTCGTATGTACATGGCGCATCCGTACCCGCAATGGACGAAGGAGGAGCGCCGCGATCATTTCGCCGGGACCCTGACGCAGTTCCGTTTTCTCGGGCTTGCCGATTTCATGTCGGGCGCGAGGTTTCTCGATGTGGGTTGCGGGACCGGAAACCGAACCATGAAGGTAGCCCGGCATTACGGCGTCAGGAAGTACGTGGGCGTCGACCACTCCAGGGCCTCGCTGAAGATCGCCCAGTGCGTCGCCAAGGAGGAGGAATTCGACCGGTTCGTTGGCATAGAAAGTGACCTGTTCGACCTTCCGTTTCCCGACGATTCCTTCGACATTGTGCTTTCCCAGGGCGTCCTGCACCACACACCCAATCCTCTTCGAGGTCTTCAGGAGTTGGTTCGGGTCTGCCGGCCGGGCGGACTTATCGCTCTCTATCTGTACAACAAGTGGAATCACTGGCGGCACAACATCCAGAAGAACAAGGTGAGCCGTCTGGCGGGACCAGATTTCGAGCGGCGATTCCATATGGCCCATCGTCTGTACGGACGCAAGCCGATCGAAGAGATGACCCCTGAGCAGATTGCGACCTTCTACGACCAGTATTGTCATCCTCACAAGAGCGACCACACAGTCGGAGAGACGCTGCGGTGGTTTGACCAGTTGGGTCTCACGTACTGGGGCAGCTATCCCCCAATGCGTTTTGGAGACCTCCTCGCTGCCGCCCAGCACAGAGGGAAACTGCTCACCGAATCTCCGACGATGTACAGCGCGCTCGGGAGAATGCTGGTGAGCACGGCGCTGAAGCTGCCATCCGTTGAAATCGGCAAGCCACCCTTCAGGCGTCCCACCCTGCTGCACGCGATCATCTTTCAGATGGGGTACGCCTGCCAGGGATCGAGCGGCGCGTATTCAGGCGGTCCCGGATTCTCGGTGCGGAAACCTTCATAGACCATGTGCGGAATCGCTGGCATTTATAATCTGGACGGGGCGCCCGTCGATGTGCACGTGTTGACGCGCATGACGGACGTGCAGCGCCATCGCGGTCCGGATGACCAGGGGTTTGGTCTCTTTTCCCTGCGCGCGGGCCGCTCGACGCCCTGCTCGCCATCCCAGGGTTCCGCCGACTCTGGACTGTGGGAGGGCGGACTCGGGGTCAATCGTCTGAGCATTCTTGATCTGTCGCTCGAAGGCCATCAGCCCATGGCAACCGCCGATGGCTCGGTGCTGATCGCTTACAACGGAGAAACCTACAACGCCTTCGATCTTCGGCCGGGCCTGGAGGACGAGGGGGTCCGCTTCCGCAGCCGCACCGACACGGAGGTGCTGCTGTATCTGTATCAGCGACACGGGCTGGAGGAAATGCTGCGGCGCCTCAACGGCATGTTCGCATTCTGTCTGGTCGATCTGCGCGAGGCGCGGCTGTACCTGGTGCGCGATCGGCTGGGCGTCAAGCCTCTCTACTGGTGGTCGAACGGACGGGTGTTGCTGTTTGCCTCAGAGCTCAAAGCCCTGCTCGAGCATCCCGCGTTCGCCCCGGAGCTGGAACCGACCCGACTCGATGAACACTTCCTGTTCCGCTATGAGGCGGGGAACGGCTGCCTTCTGAAGGGGGTTCGGCAACTCGAACCGGGACAGTGGCTCAGCCTCAAGGACCAGCGACTGACCACCGGCAAGTACTGGCGCGTGCCGGATTCGGACAGTGCGATCCAACTCGGTCGCGACGAGACTGCCGATCGCCTCGAAGCGCATCTCGAACGCAGTGTCCGAATGCAGCTGCTCAGCGACGTGAAGGTCGGCTGCCAGTTATCGGGCGGGGTGGACTCGTCGCTGGTCACGCTCCTCGCAGCACGGCATTCCCCGGGAAGCCTGGACGGTTTCTCGATCGTTTTCGACGACCGCCAGGTGAGCGAGGAGGCGTGGATCGACGAGGCAGCGGGTGTGGCCGGCGTCGACTATCACAAGTACACCTTGGACGGGCACGCGTTCACCGATCGGCTGGAAGCGGCGACCTGGCACATGGACCAGCCGCTGAACCATCCCAATTCCGTGGGCATCTTCTATCTCGCCGAGCAGGCCCGGCGGCACATCACGGTGTTTCTGACCGGCGAAGGGGCCGATGAGCTGTTCGGAGGGTACACGCGGTTCCTGTACGCCACGCTGAGGCCAAGAATCCAGCCCTGGGCGCGCCTGCTCGGCTGGCTGCCCTACATTGGCGAAAGGCTGCACACCCGCTTCAACGGCCAGCCGGCCGATGGCGTGGACTGGTTCATCCTGCAGTCGGCGTTCCTGGATCCGGCGCAGTTCATGGCGCTCCGGCCCGACGCGCGTCTCGAGGAAGTGCTCGCCAGCCGCCGGGCGATCTTCGAGCAGTCTTCCGGGGATCATCTGGCCCGATGCCTCAATTACGAGCTCCGCACCTACCTGGTGGATCTCCTCGTTCGGCAGGACAAAATGACCATGGCTCACTCCATCGAGAACAGGGTTCCCTATCTGGATCATGAACTGGTCGAGTTTGTCCGGTCGCTGCCGCCGTCGCGATTGGTGTCGGATCGCCTGGCCAGATGGCGCCCCCGCACTGGCAACACAAAGGTACTGCTCAAGGACGTGGCGCGCCGCCATTTTCGAGCGAGATTCGTGTACCGGTCGAAAGAGGGATTCCCCCTGCCGCTGCAGGCATTCTTCCTGAGCGCCCCATTCAGGTCTGTGATGGAGGAACGGTTGCTGCCGGGCATCCGCAAGCGGGGAGTGACGGACGCGAAAGTGGTCGGCCGGTGGTGGAAGAGCCTTTTGCAGGGCGAGGCGCAGAATGTGGAGGCACTGTGGATCTGCGCCGCGTTCGAGCTGTGGGCACAGCGCTTCCTGGATCACGCTGGAGCAGGGAGCGTGGTGCCAGCCCGCCCGCCGTCCGTGATTCGAACCTGACGGCCGACTCTCCCGCCGTGATGACCTTGCCTGCGGCCCCGCGTTTCCTGCGAGCGACAGCCACGGCCCGCCGGTTCGCTGGCGCTCGAAACAACGTCCAGCGCTGGCGTTCGCCCGATCCCGGCGAGGTCGCGTCGTTCCAGCTCGACCGCCTCCGCGCTGTGTGGGCCGACGTCGTGAAGAACGTTCCGTATTACCAGCGTCTGGTGGCCAACGGCGCCGCCCCGCGTGCGATCGAATCGCTTACGCAATTCAGGAGCGGTGTGCCGCTGCTCCGGCGCGAGGACGTGATCGCTGCGCCTGAGTTGTTCGTTCGCACCGACCGGTTTCCAGATGCGTTCATGACGACGGCCGGTTCCACGGGAAACCCGTTGCGGTTCGGCGTCTACCGCCAGGAATCCGAGCCGCCGGCGTCCGACATGCTGACGGCGCGCATCGCGAACGGCCTCGAAGAGGGTGACCGGGTTTTTCTCCTCTGGGGACATTCGCACCTGCTCGGTACGGGACTGCGCGGCCTGGGTAAGCACGGTGTCCGCACAATCAAGGACTGGGTGCTTGGCTACCGGCGCGCGAACGCCTATCGTCTCGATCCGTCGAGCGCGCGATCGCACATGCACGCAATCTTGAGCTTCCGGCCGCACGTGCTGATTGCGTACAGCAACGCGTTGGACCTCCTCGTGCGGCATAACCACGAACTGCGGGCCGATGCGCGGGCGCTTGGGCTCCGGTTCGTGGTGGCCACGGCGGAGGTGCTGCCCTCCCCTGACACCCGCCTGATCGTGGAGGACTTCTTCGGGTGTCCGCTCGCGATGGAATACGGCGGCGTCGAGTTCGCGGCTGTCGCGCATACCGATTCCGACGGCCTGTACCGCGTCTATTGGTGGAACGTTCTGGTCGAGGCGGTCGTCGAGAGCGCCGCTGAGGAAACACAGATTGCGGTGACGGCGCTCTACCCTCGTTGCTTTCCGATCGTCAGGTACCTGCCCGGCGACGAGCTCGGCGGCGTGCATCGCCTGCCGGAGGGATCCGTGATCGCGTTTGACGAGATGCGAGGCCGCCACAACGATGTCGTCCGGCTCGAGGACGGCACGGTCATCCATAGCGTGGCACTCTTCCACTCGATTCATCAGGAACCGGGCGTGTACAACATCCAGCTCGTGCTCGAACCCGGAACCATCCGCATCGTTCTGGTGGCCGCCGATCGGGATCCAGCGAGGCTGGCGCGCATCCGCCATCGCCTCCGATCGCTGAGTCCCGCGCTGGCGGCGGCGCCGATCGAGGTGGTCGCCGATCTCGTGACCAATCGCGCAGGCAAGCGCCGGTGGATCGTCGATCGACGTGGTGAGAACACCCCTGCCGTGAGAGGCCCGGCATGAGCACGATGGCGAGGCTGCCTTCCGCCGAGACGCTTGCCGCCGGCATGTAGCCTTCAGTACGTCGAGTATCACTGGACACGGTTCGGGTGGACGCTGGACGCTTCGCTGCACTGGCGCTCGAGCCCGTGAGGCTCGGGTGCGGAGTCGCATCCACCCGGTGGCGCCACGCGACTTCGCCCCGCGCTTTTCACGGCGCTCATCGGATGCGTCGATCATGCACATGAGAGCAGTCGTCCATTTTTGCCGGTTTCTCTTAAGTCTGGATCAGCCGCGCTCGCAGCTCACGGCAGCTGAGCTCGACGTGCTGCTCAAGTACGCTCGAGGCGCGAAGATCGCGGTCGAGATTGGCTGCGCGGAAGGTAAAACGTCCGTGGCCCTCGCGCAGGCGGTCGCTGGTCGTATCTATTCGATCGACATCTTCTCCAGAGGACGGTTTGGCATCAGCTATTCGGAATGGACTGCGAAGATACACCGTCGCCGCCGAGGCGTGAAGAACTTGGAGTTCGTCAAGGGTGACAGCAAGGCCGTTGCCTATCAGTTTCCCGACCTGATCGACTTCCTGTTCATCGATGCGGATCATAGCTACGATGCGGTGCGCGCCGATTGGAATCTCTGGGGATCCAAAGTTCGTCCGGGCGGCATCATTGCCTGCCATGACTGCCGGATCGGGCCAAACAACCGCAACTGTCTCGACAGCATGCGCTTCTACGAAGAGCACATGCGGCATGCGCCGTGGGCGACCGAGATCGACGGAGTCGATTCTCTGGCCGTTTTCCGGGTTTTGTCGACCGGCGCTCACGACCCGCTGCAAATGCAGTAACTCGGATCCGCAAGTGTCCATGTTCCACCGTTTGACGACACTCGTGGCCGATGTTCGGTCCCGTGCGAACGCGTCGGTCGCGATCGACAGGGCGCTGCGGGATCCGCGCCTGCTGCTTCGGTACATCCGGCGTACTGGCTCGTCGGCGTGGATACGCGCGGTCTTTGACACCCGCCGGGAATACGAGCAACTCGCGAGTGAGGTCCGCGAATCGGGATTGATCGAGGAGCTTCAGCGCGGGCTCGGTGACGCCTTCGCCGGTCTTTCGGGCTCGACCGTGCGCGGCGCGGGCTACGTGGACGGAGCGATGAAGATCGGCCACGTGCTCGCGCTCTATGCTGTGGTGCGCAAGAGGCGCCCGGCCGTTGTACTGGAAACAGGCGTGTGCAACGGCTTTTCGACGGCGATTTTGCTGGAGGGCCTTCGTCGCAATGACACAGGTCACCTGTATTCGGTCGATCTGCCGGAGGTCGCGGGCGACATCGATGGAGGCCGGCAGTTCTGGTCCGGCAAGGGAGGAGCGGTCGTTCCGCCGGACCGGCCGAGCGGATGGCTGGTGCCAGAACAACTGCAGGATCGCTGGACGCTTTGCCTGGGGCGCTCCACTGCTGTGCTACCGGGGCTGGTCAATCGGCTGGGCCAGATCGATCTGTTCATTCACGACAGCGAGCACTCACTCGAGAATCAGATGTTCGAGTTCCGCCTCGCGTGGCAGCATCTGTGCCCTGGAGGACTGCTCGCCGCATCCGACATCAATTGCAGCCCGGCATTCCTCCAGTTCTGCGAAGAGATTCGAGACGCCGGGCACGTGTACTTCGTTGATGACGGGCTGGCTTTCATGGTCAAGGGGCACGAAGCGCGGCCTCACACCGCACGGACCAACCGTGGCAACACCTTTGCCGCGAGTTTCTGGTGGCAGCTCCTGTTCCTGCTGTGGGTCGGTGTGGTGAGCGCGCTGTATTATCGCCAGTTTAGTGACCTGGTGCTTGCCCGTTTTCCAGCAGTGCGAAGCTGGTGGCCGTGGTAGCGATTGCCAACTCCGTCCTCACGTTCGGGCTGGTCATCGTGCATGCTGCCTTCGGGTGGCAATGCCTGCGGCGATTCAGATGGCCGGCAGAGCGGTGGCTGGACTCAGCGTTGTGCAGTGTGGCCTTCGCCTTCGGCCTTTCGGCCTTGTTGATGTTCTCGTTGGGTATTGTCGGTTGGCTGCGGCCGGTGGTGGTGTGGGCGCTGGTTTCCGTCATGGGCGTGGCCGCGGGTCGGGCAGGTTGGCGCGGAGCGTTGGGCTCGATGCGGCAGTTCTGGCGAGCGCTAAGCGGCGGGGCGGCGCGCGGGGCCGGCCTGGCCTGGCTGGTCCTTCTGACGGGGGTTCTTCTTCTGAGCCTCCTGACGGTCTCCGCCCCTCTCACCGGCTCCGACGCTCTGTCGTATCACTTCATGGTGCCCAGGTTGTATGAGGACGCGGGACGGGTCTTTCCCGTTTTCTGGCACGTCAACTCGTTCTTCAGCATCGGCACGGGACACGGACTGATCCTGCTAGGGACCATGCTCGGTGATGCCAGTACTGGGCTGCGCCTCTGCCACCTCGGCGGCGTGTTGTCCACTCTGGCAACGTACGCGCTTGCCCGGAGGTTCATGCCGGCGAACTGGGCGTTGCTTACCGCCGCGCTTCTGCTGGTGGCGCCCATGACCTTCTGGCAGATGAGTGTCGCTGGTGCCCCGGACATGTGGACCACGCTTTACACCGTGCTGGCCGTCCTCACGTTGCTGAACTGGTCTGACCGTCGCGACGAGGGCTCGTTAGGCCTTTGCGGCTTTTTCGCCGGTCTCGCGGCGAGCAGCAAGTACACCGGGTGGGCGGTCCCGCTGCTGGTGTTGCCCTTCGTGATTTTTTTTGGCCCCCGTTCCGCGAAAGGACTCGGAAAAGCACTCCTCCTTTTCGCATTGCCGGTGCTCGTGGCGGGATCCTGGCGTCACGTGCTCAATTATGTATGGACGGGCGATCCCGTATTTCCGTTTCTAGCGCGGCTGCTCGCAGTCGAAAACTTCAACACGTTCACATACGAGAAGATGTTGACCGGCACGCGAGCGCCTGGCTTTACCCTGACGCCCTGGAGATTCGTGACGTATCCTTTCCTGCTGACGCTGGAAGGCCGGACGGTGGGTGTCGGCCACTATTTCGGCCCGATCATCCTGTCACTTGCCCCGATCGCCCTCGTAAGCTCGTTAACGGCCAGGCTACGCATCGTCCTGCTGCTATGCCTTGGTTTCTTTGTCACGAACTGGCTGACGAGCCAGGTCGGCCGATTTCTGCTGCCGGTGTTTCCGCTCGCACTCGTGTTGAGCGTGCACGCACTGTGGTGGCTCACATGCAGACCCGGCCTGAGAATCGCCCGGACCGCTGCCTGGACTGCAGTCGGTGCGTTCTTGTGCTTTGGTGTCGCTGCCAGCGCCCTGTACGCGAGGGATTTCTTGCCGGTAGTCGTGGGTACAGAAAGCCGAGAGGCGTTCCTGAGGCGGATGGCACCGGACTACGAAATCGCGGAGTACGTGAACGAAGCAATCGCGGGCCAGCCTGGCAAGGTCATGGTCTTTTTCCGGCATACCTACTATCTGACTGTTCCCTTCGTCCATGGTGATCCGCGGATCTCGTGGATCATGACCCTGGAAAGAACCAAGACTGCGGACTCACTGCACCAGCTACTTCAAGAGCTCGACGTTCGATGGGTGGTCGAGACCGGTCCCTACCCCTTCTGGCTCGAATCTTCATTTCGGGAACTGAAGCGACGGGGCCTGCTCACCGAAGGGCCATCCACCGACGTCGAGAATTTCAGTGGTAACCGGATTTACGGGCGCCGTGGCCCGGTGAGGGTCGTGATCCTGCGCGTCGAGCCGCGGATGTCTTATGGCGCAGGCGCTGAACATCGAATACCCACCCCTGTCGGAACGAGCGCGGTGACGGAGGAAGATCGGTGAATCCGATGCCCGCGCGAGAGCCGAACGACCCCGATTGGGTCCGATCGATACGGCGCGGCCGGCCCCCCAGCAGCATGGAGGAGTACCTGCGGGGATGGGAGGCCTTTTTCGACGCCTATGCGGCGGAGGTCGGTCAGTGGCATCGTCGCAACGAGGGTTACCACCAGGCGATTGCGACCGTCGCTGGATTCTTCGTTCCGCCGCAGAGCCGTGTGCTCGAGCTCGGCTGCGGAACCGGCGACCTGCTGGCGGCGTTGCGTCCGTCGTATGGTGTCGGTGTGGATATCTCGGGGGAGATGGTGCGGCTTATGGCCGAGCGGCATCCCCATCTCAAGGGCGTGAAGATGCCGGCAGAGCACGTCGAGTTGCCTGGAGAGAAGTTCGATTACATTGTCATGTCCGATCTCATCGGTTACTTGTACGATATTCGCCTCGTGTTCGAGCGACTCCGTCCGGTATGCCGCCCGGGCACTCGCATCGTCCTGGGCTGGTACAGTCGGCTGTGGCAACCGGTTCTCGTATTGGCTGAACATCTTGGTCTGAAGTATCCGCAGCCACTCCTGAACTGGACCACGGCGCAGGATGTATCCAACCTCCTGTACCTCGCTGGGTTTGAGGTGGTCCGCTATCGCGGCCATATACTGCTGCCCAAGCGCATGCCGTGGCTCACCACTCTGGCGAACCGCTACCTGGCCCATCTCCCCGGCTTCCGATGGTTGTGTCTCACGAACTGGATTGTCGCACGACCTGTGGGCTTGCCCGCCGACTCCGGAGCGCCGCGCGTGTCCGTGATCTGCCCGTGCCGGAATGAAGCGGGCAATATACGGTCTGTCGCGCAACGGCTCCCAGCCATGGGCGCCCATCGTGAACTCATCTTCGTCGAAGGCCATTCGACTGACGAGACGCTGGACGAGTGCCGCCGCGCGGCCGCAGCGCGGCCGGACGGCGAGATCAAGGTCCTGACTCAGACCGGTACGGGGAAAGCAGACGCTGTGCGCCTCGGATTCTCGCATGCCAGCGGCGACGTCCTGATGATTCTCGATGCCGATCTGAGCGTTGCGCCGGAAGACCTTCCGCAATTCTACGGTGCGCTCGTGTCCAGAAAGGGTGAGTTCATCAACGGTTCGCGCCTCGTCTACGCCCTGGATTCGCACGCGATGCGGTTTTTCAATCTTCTCGGAAACAAGACGTTTGCTTTCGTTCTGAGTTCGCTACTGGGCCAGCCCCTGAAAGATACGCTGTGCGGGACCAAGGTCCTCTGGCGGGAGGATTACGAGAGGATCGCCGCGGGTCGATCGTACTTCGGCGACTTCGACCCGTTCGGGGATTTCGACCTGCTTTTCGGCGCGGCGAAACTCAATCTCAAGATCATGGAAGTCGCCGTACGTTATCGGCAACGCACGTACGGCAAGACAAACATCAGTCGCTTTGCGCACGGATGGTTGTTGCTCCGGATGTCGACCCGGGCGGTGAGGACCTTGTTCTTCATTGGCTAAACCAGTTGTTCCAGCGCTGAGTGGGTTAGAGCGAATGGCGCGCCACCGCGCGATCTGGGCGGGCCGGCCCGAGTTACGCTGGGTGTATCACGGCTGGTTTCAAGAACTCCTCAAGCATGTGGCGGGGCGGCGGCCTGTCGTGGAGGTTGGCGGCGGACCGGGGTTCTTCAAGGAATACCATCCGCAGCTGATCTCTACCGATGTTACAGGGGCTCCATGGCTGGACGTGGCTTGCGACGCTTGTGCGCTCCCGTTCCCCTCGGAGAGCATAGGCGCGCTCGTGATGGTGGACGTCCTCCATCATCTAGCCCGGCCGCTCGATTTTCTCGACGAGGCAGCACGAGTGCTCCGGCCCGGGGGTCGGCTGGCGGTCATCGAACCATGGCTGACGCCCTTGTCGTATCTCATATACCGGTTCTTGCACCATGAACGCTGTGAGGCACTGATGGATCTCGCCTCCCCATTTGGCCTGGCTCAAAAGGACGCGTGGGATGGGAATGCGGCGATTCCTTTTCGGCTCGTACAACATGTCAGTGCGAATCAATCGCCAGAATCGCTGCGCATTGCCGTGTTGCGTGTGTTTATGGCCGTTCCATACCTCTTCAGTTTCGGATTCAAGTGTTCTAGGCGCCTTCCCATCGCGTGGGTGCACGCGGGGGGTACGTTGGAACAGTTAGCCCGACCGCTGGTGCGCTGGACCGCAACGCGCGCGCTGGTGGTATGGGAGAAGAGCGCCTGAGACACGCATCGGATGGGCGTGCGGCGGTGACTCCGAAGCCGACACAGTACCCTGTTCAGCGGCGTTTCGGCCTTTGGGGCCTTTGGGCGGGTCTCTTGGGTGGCCTCTTGTTGCTCTCGCCGCTGGCCGGCCTTATCCTGGCGATGGTGTTCTGGTGCACGGGAGCAGTATGGCGAAGAGACGAACTCCCGGTGCTGCCTTTTTGCCTGGGCTTCCAGTCGCTTTGCGTTGGCAGCAGTTTTATCTACCAGCAGGTTGTCGGTAGATACCCCAGGGGTGACGCACTCGGACTCTCTAGCGACCTGGAGCAAGCCGTTTTCTTGTCTGCCGTCGGGCTGCTGGTAGTGACCATCGGCGTGCGGACTGGAATCGATGCGATGAGCGCTACGCTCCCGCGGCGAAAGCACTCTGGCCTCCCCGAGTACGATATCGGCCGCCTGTTCTGGCTGGTGGTAGCCGTGTACTGGATTAACTGGGCTGTTGAGATCAGACCGATAGCCATCCTCTACGACCTTTCACAGGTGATCTACAACATTCTGGCGTTCAGAATGGTGCTGCTCTGCCTGTTGCTTGTGAGTATCCTCCAACAAGAGCGCGGATACCGTTATGGAGCCGCGGCCCTGATTCTCGTATGCGTGCCGACCGTTATCTCGCCGATGTCTAATTTCAAAGAGATTCCTTTCCTGGTGATGATCGTGCTCGCTGGTCAGTGGCGGCCGTGGTCGGAATCCCGGGCAGAGCGTCGTCGTAGCTACCACCGTATGTGTCAAGCGGCCGCTCTCGTCGCGGTGCTTTTCTTCACGGGGGTCGTCTGGGTAGGCGGTATGAAAACCGTCTGGCGTTCGTCTTTGGCAGACGGCTCCGTTAGTGGCTCGCCGATGGAAAAGGTCGTTGCGTTTGGCTCGACCCTGGTCAGCACAGCGCCTCGGGTCAGTATGGCCGCGGGCGTGGAGCAGCTTACCGCAAGAGTATCGGCAGGCTTGGATTACTTTTCCATCGTGCTGGAGCGCGTACCGGCGATCGTGCCGCATGCGAACGGCAGCATGACGCTCCGAGCGCTGCGCCATATCGCACAGCCAAGGTTTCTGTTTCCTGACAAGGAAAATCTCGTGTCGTCGTCTTGGCTGATTCGCGAGTACGTGGGGATCCAGGCGGCTGGCGATGAATCCGGAACATCCGTGGGTTTAGGGTACATTCCAGAGTTCTATATCGAGTACGGGGTGCCGGGTATGTTCCTGGCTCTTTTTCTATATGGCGCGCTGATTGGCGGTTTGTACATCGGCCTCCGCCAAGTCGCGCCGTCCCAGGCATTGTTCGTCAGTGCCGCGGCCGTGATGTTTCCACAGCACTTCGCCAACTACGAGAGTGAATTCGCCAAACTGCTCGGCGGGGTCTTGCAGACGTTTCTGGTATTTGCTGTCCTTCTTTTTGTGTCTCGCGGATGGTTTCAACGGCGATTCTCCTCTCCTGCCACGATCGGAATGCCACAGCGCCGGCGGGGTATTGTAACCGCGCCTGCGCACGGAGCCCGACGGAGGCACGCATGACGGGGGTACTGGAGACCGGTGCGCCTGCGGTGGATCCGATTGGGACCGTTCCAGCCGGGTGAGAGACCTCTTCGCAGATCGCGGAAGCCGATCGTGAACGTCCTCCACGTTATCCCGGCGGTGGCCGAGCGATATGGCGGGCCGAGCCGGGCCGTGTTCGGCATGTGCAGGGCACTGGCCGACATTGGGGTCAAGGCAGAAATCGCGACCACAGACGCGGATGGAGAGGGACGGCTGGCGGTTCCCGTGGGCGAACCGACGGAGTACCGGGGCGTTCCGGTCGTCTTCTTTCGGCGCCAGTTCAGCGAATCCCTCAAGTACTCACGTACGCTGCACCTATGGTTGTTTGGACACGTGCACCGCTTCGACGTCGTGCACATCCATGCCGTCTACTCCCACGCACCACTTGCGGCTGCTGCCGCTGCACGGTTCCGAGGGGTACCTTATATCGTCCGTCCGCTCGGATCGCTGTCACATTGGGCACTGCGACACAAGCCTTTCCGCAAGCGCATTGCCTGGCACCTCGGTGCGGGCCGGATGCTCGCCGGCGCCAGCGCCATCCACTGCACGAGCGCCGCGGAGGCGCGCGACCTGCAAACGCTGGGTCTGACGAACAAGACGTTGGTCATTCCACTGGGGGTGGCGGCGCCGGATGCGCAGGTGGCTTCGGAAACGGAAAACGAGTTGCCCGCGTGCGACGGAGCGCGAGGGCAACTCTATGTGCTGGCTTTGGGCCGGATTCACCCGAAGAAGGCCTTGGACGTGCTGATCCGGGCTTTCGCGCAGACCGTGAAGAAGAGCACGAAGCTCGATGGCTGGCGACTGGTCATTGCCGGGGCAGGCGAGCCCGAGTATGTGTCCCACCTTGAACAGTTGGCGGGATCGTGCCAGTGTGCTGACCGAGTCCGGTTTACAGGCTGGATCAGCGGAGCACACCGGGAGTCGGCGCTGCGGGGAGCCGCGGTACTGGCCATGCCTTCACATCAGGAGAATTTCGGGTTTGCCGCGTTCGAGGCCATGGCCCGCGGCGTTCCGGTGGTGGTGGGCGCGGCTACGGATTTTGCTGCGGAGATTGTGGCTGCCGACGCAGGATGGGCCGCCGAACCGGACGAGCAGCGGTTCGGGGCCGTGCTCGCGGAGGCGATGCAGCACGAATCGGAGCGGGTGCGGCGCGGCGCAGCGGGTCGCCGGCTGGTTCAGCAGCACTTCACGTGGGAACACGTCGCGCGACAGATGGAAGCAGCGTACGCTCGCATCGTGACGGACGGCCGGCTGTGAACCTGCAGGGCCGGGTGCCCGTGACCGCGCTGGTGCTGACCTTCAATGAGGAGCTCAACCTGCCGGCATGTTTGGACAGCCTGCGTGGTTGGGTGGACCGAATTGTGGTGGTGGACTCCGGCAGCAACGACGGAACCGTCCGAATCGCGGAGGCCTACGGAGCGTGTGTACTACGTCATCCTTTCCATACGCACAACACCCAGTGGCGCTGGGCGATAGAGAACCTGCCCGAAGGGGCCTCTGACTGGATCCTTGGCCTCGACGCGGACCAGCGCGTGACCGCCGAATTGGCGGCCGAGATCCGTCAGGCGCTTGGGACTGCCCGCGGGACGCCTGATGGCGTAGCCGGCTACTACATCAACCGGCGGCAGATCTTCCGCGGCCGTTGGATCCGATACGGGGGCTACTATCCCAAATACCTGCTCAAGTTGTTCCGGAGAGATGGCGTCTCGTTCGATGAGAACGAACTGGTGGATCATCACTTCTACGTGCGAGGCCGGACTCAGCTGCTGAAGCACGACCTGATCGAGGCGAACCACAAAGAGGACGACCTGGCCTTCTGGATCGCCAAGCACTGCCGCTACGCGCGCTTGATGGCGCAGGAAGAGCATCTGCGGCGCAGCGCCCGCAGCGAGGGGGCCGCAGGGATCCGTCCGAACCTGATGGGCAGTCCCGATCACAGAAGGCTCTGGCGGAAGCGTGTCTGGGCGCACATGCCCCTCTATGTGCGACCGTGGCTCTACTTCTCGTACCGTTACTTCATCAGGCTCGGCTTCCTGGACGGTCGCGAGGGATTCGTGTTTCACCTCTTTCAGGCCTGCTGGTTCAGGCTGATGGTGGATGTGTACTTGGACGACCTGCGGCGCGCTGGTCCCCAATCAGGCAACCTCTGATGATCGTCGTGGGGATCAACGCGTACCACGGCGACGTGTCCGCCGTGATTCTGCGCGACGGCGAGCTCATCGTCGCCGTCGAGGAAGAACGCTTCAGGCGGATCAAGCACGTCGCCGGCTTTCCTCGGCACTCTATTGCTGCCTGCCTGGAGATGGCGGGCGTCGCGCCACGGGAGATTGATTGCTTCGCGATCTCCCGCAACCCCCGCGCGAATATGGTGCGCAAGGTGGCCTTTGCACTCACGGCCCGGCCGAGCGCGTCGATGGTGCGTGACCGGCTGCGCCACCGTCGCGTCGTCTCGGACGTCGCCGGAACCTTGGCGGAGATGCTGGGACTCGAGCGCGAGGCGGTCAGCCGTCGGCTGCGTTGGGTCGAGCACCACCCGGCCCACCTCGCGAGCGCGTTCTTCATGTCGCCGTTCGAGGACGCCGCGGTTTGCGCCATCGACGGCTTCGGCGACTTCGTGAGCACCTCGTCATGTCTCGGCCACCGGGCCCGCCTGGAGCCGCTGCGGAAGGTGTACTTCCCGCACTCGCTGGGCCTCCTCTACCTGGCGATGACACAGTATCTCGGCTTCCCGAAGTACGGGGACGAGTACAAGGTGATGGGCCTCGCGCCGTACGGGGAGCCGCGCTACGTCCACGAGATCCGAAAGCTGATCCAGTTGCTGCCCGATGGGCGCTTCCAGCTCGACCTGACGTATTTCCGGCACTGGTCTGAAGGCGCGCCCATGACGTGGGACGACGGCGAACCGACGTTGGGCCCGGTATTCACGCCTAAGCTCGAGGCGCTGCTCGGGCCTGCCCGGCAGCCTGGCGACCCGCTCGAGCCCCGACACGAAGCCATCGCAGCGAGCATCCAGCAGGTCTTTGAGGAAGCGGCGTTCCATGTACTGCATGCGCTCTACCGAAGAGTCCGCGTGCCGCGCCTCTGTCTGGCCGGAGGGTGTGCGATGAACAGCGTCGCCAACGGGAAGGTACGCGGGCGGACTCCATTCGAGGAGCTTTACGTGCAGCCCGCGGCTGGTGACAACGGTACCGCCCTGGGGGCGGCCCTGTATGTGTGGCACCAGGTGCTCGGGCGGCCCAGGCAGTTCGTCATGGAGCACGCGTACTGGGGGCCGGCCTCCGGTGACGCCGACATCCGCGCTGCGCTCGAGGCCGATCGCGACCGGCTCGTTGCACTCGGCGCGATCCCGCGAGTCGTGGAGGACGAAGGAGAACTGTGCGCGTGGACCGCCGCACAGCTCGAGCGCGGCCGTGTTGTGGGCTGGTTTCAGGGCCGCATGGAGTGGGGCGCGCGGTCGCTCGGGAACCGGAGCATCCTCGCTGACCCGCGCCGGGGCGACATGCGCGACATCATCAACACGAAGATCAAGTTCCGGGAGAGATTTCGGCCGTTTGCCCCGTCGATTCTCGAGGAGGCACTCGACGAGTATTTCGTGGACGCCGTTCCCGATCCGTTCATGATTCAGGTATACGCTGTCCGGCCGGCGAAGCGCAGCGTGATTCCTGCGGTCACGCACGTGGACGGATCCGGACGCCTCCAGACGGTGAACCGCAGCGCGAACCCCCGCTACTGGCGATTGCTTCGCGCGTTCGCTGATCTCACCGGAGTGCCCGTGCTTCTCAACACGTCGTTCAACGAGAGCGAGCCAATCGTCCGCCAGCCGTCCGAGGCGCTTGACTGTTTCCTCCGAACGCAGATGGACGTGCTGGTGATCGAGAACTTCATTGTCGAGAAGACCCACGCGGGGCCGGTCAGCCCGGTCCTCGCCGTCCAGCATCCAGGGCGTTCGTGAAGGGCGGATCCCGATGACCAACTTCGCGCTCATCGGTGCCGCGGGGTATGTCGCGCCGCGGCATCTGGCGGCCATCCAGGCGGTCGGCGGCCGGCTCCTGGCGGCGACGGATCCGCACGACGCCGTCGGCATCCTGGACAGGTTTTCCTTCGACACCCGCTTCTTTCCTGAAATCGAGAGGTTCGAGCGACACCTCGACAAGCTGCGACGCGGAGCCGAGGAGAATCGCCCGCGCTACGTATCGATCTGTTCGCCCAACTATCTGCACGACGCCCACATCCGGCTCGCGCTTCGGGTCAACGCTGACGCGATCTGCGAAAAGCCGCTGGTCATCAGTCCGTGGAACCTCGAGCCGCTCGAGGACCTCGAGGTTGAAACAGGCCGCCATGTCTACACGGTCCTGCAGCTTCGCCTGCATCCGAAGCTCCAGGAGCTCAAGCGACGACTCACGGAGCAACCGGACGTGCGGCATGACGTGTCTCTGACCTACGTCACCGCCCGGGGGCCGTGGTACGCGGTGTCGTGGAAGGGCAACGCTGAACGATCCGGAGGGTTGCTGCCGAACATCGGACTGCATCTCTTCGACCTGGTGGTGTGGCTCTTCGGCGCCGCCAGCTCCTGGACGGTTCACTGCAACGAACCGGGCCGCGTCGCAGGAGCGCTCATGCTTCAGCATGCCGACGTACGATGGTTCCTGTCGACTCGTCCCGAAGATCTGCCGGTTCCGCCAGAGCGCGGCGGGCGAACGGGACATCGGGAAATGACATTCGACGGCGAGCGGATCGATTTCGCGAACGGCTTCGGCGACCTTCACACGCGCGTTTACGAGGAGATTCTGGCGGGTCGCGGACTTGGCATCGCGGACGCAAGGCCGTCCATCGAGCTCGCGCACACCCTGCGGCACACTCCCGTCACCGATGGAGGCGAACGCCACCCGTACCTGCTGCGGTGCAACCCCTGAACCGGCGCTGCCTCGTGCGGGCGCAAACCTTCACAGCATGACCAGCTATTTCGCACACGAGTCTGCGTGCATCGACGACGACTGCCTGATAGGCACCGGCACCAAGATCTGGCACTTCAGTCATGTCATGCCTGGCGCGCGCATCGGGCGCGAATGCTCGCTCGGTCAGAACGTCCTGGTGGCCAGCGGCGCGGTGCTCGGCAACAACGTCAAGGTACAGAACAACGTGTCCATCTACACCGGCGTCATCCTCGAAGATGACGTCTTCTGCGGGCCGTCGACCGTCTTTACCAACGTTCTCAATCCACGGAGTCACGTGCCACGGAAGCACGAATACCGGCAGACGCTGGTCAGGCGTGGCGCGAGCCTTGGTGCGAACAGCACAGTCCTATGTGGCGTGACGATCGGGCAGTACGCGCTGATCGGAGCCGGGGCCGTCGTGATCAAGGATGTGCCGGATCGCGCGCTCGCCGTCGGGAATCCATCGCGTATCGCCGGCTGGGTGTGCGACTGCGGCATCACGCTGAGCCATAGTCGGTTGCCGCCCCGTCGGGCCGCATGTGCGACCTGCGGCGCGACATACGTCAGAGGAACAGGCAAAGGACTGGAACGCGTCGATGTGCAGCCCGAAGGCCGCGGCGCACGATCGCCTACCGGAGGAATCTGAGCACCCACAAGCAGTAGGCGTCGAAGTACGCGATCCATCCGGCCCGCGATCGCCACCAGGCCCGCGCATCGATGTTCCTCGGCCTAACGGGATGCATGCGGAGCTCGACGCCGGAACCCTCCAGGTTCTTGCGCAACCCATTCCTAGCGAGCCTGCTTGCGGGGGAGGATGCGACCACAATCACGCGGAGCGGTCTGCCCTGCGCGAGACCTCTTATGGCATCTGCCAATTCCCGATCGGTGCTCACACCGGATCCGATTGTGTCGATGGCATGAGGAGGGACGCCCCGAGCTTCGAGAAGCTTTCTCCAGACCTCGTGTGCGGGCGGACCGAGGCCCAGCTTCTCGAGGCGACTGGGTTCCACGCCGTACAGCAACACGCGAGGAGCGAGCCGCCGTTGATAGAGGTCTGCCGCACCTGCCGGTATGGAATCCGAATCGTGATAGAGAAGCAGAATGAAGTCGGCCTTCTCCAATGGACTGCTCGCAGCCATGAACGCGGCGACCCCGAGCAGCAAGGGCTGCCACGAGATCATGACGGCAGCCAGGATCCCGACGATGCTCACGATGAGCCGCTTGCGGTAGGGCGTGAGCCGCTTCAGCACGGCTCCGGCTCGTGCCATGTCCGTTCCCAGAAATCGGCCGAGGTGAATCACCGACAATCGCCGATGTAGCCCATCTGCTCGAGACGCAACAGGATCTCCTGTGCGGCCTCCTCCGGCGTTACGGCCGACGCGTCGACGACGACTTCGGCGTCGGTCGGCACCTCATACGGATCCGAGATGCCGGTGAATTGCTTCACAATGCCGGCACGCGCCTTGGCGTAGAGGCCCTTGCGGTCGCGCTGCTCACATACTTCAAGCGGCGTGGCCACATGAACGAGCAGCATACCCCCCACCGATTCGATCATGGCGCGCACGTCCTTACGCACGCTGTCGTACGGCGCGATGGGCGCACAGATCGCGATCCCGCCATTCTTCGTGATCTCAGCGGCGACGAAGCCGATTCGCCGGATGTTCAGGTCGCGATGCTCCTTCGAGAAACCGAGCTCCGATGACAGGTGAGTGCGAACGATGTCTCCGTCCAGCAGGGTGACAGGCCGCCCTCCCATCTCGAGGAACTTGATGAGCAGGACGTTGGCAATGGTGGACTTGCCCGACCCCGACAATCCCGTGAAGAACACAGTGAGCCCTTGGTTTCGCCGGGGCGGATAGCTGCGTATCAGTTCGCGGGCGACCTCTGGGAACGTAAACCACTTCGGGATGTCGCGTCCGTCGGCCAACCGACGTCGCAGCTCGGTACCTGACAGGTTGAGCGTGCGCGCCCCCGCAGGCACCTCGTCCTCCGGGAAATACGCGTCCTGCTCTTCCAGGTACACCATGTTCTGGAACGGCACCATCGTGACGCCCAGCTCCTCCTGATGTTTACTGAGAAGCTCCTGCGCGTCGTATGGCCCATAGAACGGCCTGCCGGTCTTGTCCGCCCCTGGTCCAGCGTGATCGCGCCCGACGATGAAATGTGTACATCCGAAGTTCTTTCGAATCGTGGCGTGCCACAGCGCCTCGCGCGGCCCACCCATGCGCATGGCGAGCGGGAGCAGCGAGAGCTTCACCGTGTGCTGCGGATAACGGGCGAGTACGGCTTGGTAGCAGCGCACGCGAGTGTAGTGGTCGACGTCCCCCGGCTTGGTCATGCCGACAACGGGATGAATGAGCAGATTGGCCTGCGCCGCTTTCGCCGCGCGCATGGTCAACTCCTGATGCGCGCGGTGAAGCGGGTTGCGCGTTTGAAAGGCGACAACGCGCCTCCATCCCATGCGGGTGAACTCGGCGCGCAGTTCGGCCGGTGTCAGCCGCAGCTCACGGAAGTCGTAGTGAACAGGCAACTGTAATCCCTGAACTGCACCTCCTGCGTACCAAGGCTGAGTGCGATCCAGGAGGTGGGCGACACCGGCATGGTCGCGGCTTGTCGTGCCGAACACCGCGCGTGCCTCGGCCTCACGGTCCGGCTGCCACACGTCGTCGACACGCAGCGCGGCAAGCATCACCCCTTCGGGATCCCGCAGCGCGAGCGCCTCCCCAGGGCGGAGCGCCTGGGCGACAACCTCAGATACATCGAGCGTTATAGGCATCGACCACAGCGGCCCGTTCGCCAGGCGCATTCGGTCGCAGACGGACCGGTAGTCCGCTTGACACATGAAACCACGCAGAGGTGAGAACCCGCCGTTGAGCAGCAGCTCGAGATCGCACAACTGGCGCGCTGTCAAAACCCACGACGGCCAGGTACGAGATGCGTCGAGCAGATCTGCGCGTTCGGCCGACGGGGCCATCAGATCAACCAGAGCGCCCCCGTGCGGAGGATTCACATCATGCATGGTCGGAGAGTCTAGAAGGCGTAGCGAGCCCAGTAGTACGGCAGCTTCAGATACTCGTGCAGATATGCCAACACGCCCTCATCGTGCCGCCACCAGTTCGTCTCGTCGAACCGAAGATGCCGTGCCGGCGCCATTCGAATATCCACCTGCGTGCCTGCAAAGGCCTTCCGGAAGGCCCACAACGCCCGGCGCGTATGTTCCGGCGACGTCACGACCACCAGCTTGGCCGGACGCTGCGGAGTCAGTGCATGACGGACCGCCAGCGCTTCGTCGCGGGTGTCGCGTACCTTTCCCGGAACTACCCGGATCGCTGACGAAGGCACCCCCTCGAGCTCCAGCACCCGCCTATATAACTCGGTCCCTGAAGGAGTCAGACCCATTCGAATCGCGTCGTTTGTGCCGTATTCGAAGATGAGCACCGTCGGCGCCACTTGCTGCTTGTACAACGCCGCCGCCACAAACGGACGGTCCTCTGCGCCGCCGCCAAGCGGCACGATGTAGTCCGCAGGTGGTCCGACGGTGTCCACGGTAAGGACGTGGGCGAGGCCTCTCAGCAGTGGAGCTCTCGCCAGATACGACGCTGTCGGGCAGGCGATCGCTATGGCCAGAAGAGCGAGAAGCACCGATCGCCTGCGCCGAGACGCGGACCGAGTCTCGAGTTGAACTCTCACGTCAGTGAGCCTTCTCCCGTCGGGTCCAACCATGCCGTCTTTTCTTGCTGCTTCTCGAACCGTTGGCCGAAAACCGCGCACGCGATCGGCAGCTCTCCGGGGACGGGGTTCTTGATCGCTTCCACCGATGACGGAGTATAGCACTCCGGATTTCCCCGGACAGGCGCACTCCCCCCAACCTTCTTGCGCGCCTGGTCCGCCAGGGCACGCCTGAATGCTGACGTGCGCTAAACTGTGTCGGTGAATACTCGCATCTTCGTCGCCGGACACCGCGGTCTCGTCGGGTCGGCCATCCTTCGCCGGCTGGAGGACACGGATGCCCAGATCCTCACCGCCACGCGGGAGCAGCTCGACCTGCGCGACCAGGCGGCGGTGAATTATTGGTTCCGGGCCAACCGCCCCGAGTACGTCTACCTGGTCGCGGGCACCGTTGGGGGGATCATGGCGAACTCGACGCGGCCCGCCGAGTTCATCTACGACAACATGCTGATTCACGCGACGGTGGTACACGCCGCGCACCTGTATCGCGCGAAGAAGCTGCTGTACCTCGGAAGCTCCTGCATCTACCCGCGCGACTGCGCACAGCCGATGACGGAGGAGCAGTTGCTGACCGGCGCGCTCGAGCCGACGAACGAGTCGTACGCGATCGCGAAGATCGCCGGCATCAAGCTGTGCGAGGCCTATCGGAGACAGTACGGTGCCGATTTCATTTCCGCGATGCCCACGAACTTGTACGGGCCGAACGACAACTTCAACTTGACCAGCTCGCACGTGCTGCCCGCGCTGATTCGCAAGTTCCACGATGCGAAAACGGCCGGCACACGTGAGGTCGTCATCTGGGGCACGGGCTCGCCCCGGCGCGAGTTCCTGCACGTCGACGACCTCGCCGACGCCTCCGTGTTCTTGATGGAACACTACGACGGGATGCGCCACATCAACATCGGCACCGGTGAGGATCTCTCGATCCGCGAGCTCGCCGAGATGGTCCGCGAGGTCGTCTATCCGGAAGCGGTGCTCCTGTTCGACGCCTCGAAGCCGGACGGCATGCCTCGCAAGCTGCTCGACGTCTCACGCCTCCACGCCCTCGGCTGGCGCCACAAGATCGGCCTGCGCGAGGGGATCGCCTCCACCTACCAGTGGTTCCTCGAACACCACGACGAGCTCCGCACGTCCGCCGCCGCCGCATCTCAGGCGTGAGACGATCTTGCGATGAGGCAGCCCTGACCAGCCTCCGCCAAGGCTTCGGCGGTCCGCCGAAGCGCTGCGCAACACGTCCAGCCGCTCGGAGCGCTGCCTGCACGTGCCCGCGGCGGCTCACCCGCGGGCCGCACATGCCGCGTGGTATCCTGCGAGCGTGAACCTGCGCGAAGCTCTCGCCGCGATCTGCCGGCAGTTCGAGGTCGAAGCGCTGTACGTCTTTGGCAGCCGAGCCGCCGAAGTGTTCGCGTGCGTCCAGGGTCTCGGCGCCCTCGCCTCTTCTACTTCCGATGTCGACGTCGGCGTGTTACCGATGTCGTCCCGACTCTCAGACCCGAGAGAACGCGTGCGCCTGGCCGACGCGATGGAACATCTGCTCGGCGGTCCTCGCGTGGACCTTGTGATGCTCCCGGAAGCAGACCCGTACCTCGCCCTCGACGTGGTGTCGGGCGAGCTGCTCTACTGCGCGGACGCGGTGCGACAGGCCGAGTACGAGCTGTACGCCCTGCGCCGCGCAGGCGACCTCGCGCCGTTCGAGCGCGAACGCCGCGCCCTGCTCTTGACCGGGTCCACGCCGTGACCGCGACAGGCATCAAAGAGAAGGTCGTCGCCCAGCGAATTGCGTGGATTGAGGAAATGGTCCGCGCCGTCGCGGGGCTGCCGCTGGACAGCCTGGAGCGCTTCGTGGCAGATCCCCGAAACGTCGCCGCTGCGGACTCATACGTACGGAGAGCCCTCGAAGCCCTGCTCGATCTCGGTCGCCACATCCTGGCCAAAGGCTTCGGCCGGGCCGTGAGCGAGTACCGCGAGGTCGCGCGCCAGTTGCTGGCGGCCGGCGTCCTGGCCGAAGACGACGCACGAGTCATGGGCGAGATGGCCGGCTACCGAAACCGGTTGGTGCATTTCTACGACGAAGTCACACCTCCCGAACTGTACCGAATCTGCACGGAGCGCGTGTCCGACGTGACGGCGATCGTGAACGCGCTCCGCCTCTGGATTCAACACCACCCCGAACGCGTGGACCGGTCCCTGTAGCCGAGGCGGCGGAACCGGGTCCATCTGCCCGACGCTGCCCAACCATGATTCATGGTATTATTACTACCATGACTATTACCATGGACGCGGCCGGCCGCCTCGTGATTCCGAGCGAGATCCGCCGCGAAGCTGCCCTCGAGCCGGGCGCGCCGCTCGAGGTCAGATGCCGCGACGGCGTCATCGAGATCGAGCCGCAGCCGCTCCCGGTCAAGCTCCAGCGGAAAGGCCGCCTGCTCGTGGCCGCGCCCGTGCGCAGAACGCCGCCGCTTCGCGCAGCCACGGTCGAGCGCACGCGGCGGCGCGTCGCGCAGGACCGGAGCCGCTGACGTGCCCCGGTTCGCGCTCGACACGAGCTGCATGGTAGCCGCGGTGTGTTCGTGGCACGAGCGCCACGCTGCCGCCGCGGCGGAAATCGAACGGCGGCTCGATGACGGCGAGACCCTCGCTGTAGCGGCACACGCGCTCGCCGAAACCTACGCCGTGCTGACCCGACTGCCCGCACCGCACCGCCTCGCGCCCATCGATGCGTGGACCCTCGTGGAGGCGAACTTCGTGGAGCGCGCGGACGTCGTCGCGCTGGACGGCCCCGCAGCCGTCGCGTTGCTGGCGTCCCTGCCAGGGGCCGGGATCGCCGGCGGACGGACGTACGACGCCCTGACTGCCCGATGCGCGCAGCAGGCAGTCGCGGGGGCTCTTCTGACCTTCAACTCGCGTCACTTCGATCCGGCTCCGCCCGGTGTCGCCATCGTCGAACCCGGGGATTGACAGCCGGACTCTGAATTCACGAATTCACCAATTCACCAATTCACGGACTTCGATCATGCCCCTCCGCATCGGCTTCGACATGGACGGCGTCCTCGCCGACTTCGCGTCCGCGTTTCTGGAGATCGAAACGCGGCTGCTTGGGCCCGACGCGCATATCAGCGCGGATCGGCCGGAAGTTGAAGAAGAAAGGGAGTCAGCAGGCAGCAGGCAGCAGGCAGCTGGCAGCGAGAACGAAGCAGGCAGCAGGCAGCAGGCAGCTGGCAGTGAGACCGAGGACACGAAGGAAGACACGAAGACTGACGGGAATACAGAAGCCGAGGGTCCGAGCCCGCGCGAGTTGAGGCGCCAGCGGGACGCGATCTGGAACGCGATCCGAACGACGCCGGGCTTCTGGGAAGGCTTGAAGCCGATCGAAGAAGGCGCGGTCCGGCGTATCCACGAGATGATGCTGCGCCACCGGTGGGAAGTCTTCTTCATCACCCAGCGCCCCGCCACTGACGGGGACACCGTGCAGCGCCAGACGCAACACTGGCTGGTCGAGCAGGGCTTCGACCTGCCGAGCGTCCTCGTGCTCGGTGGCTCGCGCGGCGCCGCCGCTGGCGCGCTTCGCCTGGATTACCACGTGGACGACAGCCCGCAGAATTGCCTCGACGTCATCGCCGAATCGAGCGTAAAGCCGATCCTGATCGCTCCGGACGCGGACGACAAGATCGTCGCCAGCGCACGCAAACTCGGGATCGGTAGCGCGCGCTCCATCTCTGTGTGTTTGGACATCCTCGAAGAGGCGACCACCGTACGCGCAGAACCACGCCTGCTGGCTCGTATTGCCGCTCTGGTGGGGTGGAAATAAGGAAGTTTCCAGCTTCCAGCTTCCAGTTCCCAGCTTCCAGTTCCCAGTCCCCGCATCCCAAGCCCAACGCTCATGTCAGGAGGGCGGAGCCTCGCCGATCCGTGAGCGCTGTCAGGGTGGGTTGGAAGTTGCGTCAGTGCTGCGCGTGAAGGGCGTGCGCGAGCAGCGAGAGCAGATCCGCTGGGACAAAGGGCTGGGGGAGGACTCGCACGTGCCGGTCCGCGAGGTGCCGCTGGCGCTCCGCGTTCAGCGAGGCCGGGTCCGCGAGCGCCACCAGCGGGATGCCGGCCGTCACCGGATCGGACTCGATCAACTCGAGCACCCACCACATCGACGGCTTCGACCGCTCTCGCAGATCCACGACCGCGAGATCCGCGCCGCTCTCCTTCGCTGCCCGGATGGTCGCCTTCGCATCGGTGACCAGCCGAATCTGGTAGCCCGCGCCGCTCAACGCTTCGCTGACGGTGGCGTTCAGCTTGGCATCCGCGCTCACGACGAGCACGCGGAACGGGAGCTCCTCGATGGACAGCGCGCCGCCACAGAGCTGCGCGACCCCCTGCATCGCGGCGGCCGAGACGCTCGTGAACATGACGCCAACGGCATACGCGGGCTGTTTGAGCACCGCCCCGCCGGGCAGCTCGATGGTCATCCTCTCGCACCGCACGACGCGTCCCGTCAACTCGATTTGACGCGCGTCCACATCGAGGACGACGGGACCCTGCGCGCCGACGGGAAGCTCACGCAGCACACGTACAAGCGCGCCCGTGGCGCTCACGTTCAAGAGGTCGCCCGTTGCGGTGTTCACACGGGCGCGAACCCCGGATACAGGTACCCGGACAGATCGAACGAGTCGCGGTGATGCCCGCTGGGGAGAAGGCATTGGTGTATGGTGTGCCGGTTCGGACAGTCTATCTCATCCATGCGGGCGCCGTAAACGCCGGCCCTGAAAGGCCCGGCCCACGTGAACACCGGCCCGCCCTGAGCTTAAGATTAGTCGAAGGCTCCTGGCGCTCGCCGAAACGCCGCGGTACCCGCTCGAGTTCATGCCCGAGTTGCGCAGGCGACGCGAGATCTTGAGCGAGGCGAATGAGGCGCCTGCGCTTGATCGGACCCCAGGAGGGCATCAGCCAGCGCGGCGAACTCTGACGATCGCCTTGCCGAGGGGCGGAACGTCCATGCCTCGCGCAACCCGCACCAGGATCCATTCCTCGATGACTTCCGCCAGCTCGCGTCGGCAGGCTTCAAGCGTCGGGCCGGTGGCGACGACTCCCCTGAGGCCCCGGACCGTCGCGACAAATGTGCCGTCATCGACGAAGCGGTATTGGGCGCGATCCGACGCCGCGGCAACGTACTGGCTGACCATCTCGTCACATTCTGCCGCACGACGCTATTTCGACCCGCCTCGAGGCGCAGCCACCGGGAGCGGTGTTTGTGGCCCCCTTCGATGTCGTCTTTTCCGACCTCGATGTGGTCGAACCGGATCTGCTCTATGTCTCGCGCGAGCGGCGCCATGTGGTCACCGAGGCACATGTCCAGGGGCCGCCCGATCTGGTCGTGGAGGTGCTCTCACCCGGAACCCGCAAGACCGATGAGTTGACGAAACGCAAGCCGTACGAGCGTTTCGGCGTGGCGGAATACTGGGTCGTCGATCCCGAGTTGGAAACGATCAAGATCTACCGGCGTGAGCCTGTCGGAGGGGCCTTCGCGCGTCTCGCGGAACTGCAGGCGTGAGATAATCACCCTTCACATGAAAGGCATCATCCTCGCCGGCGGTTCCGGCACACGCTTGTACCCGCTGACGCGCGTCGTCAGCAAGCAGCTCCTGCCGGTCTACGACAAGCCGATGGTGTACTACCCGCTGTCGACGCTGATGCTGGCCGGCATCCGTGAGGTCCTCGTCATTTCAACCCCGGAGGACATCCCGCGGTTCCAGGACCTGCTCGGCGACGGCAGCCAGTGGGGCGTTCATTTCGAGTACGCGGAGCAGGCCGAGCCCAACGGCCTCGCGCAGGCGTTCGTCATCGGCGCGCGGTTCATCGGGGCCGGCGGCGTGTGCCTCGTGCTCGGCGACAACCTCTTCTACGGCGACAGCCTGACGACGATGCTGCATCGCGCCGCCGCGCAGCCGTCAGGCGCGACGATCTTCGGCTACTACGTCAGCGACCCCGAACGCTACGGCGTCGCCGAAGTGGACGGCGAGGGACACGTCGTGAGCATCGAGGAGAAGCCCGCGGCGCCGAAGTCGAACTTCGCCGTCACCGGCCTGTACTTCTACGACAACGACGTCGTCGAGATCGCGCGAAACCTGAAGCCGTCCGCGCGAGGCGAGTACGAGATCACCGATGTCAACATCGCGTACCTGAGGAAGCGCGCGCTGCGGATGGAGTTGATGGGCCGCGGGATGGCGTGGCTGGATACCGGCACGCACGAGTCGCTGCACGACGCCTCCAGCTTCATCGAGACAATCGAGAAGCGACAGGGACTGAAGATCGCCTGCCCGGAGGAGATCGCCTTCCGCATGGGATACATCGACGCGGAGGCCACCATGCGCCTCGCGGAACCGCTGAAGACCACCTCGTACGGGCAGTACCTGATCAAGATGATCGCGATGACGAGAAGGAGCTCCTGACCGCAGCTCGCCTGCCCCGCCGTAGCGCAACGCGCGAAGGCGGGTGGCTCGTGGCTCGCAGCTCGTGGATCGCGCTGTCCCGGAAAAGCAGGCAGCTGGCAGCAGGCAGCGGGCAGCAGACAGTATGCGGTAGGCAGTAGGCAGTGGATCACGCTGTCCCGCAGAAAAGCTGGCAGCAGGCAGCAGGCAGCTGGCAGCGGATCACGCTGCAACGCAGCAGGCAGCAGGCAGCAGGCAGTAGATCACGCTGTCCCGCTGCACGGGCAGCACGCAGCAGGCAGTGGATCACGCTGTCAAGCTGGGCTACGGGAGGACGGCTGGCGCGACGATGCCGATGGTGAACTGCGCGGCGCCGCGCGCGCGTTCGGCGTCTGCTTTCGCGTAGAAGTTCGACGGTGTGAGGTCCTCGGTGCCGTCGAAAGCAAGCTCGCGGTCCCGGCGCAGCTCCTTCGAAATCGCCGCAAGACGCTCGAGGTGCCGCCGGACCGTCTCAGGGAGCCTGTCGCGTTCCGCCTCCAGAACGGCCGACATATCATGGATTCGCGGCGGCGCGACGCCGTGGGCCCGCAACAGACCCTTCAGCGCCAGCTCCACCACCTCCTGGGATTCGCGGACGACATCCGCCCAGCATTGCCCGTCGAAGAGGACGTCGAGCGCGCGCACGCGCACGGCGGCACGGCGCACGTAATCGGCCGCGAGCTCCGGATTTCTCACGCCGCCTCCGTGGTGGTCCAGTACGGCTGCCCGTGCGCCGTGCGTCGGACCAGCCGCCCGCCCGCAATCGCGCGCCTGATCCCGACGAGCGTCCGCGACAGCGCGTAATCGCGCTCGAAGAGTACAATCCCATCCAGCGCGATCTCCGGCCAGAGGCCGCCGGTCACCTGGCCGGCATCGGGCATCCGCACGATCTGCACCTGCACCGGATGCCCCTCCCACGATAGCGACGCCTCGTCGGCCTTCCGGTACGTCGATCGCGTGAGCGCCGCCGAGGGGTTGAGGATGACGAGCACATCCACGTCGGATTCGCGCGTCGCCTCGCCACGGGCCCACGAGCCGTACACCACCACGCCGGCCAGGGCCTCGCCGAACGCGGCGCTCGCCCACGCCAGGATCGCCGGCGCCTCCGACGCGCCGTCCAGCGGCCGATCCGCGAGGCGGCGCACGCAGTACTCATTCAGCGACACCCCGGCCCCTCGGGCGGCCCGCTTCAGGGCGCCGTGGAGGGCGGGAGGGGTCCGCAGCACGAAACGGCCGGACGGGCTCGAGGTCATAGTATCACCGCTGATTCAAGATGATACTACAAACGGGTGCTGGGCGCTGGGTGGTCTCATCGACGCCGTCGTTGTCGGTGTCCGTCAGGAGGTAGATGTTCAGCCGGTCTCGCTGTCTCGCATTCAATGCGGTGACATCGGCGGTGATCCGCAGGGTCACGGAATGACGTTGCGTGACGAGCGGAACGAGCCGTCCCCATTGCCGCGCAGCCATGCGACTCGGTTCGACTGCGCCGACACGATCAGATCGATCTGCCCGTCCTCGTCGAAATCGCCGGCCGCGATTGAATGAAACGCATAGAAGCCATGTGTTGACAACCCCGCTGCTGCCCGGGCTATCAGTGCGGCTGGCGGAGATTTTTGCGCCGCCGTCTTGAAGATTCCCGCCGGGCCTGAGAGGCCCGGCCTACGTCCGAGCACCCAGCACCGAGCACCCAGTACCCAGCACCGTGGCGACTATTTCGCGGCGATCAGCACCACGTCGTTGCTGGCGTTGCCGCGCGAAATGGCCGTGCCGTACTTCGGCGACGATGCGCCGGAGAGGATCTGCGGCCAGGAGTCGCGCGGGAAGCGCGTGACCGGGCGCTCGTCGCCGCCGGCGAGCGGACGCGTGAACGTGTTCATGCGCCCCTCGCGGACCGCGACGTAGGAGATTGACGTGCCATCGCGCCCCCAGCGGCACGTGTTCGGAATCTCCCCGCCGGTCGCGCCAAGATCTCCGAGCAGCCGCACCGCGCCGCCGGCCACAGGAAGCACCGCACATTCGGAGCGCTGCTTCTCCTGGTTCCACGCCATCCCGAGAAGCCGGGTGCCGTCGGGCGAGAGGTCCATCGGCGCGAACACCGTGTCGCCCACCTTCGATTGATCGCTCCCGTCGGCCTTCATCCGCATCGGCATGTTCTGGCCGTTGACGGTGGCGGTGTAGTAGACCCACTGGCCGTCGACGCTGAGAATCGGCCTGAACGCCTCGGCCCCCGTGGTCAACGCCTTCTGATCCGAGCCGTCGATCCCCATCCGCCAGATGTTGACGGCCTGCGCCGCGGACACGTAGTAGATCCAGCGCCCGTCCGGCGACACGACAGGGCTGGAGGTGACGGCTTCGCCACTCGTCAACTGCCTCGCCTCCAACCCGTCCAGCCCCGCGATCCACACCTGCCGGAATCCTGCCGACTCCGCCGTGAACACGAGCCGGCCATCAGGCGTCCACGAAAGACCATTGGTCGCAATCGTACGGCCCGCCGCAATCGGAACCTCCCTCGCCTCTCCTCCCTTCGACTCGCCGCGCTCGCTCAGGGCAGGCCCTGGCAGTAGCCAGATCTTCGATTCCGTCGTCCCCTGCACGGTCGCGAGCATCCGTCCGTCCGCCGAGAGGCTGACCCCGACGTAGCCGTTCAGATCGTTGGTGATCCGCTGGCGCTCGCCCGACGGGTACGTCACCTGCCAGAGCTGCGGCTGCCCCGTCGCGAGACGATCGATGCCGTCCATCACGAACGATCGGCCGTCGGGCATCCATTTCACGTTGCGCGCGAAGAGCCAGTTCTCACCGATCTGGGCGATCGCGCCGGTCGCGACGTCCACCGCCATCATCCCGAACTTCAGCGACGACTCGGAGGCAGGCACGAGGATCGTGCGCCCGTCGGGCGACCACGACGGCGCTTCGGCGAGGAACTTCATGCCGGAGGAGGGCGCGGCCACGATGCGCGCACCGCTGCCGTCCACGCCGGCGATCATCAGGTTGCGCACGCCACGCCGCACCTCTCCGCGAACGAAGGCGAAGCTGCCGCCGTCAGGAGAAAACGACGGCGCGCTGTCGATGTCTTCCAGCACGCGGATGGGGGTGCCGCCAAGCGCGGGTATCCTGTAAAGGCTCGCCACGCCGCGTGAGGGCGGATACGTGACGTAGTACACGTAGTTTCCGTCCGGGGAAAACGCCACGCCGTCGTATCGCACATTGGCGGGCGGCACGACTCGAACGTCGCTCGTCGTGGCCGTCTGCCGGACCCACAGACCCGGGAGCCCGTTCTCCAGCTTGACGTGCACGACGTAACGGCCCTCCGCCGAAAGCGCGGCCATGAAAGCGGATCCGCTCTGCGTCAGACGCGTGAACCGGTCCGCGGCGAACACCGCCGCGGGCTTCGACACGGTGCCGCCACCCGTCGCCATCCATGCGAACAGACCAGCCGCCACGATCGCGAGGAGCACGATCGCGCCAATCGCGATCCACTTCACCGGCACGCGCTGACGCGCCGGCGCCGGACGCGCGGATGTCGTCGTGATGACCCCGCTGTCGAGATCCTGCTTCACTTCCTCGAGGTCGTTCCTGACGTCGGTCGCCGTCTGATATCGCCGCGCCGGGTCCTTCGCCAGGCATCGCCGGACGACGCGCGCGAGCCCGGCGGGGAGATCCGGCTTGCGGTCGGTGATGGAGCCGGGGGTGTCCTTGATGATCGACGAAATGACGGAGATGTCAGTGTCGCCCTTGAACGGCCGGTCGCCCGCGGCCATCTCGTGCAGCATCACGCCGAGCGAAAAGATGTCGGAACGCTGATCGACGGGTCTGCCTTCCGCCTGCTCCGGCGACATGTAGGCGACGGTGCCGATGATGCGGCCTTCACCCGTCAGGTTCTCCTCGCGCAGGACGGTCGGCTGCTCGCCGTCGGCTTCGCGCTCCGCCTCGCGCAGCTTGGCGAGCCCGAAGTCGAGGACCTTGACGCGGCCGTCCGGCGTCACCATCACGTTGGCCGGCTTCAGATCGCGGTGGGTGATCCCGCGTTGATGCGCCGCCGCCATCGCATCGGCGACCGCCATCCCCACACGCAGCAGGACGTCGAGCGGCATCCCGCCCTCGGGGATCATCTCCTTCAGCGTCCGCCCCTCAACCGCCTCCATCGTCAGAAACAGCACGCCGGAGGCTTCCTCGACCGAGTAGATGGTGACGATGTTGGGATGATTGAGGGCGGCAACGGCCTGCGCCTCGCGCTCGAACCGCTTGCGGCGATCGGGATCCGCCCCCATCGCGAGCGGAAGGATCTTCAGCGCGACGGTCCGGTGCAGCCGCGTGTCTTCGGCGGCATACACCTCACCCATCCCTCCCTTGCCCAGGGGCGAGAGGATGCGGTAGTGGCCCAGGAGAGTGTCGGGCAGCATCCCGGCATTCTACTGCTGCCAGACCAAGTTACCAGCTTCCAGCTTCCAGCTTCCAGCTTCCAGCTGGGAACTGGAAACTGGAATCATACTACGAGCAAGTGTCGGCGAGTAACCGCACCGATTGCACCTTGACCTTGAACGACGGGACCTTGATCTCGCCGGGCGCGGCGGCGGTGGCGGAGGCCGCGGCGGCCGAGCCCTCCGGCACTTCCACCTTCTTGGTGCGCTCGGTCTTGAGCTCCACCTTGCCGTCCTTGGTTTTCACCTTCGTCTTGTCCACATCGTCGTCGAGCATGCCGACGATTTCGACCTTGTGGCCGACGTGCGACTTGAACTTGTCCGGCTGGTTCAGCCAGTACACGGCGGCGGTGTCGGGTGCCCCCGACGTGCCGACAGCCACGTCGGTCCGCTGAACGTCGGTCAACATGTAAGTGTTGTGCGCCGTTCCCGCCGTGACGCACCCGGTCAACGTCACCGGCTGTTTGGCGATTTTATCGTCCGCTTTCTTCGGCTTCACCTGGGCGCCGGCGGCAACCGTCATCGCCAACATGACGATACCGAAGCTCATCAATCTCATTCACACACCTCCGAGGCTTCAGCTGCATAGACGGGTCCAAAGACAACCGGCTCCAGCTTCCAGCTCCCAGCTTCCAGTCTGGGAACTGGAAACTGGAAACTGGAAACTGGCTATGAGCACGTGGACGACAGCACCTTGATCGACTTGACGTCGATCTTGCGGACGACGACCTTGTAGTCCTGCTCCTTGTCGGTGACGCCGGAGGTGCCGACCGCCGCGGGCGCTTCTGGCACCTTCACCGTGATCTTCCGCTATCCTTCCGCCTTGAACTCGATCTCCACGAGGCCGCCTTCGCGCTCGACTGCGATCTCGCCCTTGTCGACGTCACCCGTGAACTTGCCGGTGACCTCCACGCGCTGGCCGGCGTGCTCGTCGAGATCCTTGTCGTCGTGCAGCCAGTACAACGTGCGCGCGGCGATGGCCGCGGACGCCGTCGCAGCGACGCTCCCGCTCGTCCCGGCCGGCTGGGCCATCACGCCGAAGTTCGGCGGCTCAGTTACGTTGGCGAGGACGTAGCCACCGTCGCCTTTCACGACACAGCCGGTAAGAGTGATGTCTTTGTCATCGCCGAAGGCGGAGACGGTGGGCGCCTGCTGAGCCGACACTGCCGCCGAAATCACCAACGCCAGCGCCGCTCCATAGCCGATGAGCTTCATTTTCTCGACCTCCCTCGCAGTCTAAGGACGCGAAGAAATGCGAATGCGATGCCCAATCCAGGGTGCTGAGAGGTGCTGAGAGGTGCTGATGGGTGCTGATGGGTGCTGATGGGTGCTAAGGTGCTGACGTGCTGAGGTGCTCTGAGGGCCGCACCCCTGAGCACCTTTCAGCACCCCTCGGCACGCTTCAGCACCCCAGATCAGTTGAAGCTTGCGACCCTCTTGCGCAGCGTCTTGACGTGCTCCCAGATCTCGGTCGCGTCGTCAGACGGCTCGGCGTCGTCGTCCTCGTCGTCGTGCTCGGCGAGCAGGTCGTGCTCACCTGGCTCGGCGGACTTGGGCACCAGCCGGAGGTACTCCTCCAGGTCGTGCAGCGCCGCGGCGAAGTCCTGGAGGTGATACGCGAGCAGCCCGCGATCGCGCAGCTCGGAGATCGCTGACGGATCGGCGGCGAGGAGCAGCGACGAGATGAAGCGGGCCTGGGGGAACGATCGCATGCGGACGTAGAGCCGCTTCAGGTTCACCAGCATGCGCACGACGATGTCGTGGCGCGTGGCGGGGGAGAGGAGGGACCGATCGAAGGCGGCCTCGTCGCCCACATGCTCGCGAAGGAGCTGGCGGCAATCGATCTCCGAGAGCAGCGCGCCCCCGTGGAACGGGTCGATGATGATCGCGTCCATGACGCCATCGGACGTGACGGCCTCGCGCGCGCGGAGCAGGAAGTGGCCGGGGAAGTTCACGCCGTCCACCAGCAGCCCCGCCCGGCGCGCCACCTCCAGATAGATGACCGCGAGGCTGATGGGAATGCCGGTGCGGCGATCGAGCACCTCGTTCAGAAAGCTGTTGCGCGGATCGTCATACCGCTCGCGATTCCCGGTGAACCCCAGCTCGTCGTAGAGATACTCGTTGAACGCCTTCACGGACTGCTCGGGCGGCACGTCCGCGCCCTTCGCGATCCGCGTCGCGGCCTGCTCGCCCATGCGATCGAGCCGCTTGATGTACGGCTTCGGGTCGAGCGAGGGGTACTCCACGCGCGCGATGGCGAGCGCCGCCGGCGCGAGCTCGTCTCCCGGCGCGTTCATCGCTCGCTCCAGTTCCGCCGCGACCTGGGTCACGCGGGATTGGAGGTTCAATGAAAAGGGCACGCGTTGATTGTACACGGATGACGTTGCTCGTTGCTCGGGCAGCCCTAAAGGGCTGCGCTACGGGAGCACGATGCATCTCGTGGCTCGTGGCCTGTCAAACGTGATCCGGTAGCGCAGCCCTTTAGGGCTGCCGGCGTTGGCAGGCCTGCACTACAGGAGGCCGATGAAACTCGCCGTCAACTCCTCCAGCGACGAGACGATGCGGTCGGCGAGGCGAAGCTGGTCGGGAGGGTAGGTATGCGTGACGGCGACGCACTTCAGGCCGGCCGTCTGCGCGGAGGCGACGCCCCAGCGCGAGTCTTCGATCGCGAGGCAGTCCCCAGGCGGCAGGCCGTGCAGTTGCGCGGCGCGGGCGTAGGGATCGGGCGCCGGCTTGCCACGCGCCGTGTCCTCGGCCGACACGATGAAGCGGAAGTGACGATCGATCCGGCGCCGCGAGAGGATCGCCTCGATCTCGTGGCGCAGCGCGCCTGACGCGATCCCGAGCGGGAACGCCGCCGCCAGCCGCTCGATGCACTCGACCGCGCCCGGATACAACACGTCCGCGCGCGCGATCGCTTCTTCCATCACCCGCGACTTGTCTTCGATGAGCGCCGCGATCTGCCGCGCATCGAGCGCCCACCCCTCATCCTCCGCGATCTTCCTGAACACCCCCTCATCGTCGAACCCCAGCAGGTCGAGGTAGTACCGCTCGCGCGTGAGGGTCACGCCAAGCGGCTCCAGCACCTCCTGGTACGCGCGAAGGTGCAGCGGCTCGGAGTTCGCGATGACGCCGTCGAAGTCGAAGACGACAGCTTTGATCATGAAACGTGATCAGCTACCCGTTCCCAGCTTCCAGTTTCCACCTTCATCGTGTCCCGCTGGAAGCTGGGAGCTGGGAACTGGAAACGTGACAACGGGCACTAATGCGCCACTGCGCTCATGCGCTCCCCCGCCCGAACCGGGGTCGTGAGCCGATTCTCGCGAGGAGGCACTGGGCAATCGTACTTGGGGTTGTAGTAGCAGAACGGGAAGTACGCACGGTTGAAATCGAGATCGTAGATGCCCGTTGCCGTGCGTTCGAGGTCCAGATAGCGGCCGCCCGTGTAGGTCTCGTTGCCGTTGGTGAGATCGCTGAACGGGACGAACAGGCGGCGCATGTCGTTCTCGGCGACGTCGACAAACGCGGTCAGCGTCAGCGGCTGTCCTTTGAGCGTGAAGCGCAACGTGCCGATCCGCCGCATCTGGCGGCGCTCGCCCGTGGACGTCGGCATCTGGAGAATGTCGCCGCTCGCCGCCACGCTCAGGGCCGCGGGCACGCGGTACTCGGGATCCACCGGGTAGTAGTGCAGCGGCTGGAACGCGGCGCGGCTCTCCGGCAGGATCGGCGACTCCGCCGACTCGCGCATGAACTCGTCCTTCTGCGCCCGCCAATTGGCGATCTCCTGGTCGTACGGCACCTCTCTGGGCCCGCAGGCGGACGCGAGGCTCACGCAGAGAATGACGAGCGGCGTCGTGCAGCGTGACACGCCGAATACTTTAGTCGATTAGACCGTTATGCGGCGCGCGACGAGAATTTCGTTCTCGTTGCCGCATAACGGCGGCGCGCACGGCGCGCCCGTGAGGGAGCGGAGCGGGGCGTGGGGCCCCCGCGAGCGACCGAACCGGGGTCTGGGGCGGAGCCCCAGTCTAGTTGGCCCTTTGCAGCATCTTGCTGGCGCGCTCCACTCCTTTTGACATTCTACATGAAGCGCGCAATACTCATCTAGAATGTCAACAGAAAGAACGAAACCCGACCTGCTGCAGGGTACGCTCGACGTGATGGTGCTGCGCACCCTGGAAACGATGGGACCGCAGCACGGCTTCGGCCTCGCGAAGCGCATCCTGCAGATCTCCGATGGTCTCCTGAATCTGAACCAGGGGACCCTCTACCCGGCGTTGCTTCGCCTCGAGCAGCGCGGCTGGATCCGGGCGCGATGGGGCACCTCCGAAAACAACCGGCGGGCGCGCTTCTATGAGCTCACGAGGGCCGGGCGCAGCCAGATCGCCGCCGAGGAGCGGGACTGGGCTCGAACGGTGGCCCTGATGCAGCGGTTCCTCCGTCCGGGCGAAGAGGGCTGATGATCGCATTGTTGCGGCGGCTGCTCGCGACCGTCCGCTGGAACAAGGCCGAGCGCGACCTCGACGCCGAGATCCGGTTTCACCTGCAGTCGCTCGCCGAGGAGTTCGAGGCCAGGGGCCTCGACCGAAATGACGCCCGGCTGGCTGCCAGGCGCGCCTTCGGCGGCGTGGAGCCGATGAAGGAGGTCTACCGTGACCGGCGCGGACTGCCGCTCGTGGAGGGCATGCTTCGCGACCTGCGCCACACCGGTCGCTCGCTGCGGAGAGCGCCGGGCTTCACGACGGTCGTGGTGGCCACCATCGCACTGGCGATCGGCGCGAATGCCGCCGTGTTCCTGCTGCTCGACCATGTGGTCCTGCGCCCGCTGCCCGTTGCGCAACCGTCCGAGCTGGTGATCGTCAGCGTGCCGCCGCTGCCGCTGGAAAAGGCCACATCCGCGGGCAGCGGCCGGGGTCCGGACGGACAGATGATGTACGCCGTCTCGTATCCGCTCTATCAGACATTGCGCAGGCGCGATCTTCTGTTCCAGGATGTCCTGGCCCACCGCCCGATCCGGCCGACGCTGCTGGCCGGCACGACGCCGATGGTCGCGGACGCCGAACTGGTGACGGGCAACTACTTCGACATGCTCGGGATCAAGGCGGCGATCGGCCGTACTCTCCAGCCGGACGACGATCATGCTCCAGTCGGGAATGCCGTTGCCGTGCTCTCACACGGTTTCTGGCAGCGCGAGTTCGGCGGCGATCCGTCCGTGCTGAACCGAACGATTCGCGTCAACAACTACCCGCTGACGATCGTCGGTGTCGCCGCGCCCGGTTTCTCGGGCACCGGGGGCGGGCGGGGTCCCGACTTCTTCGTGCCACTGACGATGGGCAATCAGGTGTACCAAAGGCGCGGGTTGGACCTTCTCTCGGACGCTGTGAGCCACCTGAGCGTGATCGCGCGCCTCGCGCCGGGCGTCTCGCGCGAGCAGGCCGAGAAATATCTGCGCGGCGTCTACGAGACGCTCTTCAACGAAGCGGTCGGGCGGACGACGAAGCCGTTCAATGTGGAACGTGCCAAAGCGCGTCCCGTGTCGCTGTTTCCGGGTGGATATGCCTCGAGTGCGCAGTCGGCGGTCACGCGCGAGCTGAAACGGACGCTCGAACTGCTGATGGGAATGGTGGCGCTCGTGCTGCTCATCGCGGCCGGCAACGTGACGAACCTCCTCGTGGCGCGCGGGGCCGCGCGGGCCCGGGACATGGCGATTCGTCTCGCCATCGGCGCCAGCCGCTGGCGTCTGCTTCGCGAACGCCTCGTCGAGAGCCTCGTGCTCGCGCTGATTGCGGGCGTCGCCAGCCTGTTCGTCACCTCGTGGGTGGTACGGCTCCTGACGCTCGTGTTGCCGTTCGGCGATCGCGCGGCCGGCCTGGCGCTGACACCAGATCGCCGCGTTGTGGGGTTCATTTTCCTTGTGGCCGTCGCCACGGGCCTGTACATCTGGCTGACGTCGGCGTTGCAGGTGACGCGTCGTTCCTCCCTGCCGCCCCTTTATGCAGGCGCGACGAGGCAGGCGGGCGCGGGCAAGCCGCTTCGATTGCGGCGAGGTCTCGTCGTCGTGCAGGTTGCCCTGTCGCTTGGGCTGCTGTGCGCGTCGGCGCTGCTGGCACGCAGCCTTTACAACCTCCTGACCGTCGATCCCGGCTTCAAGGTCGAGGGGCTGTCCACCTTCTCGGTGCAACTGCCCGACGCCGCCGGCACGGCGGAGCGTAGAACTCTCTTCTTGCAGCTGTTGCTCGAAAACGTCCGCGGCGTGCCAGGCGTGCAGGCGGCGTCGATTGCGAGCAGTCTGCCGTTCATCGATAGCCCGGGCGGAAGCTGGGCGTCGACGCCGGGTATCGAAAAGAAGATCTCGTACGAGGCATCCCACGTCGGTCCCGAGTTCTTCCGGACAATCGGCATGCCTCTCGTTGCGGGCCGCGACTTCAATCAGCACGACGTGTCGGGTGCCGAGAAGGTAGCAGTGGTCAACGAAGCGATGGCCTCCGCCCTGTTCGGCGATGGCAAGGCGATTGGGCGGCTCGTGTCCTACGAGGAAGACATGCCGGCCGAAACGCGCATCGTCGGGATCGCAAAGGATGCGAAAGCCGGGCCGCGCACCGACGCGCGTCCGACGATCTACCTGCCGTGCCTCCAACGACCAGCAACCACCATGAACGTCGTGGCGCGGATGGCGGGCGGGGAAATGTTGTCGGCCGGCGGCGTGCGGACCCTGCTGAAGCGCGTCGATTCATCGGTGGCCTCGTCGGAGCCGCGCGCGATAGCCGACATCATCGCCGAGAGCCTGCTGCGCGATCGCATGCTGGCCACCCTCTCCGCCTTCTTTGCGGTCCTCGCCATGGCGTTGACAGGGATCGGCCTGTTCGGGCTCACGAGCTTCGGGGTCGCCCGCCGTTCACACGAGATCGGCGTGCGGCTGGCGCTCGGAGCCGCACGCAGCTCGATCGTGTGGCTGGTCGTCCGGGAGGTCGCCGTGCTGACGCTCGTCGGCGGGGCGCTCGGCCTGGCCGCGTACGTCGCGGCCAGCCGGGCGGTCGGGACATTCCTGTTCGGTCTGTCGGCGACGGATCCTCAGACGGTTGCCGCAGCCACGATCGTTCTGGCCGCGATCGCGCTTTCAGCCGGCGTCGTGCCCGCCTGGCGCGCGGTGCATCTCGACCCGGCGCTCACGCTTCGCGACGAGTAGCGCGTATTTCGCTGTTTCAAAAACCCTTGTAGCGCAGCCCTTCAGGGCTGCCTTCGCGGTTTTGAAACCGCCTTCAGAGCGGATATCGTTTCCCCGCGAGCACGCGCTCGGCTACCTCGCGGCGCAGCCTCACCGTATTCACGGGCGTGATCTTCATCACCCTCCGCAGCGCCGCAAGGAGCGTCCGCAGCGTGTCTCCGTCACTCATCGCCGCCAGCGCCGTGCGCGCGCCGATCTCGACCCGGCCGGCGGCGTCGGTGACGAACACCTGCGCGGCCGCCTGATGCAGCGCGTCGCCGGCGTCCGCCGCGCGCAGGAGCACGCTCTCGGCCGCGAACACGTCGATGATGATGTCGGCGGCGGCGACGAGCACCTCCTGCTGGTCGGTCAGCTTCTCGCCGTAGGTCTGCATCGCCGTCCCGAGGATCATCAGCGCCGCCTTCTTCATCGCGGCCACCGCGCGGCGCTCGTTCTCCAGCGGCTCGTCGCTCGGCATCTCGGGCATCGAGGGCTGGAGGATCTCGTCCTGCAGCTTCTTTGCGGCGGGGATCAGCGGCAGCCCGCCCTTCAGCGCGCGCCGGATCAGCATGCCCGGAATCAGCATGCGGTTGATCTCGTTGGTGCCCTCGAAGATGCGGTTGACGCGCGCGTCGCGGTAGTGCCGCTCGGCCGGGTAGTCGCGCACGAAGCCGTTGCCGCCGTGGATCTGGACGTTTTCGTCCACGACGTAGTCGATCATCTCGCTGCTCGCGACCTTCAGGATGGACGCCTCGATGGCGAACTCCTCGAGCGCGGCCAGCACCGCCTCGTTCGCGTGGCTGCCCTGGAGCATCGCGTCGATGAGGCCCGCCGTCCGGTACAGCATGCTCTCGACGGCGTACTCGCGGATCGCCATCTCTGCGAGCTTGTGCTTGATCGCGCCGAAGTTCGCGATCGGCTGCCCGAACTGGCGCCGCTCCAGCGCGTACTTCGCGGCCTCGCCGACAATCGCGCGCGCGCCGCCGCTGCACATCGCGCCCAGCTTGAACCGGCCGTAGTTGAGGACGTTGAACGCGACCTTGTGCCCCTTGCCGATCTCGCCCAGGACGTTCTCCGCCGGCACCTTCGCATCCTGCAGGATCAGCGGCGTCGTCGAGGACCCGAACAGCCCCATCTTGTGCTCTTCGTTGCCGCTCGTGACGCCGGGCCCGCGCTCGACGAGGAAGGCGGTGAACGCCTCGCCGTCGACCTTGGCGAAGACGATGAAGAGGTCGGCGAAGCCGCCGTTGGTGATCCACATCTTCTCGCCGGAGAGCGTGAAGCTGCCGTCGGGCTGCCGCGTCGCGCGCGCCTTGGCGGCGAGGGCGTCGGAGCCCGAGCCGGACTCGCTCAGCGCATACGCGCCGAGGATCTCGCCGCTCACCAGACGCGGGACGTACTTCTTCTGCTGCTCCTCCGTGCCGAAGCAGAGCAGCGGCGTAATCGCCAGCCCCGTCTGCGCGCCGAACGTCGCCGCGAACGACGCCGAGATGCCCGCGGCCTCGCCGACGACAATCGCGGAAACCTTGTCGAGCTCGACGCCGCCGAGCGCTTCCGGGACGTCCACGCCCAGCAGCCCCAGCTCGCCGAACTGTTTGATCAGCGCGCGCGCGAAAGCCCAGTCCTTGGTCTCGAGCCGATCGATCGCGGGGACGACTTCATTCCACATGAAGTCCTCGGCCGTCTGGCCGATCATCCGCTGTTCTTCGGTGCGCTTCTCGCGCGTGAATATCGAACCAGGCGCGGCCTCCTCGATCAGCCACGACCCGCCTCTGGTCACAACGGTTGTCATAACATCAACTCCAAACTACAAACTTCAAACTCCAAACAGACTCCAAACTCCAAACTCCAAACCTCAAACCCCAGAGCCCCCACCTCCGCGCGCGTAAGAATCGAGCGCGCTACGGCGCGGCCTCGCCGTAGCTCGTCGCTGGAATTTTGGCGCGCCGAGCGAAGGCGGGCGAGCCCCGAGCCGCCGCCTTCGCGCTTTGCGCTTCGGCGTGCCAGGCCCTTAGCCCCGAGCTCACACTCGCTCGAATATGCCCGCCGCGCCCATGCCGCCGCCGACGCACATCGACACCATGCCGTAGCGGGCGTTGCGCCTGCGCATCTCGTAGAGGAGCGTCGTCGTCAGCTTCGCGCCGGTGCAGCCGAGCGGATGGCCGAGCGCGATGGCACCGCCGTTGACGTTGAGACGCTCGGGGTCGATCGGCAGCTCCTTCAGGCACGCGAGCATCTGCGAGGCGAAGGCTTCGTTCAACTCGACGAGATCGATCTGATCGAGCGTGAGGCCGGCGAGCTTCAGCGCCTTGCGGATCGCCGGCACCGGGCCGACACCGAAGCGCTCAGGCTCGACCCCGGCGGTGGCATAGGCGACAAAGCGCGCGAGCGGCGTGAGGCCGAGCTCCTTCGCGCGGTCCGCCGACATCACCACGACCGCCGCCGCCCCGTCGCTCATCTGCGAGGAGTTGCCCGCCGTGACCGTCCCCCTGGCGTGAAACGCCGGCTTCAGCTTGCCGAGCGCCTCCATGGAGGTCTCGCGGCGCGGCCCCTCGTCGATGCTGAAGGTGCCTGACCCCACGTTCCGGTTCAGCGTGGGGTCTGGCACCGTGTGCAAGGGGCCAGTCCCCAGCGGAGAATTCTGGCTGGGGACAGGCCCCGGGGTGGTGGGTACAGCAACCAGCTCGTCTGAAAATCTGCCTGCATCGATGGCCGCTATTGCCCTCTGGTGACTGCGCAGCGCGAAGGCGTCCTGCTCCTCGCGCGAGATGCCCGCCTCGCGCGCGTGGTTCTCGGCAACCAGGCCCGTGCTCAGATACGCATCAGGGTAGCTCTCGACCAGCGCCGGGTTCGGCGCGATCTTGTGGCCGCCCATGGGCACGAGGCTCATCGACTCAGTCCCGCCGGCGACAATCGCGGTGGCAAAACCCGCCATGATCCGCTCGGCCGCGTACGCAATTGACTGCAATCCTGACGAACAGAAGCGGTTGACGGTGACGGCTGACGCCGAGACGGGAATCCCGGCGCGCAGACTGGCAATTCTCGCCACGTTGAGTCCCTGCTCCGCCTCCGGCATCGCGCAGCCCAGGATCACGTCTTCCACGTCCGCCGAATCCAGTCCCGGCGCGCGCCGCAGCGCCTCGCCGATCACCAGCGCCCCCATTTCATCCGGCCGCGTATAGCGCAGCGCGCCTTTCGGCGCCCGGCCGACCGGGGTGCGGACTGCTGAAACGATGACTGCATCTTTCATGGTGCCTCTGGCAGCCCTGAAGGGCTGCGCAACACAGCGGTATAGCGTGAAGGCCCTTCTACGTTCTACCTTCTACGTTTCCGTCTCATCCCTCATAGTCCTTGAGGAGGTCTTCGAGCGCTTCGCCGACTTCCTGTGTCTTTCCCTCGAACAGATGGTCCGCGCTGTCGATGATCGCGAGTTCTCTGGGCTCCTCGAGCCGCGCGTAGAATGCCCGCAGGCCCGCGAGCGGGCAGACCTCGTCGTCCTCGCCCTGCACGAAGAATTTCGCCTTCCTGCTCGCCAGCGTCCGCTCGAACGTGTACTCGTGGCCCGACAGCGACGTCGCCACCGGCGGCGCGATGCCGATCAGCACCGACACGCGGTCGTCGTCAGCGCCAACCTCGAGCGCGACCCACGCGCCGAAAGAGAATCCGGCGGCCCAGAGCTTCACCCCTGGATATCGCGCCGCCATGTAGTCGAGCGCACTCCTGAAATCATCTTTCAGAATCGTCGGGGCCCCCTGCACCCCGACTGGCGGCCTCCATTGCGCCGGCGCTTCGTCGCCGGCTCCATTCCGGCCGCTCCGTTCTTGAATCGTCGGGGCCCCCTGCACCCCGACTGGCGGCCTCCATTGCGCCGGCGCTTCGTCGCCGGCTCCATTCCGGCCGCGTTTCTCTCCGTCGCCGAGATCGAATGTGCCGGCGCTCCGGCCGACGCCGCGGAAGTTGAACCGCAGAACGGCGCACCCGATCCTCACCAGCCCCTTCGCTCCCTGAAACACCGCTTTCGTGTGCATCGTCCCGCCATACTGCGGGTGCGGGTGCGCGAACACGACCGCCGCGCGAATCGCCGGGGCCTGCCCTGAGCGAGCGTGCGAGCCGAAGGGCTCGTCGAGAATGGCATCGAGCCGTCCGGCCGGGCCGATCAAGTCAGTGACTGTGGGCATGCACGAATCCTGAGACGATGCTCGCGAACTCCGCGGGACGCGTGACGAGGCCGATGTGGCCCGTGCGTTCCAGCGTCTGATGGCGCGCGCCGCGAATGAGCGATTCGTAGCGCCGCGTGGCTCCGACCGGAACGACCCGGTCGAGCTGCTCTTCGCCCGTGACGACGAGTGCCGGCGCCTCGACGCGCGCGCAGTCCTCAGAGAAATCAAGCGCCTGCTCGAGGCGGATGCGCGACGCCATCAGCGACGGGATCGCCGGCGCGGCAAGTACCCGGGCGATGTGCCTTGCGCCGAACATGATTCCTCCCGTCACGGTTCCGCGCGCCGCCATAATCTCCGGCCACAGCCTTCCGGGCGACGTCGCCAGGAAGGCGGGCACCGACAACCACGGCCGCGCAATGTAACGCCGTTGCCGCTCATTCGGCGTCCAGCCCGGCGCGGGAGACGCTGCGAAGATCAGCGCGGAAACGCGCCCGGGCCGCGCGGACGCGTAGCGCAGCGCGACCAGGCCCCCGAATGACACTCCGCACAACGCCACGCGATCCATTCCGGCCTCGTCCAGCACACGATCGAGCTGCCGCACGTAATTGTCGAACCCCAGCGACGGATCGACTTTCGTCCCCGACCCGAAGTCGCCGCACAACGAATAGCTGACCGTACGGCATCGCTTCCGCAGCTCCTGCAGCGCCGGCCGCATCCATTCCCAGCGTCCCTGAACGCCAGGGATCACGACGAGCGCGGGGCCGGTCCCTTCATCGAACATGGTTCATGTCGGCAGCCCTGAAGGGCTGCGCAACAGAGTCAGTCTCGCGCTGGACCCAGCACCCGGCACCTTTGAGCACCCCTTAGCACCTCTGAGCACCTAATTCCTCAGCGGCTTCCCTGTCTTCAGCGTATGGGCGATGCGTTCCTGTGTCTTGCGTTCGCCGCACAGGCTGAGGAACGCCTCGCGCTCGAGATCCAGCACCTGCTGTTCGGTCAGCGTGCCGGCGTGCGTCAGGTTGCCGCCCGCCAGGATCCACGCGAGCTTGCGGCCGATGAGCGCGTCGTGATCGCTGATGCGGCCGGCGCGCCACGCCAGGTGGACGCCGAGCTTGAGGGCCGCCAGCAGCCCATCACCGCCAACCCGGATGGCGGTCCGGGGACGCGGAGGCACGTAGTCCACCACGCGCGCGAGCGCACGGGCCTTGGCATCTTCAAGAAGCCGATCTCGGTTCATGGTGATGCCGTCGGTCGGCCGGAAGTACCCGATGCGTTTGGCATCGGGGCCGCTCGTCGCAACCTTCGCGAAGCCAATCGTTTCAAACACGCGCTGCACGAAAGGCAGGGGGTCGGCGTTCGACGGCGCGGCATCCATCGCGCGCGCGAGCATCTCCTTCGTCCCCCCGCCCGCCGGAATCAGCCCGACACCGACCTCGACGAGGCCGATGTACGTTTCTGCCGCCGCCTGCACGGCGTCGCCATGGAGGGCGATCTCGCAGCCGCCGCCGAGCGCCAGTCCCGCCGGCGCCACGACCACCGGCACCTCCGAGTGTTTCAGCGCCATCGTCGCGCCCTGGAACGCGCGGACCATCATGTCCACCTCGTCCCAGTTGCCTTCCTGCGCCTCGAGCAGCAAGAGCATGAGGTTCGCGCCCGCCGAGAAGTTCACCGCGCGGTTGCCGACGACGAGCGCCTGGAAGTTCGCGGCCGCTTCCTTGACGCCGGCGTGCAGCATCTGGATCGTGTCGCCGCCGATGGCGTTCATCTTCGAGTGGAACTCGACGCACAACGCGCCGTCGCCGAGATCCACCAGGCTGGCGCCGGCATTCCGGCGGACCTCGCGAACTCGTTGGTCGTGGCTCGTTGCTCGTGGCTCGCGACTTGCGGTCCCCCTTATGGCCGCCAGGGTTTCGAACGGGCCGAGGTCCCAGCCGAAGCCCCAGCGCATCGCCTTGTCGACGTCCTCGTTCGAGTGCGCGATCCCGGGGGCGACGCGGGCCGCGTACTCGAGGGTCGGCCCGAGCGTGTCGCGCAGGAACTGGCCGGCCTTGTCCTTGCCGTTGTAGAGCGCGCGGATCCGCTCGCCGACATCATCGATCGACCGCGCCGCGTCGAGCGACGGTAGCCGAGCGGGCTGCCTCGCCCGATACGTCATCGTCTTCGGATCGAGCGTGGAGATTTCGCCGGTCGGCTCCTTTCTATAGAAGCCCTGGCCGGTCTTCGCACCGACCCATCCGCGCGCGACCAGGTCGTCGACGAGCGGCGGCAGCTTGAAGACCGCGCGTACCTCGGGCGATTCGAGACGCTCGGCAAGGTTCCGCGCCACGTGCGCGAGCACGTCGATGCCAGCGATGTCCATCGTCCTGAACGTGGCGCTCTTCGGCCGGCCGACAGCCGGACCGGTCATCGCGTCGATCTCCTCGATCGTGTACTGGCCGGACTCGAGCGCGCGGAAGACCTGCATCACGCCAAACAGCCCCAGGTGATTCGCGATGAAGTTCGGCGTGTCCTTCGCGACGACGACGCCCTTGCCGAGCCGCCGGTCCGCGAAATGCCTGATGGTCTCGAGGACCGCGGGTTCGGTGTCCGCGGTGGGGATCACTTCCAGCAGGTGCAGGTAGCGCGGCGGGTTGAAGAAGTGCGTGCCCAGGAAATGACGGCGGAAGCCCTCAGAGCGCCCTTCGGCGAGGGCTGCGATGGGGATTCCGGAGGTGTTGGAGCTGACGATTCCTTCAGCGCCGCGATGCCGCTCCACCCGCTCGAACAGCGACTGTTTGATGTCCAGGCGCTCGACGATGGCCTCGATGATCCAGTCGCAGCTCGAGATTTGCGCCAGGCCGTCGTCGAAGCCGCCGGTACGCACGAGCGACTGCGCCTCGGGGGTGAAGAACGGGTCCGGCTTCAGCGCGCGCGCGCGCTCGAACCCCTCCCGGGCGGCCTCGGGCGTGATGTCGAGAAGGAGCGCCGGCACGCCGGCGTTGGCCAGGTGCGCCGCGATCTGGGCTCCCATCGTCCCGGCACCCAGCACAGCAGCGGTTTTGATGTGCATGATCGTTCTACAGGGTTCTACAAGGTTCTACAGGGTTCTAGAGAACGACTTAGACTCTCTCTCCGACTCCTCCGACAAATAAATCAACGATGTCGTCGGCCTCCGCGACGAGCGAGTACTTGCGGCGGCTCAGGACCCAGTTGGTTGCCATCTCGTCGAGCGCGCCAAAAAACAGCTTCGCGGCGAGCGTCGGGTTGAACCTCTTGCGAAAGACGCCGCGCGCCTGGCCGTCGGCGATGACGTCACGGATGATGCCGAGATACTCGCGCAGGTACGTGGCCGAAAAGCGCTCCATGAACTTGGTGGACTGCCGCAGCTCGATCTGGAAGACGACGGCAAGCGCGCGGTCGTGGCCCATGCGGCCGAGGTGCAGCCGCGCGATCTCGCGCAGCCGATCGACCGGGTCCGTCTTGGCGGCCACGCTCGAGCGGCCGGCCTCGATCGCCTCCTTCATCGTCTTTTCGAAGATCGAGATCAGCAAGTCGTCCTTGCCGCGGAAGTACAGGTAGACGGTGCCGGCGGCGACCCCGGCGGCGCGGGCGACGTCGGCGACCTGGGCGCCGAAGAATCCTGTTTCGGCGAAGGTGTCGATGGCGGCTCGCAGGATCGCGTCGCGCCTGTCGGCTTTATCGGGGCGGTCGGCGAGGGCGGGATACCGGCGGGCCACGGAGGACATGAATGAATGTTCATTCATGTCCTCAGGGATGTCAAGTGCAGTACGCTGAGCTCAACCTGCGGGTTTTTTGGCGCCTATGTCAACACTCGGAGCCCGCCCGCAGTATAGACAGCATCATGCTTGACGAACTGCAGCAGCAGGCGATCGTCACCCGCCTGAACAGGATCGAGGGGCAGGTGCGGGGAATCAGACGGATGGTCCAGGAACCGCGCCTCTGCGTCGAGATCCTGCAGCAACTGTCCGCCGCCGAGGCTGCGCTCAATCGCATCAGCCTCGCGGTCTTCAAGTTCCATGTCGAACGGTGCGTACCGGACGGCCTGGCCAAGGGCGAGCCGGAGAAAAGCAAACAGCTGGCCGAGCTGGTGGACATTTTCGACCGATTTGCGAAGTAAAATCGAATCATCATGAAATCATTCCGCACCTACATACTGCTGGCGGCGGTCCTGTTGATGGCCGCCTCCGCATCCGCACAGAGCAAGGGCAAGGCGCGTCTCACCGGCAAGGTCGTCGACGTGCAGGGACAACCCGTCGCGGACGTCACGGTCCGGACGCAGAAGGCCAACGAGACCGAGGTACTGGCCACCAAGACCGACAAGAAGGGCGAGTTCAAATTCAACCTCGCCGACGGCGAGTTCAAGATCGAGTTCGCGAAAGAGGGACTCGAGACCATCCAGCACACCTTTGGCGTGAAGGACGGCGCGGTCGAGCCCTTGAACGTCACGATGGCGCCGCCGAAGCCGAAGGAAGATCCGTCGGCCGCGATCAACGCGGAACTCCAGCGGGCGGTGACGACGGCACAGGCGGGGAAATTCGCCGAGGCGCGGAAGATCTGCGAGGACCTGCTCGTCAAGTATCCCGTGCTGACGCAGTGCTACGGGTTCAACGCCCGGATGTACGCCGCCGAGAACCAGCCGCAGAAGGCGCTCGATCAGGCGAACCTGGCCGTCGAGAAGGAGCCGGCCAACGTCGACAGCAAGCTGCTCCAGGCGGACCTGCTGATGGAGGTCGGCAACAAGGAAGAAGCGCGGAAGATCCTCGCCGCGATCGACCTGACGCAGGTGAAGGACCCGTTTCCGTTCATCAACGACGCGATCATATTGATCAACGAGAAAAAGGGAGCCGAAGCCGCGGCCGCGCTGACGAAGCTGCTCGTCCAGTTCCCGAACCAGGCGGAGATCTACTACTACCGCGGCCGGGCGTACATCTTCGTGGCCGACAAGCTCCCCGAGGCAAAGTCGGACCTCGAGAAGTTCGTCACGATGGGGAAGCCGGACAGCAAGGAAGTCGCGGAAGCGAAGAAGATTCTCGAGCAGTTGGTGAAGAAGTAGCGCACCGGCTGGTCCATGTTCCCAAGCCGCGCGCGGACGATCTCGACGGCATTCCTCCTGGCCATCGGGCTCGCCGCGTGCGGCGGATCCTCAGGGTCCAGCAACTCTCCTACGCCTCCCACGACCCAGAATCCCTGCGCGGCGACCTTTGCCACCGCCGAGGCAGACGTGCCGGCCTCCCCGCAAGCGACGGAGGACAAGCGCCGCGCGATTGACGGCAACCCGCGATGGCGCGTGCTCGACGCGCTCTGGCTGCACCGGGCGCAGGGGCGCGACCGCCAGCCGACGCTGATGCCGAGACCGCAGCTCGCCGACGTCGGCGACGTCGCCATCGTGCAGGACGAGGGGGACCTCGTGCTGCCCCCGAACACGTTCGACCTGAAAACGGCCGGACTGCGCTTCACCCGCAACGGCTCCGGCGGCTACGACGTCAGGAAGATCGACGCGACCTTCCGCCAGACGCTCGGCAGCCCCGTCCCGCTCAGCGACGACGACAGCGCGCCGAGAAACGTCCAGTTCGCGTTCTCGTTCTACGGCAGGACGCAGACGGCGGCGTTCGTCAACTCGGACGGCAATATCACGTTCGAGGAGGAAGACAAAGCGAGCACGGAACGCAACGTGGCGCGGCTGCTGACGGGTCCGCCGCGCGTCGCGCCGTTCCTGGCGGATCTCGACCCGTCGATCGGCGCCGGCAAGATCTTCGTCAACGCCGCGTCGGATCAGTACACCGTGACGTGGTGCAGCGTGCGCGGGTTCGATTCGGCCGCCAACGTCACGGCGCAGGTCACGCTGCTGCCCGACGGCACGATCGAGATGAAATACGAGACGGTCGCGCTCGGCGACGCGGTCGTGGGGCTCTCGCCGGGACACACGGGCGAGTTCAAGCCGGTCAACCTCAGCGACACAGGGCCGACGGGCGGAGGCGGCAGCGCCGTCGGCGAGCGCTTCGCGGCAAGCCCGCAGCTCGATACCGTGGCGCTCGCGCAGAAGTTCTACCGCAGTCATTCGGACAGCTACGATCAACTCATCCTCTGGACCGACACCTCCGTCACGACCAGCGGCACGTTCGCGTACGAGCTGACCGTCGCAAATGAGGTGCGCGGCATCGGCATCGACATCTTCGACGCCAGCGAAGACTTCGGGAGCACGGGCCGCCGGCTCCGCAGCCTGGTCGTCATGGACGCGCTCAACAAGTATCCGGACGATCCCGCGGCGAAGTTCCTCGGCGAGAACAACACCCTCAGCCTGCTCGGCCAGGAGTCGGGCCACCGGTGGCTCGCCTTCCTGGAATTCAAGGATCACGATGGGCAGCGGTCGGACGCGCTGCTCGGGCGCGACCTGGTGCACTGGAGCTTCTTCATGAACTCCGACGCGTCTGTAATGGAGGGGAACGCGATCCAGGATCTCGGCGGCGGATCGTTCGTGACCACCGCCGCGGTGCAGCGCTACAGCCTGCTCGATCAATACGCGATGGGGCTCGTGCCCGATACCGAGGTGCCGACGTTCTTCTACGTCGAGAGCCCGGTCAACGTCACCCCAAGCCGCACGCGCTCGTCGGCGCCGCAGGTCGGCGTCACCTTCTCCGGCACGCGCCGCGACGTGCTCATCAAGGACGTGACCGACGTCATGGGACCGCGGATCCCGTCAGCCGCGGACTCGCCAAGGACACACCGCCAGGCGTTCATCTATCTGGTCAGCGCCGGCCGCAGCGCGGATACCGGGCTGATCGCGAAGATCGACCGCATCCGCAAGGCGTGGGAACCGTTCTTCATGCAGGCGACCGATCAGCGCATGACGCTGATTACGCGGTTGCAGTAGGAGCGCGCGGGGAGTACGGAGACCGCGGTGAAGTCCTCACACGGAGACACGGAGCCCACGGAGACGCACGGTGGGCGTCGCCGCCGGTCCCGCCGCGCTTCGCGCGGTGAGGTGATCTGAGATCCGCAGATGCAAACCCGCGCGACCCCGCTGGCGTGCTTGCATCTGTGGATCTCAGATCACCTCGAACGCCGGCCAGAGGCCGCCAGAGGCCGGCGCGGGACCGGCTTCTTCTCCGCGCGTCCCCGCGCCCTCCGCGCCCCCGTGTGAGTATTCTGACTTCGCTGGCGAACTTCCAGCTTCCAGCTTCCAGCTTCCGATTTCCAGTTTGGAGTCTGAAGTGTGAAATTTGAGGTTCCCCGTCGATCGTGCCCGATTGAGGCAACGTCGGGGCAGGGCTGTTCATTTCAGAACAGACGCGATCCGGCCGCTGCGCGTAGTGTGATCAGACAAGCGGCGGATCCAGCGATGAACACCGGTTGGTGACGCCGCATTGCCGGAACGGAAGAGAGAGGAACATCATGAGCCGCGTCATCATTGCTGCGACGTTCGTCCTCGCCCTGGCAGGCACGGGCCTCCTGTGGGCCGCGTCCGGGCAGGCGGGTCGGGATCCGAAGATCGGGACGAGAGTCACCATTACCGGCTGCCTGCACCAGGGCACGGAGCGGGGCTCGTTCGTTCTGCTGGGTGTCACCGAGCGACCCGCCGATACACCAGCGGCGGCGATTCGGCCGGTGCCCTACGCCATCTACTGGCTGGATTCGAACGACGGGCTGAAGCCTCTCGTCGGCGAAATGGTAGACGTTACCGGAAAGGTCACAGAGCGCAGGGAGAAGCGCGGGACGATCACGGTTTCCCTCGACCCGACCGAAACGAAATCAAAGGACGTTCAGGTGGTGAGCGGGAACAAGGACCTGGACGTGACGACCAAGAAGTTTGACGACAGGCCGCGGCCGGTGGGTACGTCAGGCTCCCCGTCGGAGGTCGAAGTGACGCGGCCGGTGTACAAGCTGGACGTGGAGAACGTCCGCGCCGTCAACATCCCGACGGCCGGGCCGGCGTGCCGCTGAGAGTTGCGGGACCGGAACTTCTGCGGCGTCCCGTGTCCTGGGGTGAGGGTCCGGACTGAATCTCCGGACCCTCCGTCCGTCCTCGCGGTCTGTCCATCCGTGTGATCCGTGGTGATCCGTGGTAATAATCGCCTTGTGAAACACAAGCTCTTCCTGCTCACAGTCATCCTCCTGATCGCCACGGCGCGGCCATTCGTGCATGGATCCGCGGCCCAGAACATCAACAACACGACGGCGAGGCCACCCGCGACCTCCGCGGCCGATGATCTGCGGAAGCTGGAGACCATCGAGCCGCTGGTCAAGGAGGCGATCGCCGACAAGAAGCTGCCGGGCGCGGTGGTGCTCGTCGGGCGCGGCGACGCGGTCCTCTATCAGAAGGCGATCGGCAACCGCGCGGTGGTCCCGGCCATCGAGCCGATGACGCTGGATACGATGTTCGACCTGGCGTCGCTGACGAAAGTGGTCGCGACGACGACGAGCGTGATGATCCTGATCGAGGAAGGCAAGATCCGAACGAGCGACCGCGTGGCCGCGTTCATTCCCGGCTTCGAGAAGTACGGCAAGGGCAACATCACGATCCGCGATCTGATGACGCACGTGTCGGGACTCCGGCCGGACCTCGATCTCGGCGACGTGTGGAGCGGGTCGGACACCGCGATCGCGCTGGCGATCGACGAGGTGCCCGCGTCCGCGCCGGGCGAGAAGTTCGTCTACAGCGATATCAACTACTTCCTCCTGGGTGACATCGTCCGGCGCGTGAGCGGGATGCCGCTCGACCTGTTCGCGAAGAGGCGCGTCTTCGAGCCGCTCGGGATGGAGGACACGACGTTCCTGCCGCCCGACTCGCTGCGCCCGCGCATCGCGCCGACCGAGGCGTGCCCGCCGCTTGGCTGGCCCTGTGAGGGGACCGGCATGAAGATGCTGCGCGGCGTCGTACACGATCCGACCGCGCGCCGCATGCGGGGCGTGGCCGGGCACGCGGGCCTGTTCAGCACGGCCGCCGACCTGTCGGTGTTCTGCCGGATGCTGCTCGGAGGCGGCGCCTACCACGGCGTCCGCATCCTCTCGCCGCTCGCGGTGGCCAAGATGACGACCCCGGCGACGCCGATCGGCGAGCGCAACGTGCGCGGCCTGGGGTGGGACATGGACTCCTCCTTCTCGTCCAACCGCGGCGAGCTGCTGCCGCTCGGATCGTTCGGCCACACGGGCTTCACCGGCACGTCGCTGTGGATGGATCCGTCAACCGGCCTGTTCGTGGTGTTCCTCTCGAACCGCGTGCATCCCGACGGGAAGGGCGACGTCACGCCGCTGCGCGCGCGTATCGCCACGGTGGCCGGCTCGATCGTCGACGACCTGCCCGCCGGCCTGCGGGCCGCGCCGATCTGGAACGGCCGCGACTTCGGTCCCGCCGGCACGCTGCCGGCGCCGAAACCGTCCCTGCCGGCTCAGACGGGCATCGACGTCCTTCGCGCGGGCAGCTTCGCGCTGCTCAAAGGCAGGCGCGTCGGCCTCGTCACGAACCACACCGGCCGCGCCCGCGACGGCGCGACCACGATCGACCTCCTGCACGGCGCGAAGGACGTGACCCTCGTCCGGCTGTTCAGCCCGGAACACGGCATCCGCGGCATTCTCGACTCGAGCGTGCCGTCCACGACGGACGAGAAGACCGGCCTCACGATCTACTCGCTCTACGGCGACACCAGGCGGCCGAACGACGCGATGCTCGAGGGGATCGACACGATGGTGATCGACCTCCAGGACATCGGCGCCCGCTTCTACACCTACATGACGACGATGGCGTATGTGATGGAGGAGGCGGCGAAGAGAAGGATCGCGGTGGTCGTGCTCGACCGGCCGAACCCCATTGACGGCTACCAGGTCGAGGGGCCCACGCTCGACAAGACCGCGCTCGGCTTCACGGGATACTTCCCGATGCCGATCCGCCACGGGATGACGCTCGGCGAGCTGGCGAAGCTGTTCAACGCCGAGAACAAGATCGGCGCGGACCTGACCGTCGTCGCCATGAAGAACTGGAACCGGGAGCAGTGGTTCGACTCGACGGGCCTGCCGTGGATCAACCCGTCGCCGAACATGCGCAACCTGATCCAGGCGACGCTGTATCCCGGCATCGGGGCGATCGAAGGCACGAACCTGTCGGTCGGCCGCGGGACCGACACGCCGTTCGAGCAGATCGGCGCGCCATGGATCGACGGCGTCGCGCTGTCCGACGCGCTCAACGCGCGCAACCTGGCGGGGATCCGCTTCTATCCCGTGCGCTTCACGCCGGCGTCGAGCAAGCACGCGAACGCGGAGTGCGGGGGCGTGTTCATGATCGTCACCGACCGGCTGGCGATCCGGCCCGTGCGCGTCGGCGTCGAGATCGCGGCCATGCTGCAGAAGCTCTACGGCGCCAAGTACGAGCTGGAAGCCGCGGAGCGATTGTTCGGATCGAAGGAAGGGCTTGCGCGGATTCGCGCGGGCGAGGACCCGAACGCCATCGTCGCGATGTGGTCTCAGGGAGAATCGCGGTGGCGATCGATGAGGACGAAATACCTGCTGTATCGGTGACGGCGTAGGGGCCGTTCGCGAACGGCCCCTACTGGTCGCGTAACGCCACGAGCGGATCGACGCTTGCGGCGCGCCTTGCCGGGAGCGCGCTGGCGGCCAGGGCGGCCAGCGTCAGCGTGGCCAGCGCGGCGGCGAAGAACCGCACATCCGTCGCGCGCACCTGGAACAGCAGCGTCTCTTCCTTCGCGCCGAGATAGCGCGCCAGGAACCATGCCGCCACGGTCCCGATCGCAATCCCTGAGAAGACGAGCACGGCCGCGCGGCTGAGCACCATGCGGACCACCCGTCCGCGGGTCGCGCCAAGCGCCATGCGCACGCCGATCTCCCCCGTGCGCTGCGCGACGACGTACGCCATGACGCCGTAAATCCCCACGGCCGCAATCACCAGGCCGAGGAAGCCGAAGAGAGACAGCAGCGCCATGTTGAACCGGCGCTGCGCGAGCAGCCTGTCCATGTAGCCGTCGAGCGTGTAGGTGTCGCTCGAGAAGCGCTGGTCCGGGTTGACCGACCAGACGGCGTTCTTGACCGCGGGTAGCGCCGCGAGCGGATCGCCGCGCGTCCGCATGACGAACGTGGTGCCAAGCGCCTGGCTCTGCGCGACCGGAATGTACCCTTCGTGCCGCGCCGGCTGCTCCGGGCCCATCTGCCGGATGTCGCCCACGACGCCTACGACGACGCGCTCCTTGCTGTTGATCGTGATGCGCTGGCCGAGCGCCTCTTGTCCCGGCCAGTACTTGCGCGCGGCCGCTTCGTTGATGACGATCACCGGCTGACTGCCCGCACGATCGTCGGCGGTGATGGAGCGCCCGCGGTGCAGCGGCAGCCGCAGCAGCTCCAGGTACCCTGGCGTCGCGATGACCTGGTTGATCGAGTCGTCGTCGCCCTTCAGCTCGCCCTTTCCCGGCAGCGTGACACTGTTGCGGCTCCAACTGTTGGTGAGCGGCAAGCCGCCGGACATGCCCGCGACCGATTCGACCTGCGGTACTTGCCGGATGGCTTCGAGCATCGCCTGTGAGTCGGCCGCTCCGCGCTCGAACGCCTCCTTGAGCGTGCCGGGCGTGAACTTGCGCCAGGCGTTCACGGTCAGCACGCCGTGGTAATCGAAGCCGGGATCGATGCGCGTGAGCTTCGCGAAGCTGCCGATGAACAGGCCCGCGCCGACGAGCAGGACCACCGCCAGTGCAATCTCAATCGCCACGAGTCCGTTCCGCACCGCCAGGCCTCCACGGCCCGCCGTCGTCGATCGGCCGCTGTCCTTGAGGGCGAGGGTGAGGTTGGGGCGCGAGGCGTGCAGCGCGGGCACGCTCCCGAAGAAGAGGCCTGTCAGAACCGCGCCGCCGACGGCAGCCGCGAGCACGCGCAGGTCGATGCCGATGCCGGCGACGCGCGGCAGGCCCGGGGGCAGCCACGCGACGATGGCGTGCACGCCGAGCCACGCGAGCAACACGCCAACCGCCGCGCCGGCGAGCGAGAGCACGAGCCCTTCGACGAGCAGGCCGCGCACGAGGATCCAGCGGCTGGCGCCGAGCGCGGCGCGGATGCCGATCTCGCGCCCGCGCACCGTCGCGCGGGCGAGCATCAGGTTCGCGACATTCGCGCAGGCGATCAGCAGCACGATCCCGACGGCGCCGAGCAGCGTCAGCATCCACGACCGCACGCGGCCGACCAGGTGCTCCTGCAGCGTGATGATGCGCACGCGCCGCCCCGGCGACCATTTCGGATACTGCGTGTCGAGCGCCGCCGCGATGCCATTCATCTGCTCCGAGGCCTGCTGGATCGTGACGCCCGGCTTCAGCCTCGCGATTGCCGTGAAGCTGTAGTTGCGGCTGCCGCCGCGCACCTTCTCGTCGTTGCCGAACGCGATGGGGACGTAGACGTCCGTCGCCTTCTGGCTCGCGACGGGATACGCGAAGCCGCGCGGCATCACGCCGACAATCTCGTACGTCTCGTCGTTGAGCGTCAGCGTCCTGCCGACGACGTCGGCGGCGCTGCCGAGGCGGCGCAGCGCGAATCCGTGGCTGAGAATCGCGACGCGATGCCGTCCGGTGATCTCGTCGTCTTTCGTGAAGGCGCGGCCGTAGGCGGGCTGGACGCGAAAGACGGGGAAGAAATCCGCCGTCATGCGCACGCCGCGCACGTCCTCCGGGTGGCCCGACTCGTCCTTCAGGCCGAAGGACGTCGAGCCGACCGCGGCCAGCGCCTCGAACGACTGCTGTTGCGCGCGCCAGTCCAGATAGGTCTGCGTGGTCGTCGATCCGCTGCCGAACGTCGTCGGCCGCTTCGTGTCGTGCTCCAGGACGGCGACCATGCGATCGTGCTCGTCGAACGGCAGCCCGCGAAGGACGACGGCGTCGACCACCGAGAAGACGGCGGTCGCGGAGCCGATGCCGAGCGCCAGCACCACCACGGCGACGAGCGAGAACGCCGGCGATTTACGCAGCGAGCGGATGGCGGTTTTCAGGTCTTCGCGCATGACGGGTTAGACGCGCCAAGTGGGATCAGGGTTGGCGCGCCGGTGTTCCGCCGCACGCGCCGACGGCTTTCGCGCACGAAGACCACGAAGTTCACCAAGGACACGAAGACTGTCACAATCCGTTGTTTTCTTGTTCCGCTGTCCCGCTGCACGCGACGATGTGAAGCCGTCTGGCCGCGCATCGCGCATGGATCCGCTCGCTGCAGGCCGGTCCAGGGCCCCACGGCCGGCGCCAGACCGGGTTCACTTCCGCGCGCCACCGGCCGCCGGATGTCGCCATCATCAAGCCTCTCTTGCTCGTTTCCTCCTGTTCGAAGACAGACCCGGCTGCCGGAGGAACGGCTGGCGCTTATCATTTCGCCCGGAGCTTGCGAATCCGTTCGATCAGGCTCGGATCGTTCGGGAAGAGCCCCGCGGCGGGCAGCCGCAGCAGCAGGTCCGCCCAGATCGGCTCTCTGGCGAATACTGCCTTGAAGATCGGTGCCGCCTCCGCTTCGCGGCCAATCGAGGCGAGCGTCACCGCGTGCCAGAAGGGCAGCTCCACGATCTCCGGCGCGAGCGTGCTGGCCGCCTTGTATTCCTCCAGCGCCTGGTCGACTTTCTTCTCCGTCATCAGCTCGTCGCCGTGGTTCGCGTGCGCGTAGGCGCGCTGCAACCGGATCAGCCTGCGCAGCTCGACGATCGGCTGCGGGTTGTCGTCCACGCGGAGATCGAACACTCGATCGGCGCCGACCCACGGGCGTCCCGTGCCCTTGGCGTTGACGATGAGGATCGCGGCGGACTGTCGGCCGCGGATGTCGCCACCGGCGGCCTGCCCCGCGTCCAGCGCCGCGAGCATGCGGTCGGCGAGATCCCCCCTCGTTGCCTGGAACGCGCGCGCCATCTCGGGCCATACCCGCTCGTTGGCCATCATGTTGGCCTGCACGGAGAACTGTGTGCCGATCTCGTGTCCGGCGGCTGCGATCGCCGACTTACCCGTGTACGCGGACACGCGTCCCTGCGCGTCGACCATGGCGACCTGACGGCCGTCGGGCTGCGGGTCCGCGGCGACGAGCTGCTTCAGCGCGTCCGGCGCGGCCACGCCCTTGCGCATCAGGTCCAGCCCGCGCATGCCGTAGGCGGGCTCGACGAAGGACTGCGTCGCGACCGCGCCGACGCCGGCCTCCGCCCACGTCACGATCGAGCCGACCGAGAACCAGTGCGATTGCACGGCAACGCCCATCTGACCGGTGGCGGCGTCGCGCGCAACGATGGAGAAGGTGTGCGCCAGAGGGCCGCGCGCGGCCGGTTCCCGCGCAGACGACGGGGCGGGCGCGCGTGAACCGTCGAAGGTCGAAGGTAGAAGGTAGAAGGTCCCGACGATGCCAAGCAGCAAGGCTCTCATGCGCCTAAGATACACCCGCCTTCGCACCGCCGGCGCTACGGCGGGCAAGCCGAGTAGGCAGTCTCGGGGGCAGGGACAGGGCGCAGCGTGACAGCTTGATCCACTGCCTACTGCCTGCTGCCTACTACTCGTAGCGCAGCGCGGTCATCGGATCCACGCGCGAGGCGCGGTACGCGGGGATGATGCCGGCGAGGAAGGCGACGAAGACAAGCGCGACGGATGCGCCCGCGAAGACGGCGGGGTCGAACCCTTCCATCTCGAACAGCTGCGACTTGGCCAGGCGGCCGAGCCAGTACGCGACGGCGATGCCGAACGCGGCGCCGACGACCGTCATCCAGGCCACCTGGCTGAGGACCAGCCGGCGCACGCGGCTGCCGTTGGCGCCAAGCGCCATGCGGAGCCCGATCTCGCGCGTGCGCTGCGTCACCGTGTAGGCGAGCACGCCGTAGAGACCCACCGACGCCAGGATCGTCGCGAGCAGCGCAAAGGCCGCCGCCAGCGTGCTGATCATCCGATCGAGAAACACGTTGTCGCGCACCTGCTGGGTCATGGTCTTCGCGTCTTCCACCGGCAGGGTCGGATCGAGCCGCGCGACGATCACCGCAATCGTGCGGACGAACGCCTCCGGATCCGTTGCGGTCCTGACGTAGAAGCTCATGCCGTCCACGCGCTCCGCCTGCGGGTACGGCCTGAAGAACAGCGGCGGCACCTGCTGCTTCACGTCGCTGTACTTCGCGTTCTGCACGACGCCGACGATCTCGATCTCCAGCTTCTGGTCGGACCCCGTCCCCATGTGCTTTTCGACGGCGTTCCTCCCGAGGTTGAATTTGTTCGCGAAGGCCTCGTTGACGATCGCCACCTTCGGCGCCTCCTTGCCGTCCGCGGCCGTGAAGTCGCGTCCCGCCATGAGCGGCACGCCGAGCGTCCTGAAGTAGCCGGGACTGACGACATTGACGCGCGAACCGGCGTCGGTGTCGGGTCCCTTCTCGAAGCCCTCGACCGAGACGTCGTTGCCCCAGCTGCTCCCGGCCAGCAGCGGCACCATTGCCGCGCCGACGCCGGTCACGCCCGGCGCTCCCGCGAACTCCTCTTCCAGCCGCTTGTAGAACGTCCGCGACCGCTCGGTATCGTAGCCGCTCAGGCTCGGCGAGATCGCGAACGTGACGACGTGGTCCACCTTGATGCCGAGATCGACGTGCGAGATCTTCGCCAGGCTCTTGACGAAGAGTCCCGCGCAGATGAGCAGCGCCATCGACAGCGTGATCTGCGACGTGACCAGGATGCGGCGGAACCACGCCGCGCCCCGAGCGCCCGACGGCTGTCCCGCCTGCGCCTTCAGCGTGGTCACGAGGTCCGCCCGCGTGCTGTGCAGCGCGGGAAAGATCCCGAACAGCACGCCCGTCGCGAGCGCCACCACGCCCGCGAAGAGCACGACGCGTGTCTGGAGGTGGAAGTCGATGATGGTGGCCGCTTCCGGCGGCAGCAGCGTGGCGATGTACGCGAGCGTCCATCTCGACACGAGCAGTCCGGCCACGCCTCCCAGCACCGCGAGCAGACAGGACTCCATGAGGAGCTGCCTCAGGAGCTGCCACCGGCTGGCCCCGATCGAGAGCCGCACGGCCATCTCCGTCGATCGGCCCGCCGCGCGGGCGAGCAGCAGGTTCGCGATGTTCGCGCAGGCGATGAGCAGGACAATCCCGGTCACCGTGAGCAGGAGAAGCATCGGGATCCGCGCCTCGGTGTGGACCGAGCTCTGGCCCCGGCGCCCCTCCGTGATCTCGAGCACCTTCGCCCTGAACCGCTGCATCGTCTGCTCGCTCATGCCCTTCTGGAGCGGCGCCTCGACGGTGTTGATGATCGACGTGTACTGGCCGCCCAGCTGCGCGCGCGCCTGATCGAGGGTGACGCCGGGCTTGAGCCTCCCGAACAGGTACGCCCAGTAGCCGCGGCGATTGTCGAAGTCCTTCCGCCCGGGCACCACCTGCGCGCGCATCGTCACCGGGACGAACACGGCGGGGTCGCTGCCGAGGACGGTGCCCTTGAAGCCGCGCGGCGCGACGCCGACAATCGTCATCGACTGGCCGTTGACGATGATCGTCTCGTTGAGGACCGAGGGGCTCGCCCCGAGATGGCTGGTCCAGAACCCGTGGCTCAGGACCGCCACGAAATGGCCGCCGATCGTCTGGTCGTCGCGCTCGTCGAGCAGGCGGCCGATTTCCGGCCGCAGGCCGAGGACCGGAAAGTACGAGCCGGACACGAGCATCAGCTCGCTGTTCATCGTCTCCGATCGGATCGCGAGGTTGGCCTCGAACGAGACGTGCGCGGCGAGACCGGTGAACACCTGCTGCGCCTTTTCCAGATCGCGGAACATCGGGTAGCTGAACACGTCGGTGCAGGCGCCGGCCTGGTTGCACGACGTGGATCCCGGCTTCGGCCCTGGCGCGGCGAGGTTGACCAGTTCGTCAGGCCGCGGCACGGGGATCGCCCGCAGCAGCGTCTGATCGAACAACGAGAAGATGGCGGCGTTCGCCCCGATCCCGAGCGCCAGCGACACGATGGCGACGGCGGTCACGAAGGGCGTCTTGAGCAGCCGGCGAAAGGCGAGTTTCAGATTGGTCATGAGGCTTGATCGGAACATTACGCAGGACGCTGCCGGAGGTTTCAGCAGGCGATCCTGCAGATCGGGGCTCTCAGCCCCGGCGACTCTATCTTTGACGGAAGACGGGTCGCAGAGGTTGACCGGAACTCAGAGGGCGATCCCGTTTTCGCCGCGCGGGCGCGCGAGCCGGCAATAGGCGCCCGCCGATCACTGTACTGGGCGCATCATCGTGGCGCCAAACTGGGCGGGGCGGAATCGTCAGTACTAACTACGGGGCTTGCCGCGCCGACTTGTCCCGCCGAAGCGTTTCGCGAAGGCGGAAGCGCCGGAGGCGCGAAGGTGGGCTGTTCGGATCGGCTGAGCCGTGCGTTATGTCTTCACAGGGAGGCCAATGATGCACAGGACAACCGCCGCGGCCATTTGCGCGGCCATGGCGCTCGTGTTTGCTCCGGGTCGTGCAGCTGCGGATGGCATGCCGGTTGCGCGGTTCGTGGTGATCTTCCTGCCCAACGTACCCGGCGAAGCCGCGGATCACCAGATTCGCGGCTTCCGCATCGAACAAATCTCGAGTACCGGCGACTTCACGTGTCCGGACGGGACTCAGAGCACCACCCCCGCACCCAAGTACGGACTCAAGGACCTCAAGCGGCTGCTCGAGTGTGCCGCCTCGAAGGGCGACCTCTTTGGAAGCCCGGACACGACCGAGCTGAAGGGGCTGCCGACGTCCATCGCCGCCCGCGCGGCGGCCGCGCACCTCGGACTGGAGGTGGCGAAAGCCGCGGAAAAACAGAGCTCCACGCGCGCTTTTGCCGGAAAGGGGCAGGGTATCCTGCTCGTGGCCTTTGTGAACGCACGCATGGTGACGGTCGACGGCGCGCCCGCGGTGGTCGAAGGTCCGAAGAGCGAATTCACATTCAAGGAGGACGCGCGAGAGAGCAGGTTTGCCGCCGATCTCCAGAGCCTTGCCACTGTCGCATTTGGCATCGCGACACGCGCCGCCGCCGAGGTGCCCGACGGCACGGTCGACAGCTTGGACGTGATCTGGATGGCAGCGTCGCTGCGGACCCAGGCAAACAACCGATCGGACATCACCGCCACTCACAAGCTCGGTGCGGATGGCGAACTCGCTTCTGACTACGAGAAGAACGCCGTGGCCCGATGGCGCATCCGTGTGGCGGACGCGGAGGCCGCAAAACTCGAAGAGGCGAGCGAGTGCGCGAAAATACTGGAGCCGCCGCCGGCCGGCACCAACCCGGTGCAGGATCCCCCTGAGAATCTTGCGCGGCGCCAGAACCCCCTTGCGATTGCCGCGTGCCAGTTGGCCGGGCCGACGCCGGAAGCGGTGAAGATCGCGGCCGCCGAAGCGCTGAGCACCCGCCCGTCCGAGCTGACGACGATCCTCATCCGCCGGGCGCTCAAGGCGGCCAGCACCGACACGCTCAAAGCGGCGCTGACGAAAGCGCTCGCCGCTGGAGGCGCGGGAGGCGCACGCCAGGTCCCAGGCGGTTCGGGGGCGGATACTGACGCCGCCCGCACGACCACCGTGATCAGCGGGCCCCCCGAGCACTGGTTCATCTCGGCGGACGTGATGCTGTCGGACGATTTGAAGATCGGCAGCACCGACAAGGGCGGACTCGAGGTGAAGGAAAAGCCGCCGACCTTCTACGTGGGAGTCGGTTACCTGCTCGGGGATTTGCTGGCCTCCAAACGGCCGCTCTGGAGCAACATCGTCCTGACGGCGTTCGTGAAGGGCACGAAGCGCCCGCAGGAATCAATCGGACTTGCGATTGGGCTGCGAGGGCAGTACCTGAAATGGCCGGCGCTGGATTTCGAAGCATTCTCGCCGTTCCTGGCGGTCACTTGGACCCGTACCGAAGCGGGCCAGGCCCTTCGGGAACGCAAGGCCGTGGCACGCGTGGGTGTAGCGGTCAACCTGGACAAAGCGATCGGTTGGGTGAAGTGACATGAGCACTGAATTGTCGCGTCGACTCATCCTGTGCCTCGTGGTGGCCGCGTGCGGATCCACGATGCCGCCGGAACGCGACGGCGTGCGGGCGCAGGATGCCACCGCGGACAATGTCGCGGCGCAGAGGCGCGCGGTAGATTACGCGAACCGTTTCGCGCGCCCGGGCACGCCCGAGTTCTACCATTTCTTTTACGAGGCACTGCGGTTGCCAGACACAAGTCGCGTGCTGGGACGACGTGGCGAGTTGCCCCCGGGCGGGTCGGATCTCCCGTTCACCGGGACTGTCGACACGCTGTTTCAGGATCCGAGAATCCGCAAGAGTCTCGACAAGATGCTGGCGACCACGACCATCTGGAACGGGACGAAACCCCAGGCTGGCGAGCTGCTGGCCGTGGCGGGAGTGATCGGCCGCGAGACCTGCTCCGGCACGCTGATCTCGTCGAACGCCGTCCTCACGGCAGCGCATTGCGGATGCGGCGGCGACCCGAAAACCATCGTGTTCGGAGGCGACCTGAACAGCAGCACACAGGCGCACATCACGAGATTCGAGAAGATGACGCCCGGGTGCACGGAGAGCGACTGGCTCAACGGCGATCTTGCGCTCGCGTTTATCGAGCCGCAGTTGACCATCCAGCCCATGGCCATCGCCGATCTTTCCTGGATGGAGCCGGACGGGAAGCTGCTCGTCGCTGGGTTTGGCAACACAAAGCAAGGGGGAATCGGCGTCAAGATGAAGGCGGAAATCCCCGTCGTCTCGCGCGACTGCCAGGATCCGGATTCAAGCGCGTACGGGTGCAGCAAGGGGCGCGAGGCCGTTGCAGGGAAGTTCGCCCAGGCCGATACCTGCGTGGGCGACAGCGGCGGGCCTGCCATCGTGACTCGTTCCAGCGTCCAATATGTTGCGGCAACAACGTCGCGGAGCATCCGCGGGCGGCAGCATTGTGGATACGGAGGGATCTACGTGCGGCTTGATGGCGCCGCGCTCGCATGGATCAGGAGCCGGGGGATTACGCCCAAGATTGGAACTGACTGACGCCGCTATCGGGCGAACCACTCGCGGGCCGTCGGATCGGTCTTGACGAACGATAGCAGCGCCTGCGCGACCTTCTGGCGGCCGGTGGTGGATGGATGGGTGCCGTCAGAGGCGGACAGTTCGCTGCACGCCCAGGTCAGGCCGTCCGAGCGCGGCTTCGTGCCGTCGGCCCAAAGGTATGGTCCCCATGCGATCCATGGAGCGCGGGCCGAGGTAACCGGTTCGAACTGCAGGCCGGGCGAGCCGTCGATCTGATCCTCGATCGTCCACTTCACGGAGAATCCGCTCTCGTACGCGTACGGCTCTGGATTGAGCGATGAGGTCGCGTAGCCCGCGTAGATGCGGCTCGACAGATATGCGAGCTGCAGGTTCGGGTAGCGCGACTTCGCAATCTGCAGGACCGTGACGGTCTCCTGCCGCAGCCGCTCCGCGTAGGCAGGCCAGCCTTCCGACGGCTGCGCGTCCGCAAGCTTGATCCACGCGGTCACGACCTGGCGCGCGGACACGCCCGCCGACTGCAGCCGCGCGTCGATGGTCGCCCAACACGGACACGCCGGGTTGATCCATTGCAGCGCGGTGACGCCGCCCTGCGCGCCATCGACGATCGCGAGACGCGGATCCTTCGACGCGTCGGCGTCAGCCATGGGCTTGAACTGCGAGAACTCCTGCGTCGTGTTCGACATGCCGATCGAGATGAGCACGTAGCGGCCCGCGGCCGACGCGCGCCCGTCTGAATCGAGCGGACCGATCGCGCGTGCGATCGCCAGGCCGGCAGACTGATGGAATCCGGGCATGACGCGGCTGCCGCCGGGATACAGCCCGCCTTGCAGGCCTTTGTACGTTCCACCGGCGAGATCGTCGAGTGGGGTCAGACCGACAGACGTACGGGCGCACCCGGTCGCGCCGGGCTGCGGAGTCGTGGTGACCGGGGTCGTCTGGGCCGGCGTGGGCGAGGCTGGCGTGCCGCCACAGGCCAGCACCGCCGCGGAGAACGCCAGTACGCAGACGGTCGCGCGCATCATCGACTATTGGACCACGCGGCGAGCACCGAAGTTGAATCGTCTTTGTTTACCCGCTGACGAAGGGCGCGTCGGCGGCACGCCTTGATGCATTGTGCTGCGACACCGTGACCCGCTTTCAGCCATGAGAGAGGTGGCGCACAAGAGCCGTCGGCGCGTGCAGCGTGACACCTCTTCGCGTAAGAAAAACGGGCCGGCGCGTGGCCGGCCCGTTGTCCACGTCAGCGATCCGTCTAGAAGCGATAGCTCAGTCTCAAGTAGCCGACGTTCGCCTTGTACGGTCCGTCGTTCGCCTTGAGGTAGGTCAGGACCGACTGCGGCAAGGCCGACGTCTCGGCATTGAAGGCATCCGCGTAGTCGTACTTCTCATACGCGTAGCCCAGGCTCAGTGTCGTCCTCGCGTTGGCGTTGTAGGCCAAGTCCACCATGACGTTGGTCAGCTTCGTGTCGTCGTAGTCGGTGATGTCCTGGGCCCCCCCGGTACCCGCGGGAATGAGGGTCGTGCGGCCCGGCGTGTAGAACGAGCCGGCCTCCCTTGCCGTGATGTCCATGAGACCGTTCACCTTCTGGTGGGTCGCCGACGTCGAGAAGGTCCACTTCTCCGGCACGAGGTGAATCACCGCGTTCACGCCGAAGGTGTTGCCCTTGTCGCTGCCGCGGTAGTTGAGTTGGTTGTTGAGCGCGGTGCCAGTGAGCGTGGCCCACTGGTTGGTCTCGACGGTCTTCTCATACGTATAGAAGGCGCTGAGCTCGGCGCGCTCGTTGGGCGTGAAGTCGAAGTCCACGCTGTAGGTGTCGTACTTCGCGTTGAGCAGGCCGCTCGGCGTGCCGGGTATTTCCGGCGAGCCGGCCGCCGTTGCCCGTCGGTTCGGCCGGTTCGGGTAGTCGTCGTTCCGGCGGAAGTACGCGAACGTCACACCGTACTTGCCCGACGGTGTCAGTTCGATGTCCAGGCCGGTGCGCGTCGCCTCGCGCTCGGCGTGATCCGCCATCACTCCCTGGGTGGCAGCGCGGGCGGTCGGTTCGAAGCCGCTGACCGTGCGCTTGGCCTGGTCGAAGGTCCCGCGGAATCCCACCCAGTCCCTGGCGTGGAACACGGCTGCCAGAGTGTAGCCGTTCTCTTTGTTATCTGTTCCGGACGAGAAGTTTCGGCCGACCCATGAGCTCTGGTGGTTGCGATACCCGCCCTCGAGGGTGAGGTCCTTGATGTCGTAGCTGACCTGCGCGTCAAACCGCCCGGTGCTGGCGTCGGTCCGGTTCGCGGTCGCGTGACCGTAAGGATCGTCCGCCGTCGGGGCGTCGGCGGCGCTCCACAACCGGTCCGGAGAGCCAGACGTGTGACCCGTGATGACGTAGCGCGCCGACTTGTCCTTGTAGCCGTAGCTGCGATAGCGCAGGCGGATCCCGAGCCCCTCGGCCGGGCGCGTGAGGAAGCCGAGGTTCACCGACGTCGTGTTGATCTTGCCGTTCAGCGACGGCCGCTGGAGCGACGCGGTGGAATTGGCCGGCAGCCCGGTGCCCGTCGCGATCACCGAGTTGATCGTGTACGGAAGGAACGGCGCATTCTGCGTCCACGTGCCGAGCGCCACGTCGGCCATGAGACGGGTCTGCCGGGCGAACTTCAATTGGGCACCGAACGCGCCGCGGCTGGCCTCGTTGTCCGGGGAGGTGCTGAAGCGCGCCTGCGCGGGCCCGCCGGGCACGGAAGTCGAGGTGTACGCCAGGTCCGTCGCGCGGAACGGATTGTCGATGACGAGCGCATCCAGGCGGTCGTTGTAGAGGTTGCGGTTGAACGTGGCGTGCACGTTGCCGGCCTTGAAGTTGTAGGCAGCGCGTACCCCGTAGTCCGTGGTGACCTCGTTCATCCGCTCTCCGGCGTCCACGGAGGTGGTGACCACGCCCATCACGTCGCCGCCGCTCGCGCCGCGATATCCGGTCTTGACCTCCCGCATGTAGGTGAACGCTAGGTCGAACGGCAGGTTCTTGGTGATGTCCACGTTGACATTACCGCGCTGCCGCAAGCCGCTGAGGTCGAGGCTGTTGGCCGACGCGAAGGTCGAGGCCAGCAGGCTGGAGTAGAACGGGTAGTTGCGGGCGCTTGTCGGGACGGCATCGACCGCGCTGCCCAGCGCCTGGCGCACCGTCGGGCTCATGGTCCACACGCCCGCACTCGTCTCGGTGAACAGCGTCTGACCGTCGTTCCCCATGTTGTGGGGAACCTGGTTGTAATCGAACGCGACGGCGAGCCAGCCGGTGTTCGCCCGACCGGTGTACCGCTGGTCTTTCTGGGAGATGTTCTTCCCGGCCAGCGCGAACTCCTTGTCGTTGCGGCTTCCCTGGAGGGAGAACACCGGCATCGACATGCCATTCGGGACGACGCGGTATTCCTGGAACTTCGAGGAAGACACGTCGTCGCGACCGAGGGGCATCAGGTTGACGTCGCCCTGGAACCAGTTGGGCGCCGGCAGCGCCGGCACGTCGGGCGCCGGAGTGGTCTGGCCCGGCTTCGGCGGAACCGGGGCCGTCTGGGCGTACGCGGGGATGCTCGTGGCGAGGAGCCCACAAGCGAGAACCACGGCGGGAAGATTGGTTCGCTTCATGGTCTACCTCAAAAAGAACGCGCCGGAGGGTTGGTTGGAGCCGTGGAGCTTGACGTGGCACTGCCGGCAGCTCCGCTCGATGAAGCGCGAACTCCTGGTCGGGTAGCCGCTCGGGGCTCCCGGCGGGGCGACCTGCACGCCCTTCTCGGTGTTGAGGTTGTCGCCCGACCCGAAGTGGCCCGAGCCCGAGAGGTGGCAGTTCCAGCAGAGATTCGGCATCTTTTGCGCCAGCAGCCGCGGGTGGTTGGTGCCGTGCGGTTCGTGGCACGTGATGCAGTCCTCTCGGACAGGCGCGTGCTCGAACAGGAACGGCCCGCGCTTCTCGGTGTGGCACGTGTAGCAGAGCTCGTTGACCGAGTCGGCCTTGATCATCTTCGGGCTCGCGCCGTCGTGCGGGTTGTGGCAGCTCGAGCAGCCCATCTTCCCCTCGCGCAACGGATGGTGCGAAGTGCGCATCGACTTCGCACGCTCGGACTTGTGGCACGTGACGCAGGTTTCCGTATCGGTCCGCGTCTTCAACTGCGCCTTCTCGGACTTGAAGTTGTGGACGCTGTGGCACGACGTGCAGGCGACGTTGCGACGCGCATGCATGCTGCTCAGGAAGCTGGCCTGGTTGGCCTTCTCGTGGCAGGTCAGGCACGTGTCGTTGATCTGCTTCCCGGTCTTGTTCTTCAGCGTGGGCACCGGCCCCTTCTCGCCAGCCATCTGACTCTTCGCGTGTTCGGCGACATCCGTGTGGCAGTTCGCGCAGCCTTGGTTGATGCCGGCGTGCTTGGTGCGCGCGAAGGGCGCGCCGACGACTTTGTCGTGACACGTCTGGCAGTCGGCGACGTTGAAAGCCGCGGGCGGCACCGCTGGCGGCGCCTGCGCGGCAGCCCGGAGGCCGCCGTTCAGCAGGACGGCCCCTCCGAGCAGCAGGGATATTCCGAGAACGGACAAACTCTGACGCATAGGTCCCCTTTCGAGGCGGAGCGTTGTTACTGGTCCAACAGGGTCGAAGAGAAAGAAGCAGGCCGGACCCACCGGGACGCGGGCGGCCTGCGTTACGACGGCGTTTGTGCAAGCGGGACGCCCGCTGCGAACCGGGGACAGGGCGTTTTTCGACGAGATTCCAGCCTGTTTCTGACCGTGGCCGGACGACTGATGAATTCGTCAACACCGATTCCATCGGGTTCCCGGCAACGCGCCGGGCATCCGCCGGCAGTCGGCGGCCCGCGGTGTCGACGAACCGCAGGTCATCGGACTTTGAGGAGTGCTGGTCAGTGGGTCGGGTGTTTGGCGCGTTCGGCGAGCAGATAGGCGACGAGATCGGCGGAGTCGCCCGGTGCGAAGCGGGGCCACGTCTGCGCGCGGGCGCGCATCTGCTGCTCCATGCCGGCCGCGTGGTTCCACATCGCCGACAGCACGGCAAACGGCTCGTCGAGTCCCGGCAGCGCCGCCAGATCGGGACCGACGCGCGCGCCTCCGCCAATCGAGTGGCACACGCCGCAGTTCCGATCGAAGATCTCCTTGCCGTGCGCCGGCGTCCCGCGGACGGTCGCATAGTTCAAGAAATACAAGTACGCGATGATGTCGGCCATCTCCGGACCGGAGAACGTCACGCGGGGAATGCCGCGCCGCTGGAACTCGGCGATCATCGCCTGGCTGTGGTTCCACATCAGGCCGGCGATCTCCGACACGGATCGCACGAGCTCCTGCGGCCGCGCGAGATCCGGACCGCCGTGGCCGCCGATCCCCGCGATCGAATGGCACGTCCTGCACTGCTTGCTCGCAAAGAGATCCCGGCCGCGCCGCGGGCTGCCCGGCTCGAAGTACACGCGCTCGCGGTTCGTGCCGACGCTGTCGGCCTGGAGGTACGCGAGCAGGTCGTTCATCTCCTGCCCGCTGAACTGCGGCCAGGGCACGCCGCTCGCGCGCATTGCCCGCGCCATCTCGGGGCCATGGTTCCACATGGCCTGCGCCAGGAAGATTGACGAGAAGCGGCCGCGGTACCGCTGCAGGCCCGGGCCGACCTTGAACCAGTTGGTGCTCGACTCGTCGTGGCAGCGGACGCACCCCTTGACGGCGAAGACCCGCGCGCCGGCCGTCGCGTTGCCTGGCTTGCCAATCTCCGTGAGGTAGTACCGGTACGCAGTGAGGAACGCCGCCAGGTCCGCCATCTCGCCGCTCGAGATCGTCGGCGGCTGGATCTTCATGTCGCGCATCTTCTCGCGCATCACCGGCGCGTGGTTCCAGAACGCGCCCGCGAGATCCAGCATGGTCCCCGAGAACAGCATGCGGCCGAGATCCGGGCCGACCGGCGATGGCTGGCCGAGCGAGTGGCATTTGACGCAGTTCTTCTGAACGAACAGCCGCGCGCCGGCCGTCGGCTGATCCGGGAGCTCCACCGACAGCACGACCGAGCCGGCCTGGTCGCCAATCGCCGCGCGCGACGCCACCGCGACGGGCCACGCCGCCACCGCGAGGACGAGCGCCGCGAATCGCAACCACCGTCCTTTTTGCATCAACGATCACCGTACAGGGGGCCAGTCCCCAGCGAGTATGCCCCGCTGGGGACTGGCCCCTTGTGAACTGGAACCTGGGAACTGGAGACTGGAAACTGGAAACTGGAAACTGGAGACTCTTCCTGTAATTCCCAGATCGAGATAATCGGAAACAACTTCGTGAATCCCATGTAAAGCAGCGCGAAGGCCGCGAAGCAGCCGGCCATCAGCGACCACTCGACCCAGCTCGGGATGTACAGAAACGTGTGCAGCGGCGCGCGCGGGTTCGAGAGCGACGGCACGACAATCGTGAACCGCTCGAGCCACATGCCGATGTTCACGGAGATCGACGCGATGAGCGTGCCCTTGATCGTCCGCGTCCGCGGGTTGCACAGGATGGCGAACGGCACGACAAAGCACGTGACGAACATCGTCCAGAAGAGCGGCGCGAACTTGCCGAACAGCTTGGCGTTGAACACCGCGATCTCGTTCGGCTCCTGCGCGTACCAGGCGGTCAGGTGCTCGGCGAACGTGAAATAGAGCCACAGGCACGCCATCACGAGCAGCAGCTTGCCGAGGTTGCCGAAGTGCACCGGCGTCAGGTATTCCTCCAGCGAATACACCTTGCGCACGATCACCATGGCGGTGATGATGGCGGCGATCCCCGAGAAGATGGCGCCGACGACGAAGTACGGGCCGAAGATGGAGGAGTGCCACATCGGCTGGATCGTCATGCCGAAGACCCATGACACGACGGTGTGCACCGACACCGCGATCGGGATCACGACGATGGCCATGACGCCAATGGCGCGCTCGAGGCGGTGCTTCTGCTGCGGCGTGCCGCGCCAGCCGAGCGCGAGGCGCGCGTAAAGCGTGTGCCGCCAGCCGGTGGTCCGATCGCGCAGGATGGCGATGTCGGGGATGAGGGGCAGGAACAGATAGAACGTGCTGGCCGTGAGATAGACGGAGATGCTGGAGACGTCCCACAGCAGCGGCGATCGGAACTGCGGGTGCAGGATCACGTTCAGCGCGCGATCCGGCCGGCCGAGATCCAGCAGGACGTTGCCGACGCCGAAGAAGAGCACGAGAACGGTGATGACCTCCGCCATGCGCGTGATCGGCCGCCGCCACTCGGCCTGCACGATCCGCAGGATTGCGGAGATGAGCGTGCCGGCGTGCGACACGCCGATGAAGAACACGAAGTTCGTGATGTACAGGCCCCAGTAGATCGGCCGTCCAAGCCCGGTGACGCCGAGGCCATGGCTCAATTGCCACGTCCAGGCGAAGATCGCCCAGCCGACCACGAGCGACAGGCCGAACGCCCAGCGCCGGAAGCTCGCACCGACGGTCAGCACCGGCGCGATGATCGGCTCGATGTTCACGCCGCCCGTGTCCGATGACGTGCGGTGTCTCGCGGCCGGCTCGACCAGAGCAACAGTTCGCACGCTACTCACCCTCCCGGAGGTACACGACCTTGGGTTTCGTGCCCAGCTCTTCCATCCAGCGGAACGCGCGCGGGCTCGACGCCAGGCTCGCCACTTCGCTGTGCGGGTCGTCAAGGTCGCCGAACGACATGGCCTCCGCGGGACACGTCTGCACGCATGCCGGAACGTAATCCTCCGCCGCGAGCTCGCGTCCTTCGGCGGCGACCTGCTCCCGCGCCTGCATCAGCCGGTGATGACAGAACGTGCATTTCTCGACGACCCCCGTGGGACGCAGCGAGACGTCGGGATTCTGCATCCCGGCCATCGACTCGGGCCATTCGGGCGCCGTCCAGTTGAACAGCTTGACGCCGTACGGGCACGCGTTCGTGCAGTAGCGGCAACCGATGCATCGCGGGTAGATCTGCGCGACGATGCCTTCCGGATTCAGGTAGGTGGCGCCGGTCGGGCAGACGTCGGCGCAGGGCGGACGATCGCAGTGCTGGCACATCAGCGGCAGCGCCGTGGGGGCGGCCCGTCCCGGCATTTCCACCGGCACGAGCTGCATCCACGTCATCAGTCGTCCGGCGGCGGCGACCGCGCTCGTCGACAGCGGCACGTTGTTCTCGTGCTTGCAGGCCACGACGCAGGCCTGGCAGCCCGTGCAGCGGTCGAGATCGATGACGAGTCCCCAGCGTGGCATCTGTGGGTTCCTGACCTAACTGCGCGTTGCGACGTTCCCTGTTGCGCAGCCCTTTAGGGCTGCCCGCGGCCGCTTGGTGCTGCCCGCGGCCGTCCGGCAGGCCTGAAGGCCTGCGCAACAAGGGCCGCGGTTGACCGCTCCAATCGTCGACGCCGTCGTGAACGGTGCGTTGCGACGTTCCCTGTTGCGCAGCCCTTTAGGGCTGCCCGCGGCCGTCCGGCAAGCCTGAAGGCCTGCGCAACAAGGGCCGCGGTTGACCGCTCCAATCGTTCACACACGTTCGAGGCGGACACGTGTGGCTGCGGCGCTGCCGGCGGCCATCAGTTGACGCGAGTCCGACCGAATCTCGCGCGCCCATCGGCCGCCTTCGGGCAGAGCCGGCACGTGCGCGAGTGCGACGACATCGGGCTGCATGCCGTGAACGACCATCACGATGGCCGACATGGCGCCGCCCGGGGACACCACCTTGACCTTCGCGCCGGTGTCGATCCCCAGGGAGCGCGCCGTCTCACCGGCGATCTCGACCCAGGGCTGCCAGGGGATCCCCTCGGGCTGGCCGAGCAGCTCGTACAGCACAGGCAGGTTCGGATCGGCGGCGCGGCTCGCGCTGGTCTCGAAGATCAGGAGGCGGTAGGGGAACTGCGCGCCCGCTGAGGAAGACGCATGCAGCGCCGCGGCCGCGATCGCGGGGGCCGCACCCGGTGAGCTGAACGTCAGACCGTGGCGCGCATCGAGCGTCGAGCGGATTTCTCCGTCCTGGAAGAACGGATCGACCCAACCGCCCGCACCGAGCACCGCCTGGCGGAACGCCTGCGGCGTCTGGCTGCCCGACGTCCACCAGCCGCCTTTCTCGAGCTGGAGCAGCCACTCGGTCTCGTAGGCGCTCGTGTAGGCGCCGCCGCGGCGCATCTGTCCGACTCTTTCCAGCTCGCCGATCACGAGATCTTCAGCAGTGGTCCAGGGGCACGCAGCCGCCGCCGGACCGCCGAGCGCGCGTGCGACGTGCGCCAGCGTTTCGGCGGGATCCCGCGTGTCGAGGCGCGGCTTGACGACCGGCGCGGCGCACGCGATGGCTTCGCCCGGGGGAACCGCCGCGGCGCGCACGGCGTGCCACGATTCGATCGGCGTGTGCGCGGGCAGCAGGAGGTCGGCCAGCGTCGAGGTCTCGTCCAGATATGGCGAGAAGCTCACGATGAAGTCGGCCGACGCGAACGCCGCGTCCGGGCGCTCGACGAGCGACGAGCGGCGCAGGGCCGAGCCGTCGCGCAGCGCCAGCACCGCCGGCCTGATCCGTCCGGCTGCGATGGCCTCTATCGGCCCGGCCGCGTCCTCGATGCCGTCCGGCGGCGCCGTGGCGGCGGCGTAGATCCCCCCCGGCCGATCGTACGCGCCTACCAGCGCGTTGAGCGCGAAGACGGCATCGGTCAGCTCGCGGCTCGCGTCAGCCGCCACCGCGACGAGCGGCTGCGTGGTCGCGCTCAGCTCCCGCGCGAGGCGCAGGATGGTGACCACCGGAATACCGGTCAGCGCGGACACTTCGTCGGGAAGGTACGTGCGGACGACGTCGCGCTCGAATTCGGCGTGGTTGCCGGCGAAGCGATCGAGAAACTGACGGTTGCCGCGGCTCTCGCGCGCGATGATCGCCGCGAGGCCATAGGCGAGAACCACCTGCTGCTCGGGCGTGAGCGCGAGCCATTCGTCGGCCTTGCGCGCCGTGGCGGAGCGCCGCGCGTCGACCTGCACCAGCCGCCCGCGCGATCGGCCCGCCTGCCGCCGGAATCGCCCGAAGCTGCGCTGCGCCCAGACGGGCGAGAGCCACGTTTCGGCAATCGGCGCCCCGAACGAGAGCACGTACGTGGCGTGCTCGAGATCGAAGAGCGGCTCGCGGTCGATACCGGTCAATGCGAGGAAGCCCGCGCGCAGGCGCGCCGAGGTCTGCGCCGGCGTCCACGCGACGCGCGCGTCGCACGCCGTCCAGAACTTCGTCCATCCATCGGCCAGCGGCCCGCGTTCTTCCATGCCGATCGCCAGCGGCCGCCGTTCCGTCGCCCGCGTCCCGGAGAGCCGCGAGGCGAGGATGGCTGTCGCCTCGTCCCAGGTAATCGCCGTCCAGCGATTCTCGCCGCGGGCGCCGGTTCGCTTCGCCGGTCCGATGAGCCGATCCGGATCGTAGTACGCCTCGATGCCCGCCTGGCCGGACGCGCACAGGCGTCCGCGGCCGATCGGGCAGAGCGGGTTGCCTTCCACCTTCACCGGCGCGCCGTCCACCATGCGGACGCGAATGCCGCACGCCGCTGCGCAGTCGCGGCAGACGCTCGGCGCCCACTCGGCGGGCAGCCGCGAGGGTCCACTCGCGAGCGCGTCGGCACGCGCGAGGTGGCGGCGGCCCCACTCGCCAAGCGTGATGCCGGCAAGCACCGAGCCGCTGTAGGTAAAGAAGTCGCGCCGGCTGAAGGAGGCGCTCATCGGTGGCACGCCGCGCAGTCCTGGCTCGCGGCTTCCTGCTGGTGGCACGACACGCACGTCTTCATCTGCAGGCGGGCGGCCGCGCGAGGTGGCGGCGCGGTGCTCGCGCCGATCGTGCCGTGGCACGACCGGCAATCGAGCTGGCCGAGCACGACGTGACGCCGATGCGAGAACATCACGTGATCGGGCAGCCGCGTCAGCTTCACCCAGTCGATGTGTCCCGTCTTCGCCATCGCGTCCCACCGCGGCTGTGCCACGCCGGCCGGCGCCGTCGCGTGGCATTTCACGCAGACGGCCACCTGCGGCAGCGTCGCCCCCGCGGTGCGTTCGACGCCGGCGTGACAGAGGGCGCACGCCGCCCCCACATGCTTCGCGTGATTGAATGGAATCGGCTGCAGCGAGGAGGACGCGGGCAGCGCGACGATCCAGGCAATCGCGACGACGATGGTCACGCCGGCAAGCGCCAGCACCTTGCGCATGCTACCGATCCGATCCGGGTTTGCCCGCTTCCTTCAGCTTCTTGTCGTAGAGATCCTTCTTGCGGGTCTTCGAGTCGTACACGACGAACTCGTAGATCGCCTTGCCTTCGTCGGGCGTGATGTAGGAGCCGGCCTTCCGCATCATGCGCTTGACGTAGCGCTCCCACTCGTCGTCGAGCACGAAGTCGCAGTTGATCGCGCGCGCGGGCGTGTGGCAGTGCCCGCACTTCGCGAGGAACAGCTTGTAGCTCTTCTGCAGCGGCGCCGGGTACTTCGACACGTCGATCTTCGCGGGGCCCTTGTCGTACGCCAGGACCCGCGGTTCGAGCGGCGGATCCTGGTCCTGCGCGCGCGCGACGCGCATGAAGCCCGCGACCGCGAGTGCCGCCAGCATGGCGGTCGTTATGAGTCGTTTCATGGTCACCCTCCGCAGCTACCAGAGATAAGTGAGGCGCAGCCACCCCGTGTGTGCCGCGTAGGGGCGGTAGACGTAACCGAGCATCAGCGTGCCCGGCATGTCGAGCCGGCTGATGGTGGCCGGATCCATCGAGAAGTCGTTGACGGAGTACCGGTCGTAGGCGTAGACGAACCCGATGGCGACCCTCGGCGTCAGGAAGTAGCGCGCGTCGGCGGTCGCCCGCTGGAGCTCGTTCGTCACCGGCGGGAGCTGGCTCGGCGCCACAAGCGGGCTGTTCGGCGCCAGGGTGTAGCGGAACGTCGTCCTCGACCGGTTGAAGTTGTACGCGAAGCGCAGGTCTGTCTTCGGCGCGAGCTTCATGAGATCGAGGCTGGCGACGACGTTGTGCGCCTTGTCCGCGGAGTCGTCCGACCAGTCGCGCGTCGGGTCGTTGAACTGCGCGGCATTCGCGGAGCGCGAGGTCTGCAGCGCGGCGTACTTCTCGAACGAGTACGAGAGCCCGGCGGAGACCGCCTCGTGCGGGACGAAGTCGGCCGTCACCGTGTACACGCGGTTCTCGTTGTTCCTCAGGCCGAAGCCCGTCCCGTTGTAGTCGTCCTTCCCGCGCGCCGCGGAAATCGAGAACCCGACGGCGGGTACTGGCGTGACCTGCACGAGGCCGGTGACGCGATCGCGGTTGCGGTCGGCGACGTCGTAGTGACGCATCGTGGGCTGCTCGTTTGCCTCGGTGAGCGCCCCGAGCTCGAACCCGGACCCGCGACGCACCGCGTGCTCGACAATCGCGCGCACGGTGAGCCACCCGAAGCTCGTGGCGTCGATCGACGTCCTGAAGACGTTGTCGGTCGTCGCCTCGAAGATGCGGAACGTGCGATCGACCTCTTCGCGGCCGTAGCCGACGCGAATCGCGGTGAAGGGAGCGGGCGTGAATGACGCGTCGAGGTCGATGTTGTGGCGCGTGGAGCTGATCGGCTCGCTCGTGTGGCCCGTCCCCACGTTCTGATCCATCACGACCATGCCGGGCGAGGCCGAGAACGGCGCCGTGCGGTTGTCGAAGTCGTAGTAGCGATACCTCGCGTTGAACCACAAGAGCCGGTTCGGCCGTGACGTGAAGTTGTAGTTCATCGCCAGCGTGTTCGCCTTCGCGTCCGCGGTGGGACGCGGCAGCGACGCGGCGGCGGACACCGACGCCGAATTGATGGTGAACGGCAGGAGCTCCTGGTCCTGGTTCCAGCGGCCGACCGACACGTTGCCGGTCAGGCGGCTGCGCGCGGGCAGCTTGATCGAGGCCGCGGTGCTGATGCCGGTCATCGTGCTCGACGGGGGCAGCGAGTAGCGCCCCTGCGAGCCGGCGGTCGCGATGTCGGTGGCGCGGAGCGGGTTGTCCCAGGTGAGCGTCTCGATGTGGTTGGTGAACCACGAGGCGTCGTACCCGATGCGCAGCATGCCCCGGGCGTTCGCCCATTCGACGCCGGCGTTCATATCGGTGGAGCGCGTGTCGATCGGCGCCGGGAGCTCCACGGCATTGCTGAAGCCGAAGGACGCGGCCATCGGCATCGAGCCCTCGCGCCTGGCGCTGCGGACGTTGACCTTCACGTCCACGTCGCGGACCGGCGTGTAGATGAACCTGAATTGCGCCGTATCGCGTCTCGAGCTGAGCTCCACCGGCGAGGCTCCGCCCACGACATCCCCGATCTTCAGGGTGCCGTCCTGGATCGACTGCCGGAAGGTCCCGGCCAGGCGGTACTCGCCCGGTCGCGACGTCGAATACAGCGTGCGCGTGTCCCCGCTGATGAACAGCGGCACCTGGTCCCACAGGAACAGCATCTTCACCTTGCCGTGGGCGACAAGTTCCGCCTGGTAGCGTTGATCGCGCCAGCCCACGCGGTCGGCCGACGCGGCGAACACCCAGCCGCTGCCGTTGCGTTGCAGGCGGAAGCGGTCCAGGAGCACGCCGCTGCCGAGATCGCGGAAGTGCTGCGCGCGGGCGGCATCCCCCTCGATGCTCGTGGCCCGAAAACCGATGTCGACGGACCCCGGCTGCGGCACCGGCTGCGGGGCCGGCTGCTGGGCCGCAAGCGGAGACGCGACGAGGAGCGCCGCCGTCAGGAGACCAAATCGATTGCGCATGTTCGATTCCTCCGTCCGCGTCTACCGCTGAAAGAACTGACCCGACGGATGGTTCGATCCGTGGATGTTGGAATGACAGTTCACGCACGCGCGGCCGACGAGCCGGCTGCTCTTCGACGCGACCGCGTTCGCGTCATACACGCTCGCGGGGTGCTGCCTGTGAACATGGCAGCGCTGGCAGAGCATCGGCGCGCGGGCGACGAGCATGCGGTCGTTCGACGAACCGTGCGGATCGTGGCAGGTCGCGCAGCTCTCCCGCGCCGGGGGGTGATCCCACAGGAACGGCCCGCGCTTCTCGGCGTGGCAGCTCGTGCAGAACTCGCTGACCGTGTTCCCCGCGCGCAGCATGCGGACGTTGGTCGAGCCGTGCTGGTTGTGGCAGCTCGTGCACTCCATCTTTCCTTCCCGCACCGGCATGTGCGACGAGCGCTGGATCTTCGCGGCCTTCTCGCGATGGCACTGTCCGCAGGTCGCGGTGACGGTTTCCTGCTTCAGTTGACCGGTCTCGGACTTCGGTGTGTGCACGCTGTGGCAGTTCACGCACGTGACGTTCCGCGCGTCGTGCATGCTGCCCTGCCACTGCGAGTGTTCTTCGCGGTTGTGGCACGTCATGCACGTCTCGCTCGCCTCGCGCGGCGTGATCTTCTTGAAGTTGCGGAGGCGGCCCTTGGCGCCGACGTCCTCGATATGGCCGCTCCCTGGCCCGTGGCAGGTCTCGCAGGCGGAAGCGGCCGCCGGCGTGCGCGGGTCCCACGCGCGCGCGTGCGGGCTGTCCTTGTACCCCTTCGCCTGTACCTCGTGGCAGCTCATGCACTTCGCGGCGCCCACGTAGCCGGGCTTGAGCCCCGGCTGCGGCGTCTGCGCGGTGCCCGCGGTGTGCGCGGGCAGCAGCAGCAGCCCCACGGTCCCGAGGAGCAGCCCGCACATCCACGTTCCAAGCGTTCTGTTCGCCATGTTCGTGTCTCCGCGGCTCAGCGCCATTTCGCGCCGTCCTTCTCCGGATTGAGGCTCATGAGGTATGCGATGAGATCGTCGAGCTCGCCCGGCGTCATGCGACCGCCGAAGCCCGGCATGCGGTACGGGGGACGCGCCGCTTTGGAATCCGCTTTGCCCACCGTCGGTGTGCCCTCGATCAGCAGCTTGCGCAGTTCAGCCCGCGTGTAGCCTTCCGCCACGTAGATGACCGCCGGCACCTTGCCCTCGGTTTCGGCGTTCGGGTTGGCAAAGCCGCCGCGGCCTTCGGCCCCGTGGCAGAGGCCGCATCCGTAGCGGCGATACACCTCGCGGCCGCGCGCCCCGGGAGTGGCGTGCGCGGCCGGAGGTGCGGTGCGAACGACGGACGGCGCGGGAGGCCGCGTCAGGACGCGGACGCCGAAAGTGAGCGTGACGAGCGTCACCGCTGCGATCGCTCGAACCATGCCCGCACTATGACCGGGGAGAATGAAGGAACGATGAAAGTCCGGTTAAGAGGGGTTTCACGAATTGCAGATTGCCGATTGCAGGTTGCCGATTGGGGGATTGTCGATTGGGGATTGCCGATCGACGCATTGTCGGACTGCCGATTGGCGAGGCCGCGCTCCGAGCCCCGAGCGCCCGGAGGACCTTACCGATTTACCATGTGATGCGCCAAACGATCTGGCCGAGGCGGCCGCCGGGGTCGTTGACGTCGACGCCGGTGTCGCGGTAGGCGCTCGTCACCTGGAAGATCGAGGACCCCGAGCCGGGGTTGAACGCCGGGTTGAAGTTGACGTTGTCGAACAGGTTCATGAACTCGATGCTGATCTCGGCGGTCAGGTGGCCCGGCAGCGACACGCGCTTGCTGCCGCGCAGGTCGAACCGCACGAAGGTCGGCCCGTTGATCACGATCTGGCGCGGCGCAGCCGCAGTCGCCGGGATAGAGCGCCACGCAGTCGGCCGTGCTCGCCGGCGCGATATAGCGGCCGTCGGGAACGCCGAGAGCGCCGGAGCCGCTCGCCGACGTCGGGTCGACGCTGAAGGCCCGCCGCGTGTGTTCAGGATGATGTCGTCGGGCATGATCAGGATGATCGCCGCGCCCGTCGTCGGGTTCTGCGAACGCCCACCTTGAACGCCTTCTGCAGGTCGTCCTTCGTCATGCCGACCAGCCGGACGCCGTCGACCGAAAGTTCTGAATCTGCACCCGGCCCGTTCCCGACAATTCCCATCCGCCCACGATGGTGTTCCAGAACGAGTTCATGTTGCCGCCGAACCTGTGGCCGCGGCCGATCGGCAGGCCGTACGTCCAGTTCGTGCGAAACGCATGCGGCACCCCCGCATCCTCGATGAAGAAGCGAGGCTGGTGGATCGTTTCGAGCGAGGTGCCGAACCGCCTGGCGAAGGTATAGCTGGCATTCACGAGCAGGCCGCGCGAGAGCCGGCGGCGACCACGTGCTCGACGGTGCCCGTGGCATTGTTCTTGACCTCGATTGTCGCGCCGGGGATCACGCCCCCGTCACGATCGATGACCGATCCGGTGAGAGAGGCGGCCGTGCCGCCGCCCTGTGCGAGGACCGGCGCGGCCAGGAGCAGCGCCAGTAACGGGAGCATCCACGAGAGTCTGGACAGGTGTCGCATGAGTCTTCGTCCTCCTTCCCGATTTCCATCGGAGACGAGACATCGACGAACGCCGCCGCGGCGTTTGAGGTTGTGAGGGTAGTCGGCCTCCTCGGCCGCCGTCGCCAGCTACGGCGCGTCAGGACCCCGGCTTGCCGCCGGGCAGCGCCAGGGCGACGAGCGAGGTGTTCGCGCCGCCGCCGGTGGCGAACACGATGTACTGCTTGCCCTTGTGCATGAACGTCATGGGGACGGCGGTCGTCTTCGAGGGAATCGGCACCGCGCCGAGCTGTTTCCCGGTGGCCTTGTCCACCGCGTAGAGCTGCGGCTCGACTTTCGGCGGGCCGCCGCTGCGGCCGGTGCCGTAGATCACCAGCGTCTTGGTCGTGATGACCTGCGCGTGGCCGCGCGTCGGGGGCGCCGGCGGGAGCTTCACGTCCTTGAACAGCGGATCCTCGGACGTGACGGGCACGAGCTGGCCGCCGTTCGGGGTCCACCACGCCTTGGCGCCGGTGCTCATGTCGTACGCGGTAATGCCGCCAAGCTGCTTCGGCTTCATGATCGACACGCCGCCCAGCGTGGTGCCGCCCCCGCGGCGCTCGAATCCGCCGACCGGCCCCACCGGCTTCTTGTACCCGGGCGGCGGCGCCGGCGCGCCGAGCTGCCCGCAGCTGTCGTGCACCGAGCTGTAGCGGAACTCGGAGCACGGGTCCTTCTGCACGGTCGCGGTGCTCAGACCTGACTGGGCGGCGACGTAGAGTTTTCCGGTCGTCGGATCGACCGTTGCCCCGCCATCGATATTGACGCCGCCGCTCGCGCCCGGCGCATACCAGGAGCACCTGTATCCGCTCGGCGCCGTGCCGTCGCCCGGCGACGGCGGAATGAAGTACGGCCCCATGCGGCACGCCTTCGCGAGCTTCAGCGCCGCCTCCTTGATCGCGGGCGTGTAGTCGATCAGGTCCTCCTCGACGAGTCCCTGCTGCGCGTACGGCGCCGGCTTCGACGGGATCGGCTGCGTCTTCGCCGCGACCTCGCCGGCGACTTCGCTCTGCAGCACCGGCGTCTCGACGATCGGCCAGATTTCCTTGCCGGTTACGCGGTCGAACACGTACAGCCATCCCTGCTTCGTGCTCTGCGCGACGATCTTTCGCGGCGTGCCGTCGATCGTGACGTCGAGCAGATTCGGCGCCATCGGCGCGTCGTAGTCCCAGATGTCGTGATGCACCATCTGGAAGTGCCACTTCTTCTTGCCGGTCTTCACGTCGAGCGCGACGAGGCTGGTGCCGTACAGGTTGTCGCCCGGCCGGTGACCGCCGTACTCGTCCATCAGCGGCATGCCGACGGGAATGTAGACGATGCCGAGCTCCGGATCCGCGGAATACGGCGCCCAGGCGTCAACCTTGCCGACGCCGGGCGTGCCCGGCTTCGTGCCGTTGAGCCAGGTCTCGGCGCCCGGCTCGCCGGGTTCCGGGATCAGGTTGAACTTCCAGAGCTGCCTGCCCGTGTGCACGTCGAACCCGCGGATGTAGCTCGGAAGATTCCGCAGGCGGATCGGGTAGTAGCCGTGAATGTGGGAGTTGCCGACGACGATCACGTCGTTGACGACGATCGCCGGGGAGCTGGCCGCGAGCTGGCCGAGCGCGGGGTCGATGCCGACCGTGCCGTCAGCGCCGGTCTTCGTCTTCTCGTCCCACGTTTCTCCTGGTCGCGCCTTCCTTGCGGGCGCCGCATCGCTGATGATGAGCGAACCCGTATCGTCCACGGCAAGCGGAACGAGCGGAAATCCGAGGCCGTCCATGAGATCGACAATGCCGTCCTTGCCGAACTTCGGGTCGGGGATCCCGGTCTTCGCGTCGAGCGATGCGAGGTGGTATCCGGGCGTGACCACGATGACGCGCTCGTCCTTCCCGTCGGTCCAGTAGGCCGGCCCGCGGCCGGAGAACCGGCGCGGGGCCTTCTGCCAGCGGATCCCTTCGTTCAGCCGCCACATCCACAGCGTCTCGCCGTTCTCCGGATCGATCGCCGCGGCAATCCGCCGCGTCGTCGCCACCGTGAACAGGCGGCCGTTGGCGTAGAGCGGCGTGGTCCGATAGTACTCGTCGCTGCCGAACGCGCCGGCGTTCCATTGCCAGGCGAGCTTCAGCGCGCCGAAGTTCGACGCGTCGATCTGATCGAGGGGGGAGTAGCGCGTGCTCCAGGCGTCGCCTCCCCAGTATCGCCATTCGCCCGGTTTGTTGCCGCGCGCGAGGTCCGGTTGACGGTCGCCAGGCTGCTGGTCCGCCCGCGGCGTGAACGCCGCGAGGGCGATCAGCCCGAGACCCAGAGCAGCGGTTGCGGTGCGCCGGACGGTGTGGCGGTGCGGCATCTTGCTTCCTCCTGGTTCCTGCTCACTTCGCCGTGGGGATCGAGATCCGGATTCGCTTGAGCGCCTTCACGTCGGCGGGGAGATCCTGCTTGCCAGCCGGCACGCCGTTGATCTTCAGGAGATAGGCAATCACCTGCGCGTATTCTTCCGGCTCCAGGCTGCCCGGCTCCAGTTTCGGCATCGACGCCTTCAGGAACTGGAAGAAGTCCGAGGCCAGAGACCCGTTCCATTTTTCCCTGAACGCCGGCGCCGTGTACGTGCCGGCCGGGTGACACGCGACGCAGATGCTCATGTAGGTCTGCTCGCCGCGCGCCGCCTGCGCCGTCGTGTACACGCCGGTTGACGACGAGATGATCTTCGTTGGGGCCTGCGCCGCGCCGCTGGCGATCGCGACTGCCAGCACCAGGCCGGCGACAGTGAGAAGCCGGGTCGTGGGGATCATTTGACGTACTTCTTCAGCGCTCTCGGTCCGACTTCGGCGCCGTAGATGTTGCCCGCGGCGTCGGCCGCGACGCCCTCCGCCGCGCTGGTGTTGGTCGCCTTCTCGTTGGGATCGGGAATGAAGGCGATCACCTTCCCGTCGCTCACGCTGCCGACCCGGATCCCGCGCTTCCAGTCCGTCCGGTCGCGCGCGCCGCCCACCGATCCCGACTCCGAGTCGGCGACGTAAATCATGTCGTTCCTGTCGATGTAGATCCCGCTCGGCCGGCTGAATTGACGCCACTCCTCGAGGAACCGCCCGTCGCGGTCGAGAATCTGGATCCGGTTGTTGCTCCGATCGGCGACGAACAGCCGTCCCTTCGCGTCGAACGCGAGGCCGTGCGGCTGATCGAACTCCACCGGACCGGTGCCCTTCCTGCCGAACTCGCGAAGGTACTTTCCGTCCTTGTCGAACAGCACGATGCGCGCGTTGTCGCCGCCGTGCCCTTCGGCGACGTAAATCGTGCCGTCGGGTCCGACGACGAGGTCGTTCGGCTGAAAGAAGCCGGCGGCGCCGGTGCCGCCGCCCGCCGCGCCGAGCGTCATCAGCAGCGTCCCGTCGCGGCTGAACTTGAAGACCTGATGTCCCTTCTTGTTCTCGGTCGAGTACGGCCGTCCGCGGCCGGTGCAGGCGCAGTCGGTGACCCAGACGCTGCCGTCCCGCCCGACGAATATTCCATGCGGGGAGAGGATGTAGCCCGCGCCGAAGCTCTTGACGAGGGTCCCTTCGGCGTCGAAGCGGAGGACGGGATCCAGCCTGGACTCGACGCAGTCGTTCGCCCCGCAGCGCTCGGCGACCCAGACGGACCGTCCGTCGGGGTCGATTTCGACGGCGCTCGTCGCGCCCCAGACCCGCCCGTCGGGCATTTTCGCCCAGCCCTCGACGGTGCGATAGGGATTCGGCTGGGCGGCCGTGAGCGTCGCGGCGCCAAGCACAGCAGTTAGGGCGAGCGCGACCCGCCGGCGCCCGGGTGTCCTCAAGGCCATAGTGCCGCGTAATCTAGCACGGCCGGGCCCGCAAGAGATCGTGTTTGACGTGCCCCCAGCCTGAGGTACAATCGCGCCCCTGCCGAAGGAGGCTGCCATGCTCCGAACGCGTCGCGGGTTTTTCGACGTCCTGGCTGGAGGCCGCTCGGATACGGGGACGGCCGCGCTGCTGGCCGCTCGCGGCCATGAAGCGTACGTAGCGGAGCTGCAGGCCCGGGGCGCGAACGCGCGCCCGCCGCTGCCGCCGGGCGTCAACGAGATCCGCATCAGCAGCAACGAGAACCCGCTCGGCCCCGGCCGGAAGGTGCTCGACGCGATCACGGGCAAGTTCCCGGAGACGGGCCGCTATCCGTTCAACAGCACGCCCGCGGACAGCCATCTCGCCGCCGCGATAGCCGCGCACTACAAGGTCAAACCCGAAAACGTCGTCCTCGGCGCCGGCTCGCAGGAGATCCTGAAGAACGCCGTGCGCGCGTTCACGGCGCCCGGACGCGGTCTCGTCACCGCGTCCCCCACGTTCGAGAACCCGACGTCGATCGTCAAGAGGCTCAATCATCCGCTGACGGAGGTGCGCGTCGATTCCGCGTTCAGGCTGGACGTCGAAGCGATGATTACGGCGTCGCCGGGCGCGGGGCTGGTCTTCTTCAACAACCCCAACAACCCGACCGCGACGGTGCACGGCGCGAAGGCGGTCGCCGATTTCGTCGAACGCGTCAGGAAGGCATCGCCCGAGACGGTGATCCTGATAGACGAGGCGTACCACGACTACGTGACCGACCCGTCGTACGCGAGCGCTGTGCCGCTGGCCATCGCGACGCCGAACGTCATCGTCGCGCGGACGTTCTCGAAGGCGTACGGCATGGCCGGCATGCGCATCGGCTACGCCGTCGGCCGCGCGGAGACGATCAAGCGGCTCGCGCGCTTCAAGATGCCGTACAACGTCAGCGTCTTCGGCGTGGCGGCGGCGATCGCCGCGCTCGAGGATCCGGCGCACATCGAGGCGGAGCGGCAGCGCAACACCGAGGTGCGGAGCTTCACGGTGAAGGTGCTCGAGGAGCTCGGCTGCGCGTGCACGGCGTCGCAGGGGAATTTCCTGTTCGTCAACATCCGCCGGCCCGCGAAGGACCTCCGCGACGCGTGCGCGAAGCAGGGGGTCATGATCGGGCGCGACTTCCCGCCGTTCGAGAGGACGCACGCGCGCATCTCGATCGGGACGATGGACGAAATGAAAAAGGCAGCCGACGTGTTCCGCGGCGTGCTGAAGCCGGTCACCACGGCATCACGGTAGGAGGAGCCATGGCGCTGTCACGACGCCACTTCGTACGGACCGCCGGCATGGGCGCGCTGACCACGTCCTTCATTGCCGCGCGCGGCCGCGAGAACCTTGTCTGGTCCGCGTTCGAGCCCGCCCTGGAAGCGGCCGATGCCGCGACGATCATCATCAGCAGCAACGAGAACCCGATGGGCCCGGGCCAGAAGGTGCTCGATGCCATCACGGCGGCGTTCGGACCGGACGGCGGCCGTCCCGGCCGCTACTCGGGCACCGCGCGGGATCTCATCGACGCGCTCGCGAAGAAGCACGGGGTCAAGACGGAGAACATCGTCCTCGGCTGCGGGTCGACCCAGATCCTGCGCAGCGTCACGCACGTGTTCACGGCGAAGGACAAGCCGCTCGTCGCGACGATCCCCACGTACGAGGAATGCGCGGACTACGCGACGCTGATGGGGAACAAGGTCGTCGGCGTCCCGCTCGACAGCGAGTTCAGGCCCGACCTGGACCGCTTCGCGGCCGCGTCGCGCGGCGCCGGCCTCGTCTTCTACTGCAATCCGAGCAACCCGTCGTCGACGTTCGTGCCCGCCAGCGCGACGCGCGACTTCGTGGCGAAGCTGAACAGCCAGTCGCCCGCGACGACGATCCTGGTCGACGAGGCGTACTTCGAGTACGTGACCAACCCGGATCACGAGACGTTCATTCCGCTCGCGGTGCAGAACCCGCGCGTCATCGTGGCGCGGACGTTCTCGAAGTGCTACGGGATGGCGGGCATGCGCGTCGGGTACGCCGTCGGGCACGCGGACACGATCAAGAGGCTGTCCGAGTGGGATGCGGGGGTCGGAACGAGCACGATGAACGTCCTCGCGCTGCACGCCGGGATCGCCGCGATTCAGCAGGACGACTCGTTCGTCAAGAACGAGCGCGCGCGCAACACGGCCGTGCGGGACTTCTCGCTGAAGTGGTTCGCCGGCCGCAACATGAAACCGGCCGACTCGCAGGCGAACTTCATGTTCGTGAACATCGGCCGGCCGGTGAAGGCGTTCCGCGAGGCGTGCGCGGCGAAGGGCGTCCGCGTCGCGCGCGACTTCCCGCCGTTCGAGAAGACGCACTGCCGGATCGCCTTCGGCACGATGGACGAGATGCAGCGCGCGGTGAAGGTCTTCGAGGAAGTGCTCGCCAAGCCTGCCACGGCGGCGGCCTAGATGTCACTGCCGAGTGCCGATTTCCGAGTGCCGACTGACGGATTGCCGAGTGTCGATTGCCGATCGACGGAGTGTTGATGGCGGATTGCCCAGCTGTCGCGCACGGCAGCCAGCCAATCGACAATCGCCCAAATCGGTGTGCTTCCGTGCCCTTCCGTGGTTGAGAATCAGTGTGTCTCCATGTCCTTCCGTGGTTGAAATCTCCGCGGCTCTGACCTTGTCACGCGCTGCAACGGTGCAGTTTCTGCGCTCACAAACGATGAATAGTTCGAATTCGGCGGAAACCGTGGCGGCATCGCCCTGGCAAGTGACGATGCTAAAATGCCATGCGGAACGACGGCACGATGTCCGAGACGGCACGCCTCATCACGGCGGAGGAACTGGAACACTTCCCGACTGACGAGCGATACGAGCTGGTGGAAGGCAGGCTCGTTCGCATGACGCCGGTCGGGTACCTTCATGGACGAACCGTCGTCCGGCTCGCCTCGATGCTGGAGCGCCACGCGCGCGCGACCGGCGCTGGCGAGGTGCTGACGGAGGTCGGATTCACACTGAAGTCCGATCCCGACACGGTTCTTGCTCCTGATATCGCCTTCATCCGGCGCGACCGCCTTCCGGCTTCCACTCCGCGAGGGTTCTGGAGGGGACCCGCCGATCTTGCGATCGAAGTTCTGTCGCCCGAAGACACGCCATCAAAGATTCGCCAGAAAATCGATGAGTACTTGTTGCGTGGAACCTCGTGCGTCGTCGTCATCGATCCGGAGAAGCGCATCGCCACGGTGTTCCGCCGCGCGAGGCAGCCGGTCACATTGAGATCTGAAGAGACCCTGGACCTGAGCGAGGTGGTTCCTGGCTTCGCGTGTCAGGTTCGCGCGATCGTCGAGTAGCGGCAGGGCCGACGCCCTGCGCAACACGACTTTCAAACCCGGGACGGACTATTTTCGCAGGACCGCGATCGCCTGCATCTCGAAACGGGCGTTGAAGAGCAGCGTCCCCGCGCCGACGAACGCGCGGGCGGGGAACTCCTTCTTGAAATACGTGCGGTAGACCTTGTTGAAGGCGTCGTAGTGCTTCACGTCTGAGCAGAACACCTGGACGAAGACCAGGTCGTCCATCGTGAAGCCCGCGTCGCGAAGCGTCTTCTGAACGGCGTCGAGCAGCAGCCGTGCCTCGGCGTCGGCCGTGTCCGGCACCCTTCTGTTCTCGTCCAGCCCGATGTTTCCCGACAGGTACAACGTGTTGCCGACCTGGACCGCCCCGCTGAACGGCGGCTTGGCGGCCTCGGCGGCGGTGCTCGGCGCGATGTAGCGCCGGACCTCCTGCGCCCCGGACCTCACAGGCGCCAGCGCGAGGCACACGAGCACGAATGCGATCGTAGAAGGCGTTTTCGACATTGGCAGCTCCTGCGGCCGGGCAATACGCCGTTACCGGCGCGGCCAGACGGTTCCCTGATCCTTCTTCGTGACCGGACCGACCCCCTTGAACACGAACTTCTGCAGCCGGCGCCCCTCGTACGTCTCCGTCGTGAAGATATTCCCCTTCGAGTCGGTCGCCATGCTGTGGACGGCGAAGAACTGCCCGGGCTGGCGGCCGCCGTCGCCGAAGCTGGTGAGGATTTCGAGCGACTGCCGGTCGAGCACGTAGATCTTCTCGTTCTTGCCGTCCGCGAGGTACAGGTGCTTCTGCTGCGGATCTTTCGAGAACGCCACATCCCACGTGGACCCGTCGCCCAATGTCTTCGGTGCGATGAACACTTCCTTGACGAACGTGCCGTCCGGCCTGAACACCTGCAGCCGATCGTTCGGGCGATCGCACACGTACAGGAACCCGTCGTTCGACAGGTCGGCGCAGTGGACCGGGTTGCGGAACTGCTTCACGGGCGGTGCAGCCGGATCGTAGGGGCCGAGGTTCGTGTCGTCGGGCTTGTTGCCGTACGCGCCCCAATACCGCTTGAACGCGCCGGTGTCCGCGTCGATGACGGCGACGCGCTTGTTGCCGTACCCGTCGGCGATGTACGCCTCGTTCATCTTCGGGTCCACGTAGATCTTCGCGACGCGCCCGAAGTTCACCGTGTCGTGGCTGCCGCCGCTCTTTCCCTGGTGCCCGAACTGCATCAGGAACCGGCCGGCGCGCGTGAACTTCAGGACGTGCGCGTCCTTCGCGTCGTTGCCGCCGATCCAGACGTTGTCCTTGTGGTCGACGAAGATGCCGTGATTCGAGAGCGGCCACTCGTATCCTTCGCCCGGACCGCCCCAGTGGCCGACGAGGTTGCCGGCCGGATCGAACTCCAGGACCGGCGGCGCCTTCCGGCAGCACGACGCCGTGGGCGGATTCTGATCGGCGGCCGCTTCGAGCGGCGACAGCGTGTCGGCGCGGTGCACGATCCACACGTGATCGCGCGAGTCGACGGCGACGCCGATCGCCATGCCGAGCACCCAGCCGTTGGGCAGCGGCTTCGGCCAGAACGGATCCACCTCGAATCTCGGCGCCTGCACCGAGGGCTGCGCGGACGCCTCACGCACGAGCAGTCTCTCGACCGCGACGAGCGCGAGCAGGGTGCACGCGAAGATGGTCCCGACGAGCACGTTGCGGCGTCCGGCACTCGCGTTCATCGCTGCTCCTTCGCGTTCGGCCGCCCGGGGCCCTTGAAGACGAACTTCTGCAGGCGCTTGCCTTCGTACGTCTCGCCCGTGTATACGTTGCCCGCCGAATCGACGGCCACGCTGCCGACGCCGTAGAAGTACCCGGGCCACCGGCCGCCCGCGCCGATGCTCGAGACGACCGCGAGCGTGTCGCGCTGAAGGACCCACACTTTCTGGTTGGAACCGTCCGCGACGTACACGAACTGCTGGCGTGGATCGCTCGAGAACGCGATGGCCCAGACCGACCCCTGGCCGCGCGTCTCTTTCGCGACGACCGCTTCCTTGACGAACGTACCGTCCTTGCGGAAGACCTGGAGGCGGTTGTTCCGGCGATCGCAGACGTAGACGATGCCGTCTCTCGACAGCTTCACGCACGCGGGCACGCGGAACTGCTTCGCGGGGGGCGCCGCCGGATCGTACGGACCGATGTCGACGTCCTCAGGCCTGGCCCCGTATGCACCCCAGTGCCGTTTGTACGCGCCCGTCTCCGAGTCGAACACGACGATGCGGCGGTTGATCACGCCGTCGGCGACGTACACCTCGCTGGCGGCGACGTCGACATCAACGGCCGCGGGACGGTTCAAGCCGGTCGTGCTGGTGCTGTCGCCGGTCCTTCCGGCCTTGCCGATCTGCAGGAGGAAGCGGCCGCTGGAACTGAACTTGAGCACGTGCGCGTCGGGTGGCGGAGGCGGCGCGCCTGCTCCGCGGCCGCGTGCGCCGGGCAGTGGGTCGGCGGGCCCCGAAGCCGCGATCCACACGTTGCCCTTCGCGTCCACGGTGAGGCCGCCCGGCGACTGCGGCCAGTCGTAGCCCTCGCCGGGCCCGCCCCAGTTGCTGACGACGTCCCCGGCGGCGTTGAACTGCAGGACGAGCGGCGCGGGCAGGCAGCAGGATTCCGCGGTTGGAGGAGTGGCAGCCAGCCCGATTTCAGTGCGGGCCGTCATGGAGGGACCGCCTCGGTGCACGAGCCAGACGTGGTCGCGCGCATCCACGGCGACGCCCGTGATGGATCCGAGCAGCCAGTGGTTCGGCAGCGGCCGCGGCCAGAACGGATCGACCTGGAAGGTGGGCGCCGTGTCCGGCGGGCCTGGAGAGGCCCGGCCCACAAGAGAGAAGATGCTGGCAGCGAGCGCCGCACCGATCGCGAGGGTCCTCGTTCGTGCCATGCGCCCTCCTCCTTCAGGTGGCGATGAAAACGGGCGGCAGTATACACTGCGCCGCATGAGACGGGCTCGCTTTCTTGCGGCGGCCGTATTGTTCGCGTTCGTCGCGCCAGCCCAGCCGGCGGCGCACGAGATTCCGCGGAGCGTGACCGTCCACATTCTCGTCAAGCCGGACGCGGATCGCCTCCGGGTCGTCGTCCGTGTGCCGCTCGGCGCGCTGCGCGATATCGAGTGGCCGCAGCGCGACGGGTTCCTCGACATCGCGCGCGCCGAGGCGGCCGCGCGCGACGGCGTCGCGCAGTGGATCGTTCCCGATCTGCATGTGTTCGCGGGAGACGGCGCTCTCCCGCCGCCGGCTATCGCCGCCGTACGAATCTCGCTGCCGTCCGACCGTTCGTTCGGCTCGTACGATGAGGCCGTTGCTCACGTCAGGGGAGCCGGACTTCCGGACACCACCCGTCTCCCGCCGGAACAAGCGGTCGTCGACGCCCTGCTCGAGTACGCGAACGCCGCGCCGCAGGCCGCGCTGTCGATCAGACCGGGGGTCGAGCGGCTCGGCGTCGACGTGGCCACCGCGCTCCGGTTCGTCGGTCCTCGCGGTGTGCGCGCGTTCGAATTCCACGGCGATCCGGGTGTCGTACGGCTCGATCCGCGATGGTACCAGGCGGCGGCGCGCTTCGTGCGGCTCGGCTTTCTCCATGTCACCGGCGGGTTCGATCACCTGCTCTTTCTCGCGTGCCTCGTGATTCCACTGCGGCGCCTCCGCCCGCTCGTGCTCGTCGTGACCTCGTTCACGCTGGCGCACTCGACGACGCTGATGGCGTCCGCCCTGGATGCCGCTCCGGGCGGCTTGTGGTTTCCACCGCTCGTCGAGATGCTGATTGCCGCCTCGATCGTGTACGTCGCCATCGAGAACGTCGTCGCGGCTCCGTCGGTGCCGCGGCGATGCGCGCTGGCCTTCGGCTTCGGCCTCGTGCATGGGTTCGGCTTCTCGTTCGCGCTGAGGGACACGCTGCAGTTCGCGGGCTCGCACCTGCTGGCGTCGCTGGTGTCGTTCAACGTGGGGATCGAGCTCGGTCAGGTGCTGGTCCTGCTGACGCTCGTGCCGGCGGCGCACCTGCTGTTTCGTTTCGTCGTCGCCGAGCGGATTGGAACGATCGTGCTCTCGGTGCTGATCGGTCACACCGCCTGGCACTGGATGGCCGATCGGTGGACCGCGCTGCGACAGTTTCCCGTGCCCGCGTTCGACGCTCCGGCGCTCGTCACGCTGGCGCGGCTCATGCTGGCCGTCGTCGCGGGGACCGCGGCGATGTGGCTGATCGGCAGGTTCGTGTCATCGCGCCGCCGACGTCCGGTTGCGCAGCACGCCGATGCCCTCGATCTCCACCTCGACGACGTCGCCCGGCTTCATCGGCCGGGTGGCGCCGGGCGTGCCGGTGTAGATGACGTCACCGGGCTCCAGCGTGACGAACCGGCTGACGTAGCTGACGATCGCGTGCACGTCGAAGATCAGGTCCTTCGTCCGCTGTGACTGGACGACTTCGCCGTTCAGGCGGGTCTGCAGCAGCAGATCGTTGTAGTTCAAGCCCTTGACGATCGCGGGCCCGAGCGGCCCGAAGGTGTCCGACGCCTTCGCGCGGAACCATTGCAGGTCCTGCTTCTGCCAGTCGCGCTCGCTGACGTCGTTGCCGGCGGTCACCCCGAAGATATACTGCGCCGCGTCGGCCGCCGCGACGTTGTGCGCGCGCCTGCCGATCACGACGACCAGCTCGCCTTCGTAGTGCACGTTGCCGGCGCCTTCCGGGTACACGATCGTGGCGTCCGGTCCGATGATCGACGTCGGCAGCTTCGCGAACAGCCCCGGATAAGCCGCGGCCGGCCGCTCGCCCAGGTGGGTCTTGTAGTTCAGGCCGACCGCGATCACCTTCTTCGGCTCGCACGGCGCGAGGAGCTTGACCGCCGCCAGCTTCAGCGTCGTGCCGGTCGGCGCCGGGGAGGCGAACAGGTCGCCCGACAGCTCGCGGATGGTGTCGCCTTCGAGCACGCCGTACGAGATCTTCCCGCCGGATTCGTACCGCACGTACTTCGTCACCTCGGCGCCGGCGGACGCGACGAAGAGAAGCGTGATCAAAGCCGCCGCTGAAATTTGTCTCGTCATGATGTGACCTTGCGTCTGGCCTCGGCGACCTCAGGCAGATCCGGGTCCGCGTGCTTCCACAAGTCGAGGAACCGCCGGTACTCGGCGCGCGCGCGGGCGGCGTCGCCGCTCTGCTCGAGGAGACGGGCGAGCTCGAGGACGTACCGCGGCTCGAGGACGGCAGTCCATTTGGAGCTGATATCCGGCACAAGCAGCTTGCGATAGATCTCAATCGCGCCGCGCAGGTCCCCCCGCGCCTTCTTCACGCGCGCGAGGCCGTCGCGCGAGGGAGAGTAATTGGACAAGATCGTCGGAGGCAGCGCGGACAGGTTGAACTCCATCTTGATTCGAGGCTCACCTGCCGTGAACGCCGTCTCCGCCGTCGAGAGATCGCCGCCGGCCAGCGCGATTTCACCCTCGATCGACGGAACCAGCCAGTTGTTGTCCGGCCGCCCCGCGTCCGAGACCTTCTTCAGCTCCTCGAGCCGGGCGCGCGCGGCCGGGAGCCTGCCGCTCTGAACCTCGGTCAGCACTTCGAGCGCGGGAAGCATCATCGCCTCGATGCTCCGCCGGATCTCGGCATTGTCGACCCCCGGCAGATCGCGTCGCGCGCGTTGCAGCGCCTGTTGCGTGGCGCCGGTCTCGCGCCGCTCATGATGCAGCAACGCCGCGAGCATATGAACGCTCACGTTCCCCAGGGGGTTCTTGAGGGCCTCCGACTCGTCGAGAGCCTCCGCCATGACGGCGTACGCCTGACTGTAACGCCCGATTCGCGAGAGCAGGTACCCCGTCAGGAAATGCGAGACGAACGAGAATCCTTTCGCGGATGTTTCGGTGCCGGCGGATTTCCGCGCTTCCTCGAGCGCCTCGTCATAGCGGCCGAGCATGGCGAACCCCCAGGCACGTCCGCGATTGGAGCCCACGAACCTGGGATCGAGCTGGAGCGCGCGCCCGTATCCCTCGAGCGCCTTGTCCGGTTGCCCGGCAACCAGATACGCCTCGGCCAGGCTGTCCAGCGGATTCGGCTCGATCGGGCGCAGGCTGACATACGCTTCGAACTCGCGGATCGCTTCGGGGTACCGCCCCTGCTTCAGCCAGAAGTATCCGTACGCGTTGTGCAGCACCCCGGATGAGGGGATCGCTTTGATACCCCGCTCGTACGCGGCGGCCGCCTTCTCCATGTCGCCGGCGTTCTCCTGGACGATGCTGAGCCGCCGGTAGGCCTCTTCCTCGTCCGGATAGCGCGCCAGCAGCGATTCGTACATCTCGATGGCTTTCGAGCGGTCCCCTTTCAATTGCGCGTCGAACGCCTCGAACAGCATGTGCTGCCTCTCTGGCAGCCGGTCGGCATGCGCCCGCATCTGGGCTTCGTACTTCATGGCGGCTGCGAGGTCGCCGACCGAACGTGCAATCCGAGAGAGGTAGTAATAAGTTGAGGCGAACCCCGGGTCGAGTTGGGCGGCTCGAGTCATGCGGTCCGCCGCATCGCGGTAACGGACGTTCCCGTAGGCTTCGGTCCCTTCGACGTACAAACGATACGCCTCCGGGTTGTTCGACGTAATGTCGGCGACGGCGGGGCCAGCGGCAGCGACCGCGACGTTGAGGCTGCGGCGGATGCGCTGCGTGAGATCGTCGGCCAGCGGGAATACATCGGCGCCGCGCACCGTGTAGGCGCCAAGGAGGCGGCCGGTCACGACGTCCTGCACCTGCGCATCGATACGCAGCGCGGTCCCTTCCTTGAAGACAGAACCGACGACGAGCGCGCCCGCGCCCGCGCGCCGGGCCACTTCCAGCATGCGGCTCTTCTCGAGCGGGCCCGCTTGCCCGAGATTCTTCAGAACTTCGTCAACACGCTGGCTGCCGACGACGTCGAGTCCCGGCGTCTGCCCGAGGCTGGTGATGAGCAGGTTGGGGAGACCTGACGTCAGCCACTGGGTTTCAGCGAGGCCGCTCGGATTCTCGAACGACATGACGGCGACGGCGGGCCGCCCGGCGGCGCCGATGCCGACGACCGCCGTCCCGCGGCGCGCCCCGATCATGTAGAACACCGCGGCGACAACGGCGAGGAGCGCGGCCGCGATTCCCGCCGGCCGGATCCAGCGCCGGTCCGTCCTGCGCGAGCCTCGCGCGGCGGCAGAGCCGGACCACGTCGCCTTCTGCCGTCCGGACCGAGGGGTCTCCCCTCTGGGTTTCCTGGATTTGATCGGCCGGGCGCGTGGCCGCGCCGGTGCGACCGGCGCCGACGCCTCCTGTGGTCCCGAGCCGAGCTGCCGCTGCAGCTTCTTGAGATCGGCACGAATGTCCGCCGCGTGCTGATAGCGGGTCTCCGGATCCTTGTCGAGCGCCTTGTTGATGATGCGCTCGAGTTCCGGCGGCACCTGCGGGTTGAGCCTGACGGGCGCGGCCGGCGCGCGATGGAGGATCGCATCGAAGATGACGGCGGACGTGCGGCCGGCGAACGCCGGCTGGCCCGTTGCCATCTCGTAGAGCACGAGGCCGAATGAAAAGAGATCGGTGCGCGCGTCGAGTGGCTCGCCGCGGGCCTGTTCCGGAGACATGTACGCGACGGTGCCCATGGCCACGCCCGGGCCGGTCAGATGCTGTTCGTCATCGGTGATCGTCGGCAGGTTCGCCGCTGCCGCGGACGGCACGGCGCCGTCTTTCCGCGCGACCTTCGCGAGACCGAAGTCGAGGATCTTCGCGTGCGCGCGGCGGGTCACGAAGATGTTCGCGGGCTTGATGTCGCGGTGAACGATTCCGCCGGCATGCGCCGCGTCGAGCGCGTCGGCAATCTGGCCGCCCAGTTCCACCAGCACGTCCATCGGCAGCGGCTGCCCTTCGAGCCGGTGCTTCAGCGTCTGTCCCTCGAGCAGCTCCATCACGATGTAGTGCTGTCCGCCGTGGTCCTGCGCCTGGCCGATGTCGTAGATCGTGCAGATGTGCGGGTGGTTCAGCGCCGAGGCCGCGCGCGCTTCGCGCTGAAAGCGTTCGATGGCCAGCGGGTCGGCGGAGAGTTCGGGGGGCAGGAACTTCAGCGCGACCTGTCGGCCGAGCCGGATGTCTTCCGCGCGGTAGACGACGCCCATCCCGCCACCGCCGAGCGTGTCCAGGACGCGATAGTGCGAGATCGTCTGGCCGATCACGACGTGAGCTTAGGGTGCGGGATGGGCCAAGTCAACGCCGGCCCGCCGCCGTGCTGCTGAGCTTGTCGTCGCATTGACGCGGCGCTCTTCTTCGAGGTTTGGCGTTTGGAGTTGTCAGACGACTGCGGTCTTCGTGCTGCCGCCTGCGGTTTCATGCCTGTGAGCGCTGGCGTCGCAGCAGGCGGCGCCAGCGCTCGAGACGCTTACCGGCTTACCAGGTGATGCGCCAGACGATCTGGCCGAGGCGGCCGCCCGGGTCGTTGACGTCGACGCCGGTGTCGCGGTAGGCGCTGGTCACCTGGAAGATCGAGGACCCCGAGCCGGGGTTGAACGCCGGGTTGAAGTTGACGTTGTCGAACAGGTTCATGAACTCGATGCTGAACTCGGCGGTCAGGTGGCCCGGTAGCGACATTCGCTTGCTGCCGCGCAGGTCGAACCGCACGAAGGTCGGCCCGTTGATCACGATCTGGCGCGGCGCGCCGCAGTCGCCCGGATAGAGCGCCACGCAGTCGGCCGTGCTCGCCGGCGCGATGTAGCGCCCGTCGGGAACCCCGAGCGCGCCGTAGCCGGTCGCCGACGTCGGGTCGACACTGAACGCCCGCCGCGTGTTCAGGATGATGTCGTCGGGCATCATCAGGATGATCGTCGCGCCCGTCGTCGCGTTCTGCGAGCGGCGCACCGTGAACGCCTTCTGCAGGTCGTCCTTCGACATGCCGACGAGCCGGACGCCGTCGACCGAGAAGTTCTGGATCTGGACGCGGCCCGTGCCCGACAGCTCCCATCCGCCCGCGATGGCGTTCAGGATCGATCCCATGTTGCGGCCGAACCGCTGGTTGCGGCCGATGGGCAGGGCGTACGTCCAGTTCGTCCGGAACGCATGCGGCACCCCGGCGTCCTCGATGAAGAAGCGAGGCTGGTGGATCGTCTCGAGGGACGTGCCGAACCGCCTGGCGAAGGTGTAGCTGGCGTTCACGAGCAGGCCCCGCGAGAGCCGGCGCCGGTACTCGACCTGAAGCGAGTTGTATCGGCTGCCTGCCGCCGCCCGCAGGATGTTCGCGTTGCCGATGGACGGGTTCATCACGAAGAAGTTCGGCGCAAGCCCCGCATTCAGGGCGTTCTGCCGGAACGTCGCGTCGCCGTGCAGATCGTTGGCGGCCCCGAGCGGACTTGGACTGTAGGCACTCAGACGCCCGAGGAACGACGTGTTGGCGAAGCTGGTCGACGAGTACCGCGCCGGGTCGGTCGCCACGGACGCGCCCAGGCCTGTGAAGTACGCCAGGTAGGTCGGCAGCGGCGCCGTGCCGGTGTTCGGACCGAAATACCGGAAATTGGCGCCGCGTCCGGCCGCGATGTTCGCGCGCAGATTCGCCCGCGCGAGGTTGAACTCGTCGAGGAACCCGTTCTCGACCAGGTTCCGCTCGTTCCAGTTCTCCGTCGTCCAGGCGTGCAGGTTCCGGTTGCCGACGTAGCGCACCTCGACGGCGGAATCGCGCCCGATCGATCGCTGGAAGCCGGCGGTCCACGACTGGGTGTACGGCAGCCTGATCTCAGGGTTGAAGATGTTCAGGTTGTTCGCGGTGGTCGCGATGATCGGATAGTTCGGACCCTCCTGCACGCAGGAGGCCGTCACCACGCCCGGCGCGCAGGTCGGAGGCGGACCGAGGCGGGCCGTGTCGCGCAGCAGCACCGGCCAGGTCTCGCCCGGGTAGACGAGGTTCCCGTTGGTGACATTGCGATTCGCGCTGACGGTTCCACCGGGGTTGTTGCCGAAGATCCCGGTGAACCGATCCATGCGTTCGCGGTTGAAGCTCACAGAGAAGCCGGCGCGCACGGTCGCCTGCTCGGGGTCGCCGAGCACGCGGCGAAGCCACCCGTGCTGGACGTTGGGTCTCCAGGCGCCGCCGACGTTCGGCGCGAAGTTGGCCCAGTGCGTCTTGTACCCGGGGTTCGCGGGATCGTAGAGCGTGTATTGCGGAACGATCGTTCCGCCGGCCAGATTCCCCGGCTGGAACAGATTGCATTGCCGCCCCTCCGGCCCGGAACCAATCCCGGAGATGCCGCAGAGGTCCGCGAGCGTCGACGTGGAGTACGTCTTCGTGATCGGCGCGAAAGGCAGCGCAACCTCCCACCGCAGGCCGTAGTTGAGCGTCAAGGAGGGCGACATCCTCCAGGAGTCCTGCGCGAAAACGCCGAACTCTTTCTGGCCCGCTCGCTGCTCGAGGTTGCCGAGGTAGTCGTACTTGCCGGTGGCGGCGTTGAGCCGAGAGGTGGCGCCGACCTGCGACACCCGGCCGGTCAGCAGCGCGTAGAGCGCCCGCGCGTTGTTCAGGTCTCCCGTCGAGGCGCCGGAAAAATTCGTGGATGAGAACAAGGACGCCGCCGGATCGTTGGCGGTGTTGAAGCCGAGCGTGATCGCCGGCGCGATGTTCCAGCTCTCGCTCGTGTTCGTGATGCGGGTGAACGAGCCGCCGAGCCGGTAGCTGTGATGCCCCTTCAGCCAGCTCAGGGACTCCTCGATGTTCGTGCTCGGCGTGTTGCGCAGGTTGGGCGCATTGACGATCGTGGGGCCGGTGAGGCCGAACCCGAAGGCGATCGACCGCCCGTTCTGGTTGTCGAACGTATCCTTGGTCAAGCCGCTGTAGAAGTCCACCGGCGACCACTGGAAGCCGACCTTGGCCTCGTTCACCATGTTGGAGGAAAGCGTGGACCGCAGCGTCGCCGAGCCGGTCGTGCGGTAGGAGTACTGCCAGCCGAAATTCGGGAAGCCGGGGAACGCAGGCTCGCTCGAATTCAGGAAGTCGGGGGTCGTCTTGATGCGCTGCCACAGGTAGGTGCCCGTGATGCGATGGCGCCCGGTCAGGTTGACGTCGACGCGGGTTGTCGGCGCGTACTCGTTGCGCTTGGAGATCGGCTGAAACACGTACTGTTGCGTGTTCAGGCCCGTCGTCGTGCTGATGGTGCCGGTCGTGCCGGCCGCGGTGCGGATGCTGGCGAGCAGCGCGGCGATCGTCGGGTCGATCGACGCGAGCTGGCCGGAGGCCGCCGCGAGGTCGAGGACGTTCTTCTGGCGGATATCGCCCGCGACGTCCCACCGGAACAGGCCCGCCTGCGCATCGGGGTTGATGATGGTGCGCGTGCGCGTCGCCTGGTTCGGCAGATAGAACTGCTCGTAGTTGAAGAAGAAGAACGCCTTGTTGGGCACGATCGGGCCGCCGACGCGGCCGCCGAACTGGTGGACCGTGACATCGTTCTTCGGCAGGCGGTTCAGTTCGTTGAAGAAGTAGTTCGTGTTCAGTTTCGGCGTGCGGTAGTAGTGGTAGATGCTCCGCACGAACCGGTTGGTGCCGGATCGCGTCGCAAAGGCCACCTGCACCGATCCCTGCGCGCCGCTGCCGGCGTCAGGCGTGGCGCCGGTCACCGTCACCTCCTCGATGGCATCCATGCGCGGAAACACCTGCGTGTAGAAACCGTCTCCCGACTGGAGGTTGTTGCCGATCCCGATGCCGTCGAGGGTGATGTTGATCGTGTTCTGCGGCAAGCCGTTGATCGTCGAGGCCCGGTAGCCGCCGATCTGCTGCACGCCGGGCAGGAACATGACCGAGGCCAACCCGTTGCGCGACACGAGCGGCAGCTTCGTGATCTGTTCCGAGAGCATCCGCGACTGGACGGTCGTGCTCTGCGTCTGGACCAGTTCAGCGGCCGCGGCCACGACGACGGTCTCGGCCAGGCTGCCGATCTCCAGCGTCACCTTGACCGTGGTCGGTGCGGCGGCGACGACGCGCACGTCGCTCAGGACGTAGGCCTTGAACCCCTCGAGCGAGACGGTCACCGTGTACGTCCCCGGGCTCAACGCGGGCACCGAGAACGCGCCCGACGTGTTGGTCACCACGCGCTCGATGGTGCCGGTCGCGTTGTTCTTCACCTCGATTGTCGCGCCGGGAATCACGCCGCCGTCACGATCGACGACCGATCCGGTGAGAGAGGCAGCCGTGCCGCCGCCTTGTGCGAAGGCCGGCGCGGCCAGAAGCAGCGCCAGCACAGGGAGCATCCACGAACGTCTGCACAGGTGTCGCATGAGTCTCTGTCCTCCTTCCCGATTTTCATCGGTGACCAGAGATCGATGAACGCCGCCGCGCCGTGTGTGTGAGAGTGGAAGTAGCCGGCTCGGACAATACGTTGCGCTGGCGATGGTGTCAATGCTTTCCGCGTTGCACCTATCGCGCCGCGTGGCCGCTATCCCCCGAGCGGCAGTGAGACGATGAACCGCGATCCGACCCCCGGCGTGCTCCGCACGTCGATCAGGCCGCCATGCACGCGGACGATCTGATCGACGATGGCGAGACCCAGGCCGGTGCCGCCGGTTTCGCGCGCGCGGGCGGAATCGGCGCGGTAGAAGGGCTCGAAGATGTGAGGGAGGTCCGTGTCTGAGATGCCGCACCCCGCGTCCTCCACCGACAGCAGCGCGTGGCTGGCGTCCGAGCGGAGCGAGATCTCGATCGTGCCCCCTTCCGGCGAATACTGCACGGCGTTACCTGCCAGGTTCAGGAAGACGCGGCGCAGGTGAAGCGGCGATCCGGTCACCGCGATGCCGGGGGCGACGCGGCTGACGACGCGTATGCGCTTCGGCTCAGCCATTGCCCGCGCGATGTCCTCGCAGTCGCTGGTGAGCGACGACAGGTCGCAACGCTCCGGCGCGCTCAGCAGGGTCCCCGATTCGGCCAGCGCAAGCAGCCGCAGGTCGCGCACCAGCATCGACAGCCGTTCCACCTCCAGCAGCAGGTCCGCGGTGTCCTGCTCGCGTTCGGCGGGGGCCAGGCCGCCGCGGGCGAGCGCCTCGAGGCCGGAGCGGATGACGGCGATCGGCGTCTGCAGCTCGTGCGAGGCGTCGGCGGCGAACCGGCGCGCGCTCCGAATCGATCCGTCGATCCGGTCCAGCATCTCGTTCAGCGTGGTCACCAGTTTGTCGATTTCATCGGTGCCCGCCCGGACGTCGAGGCGCTCGCCGAGTCCGCCTGTCTGGATCGCGCGGACCCGCTCGACAATCGCATCGACGGGCGCCAGCGCCTGGCGCGCCGTGAACCCGCTCCCGTAACTCGCAATGACCAGCACCACCGCGATGCACATCACCATCGTGAGGGCGAGCTGCCTGAGCGCGTGCCGCACGGGTTCGACCGGCAGGGCCGTCTGCACCAGCAGCGGCGCGGCACCCGGACGAAGCACGGGGGCGGTCGCCACGCGGAACAGCGCCCCCTGGCGATCGCGCACGTCGAGGAGACCGTCCTCGTCGCGGCCCGCGCGCGCGAGATCCCGTTCGGATGTCCACGAGAGCACGGGTGATGCGGGAGAGCGGAAGACCACGCTGCCGGAACGGGCGCGGACGACAACCGGTTCGTCCGTCGTCCGCGAGTCGGCCGCCAGCGCGGCCTCGACGTCGAGCGCGAGCAGCCCCTGGCGAAACTGATCGACGAACTCGTGCGCGCGGCCCTGCGCCTGGACGTCGAGCTCGCGATAGAGCGTCCCCGCGCGGACGATGTAGAGGAAGATCGCGAAGCCGGTCAGCGACACGCCGAGCGTGACCAGATACCAGAAGGTCAGCCGGGCGCGGACGCTTCTAAGCCTCAGCGCCGTCTGGATGGCGGAAAACATAACCCACGCCCCGGACCGACTGGATGAACGCCGACCCGTCGCCGGCCAGCTTGTCCCGGAGATGCTTCACGTACACGTCGACGACGTTGCTGGCCTGATCGAGCCCGAATTCCCAGACGTGTTCCGCGATCATCGACCGCGTCAGGACGACGCCGGGCCGGCGCATGAAGCATTCGAGGAGCGCGTATTCACGCGGCGTCAGCGTGACGGCGCGGCCCGAGTACCGGACCTGCCGCGCCGCCGGATCGAGGGTCAGGTCGCCCACCTGCAGCACCGCGCTGTGCTTGTCGGACCCGCGGCGCAGGAGCGCGCGCAGCCGCGCCGCGAGCTCCTCCATCGCGAAGGGCTTGACCATGTAGTCGTCGGCCCCCGCATCGAGCCCCTGCACGCGGTCCTGCACCATGTCGCGCGCGGACAGGACCAGGACCGGGGTCGTCCGTCCGGATTCGCGCAGCCGCCGGCACACGGACAGGCCGTCGAGCCGCGGCAGCATGATGTCGAGGACGATGGCGTCGTAGGCATGGAGGCGCGCGAGCTCGAGTCCGGTCTCACCGTCGTGGGCGAGATCGACGGCAAAGGAGTCCTGCGTGAGGGCCCGCGCGATGTGCGCCGCCATGCGGCGCTCGTCTTCCACGATGAGAACGCGCATAGTGAACTCCGCTTCCAGTTGCCAGCTTCCAGCTTCCAGCCCGTTCTTCAGTTTCGAGTCTCCAGTTCCAGCATCAGCTGGGAACTGGACGCTGGGAGCTGGACGCTCGTTTAGTGCACCGCTGCCGTCTGGGGCACTCTCGCCCGACTCGGCTCGCCGTCAGGTGCCGAGTCCACCGTGAACTCGCTCAACAGGATCGGGACCGCCACTTTCAACATCAGCGTGAACACCAGGAACCCGATCGCGAAGATGCCTGCGGCGACGCGGAGCTCGTTGAACGACGGCGCGTACTCGTAGATCTCGCCGAGCGTGTCGGGCGTGAGGCCGGGAATGATGAGGCCCATGCCCTTCTCGATGTAGCAGCCGGCGTACGTCGCCAGGCAGCCGATATTCAGGGTCACCCAGTTGCGCCGCGTCGCGGGCGTGATGAACAGCGAGAACGCGACGATGTTCAGCGTGACCGCGCTCCAGGCGAACGGCACGAGCGTGCGATGCCCATCCAGCCCCTGGAACCAGTACTGCGTGTAGAGCAGATGCTCGGTCGCCGAGTAGTACTCCTTGAACGCCTCAGCGCCGTGGAGGAACAGGTTCAGGAACATCGCGTACGCCATCAGCTCGGCGATCTTGTGCAGCGCCTCGTCCTGGATCTCGAAATGGGTGAACTTGCGCAGCAATTGCAGCGCGAACAGCAGGATCGCAGGGCCGGCGCAGAACGCCGAGGCGAGGAACTGCGGCGCCAGGATCGACGAGTTCCAGTACGGCCGCGCGCTGAGGCCGTTGTACAGAAACGCCGTCACCGTGTGGATGCCGATCGCCATGGGAATCGACAGCAGCACGAGCGGCACGACGAGCCGCTTCGAGTAGGCGCGCTTCCAGAACGCGCGGTAGAGGATGTGCGTGACGACGACGAAGTTCACCGCGAAGTACAGGTTCAGCACGATCATGTCCCACGCGAGGATCGAGCGCGGGAAGTTCAGGTAGCCGAGCGGCGGCATCAGGTGCCAGAAGCGATCGGGCCGGCCGATATCGGCCATCACGAACAGCAGGCACATGAGGATCGCGCTCACGGCGAGCAGCTCTCCGAATATCGCGACCTCCCGGATGGGCTTCCAGTGATAGACGTAGGCCGGAATGACCAGGACGACCGCCGCGGCAGCGACGCCGACCAGGAAGGTGAAGTTGCCGATGTAGAAGCCCCAGCTCACCTGGTCGCGCATCGAGGTGACGATCAGGCCGCGATGGAGCTGGTTCGTGTAGGCCATGGCGCCGGACACGATGAGCGCGAGCAGCACGCAGATCCAGCCCCAGTACAGCGGCTCGCCTCGCCGCACGATCTGGATGCTGCCCGAGACGAACCTGGAGAAACGCCAGAGGGTGGACACGAATAAGACCTCGTTGATTGGCAAGTTGCCAGTTACCAGCTACCAGCTTCCAGCTACCAGCTTCCAGCTTCCAGCTTCCAGAGGATCACGCTCTCAGCCGGAAACTGGGAGCTGGAAACTGGAAACTGGAACCTACGTCGCGTAGAAGTAAAAGAACTTCGGAACCGTGTTCAGCTCCTCTTTCAACACCATCACCCGCTTGTGCTCGATGATGTAGCGGATCTCGCTGTCGGGGTCGAGCAGGTTGCCGAATTTGCGCGCGCCGACGGGGCAGACTTCAACGCACGCCGGGTAGCGGCCGTTGCGCGTCCGCTGGATGCACCAGGTGCATTTCTCGACGACCCCCTTCGGCCGCGGCCGGTTGCCGAGATAGTGCGTCTCGGTGTTCAGCACGCCGCTCGGAATCGTCGGTTCGCCCCAGTTGAAGTGACGCGCGCCGTACGGGCACGCGGCCATGCAGCAGCGGCAGCCGATGCACCAGTCGTAGTCGATGACGACGATGCCGTCCTTCTCCGTCCAGGTGGCGCCGGTGGGGCAGACCTTGGTGCAGGGAGGATTGCGACACTGCTGGCACGCCACGGGCACGTAGAAGTGCCCGTCCTCCGGAACGGTTGCCGGCTCGTAATAGGGATTGGCGTGCCCGAAGTCGACGCCCTTTTCCTTTTCCATCTGCAGCACGCGGATCCACTGGACCTCCGGGTCGCGCGACTGGTTGTTCTCGTCGACGCACGCGTGCACGCACCGGCGGCAGCCGACGCAGCGCGAGATGTCGAGCGCGTAGGCGAAGAGCACGCCGGGGATCGCGGGCGTGTCGGCGACGTGAACGGCCTTGCCGAACTTGGCGCGGTACTCGCGCTCCATGGCGGCGAGGGCCAGTTTCAGCCGGTCCGTCGGGACTTCGTGCAGCCGGCGCGGGCCGCAGGCGGTCAGCACGAAGCCGGCCGCGGCCGCCGCGGCGCAGCTCGCGAACTGGCGTCGCGTCACCTGTGGTTTCTTCTCGAGGGTCGAGTCCATTCTGCGTGTCCTCACGTCAGCGTCCAGCTTCCAGTTCCCAGCTTCCAGCTTCCAGCAGCCACCAGTGGTCAGCGTCCAGTTCCGAACTTCCAGCTTCCAGCGAGACACCGCTGAAAGCTGGCGACTGGAAACTGGCAGCTGTCACCGTCCCGCCCGCGTCGGCCGCTTCGGGGCCGGCTTCGGCTCGATCGGCTGGAAATGCGGCTGGTGCGGGCTGTGGCAATGCGCGCAGAGCAGGTACGACTTGTGGCCGTTCCACTGGCCGCTGCGCCGCCCGTGCACGCCCGCTCGCCAGTCGCGGTACTTCTCGCCGTGGCACTGGCCGCAGAGCCGGTACGACTCGTCGAACGACACGAGCTCGCCGCTCGCCAGGTGCAATTTGTCGCGGTCGCTCGCGTCGTGGCAGTCCAGGCACCACCGGTGCTCCTCGTCGTGCTTCAGGACGATGTCCTGGTGCATGTCGGTGAGCACGCGCCGCGTGCGGTTGGGCGTCAACTGCGCGTGGCACTCCGAGCAGGGGAAGATGCCGTCGGAAAACGGCGGGGGCGGCACTTCGACGCGCTGTCCGGGAGCGTCGGCTTTCGGCGCGGCGGACGGCACGGGCGCGGGTTGCGCCGGCGCACCTGCCTGCGCCGGCGCGGTCTGGACGGTCGCCGGGGCCGACGCCTCGCCGCGCCCAGCCGCAAAGTACAAGCCCGATGCCGCCGCCGCGATCCCGAGGGTGATGAGGGCGCTACGCATAGCTCAATTTCACGAGGCGCTGCATCTCGCGCAGCCACATGGCCTGGAAGACCTCGAGGCGCTGGCCGATCACCGTGGCGATGTTGCGCGTCACGGCGTAGCCGACGTCCGGGTTGCCCGTGAAGTACTCGACGAGCGCCGCGCGCGGCAGCGCGATGACCTCGGTCTCGACGAGCGCCGCGGCCGTGAGCGAGAAGCGGTGCGGCGGGATGAGCGCCGACCAGCCCACCGTCTGGCCCGCGGCGCGCTCCTCGATGAGGATGTTCTCGTCGCGATCGCGCACGGCCATCGGCATCGTCAGCGCGATACGGCCGCGGTTGATCGAGAACAGGTGGTCCGCCTCGTCGCCGAGCCGGAACAGCTTGTCGCCGGTCGCGAGCGCGACGGTGTGCCCGAGCGACAGGACCGCGGCCACATCACGCGGATGCAGCCCGGCCAGCAACTCCAGGTCGCGGTTCATCATGATCGTGTCCCTCAGTGCACGAGCGGCGACGCCGAGCGGCTGTGCAGCGACTCCGCGGTCGGCGCGTAGTGGAAGGATTCCGCGGCCGCCTGCTCCAGGCGGACGTGCCGCTCGATCTGCAGCAGCAGCGCTTCAATCGGAATGCGGTCGGCCGGCGTGGCGATCTCGGGTGCGAAGAACTGCGGGGCGTTCTGCGCGGGCTGGTTCGCCTGGCGCTCGGCCTGGCGGACGTCGTGCGTGGCCGCCGCGAACAGCGCGACGCAGACGCCGACGCCGAGGAGGCTCATCGCCGCGATCATCAGGAACATCTCCATCTCTGTCAGCTCCTTACTTGAATCGTCGGGGGCCCTGGCACCCCGACTGGCGGCCTTCGTTCCGCTCGCTCCACTCCGGTCGCAGTTGAAACTCGTCCCGAATTTCTGTCGGTGCGGCCTGCATGAGCACGGCGGATGCCACAGCGCAAAACCATGGAAAGTGGAGCAATTTCGCGGGATCGCGCCCGTTGGGAGGAGGGCGGCTGACAGGCTGTCAGGTCGGCGACTGACGGATCGTCATGTCATTGCCGATTGGCGACTGCCGATTGACGGAACGTTGATTGCTGATTGGCGATCGACGGATTGACGAATGTCGATCAGGTGGCCATCTCGCGAGACAGCTCACCAATCGGCAATCAACAATGCGTCGATCGGCAATCCGTCAATCAGCAATCCGTCATTCGGCAATCGGCAGTCGCCAATCGGCAATGACATCAACGCAGTACAACCTCGTTCAATGGCACATCCCAGTGAGAATCGAGGATTTCGAACCGGCGCTGTTCTTCGCGCTGGAACGTCGATTGATCGGGGTAGAGTCGCTTGACGATCTCGTCCTCGCCTGACGGGCCGACCATCGCGGCCGTGTCCTTGTAGGTGATGACGACGGCGAAGGTCCAGTCGGCGCGCCCGTCGCCGTGATAGGTCGGGACGTACGTGCGGACGTCCGTGATCCGGCCCGTCTTCATCTCCTCGCGCAGCACAGGCAGGTGGTTCTTGGCGAACAGCCGGACGAACTCGTCCTGGAAGCCCCACTTCACGCGGTAGAAGTACCAGACCGTGCGCTCGGGCCGCGCGGCGCTCTGGGCCGCCGGCGCCTGCGCGCGGACGGCGATGGCCTGGTTGGCAGGGATGCCGGACAGCAGGAAGAGCGCTGCCAGCGTTGAGATCGCCCTTTTCGTCATTGGCGTGCCTCCGGCCGGATCGTAGCACTGGATCACGCGGGCTCATCCAACGCCCCCCTGACCTTCGCGGCAAGGTCGGCGGCGCTGAACGGTTTCGCGAGGAAGTGTCGATCATCAGGATCGCCGTTGGCTGCAAGCACGGCGATGTCGCTGTACCCCGACATGAACAGCGCGCGCAGGGCCGGATCGCGCCGCCGCAGGGCGGCGACGAGGTCCGGACCGGTGCCGCCGGGCATCCGAATGTCTGTCACGACGATTGAGATATGAGCGTTCTGTCCGGCGGTCCGGAGGGCTTCGGCCGGGTTGGCCGTTGAGAGCACCTGATAGCCATAGTGCTCGAGCACTCTCGCCACAAACGCGCGGACCGGCGCCTCGTCCTCCACGACGAGCACCGTCTCGTGGCCACCGGCAACCTGTTGCGGCGTGCCGGTCCCCTCCCCCGCAGTCGCCGCCGCCTCTACGTGACGCGGGAAGTAGAGCCGAAAAGTGGACCCGGCCCCCGGCTCGCTGTACACCCAGATCGTGCCGCGCATCTGCTTGACGATGCCGTAGACGGTTGACAGACCCAGACCCGTCCCCCGCCCGAGGGGCTTCGTGGTGAAGAACGGCTCGAAGATCCGCGCGCGCGTCGTCTCATCCATGCCGGCGCCGGTATCGATGACCTCGAGCGTCGAATAAGTACCAGGCACGACGTCGAAGTGCGACCCGGCAAAAGCCTCGTCCAGATCCGCGTGCCCGGTGCGAAGCGTCAATACGCCACCACCGGCCATGGCGTCGCCTGCGTTGATCGCGAGGTTCAGGACGATCTGCTCGAGCTGCGTCACGTCCCCGAAGACAGGCGGATCGCGCTCGTCCTCCGACGCGGCGATCTCGATGTGCTCCCCCAGTATCCGGCGCAGCATCGGCAGCAGGTTCGTGACAACCTCCGAGATCCTGACGACGCGCGGCTGTCGTACCTGGTGGCGGCTGAAGGCGAGCAACTGCTGCGTCAGGCTCGCCGCGCGCTCGCCGGCGGCGCGGATCTGGGATACGTCCTCGCGCTGGTCTTCCGTGAGCGCCGGTTCGGCCAGCAGTAGCTCGGCGTATCCCATAATCGCCGTCAGCATGTTGTTGAAGTCGTGCGCCACTCCGCCCGCGAGCTGGCCGATGGCGTCCATCTTCTGCGACTGCCGCAACTGGCCCTCGAGCAGCCGCGTCACGCGAAATGGTGGACAACGAGACGACGCGTCCCTCGGCGTCCTTGTGGGCCACGGAGACCTGCGAGACGGGGATGACGCGGCCGTTCCTGGCCACGTACTCTGTCTCGCCTCGCCAGACGCCATCACGGGCTGCGGCCGGCAGGATCGTGGCTTCCAAATATTCCTTGAACCCCTGGGGACGGAACGCCAGAAGGGACTCGACGTGTTCGGTGGGCCCGATGCCCAGCGCCTGGCGCGCGGCGGGGTTGACATACTCGGCCGGGCCCTCCAGCCGGCCGATCGTCACGAGATCGACGGCCGCATCCAGGATGCCGGCGAGCGCGGCCCGGGATTCTTCGAGCTGCTTGCGCTCGATCGCGAGCGCGATCGAGTGCGCCACCGATCCCAGCACCTCCATCGAGTGGTCCGGCAACGGGGCGGACGCCAACATGCTCAGCACGCCGAACACCTTCCCGTTGAGAATCAACGGCTGGCCGCCGAAGCTGGCGAGCCCCTCCCGTTTCACCCACTCCCCGTCGAGCATCTCAGGATGGCCGGCGGCGCGATCCAGGGTGAGCGGCCGGCCTTCCGCGGCAATGCGACCGATGGGGAAGCTGCCCATCGCAACGCTGTCCCGCTCCGAAGCGGGGGCAGAGGCGGGATCGGCGTACGCAACCGCCTGCCGTTCCAGGACGGGCTTAGTGGCGCTCCGCGTCCACACGCACGCCCGTGCCGCGTGGAGATGGCGCACGACGGCCCCGGCACAGCCGCCGAGCATGTCGCGCAGCGATCCTTCGACGGTCAAGGCGGTCGCGATGTCGGCGACAAACGCGGCCGCGCGCGCGCGTTCCCGCAGGTCGGCGTCCGCCGCCCGCCGTTCAGCGGCAATCGATCCGGCAATCAGGGAGGACAGGGTGGCAAGACCGAGATAGGTGTAAATCCGCAGGGCTTCATCGGTGGGCGGGCGGCCCGGCTGCATGAACGGCCCGAGCGCGCGGCTCGCGCTCCACATCGTCACGCCGGCGAGCACGAGGTTCGCGGCCGCCGCCCCGCGCGGGCCGAATCGCAGCGCAATCCAGAAAAGAAGCGGAAGGACCATGTAGGGATCGAGGCCGAACGCACGGGACTGGTCGGCGTGCTCACTGAGCGCCAGATGCGCGAGCCCGATCATCAGCCCGAAGGCGAGGAGGGCTTCCACGACGCTCCACCGGCGGAGCGCTCGCCACGGAATGGTCCGGCCGGTCCAACTCAGGATCACCGGAGCGACGATCAGCATGCCCATGCCGTCGCCGGTCCACTAGGCGAACAACGAGGTGCCGAAACGCATCCGCCATCCGTAGCTCAGGACTGTCGCGCCGATGAGCGCCGTGACGGCATTGCTGACCACCGCCGCTCCGAGGATCAGGGCCGCGACCTCCCGAAGGGTACTCAGCGTGACGGGGGAGCCTGCCAGGCGAATCAGCAGCCACGCCGCCAGAGCGACTTCGATCGAATTGGCCAGCCCCGCCGCAAGCGCCAGGGAGACCGGCGCGCCGTGAATCAGATCCGCCGACACGTTGCCGAGCATGCCGGCGGCGAGCGCGACCGGCCAGTCGCGCTTGTCGAGTCGTACAAGGCATCGCCAGCATGAAACCGCTGGCGGGCCAGATCACCGCAAAGCCCGCCCCCTGCAGTGCGAACGTATACCAAGCCAGGCGCAGAGGTGGTATCCCAGGATCGCCAGCCAGGCGATCGCGAAGCGCCTAGGGAAGGACGTTCCGTACATCACATCAACGGCGAGCCAAGCTCATCAGGACGCGGTGACAACACTCTGCGGTTATGGGCGGGATTGTAACTCACAGACGAGTGCGCACATTCACGGGATCGGCGACACGGATCGCGCGCACCATGGCGCGGAAAGATGTCTCTCCGAAGGGTGTGGGGTCCGAATTTTCGTGATTCAGTACTTCATCAATCGCGCCGGCAAGAGGCTGTCACCCGCTCGTGGTCGGGAGCTCGAACGCGCCAAACGAATCCTGCAGCGCCGCGCCGCTGCACGCCGGAGCTGACCCCGGCACGATGAGACTCGAGCCAGAGCGGCGCGGCGAACCGCGACATGACAAGGAACACGCGCCGGACCAGCTCAAGCGGCTGCGCGACATGCGTGCCCCGTGGCTCTGGACGAACGCGACGGTCATCCTGCTCGGGTTCTGGCTGGTCCGTCGCCGTGGACGTTCGGCTATCGCCACGCCGCGATGACGCGGAGCGATGTCGCCAGCGGCGTGCTCCTCGTCGTCTTCGCAGGCGGGGCGTTTCTGCCGTGCGACAGAGTTCCAATTGGAAAACATCCGTTGCGCCGTTGACGTGACGCTCCCGCCCGAACGTGCGTTCGCGTTCTTCGCGGAGCATTTGGCGATGTGGTGGCCACGCGACTACACCTGGGGACAAGACGTTCTCGAGGACATCGCAATCGAACCGCGAGTCGGAGGACTGTGCTCTGAGCGTGGACCCTATGGCTTCCGGTGCGATTGGGGCCGCGTGCTGGCGTGGGAGCCCCCGCATCGTATCGCGCTCGCGTGGCAGATCGGCCCTCGCCGCGAGCCTGAACCGAATCCCGCGAAGGCGAGCACGCTTGAAGTCACGTTTGTGCCTGACACACCAGCGCGCACGCGGGTGGTCCGCGTCGAATCCACCATTGGTGCAGGCACAACGTTCTTTCTCGAACTGCCCGCCGTAGCGGAAGTTGACCCTTCCGCTATCGGAACCTCACTGCGCCGGTTCGGCCGACGCACGGTGCCGGACCACCTCGACCGAACAGGGCGCGTGCCGCACGGTCGACTCGGTCACGCTCCCGAGTAGCAGCCGTTTCAGACCCGTGCGGCCGTGTGAGCCCATGACGATCAGTTCCGCCCCCCATTCCGTCGCCTCGTCGGTGGGGGTTGCCAGCGCGGACCTTCGTCTCGACCTGGACGTTCGTGGACTGCAGAGAGGCCGCAGCGCGGGCGGTCAGCACTTCAGCCTGCGTCGCACGCGACCGGTCGATCTCCTCCCACGAAGGCGTCAGGCCGAGCTCGGCCACCGGCGGAGTGAACGGCTCGATCACCGAGAGAATCCGCACGACGCTCGCCGGCGGCCACGGTCTCTGCCGTATCTCGTCCAAGGCCGCATCGGAATGGGGCGAGCCGTCCAGGGCGAGCAGGATCTTCATGAGGTGGTCGACACCGAACGACGAGTCGCACTCACGCGGACAGGCCGTCTCCCGTGCGGAGCATGTCCCGTGCCCACCATTCGTGCTTCTCGTGGATTTGCACGAACTTCGAGAACACGTCCATCGTCCCGGGATCGCCGAGCGCGAGGCGCCAGGGCGGCGCCGTCGCAACCAGGCTGAGCCGTGACATTCAGGCGCGTCGCTGCGATCGGCCTGCCGGCGATCGCGGTCTTGGCGGCTCTGGTCATCCACCGCCCGCGTCACCGGCCGTCACCGGCTGCCACGGATCAACCCGACACGGGATGGGACCTCGCGGACGATCTCACGCAGGCCGCCGCCAACGCGTTACCGGACGAAAGCGGCGCGTGCAACATTCCCATTCCCCAACCAGAGCGCTGACTGCAGCACTGCCGGCGATTGGTGGTTCTATCCTGAGCGGCTCACACCACCGGGGGAGGCGGTGGGAGGGGTCTGATTCGGATCCGGCCGCGGCTGGGGTGTTTGGGCGTTGACGGCCATCGCAAACGCGATGGCTCCGACCAGAATCGCCGCTGACAGGTTACGCATCAGTCTCCTCCTTCTGCACCTGAGGAGTGACGGAGGCTCTGCGAAGTGCAAGGCGGAGACCAAGCGACCTCTACAACACGCGCCACCAAGGGGCGGACAGGATGCCTGGCGCGAGCCACTCAGTGCGATCGCCGGCATGCAGCAGAAGGCCGGTCCGCGTCCGGGCCTTGTACTCGTCTCGGAACGATCGCAGGTGGCGGGCGTCCTCGACCCGGGGATGCCGTGTCGCTTTTACCTCGATTGGGACGAGCGTCCGGCCGATTTCGAGGACGAAATCCACCTCCTCGCCGGTGGCCGTACGCCAATACAGGATTTCAGGCGGCTTCGACTGGCTTTCGCGCCATACCAGCAGATCGCCGAGCACGAGGTTCTCGAGATGGGCCCCTTCGGGTTCATCGACACCCGCAAGATGCAGGGCGAGGCCGGTGTCGGCCCAGTAGAGCTTCGGCGTCTTGATGAGCCGCTTGGTCCGGTTCACGGCGTATGCGGGAACGCGCACGAGTTGGTACGACGTCTCGAGCAGATTGAGGTAGCGGTGGACCGTCGGCTGCGGCAGCGCCACGTCGCGTCCGAGCTCCGTCTGGTTCGTCAACTGCCCAAGGCGGAGACATGCCGCGCGCATCAGGCGGCGCAGATCCGGCAGCGCCGTGACGCTCGAGATTTCCTGCAGGTCTCTCTCGAGGTACGTGCGGACGTATCCCGCGAACCAGGTCGCGCGAGCGTCACGCGACTCGAGCTCCAGGGCCGGCGTCGGGTAGCCGCCGCGGAACGCGAGCGGCCGCCAGTCCTCCGCCTCGAGCCGCTGATCCTGCACCACGTCGAGCCACCGATCGTCGGCTGCCTCGAGCAGCTCGCCCCAGATTCCCGCCCGACCGAGCCCGCGTTGCTCGCGGCGCGTCATCGGCCACAGCGTCAGGTAGCTGGCGCGTCCAGCCAGGCTCTCCGAGACCCGGCGCATCAGCAGCAGGTTCGCGGATCCGGTGAGCAGAAACCGTCCCCGCGTGCGCCGTTCGTCGATGGCGCGCTTGACGGCACGCAACAGCGAGGGCTGACGCTGGATCTCGTCGATGGTGATTCGCCGCGCGCGGCCGAGCAGATCGTCGGGCCGGTCCCCCGCCTGCTCGAGCACGTCCAGATCGTCCAGCGTGAGGTACAGCCGATCGCCGGCGGGCACGAGGTCGCGGACGAGCGTGCTCTTGCCGGTCTGGCGTGCCCCGGTGACGACGACCGCGGGCATGGTTTGCATTGCCGCGGCGAGCGTGCGCTGAAGGAGCCGGGGCAGCGCGGCCCCGCGGGCGTCCATAATATTCACGATATGAATGATAATCATTCACACCGTGAGTAACAAGCCACCTGTTCGTGGCCAATCAGATGGCCGATGAGCTCGTACGCGGAACGCGACTTCGGGTGCGACGTCTCCGGGAGGACGCGGCGACGCGATGTTTGCCGACGACGAGCTCGCCAGCCGGCAATCCACACTGCGGCGATCGACAATCTGCACTCGACAATCCGTGAATCTGCAGTCTGCAATCGGCAGTCGCCAATGGCGCGGCCGCCATTGACTCGGCCGCGCCCCTCTGCCACTATTCCTCCGTCTCCCCCGAGCCACGTCAATGAAGCTGCGTCTGACCAGCATGACCGCTGGTCTCGCCATCGGGATCACCGGCGCGGTCGCGATTGCCTTCGCGGCCGGGGCGTACTTCTATTCGGTCCACCACTTCCAGACGCTGCTCGAGAACGAGCGCAGCACCGCTCTCGCCCAGGGGGAGCTGATGCGCGTCGCGCTCGAGCACCAGATGATCGAGAACGACCGCAGCCTGATCGCGGCGATGATCAAGAGCTTCGGCAGCGAGCCGCGCGTCGCCAACGTCGTCCTGCTCGATCGCACCGGACAGATCCGGCAGTCGAGCGCGCCCACGGGGCCGCCGGAGGATTACCAGATCCCGTCGCCCACCTGCCAGGCGTGCCATCGGCACCCTCCGGACGACCGCGGCTCGAGCCGCGTCATCGAGACGCGCGGCGGGACGATGCTGCGCACGGTCATCCCGTTCCGCAACCGCGAGGCCTGTTACGGCTGCCACGATCCCAAGCACCGCATCAACGGGATCATGATCCTCGACCTCGACGCGGGCGGGCTGCGCGCGACGATGAACACGGACCTGCGATGGATGGTCGCGGGCAGCGGCGGCCTGGCGCTGCTGCTCGTCGCGGCCATCGCGCTCATGGTCCGCCTCTTCGTGCTGCGGCGCCTCCAGCGGTTCGAGACGACGGCGCGCCTGATCGCCAAGGGGGATCTCGGGCGCCGGGTGCCCGCGGACGGCTCGTCGGACACGATCTCGTGGCTCGCCAGCGAGTTCAACACGATGGCGGACTCGATGACGGGCCTCGTGGGGGAGATTCGCAGCCAGCGCGAGCGCCTCGAGACCGTGATCAACAGCATCGACGACGGGATCGTCGTGCTCGACGAGAAGCGGAAGGTGATTGCCGCCAACGATGCGTTCCTGCACCGCTCCGGCACGGTGCGCGAGCAGGCGCTCGGCTGCTTCTGCAAGGATGTCGCTCCGGGCATCTGCACGACCGCGGAATGCCCGACGCTCGCCTGCCTGCACACCGGCGAGCGGCAGGTCCGGATCTGCGAGCGTCACACCGCGGAGGGCACGGTCTGCTGGGAAGAGGTGCACGCCTCGCCCATTCGCGGTCCTTCAGGCGCCCTCGTGCAGGTGGTCGAGGTCTGGCGCGACATCACGGACCGCCGCGCGGCGGAAGCCAGGCTCGCCGAATCGCATCGTCTCGCGTCGCTGGGGCTGCTGGCGTCCGGATTCTCGCACGAGCTGAACACGCCGCTGGCCACCGTGCTGATGTGCGTCGAAGGGATTCTGCGCGAGGCCTCCGCCGCGGGCCCGGACGCCTCGACCGGCATCGCCGAGAGCGCCACGATCGCGCGCGAGCAGATCCTGCGGTGCCGGGCCGTCACCCAACAGTTCCTACGCATGTCGCGCGGGCAGACCGGCACGCCCGACGTCGTCGAGCTGCAGGCGGCGGTCGCGGCGGCGGGGCGGCTGATCGAGCCCACCGCCCGAGCGCACTCGGTGACGATCGCCGTCGAGCAGCCGGGCCACCCGGTTCACGTCCGCGCGGAGGAGTCAGAGCTCCAGCACGCGCTCATCAATCTGCTGCTCAACGCCGTCCAGGCCTGCGCCGACGGAGGGCGTGTCGTGCTCGCGCTCACCGACAGCGACGACATCCACGTGCGCATCCGTGACAACGGGTGCGGCATCGCGCCTGAGCACCAGAAGCGGATTTTCGAGCCGTTCTTCAGCCTTCGTAAAGGAGGCACGGGCCTCGGCCTGTTCCTGTCGCTCAACTTCATCCGCCGGTGGGGAGGCGACATCCTGGTGCACAGCGAACCGGGCGCCGGATCGACCTTCGACGTCGTGCTTCCGCCGGCGATGGCCGCCGCCGAATACCGCCCTGCCTCATGAAGTCTCAGAGGATCTCGCTTCTCCTGGTCGACGACGACGATGCCTTCCGCGCGGTGATGGGGCGCGAGCTGGAGCGGCTGGGGTTCGCGGTGAGCGCGGCGGGCTCGGGCCGCGAGGCGATCCAGCGCGTGTCGGAGGAGCACGACATCGTGCTGCTCGACCTGCGGCTGCCGGATCTCGACGGCATGGAAGTGCTGAAAGCCATCCGCGAGAAGACGCCCGGCGCGGACGTCATCATGCTCACGGGTCACGGGTCCATCGACACGGCGATCGAGGCCATCCGGGCAGGCGCGTTCGACTACATCGCGAAGCCGTGCCCGCTCGGCGAGCTGGAGGTGCGGATTACCCGCGCGGTCGAGCGGCAATCGCTGCGGCGCCGCGCCAGCCTGCTCGAGCGCGGGCTCACGCCGCCCGACGTCAGCGGCGGCTTCGTCGGCGCGAGCGACGAGTTCACGCGTCTCCTGCAGATGATGGAGCGCGTGGCCGCGAGCAATGCAACCGTGCTGGTGACGGGCGAGACCGGATCGGGCAAGGAGATGGTCGCCAAGTGGATCCACGCGCACGGCGCGCGGCGCGACCGCCCGTTCGTCGTCGTCGAATGCGCGGCGCTGCAGGAAAGCCTGCTCCAGAGCGAGCTGTTCGGCCACGAGCGCGGCGCGTTCACCGGCGCCGACCGCGCGAAGCCCGGCCTGTTCGAGGTGGCGCACGGCGGCACGATCTTCCTCGATGAGATTGGCGAAGTCAGCCAGGCGACGCAGGTGAAGCTGCTGCGCGTGCTCGACACGTCGACGTTCCGGCACGTCGGCGGCACGCAGGAGATCCGCGTGGACGTCCGCGTGGTCGCGGCGACGAACCGCGATCTCGAGGCGATGGTGCGGCAGGGCCTGATCCGCGAGGATTTGTACTACCGGCTCAGCACGATCACGCTGAAGGTGCCCGCGCTCCGCGAGCGCCGCGCCGACATCGCGCTGCTGGCCGAATACTTCACGGCGCAGTTCAACGGCCGCTTCGGCTTCACCAAGCGGATCGGACCGGAGGCGCTGGCCGCGCTGGCGCGTCACAACTGGCCCGGCAACGTGCGCGAGCTCCTGCACGTCATCGAAGGGGCGATGGTCGTGTGCGACGGACCGGAGATCCAGCCGGAGCACCTGCCCGCGTCGGTGCGCGCGGCGGCCGCGGCCCTGTCGCGCGACGACGGGCCGGCGGGGCAGCTCCAGACGCTCGAACAGATGGAGCGCGCCCACATCGAGCGCGCGCTCCGCACGACGAACGGCCATCGAGGCAACGCCGCCGCGATCCTCGGCATCTCCGAACGGAACCTGTACCGCAAGCTGCATGAGTACGGACTCGAGTAGGCGCTGCGCAGCCGAAGACTGTTGCGCAGCCCTTTCGGGCTGCCGCCCGCGGCTCCTGTTGCGCAGCCCTTTCGGGCTGCCTCATGGCAGTAGTAACAGCGGCGCAAATTCCCGCAACACCCGCAGCATCTCCTCACGTCCGAGAGTCAACGAGCCGAGCAATGCATAATCCTCCGGTCGTTTTGCGAGTCCGGCCACGACCGGGTTCATCGCGATGTACGCCATGAACCCGAGCACGTCCTCGCCCTCCCTTACGAGGTGATCGTAGTAACTCGGCTGCCACAGCCTTTGTCCGCGCGCTCGGGAGTACTCGTATGCGGAGAACTGCTTTGCGCGAGAGGCAAATGCCCGCAGGTCCGCCGTCTCAGACAACCCGTGCACGAGCATATGGAGGTGGTCAGGCATGAACACGTACGAAATAATTTCAAAGTCGCATTGTGTTGCGGATCGCACTATTTACTAGCGCCTGGTCGACGACTGCGGCGTGTGTGAATACGATCTGCTTGCCGTGCGTGCCGAAATTCAGGAAATAGTGATGACGGCCGCGATAATCGAATTTCTCCAGACGGGGGCGCTTGGGAGCATGCAATGGAGTAATGCAATCGAGCGGTCCTGAGGAGAGGCAGCCCTGAAGGGCTGCGCAACAGGAACGCGAGAGGCAGCCCTGAAGGGCCGCGCAACAGGAACGCGAGAGGCAGCCCTGAAGGGCCGCGCAACAGGAACCGCGAGCGGCAGCCCTGAAGGGCCGCGCAACAGGAACCGCGAGAGGCAGCCCTGAAGGGCTGCGCAACAGGAACCGCGAGAGGCAGCCCTGAAGGGCTGCGCAACAGGAACGCGAGAGGCAGCCCTGAAGGGCCGCGCAACAGGAACCGCGGGAAGCAGGTCCGAGCTCAGTTGGGGTTTGAAGTTTGGCGTTTGAATTTGGCAAGCGTACACTCTGAAGATGTGGGTCGCCGCATTCGCGCTTGTCGGGCCGCTGCTGCAGGCGCCTGCGCAGCCGGCCGCCCCGCACGACCCTGCGGGCGACCCCGTTCCTCCCTCCGTGCGCATGGACGTCGTCGTGCGCGATGGCAACGGGCGGCCGATTGCCGATCTGCGGCCGCAGGATTTCGAGCTGCAGGACAACGGCGTCGGCCAGAAGGTCTTCGCGGTGGAGCGGCGGGTGGGCGTACCGGCCGCGCGGGCCGATACCGCGCCCATCCGATCGGGTGAAGACGAGGCGCGCGCGGCCGCCGAGCCGGGGACGCGCGTGTTCGCCATCGTCCTCGACGAGTTCCACGTCGGCCCCGGCGCGGCGACCGAGCGCGTACGCGCGGCGTTGACGGACTTCGTCGAGCACGACCTGCGCCCGTCGGATCTTGCCGTCGTCTTCAAGCCGCTCGACGCGGTCACCGCAATCCGCTTCACGCGGGATCGCGCCGCGCTCGTCGCGGCCATCGCCTCGTTCGCCGGGCGCAAGGGCGACTACACCCCGCGCACGGCGTTCGAGCACGAGTACTTCGGGACCGCGGAGCCGGCCGTCACCGCCGCCCGCGCGCAGATTGCGACCGCGGCCCTGCGCGAGCTGGCGATCCGCATGGGCGAGCTGAACGCCGACCGCGGCGTGATCCTGCTCGTCAGCGAGGGGTTCGACCGCGCGCTGGCGAGCGCGCGCCAGACCCGGCTGCCGGATCTGCAGGGTGTCGTGCGCGCGGCGAGCCGCTTCCATCAGGTCGTCTACACATTCAACCCGGCGGACGGATCCGCGCCGGCCACCGGCGGACGCGATCGCGAGCTGTCGACGCTCACGTGGCTGGCAAGTCAAACGGGAGGAACCGCGACCCTCGACGGCACCGACATGGAACACGCGCTCGACCGGATGGCCGAGGATCTCGGCACGTACTACGCGCTCACGTATCAGCCCGCGAAGGCTGACGGCAGATTCCACGCCGTCGACGTGCGCGCCAAACGCAAGGACGCGCAGGTGCTCGCGCGCCCCGGCTACTGGGCACCGCTCGCGAGCGAGGTGCGCGCGATGATGGCGCGGACGCCCGGTCGTGTTCCCTCGTCACGCCGGATGCTGCGGCGAAGCGCCGCCATCACCGTCTGGACCGGCCTGACTCGCGGCGACGGCGCGAGCATCCGGCTGGTCCTGACCTGGCAGGCGCGGTCGCGCGCCGCGCGTTCCGTCATCGTCCACGCGCGGACGGAGGGCGGCAGGCCGCTCTTCGACGGCCCGCTCGCGCCGATCGGGGAGGAAGGGGATGTGCCGGACAGCGTCCGTTTCGATGTGCCGTCCGGGCGAATCCAGGTGGATCTCGACGTCCGGTCGATCACGGGCGCCACGGTCGATTCGGACGAGCGCGACATCGACGTGCCGGATCTGTCCGCGCGCAAGGGACCGGTGATCCTCACACCGGAGATCGTGCGCGCCGGGAGCGCGCGCCAGTACCGCTCGTTGATTTCCAAGCGGGACGCGTCTCCCGCTCCGTCGCGCGTGTTCACGCGCGGCGATCGGCTGCTCATCCGTGTTCCCGTGTGGGAATCCACCGGCGCGCCGGTCGACGTGACGGCGAAGGTCGCCAGCCAGTGGGGGCAGGCAATGCGCGAGGTGGACCGCGCCGCGCCGGCCGGCCCTGGCGTGCCGCAGTTCGACCTGCCGCTGTCGTGGCTCGCGCCCGGCGATTATCTGCTGGAACTGGTGGGAAAGAGCGCCACCGGAGAAGCGCGCGAGCGGGTCGCGTTCACGGTGGCACGCCAGTAGTTCCAGAGGTTCTCGAGGTTCGAGGCCGCGCTCGATAATCAGCGCCCGGCCCAGAACGCCCGAGAACCCTAGAACCTGTAGACCTTCACTTCGGCAAAGCGACCACGCCGAAGGACTGTGGCTGTCCGATCGCGGTGAACGTATCACCGGTCAGCTTGCCGATCGTCGCGCGGTAGCGGCCCGTCGCAGCGGCAGGGCCACCCGCGCGGCCGCCGCGGCCGAAGAGCTGCGCACTCTGCTGAGCGCCGCCGCCTGCCGCACCGGCGCGGCCACCCGGCGCAGCCGGCGGGTCGCCGCGCAGATCCCAGGCGACGCGGTGCACACCGGGCTCCTTCGACAACTCGAGGCGCCGGACGTGCTTGCCGCTGTCGTCGGCGATGTTGAGCACGAGCTTCGTGTCGTCTGACGGCGGCCGCCCGACGCTGTAGGTCAACACCGCGCCGTACGGCGGGTTGGGCGTCGCGGGATCGCCCCACGTCGCGCGCACCTGTCCGAGCTCGTCGAACTGATACGCGTCGCGGAGCGGGAACACCCGCGCCTCTTCGGCAAGCGCCTGCGGCGTCACATCGCGCAGCGCCGAGTAGTCGTCGAGGATGTACGCGCCGCGCCCGAAGCTGGCGACGACGAGGTCGTTCTCGCGCCTCTGGATGATGAGGTCGCGCGCCTGGGTCGTCGGGATGCCACCCTTCAACTGCAGCCAGTGGACCCCGCCGTCGGTGGTGAAGAATACGCCGGTCTCCGTCCCCGCGAACAGCAGGTTCGGATTGACGTGATCCTGCGCGACGCTCCACGCGTCCGAGCGAGCGGGCAGGTCGCCCGCGATCGACGTCCACGTGCGGCCGCGGTCGGTCGTCTTCAGCACGTACGGCTTGAAGTCGCCACGCTGGTAGTTGTTGACCGTCACGAAGGCGGTGTCCGAATCGCGCGGCGATGCGAAGACGTCGGTCACGTAGGTGTTCTCCGGCACGCCGGGGAGCGCGCCGACCTTGCGCCAGTTCTTCCCCCCGTCCTCGGTCACCTGCAGGTTCCCATCGTCTGTCCCGACGTAGAGAAACCCCTCGAGGAGCGGCGACTCGTCCACGGTCGTGATGACGCTGAGCATGCTGGTCGCCTGATTGAAGGCGACCGAATCGGGCGGCCACACCTTGCCCATGATCGGCAGCTTGGCGGCGTCGAGCTGACGCGTGAGGTCGGGACTCACCGCCGTCCACGAGTCGCCGCGGTTGTCGCTGCGATAGAGCCGCTCGCCGCCGAAGTACAACCGGCGCGGCGAGTGCGGGCTGACGATCACAGGCGAGTCCCACTGCCAGCGGCCGAAGCGTCCGACACCACCGCCACGCCCGCCGCCGCGGCCACCCTGCGCCGCCTGGGCCTTCGCCGCCTCGGCCAGCGCCGCCAGCGCCTGCTCGCGGCTGATCGGACCGCCCACGGCGTTCATCGCGTTCGGACGGATGCTCACACTCTGCCCCGTGCGCAGGTCGAGCCGCTGCAGCGCGCCTTCCTGCGACTGTGCGTAGACGATGCTCGGGTCCTCCGGATCCATGCGCGGGCCGAAGCCGTCGCCGCCGCCGACGGTATACCAGTCGCTCGTACGGATGCCCGCACGGTTCAGCGTGCGCGAGGGTCCGCAGATCGTGCCGTTGTCCTGCGCGCCGCCGCAGACGTGGTAGAACGGCTTCGCGTTGTCGGCCGACGCGCGGTAGAACTGCGAGAGCGGCAGGTTCGTGAAGTGCCGGAACGTCTGGAACGCGTCGTAGGTCTCGTAGAGCCCGCCGTCGTTGCCGATGATGTAGTGCCTCTTGTCGGCGCGATCCGCGATGATATCGTGATGATCGACGTGAACGCCCGGCAGCGGCTGCGTCTTCCAGGTCTTCCCGCCGTCTCGGCTCACGTACATGTTCGTCTGCGGCGACCAGATCGTCTCCGGGTCGTTCTCGTCCACGAAGATCTCGTTGTAATACCCGGGATCGCCGCCGCGATAGCAGTCGTCGTTCGTCTGCTGCCCGCCCGCCGCCGCCTGCTCTCCGGCCGAGGGGCCTGACGGCGCGGCGTCGGTTCCGGCCGGCTTGGCCGCGCCGACTGGCGCGCACGCGGTCGGCGGCGTCGCATCGCCACCGCCCGCTCCGCCCCGGCCCGCGCCGCGTCCGCCGCCTTCGCTCACCGTCCTGCCGATGCGCGTCCACGTGGCCCCCGCGTCATCCGAACGGAAGAAGCCTCCCTGTCCCTTCTGCGCGGTCACGAGCGCATACACGGTGTTCGAGGTCTTCCAGTTGATGCCGAGGCCGATGCGGCCCATCTCGACGGTGGGCAGGCCCTTCGTGAGCTTTGTCCACTTCACGCCGCCGTCGATCGACTTGTAGAGACCGCTGCCCGGTCCGCCGCCAACGAGCTGGCCGGTGTGGCGGCGCCGCTGGTGCATCGCCGCGTAGATGACGTCGGGCTTCTTCGGATCCATCACCATGTCGGTGGCGCCCGTGTCGGCGTCAACCGTCAGGATCGCCTTCCACGTCGCGCCGCCATCCGTCGTCTTGTAGACGCCGCGATCGCCGCCGCTCGTCCAGAGCGGGCCGATCGCCGTCACGAAGACGACGTTCGAGTTGCGCGGATCGACGACGATGTTCTGGATGTGCTCGGAGTTCTCGAGGCCCATGCGCTTGAACGTCTTGCCGGCGTCGGTCGACTTGTAGACGCCGTCGCCGTAGCTGACGCTGCGCTGGTTGGCGTTCTCGCCGGTCCCGACCCACACGATGTTCGAGTCCTTTGGATCGACGACGACCGCGCCGAGGGAGAAGGAGCCGTAGTCGTCGAAGATCGGCGTCCACGTGTTGCCACGGTTCTCGGTCTTCCACAAATTGCCCGAGGCGGCGGCCACGTACCACACGCTCGGGTTCTTCGGATCGATGGCGACGTCCTGGATACGCCCGGTCGTCAGGCCGGGACCGATCGACCGGAACGCAACGCCGTTGAAGGTGTCGGCGGTCATGCGGCCGGCCTGACCGTGAACGGCCACGGCCGCGGCTATACCGGCAGCCGCCACTATGAGGGCACGCCAGAGTCTGCGTTTCATTGCTCACTCCCGGAGAAAGGATGGACGGGAAACGGCGCATTGTCCCACGCGGAGCGCTGGCGAGCAACCGGCGGCCAGCCTGAATAGCTGGCAGCGGACAGCAGGCAGCGGGCAGTAGGCAGGCAGCAGGCAGCGGGCAGCTCGCAGCAGGCAGTAGGCAGTAGGCAGGCAGCAAGCAGCGGGCAGCAGGCAGTGAGTCTAGCTGTCGAACTGTATCAGCGCGACGGCGTGATCCGCTGCCAGCCGCATGCTGCGAGCTGCGAGCTGCGGGCGACGGCCTGCCGTGACTACAGAGCAGGCCGTTTGAGGTGCACGTCCGTATGCGCCTGGAACTGGTGCGCCACCGAGAGAACGAGGTCGTCGGCAAACAGGTTGCCGACAATCACGGCGCAGATCGGCTGCGCCTTGAGCTCGAGCGGCGGCTGCGCCGCGCCGCCGCGTCCTCCCCCCTGCTGCGGCACGTCGAACTTGTAGGGCACGACGACGCACGGGTGGCCGGTCTGAGCGTTCGCCCCCACGTCCGCCGACGGGCTGGCGATGAACATGTCGAGGTCCTTCATGTAATCGGCCCACTTCTGGATCAGCATGTACCGGCGCCGCTGGCTCTGCACGTACTCGAACGCGCGGGTCCTGCGCCCGTTCACGAATCGGGGATTCCAGTCGGCCGGCGCCATCGGGTTCGCGGGCGCCCCGCCACGTCCGGCGTCGCCTCCCGCTCCTGCTCCGCGGCCCCGGCCGGCGCCGCCGGCCCCGCGGCCGGCCGGCTCGGGCAGCGTCGTCAGATCCAGACCGGTCTCCTTCGCCTTCTGCTGCACGTAGGCGTCGAATGCCGCGGCCCCTTCCACCCCGAGCCCGCCGCCGCCGATCCCCGCGACGGTCGGTCGCGGGCCGACTTCCTTTGCCTTCACGCCGAGCTTGCGCAGCGTGTCCACGAGTTCCTTGGGCGCGTTCGGATCCACGCCGATTCGCAGCGACGCGAGCGCGATGGAGCGGTCGAAGCGGAAAGGCGCCATGACCGTGGAGGGATCCTTCTCATCGACGCCGTGGACGGCGTTGAAGACCATCGCGCAGTCTTCGACCGTGCGGCAGATTGGTCCGACGCGATCCATCGACCAGGCGAGCGTCATCCCGCCGGCACGGCTGACCCGCCCGAACGTCGGGCGCAGCGCGTTCACCCCGCAGCGCAGCGACGGCGAGACGATGGACCCCTGTGTTTCGGTCCCGATGGAGAAGGCGACGCAGCCCGCCGCGGTCGCCGAGGCGGGCCCCGCCGACGAGCCGCTCGATCCCTGCACGATGTTCCAGGGGTTGTTCGTGCGCCCGCGGAACCACTGATCGTTCTGCGCGAAGAGGCCCGTCGCGAGCTTCGCGATCAAGATCGCCCCCGCGTTGCGCAGCCGGAGGACGATTTCGGCGTCCTCGTCGATGATGCGGTTCTCGAAGTCCGCGGCGCCCCACGTCGTCGGCACGCCCTTGGTGGCGAACAGATCCTTCACGCCGTAGGGAAGACCGTGAAGCGGGCCGCGGTATTTGCCCGCCTTGATCTCGGCGTCGGCCTTCGCCGCTTCCGCCCGCGCCTGCTCCTCCATGATCGTGACCGCGCAGAGCAGCGTCGGGTTCAGGCGCTTGAGCCGGGTGAGGTAGATATCCGTCAACTGCTGCGACGTGATCTTCTGCGCCTTCAGTAGGGCGGCGAGCCGATGCGCGGGAAGAAAGGCGATGTCGTCGGGGGAAGCCGGAACCGCTCCGCGCCACGGTTCGACGGTGAACACCGATCGGTCGAACGCCGCGCGTCCCCGTTCACGGGCCAGCTTCTCCATCATGGCGCCGGTTCCGCCGGGATACGGCTGGAACTGCTCCGCCGGCGGCTCACCGTTCCCGAGCGGAACCGGCGGGGGCGGAGGTTGCTGCGCCGCCTGTCCCCGGCCCACGGGGACCACGCCGGCTGCCTGTGCGCGCACCGTGTCCCCGCCGAGTGTGCTGGCGGCGGTGGCCGCGAGCGAGAGGGTGATGAACGTGCGGCGGTCCACCCCGCCGAGCGGCGCCTCGCCTTCACTGATCGCTTCGGATTCGGTCTGCGTGAGTTCGATCGGATCGTCGGGTGTGTGCACTTCGCTCCTCCATGTCGGGCAGAGCGAGAGCATATACCGTCAACGGCGAGGTTGCATACGAAGCGGTAGCTGGCAGCAGGCAGCAGGCAGCGGATCACACTGTCACGCCGACAGTTGGACAGCTCGACTCACTGCCAGCTGCCCGCTGCCAGCTATCACACGACGCTGTGCTCCGTCCGCGAGATGATCTCGTCCTGGAGCGCTTTGGTGAGATCGCAGAAGTAATCGCTGTAGCCTGCCACGCGGACGATCAGGTCGCGATGCCGCTCCGGGTCCGCCTGCGCCTCGCGCAGCGTGGCGGCGGTGACGACGTTGAACTGGATGTGGTGGCCGCCGAGCGCGAAGTAGGCGCGCACGAGGCTGACGAGCCGATCGAGGTCCGCGGCGGTCTGGAGCGCCTCCGGCGCGAACTTCTGGTTGAGGAGCGTACCGCCCGTCCGCGTGTGATCGAGGCGCGCGGCGGAGCGGAGCACCGCGGTCGGGCCGCGCCGGTCGGTGCCCTGCACGGGCGAGATGCCTTCCGAGACGGGCTCGCCCGCGTGACGGCCGTCAGGCGTCGCGCCCACCTTCGATCCGAAATACATGTGGCAGGTGGTGGACAGGTAGTTGACGTGGTACTCGCCGCCGCGCGGATTGGGCCTGCCGTCAATCGCGTTGAAGACGGCGTCGAACACAGACGCGAGGACGGCGTCGGCGGCGCAGTCGTCGTTGCCGTAGCGCGGCGTCTTGTTCCACAGCCTCAGGCGCAGCACCTCGTCGTCTTCGAAGTTGCGCCGCAGCGCCGCCGCGAGCGTCTCCATGGTCACACCGCGGCGCTCGAAACCGTGGCAGCGGATGGCCGACAGGCTGTCTGTGACGGTGGCAATCCCAACCGGCATGATGTACGTGGTGTTGTAACGCGCGCCGCCGTCGTTGTAGTCGCGCCCGTTCGCGATGCAGTCGTCGATCAGGATCGAGAGGAACGGTGCCGGCATGCGGGTGGCGTACAGCCGCTCGATGACGTTCGTGCCGGTCATCTTGACCTCGACGAGATGCCGGAGCTGGCGCGCGAAGGCGGCGAACACCGCGTCGTAGGAGTCGAACGCGGCGAGCTCGCCGGTCGGCGCGCCGACCTGCCTGCCCGTGGCGGGGTCGACGCCGTCGTTCAGCGCCAGCTCGAGGACCTTCGGCAGGTTGAAGTACCCGGTGAGAATGTACGCCTCCTTGCCGAAGGCGCCCGTCTCGACGCATCCGCTGGTGCCTCCCTCGCGCGCATCGGCGAGCGACTTGCCCTGGCGCAGCAGCTCTTCGACGACGGCGTCCGCGTTGAAGATGGAGGGCTGTCCCCACCCCTTGCGCACGATCTCGCAGGCGCGCCGGATGAAGCGGTCCGGGCTCTTCCGGCTCACCTGAATGTTCGATGACGGCTGCAGCAGCCGCATCTCGTCGATGACGTCGAGAATCAGGTAGGTCAGGTCGTTGACGCCGTCGGCCCCGTCAGCGGTCAACCCGCCGCTGTTGATGTTCGCGAAGTCGGTGTAGGTGCCACTCTCGGCCGCGGTGACGCCGACCTTCGGCGGGGCCGGCTGGTTGTTGAACTTGACCCAGAAGCACTCGAGCAGCTCGCGCGCGGCCTCCTCGGTGAGCGTGCCGTCGCCGAGCCCGGCGCGATAGAACGGATACAGGTGCCGATCCAGGTGCCCCGGATTGAACGAGTCCCACGTGTTCAGCTCGGTGATGACACCGAGGTGGACGAACCAGTACGCCTGGAGCGCTTCGTGGAAGCTGCGCGGGGCCTCCGCGGGCACGCGGCCGCAGACCTCGGCGATGCGCTCGAGCTCGTCGCGCCGCACCGCGTCGGACTCGGCGGCGGCCAGCTCGCGCGCACGCTCGGCGTGCCGCTCGGCGAAGCGGATGATGGCGTCGGCCGAGACGTGCATCGCGCGCAGCTCTTCCCGTTTGTCGTACGCGCGCGGATCCGCCAGGTCGTCGAGCGCGGCGATGGCGTGCCTGATCTCCGCCTGGAACGCGCGAAAGCCGAGGCGGAAGATCTTGCCGTCGAGCACGGTGTGGCCGGGAGCGCGCTGCTCCATGAACTCGGTGAACACGCCCGCGTCGTAGGCGGCCTTCCACGCGTCGGTCATTTGCGCGAAGAGCAGGTCGCGCATCGACCGCCCCTTCCAGAACGGAATCACGCGCTCACGGTACGCGGCGCGCACTTCGCCGGAGACGCGATACGAGATCTTGTCGCGGTCGTTGAGGACATCGAGGTCCTCGAGCGAGTGGCAGCACAGCTCGGGGTAGGTCGGCGTCGCCTTGGGCTCGGGGCCGCGCTCGCCGACGATCAGCTCGCCGGCTCCGATGTAGACGGTCTTGCGCTCCATCAGGTGCCGGAACGCCATGGCGCGCATCATCGGCGGCGACCACGGGCCGGCATGCTCGTAGAACTCCGTCAGCAGAAGCGCGCGCTCGGCCGAGACCGACGGCGCGGTCCGCAGGCTCGACTCGCGCAGCCGCTCGACCCTCGCGTTCATCGCAACCCTCCGATTCGTACGTCCAGCCCGTGCCGGGTCAGCGCGGCAATCGTGCCGTCGACCTCCTCGGCCGACGGCGCCGCAAGATCCAGCAGCGCGTACTGCCGATCGAGCCGCTCGTACTTCGCCACGCCCCCGCGATGATACGGCAGCACGTCCAACTGCGTCACGCCGAGCGAAGACAGGAATGCGCCCGTGGCGGCCAGGTTCTCCGGGTCGTCGTTCACACCGGGAATCAGCGGAAAACGGATCCGCACGTTGCGATGGCGGGACGCGAGCAGCCGCAGGTTGTAGAGGATCTGGCGGTTCGATCGGCCGGTGACCCGCCGGTGCCGCACCGCGTCCATCAGTTTCAAGTCGAAGAGAAACAGATCGGTCCAGGGCGCCACGCTCAGCAGCGCGCCCGACGGCGCCAGGCCGCACGTTTCAACGGCGGTGGCGATTCCGCGCTCGCGGCAATGCTTCAAAAGCGCCTCGACGAAGGGTGCCTGGAGCAGCGGCTCGCCGCCCGACGCCGTCACACCGCCGCCCGACTGGTCGTAGAAGACGACGTCGCGCTCGATCGCATCCATCACGTCGTCGACCGACACAACGCGCCCGATGACTTCGCGCGCCCCGGACGGGCACGCGTCGCCGCATTCGCCGCACACGCGGCACCGCGAGCGCAGCACGCCGTGACGGCCGTCGACGAATGTCACCGCGGCATTCGTGCACGCGGCCATGCACGACCCGCAGCCGATGCAGCGCTCGTGATACAGCGCGATCGCGGGAGAGGCCGCCTGTGTTTCCGGGCTGTGGCACCACTCGCAGCGCAGCGGGCACCCTTTGAAGAAGACGACGGTGCGGACGCCGGGGCCGTCGTGAACAGCGCTCCTGTCGATCCGGGTGATGGTGGCGGTGAGCACGGTGAGAGTGTACGCATGCAACGGCCGTCGCCGCGCGCTTTTCATAGGTGTTTTGTGGGAACGCGCGCGGGAGGTGCCGGGAATCCGGCAGAGTAGGGAACGGAGCGAACGGCACGCACGAAGACGATCGACACGGAGACGCGGAGGACACGGAGACGCACGGAGGGAGCTCAGGCGTGACGCACGACTCGGGGCCGGTCTGGCGCCGGCCTGCTGCCCTGCGCGGCCGGCGGCTCAATGGGACGCGAGATCCGCGGATGCAAACACGCTCCGATTTCCCGCGTGCTTGCATCTGTGGATCTCGCATCCCATTACCGCGCGGAGCGCGGCCCAGACCGGCCCATACCCCCGTGCGTCCCCGTGAACTCCGCGTCTCCGTGTGAGCGGGTTTCTCCGTGACCTCCGTCACCTCCGGTTTGAGGTATCGTACGCCTCACCCATGCGCCACAACCCTTCCCTCCTGATCCTCAGTGGCCTCCTGTCGGCGACGGCTGCTCTCGTCGCTCAGCGGCCGGCGGTCACGGCGGCCGACTACGCGCGCGCCGAGAAGTTCTTGGCGCCGAATCTCGCCGGGCTCGTCGTCGGCGGCAGCGTCGCGGCGAACTGGCTGCCGGACGAACGTTTCTGGTATCGCAACCAGACGCTAACGGGGACGGAAATCGTTGTCGTCGATCCGCTGAAGAAGACGCGGACCGCGTACGCCGACTGCGGCGCGGCCGGCGTCGACTGCGCCGCTGACGCCGGTCAGACGGGGAGCGGCCGGGGCGGGGGCCGCGGCGCCGGGCGGGGCGGCCGCGGCGGCGGACCGCCGTCGTCGGATGGAAAACCACTCAACGTCGCGCCGGACGGATCGCGCGCCGTATTCGTGCGCGACTGGAATCTCTGGCTGCGCGACATGAAGACCGGCGCCGAGCGCGCGCTCACGACCGATGGCGTGCGGTACTTCGGGTACGCCACCGACAACGCCGGCTGGAGCAGCAGCGATCGGGCGATCGTGTCGTGGTCGCCCGACTCGACGAAGGTCGCCACCCAGCAGCAGGACGAGCGCAACGTCGGCGAGATGTATCTGGTCAGCACGACCGTCGGCCACCCGACTCTGCGCGTCTCGAAATTCCCGCTGCCGGGCGATCCCGTCATGGCGATGGTCCACCGCGTCGTGATCGACACGCTGACCGGAAAGACCACGCGCCTGCAGATGGAGGCGGACTTCCATCGCGCGACACTCGGCGACGACCTCAGCATGGCCGACTACAACTGGAGCCCTGACGGCTCCCGGCTCGCGCTGGCGTCGGTGTCGCGCGACCACAAGCACGTCTGGCTCCGCGTCGCCGACACCGCGACCGGCGCGGTCCGCACCGCGTTCGACGAAGTCGTGCCGACACAATTCGAGTCGCGGACCGGCTGGCGGGTTCTGTGGGACACGAACGAAGTCATCTGGCACTCCGAGCGCGACAACTGGGGGCAGCTCTATCTGTACGATCTCCTGACCGGGCACCTGAAGAACCCGATCACGACGGGCGAAGGCCCCGTCATGCAGATCGCGCGCGTGGACGCGAAGACACGGACGCTCTGGTTCGGCGCGAACGGGCGCGACAAGGGACAGGACCCGTACTTCCTGCACTTCTATCGCGCGCGGCTGGACGGCGGTCCCGCGGTGCCGCTCACGCCGGACGACGGGACGCACGCGATCCAGCTCTCTCCGTCCGGACGATACCTCGTCGACACGTATTCAAGGCCGGACGCGCCGCCTGTCGTCACGCTCCGCGCCGGCGACGGCACGCTGGTGATGCCGCTCGAGAAGGCCGACATCTCGAAGCTCGTCGCGACCGGCTGGAAGCCGCCGATGCCGATCAGGATGACGGCGCACGACGGCAGGACCGACATCCACGGCTTGCTCTTCCGCCCGACGGACTTTGATCCGTCGAAGAAGTACCCGATCGTCAACCACGTGTACCCGGGCCCGCAGACCGGCAGCACCGGCAGCCGCGCCTTCACGCCCGCGCGCGGCGATCGCCAGGCGCTCGCCGAACTCGGCTTCATCGTCGTCACGATCGACGGGATGGGCACGCCCGGGCGATCGAAGGCGTTCCAGGACGCCTACTACGGCGCGATGGGGCGCGACAACACCATCCCCGATCAGATTGCCGGGATGACAGAGCTCGCGCGAAGGTACCCATGGGTTGACATTACCCGCGCCGGGATCTGGGGGCACTCGGGCGGCGGGTTCGCGACGACGACGGCCATGTTCCGTTTTCCCGATTTCTTCAAGGCGGGGATCGCCGAGTCGGGCAACCACGACCAGCGGGAGAACGAGGATGACTGGGGCGAGCGCTACCAGGGACTCCTGCTGAGGAACGGGGACGGCACGGACAATTACGACGCCGAGGCCAACCAGAATTTCGCGAAGAACCTGAAAGGGCACCTTCTGCTGGCGCACGGCACGATGGACACCAACGTGCCGCCGTATCAGACCATGTTGATCGCCGACGCGCTCATCAAGGCCAACAAGGACTTCGAACTGATCCTGCTGCCGAACCAGAACCACGGTTACGGCGCCGCATCGAACTACATGATGCGGCGCCGGTGGGACTACTTCGTCAGCTGGCTCCTCGAGACGGAGCCGCCGAAGGAATATCGAATCGGGTCGTGAGCGCACGGAGAGTGCGGAGCGCGCGGACACGATCACACGGAGGCACGGAGGACGCGGAGACACACGGAGGGAGGCTCAGGCGTGACGCACAACGCGTGGCCGGTCTGGCGCCGGCCCTGCTGCACCCTGCGGCCGGCGGCTCAATGGGATGCGATCTCGTATCCCATTACTGCGCGCAGCGCGGCCAGACCGGCCCGTACCTCCGTGCGTCTCCGTGAACTCCGCGCCTCCGTGTAGACCGTCGTCTCCGTGCCCTCCGTCCCCTCCGGCTCCTTACACGCCCCGCAAACGCTCCGCAGCCGCGGCCAGGGTCTCCTCGCGTTTCGCGAAGCAGAACCGCAGCACCTTCGGCGCGCGGCTGCGATAGAGGAACGGCGACGTGGGAATGGACGCGACGCCGTGCTCCCGCGTCAGCCGCACCGCGAACGCCGCGTCGTCTTCATCGGTGATCGCGGAGTAGTCCATGAGCTGGAAGTAGCTGCCGCGGCACGCCAGCGGCGTGAACCGCGAGCCTTCCATCAGGCGAAGGAACAGGTCGCGCTTGCGCTGGTAGAACGGCGACAGCTCCGCGAGTCCGCGGCGCGCCGCGAGGAAATCGGCCAGCGCGTATTGCACGGGGGTGTTCGTCGCGAAGGTCACGAACTGGTGCACCTTGCGGAACTCCGCGGTGAGCGGGGCGGGGGCGACGGTGTAGCCGACCTTCCAGCCGGTCGTGTGGTACGTCTTGCCGAAGGAACCGATGATGAAGCTGCGGGCCGCCAGCTCCGGATGGCGCGCCATGGACTCGTGCTGAATCCCGTCGAAGATGATGTGCTCGTACACCTCGTCGGCGACGATGAGCAGATCGCGTTCCGCGACGAGCGCGGTGAGCTCGCGGATGTCGGCGGCGTCGAGCACCGCGCCCGCCGGGTTGTGCGGAGAGTTGACGATGAGCAGCCGCGTCCGCGGCGTGACCGCGCGGCGGAGGGCCGGCCAGTCGATCGCGTAGTCGGGATAGGTGAGCGAGACCACGATCGGGACGCCGCCACTGAGCTCGATCGCCGGGACGTACGAGTCGTAGCACGGCTCGAGCACGATCGCCTCGTCGCCCGGGTGGAGGACCGCGGCAATCGCGTCGAACAGCGCCTCGGTTCCGCCCGACGTGACGGTGACCTCGGTCTCGGGATCGTAGCGCCGGCCGTGGAAGTGCTCGTACTTCGCGGCGATCGCCTCGCGCAGCGGCAGGATGCCCTGCATCGGCGCGTACTGGTTGCGCCCGGCGCGCATGTGGCCTGCCACGGCGTCGATCAGCTCCGGGTCGCAGTCGAAATCAGGAAAACCCTGCGACAGGTTGATCGCACCCAGCTCCGCCGCCATCCGCGACATCACCGTGAAGATGGTGGTCCCCACCGAGGGGAGCTTCGATTGCAAAGACACAGTCATAGCGACACCTGAATTGTGAATTGTGAATTATGAATTGAGCGGTAACAAGCCGATCTCGTCGAGTCGGACGATTTGAGCGGCCGGGTGCCGAGTCGTCCCAACCGCCGCACGTGGCGCGCAGCCGCTTAAGTCACAACTCACAATTCACAATTGAGGGATGGTCTCAAAGCAGCCCGCATCCCGGTTCTTCCGCACGTTGTTCCAGTCGAAGTACTGGCCGTTCATCGCGATGTAGACGCCCGGCGGCAGCACCTGCGCGAACGAGAGCGCGCTGCCGAGATTGAACAGCCCGTCGGAGCTCCCGAACGCGTACGGCACCATCGCTCCGGTGAGGACGATCGTCTTCTCCGGGAGCGCCGCGCGGCCGAGGGCCTGCGCGGTTTCACACAGCGTGTCGGTACCGTGGGTGATGACAATCGCACCATGGCCGCAGGCACGGGCGCGGCTGACGATCTCGGCGCGCCCCCCCTCGTCCAGCTCCAGGCTGTCCACCATCATGACGGTCTCGATCGTGACCGTCAGCCGGCACCGGCCGCGCCGCAGCATCTCGGGAACATGTGTGTCGCGGAAGAAGAGGCGGCCGGTGAGCTCGTCGTACTCCTTGTCGAAGGTCCCGCCGGTGACGAGGATGTGCACGTTCATGAGGGCAACCCGCGCGGCGATCTCCGATCGAAGCGCGAAGAGTGACGGGTGAAGGCCGCTGACGGAAATGCACTCGGCACGACCGAATCGCACGTCGGCGCGGCTCCCCATTGTAGTGCGTGCGGGAGCCGGGGCGCGGGCGGCGCGGGCCCAAACGCGCCGCCGTCAGCGACTTGCAGCGATTGGGACGGGAATCGCCTCGCAGCGGCATCGTGCTTGCCTCATCGGACCCCGACCCAAGGAGGTATGGATGTACGCCATTGCAGCAATTCTCGTCGGCGTGGTCGGCTTGTTCTACGTGAAGCGCCGAAGCACACGGAAGAAGCAGGCGACAACGGGAGCGTAGGAAACGTAGAACTCAGAACGTAGAACGTAGAAAGCCGTCACGCCCGGGCCGCACCCGTGACGCGGTCACGGGTGCGCGGTGGCGCGGAAGAGGTCGTCGGCCGAAGACAGGATGATCCGGCGAAGCCGATCGGGATAATCGGGCGGCAGCCTCTTCAGGAACGCTCGAACCATCTCCGCGGCGCTCGCGGAGTTGTGGCCCGAGAGGGTGGCGTCCATCCAGCGCTTCGGGAAGAAGATATCGCCCGTCCGCTGAATCTCCTGCAGCATCGCGAGGCTCTGAGGGATGTGCTTCTCGGAGCTGGCGGCGCGCAGCGGATGGTGGAGGTACGACAGGCCTTCGAGTGCCCACGGCTCGCGGCGCCGGTTCTTCACGTCTGTCAGGCTCTCGAAGAACGCGTCGCGCACCTTCGGGTCGGGCGAGAGCGCCGGGCGCACGAACGCGAACCGCGCCTTGCGATCGGGGTTCTCCGTACGCGCGAGCTGTTGCTCGAGGATCTCGTTCCACGCGGGCACGCCGCGGACCGCGAGCTCGAGCGACAGCGAGATGAAGTCCGGCTCGGCCAGCACGAGTCCGGGCACCGTCTCCGTCTTCCGCCACACGCGTTCCAGCCACTCCAGTGTCGGCGTCGTCAGCGCCGTGTCCCGCAGCGTCGAGAACCATGCCGATTTCACGCTGGCGGTCTGTGCCGCGCCAACGCCCGCGCGCAGCACGCGCTCGAGCCTGGGCGCCAACGCGTCCCGATCGGAGGCGGAGAGGAACTTTCAGCAGCCCTGCTGCGTGTAGGAGAGCATCCGCTGCAGGTTCAGCTCGTCGGATTCGCCCGGAAGGCCCGCGACGAGCCGCTCGACGAGATCGCCGGGCTTCACGCGGCCGTCGAGCATCTCTTCCCACAAGGTGACGTACGCGGCGCCGCGGGTCAGTGCGTCGGAAATGTCGGACACGTGTTCGAGCAGATACGCGCGGCTGGCCGGATCGAGGGCGAACCCGCCGTACCCGATGCCGCCGCCGGTGGGAAGCACGAAGCGCGGCGCGGGAAGACCGCGCGCTTCCGCGACTTCCACCGTCGGCGCATTCAATGTGACGGACAGGTTCGTGGGCCCGAGCGCGACCTGGAGCCGCTCAGTCCAGACGAGGCCGCGCGCCTGCACCGGGTCTTTCTGCGTGAACGCCAGCCGCGCGACGCGCCCATTCTCGACGCGCAGGTCCGTGGTGATGGCCGGCCGGCCGGCCTCTTCGACCCACGCATGGCTCCAGGTGTCCAGGTCCTCCGGCGTCCGCGCGTCGAGCACGCGAATCAGATCCGGCCAGGTCGCGTTGCCGAACGCATGCCCGCGCAGGTACTCGCGCAAGCCGTCCCGGAAACCGTCCTCGCCGACGATCGTCTCCAGTTGCCGCATGACGACGGGCGCCTTCTGATAGATGATGGCGCCGTAGAGGCTGCCCGCTTCGCTCAGGTTGTCGAGCCGCTGCCGGATGGCATTTGTCCCGGGCGTCCGATCGACCCCGTACGCCGAGGGATAGTGCGCGTACAGGAACCGCAGCTCGTGGTTGATCCCGGGGAACGACGGGTTGACGATCTTCGCGGCCATGAAGTTCGCGAAGACCTCCTTCATCCACACGTCGTTGAACCATCGCATCGTCACGAGATCGCCGAACCACATGTGCGAGGTCTCGTGCGCGATCACGCTTGCGCGCCCGAGCTTCTGGTTCTGCGTCGCCGACTCGTCGAGCAGCAGGCCGGAGGCGTTGTAGAAGATCGCGCCGGCGTGCTCCATGCCGCCGAACTGGAACGACGGCACGAGCAGGAAATCGAATTTCCCGAATGGATACGGGATGCCGGTGTAGCGCTCGAGCCACGCGATGGCCGCGGCATGGAGATCGAAGATCGCGTCGCGGTTGCGCGCCACTTTCGCGCCGTCCGTTTCGCGATGGAACATCCGGAACGTCCGCCCGCCGCGTTCGGCGGACTCGATCTTGAACCTGCCGGCGGCAAAGGCGAACAGATAAGTGGGCAGCGGCTGCGTGTCCGCGAAGCGCAGCGTCGTGCGCGGCGCCTTCGTCGTGCGCTCGATTTCCTTGCCGTTGGCGAGCGCCTCCCAGCTCTCGGGGATCTCCAGGTGCAGCGTGTAGCGCGCTTTGAGGTCCGGTTGATCGAAGCAGGGGAAGGCCAGTCGCGCCCTTGCGGGCACGAACACGGAGTACATGAAGTCGGCGGAACGGTTGAGTGAGGCGTCCCCCGCGACGAACGACACCGTCACCGCGTTCGGGCCCTTACGCAGCGCGGCGGCCGGGATCACCAGATGTTCGTTGACGACGCGGAACGGCGTCACGTCGCCGCCGACGTCCACGCCGATGATGTTCTGCGGTGGGCCGGCGAAGTCGAGGACCAGCGGCGCGCCCGGGTCGGTGAGGTTGAAGGAGATGGTCGCGTGCCCGTCCATAGGCTGGGTCGCGCTGTCGGGAATCTCGAACCGGAGCTCATAGCGCACGTCGCTGATCCGAGCCGCGCGCGCTTCCGCCAGTGCCAGCGAAACGCCCGGATCGGGATCGGTCGCACGAAGCGGTGCTTGCGTCATGCCCATGGCCAGTATCGCGCCGATCGAGATCATCATTCGCAGCATCGGATACCTCTCTGAGTCACGCCGAGACAAGCCGACGGCCCTTTGTCACGAAGGCCACGAAGCACACGAAGCTCACGAAGACTGTCACGAGAAGACCTTCAGATCCATCGCCGCGGCGGAACGTCAGACGCGGCTTGCCGCGCTGCGCGCGGCTCGACGGCACAGCCTCGCCGAGACTGTCTACTGGCGATCGTGCCCCGTGGCAGCGGTGCAGTGTGACATCGTGCAGCGGGACACACGGTACCTCACGCGATCTTCCTCGCCCGCAATGCCGTCAGCGCAGCGGCAATCACGAAGAAACAGACCGTGAGTGCCGAGGTGGCCATGAACGCGGCGTAAAGCCGCCGGCCCATCAGATCGAACACGCTGAGTCCGACGACGGCGATCGCCACGATCGCGAGAACACGCAAGACCCGCGGCAGGCGGTCTTCGTAATTGACGATGAACGCGATGGCCGGCGTCGAGATCAGAAAGACGTAGTCCCAGCCCTGCGGGGACAGCAGCGGGATCGCCGTCAACAGCAGCGCTCCCTCGAGCGCCTCCGGGAACGGAAGCGCCCGCCGGCGGATGAAGACGAAGCCGACAACGGCCAGCACCGCACCGGCCGTCGCGACCGTGAGAGTCCGCGACGAGCTTCCCGGCCCGAGCCACTTCGCATACATGCCGGCAATCGAGACGTTGTCGGCGTTGGCCAGATTCGGCGCAGTGGACTCCGTCACGGTCTTCCACCACCCCCTGTGCAACTCGACGTCACCGGGAATCCCGTAAAGAGCGGCGGGCAGCGCCAGCACGAAGAGCAGGCCGGCGAGGCACGCCGCCACCGAGCCGGCCCGGCGCCGCGCGAGCAGCCACGGCACGAAGATGGCCGCGTAGGGCTTGACGACGACTGCGAGAGCGAGCAGCAGGCCCGCCCGGACTTCACCGCCGGTCCTCAAGGAGGCAAGGGCAAGCAGCACGATAACGGCAAAGAGCGCGTTCACCTGGCCGAGCACGATCTCGTGCCCGTAGAACTTCGCCATGGCCGCGGTGACGATCAGCACGAGCAGCCATCCCGGTCTTCGTCGCTCGGGCAGGAGCCGTACGCTCAGCCACACGAGCGCAAGGACGAGCGCGACGGATGCGGGATACCAGATGCTCTTGGCCGCCGCGAGCGGCACGAGTCCGATGGGGATGGCGAGCACGGCAAACGCCGGCGCGTACTTGAATTGATAATGCTGGTCCTCGACGCGGTACAGCGCCTCGGCCGCGCGTGCTCGGACGGCCGCTTTCCAATAGACCTCGAGGTCAGGCATTTTGCCGATGACGCGCGGGAAGGCGAGACACGCGGCCACGGCCAGAAGGACGCATGCCCCGGCCACGAATCTGTGCACGAATGAGATTCTACAGTGGCCGGGAATGGCTGATCGCGAATTGCGGATTCGCAATCGCGCGGGCCCGGCTAATCGCGTAAGGCCTGGACGGGGTTGATCCGGGTCGCGCGGAAGGCGGGAATGTACGACGCGATGACCGCCATCGTGCCGAGCAGCAGCGGAACCGTGACGAACGTGACCGGATCGCTCGACGACACGCCGAAGAGCAGCGTGCTCATCAGCCGCCCGATCCACAACGCGGCCGCGAGCCCGACGCCGATTCCCGCGGCGACGAGCAGCAGGCCGTGGCCGACGACGAGCCGCAGCACGTCCGTCGTCCGGGCGCCGAGCGCCATGCGGATCCCGATCTCCTGCGTCCGTTGCGTGGCCGCGTACGACACGACGCCGTAAACGCCGACGAGCGCAAGCGCCAGACCGAGCAGCCCGAGCGCGCCGCCGAACAGCGCCCCCATCCTGAGCAGGAAGAACCCGTTCGGCCCGTCGAGCGCGTGCGCCATCGAGCGCACGTCGTACACCGGCAGGTCGGGGTTCAGCGCGTGGATCTCTTTCTGGATTGCCGGCGCGAGCGTCTCCGGGTTGGCAACCGCGGTGCGCACATGGAGCGCACGGATGGCCCGATAGTGCTGCGCCATCGGTGCGAAGAAATACATCCCTGGGTCCTCGAAGAGGTACCGGAATTTGCCGTTCGGCGCGACGCCCACCACCTCCAGCCACGACGTGTCGTCGCCCGCCATGCGGAAGCGCTTGCCGAGGGGATCCCGCCCCGGCCAGAACTTCTGCGCCATGTACTGGTTGACGATGGCCACCTTCCGGCCCCGCTCGTCGTCGTCGGTCGTGAACGCGCGGCCGCGGAGAACCGGCACCTTCATGGTGCTGAAGTAGTCGGCGCCGACCATGTTGAATCCGGCGCTCGGCCTCCGCTGTTCTTTCGGGATGGGCTGTCCCTCCGCTTCGACATACTCGCTCGAGCCGTAGTAGCCGAACGGCGTCGAGTACGCATAGCTCACCGTCTCCACGCCCGGCAGCGCGCGAACGCGGGACTCCAGCTCCCGGTAGAACGACCGCCCGTGGACTTCGTCCACGCCAAGCTGGGACACGTCCATCGAGAGGTTCAGTACGTGCGACGGATCGAATCCAAGATCGACCGCGCGCGCGCTCTGGACGCTGCGGACGAAGAGCGCGGCGGCCACGAGCAGTACCAGCGAGACGGCGACCTGCCCGACGACGAGCGCGCCGCGCAACCGCTGCCGCCCGCCCGCCACGCTGCGTCCGCCTTCGCGCAGCGCGTTGTTCAGATCCGCGCTCGAAGCCTTCAACGCGGGAAAGAGGCCGGCGACGACGCCGGTGCCGAGCGCGATGAGGCCGATGTAGGCGAACACCCGCCAGTCGAACGGCAGGTCGAAGTGAACGGGGATATCGGCTGGCAGCGTGATCCGCGTCAGCATCCCGCTGACCCAGCGCCCGAAAAGGGCGCCGGTTGCGCCGCCCGCAAGGGCGAGCAGGACGCTCTCCGTGAGCAACTGGCGTACGAGTCTCGTGCGGCCGGCGCCGAGCGCCGCGCGCACGGCCAGCTCCCGATGCCGGGTCGTGGCGCGCACCATCAGCAGGTTGATGACATTGACGCACGCCACGAGCAGCACCAACCCGACGAGCAGCATGAACACCCCGGCAACAAAGGGACTGCTGTCGGCACTGTTCGGCTCGGGACGCGCGAGGTGTTCGGGAATGACCCGCGCGCGCACGGTCGCGTTCGTGTCGGGATACTGCTGCTCGAGCTGCCGTGCCGTCACGTCCAGCGCCGCCTGCGCCTGGCGCGAAGAGACACCGGGCTTCAAGCGGCCGATCACGCGCAGCTCGTGGTTGTCGCGGCGGTTGATCAGCTCCCGGTACGTGGCCTGCGGAAAAATCATGCCCAGGGGCATGTACGCGTCGAATTCGACGAGCGCATACACGCCGCGGAACTTCTCGGGCACGACGCCGGCGACGGTGAAGGGCTGCGCGTTGACGAGCACGGTCCGGCCCACGACCGCCGGATCGCCGTTGAACCGCCTCATCCAGTACGAGTGGCCGAGCACGATGACAGGATCGGCGCCGAACGTATCCCCTTCGCCTGGCGTGATCAGCCGTCCGTGTTGCGGACGAATCCCGAGCATCGAAAAGAAGTTGCCGGTGACGTAGTTGACCGTGACGCGATCGGCGCGCTTGTCGGCGCTCAATCCGGCGAAACTGATCGCGTAGGCGGCGAGATCCGAAAACACATCGGAGTCGTCGCGGTAGTCGACGTAATCGGCCCACGAGACCTGGTGCGGCTGTTCGTTGTCCTTGTGCGTGACGGCGAGGACATAGAGATTCGCGGCGTCCGCGACCGGCAACGGCCGGAGCAGCAGCGTGTTGATGATGCTGAAGACGGCGGCGTTCGCCCCGATGCCGAGACCCAGCGTGAGCGCGACGGTGGCGGTGAACGACGGGCTCTTCCCCAGCGTCCGCAGGCCCTGCCGTATGTCCTGCCACAGTAGTTCCATGCGAAGCTCAACGGATTCCCACGGGTTTTTGTTCCGTCAAGGTAGACTTCACGCTAGAGATGAGCACGGAATCGGAGACGCCCCGCCGCGGCCTGTTGCCGCCGTCCTACCAACGCCCCTTCGGGCACGCCCGCCGCGTCGAGCTTGCGGAAGATCGACCCATCCGCGAGCGCAACAAGATCACGTACCGCCTGGCGCACTGGCCGATCTGGATCTTCGTGTTCTTCATCGCGCCCGGACCGCTCACGTTCGACCTGTTCGAGCGCGGCTTCGATCGGCGGATGGCCCTGTGGCTCGGCGCGGTGCTCGTCGCGACGGGCGTCGCGGGGTTGCGCGGCCGGCTGCCCGGCGTCGAGCCGCGCCCGTATATTATTCGCTTCACGGAGGACCGTCCGAATCCGCTGTACCGCCGCGTGTGCTACACACTGGCGTGGAGCGAAGTGATCGCGTTCGCGATCCTCAACATCAGCGGTCTCACAGTCGCGATCGCCACCGGCGCATGGCGGCTCCGCCAGATGTACGACGTCGCGTATTTCCCCATCGTGGGGGTGGTCTGGCTGCTGGGCGCGCTCGGCCGCCTGCCGCGCGTGAAGGCCTCGACCGAGAACGAAGGACACGAGCGGCGGTATTTCTACGGGTCCGTCTGGGCGGTGTGCCTCGCGCAGCCCGTGCTCTGGCTGCTCTGGAAGGTGCTGCCGCGCACCACCAGCGCCGACGCGCTGAAGCTCGCGGTGTTCATCGGCATCCTCGCCTACGTCGGCAACATGGCGCGGCGGGGTCTGCTCCCGCGCACCCGCCCAATCGTTCCCGGCGAGCTCGCCGTCTCCGATTGACGCCGGGCCCGGATCGAGGCTGCTTCCGGTTGTGAGGACGACGTGAGCGACATCCGGATTGATGAGAAGGGACTGATTGTCGCCTGTCCTTCCTGCGGACAGCGCAACCGCGTGGCCTTCGCGGCCACCGACACACGCTGCGGCAAGTGCAAGACCGCGCTGCCGGCGATAGCCGAGCCGGTGGAGGTGCCGGACGCGGGCGCCTTCGACGCCCTCGTCCGCCATTCCCCCCGGACCATCGTCGTCGATTTCTGGGCTCCCTGGTGCGGCCCCTGCCGCGTGGTTGCCCCGGAAATAGCCCGAGTCGCCTCCGCGCACGCGGGTGAATACATCGTCGTCAAGGTGAACACCGATCAGGTTGTCGAGCTCGGCGAGCGCTTCCGCATCCAGTCGATCCCGACGATGGCGGTGTTCAAGGGAGGAGTGGAAGTGGGGCGCACGAGCGGTGCCCGGCCGGCCGCCGAGATCGAGACCTTCGTCCGGCGCTCGACCGGCGCCGCATGAGGCGCCGTCGCTTCAGCGTCCCGGCGGGCAAGCTGCTACGATACCCCCCATGCATCGGGTGATTCCCAAGGGCGCGGGTGTGGCCGCGCGCCAGCTCCGCGCGTTTGCCGTGGAACGGTATCCGTTTGCGTACGGCGCGGTCGACGAGGCGCTTCAACAGAGCGGCGCGGCGCAGGCGGCCGGCGAGGCCGCCATCGAGGCGCTGCGCCCCGTGTTCGCCGAGATCCTCCGGGAACACCTGCTGCGGCTGCCGATCGACGCCGGTCTCGAGACGACACCCGGAGTGACCGCGGATCGGCGGTTCGCGCTGGCGGTGGACGAGGTGGTCGAGGCGTGCGACGGCTCGCTCCGCCGCGCGGCCTTGCGCGCGTCGCTCACCGCGGCCGAGCGCCGCGAGATGCTGCGGGGCATGATCCTCACGCGCGCGACCGACAACCGGCTGAAGTCGTTCTTCACCGGCGGCGACGTGCGGTACGGCGACACGTCGTTTCAGGGAAAAGGGTTCCGCTCGCTCGGCCAGGAGGCAATCTACGCGGCCGGGATCCGGCTGCGCCGGGGCGAGCAGTACTCGGCTGCGGGCGAGTGGCACGGCGACGTGGTGGCGCCGCTGATTCGCGATCTTGGCGTCGCGCTCGCCATGCGACCGGAGCCCGAGACCGTGCGCATGGTGCTGTCGGCGCAGATGGCCAAGGCCGGGCCGCCGATGAACGGCCGGGACCTGCACATCGGCGACATGGCGCACGGTATCCTCCCGGCCTCCGCGCCGCTCGCCATCGGCACGTTGACGATCGCCGGAATGGCGATGGCGTTCGCCCGCGAAGGGCTCGGGCGCGTCGCGCTGTCGTTCATCGGCGAAGGCGGCTCGTCGCTCGGCGAATGGCATGAGGCCATCAACCTGTGCGCCGCGCGGCATCTCCCCGCGGTCTTCTGCGTCCAGAACAACCAGACGGCGCTGTCCACGCCGGTCGGCGATCAATCGGCGGTGCGTGTCTTTGCCGACAAGGCGCCGGGGTACGGGATCCCCGGCATCACGATTGACGGCACGGACGCCGACGAGATCGCCGCGGCGTTCGCGTGGGCGGTCGAGCGCGCGCGCGTGGGCCGCGGCCCCGCGCTCATCGAGCTGGTGTGCATGCGCATGTGCGGGCACGCCCACCACGACGACATGCTGTACCTCGGCAAGGATCCCCAGGTTTCGTGGGAGTACCCCGCCGTCGCCGAGCAGGGCTACGCCGATCGCGACCTGTATGCGTTCTGGCAGGCGCGAGACCCCCTCGCCCTGTATGCAGCGCGCCTCCAGAGCGAACGGATCATCGACGGTGGGGAGTTCGAGCGGCTGAAGCGGGAGGCCGAGACGCTCGTGGACGCGGAGGCGAAGACGGTCGTTGCCGCGCCATGGCCCGATCCCGAGACCACCGGGATTGGAGTGCTCGCGAATGAGGCGCCGCGCACCCGCATCGAAGTCCTCGAGCCGTCCGCGCGCGCCGCCGTCGATTTCGATCCGCCGCCGCCGCCGGTCGAGGCCGGCACGCCGTACACGCGCAAAGGGGCGACATTTCTCGAAGGGGTGACCGCCGGTCTTCGCGATGCGCTGGCCGCGGATCCGCGTGTCTTCCTCTTTGGGGAGGATGTCGGCGGGAACTACGGCAACGCGTTTCTGCTGCTCCGGCCGCTGCTCCGGGAGTTCGGCGATCGCATCGTCAACTCGCCGCTGGCCGAAGGAGCGGTGCTCGGCGTGTGCGTGGGCGCGGCGCTCGCCGGCCAGCGTCCGATCGGCGAGATCCAGTTCAACGACTTCGTCGCGACGGGCTTCAACCAGCTCGTGAACAACGCGGCGAAGATCAGGTACCGGTGGGGCGGGTCCGTGCCGATGGTCGTGCGCATGCCGTGGGGCGGTCTGCGGCACGCGGGGCCGTATCACAGCCAGAACACGGAGCCGTGGTTCTACCGCACGCCGGGCTTGAAGATCGTCGTGCCGTCGACCCCGTCGGACGCGCGGGCGTTGATGGCCAGCGCCGTCGCGGATCCGGATCCGGTGCTGTACTACGAACACATCGCGCTCTATCGCGATCCGCGGATCAAGCAGGATCTGGCTGTCGAGGCTCCGGCCCCGATGCCCATCGGCAAGGCGGCCCTGCGGCGGGCGGGAAAGGACCTCGCGCTGATTTCCTACGGCGCGTACGTGCACACCGCGATGCGGGTCGCCGACCGCCTGTCCGGCGACGGCATCGAGGCCTCCGTGCTGGACCTGCGCAGCCTCGCGCCGCTCGATCGGGCGGCGGTCATCACCGTGGCGCGCCGCTGCAGCCGGGTCCTGATCGTGCACGAAGACTCGCGTACCGGCGGCATCGGCGAGAGCCTCGCCGCCATCATCCAGGAAGAGGCGTTCGAGTCGCTCGACGCGCCCGTCCGCGTCATCGGCGCGCTGGATACGCCCGTTCCCTACGCTCCTCCGCTCGAGGAGCGGTTCCTGCCTGGAGAAGACGAGATCGAGCGCGCCGCGCGCCTCCTCGTCCGGTACTAGAGATGTTGAAGAGATTCTTCGCCCAGACGCGCGACTTCGCGGTCGTGATCCGGCATCTGCGCCTGGAGATCGGCAGCGTCGGGCTGTGGCCCTTCGCCGGCGTCTTCGCGGTGTCGATGTTCGTGATGCTGTTCGAAGGCGTCGGGGTCGGCCTGCTCGTGCCGATGCTGAGCCTGCTGCTCGGCGGCGAGAACGCCACGCCGATGCGGCCGATTCAGTGGCTGCAGTCGCATTTTCCCGGGCAGTCCCCGAGCGTCTACCTGTCCCTTGTCTGCATCGCGATCGTGTGCGCGATCGCGGCGAAGAACGCCGCCAGCTACACCTCGCAGATCCTCGCGTCGCGGCTGAAGCGCCGCGTGGCCACCAACATGCGCGACGTGCTGTTCGAGCGCCTGCACCGCGCGGATCTCGACGTCTTCGACCGCGCGCCGGGCGGGGAAATCGCGAACATCTTTCTCGTCGAGACCTACCGCAGCACCGTCGCGATCGAGAGCTTCATCGGATACGTGCAGCGATCGAGCATCGCGCTGTTCTACCTGTTCGCGCTGTTCTACATCTCCTTGCGCCTCACGCTCCTGGTGGTCGTGCTGGCCGTGGTGCTCGGGTTCACGCTGTCGTTCGTCTACGGCCGGTTGTCGCGCGCGGGCATCGCGGTCGCGGATCTGAACCACCGGCTCGCGACGACGCTCACGCAGTCTTTCGCGGGCGTTCGCGTCGTGCGGGCCGCCAACGCGCAGCGCCGCGAGATCGACGAGTTCAAGCGGCTCAACGGCCTGCAGGCCGACGCCGAGTACGCGAGCGCGCGCGCGTCCTCGCTGCTCTTCCCGTTGACCGAGACGCTCGCGGTGATTGGCGCGATGACCATCGTCGGCTGCGCCTACGCCTTCCTCGTCCGGCCCGGACACATGTTGAGTTCCTATCTGCTGGCCTATGGCTTCCTGCTGCTGCGGCTGCTGCCGCTGATGAACCAGTTGTACAGCATGCAGGGACACCTGCTGTACCTGGCGGGAGGCATTCGCGAAGTGCACCACTGGCTGCAGACGCCAATCTACCCGGTGCGTCCCTTCGGCGACGTGCCGTTCACTGGACTGCAGCATGAGCTCAAGTTCGAGGGAGTGAGCTACACGTATCCGAACGGCACGGTCGCCTTGCGCGAGGTCACCTTCGCGGTTGGTGTCGGGGAGACGGTGGCGATCGTCGGGCCGTCGGGGTCAGGCAAGTCGACGCTGGCGGCCATCCTGCTGCGGTTCCGCACGCCGGCGTCGGGACGCGTGACGGCGGACGGCCGCGACTGCTGGGAGTTCTCGCCCGAGACCTGGCATCGCGCGACGGCGGTCGTCGAGCAGGACGCCTTCCTGTTTCACGGCACGCTCCGCGAGAACGTCGTATACGGCTGTCAGGGGATTACCGACGAGGAGCTGGCGCGCGCCATTACGGTCGCGAATCTCGATGAAGTCGTCCGGGCTCTCCCGCAGGGGCTCGACACGCTGGTGGGAGAGCGGGGCGCGATGGTGTCGGGCGGGCAGCGGCAGCGAATCGCGATCGCCCGCGCGATACTGCGCGACCCGGGCATCCTGATCCTCGATGAGGCGACGTCGCATCTGGACGCCGTGTCCGAGCAGCTCGTGCAGCAGGCGCTGCAGAATGCCGCGCGGGGCCGCACCACAATCGTCATCGCGCATCGTCTTTCCACGGTGCGCGAGGCGGACCGCTTGATCGTCATGGAGCACGGCGAGGTCGTCGAGCAGGGCACGTGGGAGAGTCTGGAGGCGAACCGCGGCCTCTTTCACAGGCTCGTCATCGGGGTCTGACCCCAATCGTACCCCTGTGGCGATACGACAGGGTCTGACCCCAATCGTATCCCTGCGGCGACACGATATGTATCCCTATTGACACATCACCGGGATCCTGCCATTATCTGAAGGTCCCACCGATAGACCCATCACAGGGGTGCTCACGGGTGCTGAGGTGTGCTCACGGGTGCGTCAGGCGCACCGCACAGCACCCCTGAGCACCTTTCAGCACCGTCGAGCACCGTGTTCGCGGTGTGACTCAGAGAGCGGAGCTGTAGCTACCGGTCGCGTGGTGCCCTAATCCGTATGTCTGATATCCAGCCATTTCCCTTGTTTCCAACGTCGAGTGTTCCCGAGCTGATGGGAGACGCGGCCGCCGTGCGAAACGCGGTCGATGCCGCCGTGCGCGCGGCGCACTCGGCGGAGCCCGGTCTGATCGTTGCCGAAGGAGGGTTCGATCCGGCGCGCGTGGCGCGGGCGATTCACGACGTCGCGTCGGCCGGACGCGCCCGCCCGTTCCTGGCGATCGACTGCGGGCGCGGCACCCCTGACTCGATTGCGCGCGCGCTGTTCGGCACGACGCACGCGCGGCGCGACGCGGCCGTCGAGGCCATCGAGCACGACAGCCTGCTCGCGCGCGCGGCCGGCGGGACGCTCGTCGTCGGGAATCTCTGCGAACTTCCAGCCAGCGTGCAATTGCGCCTGTCGCGCCTGCTGAGAGACGGCGAGCTGACACTCGGCGAGACCGTGATGCCGCTCGGCACGCGGCTGCTCGCGACGGCGCTCCCGCGTCTCGACGCGGACGTTCGCGAGCACCGCTTCCGCCCCGAGTTGTTCGATCGGCTCCAGCGCATCCGCATCGACGTGCCGCCGCTCCGGGAGCGTCGCGGCGACATGCCGGTGCTCATCGCGGCGCTGTTCGAGGAGGCCTGCCGGGCCGCCGGACGTCAGATGTCGCTTGCGCCGGCGGCGACGACGGCGTTGGCGGCGCTGTCGTGGCCGGGAAACCTCGCCGAGCTGGAGCGGGTGCTGGAGCAACTCGTGCGCACCGTGTCCGGCGACGTGATTCGGCAGGAGGACGTGCTGGAGCAGGTCGGTCTCGCGCAGCACCACCGGCGGAGCGGCCCGCTCGCAAGCCTGCGCGAGGCGCGACGTGCCTTCGAGCGCGAGTACATCGCGACGGTGCTCCAGGAGCACCGGTGGCGCATGACGGACGCCGCGCGGGCGCTCGGCATCCAGCGCGCGAACCTTTATCGAAAAACCCGGCAGCTCGGAATCACGCGGCTGAAGCCGCCACGCGCCTTATGATTATGAGATCAGTCATGCGACCGTCGCCGGCGGCGATGCTCCCGCTGCTCCTCGCGCTTGCCGCGCTGCCTCGCGCCGCCGCCGCACAGGAGCCCCCTGCGGTCGATCCGATCGAGTCCATGCCGGTGCGGTTCGGGCCGCTCGGCTTGGCGCCGTCGATCCAGATTACGAACGTGGGGATCGAGTCCAACGTGTTCAACGAGCCGGATCACCCGCGCAGCGATTTCACCGCGACCATCGCGCCAAGCCTCGTCGCGCGGCTGCGCGCCGGGCGCGTGGTCCTCGGGTACACGGCCAGCAGCGGCATGGTCTATTTCCGGAAGTTCCACGGCGAACGCTCGATGAACGGGAGCACCGATCTCCGCGCGGACTTCAACCTCGGCGCGATCCAGCCGTTCGTGACGGGGTCTTTCGTGCGCACCCGCGAGCGGCCCAACGCCGAGATCGACGCCCGCGCCCACCGGTCGCAACCGGCGTACAGCGCCGGCGTCACGATGAACCTGGCCTCGCGAACGGCGCTCGTCCTCACGGTGCGCCGCCAGGACGTCAAGTACGACGCGGACGAACGCACCCGAAGCGGCGTGGCGCTGGCCCCCGCGCTCAACGAGCGCATCACGTCCGGGGATGTCGCGCTGCGCGTCAAAGTGTCGCCCTTCACGACCGTCTCGGTTGTGGGATCGGTGCAGCAGGATCGGTTCGTCTTCGCCTCCGACCGCGACGCCGACTCTGTCCGTATCCTGCCCACCATCGAGTTCGCTCCCGAAGCGCTCCTGAACGGATCCTTCGGGATCGGCTACCGGCGCTTCCGCACGCTCGACCCGGCGGTGCCCGATTACGCGGGACTGCTGATGCGCGCCGGAGTCGGGTGGACACTGCTCGGAGTGACCAAGGTCGATCTCGCGCTGTCGCGCGACGTCCAGTACTCGTTCGAGGCGGCGACGCCGTTCTACGTGCAGACGATTACCGGCTTGACGATCACCCAGGCGCTCGGGGCGGGGATCGACGTCCGCGCGGTCGCCAACCGGCAGACCCTCGCGTACCAGGCGGCCGGAGACGCCGAAGGGCGCACCGACCACGTCGACCTGGTCGGCGCCGGCACCGGCTACCGGTTTCGCGGGAAAATGAGACTCGGCATCAACTGGGACTACGCGCGACGGCGGAGCGCGGAGTCCGATCGGCAGTACGTCTCGAGGCGGCTGTACGCCTCGCTCACTTTTGGAACTTGAACCATGCACCTGCTGTTTTCACTGTTGCTGCTCCTGGGCCCGCAGGCTACGGCCGCGCCGAAGGCGCCCGACTATGTCGTCGGCCCGCAGGATCGCCTCGTCATCACGGTGTTCGGCGAACCGACGTTGACCAACGTCGGCGTGGACATCGACAGTGAGGGGGTGTTCGAATTCCCGCACATCGGCCGCGTCAAGGCAGGCGGGATGACGGTCCGCCAGATCGAGCAGGAGGTCACGCGGCTCCTCAGCCCGCCTCAGGGGTATTTCAGGAGCCCGCAGGTCACCGTCACGATCGAACGGTACCGGCCGCAGGTCGTCTGGGTCCAGGGGCAGGTGCGCAGCCCGGGGGCGGTGCAGATGCAGGGCAGCATGTCGGTGATGGAGGCGATCGCGAAGGCGGGATCGCAGCTGGCCGACGCGGGACCCTATGTCGAAATCTACCGGCACGAGGCAGGCGCGCCGGTAACGGGCCCGGCCAACCCGGCCCAGGCGAAGACCGTGAAGCCGCCGGAGCGCGTCAGCATGGCGGACATCGCGAGCGGACGCGCGCAGCAGGTGCTGCTGAAGCCGAACGACACGGTGAACGTCCCCAAGGCGCAGCTGGCCTACATCCTCGGCTTCGTGCGAGCGCCCGGGCCGATCGTCCTCGACAGCGAGATCGATCTGCGGAAGGCGCTCGTGCTCGCCGGGGGCGTCACCGAGCGCGGCGCCAAGGGGCGCATCACGATCGAGCGCACCGAGAACGGCGTCCGCAGGAAGTTCAAGGCGAAGATGACGGACATCATCAAGCCTGGCGACATCATCAACGTGCCGCAGAAGTTCTTCTGATCCGATGCGCGTACTGCACGTCGCCAGCGGCCGCCTGTACGGCGGCATCGAGCGCATGCTCGTCACGCTCGCGGAGGCTGCCGGCGGACCGTTCGAGTTCGAGTTCGCGGTGGCGGCCCCCGGACGGCTGGCGGCCGAGCTCCGCGATGGCGGCGCGATCGTGCACGCGCTCGGCGACGTGCGTCTCAGCAGGCCCGCGACCGTGTGGCTGGCACGCCGCCGGCTCGAGGCTCTTCTCGATCGGGCCGGCTTCGACGTCGTGCTGTGTCACGCCCCGTGGGCGTACGCGATCTTCGCGCCAGTGCCGCGGCGCAAGGGCATCCGCGTCGGCTGGTGGCAGCACGACCGGGCGACGGGCCGGCCGCTCGTTGAACGATGGGCGCGCGCGACGCCGGCGGACCTGGTCATCAGCAACAGTGAATGGACCGCCACGAGCGCGCGAACGGTGCAGCCGCGCGCGCGGGTGACCGTTGTCTACTGCCCGGTGAGCATGCCGTCCCCCGCGACGGCCGATCGCGCCACGACCCGCGCCGCGCTCGGCGCGCGTCCCGGCGACGTCGTGATCCTGAGCGCGAGCCGGATGGAATCCTGGAAAGGCCACCGCGAGCTGCTGACCGCTGCCGCCTCTCTTCCGCGCGACGCCCGCTGGGTGCTCTGGATGGCCGGCGCGGCCCAGCGCCCGCATGAAGTGGAGTATCAGGCGCTGCTCGCGCGCGATGTCTCGAAACTCGGGCTCGACGGCCGCATCCGGTGGCTCGGCGAGCGGCGCGACGTGCCGGCGCTGATGCGCGCGGCGGATCTCCTGTGCCAGCCGAACGTCACCGCGGAGCCGTTCGGCATCGTGTTCGCCGAGGCGTTGGCCTGCGGACTGCCGGTCCTGACGACCGACATGGGCGGCGCCCGGGAAATCGTCGACGCGTCGTGCGGACGGCTGGTCTCTCCCTCGGACTCGCAGGCGCTCGCTGCCGCTCTCACCGAGATGGTGCTGGATGGATCGCTCCGGATGCGGCTGGCGGCGGCGGGACCGGCGCGGGCGGCGTCGCGATGTGCCGTTCCGTCGGTGATGCGCACCCTGCACGCCGCGCTTGCCGATACCGACACGGTCGCCGCGTGAGGACTGCCGCGCGCGAATCGGTGGAGCAGCGGGCGCTTCAGAGCCGCGGTGAAAGCGCCGACGCGATCTACGCGGCGGCCGCGGCGGCGCTGCGATCGGCCGGCGCCGGCGGGACGATCGTGGACGTCGGGTGCGGCACGGGGCGCTTCCGCCGCTTCGTCGGCGACCTCTTCACGGCCTACATCGGCATCGACGTCATTCGCCACGAAGGCCTGCCCGGCGACGTGACGTTCCTTCCCGCCGACCTGGACCACGATCCCCTTCCGGTCGCCGACGCGAGCGCCGACTGCGCGGCGGCGATCGAGACGATCGAGCACCTCGAGAATCCCCGCGCGTTCTGCCGCGAGCTGGCGCGCATTCTCCGTCCCGGAGGCACGCTCGTCCTGACGACGCCGAACCAGATCAGCCTGCTCAGCCTGCTGTCGCTCGCGGTCCGGCAGCAGTTCGACGCCTTCACCGACGGCAGCTATCCTGCACACCGCACCGCGCTCGTGCCCATGGATCTGCGGCGCATCGCCGCGGAGACCGGATTCGAGCGAATCGGCGTGCGGTTCACGCTGAAGGGACGCGTTCCCCTGACCGGCCTTCACTATCCGGCGCTGCTGTCGCGCGCGTGCCCCCGATGGTTGTCCGACAACGTCGTCGTGATGGCACGCCGGCAGGATGGGTGAATGCGGGTCGTCTTTCTCAGCGTGTCCGACGATCTGGGCGGCTCAGAGGTGGCGCTGCTCGAGATGATTCGCGGCCTCCGGCGGGCGCGGCCCTCATGGCCGCTGCACGTCATCCTGCCCGGGCGGGGTCCGCTCCACCAGCGCGTATCCGCGCTCGGGGCGGCGTGCGAGGTGGTGAGGTTGCCGCGCTGGCTGGCGCGGGTCGGCGAGTCGGCCGCCGGCGAGGCGGGTCGTCCGCGACTCGCGCGGGCCGCCCTGGCGTTGCGGCTGTGCCGCGCCGCGGCGGCGCTTCCGTTCTACCAGCGCGCGCTCAGGACCACCCTCGCCCGGCTCGGTCCTGCCGTGCTGCACACGAACGGGCTGAAGGCGCACATACTCGGCGCATGGGCCGCGGGCCCCGAAACGCACGTGGTCTGGCACCTTCACGAGTACATCTTCCGAAGGCCGGTCACCCGGCGGCTGATGCGGGCAACGCTGCCGCGCTGCCGCGCGATCATCGCGAATTCCGAAAGCGTTGCCGACGATGTGCGGCGCGCGATCTCGCCCGACACCGCTCCAACCGTGATCCATAACGCGGTCGATCTCACTCAATTCACCCCGGCCGGTCCGGCACTCGATCTCGACGCGCTCTCCGGCCTGCCGCCCGCGCCGGCAGGCACGGTCCGCGCCGGGCTGGTGGCGACCTACGGCAGATGGAAGGGGCACGAGGTCTTCCTGCGCGCGCTCGCGCGGCTGAGGTCGGGCACGCCCGTGCGCGGCTATGTCATCGGTGACGCGCTGTACGACACGGCGGGCAGTCAGTACTCACGTGCGGAGCTGATCGCGATGGCCCGGCAGCTCGGAGTGTCGACCCGCGTCGGCTTCACGGGGTTTCAGCCTGCCTCGCTCGTCATGCGGTCGCTCGACATCGTCGTCCACGCGAGCACCGAGCCGGAACCGTTCGGGCTCGTGATCGCCGAAGCCATGGCGGCCGGTCGCGCGCTCACGACGAGCGCGAAGGGAGGGGCGGCCGAGCTCATCGAGCCCGGCCGCGATGCGATCACGCACACGGCGGGCGACGACGCGTCGCTGGCCGATTCGATCGCGCGTCTCGCCGCGGATCCGGAATGGCGGCACCAGCTTGGGACGGCCGCGCGCCAGGCCGCCGAGCGCCGATTCAATCCCGCGCGCATGGCGTCGGAGCTTGCCGCGCTGTACGAGCGCGTGGGCGGCGTCGCCGCCGAGAGGCAGCCGGCATGAACAGGCCGGCAGCCGCTTCCCGCATGGCCGTGGCGGACGACGTCGCCGCGGCGGCTGGCGCCAGGATCCCCTGGGGAGTCGCGGAGTACTTCGTCATTGCGCAAACGGCCATCCCTGCCCTGCTGTACCTGCCGGGCACGCAGTCCGTCCGGTTCTACCTGCGGGTCGCGTCGTTCGCCGTGGCGCTCGTGATGCTCGGGCGGTGGGCGATGGCCCGGAAGGGACAGACACGACCGCACCCGGCGCAGCCCACGCTGCTCGCGGTGCTGGCGCTCGTCGCCCTGATGATCGCGCACCCGATGACCTCGTCGACGCTCGCCGGCGTCGCGCAACTGGCGCTGTACCTGGCGATCATCGCGCCGTTTTTCTGGGCGCCGTCACTCGTCAAGACGCCGGATCACCTCGCGCGGCTGATGGCGCTCCTGCTCATCTGCAACGGCGTCAACGCGGTCGTCGGGGTCCTGCAGGTCTACGATCCCGGCAGGTGGATGCCGCCGGAGATGTCGCGGATCGTCACGCAGGGGAGCACCGGCCTGGCCGCCGCGACCTACATGGGGCCCAACGGACGGTTGATCGTGCGGCCGCCCGGCCTGTTCGACACGCCCGGCGCCGTCGCCGGTCCGGCGATGTACGCGGCGCTGCTCGGTCTCGTGTTCGGGATCAGCGCGATCGCGACGTGGAAGCGCGCACTGGCGGTGCTGCTTTCATTCGCGGGGATCGCCGCGATCTATCTCAGCCAGGTGCGCATCTCGCTCATCGTCGCGGTCCTCATGTTCGCGACGTATGCCGGCATGCTCGCGCTCCAGGCGCGCGGCGCCCGCGCGACGAAGTTCGCGTCGGTCGCCGGGCTGATCGTGATCGTGAGCTTCTCCTTCGCGATCCTCCTCGGCGGGGAGAGCGTCGCGATGCGCACGGCCACGCTCTTCGAGAAGGATCCGGTGGCCTTGTATTCCGCGAGCCGCGGCGGGCAGCTCGTGTACGCGTTCGACGACATACTGTCGCGGTTCCCGCTGGGGGCCGGCCTGGGCCGCTGGGGCATGATCGCGATGTACTATGGCGCCGGCGCCGATCCCTCGGCCGAATCGCTCTGGGCGGAGATTCAGATCGCGGGCTGGGCGATCGACGGCGGCATTCCGCTGCTGCTGTTGTACCTCGCGGCCCTGGTGGTGACGCTCGCCACCGAATTCAAGGTCGCGCGGTCGCATCCTAACGCCAAGGTGCGGGCCTGCGCTTCCGTGATCTTCGCGGCGAACCTCGGGACCGCGGCGATGATCTTCAGCTTCACGCCGTTCGTCACGCAGATCGGGCTGCAGTTCTGGTTTCTCGCCGGCGCCCTGCAGGGCATCGCACCGGTATATCGGAGTGCCGGGCGGTGAGGCCGTGGCTGCTGGTCGCGGGCGACTTCGTGGCCAGCGGCGGCATGGACACGGCGAACCACGCGCTGGCGCGCCACCTCGGTCGGACATCGCGCGCGGTTCATCTTGTCGCGCATCGCGCGTCCGCCGATCTGCTCGCCCTGCCCTCCGTGTCGCTCCACCGCGTGATCCGGCCCCTCGGCTCGCATCGTCTGGGTGAACCGCTGCTGCGGCGGGCCGCCGCCGGGTGGCAGCGCCGGCTGAACGCCCGCACGATCGCAAACGGCGGCAATGTGGACGCCGGCGACGTCACCTGGGTGCACTACGTGCACGCGGCGTTCGAGCCGCGTGCGGCGGGTGCGCTGAACGTCGCGCGCGTCGCCGCCAATCATCGCCGCTACGCCGCCGAGGAGCGCCGCGCGCTCCAGCGCGCGAGGCTCGTCATCTGCAACAGCGCGCGGACGGCCGAGGACGTGGTGCGGTCGGTTGGCGTCGATCGCGCGCGCACGCGGATCGTGTACTACGGCATCGACGAGCGGCGCTATTCGTCCGTCACCGCCGCCGCGCGTGCCGCAGCCCGGCGCGCGCTGGAGATCGCGGACGAGCGTCCCGTCGTGCTGTTCGCCGGCGCGCTCGGCGATCGGCGAAAAGGCTTCGACACCCTGTTCGAGACCTGGGAGAGCCTGCAGGGGTCTCCCGGATGGCCGGCCCTGCTGCTCGTCGCCGGATCGGGCGCGGAGCTTCCGCAGTGGCGCGCGCGCGCCGGCGCGCGGCTGCCGGCCGAGAGCGTGCGGTTTCTCGGGTACCGCGACGACATGCCCGATCTGCTCGCGGCGTGCGATGTGCTCGTCCATCCCGCGCGCTACGAGGCGTACGGCCTCGCGGTCCACGAAGCGCTGTGCCGCGGCATTCCAGCCATCGTGTCCGCGTCGGCTGGCGTTGCCGAACGGTACCCGGCGGAGCTCGCCGGACTGTTGCTGCAGGACGCGGACAGCGCGACGGAGCTCTCGGCACGGTTGCGCGCGTGGCGCGACGATGGATCGGTCCGCGAGCGTGTCGGCGCGTTCGCGGCGGACCTGCGCACGCGCACCTGGGACGACATGGCGGCCGACATCGTCCGGCTCGTCGAGGAGTGTCTGCCCGCATGAGCGGCAATCACGCGGGGTTCACGGCGATCGCGGCCTGCTGGGTCTGCGAGGGACGGAACCTGAAGAAGGTCGGCGTCGCGCCGATCGACCTGAGCGAGTTCCGCGACGAGGATGCGTTGCTGGCCGCGTACAGCGGCACCTCCGTGAGCCTGCAGCGCTGCGCCGCGTGCGGGTTCGTCCAGCCGGGGGCGCTGCCGTCGCTGCCGCGCTTCTTCGACCGCATGTACAACCAGCTGTGGTCGGCTGACTGGATCCAGCGGGAATTCGAGTCCTCGTACAAGGACATGATCTTCACCGGCATCCTGCGCGCGCTCGCCGCGCGTCTTCCCGCGAGCCGCCGCGCGCTGCTGGATGTCGGCGCGCATGCCGGGCGGTTCATGCGCCTGGCGCAGGCCGGCGGCTGGCGGGTCGAAGGGCTCGAGCTCAATCCGCGAACCGCGTCCCACGCGGCCGCGCGGACGGGCGCGCCCGTTCACCGTCTGAACGCCGACATGGTGGACTCGCTCGGCAGGCGATTCGACGCGGTCACGCTGACTGACGTCCTCGAGCACATGCCGGATCCGGTCGCGATGCTGCGGCGCGTCCACGCGGTGCTGGCGCCGCAGGGATGGGTGGCGGTCAAGGTGCCGAACGGCCCCGCGCAGTGGTTCAAGGAGCACGCGCGCGCGCGGCTCTCCCGTGGTTACGCGCCCCGCGTCGCGAACAGTCTCGTCCACGTGAATCATTTCTCGCCGCGATCGCTGCGCGTCGCGCTGGAGCGTGCCGGCTTCGATCGCGTCGCGGTGGGCGCCGGCGCTCCGGAGCTGCTGCCGGATCCCGGCGCGGGGCCGGCGGTGTCGAACGTGCTCCGGCGCGTGTCGTACGGAGTCTCGCGCGCCCTGCCCGGCGGGATCCATACGCCATTCGCCTTCAATCTGCAGGCGTACGCCCGGCAAAGCGAAGGGTGAAGGGACCGTCGGGTCAAGTGAGTGCGCAACCCTCCCTGTCGGTCGTCATTCCGACCTTCAACAACGAAGCGGTGCTCCGGCGGTGTCTCGCGAGCTGGCGCGCGCCGTCCGAGGCACACGGCGTGGAGCTGATCGTGGTCGAGGACGGCTGCCGTGACGGCACCGCAGGGTACCTGGCCGCGGAAGCGGCAACGGCATGGGGGGCCGCGCATCTGCGCTGGATTCACCTCGACGGTGCGCACGAGCTGCGGTGCACGAACGCGGGCTTTCGAATGGCGAGGGCGCCGCTGGCCGCCGCCTGGCAGGACGACATGTTCGTCCGGGCCGGATGGCTCGTACCGGAGCTGCTGCGCATTTTCGAGCGCTACCCCGACATCGGGATGCTGTCGCTCAGCCGCGGCTTGAATCACTTTCCCGTCGACGAGCCGATCACCACGTGGGAAGCGCTGAACGACTGGCGCCGCCTGCAGAGCACCATCGGCCCGCCACCGTTCAACTGGGTCCGCCTGCAGGAAGTGGATTCGGTGATCCGCCCGTGGATCGTGCGGCGCGAGTGCATCGACCGGGTCGGCCCGCTCGACGAGGTGTTCGTGCCGACCGAGTGGGACGAGGTGGATCTCGGCTTCCGCCTGCGCGCGGCGGGCTGGAAGGTCGCCACCTGCGGCTACGAGCGCCTTGGCGGCTATCAGCATCTGGGCAGCAGCACGCTCGGCGCGCTGTCGGACGCCTACAAGGCGCGCGTGTTGAGGAACGGCCTGGTGGTGTGGGAGCGCTGGGGATCGACGATCGCGCGGGATCACGCCCGCCCGCGGCGCACGTGGCCCCGGCCGCAGTCTGCCGTCTCCTGGGTGAACACGATCGCGCGGTTCGCGCGAGCCGCGGTCGGACGGGTTTCGTGATCGCGCCGCTCGAAGCCGCGGCGCGCGAGACCGGCCGCACGGTTTACGCCGCCGTCCTGCGCGCGTGCTACACGAGGACCGGGCTCCCCTGGGCCGTCCACGACGCGGTGCTCCGCATCGATCCGCGCGTGCGCCACCTGGTGCCGCACGCGAACGAGCCCGAGGTGTTCCGGTTCATCCACCAGTCGATCGCGCCTGGTGACGCGGTCCTGGACGTCGGCGCGTTCCTCGGCGTGTACGCGATTTTGGAGGCGCGCCTGGCGGGCCCTGACGGCCGGGTCATCGCCTTCGAGCCGACACCCTGGAGCGCCGCCATCGCGCGGCGTCATTTCCGTTACAACCACCTCGGCCCGGATCGCCTGACGCTCATCGAGGCGGCCGTGTCCGACCGCCCCGGCCGCGGGGTGCTGCACGAGTACCCGGAGCCGTACGTCAACAGCCTGTCGCTCGCCGTCGATTCGGCGGCAGCGCCCCGCGCGACGGCGGTCGCGATGGTGACGATCGACGAGATGTGCGCGCGAACGGGCGTCGTGCCGTCGTTCATCCGGATGGACGTGCAGGGCGCGGAACTCCACGCGCTGCGCGGCGCCGTGGAAACGATTCGCGCCGCCGGCCGCCGCGTCACGCTCGTCGTCGAGATGCACCCGCAGTGCTGGCCCTCGTTCGGCGTGACGCCCGGCGAGGTCCGCGACGCGATCGAGGATCTCGGCCTCGAGGCCGCGCCCCTCGAGGCGCACGGCGATCCGTTCGGCGTCGACGCGCACGCCGTGCTGCGGCCGAGGCGCGCGTGACGCTCGCCCCGCTTCGCATTCTCGTGGCACACGAGGCGATCGACAGCGCGGGCGGCGTCGAAAGCTACCTCTCGCGGGTCATTCCGGCGCTGACCGCGCGCGGCCACGAAGTCGCGGTGCTCTACGGCCACCGCAGCCGCTCGGGCCCGTCGGACTTCGCGCCGCCGGGAGTTCCGGCGTTCGGCGCCGACGAACTCGGCATCGAGGGCGCCATCGACCGCGCGAGGGCCTGGCGCCCGGACGTCTGCTTCTCCCACAACATGCGTCCGCTGGAGATCGATCGACGGTTGCTCGCGGAGTGGCCGGTCGTGAAGATGATGCACAGCTATTCGGGGACCTGCGTGAGCGGCTTGAAGATGCACGCGTTCCCGTCGGCCGTGCCGTGCGATCGCGCATTCGGCTCTGCGTGTCTCGTGCTGTACGGACCCAGGCGATGCGGCCAGTTACGCGTGTCAAGCCTCCTCGGTGGCTATCGGCTGGCTTCGGAACAGCACGCGCTGCTGGCCGAGTACGCGGCCCTCGTCGTGGCGAGCGGGCACATGGCGCGCGAGTTCGCGCGTGAAGGGGTCGCCGGCGGCCGGCTTCATGTGATTCCGCTCTTCGCGCCGCCGCCTTCGCGCCAGACACAGGACGGCGATGCGGTCGTGTTCATCGGCCGCATGACGCCGCTGAAGGGCGTGACGGTGCTCGTCCGCGCGATGGCGGTGGCGAACCGCCGGCTGGGCAGGCCAGTGCCGCTCGTGCTGGCCGGCGAAGGACCGGACCGTGAAGAGGCCCGCCGTCTCGCGCAATCGCTCGGCGTGGCCGCGGAGTTTCCCGGCTGGATCGGGCCGGAGCGGCGCGCGGTCCTGCTGGAGCGCGCGGCTCTGGTCGCCCTTCCAAGCCAGTGGCCCGAGCCATTCGGCCTGAGCGGACTCGAGGCGGCCGGGCACGGCGTGCCGGCGGTCGCCTTCGACGTGGGCGGCATCCGCGAATGGCTGCGTGACGGCGTCAACGGCAGGCTCGTCCCATTGGGCAGGCGCGCTCAGGGGATGGGTGAGGCGATCGCCGCCGTCCTGTCGGAGCCCGCCGAACGGCGGCGGCTGGCCGAGGGGGCGACGCGCGTCGCCGCCGAGCTGTCATGCGACGCCCACCTCGATCGGCTCGAGCGCGTGCTCGATTCGGCCAGACGCGTCGTGAGCGGGTCGTGAGCTCCACGCTTCGCATCCTGCTCGTCGCCGACTACCCGGACGATCCGACACTCGGCTCGTCGAAGGTCGCGCACAAGCTGCGCGAGGAGCTCGGCGCGCTCGGACATCGCTGCGACGTCGTCTTCACCGAGGAGATCGGCGGGCGGATGGGCCGCAACGTGCGGCAGGGCCTCGCGCCGGCGCTCGCGGCGCGCGCGATTGCCAGGCGGTTCGCGGGCGGGTCGTACGACGTCGTCGAGGCCGCGAGCGCGGAGGGCCTGTGGTTCGGCGCGGCGAAGAAACTCGGCTGGTACCGCGGCACGGCGCTCGTGTGCCGCTCGAACGGTCTGGAGCATCTGAATTACGCCCGCATGGTGGCCGACCACGAGGCCAGCCTCACCCGCAAGCCCTGGACGCGGCGGATCTGGTATCCGCTGTCACGGTTGTCCCAGGTCTCGGCGGCTGCGCGGGTGTCCGATCGGCTCATCGTCCTCACCGAGTCCGATCGCGGCTTTGCCGTCTCGCAGGGCTGGCTTCCGCCCGATCGGATCGACGTCGTCCCGCACGGCCTGTCGGAGATCTTCCGGCGCGAGCTTCCGGCCGCCGAACGCCGTGGAGGCGGATTGCTGTTCTGCGGCACCTGGGATCATGCCAAGGGGATCGCGTACCTGGTCCGCGCGTTCGAGCGCCTGATCGATCGCGGCCACGAAATGCGACTTACGATCCTGGGTCCCGGCGTTCCCGCACCGGTTGTGCGGGGCGCCTTTTCCGAGCGCGCACGCATGCTGGTCACCGTGATCGCGCGCGTACCCGAGGCGCGGGTGCTGGAGGAGTACCGCCGCCACGACATTCTCGTGATGCCTTCCACGTACGAAGGGTTCGGGCTGGTGGTCATCGAGGCCCTGTCGCAGCATCTGCCCGTGATCGCGACGCCCGTCGGCTGCGCGGCGGAACTGATTCGAACGGGAGAAACGGGCCTCCTCGTGTCGCCGCGCGATGCTGACGCGATCGCGGCCGCAATCGTCCAGTTGATGGCGGCGCCGGAGCTGCGCCGTCGCCTGGCCGATAACGGCGCGCGCCTGGTGTCGGGCATGTCGTGGCGCGAGACCGCGCGCAAGACGCTCGACGTCTACGATCGCGCGCTTGCCTCGGGGCGGCGTCATGGGGCGGCGGTGGCCTGACGTGTCGGCCTGGTTCATTCTGACCGGCGAGTATCCGCCGGCGTGCGGCGGCGTCGGGGACTACACGGCGCAGCTCGCCGCCGCACTCGCCGCCGCCGGCGACGAGGTTGCCGTCTTCCACCCGCCGATGAGAGCGCCCGCTCCGGCGGCGCGAGGCGTGCAGGCGACGGCCCTGCCCGATCGGTTCGGCTCCGCTTCACGGCGTCATCTGGAACACGCGTTGTCCTCGGCGCCCGTTGCGCCCGCGATCCTCGTGCAGTACGTGCCGCAGGCCTTCGGGATGCGCGGGGCGAACCTCCCGTTCTGCCGCTGGCTGGCCGCGCTGGGACGAACCGGCCAGGACGTGCGCGTGATGTTTCACGAGCCCTACGGCTACTTCAGCTGGCGTCCCGATCACGACGCGATAGCGCTCCTGCAGCGCGTCATGGCGGCGACACTGATGCGTGGAACGGGCCGCGCGTATTTCTCCACGTCGACATGGCACCGGTACCTCTCGCGGTACGCGCCAGATCGACGGCGGCCCGACACGTTGCCGATCCCCTCCGGGATCCCCAGAGTCGAGGACGCCGCCGCCGTGGACGCCCTGCGCCGCCGATTCGCGCCGGGAGGCGGGCCGATCGTCGGACACTTCGGCACGTACGGCGATCACGTCACGAGAGAACTGCGGCCCGCGTTGCTCGCCCTCCTGCACGATGACAGTCGCGCGATCGTTCTGTGCATCGGCGCCAGCAGCACCGCCTTCGTCGACAGGCTCGCCGCATCAGTTCCCTCGGCGTCGGGGCGGCTTCACGCGACCGGACGCCTGGCACCGGAACTGACCTCCGTGCATCTCCAGGCCTGCGACGTCCTGGTGCAGCCGTACCCGGATGGAGCGACGACCCGCCGCACCTCGCTGATGGCCGGTCTCCTCAACGGCTGCGCGGTCGTGACCACCTCGGGCCCGCTCACCGAACCGATTTGGGAACAGACCGCCGCCGTCCGGCTGGCTCCGGCCGGCAACGCCCGGGCGGTCGCGGCCGCCGCGCGCTCGGTTCTCGCGGACTCACGCGAGCGTGCCGCCCTCGCGGACCGCGGCTTCGCCACCTACCAATCGTCTTTCTCGCTCGACCGCACGATTGACATCCTGCGGTCCGGGGCACGACAGGCTCCCGCGGCGTGACGCTGACCGTCGGCATCACGACCCGGGATCGCCCCGCCGCACTCGCGCGCGCGCTTGCGTCGCTCGCGTGCATCGCTCACCTGGATCCCGAGATCCTTGTGTTCGACGACGCCTCCACAGTCCCGGTCGGCGCTTCGGCTCCGGAGGGAAGCCTCGGCGCGCGCGTGCGCGTCATCCGGTCCGACTCCGCGGCCGGCTACATCGTCGGGCGCAACCGGATGGTGCGCGAGGCCCGCGGTTCATTCGTGTTGCTGATGGATGACGATGCGGCGCTCATCGACGGCCAGGCGATCGAACGGGCCGTCGCCGCGCTGGAGCGGGATCCCGCTCTTGGCGCGATCGCGTTCGCGCAGGCCGAAGTCGACGGCCGGCCGTGGGACGATCGGATGCAGCCGGGCCGCGGCGGCGTCGCCGCGTGGGTCCCCTGCTTCGTCGGATTCGCGCATCTCCTGAGACGCGACCTGTTCCTGGCGCTCGGCGGGTACCGCGAGCGTTTCGTGTTCTATGGGGAGGAAAAGGAGTTCTGCCTCCGACTGCTGGACGCGGGCTATCGCACGCTGTATCTGCCCGAGGCGCGCGTGGTCCACAACATCGAGCCCGCGGGACGCTCCGGACCTCGCTACCTGAGATACGTGACGCGCAACGACTGTTTGAACGCGATGTACAACGAGCCGCTGTATCGGCTCGCGTGGCTCCTTCCCGCGCGTCTCGCCTTGTACTTCCGCATGCGGCGCGCCTGGTCGATCGACGACCCGCGGGGGTGGGCGTGGGTGCTGCGCGAGCTCGCGCGGAATGCGGCGGGAGTCCTGCGCGATCGCCATCCTGTCTCGAGGGCGACGCGACGCGAGTGGCGGCGCCTGCGCGACGCGCCCAGGCCCTATCGTCACCCGGAGGCGCCATGACGGCGGCGCTGCGCGTGTTGACCATCGGCCACTCGTACGTGGTCGCGCAGAACCGGCGGCTGGCGCACGAACTCGCGATGCAGGGCGCCGGCCGGTGGGACGTGACGGCCGCGGCGCCGCGCGCATTGCCTGGGGACCTTCGCCGGATCGACCTGGAGCCGCTCGCGGGCGAGGCCTGCCGTCTCGAGCCGATCGGCGTGCACCTGGCAGGCAGTGCGCACTGGCGGTTCTACGGCCGGGAACTGCGCAACCTGATGCGGCAGGGCTGGGACATCGTGCACTGCTGGGAAGAGCCCTACGTCGCGGCGGGGGCGCAAGTCGCCGCGCTCGCGCCCTCCGGGGCGCGCTTCGTGCCGGCCACCTTTCAGAACATCGCCAAGAATTACCCGCCGCCGTTCGGATGGCTCGAACGCCGAGTACTCACACGCGCGGACGGCTGGATTGCATTCGGCGAATTGGTGGCCGCGGCGATGAATGGAAAGCCGGCATTCCGGAACAAGCCCCACCGCGTGATTCCGCCGGGGGTGGACGTGGCCGGTTTCACGCCGGATCCCGGCGCGAGGGCCTCCGTGCGCCGGCGCCTCGGATGGAGCGATCGGACCCGCGTCGTGGGCTATCTGGGGCGGTTCGTTCCGCAGAAGGGCATCGGCATCCTGCTCGACGCCCTTCGCGACGCCGGCGAGAACTGGCACGCGCTGTTCGTGGGCGGGGGCCCGCTCGACCGCGACATCGAGAGATTCCGCGCCGCGTTTCCCGATCGGGTCCGCGTCGCCAGCGACGTCCGTCACGACGCCGTGCCGTCGTACCTCAACGCCATGGACGTGCTGTGCGCGCCGAGCCAGACGACCGCCGCGTGGCGGGAGCAGTTCGGCCGCATGCTGATCGAGGCGATGGCGTGCGGCGTGGCGGTGATCGCCTCGACCAGCGGAGAGATGCCCCGGGTGGTCGGCGGGGCAGGCGTGCTGCTGGGGGAGACCGACGTGCCCGCGTGGTCCGCGGCGATCGCGCGGCTGCTGGAACACGACTCGGAGCGGCGTGACATGGCGGCACGCGGACTCGAGCGCGTGCGAGACCGCTTCACGTGGCCGGCGGTTGCGCGCGCCCATCTCGAGTTCTTCGAAGAGCTGATGGAGCGGCCGCGGTGACCCCGCTTCGCGTCGCGCTCGTCGCCGACTACCGCGAGGAGGGCTGGCCGAGCATGGACCTCGTGGCCGACATGTTGCTCGAGCGGCTGCGCACGGAGCACGAGGCCGCGGTGGCGGCGACCCTTGTCCGTCCCCCGATGCGCCGCCGGCTGAGCCTGCTCGCGCCTGGCCGGACCCTGATTGTCGACCGCATCATGAACCGGATCCTCGATTACCCGCGTCTGGTCGGCAAGCTGGCGGGCTCCTTCGATCTGTTTCACATCGTGGATCACAGCTACGCGCACCTCGTGCACGCGCTGCCCGCGGCGCGCACGATTGTGACCTGCCACGACCTCGACGCCTTCCGCAGCGTGCTCGAGCCCGCGCGCGAGCCGAGGTCGGCCGCGTTCCGCGCGATGACGCGCCGGATCCTGTCCGGCCTGCGGCAGGCGGCGCACGTCGCCTGCGACACCGAAGCCACGCGCGACGGCCTCGTGAGCACGGGCGGGGTCGCGATCGAACGCACGACGGTCATCCACAACGGTCCCCATCCAAGCTGCACGCCGGAGGCCGAGTCCACCGCGGACGCGGAAGCCGCGCGCATCGTCGGCGGCGGCGGGCGCATCGACCTGTTGCACGTCGGCAGCACCATCGACCGGAAACGGATCGACCTGCTCCTGCGGGTCTTCGCGGCGGTGCACCGCGACCGGCCCGAGGTTCGCCTTGTCCGCGTGGGAGGCGCGTTCGGCGCGGATCACCGGCGGCTGGCGCGCGAGTTCGGCGTGGAGCTGGACATTGTCGTGCTGCCGTTCCTCGATCGCGCCACGCTGGCGGCGATCTACCGGCGAAGCGTGGTGGTGCTGCTGCCGTCGGAGCGCGAGGGCTTCGGCCTGCCGGTGCTGGAATCGATGGCGTGCGGGACCCCGGTCGTCGCATCGGACATCTGCGCGCTGCGCGAGGTCGGCGGGGACGGGGCGGTCTACTGTCCGCTCGACGACGTGGAAGCGTGGAAGCAGGCGATCGAGTCCCTGCTCGACGAGCGTCGGCGGGATCCTGCCGCGTGGGCGGCGCGACGCGGCCGCGCCGTTGCGCGGGCCGCCTCGTTCAGCTGGACGCAGTATGCGGCGAGCGTCACGTCCCTTTACGAGCGCGTGGCCGGGCGCGCGGCATGCTGAGCGTGCTGCACGTCGCGAAGTTCTATCCGCCGGTCCCGGGCGGAATGGAGCGGGTGGTCCAGTCGTTGTGCACGATCGCCGAGGGGCGGCTGGCGAGCCGCGTGCTGGCGTTCCATACCCGGCCGTCGACGGTTGAGGAGATCGTGGACGGCGTCCCGGTGACGCGCGTCGGCACGATCGGCGCGGCGGGTTCGGTGCCGATCGCTCCGTCGTTTCCGCTGCACTTGCGGCGCGCGCAGGCCGACGTCATCATCCTGCACGAGCCGAATCCGTGGGCCTTGCTGTCCTACGCCATTGCGCCGCCGCGCGCGCCCCTCGGCATCTGGTTTCACAGCGAGGTGGTGCGCCCCGCGCTGCAGTACAGATTGTTCTATGCGCCTGTTGCCCGCCCGGCGTACCGCCGCGCGAAAGGGTTTGCAGTGTCGTCTCCCGCACTGGCGGAGCACCCCGACGCGCTGCGCGGGCGGCGTGAGCGAGTCACCGTGATCCCCTTCGGCATCGACGCTGATGCCTGGCGACCGTCGGATGACACGATACGGCGGGCGGCCGCCATCCGGCGGGCGCATGGATCGCCGCTCGTGCTGTTTGCGGGCCGGCTCGTTCCCTACAAAGGACTCGACGTACTCATCCGGGCGGCGGCGCCGCTGCCGGTGACGCTGGCGGTGGTGGGCGACGGTCCGCTTCGCGCCGAATGGGAGCGACTGGCCGCGCGAGAAGGGGGCCGTGTCGTCTTCACCGGCGAGATCGGCGACGACGACCTGCGCGCGTATTTTCATGCGTGCGAGATGTTCGTGCTGCCGTCGGTGACGCGCGCGGAGGCGTTCGGGTACGTACAGCTCGAGGCCATGGCGGCGGGGAAGCCCGTCGTGAGCACGAATGTCACCTCCGGCGTCCCGTGGGTGAATCGGCACGGCGAGACGGGTCTCGTTGTCGCGCCCGGGGACGCGGCGGCGCTTCGCGCCGCGATCGAGACACTCCTGGACGATCCGGCGCGTGCCGCCCAACTGGCGGCGGCGGGCCTGTGCCGGGTGCGACGTGATTTCTCCATCGAAGCGATGGCGAACGGGTTCGTCGACTTCTGCGAGCGTGTGGCCCGCGATGGGGGCCGGTGATCAAACGCGCGTTCGATCTGGCCCTGGCGACGGCCGGACTGATCGTGTCTTCACCGCTGTGGGTCCTCTTCGCCGTCGCGATCAAGGTGGAGGACGGCGGGCCCGTCTTCTTCGCCCAGGAGCGTGCCGGCCTCGGCGGCCGTCCTTTCCGCGCCCTGAAGTTCCGGTCGATGACGCCGGATGCCGAGGAAGGGCGCGGAGCCGTGCAGGCCGTGGAGGCAGATCCGCGGGTGACCCGGGTCGGCCGCCTGCTTCGGGCCACCGCGATGGACGAACTGCCGCAGCTCTGGAACATCGCGCGTGGCGACATGAGCTTCGTCGGCCCGCGCGCGCTGCGCCCGGGTGAAATCGAGTTCGCCGGCGCCGGCGAGCTGGTGCGCCTCGAGGACGTCCCCGGCTACGCGACGCGAGTGAGCGTCCGGCCGGGGCTGACCGGCCTGGCGCAGATCTACGCGCCGCGCGACCTGCGGCGGCGGCAGAAGTTCCGGTACGACCGGTTGTACGTGCGGCGGCGCTCGATGTGGCTCGACCTTCGATTGATTCTGGTGTCGTTTTGGATTAGCTTCCTAGGCACATGGGAAGCGAGAGGCCCCAAGTACTGATGCGGCCGGAACGGAGCGAGCCGTGACCGGACGCGCAGCGGGCCCCGCCTGTCATGCGACGGCCGGATGCGATGTCGTCGTCGTCGGTGGAGGTCCCGCCGGGCTCATTGCCGCCCGGGATCTGGCGTCCGCCGGCTTTCATACGATCGTCGTCGAGGAGCACTCGTCGGTCGGCCTGCCGGTGCACTGCACCGGCGTGCTCGGTGTCGAGGCATTCGACGAGCTCGATCTTCCCCGCGCGTCGATCCTGACCGTCGCGCACTCCGCGCGGTTCGTCTCCGCCGACGGCACATCGGTGCTGGTCGACGCCGCGCACGTCCGCGCGGCTGTCGTCGACCGGGCCTCGTTCGATCGCGCGCTCGCGGAGCTGGCCACGGACGCGGGCGTCGAGCTGCGGAGGGACACGCGCGTGTGCGCGATCGACGTGACCGCGCGCGGCGTGAACGTCACCACTCCGAACGCCGTGCTGAAGGCGCGCGCCTGCGTGCTGGCCTGCGGCGCGAACTACCGGTTCAACCGCCCGCTCGGACTGGGACTGCCGCGGCTCTTCGTGCACAGCGCCCAGCTCGAGGTGCCGTTCCCGTCCATCGATCCGCTGGAAGTCCATCTCGGACGCCGCGTGGCCCCAGGCGGGTTCGCGTGGCTCGTGCCGTTCGCGCGCGGCGGCGAGTCGTTCGCGCGCGTCGGGGTGATGTGCGACGCGCGCGCGCGCCACTGGTTCCACCTGTTCAGCGAGCGGCTGAAACGAGCGCACGGGGTGAGCGCCGACTGGCAGCCGCCGCGGGTGAAAGTGCTGCCGCTCGCGCCGGTGCGCCGCACCTGGGCACCCCGCGTGTTGGCCGTGGGAGACGCCGCGGGACTGGTCAAGCCGACGACAGGCGGCGGGATCTACTACGGTCTTCTGACAGGCCGGATGGCGGCCGAGACGCTCGCCACCGCCCTGCGGGACAACCAGTTCGACAGCCTGTCCATGCGTGAGTACGAGCGGCGGTGGCGCGCGCGGCTCGGTCCGGAAATCCGCGCCGGGCTCGCGTTCCGCGCCGTCGCTACCCGGCTGAGCGATCGCGCCATCGACGCGCTGGTGGACCTCGCGCGCGTTGACGGCCTGGTGCCCCTGCTGAAGCAGACAGCCGACTTCAACTGGCACCGCACGGCCGCCTTGTCGCTGCTCCGCAACGCCTCCTTCCGCCGCATCGTGTTCAGCGCCATCTGGAGCTGAACGGAGCAATGACAATTCCAAACTCCAAATTTCAAACTCCAAGGGCACGCCAAATCTCAAACGCCAAAACTCGGATCTCACTTGAGACGTCTGAACTTTGTGGTTGGGAGTTCCTTTGGCGTTTGGAGTGCGTTTGGAATTTGGATTCTGGAGTTTGGAATTGACAAGGACGTCCACGCTGAAGCGCGCTGTCCAACGGGCTCTGCTGCCCATTCTCTGAAATCACGTGTCCGATCCAGATCTGGATCTGCTGTCGCGCGGCCATTACGCCCGCAAGCAGATCTTCAGCCGCAGCCGGCTCGTGGCGTGGAGCCACGGCAGCCGGTTCGACCTGGCACGCCGCCTCGTCGCGCCGCGCGCGGGCCAGCGGCTGCTCGACTACGGCTGTGGCGACGGCACGTTCCTCGGGCTCGTCCACGACCTGTTTCCGACGGCGGCCGGCGTCGACATCGAGCCGCGCCAGGTGGAGGGCTGCCGGGAACGTCTCGCGCCGCTCACCGGACTCTCCTTCGGCACGATCGACTCGTTGGCGGGCGCGCGCGATCGCGTGTTCGACGTCATCGCCTGCATGGAAGTGTTCGAGCACTGCCCGGACGACGTCCAGGCGGCCGTGCTCGGCGAGCTGCACAGGCTCGCCGCCCCAGGGGCGACCATCATCATCAGCGTACCGATCGAGATCGGTCCGACGCTCGCGGCCAAGCAGGCGGCGCGCGCGTTTGCCGCCTGGCGGGGACTCTCAGAGTACGAGACGCGGGAGCGGTACACGGCGAGTGAACTGCTTCACATGGTCCTCGGAGGCCGGGGTGCCGCCATCGGCCGGCACGAGACCATCGCTGAAATCGCGCCGGGGAACACCATGCGCTTCACGGGCCACAAGGGCTTCAACTGGCGGCGGCTGGAGACGGCGATCGCGGCCCGGTTCACGATCGAGCGCCGACTGTTCTCGCCGATGCCGTGGCTCGGCGCCTGGCTGAACAGCCAGGTGTGGTTCGTATGCCGCAGGAACTAGCCACCGCCGAACTCGCGCGCATCCTGCGAGGGGAGGCGCTGCCGCCGGGGCGCGCGTGGACCGATCTTCTCGACGCCGCGATCGCCCACGGCGTGCTTCCGCTGCTGGCCGCGGAAGCGCGACGGCAGGGAGGCGGGCACGGCATCGAGGCGCTGAACCGTGCGGCGCCCGCCGAAGCCGCGCTCGTCATGCTGCGCGTCCGCGAGCTGCGCGCGGCGCTCGACGCGCTTGGCCGGAGCGGCGTCACGCCGCTCGTGATCAAGGGAGCTCATCTCCAGTGGACGCACTACGGCACGCCGGAGCTGCGCCCGCGGACCGATACGGATCTGCTCATCGCGGAGCGCGACGCGGCCACGACGCGACTGGTTCTCGAATCGCTGGGATACCAGCCTCTCGCGCACGTGACGGGCGACGTGGCGTTCACGCAGTTTCATCACTGGCGGGACGATGGAGCGGGGGCGCGGCACGCGCTGGATGTCCACAGGCGCGTCGCCAACCCGCGCGCGTTCGCCGGCGCCCTCACCTTCGAAGAGATGACGGCCGAGCGGATTCCCATCCCCGAGCTTGGCCCGAACGCCTGGGGGCCGTGCTCCGTCCATGCGCTCCTGCTTGCCGCCATCCACCGGACCGCGCACCACGCCAACAGCGACCGGTTGATTTGGCTGTACGACGTCCGCCAGCTGTGCGCGTCACTCACGGCGGAGGACTGGTCGCGGCTTGTCGTTGACGCGATGCGCGGAGGCGTGGCGCCCTATGTCGGGAGCGCGCTCGCACGCGCCGGCGCGCTCCTCGGTGCCCGGGCGCCGGCGGCGGTCCTGAAGCAGTTGCTCGACGCACCAGCCGGATGCGACGCGGCGGTGTTCTCGGGCGCCGGCGGGCGTCCGCGCGACGTGCTCGTCTCCGACTGGCGCCATCTTCGGGGCTGGGGCGTCCGCGCGCGCTTTCTCCGCGAGCATCTCCTCCCGTCTCCCTCCTACATGCGCAGCCGCTATCCGGGATCGAGTGCCGGGCTGCTGCCGTTCCTGTACGTCCACCGCGCCCTGGCGGGCCTGGCGCGGCTCTCAAGAAAGTAGGCAGTAGACAGCTGGCTGCGTGCTGCCTGCTGCCTACTGTTCCAGCGGCCGGGACGTCCTTGGATTGTCGGGCAGCGTCTCGTGTGGTTTCGTAAAGAACCAGTCGGAGAGGCGGAGCAGGCGCCCGCGCCGCGAGGACAGGAGATCGTGCACGCGCCCGAGGACGGGGAGCGTGTCGGCCAGCGAGGACACGACGCCGATGCCGCGGTCGACCGCCGTGCGTGCAAGCTTCTCGTCGTGCTCGTCGGGACGCAGCATGAGGATGGCCTTCGCGGCCGACGCCCCGACGATCTCGGCGCAGTTCACGAGCTGATCGTCGACGACGAGGTCGAGGCGCAGCGCGTTGGCGAGATCGCCGCGCGAGCCGGGACAGGTGAGCACCGACGGCAGGTAGAAGCCCTGCTGCTCGAGCCACCACTGCGTCTGGAACTGGACGGCATCGCCGCCGCTGGCGGGCCGGTTCGTGATGAAGAAGATCTCCCAGTGGCCGGCGCGCGACAGCGAATAGAGGCGCGCGATCTCCTGGGGCTCGTGCGGCCGCAGGGTCATCCACCAGTTCGAGCTGCGGGCGATGTGCGCCCATACGCGCTTGATCTCCGATGGCGGCATCGGGTCCGCGGCCTCGTCGATCTCCCGCTTAAAGCACTCCTCCGCGGCAAGCCGGAACGCGGTTCGGAAGTCGGCGAGCACACCGTCGATGTCGAAGCCCAGACGGAGCGCCATCGTCAGTGCTGGTGATGCGAATGGTGGCCCCGATGGACCACCACGGCGCACAGGAAGGCGGCGAGCGCCGCGTTGGCCGGCAGCGTCAGGCCGGTCTCCCACAGGCTCTGGAGCGCGACGGCGAACAGCCCGCAGGCCGCGCCGGCGCGGATCCACACGCGTGCGGACAGGTCCTCGCGCAGGCGCCGCGCGCCCAGGCGGACGAAGGCGGCGAGCGCCAGCGCGGCCGGCACGATCAGCAGCAGCCCCCCCTCGGCGGCGATCTGCAGGTAATGGTTGTGCGCCTGATTGAAATACACGGTCCGATCCGATTGCTGATAGACGCGCATCGCCGTCAGGTACGTGCCCGCGCCGGTGCCCGTGAGCCAGAAATCGCGGACGACCGGCAGCGTTTCCCGCCAGATCGTCAGGCGCCCGCCGACCCCGCCCCGGGCGTTCGCGAGCTTCCCGCCGAGGGCCGTCATGTCGGCCCAGCCCACGGCCAGGATCACCGCGAGCGCCACTGACGCGATCACCTTGCCCCGCCCGCTGCCGATGCGATCCCGCACCAGCAGCAGCGTCAGGAAGGCGGAGGCCGTCAGCGCGATCAGCCCCGAGCGCGACAGCGAGAGCAGCAGCGCGAGCAGCATGATCGTCAGCGCGGCTGCGAGCCACGCCGCGCGCGGATCGATGGCATGCAGCAGCTTCGTCCGCGTGTTGCGCAGGATCGCGTGTCTCGACTCGCGTCCATCGCCCCGTGCCGCAATATAGCCGAACGCGAGCGGGAGCGCCATGATCGCCCACGTGGCGAAGTGGTTCTGGTTCACGAACGGGCCGAACGGGCGCCCGCCCGGATCCTGCGGCTCGAAGTACCAGTAGATGCGCCGGCCGGGCGTGGCCGCCTGGAGCACCGCGAGGAACCCGGCCGCCAGCCCGACGGCGCAGACCCACCGCGAGGCCTGCCGCAGCCCGCCGCGCTCGATGAGCGACCGCGCGATCCAGAACACCGCGAAACAGCCGGCGACGACGGCAGACGCCCAGAGCGTGGCGAACGGGTCGAGCGACAGCGAGTCCCAGTCGACGGCTTCGACCGGCGTCAGCGCGAGCGCCGCAATCGCGCGGTCCGCGTACGGCGATACGAGCTGCCGCAGTCCGGACGGGAATGGCACGAGCTGGCAGGCGACGGCGCCCAGCAGGACCCACAAGGCGCGATCGAGGTCGTGCGTGTCCGCTCCGCGGGACGTCCGGCCGACAGCCAGCCAGACGAGAATCGACGCGCCGCTGAAGAGAGACGCGGTGAGGAAGTAGGCACCGCCAAAGGCGGCCAGCGGCCATGCCAGCAGGATGGCCAGGACGGCGATGCCCCCGCGGCTGGGGGAGAGATCAGGCTGCCGGGGTTGTATTCGTCTGCCCGTAGTAGCTCTTGTACTGATACCCGTAGTATCGGGCGTAATAGTACTTGTTGCGATCGAAATCCACCCGGTTGAGCACGGCGCCAATCGACTGCGGCCGGCCGGAGAGCAGCGTCTGGAGGGCGCGCTCGGCGTGCCCCCGCCGCGTCATCTCGGATCCCACGACGAACACCACGTTCGACACGAGACGAGACACAATCACGGCGTCGGTGACCGCGAGCACGGGCGGCGTGTCGATGATGACCCAGTCGAACGGACCGCCGGCGAGGTTCGTGAGAAAGCCCTTCATGCGCTCCGAGGCGAGCAGTTCCGACGGATTCGGAGGGGTCCGCCCGGCGGTCATCACGAACAGGTTCGCCTCCGACGTGCGCTGCACCGCCTCGCGGACGCGGACCTGGCCGACGAGCAGGTGCGAGAGTCCCACCGAGTTCGGGATGCCGACGATCTTGTGCAGCCCGGGACGGCGCATGTCGGCGTCGATCAGCAGCACCCGGGAGCCGCCGAGCGCCAGCACCATCGCCAGGTTGCACGCGGTCGTGGTCTTGCCCTCGAGCGGCTGGCTGCTCGTGACCGCGATGACGCGCGGCCCTTCCGACTTGCCGGTGAAGACGAGCGAGGTTCGCAGCGACCGGAACGCCTCGCCGAAATCGTGCGGCACCTGCTCCGAGAGCAGCGGCACGCGCTCGCCGCGAATGGCCGGCACGAGGCCGAGCAGCGGCAGGCCGAGGACCTTCGTGATGTCCTCGGGGGTCTTGACCGTGTCGTCCAGGTACTCGATCCCGAAGGCCAGGCCGACGCCCACGAGGAGCCCCGCCATGATCGCGGTGAACCAGTCCTTCCGCGGATTCGGGGTGAAGGGCGCGGCCGGCACCTCCGCCCTGTCCATCAACTGCACGTTGTTCGAGCGGCTGTTGCTGATGACCTGCAGTGACTTCTGCTCCTGCAGCAGCGTGTCGTACATCTTGCGATCGCCGTCGGCCTGACGCTGGAGCATGGAGTAGTCGGTGCTCTTGCGATCGAGGTCCATCGCGACCCGCTTCTGATCCTCGAGCGAGCTCGCGAAGCTCCGTTCCTCGGCGACTGCGGCCTCGTAGTCGGTTTTGGCGGTCTCGATCACCCGTTGCCGCTGGGCGATGAGGTCCTTCTTCGCGATCGCGATCTGCGCGTCGAGCTTCTGGATGTCCGGGTGGGTGTCCATATACCTCGACGAGAGCGTGAGGCGCTGGCTGTTGAGATCCGCCAGCCGGCTCTTCGCCGTCACCACGCCCGGGCTCGTCGCGATGATCGACAGATTGTCGGCCTCATCGCTGTCGGGTTTGACGGCCCTGACCTGCTCGTAGACCTGTCCCTTCTGGAGCCGCGCCAGCCGCGCCCGCGTGACGCTGTCGTTCAGGCTGTTCAGCCTCGGCAGCACGGTGTTCTGGCTGCTGTCGAGCGAGAGCGCGTCCTTCTGCTCGCGGTACTGCATCATCGCCGCTTCCGAATCGGTCACCTTTTGCTGCTGCTTCTTCAACTCGTCGTCGAGCCAGGCGAGCTTCCCCAGGACATTGTCCAGGTGCAGGTCGAGGTTCTGCGTGGCGTACTCTTCCGCGATCGTGTTCGCCGCCAGCGCGGCGAAACGGGGATCCGGCGAGCGATACTGGATCGAAACCAGCCGCGTCGTCTGTTCGGGGATGATGTTGATGCTGCCGATGAACTGGCTGATGATGCCGGCCTCGGCCGCGTTCTCGTCCGGGGCGGCCGGCTCGACGGCCGGAGTCTGGATCGGCCGCGTGATCAGGCGGCGGATCGCCTTGCCCAGCGACGCCCGCGCGTTGCGCACCGCGATGAGCGGCCCCCGCCGCGGCGGCGCCTGTCCGTTGAAAGCCGGGTTGTCCTGCAGGTGCAGCCGCCGGACGACGCGCTGGCCGAGCACGCGGCTCTTGAGGATGCTGTACTGCGTGTTGTAGTACTGCGTGGAGTCCTGCCAGAACATCGGATCGTTCGCGTTCAAATTGGCGACGGCAATCGAACGCTCGTCCTCGATCATCACGCGCGCGGTCGCCAGGTAGAGGGGAATCGTCGAGTAGGTCTGCACCATCATCGCCATCACGACGATGACGAACGCGGCCCCCGCGACGCGGCGGTGCTTGAAGACCGCGCTGAGGCGGTCGAGCACGTGCAGCGGCTGCTGCGACTGCGCGACCGGGGGCATCGGCAGCTGCGGCGGCGCCTCGATGGCGATCGCCGGCGCCTGCTGCAGATCGTGGGTGTCGAACATGAACTCAGAAACCGCTGGGGCTCGCTACTGCTGCGAGCTGGCCGGGATACCGCTCGAGCCGAGCGCCGTCACCCCCATGCTGGACGCGGCGGACACCGCGCTGGAGGCCGCGTTGGAGAAGAATCCCGTGAACCACGGCACCTTCGCGCCGAGCCGGACGAAGGTCGCGACCGTTTCGCCGGGCGCGACGCTGAACGTGTGGCCGAGGGCCATCACCTTCCCGGAGTCGGTCACCAGCTCGATGACGTACGACCCCCCCTCGACGCCGTCGAACGTGAACTGCCCCGTCGAATTCGCGACCATCGTGGCCTCGATTTTGCCGGTTACCACGTTGCGCAGCCGCAGGTTCGCGTTCGGCACCGGCTGATTGTCGGCGTTCCACGCCGCGCCGACGATGCGCACCCCCGTACCGTTCGGCCCGCCGGCACGCGGGCCCTTCCCGGTCCCTGAGGTGGCCCCCATCGGCACCGCCGAAACACTCGCCAGCAGCGCAAATACCACGGCCGTTACGACGTGCGACTTCACGTTGAACCTACCTCTCCGGGGAAAAATCCTACAGCTTTCAGCTTACCCTACGACGGCGCAACCGGTCGAACGACATGACATCAGGGGACTTGTCGTTCAAACGGCCGCTCGAGTCCCGCCGGGATAAGCAAACCGCCTTCCAGCGGGCCGACGGTCCTTGATGAGCCGCTTCCCCTTACTTTTCGGTGTTCCCGCACGCGTTCGGTAGGCGAAGGAAAACGACAGTGTCCCAGGATGGAACAATCTCTTACATTCTGGCAGGCAGTATCTGCCAAGTAATCACGGAATTCGGCGTAATGAGCACAAGAACGTGTTGAACGTTGGCTATTGCTACGCTATCGTTTCACTTTGGAAACATTTGTCTGGACCGCCACTGTCGAAAACTCGGCACTGCCATTACCCACAAAATCGACAGCGCAATGACGATGATGTCCGTGAGAGTCCGTTTGGCGCTGGCGCTGCTCGTTGCCGTTCTGCCACTCGCAGCCAGCAGTCTCAAGGCGCAGGCGACGCCCTGGCAGGTCGGCGACGTCTTCGTCGGTGTCGGCTTCGACTACGGCGACCCGTCCACGCTCGGACATTACGCGAGATTCTCTGCCGAAGGCGTGCAGCAGGAGATGATCGACACCCGCACGCCGAGCTGGACGACCGGATGCGCGATCGATCGCTCCACGGGCAATCTCTGGACGACGAGCTTCGACTGGGGCGTGCTCACGACGCTCGACCCGACCATTCAGCCCGACGGCAGTCACACCGTACTCGGCACAAAGGACTTCTACTACGATTTCTTCCTGCGTCCGCTGGACGCTCAGATCATCGAGTCGATCGTCTTCGATACGCAGGGGAACTATTACATCGGCGTTCCGGAGGAAACCGAGGACTATATCTGGGACACCGAAGCGCCGAGTCCAAATCTCGATCCGCTGTACCCCGGCACTTACCTCAACGGCGAGTATGCACCCGACTACACGAAACCGCTGGACGGACACGGCGATCCGCAACTCACCTGGATCCCGTGGTGGACCGGTCGAGTGCTCGATGGGTACGGCACGATCCTCAAACTGAGCAAGACGGATGCCTTTGCGCCGACGCGCATTCGCGTGCCCGTCGACACCGGGTACGACCCGATCCTGTATCCGATGCCCCCCAATCCCGCCGATCCCGCGGAACAGAGCGATCATCCGCGCGGCGCTGACTGGCTCGATCTGGCCTCGGATGGCCACACCATGTTCTACACGTCGGAAGACCGGTTCATCCGGACGTGGAATCTCGACACGAACAGTCCGGGGCCGTCGAATCCGGGACTGACCGCGGTGCCCGAAGTTCCCGGTGTGTGGGGGAAGATCGGCGAGGAGGACCTGAAGGCGTTCGCGTTTCGCCTGCTGCCGCCCGGCGATGGCAGCGGCGGCGCGATCGTGGCGGCGTCGGCATTCGTTTACCGTCTCGACAGCCACGGCCAGATCATCGCGAAGATGGCCGCCCCGACCGGCAGCGGATACTTCTCGCTCAACATCAGCCCTGACGGCCAGTACGCGTGGAGCGTGTCAGGGGCGAACCACCACCTGAACAAGTTCTATATTCCCACGGGACAGATGGTGCTCTCCCAGCCGGTCGGCATCGGTGCCATGACGTTGGGCGTGTGCGTGAAAGAGGAGTACACCGCGGCTGAACATGCGTGCCCGGTCGGCAGCACCGACCCGCTCTGCACGCGTATTGAGGCCTGTACGCCGTATTCGCCGGGCGATGACGACGGCGACGGCCTGCCCGATGTCGCGGATCCCGACTGCCTGCCGATTCCCCACCCGGCGGAATCCTGCGGGACGGGGACGGCCGGCGCGGGGCTGGGGACCGACGACGACCGCAATGGCCTGGTCGACGAAACGTGCGGCAGGCTCGACCCCGAGAACGCGGGGATCAGCCTCTTGTTCGAAGGTCCGGTAGCGCCGGGTGAAACGCGTACGTACAGCGCGACGGGGCTGCCCCCCGGTCTGACGATGAACGTGTCGACGGGGCTGGTGAGCGGCACGATCGACTACTCGGCGGCGACTCCGCTGACCTCGCCGCAGGCCTACACGGTCACGGTTGCCGTCGACCGCCAGACGTCCACCGGAGTCAGTCTGCACGCCGAAGGCGTGTTCGTGTGGAGCGTCGAGAACAGGAACGCGCCGCCGGCGCTGACGCTGTCGACGTCGACCCCGACGGTCGCCGAGGGCTCGACGCTGACCGCGCCGGACTTCACCATCTCGGCGACCGACTTCGACGGCGATCCGCTGACCTATGGCGCGAGCGGTCTGCCGGCAGGCGCGACCTTCGATACCTCGACCGGCGCGTTCTCGTGGGCGCCGGACTACACGCAGGCGGGAACCTATACGGTGACGTTCTCGGTGTCGGACGGCGTGGCCACCGACACGGAGGTCGCCACCATCACGGTCACGAACTCGAACCGCGCGCCGGTGCTGACGCTCTCGACGTCGGCGCCGACCGTCGCCGAGGGCGCGACGCTGACGGCGCCGGCCTTTACGGTGACAGGGACCGACGCGGACAGCGATCCGCTGACCTACAGCGTGACGGACCTGCCGGTAGGGGCGACGTTCAACACGTCGACCGGCGCGTTCTCCTGGACGCCGACCTACAGCCAGGCGGGATCGTACCCGGTGAGCTTCTCGGTGTCGGACGGCACGGCCGCCGATTCGAAGAGCGCGACCATCACGGTCACGAACGTGAACCGCGCGCCCGTGCTGACGCTCTCGACGTCGACCCCGACCGTCGGCGAGGGCGCGACGCTGACGGCGCCGGCCTTTACGGTGACGGCGACCGACGCGGACAGCGATCCGCTGACCTACAGCGCGACGGGTCTGCCGGCCGGCGCGACCTTCGATACCTCGACCGGCGCGTTCTCCTGGACGCCGGGCTACACGCAGGCGGGCTCGTACCTGGTGACCTTCTCGGTGACGGACGGGACGGACAGCGACACTGAGAGCGCGACGATCACGGTCACGAACGTGAACCGCGCGCCCGTGCTGACGCTCTCGACGTCGACGCCGGTCATCGCCGAGGGCTCGACACTGACGGCGCCGGCCTTCACCGTGACGGCGACCGACGCGGACGGCGATCCGCTGACGTACAGCGCGACGGGCCTCCCCGCCGGCACGACTTTCGATACCTCGACCGGCGCGTTCTCGTGGACGCCCACCTACAACCAGGCGTCATCCTACCCGGTGAGCTTCACGGTGTCGGATGGCACGGCCACCGATACGAAGAGCGCCACCATCACGGTCACGAACACGAACCGTCTGCCTGTGCTGACGCTGTCCACCGCGACGCCGACCGTCGCCGAGGGCGCGACGCTGGCGGCGCCGGCCTTCACCGTGACGGCGACCGACGTGGACGGCGATCCGCTGACCTTCAGCGCGACGGGTCTGCCAGCCGGTGCGACGTTCAACACCTCGACCGGTGCGTTCTCGTGGACGCCGGCCTTCACCCAGGCGGGCTCGTACGCGGTGATCTTCTCGGTGTCGGATGGCACGGACGGCGATTCGGAGACCGCCACGATTACGGTCACCAACGTGAACCATCCGCCGGTGCTGGCGCTGTCGACCTCGACGCCGACCGTGGCCGAAGGCTCGACGCTGACCGGGCCGGGCTTCACGGTGACGGCGACCGACGCGGACACCGACGATTCGCTGACCTACAGCGCGACGGGCCTGCCGGCCGGCGCCTCCTTCAATGCGTCGACGGGCGCGTTCTCCTGGACGCCGGGCTACACGGAGGCGGGCTCGTACCCGGTGACCTTCTCGGTCTCTGACGGAACGGCCAGCGACACGAAGAGCGCGACGATCACGGTGACCAACACGAACCGCGCGCCGGCGCTGACGCTCTCCACGGCCACGCCGACGATCGCCGAGGGCTCGACGCTGACCGGGCCGTACTTCACCGTGACCGCGACCGACGCCGACAGCGATCCGCTGACCTTCAGCGCGGTCGGGCTGCCGGCCGGTGCGTCCTTCAATACGTCGACGGGTGCCTTCTCGTGGACGCCGACCTTCAGCCAGGCGGGTTCGTACCCGGTGACCTTCTCGGTGTCGGATGGCACGGACAGCGACACGAAGAGCGCGACGATCACCGTCACGAACGTGAACCACGCGCCGGTCCTGACACTGTCCACGGCCACACCGACGATCCCGGAGGGCTCGACGCTGACGGCGCCGTACTTCACCGTGACGGCGACCGACGCGGACACCGGCGATTCGCTGACCTTCAGCGCGACGGGCCTGCCGGCCGGCGCCTCCTTCAATGCGTCGACGGGCGCGTTCTCCTGGACGCCGGGCTACACGGAGGCGGGCTCGTACCCAGTGACCTTCTCGGTTTCCGACGGAACGGCCAGCGACACGAAGAGCGCGACGATCGTCGTGACCGACGTGACCAATCTCCCGCCGAACTGCTCGGCAGCCGTGGCGACGCCCTTCGTGATCTGGCCCCCGAACCACAAGATGGTGCCGATCTCGATCCGGGGAGTCACCGACGACAGCGGCGTCCCGGCGATCACCATCACCGGCATCTTCCAGGATGAGCCGGTGAACTCCGGCGCCGACGGCGACACCGGGCCGGACGGAGCCGGGATCGGGACCGAGACGGCGCTCGTTCGTGCGGAGCGCGCCGGCAGCGAATCGAAGAAGCGCGGCAACGGCCGCGTGTACCACATCTACTTCACCGCGACCGACGGTGTCGCGACGTGCTCGAGTGAGGTCAAAGCCACCGTCCCGCACGACCGGAGCGGCAAGGTCCCGGCTGTTGACGGCGGCGCGCTCTTCGACTCGACCGTGGTCCCGCCGGCCGAAGAGAGCCACTCCCCCGACGGCGACGATCGAGCCAAGAGCAAGAAGGGCGGCGACAAGGTCGACAAGAAGCGCGACAGTTGATTCGGCTTCAACCGTCGCCGGTCGAGGGCAGCGTTCGTCACGCTGCCCTTTTTTTGCGCGTAGAATGGCCGCGATGCCCGAATTGACGCTCGACACCGGCCTGCGCGTGTCGCCCGACGCGGCGTTCCGCGAGCTCGACGGGGAAGGCGTGCTCCTGGACCTCGGGAGCGGGCGGTATTTCGGCCTGGATCCCGTGGCGCTTCGCACGTGGCAGATGCTGTCTGACGGCCTGACGCTTCGCGCCATTCGCGATCGCCTGCTCGACGAGTTCGACGTCGATGCGCCCACCCTCGAGTCCGATCTCCTCACGTTCGTGCGGGACCTCCTCGGCCGCGGCCTCGTCAGCACAGGGACGATCTGACGATGGCGGCCATCGCGGGGGTGTTGAGCGCGGACGGTGGCGCGTCGGCAGCGACCGAGCGCATGCTGACGGCGCTCGCGCACCGCGGCCGCGCGATGCTGATCCACGACGAAGGCCACGTCGCGATAGGACTCGCCTCCGCCGCGATTCCCGCGGTGCGTCCCCCCGGCGGTCCGCCCTCGCTCTTCGTCGTGCTCGACGGGCGGCTCGACAATCGCGAAGAGATCGCCCACCAGATCGGCTGTCCGCGCGCGATCGACGACGCGCATCTGATCGCTCTTGCGTACGAGAAGTGGGACGACGCCTTCGTCGAACGGCTGCTCGGCGACTTCGCCTTCGCGATCTGGGACAGCGTCAATCGACGGCTGCTGTGCGCGCGTGACGCGCTCGGCGTGAAGCCGTTCTACTATGCGGAGGCGCCGCGGGGCTTCGTCTTCGCGTCCGAGCTCCAGGTGCTCTTCGCGGGCGCCGACCTGAGCCGGGCCCCGAACGAAGGCTTCCTCGCCGAGCTCCTCGCGGACGACGTCGTCAGTCGCGACGAAACGCCGTTTCGCGGCATTCGACGTTTGCCGCCCGCTCATCTGATCAGCGTGGAGGGCACCGCGATCGCCGTCCGTCGCTACTGGACCCCCCGACCCCCGCCGGCCGCCCGTCCCGCTTCCGAAGACGAGCACGCCGAGGCCTTTCTCGATCTGCTGCGTGAGGCGGTGCGCTGCAGGATGGCCGGACGCGATGACGTCGGCGTGCTGTTGAGCGGCGGACTCGACTCGTCGTCGATCGTCGCGCTGGCGAGCGAGGTCCGCGGGCAGGCCGGCGGAGCTCCGGTCCATGCGTACTCGCTCGTGTTTCCGGGCCGTTCCTGCGACGAGAGCGCGTTCATCGACCATGTCGTCCGCGACGGCGCGATCCAGGCTACGAGGGTGACGGCCGCGCGATGCAACGGTGAGTTGCTGTTCGACGACGCGTGGCGGTATCTCGGTTGCGGCGATGCGCCGAACGGGGGCCCGATGCTTGCGCCGTTGCTCGCGGCGGCACAGGCGGACGGATGCGGCGTCGTGCTGACGGGCGACGGCGGCGACGAATGGCTGACCGGCAGCTTCTTTCGCTACGCCGATCTGCTCTCGGCCGGGCGCATCGGGCAATTCGTCCGCGACGTGCGACGTGCGCCGCGGCTGGCGAGCGCGCTGAGGCGCGCGGCGGTCTTCGGCGTCTGGCCGCTGGTGCCCCGGCTCGTTCAGTACCCGGTGCGTGCCGCGTGGCGGCGGACCGGAGGCCGGCGCCTGCCGCCGTGGATAGACCCTCGGTTCGCGCGCCGGACGAGCCTCGACCAACGGTGCCGGCGGCCGCCCTGCGAACCGCGGTCCGGGTGGTCGCGCGCGACCTGGGACGTGGCGCAGTACCTCACCGACGGCGCGCAGAGCCATGCGTTCGAAGGAGCCGACCGGTCCAGTCAGCGATGGGGCATCGAGGAACGCCACCCGTTTTACGACCGGCGGGTCGTCGAGTACTCGCTCGCGCTGCCGGATGCCGAGCGCGCCGAGGGAGCAGAAACCAAGCGAGTGCTCCGGCGGGCGATGCGCGGCCTCGTGCCGGACGCCGTGCGCCTCAGGCGCGGCAAAGCGGAGTTCTCGTCGGTCGTCTTTGACGGCCTCGAGTACCTGGGAGGCGAGCGGCGATGCGGCCGCCTCGCCATCGCGCGTGAAGGGTGGATCGATCCGCGCGCCCTGACCGCGGCGTACCGGCGGACGGCCGACCTGGTGGCGCGGCGCGCCGTGGCGCCGGCGCTGCCGGCCTTGTGGCGGGCGTTCGCGGTCGATCTGTGGTTCCGCGCCGTGGTCCTCCGCGAGCCGAGGCCCGCGGCGGCGGAATGGGGCGTCGCTCCGTGATCTACAACGCCGCGGGGCTCGCGCTGGAAGGGGAGTTCACGCGCGCCGATCTGCTGCCCGCCGAGGAGGGTGCCGTCCCGTACCGATTCGTCCTGCGAAGCGATCCCGCGTCGCGCCCGCCTCTCTGGGTTCACGAGTGGTCGGATCCGTCGAAGCTCGGACATGCGCGCTGCGGGCGCACGGTGTCCGGATATGTGCTGCGATTCGAGGCGGTCGCCGACTACGTCTGCGACCTCGGAGCCAGGGAGATCCGCTGTCATCCGCAGCGCGGAGTGGAGAGCGAGACGTTGACAGGATTCCTGATCGGCCAGGTGATGCCGCGGCTGGCGAACCTGGAGCGGCCTCCGGTGCTCCACGCCAGCGCCGTCGCGTGGCGCGGAGTCGGGCTCGTCTTCGCGGGTGCGGCCGGCGCGGGGAAGTCGACCCTTGCGGCCGGGCTGTGCATCGAGTCGTGCGGCTTGCTGTCGGACGACTGCGTCGCGTTGCGCGCGTCCGGGCCGGCGTTCGAGTGTCTCCCCACCGCGCGCGGCTTGCGGCTCTCTGACCGGGCCGTCGAGGTGCTGTCGTCGTCGGCCGCTCCGCTGGCTGTCAGTGACGCCGTTCCGCTGCGAGCGCTGTTCATTCTCGATCCGGCTCAGGCGCCGGACCTGCCGCCGATGGCGCGGATGCGCCGCACGGACGCGCTGCTGCGGCTGGTGCGCTACAGCTACCAGATGGATCCCCACGATCGCCGGCAGCTCGCGGCCCAGTTCGATGCGGTCTCCCGCATCGTCGCCCTCGTCCCGGTTTTCGCCCTGCGGGTGCCGCGCGGGCTGGGACGTCTTCGCGAGATCAGCCGGTTCGTTCTCGAACAAATCGAGGCGGTCGGGGCCGGGAGCGTGTAAGCTACAATGGCTGGGGCGACGAGGGCTGCGGCGACACCCGTGTCGGAGGGAGATGTCATGGACGAGACGCGTCTGGCGGCCGGTTCGGAAGCGCGAACGGCGCCGGTGGCAGGGGCGAAGCGCCTCTACACGGTTCCCCGGTTGAAGGACTACGGCACGGTGGCTGAACTGACGCGCGGCGGCGCCGGCACGACTCTCGACGGCCGGGCCTCGAAGAAGGTGTTCGCTCCCTGACGATGACGCGGGCCCTCGATCTGCTCGCATCGCCGGCGCTGAAGCATCTTCGCGAGAACACGCTGCTCTTCGCGACCGTTGGCCGCCGCGCGGACCCGTAATGGCCGAAGGCTGGCAGGGCTGGGACGACTACGCGCCGTTCTACGATTGGGAGAACGCACAGACCCAGGCCCGGCGTGACGTCGCCTTCTGGCAGCGGCTCCCCCCCCCCCCCC
>MELC01000086.1:184699-190086 GCA_001767455.1 Acidobacteria bacterium RIFCSPLOWO2_12_FULL_66_21
CGCCCATCCAGGCGTCGTTCTCGAACTGGGCTGCGGCACCGGCCGCATCTCGATACCCGTGCTCAAGGCGGGCGCGCGCCTCGTCGGCGTCGATCGATCCGCCCCCATGCTCCAGCGCGCCTACCGGCGCATCGCCCGCGCCCATCTCGAGGATCGCGCGCTGCTCGTGCGCGGCGATATCCGCAGCCTTCCGTTCCGGCGACGAAGGCCGTTCGCGCTCGTGATGGCGCCATACGGCATCCTGCAGTCGTTGACGCGCGAAGCCGATCTCGGCGCCACGCTGGCGTCGGTCGCTCGCGTACTGGAGCGCGGCGGCCTGTTCGGCATCGACCTGGTGCCCGATCTGCCGCGCTGGTCGGAGTACTCCCGGCACAAGAGCCTGTCCGGGAAGGGACCGGCCGGCACGACCCTCACGCTCGTCGAGTCGGTGCGGCAGGATCGCCGCCGTCACCTCACGATCTTCGATCAGGAATACACCGTCAGGCGCCGCCGCGCCCGGCGCGTCCACTGCTTCTCGCTGACGTTCCGCACGCTGTCGGTGGCGCAGATGGCCGAGCGCCTCGAAGCCGCCGGCTTTCGCATCGACGCTGTCCTTGGAGACTATTCCGGCGGACCGTGGGACGAACGGGCCGATGTCTGGGTGATCATGGCCCGACGGAAGTAATTGCCGTCTGCCGATTGGCGATTGCCGATTGACGGATTGCTCATTTGAGATTGGCGATCGACGGATTTCTGACTGATGATTGGCGGGTCGGCCGGCCGTTGCCAATCGACAATCTTCGCTCCGTCGATCGACAATCCACACTCGCCAATCCGTCAATCGGAGGTCTGCAATCGGCACTCGGAAATGACATTATGGTAGAATAACCGGTCATTTTCCTTCGGTGAATCCGGGAGTTTCTATGTCTGGCCATTCGAAATGGCACACCATCAAGCACAAGAAGGGGGCCGCCGACGCGAAGCGCGGCAAGGTCTTCACGCGGATCATCAAGGAGTTGACCGTCGCGGCCCGGGCCGGCGGCGGCGATCCTGATTCGAACCCCCGTCTGCGCACGGTCGTGGCCGAAGCCAAGGCGGTCAACATGCCCGCCGACAACATCAAGCGGGCGATCCAGCGCGGCACGGGCGAGCTGCCCGGGGTGAACTACGAGGAGATCACCTACGAGGGCTACGGGCCGGGCGGCGCGGCGGTCATCGTCGAGACGCTGACCGACAACAAGAACCGCACCGTCGGCGAATTGCGGCACGTCTTTTCGAAGCACAGCGGGAACCTCGCCGCCGAGAACGCGGTCGCCTGGATGTTCGCCAAGAAGGGCTACATCGTCATCGAGAAGGCGAAGGCGGAGGAAGAGGCGCTGATGGCGGCCGCGATCGACGCGGGCGCCGACGACATGCGCGACGATGGCGACAGCTGGGAAGTGGTGTCGGCGCCCGAGTCGTTCCAGAAGGTGCTCGAGGCGGTGAAGGCGCTCGGCATCGAACCCGGCGCCGCCGAGATCGCGATGCTTCCGCAGAACTACGTCAAGCTGGAAGGCAAGCCCGCCCAGCAGATGGTGAAGCTGATGGAAGCGCTCGAGGATCACGAGGACACGAAGAAGGTCTGGTCGAACGCCGACATCGAAGAGAAGGAGATCGAGGCGTCGTTGGCGTGAAGATTTTCGGGATCGATCCCGGCAGCGATCGGACTGGATACGGCTGCGTGGAGACGAAGGGCAGCCGTCATCATCTCGTCATCTGCGGCACCCTCTCCGCGCCCCGCGGCGCGACGTTCCCGGACAAGCTGAACCACATTCACGCGGGGTTGTGCGCGCTGCTCGCGCGGCACCGGCCCGACTGCGTCGCGATCGAGAGCGTGTTCCACGCGCGCAACGTGCGAAGCGCGCTCGTGCTGGGGCAGGCGCGCGGCGTGGCGCTGCTGGCCGCCTCGGAAGCCGGCCTTCCCGTCTTCGAGTACGCGCCGGCCGAGGTGAAGCGCGCGGTCGTCGGGTACGGGCGCGCCGAGAAGGCGCAGGTGCAGCAGATGATCAAACTGCTGCTCGGCCTGGCCGCGCCCCCCGAGCCCCACGATGCCGCCGACGCGCTCGCGATCGCCATCTGCCACGTGCACTGCGCGACCGGGATCGTCGCCGAGCGCGCGGCCGCCGAGAAGCCGTCGAGCACGTTGAAGTCCTGGCGGGATTTCAGGCCGTGACGCGCCGCGCGGGGAGACCACGCCGGTGATCAGGCTGCTGCGCGGAACGCTCGCCGAGAAGACGCCGAACCGTCTCGTGGTCGACGTCGGTGGTGTCGGGTACGACGTGCAGGTGCCGCTGTCGACGTTTTACGTGGCAGGGGAGCCGGGCGCGCCGATCTCGCTGCGCATCCACACCCACGTCCGCGAGGACGTCATCGCGCTGTATGGATTCGCCACCCCGCTCGAGCAGGATCTGTTCGAGCGGCTGATCGCGATCAGCGGCGTCGGGCCGAAACTGGCGCTGGCGGTGCTGTCGGGCATCGAGCCCGCCGACCTGATTCGCGCCGTGCGGCAGCAGGATGTCGCGCGTCTCACGGCCATTCCCGGCGTCGGCAAGAAGACCGCCGAGCGGATCGGCCTCGAGCTGAAGGACCGCCTGCCGGTGTCGCTCCAGGCGATCGGCCAGGCGCAGGAGGCCGCGCCCGGCGCCGAGCTTCGCGACGACCTGCTCTCGGCCCTTTCGAACCTCGGGTACCAGCGGCCCGTGGCGGAGAAGGCCATCGACCGGACACTGAAGGCGTCTCCCACGGAGCCATCTTTCGAGCACGCGCTGAGAGAAGTGCTGCGCGCCCTGATGGGAGCCAGATGAAGGTTCATGCCACGATCCACGGGGACGGGACACTAGGCGTCCGGCAGTGCGACCGGGCACAGTGCCTGTCAATTCGCGACTCACAATTCGCAAGTGAAATGACCGCTGATGTCTGACGACCGCATCGTCACCGCGGCGCGGGTGGACGAGGACGTCCCCTACGAGGCGGGGCTGCGGCCGCGGACCCTCGACGACTACATCGGGCAGGACCGCGTCCGCGAGAACCTGCACGTCTCGATCGAGGCGGCGCGGCAGCGCGGCGAGGCGCTGGACCACGTCCTGTTGTACGGCCCGCCGGGGCTCGGCAAGACCACGCTGGCGTACGTGATTGCGAACGAGCTGGGCGTTCCGATCCGCTCGACCGCCGGGCCGGTGATCGAAAAGCCCGGCGACCTGGCCGCGATGCTGACGAACCTCCAGGCGCGCGAAGTGCTCTTCATCGACGAGGTGCACCGCATGAGCCCCGCGATCGAGGAGATCCTCTATCCGGCGATGGAGGACTACGAGCTCGACATCGTGATCGGCCAGGGCCCGAGCGCCAGATCCGTCAAAGTGCCGGTGCGGCGTTTCACGCTGATCGGCGCCACGACGAGGACGGGACTCCTGACCTCGCCGCTGCGATCGCGGTTCGGCATCGTCCACCGCCTGGACTTCTATTCGGACGACAATATCCTGGAAATCGTGCAGCGGTCCGCGCGCATCATCGGCGTCCCGATCGACCTCGATGCGGCGCACGAGATCGCCAGGCGCGCGCGCGGCACTCCGCGCGTGGCGAACCGGCTGCTGCGGCGGGTGCGCGACTACGCGCAGGTCCGCGCGAACGGCCACATCACGCTCGACGTCGCGCACCGCGCGCTGCGCCTGCTGGAAGTGGACGAGCTCGGGTTCGACGAGATCGACCGGCGGCTGCTGCGGACGATCATCGAGAAGTTCGGCGGCGGCCCGGTCGGCGTCGCGAGCCTCGCCGCCGCGATGAGCGAGGAGCGGGACGCCATCGAGGACATCTACGAGCCGTTCCTGATCCAGATCGGATTCCTGGATCGGACGCCGCGCGGCCGTGTCGCGACCGCGCGGGCCTACGAATACTTCGGGCTGAGCGCCCCGGGAAAGGATCGGTTGTGGTGAAGTCGCTGAGGCGCGTGAAGATTGCGGGGTTGTCCACCTACGTGCCTCCGAAAGTCCTGACGAACGCGGATCTGGAGACGCTGGTCGACACGACGAACGAGTGGATCCTCCAGCGCACCGGCATCAAGGAGCGGCACATCGTCGGGCCGGGCGTGGCCACGTCCGACCTCGCGAAGGAGGCGGCATGCGGCGCCATTCGCCAGGCAGGCATCACCGCCGCCGATCTCGGCTTCATCGCCGTCGGCACGACGACGCCGGACACGATCTTTCCGAGTACGGCGTGCCTTCTTCAGCACAAGCTGGCCGCGAGCCACGCGTGGGGGTTCGACGTGGGCGCCGCCTGTTCGGGCTTTGTCTACGCGTTCACGACGGCGATGCAGATGGTCGCGACCGGCTCGACCGACCACGCGCTCGCGGTGGGCGCCGACGTGATGTCGAGCATCATCGACTACACCGATCGGGCGACCTGCGTGCTCTTCGGCGATGGCGCGGGCGCGGTCGTACTCGCGGCGGCCGACGACACCGAGCCCGCCGTCATCGACTTCGCCCACGAGATTGACGGCAGCGGCGGCCCCGCGCTGTGCATGCCCGCGGGTGGCAGCCGGATGCCGGCCTCGCACGAGACCGTCGACAAGCGGCTGCACTACGTCAAGCAGGACGGCGCGACGGTATTCAAGTTCGCGGTCCGCAAGACGGAGGAGATCTGCCGCCGCATCCTCGAACGCAACCACTTCGATCCCTCACAGGTGGATCTGTTCGTGTCCCACCAGGCCAACCGGCGGATCATCACCGCCGCGGCCGACCGGCTGGGCCTGCCCGAGTCGAAGGTCATCATCAATCTCGAGATGTACGGCAACACCACGGCCGCCACCATTCCCCTCGCGCTGGCCGACGCGATACGCCAGGGGCGGCTGAAGAAGGGGGATCTGGTGCTGCTCGCGTCGGTGGGTGCCGGCTTCACCGTCGGCGCGGTGCTGCTCCGCTGGAGCCTCTGAAGATGCTTGCTCCCCCGTCCTTCCTCCCCACCGCGCTGCCCGCATAGAACATCAGCACGAACGCCGTCGGTACCACCAGGCGCGTGGTCGGGAAGAAAACGGCGTAAACGATCGCCGTATTCGCCAGCATGACGAGCAGCAGTGCGTCTTCTCGCCAGTGGCGCCGGCGGCGCCACAGCCCCACAACCGCCAGGGCCGTGATGACGAGGTGCGCCGTGAAGTGCGAGGCGCGCTCGACGAACGGGCGATCATGCACCCCCGTGAACGAGAGCCGGCCGTCCGTCACGATCGCGCGCGGCCGTGGCAGTCGCGCGTGGGCGGGCAGCAGCTCCGGCGAGAAGACATACAGCAGGTTCCTGAGCCGCAAGCGTACGGTCTCGAGCGGACGCTCTCGAATGCAGTCGAACGCCCGATCGAGCAGCGCGGTGTTCACCGCGCGCTCGGC
>MELC01000086.1:190095-228456 GCA_001767455.1 Acidobacteria bacterium RIFCSPLOWO2_12_FULL_66_21
ACCGCGGCGTACGCCTGCGGCACGACGAGGTCCACGTCGTACTTCGGCAGCGCGTGCGCGCCCGGATCGCAGACGGACACGTAGAGGTTCTCGCCGGCGCGACTTGGCACGATCGCGCGATCGTGCGCCCGAGAGAGCGCCGCCCATGGCGCGACCACCGCGGCCGTGGCGGCTGCGACGACCACCGCATGGCGCCACTGCCCTCCAAGCGCCAGGATCAGCAGAAGGGCCATCCCCACCGGCGCGAACATCACTCGCAGGAGGAGCAGCAGGCCCATGCACAGCCCAAGGAGCGCGGCGGCGGGAAGCCGATCCATGCGGCCGTACTGCCACGCGGCGGCGACGAGGAGGCTCACCGACAGTGTCACCTCGATCGGCGCGACCGACTGCCTGACATAGTAGGGATACACCGCGTAGAAGAGCGTGGCCGCGACGGCGGCGCGCCGGCTTCCCGTGGCGCGGCCGGTCAGATGGAACAGGAGCACGCCGGCGGCCGACGCGACGAGCGCCTGGATCAGCATGACGAGCGCGAAGCGATCCGCCGTGACCGCGCGTGCCGCCGCAAGGAACAGGGGGTAGAGCGGCTCGTAGGCGCCCGCCGGCGCGCCATCGAGCGCGAACCTGTGGGTCGTCAGCAGGCTGTCGGCGATGCGCCAGTAGAAGTTCGGTTCAGGCTGGCGCGTCACGGCCAGCGCGATGAGGCGCGGTGCGGCGCAGGCCGCGAAGAGCGCGCCGGCCGTGCGGCTCATGGGACCAACCGAAGCCTGGGGATGCCGTGTCCGCGCCAGTCCAGCGAGCCGAGCGCGCGATCGATCGCGCAACCCGCGTAGAACATGAGCGCGAAGAGCATCGGGGCGAGCAGACGCGTCGTTGGAAAGAAGATGGTGTGCACGAGGATGACCGACGCCGGTACGGCGAGCAGCAGGGCCTCGGAACGGCGTCGGCGCCATCGGAGCACGATGCCGGCCAGCGCCGCGACGCGAAGCACGGTCGCCGCGATGGCGTGCAGCGCCTCCCACGACCACGGACGCCGGGCCATGTTCTGAACGACGACATGCCCGCCGAGGACGACGGCTCGCGTCCGCGGATCCTTCGGGTGGACGGGCAGGAGCCGCGGAACGAAGGCGTACGCGAAGTTCGTCGCCTTCAGCTTGGCGATCTGCCACGGATCATCGCGGACCCGGGAGAACGCGAGGGACAAGTACATGGAGTCGGTCGCGCCGCCGCTCTTGACCGCGGCGTCCGGCAGTTGCCGCTCGACGGCCTGGGACGCCAGCGGCAGGAGGAGATCGACATCGTACCTGGGAACGAAACCGTCAGCCTGCGGGACCGCCGACACTAGGAGATTCTCGCCGATGCGCGTCGGCAGCACGGATCCGTCGACCGAGAAGCATCGGACGGTCCACGGCCCGACGATGGCGGCGGTGGACAGCACGAAGGCGGCCATCTCACGGCGCTGTCCGCGCACCCAGAGGATCGCGGCGGCGCAGATCGCAATCGGCAGCAACGACGCACGTGTCAGGAGGACGAGGCCGAACACCGCTCCGCAGGCGACGGCCCGGCGCCAGCCGGCGATGCGAACGAACTGCCACGTCGCCGCGAGCAGCAGCGGAATATGCACGTTCAACGACTGAAAGGCGACCGACTGCCGCACCAGGTACGGATAGAAGGCGTAGAGACCGGAGGCCACGAGCGCCGCACGTGTGCTGCCGCTCAGATGGCGCGTGAGCCGGAACAACAGCACCCCCCCGATCCCGGTGGCGACAATCTGCGCCAGGGCGACCAGCCAGACTTGATCGCGCGTGCACCAGCGGGCGAGCGCGAGCAGCGCAGGGTACAGTGGTTCGATGTAGGTCGTCGGAGCCGCCCCGTACCCGAACGTGCCGTGCTGCACCAGCCCGTCGGAGAGGTGATAGTAGTAGGTCGGGTCGGGACGTCCGAAATAGCAGAGTGCCGCGAGGCGAGGAAGCACACTGCAGGTGAACACGAGCCAGGAGAGGCAGCGTGGTGACATCCGTCGCTCGGAATGAGAAGCGGGCGCGGTCAGGATAGGCCATCAGTATGCGTCAACGCAACCAGCCGGGACGAATCTTTCTCCTTTCTCCAGCCAACTGCTCCGGGCCGCGCGCGCGGATGGTCCTGTCGGCCCGTGCCCGGTTCGACCTGGCGGTCCGGTTGCAGCAGGGCCAGGTGGCCATCGGCGAGGTCTTTGCGTTCATCAGCGGCCTCTACTTCAAAGGCAAGCTCGCCTACGCGCGCGAATTCGCGAAACCGCCAGAGCCGGGCACCGGGCTGGCGGCGAGCGGCGCGCTCGTCATCACGCCCACCGCGGGCCTTCGCGCCGTCGAGACGCCGGTCACGAACGACGCGCTGCGGAAGTTCGCGGCCGTGGACATCGCCGTCGGCGACCCGCGCTACCGCACGCCGCTCGTCGCGAGCGCCCGCGCGATCCGCGAGGAGATCACCGGCGAGTGCGAGGTGGTCCTGCTCGGAAGCATCGCGTCGGCGAAATACGTCGAGATTCTCCTGGAGATCTTCGGCGAGCGCCTGCTGTTCCCGATCGACTTCGTCGGCCGGGGCGACATGAGCCGCGGCGGGCTGCTCCTGCGGTCCGTCCGTTCCGGCGAGGAACTCCCGTACGTGCCCGTTCAGGGAGCGGTGCGGCACGGTCCGAGACCTCCGAAACTGGATCCCAGGACACGGGTGAGATTCTGAACACCTTTCCGTGTTACCTTTTCCGGACCGTTTCCCTGTTTTTCACGACTCGAGGAGAAGCTGCTATGCATTCCCATGCCGCTCTGTCGCGCGGCCTGCGGGTGGCGCTCGCCGCCTGCGCGCTCGTCGCGCTCTCGTTCGCCAGCATGCCGCGGGTCCGCGCCCAGGACGGCGCACGCTCGCTGACGCCGGTCCCGAACTACGACCTTGCCGCGCAGTGGACGTCGCAGAAGGTGTCGAAGCTCGTGTTCGACACCACGGTCGCGCCGCGGTGGCTCGAAACGAGCGACCGTTTCTGGTACGCCTACCAGACCCGCGACGGCCGGCGCTTCTCCCTGGTCGACCCGCTCAAGAAGACGCGCGCGCCGCTGTTCGACCACGCGAAGATGGCGGCCACGCTGACGGCGATCACGCGCATGCCGTACGACGCCCAGCACCTGCCGTTCACGAGCGTGCGGTTCGTGAAGAAGGACGCCGCGTTCGAGTTCGAAGTGTCGGTGCCGCGCGACGCCGACGTCGTGACCGCGCCGAAGAAGATCACGACGACCGAGCAGGCCGCCAAGGGCGGCGACGAGATCCTCGACGACGAGGACGACATGGCGGGCGATCCGCAGCAGCAGGGAGGTCGCGGACGCGCCGGCGGGCCGGCCGCCGCGCCGCGCAACAAGACGCTGCACTTCGAGTACGACATGGCGACCGGGAAGGTCACGCTCCTCGAGGACTACAAGGAGGAGCCGCGGCAGCCGCGTTGGGCGTCGCTCTCGCCGGACGGCAAGACGATCGTCTTCGCGCGCAGCCACAACCTGTTCATGATGGACGCCGACAACTACGCCAAGGCGCTGAAGAAGGCGGACGACCCGTCCATCGTCGAAGTGCAGCTGACCAAGGATGGCGTGGAGTACTACAGCTTCGCGCGGACGACCGGCGCGGCCGAGCTCGAGCAGGAACAACAGCAGCAGCAGCAACAGCAGCAGCAGCAGGGCGAGACGCAGCAGGCCGACACGCAGGGGAATTCACAGGACAAGAACGCGCGGGCTCCGGCCATCCAGGCGATCTGGTCGCGCGACTCGAGCCGCTTCGCGACGATCCGGCGAGATCAGCGCAAGGTGAAGGACCTCTGGGTCATCAACGCGCTGGCCAACCCGCGGCCGACGCTCGAGACCTACCGCTACGCGATGCCCGGCGAGGAGAACGTGACGCTGGCGGAGATCCACGTGTTCGACGTGGCGGCGAAGTCCGGTCTGCGCGTCAAAGCCGATCGCTTCGCCGATCAGTCGCTGTCGATCGCGACCAAGCCGCAGCGGCCTGGCGCCGGCGGCGGCCGCGGCGGCGGTGGCGTCGGCGCAGGGCCGAACCAGCGCCCGACACCGGCGGAGTGGCTGAGCGATTCGCCCGACAAGCTGTACCTCACCCGCTTGAGCCGCGACATGCATAAGCTCGACGTGTGCATCGCCGACGCGAAGACGGGCGAGGTGAAGCCGATCGTCGAAGAGCGTCTCAACACGTACATCGAGACCAAGCCGCTGCGCCTGGTCAACAGCGGATCCGAGCTGATTTTCTGGTCGGAACGTGACGGCTGGGGACACTTCTACCTCTACGACGCGAACACGGGCGCGTTGAAGAACCGCATCACCGACGGCGAGTTCGTCACGACGGCGCTCGAGAACGTCGACGAGAAGGCGCGCGTGGCGTACATCAGCGCGGGCGGGCGCGAGAAGGGTGAGGATCCGTATTACACCCACCTGTACCGCGTCGGCCTCGACGGCAGCGGCCTGAAGCTGCTCAATCCCGGCAACGCGACGCACGCGGTTGCCGTGAACGAGTCGGCGAGGTACTTCGTCGACAACGCCTCGCGCGTCGACGGCTCACCCGAGTCCGCGCTCTACGACACGCTCGGCAACGTCGTCACCAAGCTGGAGACGCCGGACCTCAGCGCGTTGATGGAAGTCGGCTTCAAGTACCCGGAGCCGTTCATGGTGAAGGCCGACGACGGGGTCACCGATCTGTATGGCGTGATGTACAAGCCGTTCGATTTCGATCCGCAGAAGAAATACCCGATCATCGCCTACGTGTACCCGGGCCCGCAGACCGAGAGCGTCACGAAGAACTTCAACCCGCGCAGCACGAGCATCGCGCTCGCGCAGTACGGCTTCATCGTGATCGAGGTGGGGAACCGGGGCGGCAACCCGCAGCGGTCGAAGTGGTACCACAACTACGGGTATGGCAATCTGCGCGACTACGGGCTGGCCGACAAGAAGACCGCGATCGAACAGCTCGCGCGCCGCTATCCCTATGTCGATATCAACAAGGTCGGCATCTGGGGCCACTCGGGCGGCGGGTTCATGTCGGCCGCGGCCATGCTCGTCTATCCGGACTTCTTCAAGGTGGCGTGGTCGGAGTCCGGCAACCACGAGAACAACATCTACAACAACACGTGGAGCGAGAAGCACCACGGGATCAAGGAAATCGAGAAGGACGGGAAGACCACCTTCGAGTACGCCATCGACAAGAACTCGGAGCTGGCGAAGAACCTGAAGGGGCACCTGATGCTCGTGACCGGCGACATCGACAACAACGTGCACCCGGCCAACACCTACCGTCTCGCCGACGCGCTCATCAAAGCGAACAAGCGGTTCGACTTCTTCATCATCCCGGGCAAGCGCCACGGCTACGCCGACGCGGCGTCGTACGTCAACGTGCTCAGGGGGGATTACTTCTGCCGTCACCTGCTCGGCAGGGCCGACGAGAGCGTCGACATCACCGAGTTGAACCGCGAGACGGAGCAGAACGGGAAGCGGCAGACGGGGACCACGACGGTCGGCCGCGGCGGGCAGTAGAGGAGGAGGGCACGGAGTCCCCGGATCACACGGAGACACGGAGCACACGGAGACGCACGGAGACGCGTGGCCGGTCTGGGCCGCGCTAACGCGCGGTGAGGTGGCCTGATCTCAGACCACCTCGATCGAACTGCTCCGACTTGGCCGTCATCAGATGATGTCGCGTTGCGCGATCTGGGCGGGCTGACACAGACGAAGGAAGCCGTGCGCGATGTGCGTGCGTTCTTTCTCGATTCGCTGCGTCAGGATCTGAGGTTCGCGGTCCGCTCCCTCCGGCGTAGTCCGGCATTCGCGCTGGTGGCTGTCCTCACGCTCGCCCTCGTGATTGGTGCAAGCACCGCCATCTTCAGCGCACTCTACGGGCGTGTCTTTCGCCGCCTTCCCTACGCGGACCCCGGCCGTTCTGCCGGCATTCAGGCGACGAGGAGACCCAGGAACACGCGCGGGCTCACGATGCGGATGCCCTCGTGCTCTTTCAGATCGAGCAGGGCTGAGTCTCCGGCAACCACAAACCGTGCGCGGCCTTCGATCGCTGCGGCGATGTACTTGTCATCACGCCACGATCCCGGTCCGCCTCGCGCAGGAGTTTCCCGCAACCAACGGCAGGGGGGGTGTGACGGCCGAATCGCCGCACGACTCGGTGGTCGGCGCGTTCCGCCGCGCGAGGCGTCGTTGCCGCCGCCGCCGCGCTGGGACCCGCCCGCCGCGCGTCACGAATCGATCCGGTCCAGACCCTGCGCGCGGAGTGATCGCGGTTGTGCGCTACTGTCGCAGCGCGACGATTGGATCGAGCCGCGACGCGCGGATCGCAGGCACCAGCCGCGCCGCGACACCGGCCAGAACGGTCACGCCGATCGCCGCGGCATAGACGACGCCGTCGTGCGGCTGAACGCCGAACAGCGCCGCCGCCACGAATCGCGAGAGCATCCACGCGAGCAGCAGGCCGATGCCGCTGCCGCAGACGACCAGCGCCCCTGCGTGCCGCAGCAGCATCCCGCGGATCGCGGCCGGCGTGGCGCCGAGCGCGACGCGCACGGCTATCTCCGGCGTCCGCTGCACGCTGACGGCCGCCATCATTCCATAGACGCCGATCGCGGCGATCAGCAGCGCGAGCGCGCCGAGCGCGACCATCAGCGTGCTGTTGAACCGGCGCTCCGCGGTCAGGCGCGCGAACGACTCGTCCAGCGTCTTCACGACCGGCGGTTTCCCGTCGAGCAGCAGCGGGGCCAGCGACGGCAGGGCGGCAATCGTGGCAGCCGGATCGGCGGCGACTCTGGCAACGGTTTCGGAGAACGTGGACGAGCCCTGGGCGAAGGGCCAGTACACCTCGGGTCGCGCGGGCCCCTCCGGGCCTGTCAACCGCACGGTGGCCACGATGCCGATTACGGTGTTCTCCCCTGGGCCGGTCGACACCTTCGCCCCGATGGGATCCCGGCCACCGAAATATCGCCGGGCGGCTTCCGCATTGAGGATCACCACCCGTGGGCTCGCCGCACGGTCATCCTGAGTGAAGGTGCGCCCCTGAAGCAGCGTGATTCGCAAGGTCCGGAAGTAATCCGGCGTCACGAAATGTCCATCGGCCAAGTCGTCGCCCTCGAAGGGCGATGGGCGCCCGGCCACCTCCACGCTGTAACGCGCGCGGCCGCCACTCATCGGCAATCCGTTCTGAAGCGCGGCTGCGGATACCACGCCCGGCATCGCGCGAACGCGATCGAGGATGCCGCCGATCGCCTGGTGCGCCGTCGCCAGCCGCTCGGCGGACGTGCCGGTCGTCCGCGGCAGGCGCGCCTGAAAGTTCAGCACGCCCTCCCGATCGATGCCGAGGTCCACGTTCATCACCCGGATGAAGCTGCCGAGAAACAGCGCGGTGCCGACGAGCAGCGTCGAGGCCAGCGCGACTTCTCCGACCACGAGCGCATCGGCGAGGCGGCGGCGGCCCGGCGCCATGCTGCCGCGAGCACCGTCGCCGAGGACGGCCGACAGCGCCGGCCTGGATGCGCGCCACGCAGGCGCGAGACCGAAGATCAGACTCGCCGCCATGACGGGCGCGGGCCAGGTTCATGCGAGCCAGTTCTCAACCTTCAGACCCGGCACCCGCTTGAATTCGGCAATGTTGGCGGTGACGCACACGGCGTGAATCGCACGGGCCTGAGCCGCGATCAACATGTCGTCGGCGCCGATGGGCGTCCCCGCTTTCTCGAGCGCGGTGCGAATAGCGGCATAATGACGGTCCACGCCTGCGTCCAGCGGCAGGATCGTGATCGCCCCGAGCACGGCTTCAACCTGTCGCGTCAACTTTCTCGATCCGCGTTTGGCGGCCCCGTAGCGCAGCTCGCACGACACGATGATGCTGGTCAGTACGCGGTCCTCCCCAATGTCGGCGATGCGAGCGGCGACCGGCCCTTGCGGACGTCGAACGAGATCAGAGAGCACGTTGGTGTCGAGCAGGTACGCCCGCGCCGCCATGTCAGATATCCACCGGCTCGGCAACGGGCCGCTCAATGGTCGGGAAGTCCTCGTCGAGCGGTCTCAGCCTCGCGAGGACTGCGAGGAGAGATGGCCGGGCGACCGGTTCCACCACGAGGCGGCGCCCTTCCTTCCGCAGGAGCGCTTCGCGACCAGGTAATTCCAGGTCCCGCGGAATGCGCAGCGCCTGGTTTCGACCGTTCTTGAAGAGACGGACGAGACGTTGGGTGTCCACTGGCCCTCCTCGGTCAGCATATGCCAGACCTATGCTAGCGTGGCCCGGCCTCGGGAGGCAAGCAGAGGTCCCCGGCGCGCCGGTCCTGTCGCGGTCCCCGCCGCATGCGTGGCGGCGCTCACCTCGACGCGCGATCGCATCACAGCGGATGCGCGGATCGTCCAGAGATCCGGAAACGACAGAAACTCCAGCGGCGTCATCGTTTCAAGGATGTCGAGCTGCGCGACCATGACCTTGAGAATGGTGAGGATGCGCTTCAGCGTGTGCTGCGCGCGGGAGGCCTCGTCGGCGCGCAGCAGCGCCATCACCCGATCGAATTCGTGCAGCAGCTCCTTGAACCACAGCTCGTACACCTGGTGGATGATGATGAACAGCATCTCATCGTGCTCGCCGTCGGAGCGCGGCTGGCGGAGCGCCAGGAGATCGTCGATCCGCAGGTAGCTGCCGTACGTGACGGCGCGGCTGTCGTCGCTCACCGCCCGCTCCCGGACTGCCGCACGACGGCGCCCCCTTTCATCACGAACGAGACCTGCCCATCCCTGTGTTCATCAGGGAAGATATTGCTCCAGGACGCCGCGGAGGCCGGCGCCCAGACCGGCCACATCCCCACGCGTCACAGGTGCTCCGCGCTTGATCCCCGTGCGTCTCCGTGGGCCTCCGTGTCTCCGTGTGAAGCTCCGCTACTCCGCTCGCAGGATCCCGACCGGGATTGTCTGGAATATCTCGCCCAGGAACATCCAGGCGGTGTCGCCGGCGGTTGTCGGGCGGATCTCGGCGCCGGTCAACACGTGGCGGAACGTGCGGTGACGGAGCGACTCGGGCAGCAGCACGCGCGAGGTGCGCCAGCAGTCGCCTCCGAGCGGCAGCGGGTGATCGGCATCACACAGCGAGGAGACGAGCCGCGGCGCCGCAACCACGACGGCGTCGGTTCCCGAGGTACGGGCGAACGCCACGACTCCGCCGCGGACCGTCACTTCCGTCGCGAGCGGCACGTAGTCGCCGGCCGGAAACACGGACGGCATGTCGCGGCGCAGCCGCAGTCCCGCGGCCGTCACCAACAGCTTGATCCGTCCGTCGGTCCAGTCGGCCAGCATCTGCGCAATCGCGGCGGCGCGTTCGGCCGGAGCCGCCCGGAGCACCGCGTCCACTTCGTCCAGCTGCCGGGCGCGCCGGTCGAAGTCCACGGGACGGCGATTGTCGGGATCCACGAGGCGCAGGTCCCACAGGTCCGTGCCCTGGTAGAAATCGGGCACGCCGGGAGACACCACCTTCAGCGCGACCTGCGCAAGGGAATTCAGCAGGCCGAGCCGTGCGACGCGCTGGCGGAACGGCAACAGCGCGGCGAGAAAACGCGCGCTGGACGGGCCGCCGAGCGCGCGCTCCACGAAGCGCGCGAGCGCGTCCTCGTAGGGCTGGTTCGAGGTCAGCCAACTGGTGTGCACCTTCGCCTCGCGCACCGCCTTCAGCATGTACTCCGTGAGCCGCCCGACCAGCTCTTGGCCGGCGGCCCTGCCGGCCGTCAGCTCGGCCGGCCAGACGCCGACCAGCGTCTGGTAGAACCGGTATTCGTCGTTGCGATCCGGCGCGGGATCGCCGTCGACAATCGTCCGGTGCGAGCGATTCAGCCGCATCCACCGCGAGACCTCGCGGCTCCACTCGTCGGGGATCTCGGACAGGACGTTGATGCGAGCGCGCACGTCTTCGCCGAGCTTCGTGTCGTGGGTCGCGGTCGCCAGCATCTCGAGCGGCCAATCGGCGGCGCGCCGCGCGTTCGCCTCGTGGAACTCGTCGGCCGATCGGCCGAAGCGCGACGGATCCCCGCCGACCTCGTTCAACGACAGCAGCGCGTTGTACCGGTAGAACGCCGTGTCCTCGAGCCCCTTCGCCTGGAGCGGGCCCGTGTACTGCTGGAGCTTCATCGCGAAGCGCCGGCGCTCGGCGGCCTCGGCGGCGTCAGCGGGCATGTATCCGCCCCTCCGCTCCTGCGGCGGCGGCAGGGCGTCGCCCTCCACCTCGCGGGACAGCACGACCTCGCGGAAGAAATCGAACAGCGATGACTCCATCGCCGGATTGCGCCGGCGCGCGCTCGCGATCGCCCGCTCCAGCACCGCGCGATCCTCCGGCGTCCAGCCCTGGAGATCCACGTACGTGCGGTAGACAGGGAAGCAGGCGACCACTTCCACGATCACGTCGCGCAGGCTCTCGAGCGTGAAGTCGCGCGACTTGCGGTTGCTCTCGCCGATGCGGTCGAGCATGTGCGCGAGCACCATCAGCTCGCTCGCCAGGGCCGTGTCCATGATCAGCCGCTTGCTCTCGTAGAGCACGTCGTCGAACGCCGCGGCGCGTCCGGTCAGCTTCGCGTACACGCGCCGCACGCGCCGGGCCTGCGAGATGTCGACGAAGATGCCGTTCAGGTCGTTGAGGTAGTTGTACCCGGTCGTGCCGTGCACGGCCCATCGCGACGGCAGGTGCTCGTGGCCGGACAGGATCTTCTCGGCGACGACATACAACGGACGATCGGGCGGGACCGAGCCGGAGCCGCGATCGATTCCCCAGACACGCGCCGCGAGAGCCTGCAGCCTGTCGAAGTAGCCGGCCGGATCGAAGAGGCCGTCGGGGTGGTCGACGCGTACCGCGTGGACGTTGCCGTCGCGAAGGAGATTCGCCAGCAACTGGTGGGTGGCCTCGAAGACCTCCGGGATTTCCACCCGGAGGCCGGCCAGCGTGTTCACGTCGAAGAACCGCCGGTAGTTGATCTCGTGGGAGGCGGTGCGCCAGTACGAGAGGCGATAGGCCTGCGCCTCGAGCAGCTCGTGCAGCGCGTCGAAACTGCGCGGGTGTCCCGGCGTTCCGTTGACCTGCCGCACCGCGACGTCGATCGCGCCGCCCACCCGCGGGGCCTCCGATACGAGCCGCGCGAGCCGCGCGCGCGCGACCTCCTTCTCGCGCTGGCGCTCGACGATACGCTCGGGGCCCTGCTCCGTGTAGGCGGGCATGTTCTGGAGCGACGCGATGATGCTCTGGAACTCGTGCAGGTGCGAATGGTCCGCTCCCATCTCGACCGTGAGCGGATCCACGGCCAGGACGTAGACCCGCGGCGCCTGGCGCGGATTGATCGGCAGCTCCTGATCGAAGTACCGCAGCACCAGCTCGCCGTCGACAAAAGCGAGCCGCAGCTCGCCGCGCTCGAGCACGCGCCCGTACTGGTCGCCGAGAATCGGCAGCAGGAGCTTGGCGTGGAGCTCGGCCTTCACCGGGGTCCAGTCGACGTCGAAGAACTTCGCCGCCGGCGAGCCGGGACCGTTCTCGAGCACGTCGTTCCACCAGGCGTTGTTGCCGGTGCCGATGCCCATGTGGTTGGGGACGAAGTCGACCACGTGCAGCATGCGGTGGCTGGCGATCGCGCGCGTGAAGGCGTCGTGCGCCGCGGCCCCGCCCAGCTCCGGGCTGATCTCGTTGTGGTTGCAGACGTCGTAGCCGTGCAGGCTGCCGGGGGCCGCCGTGAAGTACGGAGCCGTGTAACAGGCGTGCACCCCGAGGCGGTCGAGATACGGGATGACGTCGCGCGCGGCCGTCAGGGGAAAACCGCCGTGCACCTGCAGGCGGTAGGTGCTGACCGGAACGAAACGCGGGCGATCGCGGTGGATTCGGTCGCTCGTCATCGTTCCTTCAGTATGGCGGCGCCCGGACGCGCGAAGCGAACCGTGGGGCCGCCAGCCTGCCGGTCCACCTGGACGGGCGCCGCGTCCGGCGCGAACAGCGGATCTTCGGTCGTGAGGACGACCTCCCAATCGGCAGAGCCTGCGGGCTCGGCGATCGCCGGCCCGACCTCGCTGAGATCGATCGCGCCGCGACCGCGCAGCTTCGCGACGATCCAGAACACCTCCTCGCCGCCGCGCCGCATCACCAGCGTGTCGTCGTCGGGCGCGTGCGCTTCGCCGCGCCGCTCGTCGCTGGCGCCGAGCGCCGCGTGCGCCAGCCGCAAGGCCAGCAGCGCCGTGGTGAGGCGCCGCACCGCGTCGTGCGGCGGCCGCTCCCGCTCGTTCCAGCGAAGCCTGCTCGCCTCGAACGTCGATCGCGCCTGCGGATCCGGAATGGCCTCGCGTCCGTCCGGGCTCGAGAACTCGGGAGAGTCCGCGAACTCCCTGCGCCGGCCTTCCGTCACCTTCGCTCCAAGCGGCGAGTCCAGATCAGTGAAGTAGAGAAACGGCGAGCTGGCGGCCCACTCTTGTCCCATGAAGAGGAGCGGCGTCATCGGCACCATCGCGAGCACCGTGCTGGCGGCGCGCCAGGCCTCAGGGGCAATCGCGTGGTGCAGCCGATCGCCCAGGGCGCGATTCCCCACCTGGTCGTGATTCTGCAGGCAGACGACGAAGCGGCGCATCGGGAGGCGGGACGGATCCGTGCCGCGCGGCGCGTTGAAGTGGGGCGAGTGCTGTCCGCTGTACAGCCATCCGTCGCGCACGATCCGCGCGAGCTCGCCGGCCGTGCCCTCGTAGTCGGCGTAGTACCCGCGAGAGTCACCGGCCAGCAACCGGCGCATCGCATGGTGGAAGTCGTCGGCCCAGACGCCGTCGAGGCCCCAGCCTCCCTCGGCCGCATCCTCAATCATGGCGGCGAAGTTCCGGTGATCCTCCGCGTGCACGAGGATCGGCCGCCCGGCGGCCTCGCGAACGGCGTCGGCCAGCTCGCAGACGATGTGGCGGGGCGTGTCGTCGGCGAGCGCGTGCGTGGCGTCCAGGCGCAGCCCGTCGACGTGGTATTCGCGCACCCAGTGGCGCGCGTTGTCGACGATGAACCGCCGGACCATCGCCGAGCCCCCCGCGTCGAGGTTGATCGCCTGGCCCCACGGCGTGGCGTGGCGATCGGTCAGGTGCTGCGGGTTGAACTCGGGGAGGTACGCCCCCTCAGGTCCGAGGTGGTTGTAGACGACGTCGAGAACGACCGAGAGGCCGAAGTGATGGGCGCGATCGACGAGCGCGCGCAGGTCGTCCGGCGTCCCGTATGCGCGCGCGGGCGCGTAGAGGCAGACGCCGTCGTACCCCCAGTTGCGATCGCCGGCGCTCGCGGCCACGGGCATCAGCTCGATCGCCGTGACGCCGAGATCGCGCAGGTGATGGAGGCACTCCGCCGCACCCGCGAAGGTGCCCGCCGGTGAAAACGTGCCGACGTGCAGCTCGTAGATGACCAGGTCGCGCGCCGCCCGCCCGCGCCATCGCGCATCGGTCCAGCGGAAGATCGCCGGGTCCACGATCTGCGACGGCCCGTGCACGTCGTCCGGCTGACACCGCGAGGCGGGATCGGGCCGCGGCGCTCTCTCGTCCATCGAGTAGCTGTAGCGATCGCCCGCGGCCGCGCCGTCGACGGTGCGATCGTAGACCCCCTCGGCGTCCATGCCGAGCAGATACCGCCCCTTCGCGGGGCCGTCGTGCAGGATCACCGACAGACTCGAGACTGCCGGCGCCCACACCCTGAACCTGACGCCTCCGGGCGCCGGCAAGGCCCCGAATCCCGCAATCAGCATTGTAAAGAGTCCACTATTGACCAGAGCGGTATCCGGGTCCATTCCGGCCGGTTATTGAGCTCGTAGTTCAGCTCGTACAGCGCCTTGTCGAGCACGAAAAGCTGCAGCAGGCCGTCGCGCTGTGACGGCTCGGCGGGGATGAAGAGCGAGCCGGCGGCGGTCCGGAAGTAGCCGCGCAGAAACGACGCCGTGGCCCACGTTTGCCAGATGCGTGCCCATGGCTCGATCCGCTGGAACTCGGCGGGGCGCGACGCGGTGTAGGCGAAGAGCGCCGCATAGGCGGCGTAGCCGAACGAACGGACCATTCCCGCGACGTCCTTCAACGGGGACTGCTTCCGGCGCCGTTCGTCGATCGGCCGCGCGGGTTCTCCCTCGAAATCGAGGATGTAGAAATCCCCTTCGACCCAGAGGACCTGGCCCAGATGGTAGTCGCCGTGGACGCGGATCTTGGAGACGGCGAACTCGAGCGCCGGCGCGGACGTGATTCGTTCGAGCAGCGTGTCGCGCGACAGCAGCAGGGTCCGCGCGCGCGCGTCGACCTCAGGGGTCAGCAGCCCCGGCGCCGCTGTGTCGAGCGCGTCGAACGCCTTCTGCGCCTGCGCGAGCGCGTCCGCGACGATCTCGGCGAGATCCGCCGGTGAGAACGGCTCGGGAGCGAACGCCGGGTCCGCCGAATCGCTGGCGAGCGCGAGGTGCATCTCCGCGGTCCTCCGGCCCAGCGTGTCGGCCGTCGCGAGGTAGCCGCGCATCAGATCCTCGATCTCGCGCGGTGCTTCCGCGATGAGACCCGGGAAGGACGGCGGAAGCGGATCCGGCGGCGGCGTCCGTCCCTCGATCGCCTCGTAGAAGCGCGCGACCTCGTCGGTCGCATGGCGCCACCCGTCCGCCTGGCTTTCCACGAACTGCTGCATCATTCCGAGCGTCGCCGCGATTTCCGCGATGCCGGCGTACTCGACGGCGGCGGCGACGGCCGGCACGCGCGTGAACCCCGCCTTCTCGGTCAACTGGCGGCCGATCTCGAAGTCGGGATTGACGCCGGGCTGGATGCGCCGGAACAACTTCAGAATCAGGCGGTCGTCGTAGACGACCGATGTGTTGCTCTGCTCGGCGGACGTGCGCGCGATGCGCGTGAGGTCGCCCGCCGCGCGAAGCCGGTCGAACAGGCCGGTCCTGAGCGTGCGCACGGTGCCGCGCTTCATCGCGACGCGTTCGTCGGCGCCGGTCGCCTCGAGCATCGTCAACGCGAAGTGGTCGTCGAGCCACGCGTCGAACAGCGTGCCCTTGCGCGCCCCGGTGATGTGGGCGAGGATGGCGTGCGGCGCGCGCTCCTCGAGGGCCCGCGCGTCGGCATGCGCGGAGACGGCGAGCGGCAGGAAGTAGCGCTCGCGCGCCCCGTTCTCGTATTCCGCTTCGACGATCGTGAGAAAGAGCGGCTGGGGCCCTTTGCGCAGCAGACCCCAGTCCATGAACCGCGCGGCCCGCATGCGGCGCGCCTTTCCGCCGAACCAACGCTGCCGCTGGAGGAACGGCACCAGGAGGTCGCGCTCGATGAGCGTGCGCACGTTGCCTTCGAGCAGCGTGTCCCACGCGGCGCCCACGAGGAGCGCGGGCGCCCTCGGCACGCCGGTCGCGAGCTCCGGGGCCATTCTCGCCGCGACGGCAGGCGCGGTCGTCTGCAGGCGGAACCAGTAGAAGCCGTACGGGCTCAGCGTGAGGAAGTAGGGCAGCTCGCCGATGCGCGGAAACTCCGTGAGCCCGAGCATCTCGACCGGGATCAGCCCCCGGAAGCGCGAGAGGTCGAGCTCCATCGGCTGCACGGTCCGCGCGAGGTTCGCGACACACAGGATCGTGTCGTCCTCGTACCGGCGGACATACGCGAGCACCTTCCGGTTCTGCGCCGGGAGGAACTCGATGGTGCCGCGGCCGAAGACCTTGTGCTGCTTGCGCAGGCCGATCAGGCGCTTCATCCAGTTGAGGAGCGAAAAGAGGGCGCGCTCCTGCGCTTCGACGTTGATCGACGGGTAGCCGTAGACGGGATCCATGATGGGCGGCGCGAAGAGCCGCGCGGGATCGGCGCGCGAGAAGCCGCCGTTGCGGTCGCCGGTCCACTGCATCGGCGTGCGTACGCCGTTGCGGTCGCCGAGATAGATGTTGTCGCCCATCCCGATCTCGTCGCCGTAGTAGATGATGGGCGTGCCGGGCATCGAGAACAGGAGGCTGTTGAGCAGCTCGATCCGGCGGCGGCTGTTCTCGAGCAGCGGCGCGAGGCGGCGTCGGATGCCGACGTTGACCCGCATCTGCGGGTCGGCGGCATACGACTGGTACATGTAGTCGCGCTCCTCGTCGGTGACCATCTCGAGCGTCAGCTCGTCGTGGTTGCGCAGGAACATCGCCCACTGGCAGTTCTCGGGGATGTCCGGCGTCTGCCGGAGGATCTCGACGATCGGGTGGCGGTCCTCCTGGCGCACCGCCATGAACATCCGGGGCATCAGGGGGAAGTGGAACGCCATGTGGCATTCGTCCCCCTCCCCAAGGTACGGGCGTACGTCGGCGGGCCACTGGTTGGCCTCGGCGAGCAGCATGCGCGCCTGGTAGCGTGAATCGAGCGCGCGGCGAATCCGCCGGAGAATCCCGTGCGTCTCCTCGAGGTTCTCGCAGATCGTGCCCTCCCGCTCGATCAGATACGGCACGGCGTCGAGCCGCAGCCCGTCGACCCCCCGATCGAGCCAGAACTGCATCACCTCGATCACCGCGTCGAGCACCGCGGGGTTGTCGAAGTTCAGATCCGGCTGGTGATGGAAGAAGCGGTGCCAGTAATAGGCCTTCGCGGTGTCATCCCAGCTCCAGTTGGACATCTCCGTGTCGGTGAAGATGATCCGGACGCCCTGGTACTTCTGGTTCGTGTCGCTCCAGACGTAGAAGTCGCGTGCGGCCGACCCGGCCGGCGCGCGCCGCGCCGCCTGGAACCACGGGTGCTGGTCCGACGTGTGATTGATGACGAGCTCGGTGACGACGCGGATGCCGCGCCTGTGGGCCTCCTCCATGAACCGGTCGAAGTCCTGCAGCGTGCCGTAGCTCGGATGGATGTTCTCGTAATCCGCGATGTCGTACCCGTCGTCCCTGAGCGGCGACGGATAGAAGGGGAGCAGCCACAGGCAGTTCACGCCGAGCCCCTCGAGGTACTCGAGCTTCTGGGTGAACCCCGCGAAGTCGCCCACGCCGTCGTTCGTGCTGTCGAAGAACGCGCGGACGTGCGCCTGGTAGATGACCGCGTCTTTGAACCACAACGGATCGTCTGCGAGTGCTGACATGCTGGTCGTTGCTCGTGGCTCGTGGCTTCGTAGCGCAGCCCTTTAGGGCTGCCCCATCGACTGAAGCGGTGCGGGCTGCTTCACCTGCAGGATATGCGCAACGCGCGCCGGCGGATCGAGCCGCACGTAGTTCCACTCGCCTCGCCAGAAGTAGCGTTCCTCGGACAGCAGGTCGAGCACCTCGACCGTCGATTGCGGCGTGAAGCCCCAGCGGCCGAGCGGAAGCTGGACGAACCCGTGCTGTATGTGGAACGGATCGAGGTTCACCACCATCAGGAGCAGATCCGCGCCATCGGTGGACCGCTTGCTGTAGCAGAGCAGCTCCGGATTGTCCGTCTGATGGAACTCGAGTCCCCAGTCGTGCTGCAGCGCCGGATGGTTGTGGCGGATCGCATTCACGCGGCCAATCATCCCGGCCAACGTTCCGGGACGATCGACGTCACGAACGCGGATCCGGTACTTCTCCGAATCGCAGTACTCCTCGCTGTCTTCGCGGATCGGGACGTTCTCGGCCAGCTCGAAGCCGCTGTAGATCCCATACGAGGCGCCGAGCGTCGCCGCCAGCACGAGGCGAACCTCGAACGCCGGACGGCCTCCGCGCTGCAGGTACTCGTGCAGGATGTCGGGCGTGTTCGCGAAGAGGTTCGGCCGCATGTACTCGCGGACATCAGTTTGCGTCAGCTCGGTGAAGTACTCGGTCAGCTCCTGTTTCGTGTTGCGCCAGGTGAAATAGCTGTACGACTGCGAGAAACCGGTCTTGGCCAGGTAGCGCATGATCTTCGGGCGCGTGAAGGCCTCCGACAGAAAGATCGTCTCGGGGTGATCGCGCTTGATTTCCCCGAGCGCCCACTGCCAGAAGCCGAACGGCTTCGTGTGGGGGTTGTCGACGCGGAATATCTTCACGCCGTGGCCGATCCAGAACTCCACGATTCGCTTCATCTCGGCCCAGAGCTCCCGCCACGCCGCCGACTCGAAGTCGATCGGATAGATGTCCTGGTATTTCTTCGGAGGGTTCTCGGCGTACTTGATCGTCCCGTCCGGCCGCCGCCGGAACCACTCGGGGTGCTCGTGAACGTACGGGTGATCCGGCGACGCCTGGTACGCGATGTCGAGCGCGATTTCGAGGCCGTGCCTCGCGGCAGCCGCGACGAACCGATCGAAGTCCTCGAGCGTGCCGAGCCCCGGGTCGACCGCCGTGTGCCCTCCCTGCTCCGACCCGATGGCCCACGGGCTGCCAGGATCTCCGGCCCGCGCCTCCAGCGCGTTGTTCGGCCCTTTGCGGAAGCTTCGGCCGATCGGATGGATCGGCGGAAGATAGAGCACGTCGAAACCCATCGAGGCGACGTAGGGCAGACGGGCGGCCGCTTCCTCGAACGTGGCGCCGCGCGACGGGTCGGTGCCGGCCGACCGCGGGAACATCTCGTACCACGCGCCGAACCGCGCGCGGGGCGGGTCCACGACGACTTCGAGCACCCGATCGAAGCGGGTGGCGCTCGCGCGGTCCGGACCAGCCGCCATGATCTCCTCGAGCTCGGCCGAGAGCGCGGCAGCCACGCGTTCATCCTGCCCGCGGTTCACGTCGCGGAGCAGCCCGCCGATCTCGCCGGCCCGTGGGTGCCCGACCCCGTCGACGAGTGCCGCCCCCTCGAGCAGCTCGCTCGCCACCACCTGGCCGGCCGCGGCTTTTTTCGACAGCTCGACCCGCCAGCTCGCGAACCGGTCGACCCAGCCTTCCACCGTGTATTCGTAGCGGCCGAGATCCTCGACGGTGAACGAGGCGGTCCACTCGTCGTTGCCGAGCGCCGTCATCGGCGCCTCGCGCCACGAGTCGTCCCCTGACTTGCGATAGAGGAGGACCGCGGCCACGACGTCGTGACCGTCGGCGAACACGTCCGCCCGCACCACCACCCTTTCTCCAACGACGCGCTTGATGGGGAACCGGCCGCAATCGACCTGCGGACGGACATGCTCGATCACCACGCGCCGCTGGAGGGCGGGATCCAGGCCAGATGGTGATTTCTTCTTCCGGCAAGCCGGGTTATTCGTGCGTTTGGCCATCATTTATCACTGCGCGTGGGGCCCCACCCCCACGCGCTCTCGCTCGGCGGTCGGTCTCCGGCCGACTTCCCTCCGGCGCCTCGCTCGGGCCGCAGGCGCTCCGTCAGTATGCGTGGGTCCCAATCGGCTATCTGCAATCGACACTCGGCAATCAGTAGACCCCCATCGGTCCCCAGTCGTCGGCGCGCCTGAGATCTTCGTGGCGCGCGCCGAGTCTCAGCACCGCCATCGAGCGTGGCTGCAGCTCGTAGCGATCGCCGGCGCCGAGGCAGCGGGCGGGCCGCCAGGGGTCGGCCGTGTCGAGCAGCGTCTCCCAGCGCTCGTGCGGAGAGGTGGCCGGCAGCACGAACGGGGCCGCTTTGTCACCCGCGTTCAGCATCAGCAGCAGCGTGTCGTCGAGGATGCGCTCGCCGCGTTCGCCGACTTCATCGATCGCGTCGCCGTTCAGCCGCACGCCGAGGGTCCGCACGTCCGGCGAGTTCCACGTGTCGTCGGTCATCTCGCGGCCCGACGGGTCGAGCCACGCGATGTCGAGCACGTCGGCGCCGCGAATGCCGCGCCCCTGGAAGAACCTGCGGCGCCGCAGCACCGGATGATCCTTGCGCAGCCTGATGAGACGGCGGGTGAACTCCAGGAACTCGCGCTCGACGGGCGTGAGATCCCAGTGGGTCCAGCTGATCTCGCCGTCCTGCGAGTACGCGTTGTTGTTGCCGCGCTGCGTGCGCCCGAGCTCGTCGCCGCCACTGATCATCGGGACGCCGACCGACAGCATCAACGTCGCCAGCACGTTGCGCCGCTGCCGCTCGCGGAGCTCGGCGATGCGCAGGTCGCTCGTCGGCCCCTCCACGCCGCAGTTCCAGCTGGAGTTGTGGTTCTCGCCGTCGACGTTGCCCTCGAGGTTCGCCTCGTTGTGCTTCTCGTTGTAGCTGACGAGATCCGCCAGCGTGAAACCGTCGTGCGCGGTGATGAAGTTGATGCTGGCGTACGGCCGCCGCCCGCTCTGTTCGTAGAGATCGCTGCTGCCCGACAATCGCGTGGCCAGCTCGGAGACGCCGCCGCCGTAGCCGCCCCAGAACCGCCGCACCGTATCGCGGTACTTGCCGTTCCACTCGGTCCATTTCGCCGGGAAGTTGCCGACCTGGTAGCCGCCTTCGCCGAGGTCCCACGGCTCGGCGATCAGCTTCACCTGGGAGAGCACCGGGTCCTGGTGGATGATGTCAAAGAACGCGCCGAGCTTGTCCACGGCATGCAACTCACGAGCCAGCGCGCTCGCCAGATCGAACCGGAACCCGTCGACGTGCATCTCGAGCACCCAGTAGCGCAGGCTGTCCATGATCAGCTGCAGCACGCGCGGGCTTCGCATGTTCAGCGTGTTGCCGCAGCCGGTGAAGTCCTGGTAGAAGCGCGAGTCGTTCGGCTTCAGCCGGTAGTACGACGCGTTGTCGATCCCGCGCAGCGACAGCGTCGGCCCCAGGTGATTGCCCTCCGCGGTGTGGTTGTAGACGACGTCGAGGATGACCTCGAGGCCGGCGGCATGCAGCGCGCGGACCATCATCTTGAATTCGCGCACCGCGTCCATGCACGACGCCGACGCCGCGTAGCGGATGTCCGGGGCGAAGTACGACAGGGTGTTGTAGCCCCAGTAATTCGTGAGTCCCTTCTGCACGAGGTGCCACTCGTCCGCATGGTGGTGTACCGGCATCAGCTCGACGGCCGTGACGCCGAGCGACGTCAGATGGCGCACCGCCGGCTCCGACGCGAGCCCGAGATACGTGCCGCGCAGCGACTCCGCGACGTGCGGGTTCAGGGCGGTGAACCCCTTCACGTGCAGCTCGTAGATCAGCGTCTCGTGCCAGGGCGTGCGGAGCGGGCGATCGTCGCCCCATGTGAACGACGTGTCGACCACCGCCGCGAGCGGCGCGTACGGCGCGCTGTCCCGATCGTCGAACGTCGTGTCGTCCTCGCCGAACCGGAACCCGAACAGCGCCTCGTCCCAGCGCATCGCCCGCCCGACCACCTTCGCGTACGGATCCATGACGGGCTTGTTCGGGTTGAACCGGTGCCCCTGATGGGGCAGGTAAGGCCCGTGGACGCGGTACGCGTAGAGCTGGCCGGGGTGCACGTCAGGGAGATATCCGTGCCACACCATGTCGGTGTGTTCGGGCAGACGGATTGTGACGGCTTCGACCTCGGCATCCGGTGAATCGAAGAGGCACAACTCGACTCGTGTGGCGTGTTCGGAGAAGATCGCGAAGTTGACGCCGACCCCGTCCCACGTCGCGCCGAGCGGCGAAGGGGCACCGGGCCATACGCGCATGTTCCGTCGAGGCACAGAAGGCTTACGTACCACGTAGAGGCATGACCATGCAAGGTGCTGAGGGGTGCTGACGGGTGCTGACGGGCTTGCCGCGCCGAAGCGCCGGAGGCGCGAAGGCGGGTGCTGAAGGGTGCTCTAATCACTGGATGCGTGACGATCGTGCCCTGAACGGGCTCCGCCGGTGGGCCGTTTTGCTCGACAGCGTGTTCCGCGTGCCGGGGACGCGGTGGCGATTCGGCCTCGACCCGATCGTCGGACTGGTCCCGGGGCTCGGCGATCTGGCAACGCCGCTCTTCTCGATCCTCCTCCTGCTGCAGGCCGTCCGCCTGCGGATCCCACGCGTCGTGCAAGTGCGAATGCTGCTCAACGCGGCGATCGACTTCGGGCTGGGCGCCCTGCCGGTGATTGGCGATCTGTTCGACTTCGCGTGGAAGTCGAACGCGATGAACCTGGCGCTGCTGGAGCGTCACGCGATGCCCGGGTCGAGGCCGACGCAGGGTGACTGGATCTTTGTCCTCCTGATCGTCACCGTGCTCGCCGTCTTGGCGTTGATCCCCCTCGTGCTGTGGGTGTGGCTGCTCTCGAACGTGAGGCTAATCTGACAGCTTCCAGTCGCCAGCTTCCAGCTTCCAGCTGGGAGCTGGGAACTGGGAATCGGAAACTATTCTCCCAACAGTTCGCCGATCGGCTGCAGGTCCTCGATGTGATCGCAGATCGCCTTCAGCATCATCAGCATCGGCACGGCGAGGACCGTCCCCCAGACGCCCCAGACCCAGCTCCAGACGAGAAGGCCGATGAACACGGCGACGGGGTTCATCTGCGCGGCGCGCCCCATGAGGGCCGGCGTCAGCAGCATCCCTTCGAGGCTGGTGATGGCGAACGCGCTGCCGCACACGTACAGCGTCCACAACACGTCGTTGAACTGCAGGAAGGCGACGAGGCCGAGGCCGCCGGTGACGATGACCGGCCCCAGGTACGGGATCGAGTTGAAGATGCCGGCGAGCAGGGCCCAGACGACGTAGTGATCGAGCCCGAACCACCAGAGGGTCACGCCGGTGGCGAACGCGACGAGCAGGCTCGTCAGCACCTGCACGCGGATGAAGCGTTCGATCTGGCGGTTGATGTCGTCGAGAATCTGCAGCGTGATCTTCTTCTGCGAGATCTGCGGGCCTGCGATCTTCACGAGCTTGCGCTTGTAGAGATCGCCGGTGACCAGGAGGAAGTACACCAGGAACAGGATCATCGCGAACTGGCCGGCGAGCGTCACGAGCCCCATGCCGCCCGACCAGAGATAGTCCGACGCGCGGAACGCCGGATCGACGACCTGGACTTTCGTCACGCCCTTCGGCGCGCCGGCCTCCGGCGCGGAGGCTTCGGCGGCGGCCCTGTCGATTTCGGTGGCGGCGCGCCGGACGGTCTGGAGCGCGCCGCTGCCGTCGTGGCGGTGCATCCGGACGCGCTCGCGGATGCGCTGCGCCGCCTGCGGAACGCTGGCGGCGATGTCGAGCGCCTGGTCGCTCAGCCTGTACACGCCGACGCCGATCGCCGCGACGAACAGCGCGACCGCGACACCGGCGCCGACCGCGCGCGCGACGCGAATCCGTTCGAGCGCCGAGACAACCGGCGTGAGCACGTAGCTGATCAGAATGCCGAGAACGATCGGGATCAGGAGCGCCTGCGCGTAGCGAAGCACCAGGATCGTGCCGAGCACCGCCAGGACGCTGAGCGCCAGGCTCCGGACGTCCACGGGCATCCGGATCATGAGCGGCTTCGGATCGCCGGAACTGTCGGCGCGCGGTACAACGATCTCTTGATCGCCGGGCGGAAGGACGGGTGTGTCGTGCTGACTCATCTGTAAAAGAACTCACCTGCGGGACCGCCGGTAGCGCAGCCCTTTAGGGCTGCTATACAGTTGCTGACGAATTTGCACTCTTCGTGCCGTGCTGGTTTCAGACTTCGACTTCGACCTTCCGGATGAGCTGATCGCGCAGCAGGCGGCGCCGCGGGGCGCCTCGCGCCTGCTCGTCCTGGACCGGGCCGGCGGCGCGATACGCCACGATCGCATCGCGAACCTGCCCGGACACCTCCGCGCCGGCGATCTCCTCGTCGTCAACAACACCCGCGTCTTTGCCGCCCGGCTCCTGGGCCATCGCGTCCCGAGCGGCGGCGCTGTCGAGTGCCTTCTCCTTTCGCACCCGGCACCCGGCACCTCGGCACCCGCCTTCGCGCCTCCGGCGCTTCGGCGCGGCAAGCCCTTCAGCACTCTTCAGCACCCCTCGGCACCCGTCAGCGCCCATGAGGTGTGGGATGCCCTGATGCATCCGGGCCAGAAACTGAAGCCGGGTGCAGTCGTGCGATTCGAAGGGGACGCGGGCGTGCTGATGGCCGAAGTGCTCGAGCGGCGGTTCCACGGACGGCGCACGATTCGGCTGTGGGCCGAGCCGGGGGGCGACGTCGATGCCCTCGTCGACGCGCTGGGACACGTCCCGCTGCCACCCTATATCAAGCGCGGCGACACGCTGGCCGATCGCGACCGCTACCAGACGGTGTATGCCGAAGTGCGCGGATCGGTGGCCGCGCCGACCGCGGGGCTGCACTTCACGCCGGAGATCCTCGCCGATCTCGATCGCCGCGGGGTCGAGCGGGTTGCGATCACGCTTCACGTGGGGTACGGGACGTTCAAGCCGGTGCGCGTCGAGCGAGTCGAAGAGCACACGGTCGATCCCGAGCACTATGAGATCGGCACCGGCGAGGCGGCCGCCGTCAACGGCGCGCTCGATCGCGGCCGGCGCGTCATCGCCGTGGGCACGACGACGACGCGCGCGCTGGAGGATGCGGTGATGCGCGGCCGCGGCCGGGTCGAGCCGGGCCCGGGCGTGGCGTCGCTGTTCGTCTATCCGGGGTTCGAGTTCAAGGTGATCGGCGGCCTGCTCACCAATTTCCATCTGCCGAAGTCATCGCTGCTGATGCTGGTTGCGGCATTCGGGGGCCGGGAGAATGTACTTGCCGCGTATCGCGAGGCCGTACGGGAGCGATACCGCTTCTATTCGTATGGCGACGCTATGTTGATTCTCTGAAATTGCGAATTGTGAGTTGTGAATTGACTGGCAACAGGCTGAAGCCATCCGGATGGACGATGCCAGCGCGTGGCATAATTCACCAACTCACCAATTCACCAATTCACGAATTGTTTCATTCGGCGCGCAGCGCGCGGACCGGATCGATCCGTGCCGCGCGGCGGGCGGGGATGGCGCAGGTGGCGGCCGTGACGGCCACGAGACAGATACCCGCCGCCACATACGTGGCCGGATCCGTCGTGGACACCTGGAACACGAACGCCGACATCGTCCGGTGCAGGGCGACGGCGCCGAGCGTACCGAGCGCAATTCCGCAGCCGACGAGCACGCCGCTCTCCGTGAGAATCAGACGCATGATGTCGGAGATCGTGGCGCCGAGTGCGATCCGGACGCCCATTTCGGGAACGCGCTGCGCGACCGATTCGGCGACGACGCCGTACACCCCGATTACCGCGAGTCCCAGCGCCATGATCGAGAAGAGTCCGACGAGCCACAGGATGTATCGACGCGGCGCGGTCGCCTTCGACAGCCGCTCCTCGAGGGTCTCGATGCGCGTCAGCGCCTGACCCGGATCGATCTGGCGCATCACGGTCCGGACCGACGGCAACACGGCGAATGGATCGCCGCTCGTCCGTACGAGCATGTTGTTGGTCCAGAACGTCCTGGTCTGCGCCGTCGGCAGATACAGCGTTGCCGGAGGTTCCGCTTCCAGCTCGGCACGCCGCACGTCCGCCAGGACGCCCACGACGCGGAGCTCCCGGCCGTCGGTAATGACGCGCTGTCCGAGCACACCGGCGTTCTTCCACAAGCGGCGCGCCAGGGTCTGGTTCACAATCGCAATGAGTGGCGCACGTGAGTCGTCGCGCCGGTCGAAGAACCGCCCGCTCTCGAGGCGGGCGCCGAGCGCCTCGAGATAGCCTGGCCCCACCGCATCCACGCCGACGGTGACCTTCTCCGTGTCGCCCGGGGCCGTCACCCTCGTTCCCATGCCGCCTCCGGCGAGCGGGCGAGATCCGATGCCGGCGGCCACGACCCCCGGCAGCGCCCGCACACGATCGATCAGGTCGGCTTCGAATTGGGCCTTCGCGCCCTCCGGTCCGTACTTCTGGATGTCGGGTGAGAGGCCGATCGCGATCACGCCGGCGGGGTTGAAGCCAAGGTCGATGGTGCCAATCTGACGCATGGTGCGAACGAGCAGGCCCGCGCCGATGACCAGCATCAGCGCGAGCGCGATCTCGGCGACGACAAGTCCCTGGCGCACGCGGCCGCGGTTCGTCCCGCCTGGCGCGGCCGATCGAAGCGCGCCCGTGACGTCGACCCGCCCCGCGGCGAGCGATGCGACGAGTCCGCACGCAAGGCCGACCGTCAACGACATCAGCGCGGCGAACGCCACGACGCTGCCGTCGACGGAGATTTCGTCCAGCCGTGGAACGGTGGGAGGCGCGAGCGCCACGAGCGCGGGAAGCGCCCACCACGCCAGGACAAGCCCCGCGACCCCTCCGGTGAGCGCCAGCAGGAGACCCTCGGTGATCGCCTGGCGGACAAGATGGCCGCGGTTCGCGCCCAGAGCCATTCGCGTGGCGAATTCCAGCCGGCGCCCTGACGCATGCGCCAGAAGCAGGTTGGCCACGTTCGCGCACGCGATGAGGAGCACACAGACAGCGGCCCCCAGCAGGAACCACAACTGCGGGCGCACTGAAGCGGTCAGCCGCTCGAGGAGCGGCTCGACACGCACACCGCGGCCGGCGTTCGCGTCGGGATACGCCGCCGCCAGGCGTGCGGCGATCACGTCGAACTCCGCCTGGGCCTGGCGGACCGGAACGCCCGGCGCCAGGCGTCCGACGACGGTCAGGTACCGCGCGCGGCGCTGGATTGGATCGGGAACGTCCGGCAGCCAGCATTCGGCGGATTCCGACCCCGGAAACGCGAAGCCCGCCTCCAGCACGCCAACAACTTCGACCGTCAGGCGGCCAAGGCGAATGCGTCTGCCGACGACATCCGGCCGTCCGCCGAAGTATCGCAGCCACAGGCCGTGGCTCAGAACAACAGCGGTCGGGTCGGCAGGCGAGCTCGGCTGCTTCGGGTCGCGCGCCTGCACGGCCGCCACGAGTGGCGAGTAGTCAGTGTCGATGAACAACCGGCCGGCGGCCGGGCGCACGGGCACGATCTTGAAGAACGCGCGCGACACGGTCGCAGCCCTGATCCGTTCGGGATCGGCGCCGGCGACGAGCGTGAGGTCGCGCCCGCTGATCGAGGCAAGCCCGTCGAGCGATCGTGACTGGGCCTCCCAGTCGATCAGGTTCGCCGGGGAGACTGCTGTCGGCTCGCTGTCCGGCGGCGGACTGACCTGACGGACGTCGACGAGCCGGTGGCTTTCGGGGAGGGGCAGACTGCGCCAGAGGACGCCGCGCACGAACGTGAAGACGGCGGCGTTGAGCCCGATTCCGACGGCGAGCGTCAGCAGCGCGCTCACGGCGAGAGCGGGCCGGCCGCGCAGGAGCCGCATGGCATACCCGGCGTCGCGGCGGAGGATATCGAGATGCTCGCGCGGCGCGCGGCGCACGTGGTCGGCGAGGGTCCTCGTCCAGAGACGGACGACCGGCGCCAGGCCGCCGCGCCGGCTGGCGGAATCGTGCTGGTCGCGGAAATCCTCGACCATGTCGTCGCCGAAATCGCCGCGGAACTCCGATGGAAACAGCCGGAGGAGCGCCCGGAACAGCCGCACGTGCCGCGGTGCGCGAGACATCTATCCCTCGACCGCGCGGGGAATCAGGTGCTTCACCTGCGCCGTGGCGAGGACGTCCCGCAGCCGTTCGGCCTCCGCGAGCGCGACACGACGGCCGAGGGGCGTCAGGCGATAGGCGCGGCGCCGCTCCGTGCTGCCGAGCGCCGATCCACGAATCAACCCGTCGGCAAGGAGGCGTTTCAGGATGCCGTACAACGTGCCGGTGCTGAGCGCGTCGCGGCCGCCGGTACGTTCGGCGACTTCCTTCATGATCGCGTAGCCGTGCTTCTCGCCGTCGACGAGCGACAGCAGCACGTGGAACAGCGCCGGGGTCAGCGGAAGGAAAGCATCGGGCCGCCGTTCGGTTACCATGTCGCGATACGATACGTCGTACCACGACGTATGTCAATGCCGAGAGCCGATTGCCGATTGGCGATTGACGGATTGAAGACTGACGATTGCCGATCGAAGAATTGCCGATTCTCGATTGGAGCACGTGAGCCAGTGACATGGCACCCGCATTGGGGCCACCAGTCGGCAGTCTTCAATTCGTCGATCGCCAGTCCTCAATCGGCAATCCGTAAATCGGCACTCGGCACTCGGCAATCTGCAATATCATCTCGTCCGTGAAGCTTCCGTATGAAGAGTTCGACCTGTCCGGCGTGAAGACCTATCCGCTCGCGTCGCGAAAGAGCAAGGCGAACGCGGCGGACTTCGCGAAGCCGTACCGGGCGGACAGCGGCGTCAGCGGCCTGATCGAGTCGTTCCCGGATATCCTCGCGGGCGCCGATTTCAAGGCGGTCGTGGCCGCTATCCGAGGGGCGCACGCGGCGGGGCGGGGTATTATCTGGGGACTGGGCGCCCATGTCATCAAGACCGGGCTGTCACCCGTCCTGATCGACCTCATGGAGCGCGGGTTCGTCTCGGCGCTGGCCACCAACGGCGCGGGGATCATTCACGACTTCGAGCTCGCGCTGTCGGGCGGCACCTCGGAGGACGTCGAGGAAGCGCTCGGCCCCGGTCGATTCGGGATGGCGGAGGAAACCGGCCGCCTGCTGAACGGCGCGATCAACGACGGCGTGGGCCGCGGGCTCGGGATCGGACAAGCCGTTGGCGCACGGCTGCGGGAGATGGGTCCGCCGCACGAAGCGCTCAGCATCGTGGCCGCCGCCGATCGCCTGGCCGTCCCGCTGACGGTGCACGTGGCGATCGGCACCGACATCATCCACATGCATCCGGACGCGTCCGGCGCGGCGCTCGGCGAGGGGAGCCTGCGCGATTTCCGCTACTTCGTGTCGAACGTCGCACGGCTGGAAGGGGGCGTGTTCCTGAACTGCGGATCCGCGGTCGTGCTCCCGGAAGTGTTTCTCAAGGCGGTCGCGCTCGCGCGCAACCGTGGCGCGTCCCTCGAGGGGCTCACGACCGTCAATCTGGATTTCACCCGCCTTTACCGTCCGCAGACCAACGTTGTCACACGCCCCGTCGCGGGAATCGGGAGGGGCTACTCGCTCGTGGGCCACCACGAAATCATGATCCCGCTGCTCGCCGCCGCGTTGCGCGACGCGTGAGCGCATTCAACGCATCTCGGTCACGATTCGAAGGCGACCACGTCGGTCGTCGTCGTGCGGCGGAGCTACCAGCGCGATGCGTCGCAGGGCCGTCGCACGAAACAGCGGCCCTGCTCGGGGAGCATCGGCAAGCCACACGGCTGCCAGCAGGCATCGATGTACGCCGGATCCACGAACTGGCGCATCGTCTCGGGCCAGTCGATCAGGATGCTGATGCCGGATTCGTTGATGTAGCGTCCGAGCCGACCGTCGCGCCGCGCGCGCATGGCGGCGGCGTTCACCTTCCCGTCGAGGTTCGTGACGTTGTCGAAGAAGTAGCCCGAGACGCCGCTGGAGAACGCGCCGACGCGCGCGTCGCGCGGCACGTGCCTGTCGATGAACTCAGAGGTCACCGACAGGCTGTTGCCGGCCATTCCGCGATGGAGCGTCACCAGCGCCGTGACGGCAAACGCCGCGGCCGCGGCCGGGAGGATTGCCGTACGCCAACGCGCGCCGGCGAGCGAGGCCAGGCCGACCGCGAGCGCCGGAATCGTGAGGACGGCTGCGAGCGCCGAGTACCGCAGGTAGAAATACGTGGGCCAGAAGCACACGACGTACACGGCGACGAGCGCCAGGATCGCCGCGGCCCACAGCTCGACGGTATTCCACGCGTTGTCGTCGGCGACCTTCCGGGCACGGACCAGAAACGGTACGGCGGCGGCAATCAGCGCCGCCGACGCTGCGAGGACGACCCCGCGCGGCCGCATCGACGTCACCAGTTCCGGATAGAACCACGGCGACAGGTGATGCGCGATCGCCGCGACGACCGCGTGCAGTCGCGTCGTCGCGGAGGCGGCATCGATGAGCCGCGATTGGCTCTCGCCCGACGTCGGCATCCAGCGTCCGGAGACCTGATGCACGTAGGCGAACCACGGCAGCACGATCGCACCGGCGGCGAGGCCGGCGGCGAGCACGCGGGAGAACGCGACGCGGCCGCCCAGCGCCGCCAGGCCCATGAACAGGGCGAACACGAGGAGGAAGTCAATCCGGGCGAGCGCCGCGATCCCGGCCGCCAGACCGAGTGGAACCACGTCGGCGAGCGAGGGCGTCCGTCTCAGGACGCGGATCGACAGGAGGACGCACGAACCCGCCAGGAGTAGATACAGTCCGGTCTCGAGCCCGTAGGTGAAGAGGCGGAAGAGCGTGTAATTGAACAGCGTCAGCGCCGCGGCGGCGGCGGCGGTCGCGTCGCGGTCGCTCGACGGCGAGAGGGCGCGGGCCGTGCCGTACGCAATCGGCCAGAACGCGACGAACAACGCGCCGTTCAGCGCGAGCGCCGCGCGCGCGAACGTCCACCTGTCACCGCCTGTCGCGTGAACGACCGAGGCGAGCGCGCCGTAGGCGAGCGTCATCAACGGCTGCGTGCCCGTCGTCGGCTGACCGCCGTACGAGAGACCCTGGCCGTTGCCGAGATTCCATCCGATGGCGATCATGTAGTAGGCGTCCTCGCCCAGCGGTTTGTCGGAGAGATAGGGAACGTGGCGGCCGTGCTGGAGGCGTTCGGGGAAGCCGCCGGCACTGCGGGCCGCGAGGAACGAGGCGTACGCGAGAACGAGGGCGGCGGCGACGTATGCCGGGGTTCTGGAGCGCATTACTTCTTCGTACGGTCCGGCGTCATGCGCTGAGGCCGCGCCGCGTGATTATGGCTCAACGGAGTGGCAAGTCAACCTTCATCGCGCCTCGGCTCGCACTGAAATTCTGCGTTTTGCGTGTCACGCCCCGGACCTCTCGCGCTGACGGTATAATGAATGGTTCCGGCGGTGTAGCTCAGCTGGTTAGAGCATGCGGCTCATATCCGCAGTGTCCGGGGTTCAAGTCCCTGCACCGCCACCATCTTTCTTCTATCGATCACAATTGGCGAATTGGTGAATTGGTGAATTGGTGAATTGGTGAATTGAAACGGAGGCTCGAGCCGTCCGTGCGGACGGTTGGTGCCGGTTGCGCTCAATTCACCACCTCACCAATTCACTAATTCACGAATTCACGAATTCACGAATTTCATGTCTCTGCCCGACCGCGTCCTCCGGACCGTTCGGAAATACGGGCTCGTGGAGCGCGGCGGTCGGGTTGTGGCCGCCCTGTCGGGCGGCCCGGACTCAGTGGCGCTCGTCCACCTGCTGCGCGAGCTGCAGGACCGGGGCGAGTTGACGGTGGCCGGGGTCGCGCACTTCAACCATCAGCTCCGCGGCGCGGAGGCGGACGCCGACGAGGCGTTCTGCGCCGCGCTGGCGGCGGACCTCGGTCTCGCGATTGAGATCGGGCGCGGCGACGTGCGGGCGTTCGCGCTCGACGAGGGGCGTTCGATTGAAGACGCGGCGCGTCAGGTGCGCTACGCGTTTCTCAACGAGGCGGCCGACCGGCTCGACGCGGACGTCGTGGCCGTCGGCCACAGCCGCGACGACCAGGCCGAGACGTTCCTGCTGCGGCTGCTGCGCGGGTCCGGCCCGCGGGGACTCGCGGCCATCCTCCCGCGCGCCGGCCGGATCGTGCGCCCGCTGCTCGACATCCCGCGCGCGGACCTGCGGGAATACCTGCGCGGCCGCGCCGTCGCGTTCCGCGAGGACGCGACCAACGCCGACGTCTCGATCCCGCGCAACCGCGTGCGTCACGAGCTGCTGCCGTACCTCGAGCGCGATTTTTCCCCCGGCATTGTCGAGGTGCTGGCGCGGGAAGCCGCCATCGCGCGCGCCGACGAAGATCGCCTTCAGGCCGAGGCCATCGAAGCGGCGCGATCGAGCGTCTCAGCAACGACCGGCGCGGCGGGGGAGCCGCGCGTGCAGATTGACAGGACCGCGCTCACCTCTGTCCATCCGGCGCTCGCCGTCCGCGTGGCGCGGCTCGCGCTGGGCTCGCTCGGCGAACGGGGCTTCATCGGGTTCGAGCACCTCGAGCGTTTCCTGGAGTTCGCGCGCGAGGCGGGGGACGGCGCCGTGCTGAGTCTTCCGGGCCGACGGGCCGTCATCCGCGGACGCCACGTCGTACTGGACGTCGAGCCGAACCGCAAAAAAACGAGGAAGGAGCAGAACTCTTTCCGGGTTTTGCTGTCTATACCTGGAGAGGTCACGCTCGAGAGGATGGGTTGGGCGGTTTCGGCCGAGCGGCTCGACGGGGACGCCTGGCCGGGACGCCGGTGGCTGGCGCGGGCAGCCGAGGTCCCGGTATCGGCGGACGCGTTGCACCTGCCGCTCGCCGTCCGGTGCCGCAGGGACGGAGACCGGTTCCGTCCGCTCGGGCTGGGCGGTCGCGCGAAGAAGCTGCAGGACTTCCTCGTCGACCGTAAGATCCCGCGCGAAACGCGCGATCTGTTGCCGCTCGTGGTCGACGCCGATGACAGGATTGTATGGGTCGTCGGGCAGTCGATTGACGAGGATTTTCGCGTCACCGAGCCCTCGCAAGGCGTGTTACTCTTGAAAGCAAGGCGGTTAGGAGGCCTAGGTTGAATTCGACCCTCAAGAGCTTGCTCTTCTGGATGGTGCTGGTGGTCGTAGGTGTGCTCATTTACAACTTCACGACCCAGATCCAGAACAAAGAGACCGACATGGCGTTCTCGACGTTCTTGAAGCACGTCGAGGCGAAGGAAGTCGCGTCGGTGGTGATCACCGGCAACGAGATCACCGGACTGCTCACGGGCCAGGCCGACAAGAGCACCGAAAAATTCAAGACGTACGCGCCGTCGCAGTACGATCGCCTCGCGAACAAGCTGGACGAGCAGGGCGTCATCATCAAGGCGCGGCCGGAAGCGGCCAGCCCGTGGGCGACGCTGCTCTACTCGTGGGCGCCGATCCTCCTGATGATCGGCTTCTGGATCTTCATCATGCGGCAGATGCAGAGCGGGGGGAACAAGGCCCTCTCGTTCGGCAAGAGCCGCGCGAAGCTCTCGTCGAGCTCCCAGAAGAAGGTCACGTTCAAGGACGTGTCCGGCGTCGACGAAGCGAAGGAAGAGCTCCAGGAAATTATCGAGTTCCTCAAGGAACCGCAGAGGTTCCAGAAGCTCGGCGGCCGCATCCCCAAGGGCGTCCTGCTGATGGGCCCTCCGGGGACCGGCAAGACGCTGCTCGCGCGCGCGGTCGCGGGCGAGGCGAACGTCCCGTTCTTCTCGATCAGCGGCTCTGACTTCGTCGAGATGTTCGTCGGCGTCGGCGCCAGCCGCGTCCGCGATCTGTTCGAGCAGGGCAAGAAGAACGCCCCCTGTATCGTGTTCATCGACGAGATCGACGCCGTCGGCCGCCACCGCGGCGCCGGTCTGGGCGGCGGCCACGACGAGCGCGAGCAGACGCTGAACCAGTTGCTCGTCGAGATGGACGGGTTCGAGTCGAACGAAGGCGTCATCCTCGTCGCGGCGACGAACCGTCCCGACGTCCTCGATCCGGCGCTCCTGCGTCCCGGCCGCTTCGACCGCCGCATCGTCGTCAACCGTCCCGACGTCAAGGGGCGCGAGGGGATCCTCGCCGTCCACACCAAGAAGATTCCGCTGTCCGACGACGTGAACATCCACGTGCTCGCGCGCGGATCGTCGGGCTTCTCCGGCGCGGACCTGGCGAACCTGGTGAACGAGGCGGCGCTCAACGCCGCGCGCTACAACCAGAAGGTCGTGCGGATGCTCGACTTCGAGTTCGCCAAGGACAAGGTGATGATGGGCTCCGAGCGGCGCTCCATGATCATCAACGACGACGAGAAGAAGGTCACGGCCGTGCACGAGGCCGGGCACGCGCTGCTCGCGGTCGTGCTCCCGCACGCCGATCCGATCCACAAGGTCACCATCATCCCGCGCGGCATGGCGCTCGGCGTGACGATGCAGCTGCCGGTGGAGGACAAGCACAATTACTCGCGCGACTATCTGAACGATCAGATCGCGATCCTCATGGGCGGCCGCATCGCCGAAGAGATCACGATGAACGGGTGCACGACCGGCGCGGGGAACGACCTCGAGCGCTCGACCGAGCTCGCGCGCAAGATGGTGTGCGAGTGGGGCATGAGCGACGCGATGGGTCCGCTCACCTTCGGCAAGAAGGAAGAGCAGATCTTCCTCGGCCGCGAGATCGCGCAGCACCAGGACTACAGCGAGGACACCGCGGTCCGCATCGACCACGAGGTCAAGCGGTTCGTCTCGATGAACTACGACCGGGCCCGCGCGCTGCTCGAGCAGCACAAGGCGGCGCTCCTGCGGATCGCCGACGCGCTGCTCGCGCGCGAGGTGCTCGACGCGGAGCAGGTCCAGCGGCTCGTCGCCGGCGAGGAGCTCGAGGAGCACCGTCCGGCGGCCATGGCGGCCACCCCCGCGCCAGACGACAAGCGCGCAGCCAAGGAACGGCCCTCAATCGTGCCGCCGCTCCAGCCGCTCAACAAGCCCCTCACGCAGGAGTAGACTGATTGGTGAATCGGTGAATTGGTGACATGGTGATTTGAACTCACGAGGCCACCAATTCACCAACGCGCCAATTTCGATGCTGCCTCGCCGCCCGTACTCGATCCCGCTACCCAACAGACCCCCGCTGCAACTGGGCGCCCGTACGCTCGTGATGGGCATCCTGAACGTCACACCCGACTCGTTCGCGGACGGGATGCTGCACTTCGATCCGGACGTGGCGGTGGCCGCCGGGCTGCGGATGATTGTGGACGGCGCGGACATTCTGGACGTCGGGGGCGAATCCACGCGTCCGGGTGCCGAGCCGCTGCCGGCCGACGAGGAGCTGCGGCGCGTACTGCCGGTCATCGAGGGCCTGGCCGCGCAGACGCAGGTGCCCATCTCGATCGATACCTACAAGGCGGCCGTCGCCCGCGAGGCAATCGCGCGCGGCGCGGCCCTCGTCAACGACATCAGCGGCCTGCAGTTCGATCCCGATCTCGGGCGTGTCGCCGCGGAATCGGGCGCCGCCCTCGTTCTCATGCACAACCGCGGGCGCTCTCGGGACATGTACAAAAAAGCGGTCTATTCGGACGTGCCGCGCGAGGTCACGGCGGAACTCGCGGCGGCGATCGACCGGGCGACGTCGGCCGGCGTCGCGCGCGAGTCGATCGTCCTGGACCCCGGGTTCGGCTTCTCGAAGCGCGCGGAGCACAGCTTCGAGGCGCTCGCGCGCCTGGACGCCATCGCCGCGCTCGATCGGCCGATCCTCTCGGGTCCCTCCCGCAAGTCCTTCCTGAAAGAGGCCCTGGGCGACCGGCCGCCCATCGGCCGCGAGTGGGGCACGGCCGCTGCCGTCGCCGCCAGCGTCCTGCTCGGCGCCCACATCGTCCGCGTCCACGGCGTGCGCGACATGGCGGACGTCGTCCGCGTCGCGGACCGGATCCGCGCGGCGCGCTTCGAGTCCGGGTAGCGCAGCCCTTCTCGGGCTGCCTGGCCGCGCCGTCAGCGGCCTACGGCCAGACCTTGCCTCCGGCAAGCGCCTCCAACCAGACCTCCAGCGGCCAGATCTCTATGCCGTCGTCCGTGCGAAGCCGGCGGGATCCTGTGTAGATGAGGATGCGGCCGGCGAGCCCGCGCAAGCCGGCAATGGCTCTGAGACCGGTGAGCTCCGTCGACGAGATTCGCGGCCGCGCCTTGACTTCGATCGCCAGGTACTGCCGGCCGCGCCGGAGCAGGAAATCGACCTCGGTTGCGAGCGTCTGCGCGGGCGCCCAGTACCAGATGTCCTCGAAGAGGCTGGCCACCTCGTTGTGAGCGCGCATCACTGACAGGATCCAACCCTCGAAGAGCGGCCCCCGCTCTTCCGCCGTGACGGGTCCGAGCTGTCGCTTCGCGGCGCGCACGATGCCGGGATCCACCCAGTACAGTTTGGGATGTCTTCGCTCGCGGACTCGCAGCCTGGCCTCGAACGCCGGGAGGCGCATCGCGACGAGCGTGTCCTCGAGAATCCCGAGATAGCCATCGACGGTGGTGCGAGACGTGGCCGCGTCGCGTGCGATGCCGGCAACGTTGACGACCTGTCCGTGGAACAGCGCCGCGACCGGCAGAAATCTCGTGAACGCAGGCAGATTCCGCACGAGCGCCTCTCCGCGGATCTCCTCTTTCAGGTAGAGCTGTACGTAGCTCTCGATGGCGGCGTGGCGGTCGGCGGCCTGCCACACCACTGGAATGGTGCCGTAGCGCAGCGTTTCCGACCGGTCGAAATCCGCCCCGAGCTCCGCCGGCACGAGGGGAAACATGGTCTCGACGGTCGCGCGGCCCGCCAGCAGGTTCGTTCCGGCGGTCTTCAAGCGCCGCGCACTCGAGCCGAGGAGGACGAACCGGCGGCGGGTGGTTTCGATCGCGCGGTGCACCTCGTTGAGCAGCGCGGGCAGCCGTTGGATTTCATCGACCACGACGGACTTGCGTGGCGGCACCGCACCCAACTCGGCCGTGAACGCTGATGGGTCGCCCAGCAGTTGCTGGTACAGCCCCTCGTCCAGCAGGTCGAACACGTGCGCGTCGGGGAAGCGCGTCCGCGCCCACGTGCTCTTGCCGGCCCCGCGCACGCCGAACAAGAAGAAGCTCCCGCCGGGCGGCTGGAGCAGGCGGGGGTACGCCCTGGGCTGCGGCACAACCATGCCGTCATTTTAACATGCAAACTGACGACGACATTTGCACCCGTTTCGCTGACGGCCGCGGACGATCATCCGCGGAGTCTGATGAACAGGAGCGATCGGCGGGGCCCCGAGCCTCGGGCACGGTTGGCCCGCTTGGCCGGCCAGACCGTGGAGCGTAGACTGGTCGCACGACCAGCCAGCGGAGGACATTCTCAACGACGATGTCCAGCGCGCGCGTCGATTCGAACATGAGGCGCGGACGCGGAAAGGCGGGATCCATGGCGGACTTCAGCGCGACCATCAGCACTCTGGAGCAGCAGCGTCGCGAGCTGCTGGATCAGGTGGCGGCCATCGACCGGGCAATCGCGGCACTGAGCGGGACGGACAGACCGTACCGGCCGGGAGCCGCGCGAGCGGCGGCGGCCCCCAACCCCGCACCGAGTGCGACTCCGAAGAGGAAGAAGCGACAGTCGCGCTGTCGGAAGACCACAAACGGAAGCTGCTGGAGGGCCAGCAGCGCGCCAGGGAGAAGCGGATGGCCGCGGAGTCGACCGCCGCCGAGACCGCCGTCCCGCCTGTCGCATGGCCCGGGGCCGGCGCCCCGCGGCTCGTCAAGACGCCACCCGAATCCTGACGGAGGACGGGTTCATCGCGCCGGCCCGGGTGCGCGATCGTCGCGGCCGATCGTGTCCGCATACTCCTCGATGAAGAAGATCGGCTTGTCGGCCACGTAGGCGAGCTCGCGGCTCAACTGCGATCGCGCCGTGACGACGTAGATTCGCTTGCCGCGTGACCGGAGCAGGTCCACGGCCCGCTCGAAGTCGCTGTCCCCCGAGAACAGGTACGCAACGTCGTAGTTGCCGACCGTGTTGAGCATGTCGAGGACAATCTCCGTGTCGAGGTTCCCCTTGATGATGCGCTCGCCGGTGTCCTGGTCGCGGATCACCTTCACGGGGCGCCTGCGGACGATGTACCCCGCGTGGGACAGGAAGTCGAGGTAGCGCTGCTGGAGCGGGTCGGACGCGGTGAAATCCGCGATGTAATAGAAGCCGGCGTAGAACTGGCCGGCGGCGAGAAAGAACTCGCGCGCCTTGCGGTAGTCGACGAAGTAGGCGGCGGCGCGGCACGCGCCGTCCATGTTGGCGCCGTCGACGAAGAGCGCGACGCGGTCGGCGGCGCGGATGACCTCGCGTGGACTGACTGCCGCGGGTGGCTTCGGCGCTGGAACAGGCTGGGGAGCCGGCGGCGGAGCGGGCGGCGCGGGCGCGACGACGGCTGGCTTCGGCTCCGGCGCCTCGGCGGGCGGGCCCGGAGCCGGCGGCGTGCCCTCGACGGGCCTGGCTGGACGGGCCGCGACGAGCGAGGACAGCCGTTCGGCGATGTCCGACCGGAGGACGGGGTTCGGGATCAGCGCCTCGCGGGCGAGATCCAGCGGCTCGGCGATGGCGAAGGTCTCCTTGTGGCGGAGGCGGACGGACCAACGCTCGCCGTCGGCCACGCGGTGCATCTGATGAAGGTCCAGCAGCACGACCTTGCCGCCGGGCAGCCGCGCCACCTTGCGTCCGTCAGCCTGCTCGTGAAACGTGAGCACCGCCTCGACGGGCTCGTCATCGTCGACGGCTCCGTTCCTGCCGATCGGCGTCATGGTGCCATGGTACCCGAACGGGCGACGATCGGGTGGCCGGCCGTTTTGCAGGCGCGAACACCGGGGCCAGCCCCTGGTGGAGGGTGGATTTGCCGACGCGCCGCTCGTGACGATAGCGCGGCCTGACGACCACGTCGTCATTCTGCGGTGCAGAATGACGACGAGGTTGTACGTCCTTGCGGCAACGCTGCGGATGATCATCCGCGCGAAATCGTCCCATCGCTGGTGTCAGCACATTTCCTATTAAGTGCTTCAATGGGGCCGCGGATGTTCATCCGCGGAAACTCTATGCCGACCGCGCTATTACCTTGGATTTTGTAGCTTCAATGGGGCCGCGG
>MELC01000086.1:228490-233139 GCA_001767455.1 Acidobacteria bacterium RIFCSPLOWO2_12_FULL_66_21
GGGGCCGCGGATGTTCATCCGCGGAAACCTTTTCTAAGGATGGGACGAACCTGACAGGACCGGGCTTCAATGGGGCCGCGGATGTTCATCCGCGGAAACCCCGCGTTTTGAACGCCACCGCACAGCCATGACTGCAGCTTCAATGGGGCCGCGGATGTTCATCCGCGGAAACGTGCAGGCGCGGCGGGTACGCCGCCGGAAACATCGGCTTCAATGGGGCCGCGGATGTTCATCCGCGGAAACATTCACGGCACCGACGCTTACCGTCCGGTGCTATAGCTTCAATGGGGCCGCGGATGTTCATCCGCGGAAACCGAGGGGCGCCCATCGCCATACAGCTCCCAGCACGTGCTTCAATGGGGCCGCGGATGTTCATCCGCGGAAACCGTCTCGACGACCAGCCAGCCGGTGAGTAGCACACGCTTCAATGGGGCCGCGGATGTTCATCCGCGGAAACATCCTTCGGCGCGAGCTTTGCCAACTCCTCATCGTAGCTTCAATGGGGCCGCGGATGTTCATCCGCGGAAACGTCTCTTGCGCCCAGCCTCCCGCCGGGGAGAGCGCATGCTTCAATGGGGCCGCGGATGTTCATCCGCGGAAACCTGGGAGGCGTGTCGTGTGCCAGCGGTGTCCGAGTGGCTTCAATGGGGCCGCGGATGTTCATCCGCGGAAACGAAAGGAAGGGAAGGGGGAGGGAGAGAGGGAAAGGGCTTCAATGGGGCCGCGGATGTTCATCCGCGGAAACGAACCGCGGGCGCCGAAAGATTGTCGAGTTCGACCCGCTTCAATGGGGCCGCGGATGTTCATCCGCGGAAACAGTAATCATCGAGCACGTATCCGTGCCCGTCTTCGCCGCTTCAATGGGGCCGCGGATGTTCATCCGCGGAAACTCGGTGCCCAGCAGGTTCGCCTGCATGTTGAAGTAGCTGTAGCTTCAATGGGGCCGCGGATGTTCATCCGCGGAAACGTTACGCGGGCGCGACGAAGATCGCGGACGTGGCGCCGCTTCAATGGGGCCGCGGATGTTCATCCGCGGAAACCGGCTGGTTGGCGCGTTGAGCGGAAGGTTCTTGAGGCTTCAATGGGGCCGCGGATGTTCATCCGCGGAAACATGCGTACCAAGCCGGACACAGCCTCAGCACGGTCGAGGCTTCAATGGGGCCGCGGATGTTCATCCGCGGAAACTCGCGCGGCTTGGGATGAGGGCTGGTGCAGCCAGCGGCTTCAATGGGGCCGCGGATGTTCATCCGCGGAAACCCGCTCGACTTCGCGCTATGGGATCAATTCGAGCAGCTTCAATGGGGCCGCGGATGTTCATCCGCGGAAACGCTAAACACCAACTCATAACGGGATTCCCGGCGTGCCGCTTCAATGGGGCCGCGGATGTTCATCCGCGGAAACGACCCGCCAAACTGGATCATCGCTTCCGTGATCAGGCTTCAATGGGGCCGCGGATGTTCATCCGCGGAAACGGTCGTCGCCTGCGATGCAGCGATGCACAGGCTGTGGCTTCAATGGGGCCGCGGATGTTCATCCGCGGAAACCATTCGGGGCTGGAGCCATCGATGCAGCCGCCGTTGGCTTCAATGGGGCCGCGGATGTTCATCCGCGGAAACGACCTTGTTCATCGTTGTCGTGGTGCCGCCGATGACGCTTCAATGGGGCCGCGGATGTTCATCCGCGGAAACAGGTATTTACGGGCCGGTCATCGGGCCGTGTTCTGGCTTCAATGGGGCCGCGGATGTTCATCCGCGGAAACCTTTATGGAGACGCCAGGGCGCCCTAGGATCTGCACGGCTTCAATGGGGCCGCGGATGTTCATCCGCGGAAACTTCACCTTGGCGGGCCTTGGGTTCCCTTCGTCATCGCTTCAATGGGGCCGCGGATGTTCATCCGCGGAAACCCCTCCCCGAGAGGTTGGGTGCCCATCGCCATGTCTCGGCTTCAATGGGGCCGCGGATGTTCATCCGCGGAAACACACTCGCATCTCCTACGGCAACCAGAGACGCCACCGCGCTTCAATGGGGCCGCGGATGTTCATCCGCGGAAACTTTCCCACGGCCGCCGAGTTTTGCGAGCAGTTCAAGATGCTTCAATGGGGCCGCGGATGTTCATCCGCGGAAACGCGATGCGCTGGGGGTCCAGCGGTGGCGCACGTTCAGCTTCAATGGGGCCGCGGATGTTCATCCGCGGAAACGAGGTCGATGACCGTCTTCTCGCTGTCCTGGTCGCTGCTTCAATGGGGCCGCGGATGTTCATCCGCGGAAACGGAGGCGGCGCTGACGCTGCTGCTGATTCAGGCCGTGCTTCAATGGGGCCGCGGATGTTCATCCGCGGAAACGCCGAGCGGCGGGCGCTCCGTCTCAATCGAGAAGATGCTTCAATGGGGCCGCGGATGTTCATCCGCGGAAACCTGCTTCGGGCGCGCAAGCGCGCGGGTGGTAAACAAGCTTCAATGGGGCCGCGGATGTTCATCCGCGGAAACATGATCGGCAGCGTGTTGTACAGGTTCGTCGAGGCGCTTCAATGGGGCCGCGGATGTTCATCCGCGGAAACGGTTGTCGTCATCCTTGAGAAAGTTCCGCGCGCTCGGCTTCAATGGGGCCGCGGATGTTCATCCGCGGAAACAGGGCGATAAGGGCTACGTTCTGCCGGGTCACGCGGCTTCAATGGGGCCGCGGATGTTCATCCGCGGAAACTTCCGGTGACACCGGAGGAAACGAACCCATGAGCGACGCTTCAATGGGGCCGCGGATGTTCATCCGCGGAAACGGAGGGAGAAGGCAGCAGCATACGGAACCTGCGCCGACGCTTCAATGGGGCCGCGGATGTTCATCCGCGGAAACTTGATACCCTGCACCGGCTAGAAAGAGGCAAGATCCAGCTTCAATGGGGCCGCGGATGTTCATCCGCGGAAACCTTGCTCGGCGTGTTGAGGCCGGCTCGCTGGCTGAGCTTCAATGGGGCCGCGGATGTTCATCCGCGGAAACATCCGCGAACGCGGCTATGTGCCTGCGGCCTTCCTCGCTGCTTCAATGGGGCCGCGGATGTTCATCCGCGGAAACTGGTAGAACCGGAAGTAGTTGAGCCCCATCTCGATCAGGCTTCAATGGGGCCGCGGATGTTCATCCGCGGAAACTCAGGAGCGTGATCTCGACGTACCAACCATCGCGAGGCTTCAATGGGGCCGCGGATGTTCATCCGCGGAAACTTGCCAACTATCAAGCTCCTGCAACACGTCGAATCTGCTTCAATGGGGCCGCGGATGTTCATCCGCGGAAACAAGGTCGCCGAGACGAGGCTGACGTCCAGCGCCGGGGGCTTCAATGGGGCCGCGGATGTTCATCCGCGGAAACGCGCCGCTACCGATGGACATCCCAACACAACGGTGCTTCAATGGGGCCGCGGATGTTCATCCGCGGAAACCCTGTACCGCGTGGCGATGCTGCCGCGCTTCGCGGGGCTTCAATGGGGCCGCGGATGTTCATCCGCGGAAACTGGAGTGGCACCGGGCATCCTCCAGGTGGACGCCGAGCTTCAATGGGGCCGCGGATGTTCATCCGCGGAAACGGCGGTCGGAAAGTCCATCGTTGAAGATTCACTGCTGCTTCAATGGGGCCGCGGATGTTCATCCGCGGAAACGCGAGCCTCAAGGCGGATCGCGCAGCGCTGGAAGCGCTTCAATGGGGCCGCGGATGTTCATCCGCGGAAACAGGACGTGTATGACGCGTTCTGCAGGCGTGCGCTCGTGGCTTAAATGGGGCCGCGGATGTTCATCCGCGGAAACTTGCCGGTCCAGCCCTCGCGATGGGCCTTGCCGTCGGCGCTTCAATGGGGCCGCGGATGTTCATCCGCGGAAACCGATAATCTTCTTGCCGCGGAACAGTCTGCCCTGGCCGCTTCAATGGGGCCGCGGATGTTCATCCGCGGAAACTTGTGCGGCACAAGCTGCTCCGCGGTCAACTGGCGGCTTCAATGGGGCCGCGGATGTTCATCCGCGGAAACGTCGTTGCACAAGTGGTTGCTCGATCGGATCTCATCGGCTTCAATGGGGCCGCGGATGTTCATCCGCGGAAACTGAATCTCGCGGCTATGGTCTCGTAACGCTCATCGTGCTTCAATGGGGCCGCGGATGTTCATCCGCGGAAACTAGCCCTAGAACAGCCGGTGTTACCTCCAAATTCTAGCTTCAATGGGGCCGCGGATGTTCATCCGCGGAAACAACGACCGGCGAAAGGGGACGCTCAACAGCGGCAGCGGCTTCAATGGGGCCGCGGATGTTCATCCGCGGAAACGCCCTGGTCGAGACGATCCAGGCGTTGGGCGCGCTGCTTCAATGGGGCCGCGGATGTTCATCCGCGGAAACCTGACGCCACGTCAGCAAGCCGACGCTCCTCCTGATCGCTTCAATGGGGCCGCGGATGTTCATCCGCGGAAACTTGCGAAGTGGCGCGAGCGCGAACGGAGGCTCTGTGCTTCAATGGGGCCGCGGATGTTCATCCGCGGAAACGCACTCGAGGCGATCGCGTCGAAGAACCATGACGTGCTTCAATGGGGCCGCGGATGTTCATCCGCGGAAACAATCCGTGCTCCGGAGCGCGCCGGTCGTTTTCAGGCTTCAATGGGGCCGCGGATGTTCATCCGCGGAA
>MELC01000086.1:233148-369413 GCA_001767455.1 Acidobacteria bacterium RIFCSPLOWO2_12_FULL_66_21
CATCCGCGGAAACGCCCGAGGCCTCCCACATCACCTCGTTGTTCGCGTCGCTTCAATGGGGCCGCGGATGTTCATCCGCGGAAACCCCTGTCATGAACGAAGCCTTTGACCTTTTAGCTGCGCTTCAATGGGGCCGCGGATGTTCATCCGCGGAAACGCGCTCGATCGCGACGGACGCCTCCCCCCACGTGTCGCTTCAATGGGGCCGCGGATGTTCATCCGCGGAAACGAGGATGTCCTCGATCGCCATGCGCAGCCACGTGCCGCTTCAATGGGGCCGCGGATGTTCATCCGCGGAAACCTGACGAACATGCAGCGCAACGTGAAGGGCGGGCTCGCGCTTCAATGGGGCCGCGGATGTTCATCCGCGGAAACGTCGGGACACGACGCACGCCAGATACGACCGCGGTAGCGGCTTCAATGGGGCCGCGGATGTTCATCCGCGGAAACTTGATGATGGAGTTTTCGACGCGGAACCCGAGCTCGCTTCAATGGGGCCGCGGATGTTCATCCGCGGAAACCCGAAGCCAGCGGGGACAAAGGCAGCCACGGCGCCGGCGCTTCAATGGGGCCGCGGATGTTCATCCGCGGAAACAGGAACAACGTGCCGACCTGTACGCGCTCATTGAGAGCTTCAATGGGGCCGCGGATGTTCATCCGCGGAAACATCGTGACGGCGGGCATCAGGCTTGCCCCCACATAGGCTTCAATGGGGCCGCGGATGTTCATCCGCGGAAACGACAACATCCAGGCCGCGAGCGTGTTCGTCCAGAACTGGCTTCAATGGGGCCGCGGATGTTCATCCGCGGAAACGGCCGCTCGCGTAAGTATCGAGTTTTCAAAGACCTGCGTCAACGATCGCGAGCACCGGGGCATTCTCTGGCGCATCAGTGTCGGTCCGCGCCGTCCAAACCCTCCGTAAACTCCTGTACCGTCGGGGCCGCGAGCGACGCCGCTCATTCCGTCGCCACCTCACCGCTCGCACAGCTCACCGCGTCTCAAATCCCGGGTAGTGTCCAAGCTCGCCGGTCACCGCTCGCGCGAGCAGCCGGGCCTGGATCTCCAGCACCCGCCGGTAGCTCACACGATACCCGAACAGCGGATGCGTGACCAGATTGTCCATTCGCTGTTCGTACGCGCGGACCATCGCCTTGCGCCCCGCTGGCGTCATCGCCACCGACCGGCCAACCTGGATGAAATCCTTCGGCGTGACCATTCGCGTGTTGACCGCCGACAGTACCGCCGAATCCGCAATCAGGGCGCGGAATCCCTCCATTAGATCGAGCGCCAGCGCCGGGCGGCCGAAGCGCGGTTGATGATAGAACCCGATGAACGGATCGAAGCCGACCGTGTGACACGCGATCGTGAGGTCCTTGACGAGCAGACTGTACGCAAACGACAGGAGCGCGTTGATCGGGTCGCGTGGCGGCCGGCGGTTCCGGCCGTTGAAGTCGAAGGCCGGGAGCTCGTCGTCTGGTTCGCGTTTCAGCATGCCCTGGAACTGCTCGAAGTAGAGGCGAGCCGCCGTTCCTTCAACGCCGAGCAGCGACGCGGTCGTGGCTACCTCCTGCGCCTCGTCGGCAAGCTGTTTCAGCCGCGCGAGGACGAACCGGGACGGCTCGACGTGGTTGCGCTGCAACAACGTGCGCTGGTTGCGGACCTTGGTCGCGACGAGATCTCGCGCGAGCTGCAGCGTGAACGCCGGATCGTCGCCACGGCGGACCTGCGCGATACGAAGGAACACGTTCTTCAGCCCGAGGCCGGTCGTCATCCCCGCGAACCATCCCCCGAAGCTGAAGTGGGCGACCGGCTTCTCGGCCCAGCACAGTGCCTGCAGCGCCGGCCCCGTCACTGTGACGGCGCCGAAGACGTTCACCTGGGAAATCTCGTGGATCCGCGCTTCCTGAAGGAGCTTGCCCTTCTCGCGAATCTGCAGCACCTCGTCGGACTTGCCGACGCTGAGCGCGAAGCCGGTGATGTACAACGGGCGGAGGTCGTCGCGCGCAGGCACCAGACGCCGGACTTCTTCCTCTTCGTCACCCGCTGACGGCGAGAGCAAGGGGCGATCGCCGGTCGCTTCGCCCCCTATGCCAAACAGATCGAGCTGGATGGACGTGTCGGCCGGTTCCAGCGCCATGGCGCGCCGGGTCTCGTCGGGCAGGCAGATGCCGACCAGCGAACATCGCGGGCATTTTGGACTGTCGACGAGCGGCAGGGGAATTCGGCCGGACCCGGCGACAGCCCGCGCTTCGGCGATGACCGCGACGGTCTCCCTCACGAGGTCATCGTCGATGACGACGCGTACGCGCTGCTTCGTCTCGTAGTAGTACGCGACTCCCTCGTCGACGGTGTACCCATGTTCGCGCAGGACGAGCGCCTGCGCGCACAGTTGGGCCCGGTCCGCAGGCCACATCTCCGGCCCCGCGTCAGTGTCCTTCGGCGCGCCGCGCTTGTAATCGACCGGGGTGACCCTCATACCCTCCCCCTCGACGAGGTCGAGGCGCGCGATCAGGCCGTGAGCGTCGCTCGACAGCGTGATCGAGCGGGCGTGGATGCGGTCGTTCTCGTCGAGGGTCGCCGGCAGGTCGTCCTCACGCCGGTCGTGCCGTTCGTGACGAAAGGCGCCGTCGAGCGTGTCGGCGCTGTGCGCGAAGAGGCCCTCCACCCATTCATAGAAGAACAGGCGCGGGCAGTAGACGAATTCGTTGAGCATTCGGGCTGGAAGATAGTCCGGTGCCGCCGCGATCCGCGGGAGAGCGGCCTTGGCCATCCGCAGTGGAAACGCCACCGTTGCCCGCAATGGAAGCGGATCATTCATGGAGTGCCTCCTCGCTACTCCTCCTTCAGGCCGTCTACGACGATGCAGGGGCTGTCGAAGGGGGAGTAGGGCTTGCCCAGCGCGGTGATGACGCGCTCGCCGCGGCCCTCGACTGGGCCGAGGTCGACGAACAGCACCTGATCGATCGTGTGATCGATGATGTCGTCCAGCCGGTGCCGGCAGCGCGCCAGGTCGGCGGCGGTGAACTGGCACTCGAAGATCGAGTATTGCAGGTGATCTCCGAAGGCGCGCATCGTCTTGTGGACCTTCGCGAGCCGGTGGTCGTCGCAGATGTCGTAGCAGACGAGGAACGTGTTGCGCATGGCCTGGGTCGGCCAGCGTATCGGTTGGATCCGTCCGGCGCTTCAGCGGCTGGGGCCCGCGTGTCTCAGCGCGTCTTCGAATGGGCGGAGGAGGTCAGGGTCTTCCTTCAGCTCCGCGAAGAGCGTGCCCCACCGCCGGATGATGCCGATATCGAGGCTCGTTCCGCGCCGGCGAACGATACCTTCGACGTCAGCGAGATCGCGGGCGCGGGCTGCCACGAGCTTGTAGACGATGAGGTGTTCCGCGGCGCAGGTCCGGAGAGACACGCCGGGCATGACGTCCCAGTCCGACGCGGCGTCGATCGCTTCGATCTCGAAGGGAAACGCTGCCAGCGCCACGTCGAGGCTGACGCCGTTCGAGGCTTTCAGGAGCAGGACCCGATGGTCCATCGCGAACTTCCTGGCGTCCGGTTTCCGAGGAGCGAAATGGCGGAGGAGCGTCTCGATGGCGGCTTCCTCTTCGCCGTAGGGAGCCAGGACCGAGATGTCCACGTCAGTCGTGGCACGCGGCTCGCCCCACCTGGGCACCACCAGACCGCCGATCAGGCAGGCGCGCAGTCCCGCGCGGTCGAGCACGTCGAGCGCCTCCTTCGCGGCGGCGGGCAGGTCAGGGGTTGTGGGGGTCAAGTCCGTCTGCCGGCGCGTGCGAACACGCGCTGGTGGAGCAGCAGGGCCTCACCCTCGTCGGTGGGCCAGTCGGGCTGCCACAGCTCGAAGAGCCGCCGCGCCGCCGCGCGAGCTTCCTCGTCGGTCATCGTACGCAGGGCGTCCCACCGGTCGCGCTCGAGGATCGGACCTACCCGCGCCCAGTTGTCGAGCCACTGGCGCATCTGTTCGCGTTCGTGCGCGTCGAGCGGGAGCGAGTCCGTGTTGCTCATGACTTGCACATTTTAGCTTACGTTGCGACTCGGCACAGTGACCTGACCGCAACTTCATGGACGCGGCGAGCTCGCGCGCGTGCTGCGCGAAGCAGTCGTCAACGTCACAGCGACTTGACCGCGACGTCATCGACGCTGGAGACCCTCCGGGGTCTATAATCCGCCCATGGACTCCGAGCGGCTCGGGGCGGTTGCGCGGACGCACAGGATTCGTCTACTCCTCCAGTTCGGCTCGACCGTGACTGGCCGGACCCATCCCGGGAGCGATGTGGATCTGGCCGTGCTGCTCGATCGCCGGCCGGAGTCGCTGGACGCGCAGCTCGACCTCGTGTCCGACGTGGCGTCGCTCCTGCCTGGCCGCGAGGCGGATGTCTCCATCATCAACGGCGCCGATCCGCTGTTCCTCAAACAGGTCACGGAGCGATGCCGGCTGCTCTACGGGTCCGAGCGTGCGCTCCACGAGCTGCAGATCTACGCGTGGAAGCGCTATCAGGATCACCGGCGGTTCCTGGCGATGGAGCGCGAGTACGTTGTCCGGAAAGTCGATGCGGTGGGGCGGTGACGATCGATCGCGATCTCGTGACGCGGAAGCTCGTCCTGATCCTGCGCGACCTGGACACGCTGGCGACCCTCTCGTCCAGGACTGTCGGGGACTTCGTGGCCAGTTCCCTCGACCAGGCGGTCGCGGAACGTCTGCTCGATCGGATCATCGGGCGCATGATCGACGTCAACTACCACCTGCTGACGGCAGTGGGTCGGTTTGAATCCACCAATTGACGCAGACCGTGATTCGGTTGTGTCAGTCGACCGGCTGAGCAGGGGGTTGCAACCAATCGCCGTACGAGCCCGGGGCGCGACGACTGGCGCACGCCGGGCATTGGCATCCGGCCTTCCCCCGGCCAACATGAACGAGACCATGGAAGATGCCCGCCTTGTGGTCAAATTTGTTCATGATCGGCTTGATCATCGACGCGTCTTTACGCTCGTGAAGCTGGAACACGGCATGAGAGACATAATCCGCCACTTGGAGCATGCGAGTCTCACGCGTGCTTGCGAAGTACGGGATGTCGCAGACTCGGTTAAGAACGCCCCACTGGGTGCCCAGTCGCTTGAAGTCGTTTACCCAAACCTTGGCCCGTTGCTGATAATGGCTCTCGGCGAATACCAGTAGCCCGCGTTGGTTGTCGTCATGCTCGTTTTCCCGCACCTTGAGAAAAATATTGAAGCGGTTGCAGATCTCTTCCATCGCCTTACGGATGGCCACTTCTCCGTGCAGCTCGTAGTCCTTCTCGACCGTCGTAGCGAAGAGAACGACGCCTGGTTCGTTTGCGTGCTGGATGGCCGTCCCAATGTCGGCTAGAACGCGTTCGCGTTTCTCTTTCTCAACGTCGCGCCAGAAGCCGCGACCGGATCGAATGGCATTGGCGTGAAACTCGATTGGTGGGGAGCCCGGAAAATGCGTAGACTGAATCCGATCCATTGCCTCGGACAAATAATGAACGCTGCGCTCGAAAACGGCAGCACCTCCGAGGATGAAATGCCGATCAGCGGGATCGCCAGGATTGCCAGACTCATCGAGATATAGGATGTACATCGGACAAAAAAAAGGCGGCTGACCGGCATCTCTGCCGATGGACTCCAAAAAAGGAAGCCCGCATCAGTCGCAACGCAATCTTAGCGGAGTTGTTGACAACAAGTCAATACTGCTAGGTGCCTCATTCTTAATGACTTTCGCCACGTTTCGCCTGTTTTATCCCAGCAATCCTATGATTTCATCCATGCTAGCGGACGGCCATCTCGAGGAAGAACCTGGCGTGGAAGAACGCTTCCAGAATGGGCCGGGTCGCCCCGGTCCACGCGCCGTTGTCCGCAATGCTGAAGAGGCGGCCGGTTCCTTCCGAGACGATCTCGCGAAACCACAGGTTGAGCTGGCGATCCGGGGCGAGGCTTTGGAGCACCTCGACGATTCCCAGCGTCACGTCCTGGAAAGCGTAGACCTTGAAGCTCTTGGTGGTAGAAGCGGTAAATCGGATCCTCGAAGCCCCAATGGTTCGAGCAGTCCGCCAGTCTGGCCGCGAGCTCGGCGCGGCACTCGTGGAGCCGCCGAATCAGCACAGGTTCCGTCGTCTGCTCGATTTGCATGAGCGATCTCGGCAGATTTCAGCGACTGCCGTCAAGAGCTCCACCGTGATTCCCCGCCCCTGTCCGACACGGGCCGCCTTGCAGCCGAGATCCTCAAAGGGGACATCGGCCGGTCTCACCAGGGAAGAGGACGCATCACACGGCTACTTCGACCTGCCGGACGCAAATAGTAAGCGGTAATCCGAGCTCCTGCCGGACCTCGATGCACTCGTGTATGGCCGCGCGGATGTTGGCTTCGGCCTCGCATTCGGTCGCACCTTGACTGATGCAGCCCGGGATCGCCGGGCATTCGACAACGAACGTGCCGTCCTCGTCCCGGACCATCGTGATTGTGAAAGTCATTGGGGAACCGGGCACATTCTACTGGGATTACCGGGACCCTGGGGAGTATGTGCGCTTGCCCTGGTTGTTCAGGTTGAACGGATGGGATCCTGTACACAGGTTTGCCGCGCTACAAGCACAAGGCACTTAACTTGACGTACTTCCATAGCCTATGTTATTTTCGGCGGTACTGAAATGGGGCGCTGGCGGAACTGGGAAGACGCAGTGGTCTTTGAAACCACCTGCCCGGCAGGCATTACGGGTTCGAGTCCCGTGCGCCCCACAACCATCCTACCGCAAGAGGGCGGCTCCATTGAAGAAGTGCCTTGTGCTTGGCCAGGACAGCATCCGAGGCAACGCTCCGCGGCTGAGATGCCGCGGCCCCATTGAAATGAGCCTCGGGATGTGTCTCTTGGCGTGACCCACCCTGTCACAGTTCAACGCTAGGCTCATTCTGGGCTCATCGAGGGAGCTGTTTCTGGGAGCGAGTGGATTCGACAGCGAGCACGCGAATCGGACTTGGACTGAATCTGTGACTTTGTCCTCCAGTGACTCAATCGCGGTCGCGGAACATGTGACAGGTCGACCGTTGTACTCGTGGCAGCGGCGGCTGCTGACGCAGCATCTGCTCCGCGGTGATATTCCGGATGCTGTCGATATTCCTACAGGCCTGGGGAAGACGACTGTGATGGCGTTATGGCTCGCCGCGTTTGCTGGCGGTGCCAGCCTCCCCAGGCGCCTTGTCTACGTTGTCGATCGACGCGCAGTGGTCGACCAGGCGACCGCCGAGGCGGAGGGCCTAGCCGCAGCGTTAGGGAACGGCGACAGCGCTGATGCGATCGTGACTACGCTCCGTACCGGCCTGGGGCTGAGCAATGGCCAAACCCTACCCGTATCAACGCTGCGGGGACAGCAGCTCGACAACAGACTCTGGCTAGCGAATCCTGCGTTACCCGCAATTGTAGTCGGTACTGTCGACATGATCGGGTCACGACTTCTCTTCAGCGGGTACGGCGTGAGCCGGCGTCTTCGCCCGATGCATGCGGGCCTGTTGGGTGTCGACGCGCTGATCGTCCTGGACGAGGCGCACCTTGTTCCGCCGTTCGAGTCGCTGATGCGGCAGGTTCAAGCCTTGCGCAGCGCGCGCCGTCACCAGTCCGTTCCGCCGTTTCGGATCACGGCGCTTTCAGCGACCGGCCGCACGACCAGCACGCGGACATTTCAACTGAGCGACGAAGACGTACGGACAGACGCGCGCGTTGCCGCTCGGCTGAACGCCCCGAAGCGCCTGCGACTCCTGCAGGAAGTTTCGCCCAAGGAACTTCCTCGAGAAATCGCGTTGCGTGCCTGGGACTTGGCGGAGCCGAACTTTTCTGTACTCGTGTTCTGCAACAGTCGCAAAGCTGCGCTCGAAGTCAGGGACCTGCTGGAAACGCGCCTCAAGGACGTGCACGGCAAGAGGGCTGTCGGAGTCGAGCTCCTCGTCGGTGAGCGTCGAGTCCTCGAACGCCGGCGTCTGACAGGGAGTCCCGTCTTTCAACGCTTCCTGCCGCGCCCGCTCGCGGCTGACACCGTGCATCAGCCCGGTCTGCCTGCGTTCCTGATTGCCACGTCTGCTGGAGAGGTTGGCGTCGATCTCGATGCCGACCACATGGTGTCCGACCTGGTTCCATGGGAGCGAATGGTTCAGCGACTCGGTCGAGTGAATCGCCGGCCGGAGCCGGCGCAAGCCGCCATGATTGAGGTGATTCCGGTGGCGACTGGAGGCAAGGACGAGGCTGAGACCGCGATCGACGCCGATCGGCTCCAGACTCTTCGCGACCCGTTCGACAACCCTACCTGGCCGAGGGACGCAGAAGGCTATCACGACGCCAGCCCCGCGAAGCTGTACCAACTCACGCATGACCAGCGACTCGAAGGGGCCATCCACGCGGCGACGACCCCGGAACCTCTCAGCCCTGAGTTGACTGCGCCGCTCATCGACGCATGGTCGATGACGTCGCTTCACGAGCATTCAGGCCGACCGGAGGTCCAGCCCTGGCTTCGCGGCTGGGTCGATGAAGAAGCCCAAACACGGTTGGCGTGGAGACGTTGGTTCCCACTCCGGGCCGACTCTGACGCGAGATGGCGTCGCGACGACAGTCTCGCAAGTCGCGACTTGCAGGACTTCTTCGAGGAGGCCGCGCCACACTCGAGTGAGTTGGTCGAAGTCCCGACTTACAAGGCCGTGACGTTGCTGAAAAAACGGGCGGCTGCCTGGTCGGAAGCGGAACGACGCGTCGATTCTTCGTGGGCGGCGAGGCCTTTGGTTTACCCGCCCGTGGTTGTCACGCTCACGTCAGTTGGAGACGTAGACGAACTGTTTGATATCGCTCGCCTGACCAGCGAGAAGAGTGAGCGGCTCTTCAGGGAGCTGGCGCACCGCACGGCGATCGTCGATGCGAGGCTCGGCGGCCTCGACGATAGCGGCATGCTTGATGCCGCCGAATCCGCAATGCCTTTGACACTCGATTCGGATGAGTCGGATTGGCCGGATCTTGCGCGCACTGTTGGATTCCGCATACGGCGGACGTCAATAGCATCGGCCCCCGAGGCCGATTGGCGGATTGCCTACCGGTGGAGATACGACCTCGACGCAGATGCTCCAGAGGCGATGGAACTGCGGGTGGAGGTATGGCGCGGAGATCTTCCGTTTCGAGGTGATCCCGCAGTGGCTCGATTCGAGCAGGAACTCTCGGCCCACTGTGCCGCCGTCGCCTCTGAAGTAGCAGCGACCGCCGATCGGCTGAACCTGGAAGCACGGCTCGGGGCCGTGCTCCGAACCGCTGCTGACCTCCACGATGCAGGCAAGGGAAGAAACCTCTGGCAGCGCGCCATGGGCGCGCCCATCGATGGCAGAACCTACGCGAAGACTCGGTCGGCCGCTATGCCGCAGCTTCTGAGGATCGGAGGCGAGACCTACCGTCATGAATTCGGGTCACTGCGCGATGCGATCTGCGCGAAGTCCGTTCAGAACGCGGACCCGGCGCTCCAGGATCTCGCGCTTCACCTGATTGCCTCTCATCACGGCTCGGCGCGACCAGTGATTACGACCGTCGATCCGGATCAGCCTCCATCTGCTTGCGCGACGCTGGCTCAGGAAGCGGCGTTGCGCTTCGCGCGTTTGAACCGGAAATGGGGTCCGTGGGAACTGGCGTGGTTGGAGACGCTCCTTCGGGCGGCCGACTGGAAAGCGTCCGCGATGCCGCCCAAAGGGAGAGTGGAGTGACGCCGCAGAGCCAGGTTCCCGTTGATCTGTTGAATCCTGGGCAAGTGTTCGCCTGCCTCGGTCTCATGGAGATGACCGAAGTCCTTTGCGGTCCTTGCGAAGGCGAATTCGCCTGCCACGGTCGGGATCCCATGGCGGAATTTCGGTTTCGGGCCGACGACGAGCCTCTCGCCGCTGTGCTCGATTTCCTGTGCGAGACAGAGCTGTGCGCGCTCGCTCCACGCGGTTCTCGCCTAGTAGCTAAAGAACCGGGCATTACCACGCAAGTGCGTGCGGACGCGTTCTTCCCTTCGCCAGCGCCGGATTCACCAAGTGCATTACCGATACGGCTCAATCACGGAGGCGCGAGCGTATCCGTCGAACATTGGGCCGACGGGTCTACTCGCGACAATGTGAAGTTCTGGGCCGGAGCTGGAGGATACTCGGGAGCGGCCCTTGCGCGAGATGCCCTCGAAGCGATTCGGGGCTTGAGCGAGGAGCGGTGGGTCGAGGCGCGACGTGCTCCATTCGACATTGGCGTTCCGATGTCGAGCAGTTTTAGATTCGACTGGCGCCGCGACTACGTGCCATTGGATTTGGGTTTCTCCATCAACGAGCATTCAGGCACTATTCAATCGACCGGGTATCCATTTGTCGAGCTGCTGGCCGCGATCGGCCTGGAATTCGCACGTCCCGTTCGTGTATCACCAAGAAGCAAGCTCGCGTACCGATACGGGGTGTGGCACGTGCCGCTCCCCACCCTCCTTGCGCGCCCCGTTCTCGGTGGCGCGTCCCCAGGAGTTCAGATTCGTCGCTTCCGCCTGCGCCTGGACTGGCCAGGCCAGGAGAACCAGGCGCGATGTATCGTCGATGTCCAAGAGGAGTAGTGAGATGAGCAGTGCCAACACTGTAACCGCCGACAGGATGCGCGACTGGGCGAACAACCTGAAAGGACCGGTGGCGCTGCATCTGCGCGAGCGGCTCCTACCGGTCGAAGGCCAGGACGCGGTCGTTTTTCCACCTACATACGCGTTTGATGACAAGCACGGCATCCCGTATCAGCTCGACGAGCTCTCCGATGGGACCAAGGTCGCGCAGCTCGACTCGGTTGGGTCCCAGGCGAATCGCATGGAGCCGCTCTTCAGGGCTGCATCCGCGGGGCGCTCCGAGAACCAGCTCGCGGCACTGGTTCCGCAGGTCACGATTGTTCTGGACAAGGAGCGGTCTGTGTCGATTCTGGACGCCGGACACCGGCTCGGCGATGCGATCTGTCGCGCCTCGGAGCTTCACGAGCGCGTCGAGAATGCCTTTGCCGACTGGAAGGACCGCGGCGACGCGACCGCAATCGCGAAGCTCGCCCCCACTTCACTCGTGTTTGGGGTGTGGGATTCGCGCGGCGCTCAGGCCAAGGTCCCGCGCATCGTCCAGTCGGTCATCAGAGCCTGGGACGTGGACGCTCTGACCCGCTCGGCGCAGTACAACCCTCCGGTCGACTACGCGGCGCTCGACGTCTTCTCTGACGAGGAGAAGGCCAAGGAAGAAGGCAATACAAAGAGCCCGCTTGCGCAGCAAGGTTTCGTGCACGTCCCGGCCGTTGGAACACACGGAGGGATTGTCGTGCGCGGCGGTATCTTCCGCGACGTGACTATCAATCTCGTCGCGCTCCGCCAGCTCGACGGAGAGAACGGTGACATCCTTCGCGAGTACGTCCTCGGTCTCGCGCTGGTGGCCGCGACGGAGCCGACGGATGGCTATCTGCGGCAGGGCTGTCTACTCACGCTGGATCCCGACAATCCCTCCGTCTGGAACGAGGTGGACAGGAGCGGGAAGCGCACGCCAGTCGATTTCGGCGGAGATGTGGTTCTTTCCTTTGCCAAGGGCACTGCCGCACGATTCGGCGTCGGGGAGAGTGGATCGTTCGCATTCAGGAAGGAACGAGCGAAGGGCGATGTCGCAGCGGCAAAGAAGAAAGCGAAGAGCAAGTAATCACCAAAATACGACGATGCCTATGCGCGCTCTGTTGTTCGAGGTTCGGCTTTTCGGTGGGCGGTATCATGGCGTCGGGGACTGGCCGCCGTCGCCGTTTCGCCTGTTTCAGGCGCTCGTATCCGGTGCGTACGGGGACCGCTGGGTGGCTGAACCTCGCGAAGGGAAGGACGCGGCCTTTCACTGGCTGGAACGCCTGGATCCGCCCTCAGTGCTGGCGCCACCATGTGTTGAGGGTCGGGCAGTGCGCATGTTCGTTCCGAACAACGATCTCGACGCCAAGGGCGGCGATCCTCGTCGGGTAGCCGAAGTGCGCGCGGAGAAGCAGACGAAGCCGCTGATATTCTCAGCCGAGATCCCGTTCGTTTATGCGTGGGCGTTCGAGGAAGCTGAATCCGCACATGCGCGCCTGCTGTGCGAGCTAAGTGAACGGCTGCACACACTCGGGCGTGGCATCGACGCGGCGTTTGCCCGAGGGCGTCTCGCAGACTGGGACGTTTCTGTAGAACAGCTCAGGAACGCCGGACGCCTTTCGATCCCCGCCGGAGTCGCCGAAGGCAAGCCTGGGCTGAGGTGTCCGGCTCCAGGCTCACTCGACAGTCTGATGGACCGCTTCGACAAACGAACGCGGCAGCTCGACACGGCGCCAGCGGGCCTGCCCGCATCGACTCTGTTCCGGCAGCCGCCGAGAGCGCGGTGCACAATAATTCGTTACGGACGGCCTCCGGAGCGATTCGTGTTTGACATCCGTCGCGGGGATGGCTCTAACGCGTTTCGTGCGCTTCCTCAGACCGGTACTGTTGCCGTGACGACCGCCGTGCGCGACCTCACGATTGGCCGGCTCACAAACGCTCTACCATCAAGGGGTACTGAGATCGAACACGTGATCGCGGGGCGCGGCGCGTCACCTCCGACCCCGACTCGTCGTGTCAGAATAATCCCGCTGCCCAGCATCGGCTTCGCCCAGACGAACGGATCCATTCGTAGGATCCTGGTGGAGGTGCCGTGGGAGTGTCCACTCTCTCCTCAAGACGTTGCCTGGGCACTCTCAGGACAGTCCCTTTCACCGTTCAGCGTCGTCGATAGGGCAAGCGGAGAACTGCTTCTCGACGCTGTCTTGGTTCCCAGCGACGACGATGCCATATTGCGGGACTTCGGCATCGGCACGAGTGCCCGAACGTGGCGTAGCGTAACGCCCGTTGCCCTGCCTCCTCAGCCTTGTGGCAGGCCACGCACTGGCAATGTCCGCGCAGCCTTCGAGGGACAACTGACCCTCGCCGTAGTCGAGGCTCTTCGACACGCAGGGCTGCCTTGTCGCGGAGTGCATGTTCGAGTGCAGCGAGAGCCGTTCAGGAGCAAGGGAGCGACGGCCGAGGCGTTCGCCAGTGGAAGATTCTCCCCTGGCGTCCTTTTTCACGTGGAGGTCGGTTTCCCGAAGGCCATTGCAGGCCCGGTCGTCATCGGTGATGGCCGTTGGCTTGGCCTCGGCATTATGGCTCCGGTCGGTGACTCGGTACCCGCGGTACATGTGTTTAGGATCTCCGGGAGCACCTGGCCCTTGTCCGAGAGCCCTTCAATTACGCGAACGCTCCGGAGGGCCGTGCTGTCTCGAGCGGGTGTGTTCATGGACTTTGGCCGGCGCCTGCCGCCATTCTTCAGTGGCCATGAGGCAACCGGGTCGCCCGTCCGCGGTGACTATCACGGACACCTGTTCTACCTGGCGGACGACAGCGACGGCGACGGGATGGTGGACCGGTTGTTTGTGGTTGCTCCTCATCTGGCGGATAGGACCGCGAACGCCGCAAAGGCAGACCTCCGACACTTAGATCGAGCACTCGAAGGACTTCACCTCGTTCGCGCAGGCCGTCTGGGGGTACTACAACTCGCGTCAGACAGCCCCGAGGACGACAGGCTCTTTGGTTGCTGTCGCGTCTGGGAGTCCCTGACGGCGTACCGGCCGACAAGACATCCCCACGGAAGGGCCGACATCGGGGATGCCCTGATTGGAGACATCAGGCTGGAGTGCTTGCGGCGTGGTCTGCCGCGACCTGCCGTTTCGATTTTGCAGGTCACGAAAGGGGTCAGGGGCAGTCTAAGGGGTCGTGCCCGCCTGAGCTTTGCGACGGCGGTCAAGGGACCTCTCGCCCTCGGGCGTGGCTCGCACTTCGGGGAAGGCGTGTTTATTCCGGCGCGCTGATTCTCGACGGTTGCCACTCGTACCACACCGAAATCCACGTCTTTGATCTTCTGAAAACAACACGCTCGCCGAGGCTGGGCCTCGAGAAACCGCCGCACATTCATAGATCACCCTGATCGTGGAGCGGAGACGTGGTAAGATATCCTTACTTCCTTACTTTCAAGGTCCCAGGGGACCCGCGATGATCGCCAAGAAGACGTCCAAGAACCAGCTGACGCTGCCGAAGAAGATCGCCGACTGCTTTCCCGGGGTCGAGTACTTCGACGTCCGCGCGGATGAGTCGCGCATCACGCTCGTGCCGGTTCGGGCCGGCCAGATCGAGCAGGTCCAGGCCCGGCTGAAAAAGCTCGGCGTCTCGAAGCGCGACGTCAAGGATGCGGTGGCCTGGGCCCGCAGGTCGGGCAGATCGTCCGCGCGGTGAGGGTGGTCCTCGATACGAATATCGTCGTGTCCACGCTCGTCTTCACTCGCGGACGGCTGGCCTGGATCCGCGACCTGTGGACGGCTCGACACATCGTGCCGCTCATCGCCCGCGCCACCGCCCAGGAACTGATCGACGCGCTGGCCTATCCGAAGTTCAGGTTGACCGAAGGCGACATCGAGGTACTCCTGTCGGCCTATCTGCCGTTCGCCGAGACCGTCCATCTGAACAGCCGGTCGATCTCCACGGGGCCGCGGTGTCGCGACGCTGACGATCAGAAGTTCCTCGATCTCGCAACCGTCGGTCAGGCGCGCGTCGTCGTGACCGGCGACCACGCGCTGCTCGAACTGGCGGCGGTCGCCCCTTTCGCCATCGAGACTGCCGCCGAATTCAAGACGCGCTTTCCGGCGGTGTAAGGCTGGAGTCCCATTGTCGCAAGGCCCCTCACCGGTCGGCCCGCCGAGCGCGCGACAATCGCCCACATGGCTTTCGGTGATCGGGCTTCGCGCCGCGCGATACTCAGCCGAGTCACCGATCGCGCCACCGAACGCCTCCAAATCCCACTCTGGCGGCGCATGTCCCCCGCCGAAAAGCCGGGCCCCGCGTCGAGGGCGTCGGTCGGCACATTGGATCGCTCGCTGCGGCCGCGAAGATCGACGTGTCCCACATTCTGGACCGCGCGTCCGCGGGAGCGGGACAAAGTTGACAGGGCTGTTGTATCAGTATTCAATACTGATATGAGGCGCAAGCTGGTCAAGACGGGAAGCTCCCTGGCCGTGACGCTCCCGGCGGAGATCGTCGCCGCGTTCCGGCTCGAGAAGGGGCAGGAGGTCGATCTCAGCATCCATCCCGCGACGGGGGCAATCACGATCCGGCTGGGCGCGCGCGAATTCGACGACGGGAAGCCGAGCCCGAGGTTCAAGCGGCTCGTCGACGGCCTCGTGAAGGAGCGCGCCGCGCTGTATCGCGCACTGGCGAAGTGACCGTCTATCTGTCGGTCGCGCAACTCCTCGATCTCTCTCGCGTGCTGATGCGCCAGTTCGGCGGCCGTCTCGGCGTGCGGGATCGCGCCGGCTTGGAGTCCGCGGCGGCGCGGCCTGCGGCGACCTTCGACGGAGAGGATCTGTATCCGGATGTCGCCGCCAAGGCAGCCGCGCTGGCGCACTCGCTCGTGCTCAACCACCCGTTGGTGGACGGGAACAAGCGGCTCGGCGCGGCGGCGGCGGAGTTGTTCCTGCGGATCAATGGCGCGGAACTCGACGCGAACGACGAGGAATTCGAGTCGATGATGCTGTCCCTGGCGGCTGGCGACGTCGCCGTGGAGGCGCTGGCGGTCTGGTTTCGACAGCGCGTGCGCGGTCCCGCCTCCTAGCACCCGGCACCTCGCACCCGGCACCTACCTCCTGCCTCCTTTGTAATAAGCTACTGGCGGACATGCCCGAGTATCTGACCATGCTGCTCCGCCGGCCGCCCGTCGGCTGGTGGGACATCCTGGACATCGCGATCGTCTCGATCCTGATCTATGAGTTCCTGAAGCTGATCCGGGGCACGCGCGCGGTCCAGATGGCCGTCGGCTCGCTCTTCATCGTCGGGCTGTTCTATGTCTCGCGCCTCGCGCCGCTCCAGACGGTCAACTGGATGATCCGCAACATGCTCGTGTACGTCGCATTTGCGGCGATCGTCATCTTCCAGTCGGACATCCGCCGCGCGCTCGCCCACTTCGGCCAGGCCCCGTTCTTCCGCTACTTCAACCGGCAGGAGGCGGCCGACGAGACGATTGAGGAGATCGTCGTGGCCGCGACGATGCTGGCCACGCAGCGCGTGGGGGCCATCATTGTCGTGGAGCGCGAGATCGGGCTGCGCAACTACATCGAGAGCGGCATTCCGCTCGACGCCCGCCTGACCTACGACCTGATCGTGACGATCTTTCATCCCGGGTCGCCGCTTCACGACGGCGCGGCGATCCTGCAGGAGAACCGCGTGGCGGCGGCGGCGTGCTTTCTGCCGCTGACGGTCAACCCGAAGGTGAGCCGGGAGCTGGGGACGCGTCACCGGGCGGCCATCGGGCTGACGGAGGAGAGCGACGCGGCCGCGATTGTCGTGTCCGAGGAGACGGGTCAGATTTCGCTGGCGCTCGACGGCGGCATCGAGCGGGGCCTGACGCCAGACGACCTCCGCGATCGGCTGCGGGCGCTCGTCATCCTCCGGCGCTCCGGGCGGTCGGCCGCGGCAGGGGCCTACGACGTCTGATGGTCTACCATCCCTTCCGCCATCCTGGTCTGAAGGTCCTGGCCGTCGCGCTGGCGACGCTGCTCTGGCTGACGGTTGCGGGCGAGCACATCGTCGAGCGAAGCCTGCGCGTGCCGCTGGAGTTCCGCAACATTCCGCAGGAGCTCGAGATCTCCGGCGAGCCGCCGGCGACGGTGGCCGTCCGGCTGCGCGGATCGTCGGCTCTCCTGAGCCGTATCGACCCCGGCGAGATCGTGGCGGTGCTCGATCTGAGCAACGCGCGCGCGGGTTCGCGCCTGCTGAACATCCGCAACGACGAGGTGCGCGTGCCGTACGGCGTGGAGGTCGCGCAGGTGATGCCGGGCACGTTGTCGGTCGAGCTCGAGAAGTCCGCGAGACGCGTGGTTCGTGTGCTGCCGGCGGTCGAAGGAGACCCGGCGCCGGGCTACGTCGTCGGACGCACCCACACCGACCCGGGAACCGTCGAGGTCGTCGGCCCCGAGAGCCGGCTGAAGCAGCTGTCGAACGCGACGACCGAGCCGGTGTCGATTGCGGGGGCGCGCGCCACCGTGCGCGACGCGGTGACGGTCGGGATCGGCGACGCCGCCGTGCGGCTGACCTCGCCGACGACCGCGACCGTGACGGTCGAGGTCCTCCCCGCGCCCGTCGAGCGGGAGGTGGCGGGCGTGCCCATCCGCTGGCACAATCTTGCGACGGGCCTTCGCGCCGAGATCAAGCCGGCGCTGACGCGCGTGACGATCCGCGGCCGGCGTGAAGAGCTGTCAGGCCTCCGCACCGACGCGGTTGAGGCGTTCATCGACCTTGCCGGGCTCGGGCCCGGCCAGTACAATCTGCGCGTTCAAGTCACACCCACGCAGGAATTCGGCGTCAGCGAACTGACCCCGGCCATCGTCGCCGTGGTGATCAGATAACTCTTCACGATGTCGCATCGGCTCTTCGGAACGGATGGCGTGCGCGGCAAGGCGGGACGGTACCCGCTGGACCACGAAACCGTCGCGCGTCTGGGCGCGGCGCTGGTGCGCGCCATGCGCCCGGCGGGCGAACCGGAACGGACGCTGCACTTCGCCATGGGGCGCGACACGCGCGAATCCGGGGAATGGATCGAGCGGGAACTGGCCCGCGGCGTCCACTCCGCGGGAGCCTACATAACGAGCGCCGGCGTCATTCCGACCCCGGCCATCGCGTACGTGACGCGAGCCATGGGGTTCGATGCGGGGCTCGTGATCTCGGCGTCGCACAACCCGTTCGACGACAACGGCATCAAGGTGTTTTCCGGCAAGGGCGAGAAGTTCACCGAGACGCTGGAACGTGAGGTGGAGGCCATCATCCACGACACCTCGTGGTCGGTGAACGGCAACGCCAACGCTCCGGTCGATCGCACCGACGTGATCGACGCCTACATCGCGCACGCCCGGCTGGCGTTCCCAGAGCCCGGGCGGCTGGGCCGCTTCAAGATTGCCGTGGACACGGCCAACGGCGCCACGACCACGGTCGCGCCGCGGCTCTTCGACGAGCTCGGGTTCGACGTCGTTCTGCTCAGCGCCTCGCCGGACGGACGGAACATCAACCGCGATTGCGGTTCCACGCACCCCGAGCAGTTGTCGGCCGCCGTGCGCGAGCAGGGATGCCGGATGGGGGTGGCGTTCGACGGCGACGGCGATCGCGCCATTTTCGCCGACGCGAGCGGCCGTATCGTGGACGGGGACGCGGTGCTGCTGATGTGCGCGCGGCAGATGCAGCGCACCGGCCGGCTGAACGGCAACGCGATCGTCGCGACCGTCATGAGCAACATCGGCCTCGAGATCGCCCTTCGCGAAAGCGGGATCGATCTCGTCCGCTGTCCTGTCGGCGACAAGTACGTGATGGAGGAAATGCTCCGGCGCGGCCTGTCGATCGGCGGCGAGCAGTCCGGCCACATCATCGTGTCCGAGCACCTGTTCACCGGCGACGGCATCGTGACGGCGCTCAGCGTCCTGCGCGTGATGGCCGAGACGGGCCGCGAGCTGGCCGACCTCGCGTCGGAGCTGGTGACGTACCCCCAGGTGCTGGTGAACGTTCGCGTCAGGGAACGGAGGGATCTCCGATCGATTCCGGCCGTCGCGACGGTGATGGAGCGCGTCGAGCGACAGCTCGCCGGCCAGGGGCGGCTGCTGGTGCGCTACTCGGGAACCGAGCCGTTGCTGCGCGTGATGCTCGAGGGCAGGGATCAGCAGGAGATCCAGGGGTGGGCGGCCGAGATCGCTGCCGCGGTCACACGGGAGCTCGGCGGATGAAACGTAGAACGGAGAAGGTAGAATGTACCTTCCACCTTCCACGTCTCGAGGATTCACGCCGATGCGCCTTGCTGTCAACATCGATCACATCGCAACGCTGAGGGAAGCGCGCAAGGCGCGTGAGCCTGAGCCGGTCGCGGCGGCGCTGGTGGCCGAGATGGCCGGCGCGCAGGGCATCACCGTGCACCTGCGCAGCGATCGGCGTCACATCAAGGAGCGCGACCTCGAGCTGTTACGGCACGCCATCGCGACGAAGCTGAACGTCGAAATGGCGGTCACATCGGACATGGCGCGCGTCGCCCAGCAGGTTCGCCCCGATCAGGTGACGCTCGTGCCCGAGCGGCCGCAGGAGCTGACAACGGAGGGCGGACTCGACGTCGTCCTCCAGGCCGCGGCGGTGAAGGACTTCATCCGGCAGATGCACGAGGCGGGCATTCGTGTGAGCATCTTCCTCGATGCCGACGCCGACCAGGTGCGCAAGGCGAAAACGGTCGGGGCTGACGCCCTGGAAATCAACACGGGACGGTACGCCGAGGCCTCCGAATCCGCGCGCGCCGCCGAGCTGGCGCGCATCGCCGATGCGGCGCGCCTGGCCGCCCGCCACGAGCTTGAGGTCCTGGCCGGGCACGGCTTGAACTACACGAACGTGATCCCCATCGCCGGCATCGCCGAGATCGCGGAGCTCAACATCGGCCACGCCGTTATCGCGCGTGCGGCGATCGCCGGGCTCGATCGGGCGGTGCGCGACATGGTCGCGCTGCTCGGCCGCTAGGATCTCGTGAGGCTCAGGGCCCTCCTCCTGCTGCTCCTCGTGCTCCCGGCGGGAGCGGCCTCCCAGCGCGTCAGCATCCGCACGGACGATGGCGTGACGATCGCGGCGACCTGGTACGAGCCGTCCGCCCGGATGGCGCCGGCGGTGATCCTCGTGCACATGCTGCACCGGTCCCGGCGGGACTGGGAACCGGTCGCGTCGCTTCTGGCCTCGGAGGGCATCGGCGCGCTCGCCATCGATCTGCGGGGCCACGGCGAGTCGAGCGGGACGACGGGCGAGGGCGCACAGCCGGACTACTCCGCGATGGTGCGCGACGTCGCGGCCGCGCGACGGTACCTTGCGGCGCGATCCGACGTCCAGCAGGCACACGTCGGCATCGCGGGGGCATCGCTCGGCGCCAACCTCGCCGTCCTGGAAGCGGCGGGCGATCCCTCGATCGCGAGTCTCGCGCTGCTTTCCCCGTCCCTCGACTACCGCGGGCTCCGGATTGAGCCGGCCGCCCGCAAGTACGGCAACCGGCCGGCGCTTCTGGTCTCCAGCGATGACGACCCGTACGCCACCCGATCCGTGAAGGACCTGAAGGAGGCGGGCGGCGGGCCGCGCGAGACGCTGCTCGTCAGCCGCGCGGGTCATGGGACGACGATGCTTGGACGCGCCCCGGATCTGAGCCGGGCGCTGGTGGACTGGTTTCGCCGGACGCTGTTATGATCGGCATCTCTCCCACTTCCAGGGACGAATGCACAAAGAATCCGTCTTCTTCGGCCTGGCCGGCGTCTTTTTCGGCCTGCTGACCGGTTGGATCATCGGCAGCCAGCAGGCGGCCGCGCCGCGCGTGGCCGCCCCGGCGTCAGCGTCCTCGGCGCAGGCCGGTTCCGCGCCCGCGCCGCCCCCGCTCGACGAGTCCCGTGCGGCGGCCCTCGAGGCGGCGGCGAATCGGAATCCCGCCGACGCGCAGACACGCATCCAGCTTGGCAACCTGTACTTCGATGCCGCGCGGTACAACGAAGCCGTGCAGTGGTACGAAGCCGCGCTGAAGGTCGATCCCAGGGACGTGAGCGCCAGCACCGACCTGGGCATCGCCTACTACTACATGAACCAGCCCGATCGCGCGCTCGCGCAGTTCGATCGATCGCTGGCCATCGATCCGAAACACTCGAAGACCCTGCTGAACGTCGGGATCGTGCGCGCCTTCGGGAAGGAAGATCTCGCGGGCGCCGCCAAGGCGTGGGAGAGGCTCATCGAGGTCGCGCCGAACAGCCCCGAGGCGGAGGTCGCCAGGAAAGGGCTCGAAGGGATGCGGTCGGGACACTCGTCGATGCCGGGCGGCGCCCCGGCGAAGACTCCCGGCTCGTCCGACTGACCGATGACCCGCGTCATCCTCTGGGCGATTCTCGTGATTGTCCTGCTCCGCGCGGTGTCACGGCTGATGCGCGGCATTCTCGAAGGGATGGGCCACCAGCCCCGGGCCGGCGGCCGCCGGGCCGGCGTTCCGCTCGCCCGCGATCCGGTGTGCGGCGTGTTCGTCGTGCCGGGCCAGGCGCTCACGGCCCAGCGCGGCGGCACCACGCAGTACTTCTGCTCGGAACAATGCCGGCAGGCGTGGGACGGGCGATGACCGAGCTCCAGCTTCGCTGCGACATCGTCGAGGTCGGCCGCCGGTTGTACGCGCGCGGCTACACGGCGTCGAACGACGGCAACATCAGCGCGCGGCTCGATCCGGCGCGGCTGCTGATGACGCCGAAGGGTGTCTGCAAGGGATTCATGACCCCCGAGATGATGTGCATCACGGATCTCGAGGGGCGGAAGCTGGCCGGCGACCGCGATCCGTCGTCCGAGATGCAGATGCACCTGGAAGTGTATCGCCAGCGCGCGGACGTCAACGCCGTCGTCCACGCGCATCCGCCGGTCGCCACCGCGTTTGCCGTCGCGGGCATTCCGCTCGACCGGGCTGTCCTCGCGGAGGTGGTCACGACGCTCGGCAGCGTGCCGATCGCGGAGTACGCGACACCGTCGACGAAGGAGCTGCCGGAGGCGGTGCGGAAGTACGTCAAGGCGCACGACGGCATGCTGCTCGCCAACCATGGCGCGCTGACGCTCGGGGCGGACCTGTTTTCCGCGTACTACAAGATGGAGACGATCGAGCACTTCGCGAACATCAGCTTCATCGCGCGGATGCTCGGCGGCGAGCGCCTCCTGTCGCGCGAGGAAGTGGTGCGGCTGCAAGGGTTGCGCGGCATGTATGGCATTCAGTCCCCCGCGCCGATCTGCCCCGATCCGGCCGGCGCGGGCGGCCAGGCGGACTGCCAGGTGGTGCGCGCGCCCCATTCCACCGAGCGGCTGGTGCCGGCGCGCGCCGTCCGCCTGCCGGACGGTGGAACGGTAGGTGCGGACGACGAAATTCGGCTAACATACGGCGAACTGACTGCACTCATAGAGGACGCCGTCCGGCAATTGAAATAGCGCAGCCCCGGCCGCGCGCGCAGCGCTTCGGCGGGCTGCCTGATGAGGAGACAAGACATGGGTGAGGCTCTCGGCATGGTCGAGACCAAAGGGCTCGTCGCGATGATCGAGGCGGCCGACGCGATGGTGAAGGCGGCCAAGGTCACGCTGGTCGGCTGGGAGAAGATCGGCGCCGGCTACGTGACCGCGATCGTGCGCGGCGACGTCGCGGCCGTGAAGGCGGCGACGGACGCGGGAGCGGCGGCGGCCCGCCGCGTCGGCGAGCTGGTGGCGGTACACGTCATTCCGCGGCCGCACGCGAACCTCGAGGACGCGCTCCCGATCGGCAAGGCGACCGCCACCGCGAAATGATTGTCGCGAAGATCGTGGGGACCGTCGTCGCCACGCGCAAGGACGAGCGGCTGGTCAGCAACAAGCTGCTCATCGCGCGGCCGGTGGATCCCTACGGCAAGGCGGAGGGCTCGTACCTCGTCGCGGTCGACACCGTGGACGCCGGCATGGGGGAGACGGTGCTGATCGTGAGCGGCAGCTCGGCCAGGATGGCGTCCGGCATGAAGGACTGCCCGGTCGACGCCGCCGTCGTCGGCATCATCGATACGATCCAGGTCCGCGACCGGGAGGCCTGACGTGCAGATGGCCCGCGTGATCGGCGAGGTCGTCTCGACCGTGAAGGACGCGAAACTGACCGGCATCACACTGCTGGTCGTCCAGCCCATCACGCCCGCGGGGGCCGACACCGGCCGGACGCTCGTGGCGCTCGATTCGGTCGGCGCGGGCGTCGGCGAGCACGTCTTCTTCGTGCGCGGCAAGGAAGCGTCCTTCCCGTTCTACCCGGCCGAGCCGCCGGCCGACGCCGCCATCATCGGCATCGTCGACCACTGGGACCTGGCGTAACCACATTGCGAATTGCGAATTGCGGATTGCTGACTTTACTTCTGATTGTTGAGTGTTGATTGGGATGCTGTCTGCACCGCGAACGCGACGCGATCGGCAATCCTCAATGAGCAATACGTTCCGCAATTGTCGATTCGCCCTCCGCAATACTTAGCCTGATGCAGATCTGCAGAGTGGTCGGGACCGTCGTCTCGACCCAGAAGAACAAGAAGCTCGAAGGCGCGACGCTGCTGCTGGTGCAGCCGCTGACTCTCGAGGGAGAGCCGCGCGGGGTCGCGCTCATCGCGATCGATTCGGTCGGGGCGGGCATCGGCGAGAAGGTGCTGGTCGTGCAGGAAGGCCGGGCGGCCGGCGAAGCGCTGAGGAAGAAAGCGGCGGCGGTCGACGCCGCGGTCATCGGGATCGTGGATTCCGTAGACTACGACGACTCGTCCGCCGTAGCCCGGAGGGCGAAGGCGGAGCCATGAACGAAGAGATGCTGCGCGAGATGATCCGGGAGTCGGTGGCGAGGCACATGGGGCTGGCGTCGGCGCCGGAGCGCCACGCGCCGCAGCCGCTGCCCTTCCAGGCCCACGCGAGCCACTTCCGCTACAGGCTGCCCGAGTCCGGCGGTCCGTGCCTCATCGAACCGGTCGTCTCCTGCACGCACTGTGGGTACTGCCAATCACACGGGCACTGAAGAGGCTTGTCGTTCTACAGGTTCTACAAGGTTCTACAGGTTCTAGAGGTTCTAGAGGTTCGTGAAGCCCGCCGTTCTGCTCACCCATCGCATTCCATCCGTCGTGATGTCGCGCCTCGAGGCATCCTGTGAGGTCGATCTGTACGACGGTCCGGATGCGATTCCGGCGGAGGAGTTGACACGGCGGATTGCCGGGAAGCAGGCGCTCATCGCGATGCTGACCGACCGGGTGGGCGCCGACGTGATGGATGGCGCGCCCGGCCTGAAGATCGTCGCGAACGTTGCCGTCGGCTACGAGAACGTCGACATCCCCGCGGCGCGCTCGCGAGGCATCGTCGTCACGAACACGCCGGACGTGCTGACGGGGGCGATCGCCGAGTTCACGTGGGGTTTGATCCTGGCGATCGCGCGGCGAATCGCCGAAGGGGACCGCGTCATCCGCCGGGGCGGCTGGAAGGGCTGGGCGCTCGACTTCATGCTCGGCATGGAGCTCCAGGGCAAGCAGCTCGGCCTCGTCGGCCGCGGCCGGATCGGACAGGCGGTGGCCGCGAAGGCGCCGGCGTTCGGCATGAGCGCGGTGTTCGCGAACGACGACATGTCGCTCGACGAGCTGCTGGTCACCTCCGACGTCATCTCCGTGCACGTCCCGCTGACGGCGGAGACGCGCCACATGTTCGATCGCCGCGCGTTTGCGCGAATGAAGCGGTCGGCGCTCTTCGTCAACACGGCCCGCGGGGCGGTCGTCGACGAAGCGGCGCTCGAATGGGCGCTGAGGGAGCGGCTGATCGCCGGAGCGGCGCTCGACGTGTTCGAGCACGAGCCACACGTCGGCGAGGCGCTGCGCTCGATGGAGCACGTGCTCCTCGTGCCGCATCTCGGAAGCGCCACTCGTGAAACCCGGACCGCGATGGCCAGCCTCGCCGTGCGGAACGTGCTCGCCGTGCTTGCGGGCGAGCCGCCGGTCACGCCGGTAACCAAGCGAGGAGCGGAGCGGGGCGATGGGGTCCCCGCGAGCGACGAGCCTGGCGGGGTGCAGGGGGCCCCGCCAACCAAGTGAGGAAGCCCCCGCCTGCCGTGCCGCGCGGCCGCATTCCCGCCGTGATGCGGCGCCTCGCGCGCGAGATCGACGGCCTCGAGGAGCCCGCCGTCGAGAAGATCGCGCAGGATCAGAAGGAAGACCCCTTTCAGGTCCTGATCGCGACGCTGCTCTCGGCGCAGACAAAGGACGCTGTCACCCACGCCGCTTCAACGCGCCTGTTTCGGGTTGCGCGCACGCCGAAGAGCATGGCAAAGCTGCGGGTCAGGGACATCGAACGGCTGATCTATCCGGTGAGCTTCTACCGGACGAAGGCGGTCCACGCAAAGCAGACCTGCGAACAGATCCTGGCGCGGTACCGCGGTGTGGTGCCCTCGACGATGGAGGAGCTGCTGACGCTGCCGGGCGTGGGCCGGAAGACCGCCAACCTGGTGCTGATCCTCGCGCACCGGAGCGCCGACAATATCTGCGTCGACACGCACGTCCACCGCATTTCGAACCGGCTGGGATGGGTGCGCACGCGGACGCCGGAGGAAACCGAGCACGCGCTCTATGCCGCGGCGAACCGCAAGTGGTGGCCGATCATCAACCTGTACCTGGTGACGTGGGGTCAGAACGTCTGCCGCCCGGTCCATCCCCTGTGCGGTGGTTGCGCGATTGCCGACCTTTGCCCGAAACTCGGGGTCGTCAAGGTCGGCCGTGTCTCCCGCAGGCCCGACCTGCAGGCCCGACCTTCTGGTCGGACGTGAGGCCGTCATGTTCATCAAACTGGCTGTACCCCTTGCCCTGGTTTGGCTCTGCGCGGCGGGCGGCCCGCTCTCTCAGACATCGCCGGGCGCCGGGCCCGTCATCGTGCTCGAGACCGCGAAGGGCACCATCGAATTCGAGACCTATCCCGACGAAGCGCCAAAGACCGTCGCACAGATCGTGTCGCTCGTGCAGAAGGCGTTCTACGACGGCCAGCGATTTCACCGCGCGGAGCCGAACTTCCTCATCCAGGTCGGCGATCCCACGACGCGCAACATGACGATGATGGAGTCGTGGGGCCGCAACGGGAGCGGGAAGCGGATCGGCGTCTCGGAGATTACGAAGAAGCGCCGGAACGTGCGCGGCGCCGTCGCCATCGCGTACGGCGGCACCGATCCGCGCACGGCGGACAGCCAGTTCTACATCCTCCTCGAGGCCCATCCCGATCTGGACACGAGGTACACGGTGTTCGGCCGCGTGATCACGGGGATGGAGGTGGCTGACAAGATCCAGCGCACCGATGTGCTCAGGAAAGCTTACGTGAAGGAGTGACGGGAAGCTCCCGGACGATGCCTTTGAGATCGGGGTAGCGCTCGACGAATTCCGGCGGGTAGCCGCCGGGCAGCTCCTGCTCGAGTTTGTGCTTGAGGATCGCGGCGCTGGCCACAGACTTCGCCGAGAAGTGGTTGTTCGCGTAGAGGTATGCTTTCTTCACCTGGCGCGCGGCCGTTTCGGCGGCCTCCGCGAACCTCTCCAGCTCCTCGGCCGAGTAGTAGTAGTTGTAGCGATCCTCCGACCGATCGTGACGCCACCACTCGGCGGCGTTGCGCCCGTGCAGCCTCAGGTAATAGAACGTCCGCACGTTCGGCAGCAGGCTCTGCCTGATTGAAAAGCGGAACTTGGGCTCGTCGATCTGCGTCCACGCGGCGCCGTGCGCGTCGAGCATCTGCAGCGTCTCCACCGGCTGGTCGCTCCAGCTCTTGTGCCGCAGCTCCACCGCGACCGGGTAGCCGCGGAACCGCTCCAGCAGCCATTCGAGATAGGCGCGCGTGTCCGGTTCGTTCTTGAAGCTCGCGGGGAACTGGGCGAGCAGCGCCCCCAGCTTGCCCGCCGACGCGATCGGATCCAGCGCGGACCTGAACTCGTCCACGTCCTTCTGGCCGAGATCCCAGGGATTCTGCCCCGTGGCCTCGTGATACATCTGCGGGTGCGTGAACTTCTGAAAGAGCTTCAGGGAGAACTCGAACCCGGGGGGCGTGCGTTCGGTCCAGCCGCGCGCGACCGCGGGCGTGGGGATGCGGTAGAAGGTGGAGTTGACCTCGACCGTGTCGAAGTGCTCGGCATAGAAGCGCAGCTCGTCGAACTTCGCGCTTCGAGTCTTGTGTCCCGGCGGAACGGGATAGAAGATCCCGTTCCATGTGCCCTCGCCCGCGGGGTAACTCCACCCGGACGTGCCGACCCGGATCTGGGAGTCAGACATAGGAGTCAGCGGAGAAGGAGGAGAGCGCGGAGCGCGTCTTCACACGGAGGCACGGAGCACACGGAGACGCACGGAGGCTCCGAAGCTGCGAGTCGGCGACACGGATAGTGCACCTCACCGCGCGAAGCGCGGCCAGACGGCCCCCCCGTGCGTCACCGTGAACTCCGTGTCTCCGTGTGATCGTTCCGTGTCCTCCGTCACCTCCGCACGGCAATCACAGTTTCCCGTACTTTTCCTTGTCGAAGCCGAAGATGACCTTCCCGCCGCGGACCAGGATGGGGCGCCTGATCAGGTTCGGCTGCGCCATCATCAGGTCGATCGCCTCCTTCTTCGTGCGCGGCAGCGGCCGCTGCTTGAAGACGGGGCTCCGCGTGCTCACGAAGTCGAGGAAATGGCCCGCGTCCACGTGCCGCTCGAGAAACGCGCGGTGGGGCGGGTCGCGGTTGATGTCGTACTCCTCGACTTCCACGTGGCGTTCATCCAGAAAACTTCTGGCGTTGCGGCACGTGGTTCAGGTCGGCTTCCAGTAGAAGATCGCGCCCCGTCCGCCCGTATCGGTAGGCCCGGCCTTCAGGTCGGGCTTCGCCTTCGCCATGGCAGCATTGTAGCGCGATACAATGACCCTTTTGGCCCGTCAATGCTGACCGTCAACGAGATCTTTCACTCGATCCAGGGGGAGTCGACCCACGCCGGGCGGCCGTGCGTGTTCGTGCGGCTGACCGCGTGCGACTTGCGATGCACGTGGTGCGACACCGCGTACGCGTTCAGCGATGGACGCAAAATGCCGGTCGGCGAGGTCGTCGCCGAGGTCGGGTCGTACGGATGCCCGCTGGTGGAGGTCACGGGGGGCGAACCGCTCCTCCAGAAGGAGGTCTATCCGCTGATGGAGCACCTGATCGCGCGCGGGCACACCGTCATGCTCGAGACCGGGGGACACCTCCCGATCGACCAGGTGCCGCCCGCGGTCATCCGGATCGTGGACCTGAAGTGCCCCGGCAGCGGCGAATCCGCGAAGAACCACTGGCCGAATCTCGACGTGCTGCGCGCGCACGACGAGGTCAAGTTCGTGATTCGCGATCGCATCGACTACGAATTCGCGGTCGAAGTGATGAACCGGCACGGCCTCGCCGCCCGGACTGCCGCCGTGTTGTTCTCCCCCGTCCATGGCGTGCTCGATCCGAAGGTGCTCGCCGGCTGGATTCTCCACGACCGGCTGCCCGCGCGGCTGCAGCTCCAGGTGCACAAGTACATCTGGGGCGCCGACGTGAGGGGCGTGTGAGCGGCACGGCCGTCGTCCTCCTGAGCGGCGGGCTCGACTCGTACACCGCCGCAGCCATCGCGCGCCGCGACGGCCACGCCCTTTACGCGCTCACCGTCCGCTACGGCCAGGTGCACGAACGTGAAGTAGAGGCGGCGCGCGAGGTCGCCCGCGACCTCGGCGTGCTCCGGCACGTCGAGCTCGGCGTGAACCTCGCCGCCTTTGGCGGGTCGGCCCTGGTCGGCGATGGCGACATTCCGAAGGATCGGCCGCTCGACGAGCGGGGGATTCCCTCCACTTACGTCCCCGCGCGCAACACGATCTTCCTGTCGCTGGCGCTGGGCTGGGCGGAAGTGAGCGGGGCCGAGGCGATTGTCATCGGCGTCAACGCGCTCGACTTCTCGGGCTATCCGGACTGCCGTCCGGAGTATCTCGAGGCCTTCGAGCGCCTGGCCTCGCTGGCCACGCGCGCCGGCGTCGAGGGGCGGCCGCCCCGCATCTTCGCTCCGCTCGTGCACCTCTCCAAGTCGGAAATCATCCGGCAGGGAACAGCGCTCGGACTGAACTACGCGCTCACGCACAGCTGCTACGACCCGGCGGCGTCGGGCCGGCCGTGCGGGCGCTGCGACAGTTGCCGGCTGCGGGCCCGAGGCTTCCGCGAAGCCGGCCTCGAGGATCCCGCGCTCGGAGGAACGCGCCAATGACCGAGCGTCTGTATTACACGGAACCGAATGCTTCTGAATTCGACGCGCAGGTCCTGGGTGTCGATCTGCACGAGGGCAGGCGTGTCGCGGTGCTCGATCGCACCGCGTTCTACCCGGCCTCCGGCGGCCAGCCGTACGACACCGGCCGCCTTGGCGACGCCGCGGTGCTCGACGTCATCGACACCGAGGACGGCACCATCCTGCACGTCGTCGATCGCGACCTGCCCATCGGTCCGGTGCACGGCCGCATCGACTGGGAGCGCCGCTTCGATCACATGCAGCAGCACACGGGCCAGCACGTGCTGTCGGCGGCGTTCGACCGCCTGCTGGGCGCGCGGACGGAGAGCTTCCACCTCGGCGTCGAGACGTCGACGATCGATCTCGGCCGCGAAGTGACGCCTCCCGAAATCGAGCGCGCGGAGAACGAGGCGAACCGAATCGTCTGGGAAGATCGTCCGGTGGCCATCCGGTTCGTCGACGCCGCGGAAGCGGCGAGACTGCCCCTGCGCAAGGAGCCCGCGCGCGGAGGGACCCTCCGGCTCATCGACGTCCAGGACTTCGATATCTCGGCGTGCGGCGGCACGCATGTCGCGCGCACCGGCTCGATTGGACTGATCGCCGTCCACTCCTGGGAGCGATTCCGTGGCGGCACCCGAATCGAGTTCCTGTGCGGCAGGCGGGCGCTCGCCGGCTATCGCGGGCTTCGCGACGCCGTCGCCGCCAGCGTGCGGCTCGTGTCCGTGCTGCCGTCCGAGCTTCCGGCCGGCATCGAACGCATGCAGGCCGAGGCCAAGGAGAGCAAGCGCCGCATCAAGGATCTGCAGGCGCGCCTTGCGCTCTTCGAGGCGGCGGCGCTCGCGGATCGGGCGACGGCTCGCGGCGGCGCGCGGCTGGCGACCGGCGTGCTGGAAGGCTGGGATCCCAACGGCCTGAAGATCGTCGCAGCAGCCATCGTCGAGCGGTCCGATCACGTTGCCGTGCTCCTCGGGACCCCCGCACCGTACGCGATCGTAGTCGCGCGTTCGGCCGGCCTCGCGGTAGACTGTGCCGTAATCCTGAAACGTCTGACGGCTGCGTTTGGCGGGAAAGGCGGCGGGCGCCCCGAGCTTGCCCAGGGCGGTGGGCTCCAGGGCGACCCCGAAGCGATTTTCGCGGCGGCAGTGTCCGGTTTGTAAGCCTCTATGCCTCCTGTTCTTCTGGTCGTCGACGACGACCCGTCGGTGCTGCTGCTGGTGGACGTGCTCGCCGAGAAGCTCGGGTTTCGCGTGAAAGCGGTGACTTCCGGCCTTCACGCCCTCGAGCACCTGAGGGACGGGTTCCGCCCGGACGTGATCCTGCTCGACATCATGATGGAGCGGATCGACGGCCTCACGTTCCTGTCGCACCTGCGCGAAATGGACATCGCGTCGGTCCCCGTCATCGCCATGAGCACGGCAACGGTGCTTGAGCGCTACGGCGGACAGCTCGACGTTGCCGGCACGCTGATCAAGCCGATCACGCAGCAGACGCTCGCCTCGGCGCTTGCTCCGTACTGTGCGCCCGCTGAGGACGAGCACCCCTGAGCACCCTTTAGCACCCCTGAGCACCCTTCAGCACCCCTGAGCACCCTTCAGCACCCCTGAGCACCCTTCAGCACCCTATTTCCCGAGCTTCACGAGCGTCACACCCGCTTCGCGGGCGACCTCAGGATCAGGATCACCCGTGGCCTTGCGCAATGCGGGCAGCGCGGGCTTCGCGGCATCGCCGAACGATCCCAGCGCTTCGGCCGAGACGCGCCGCACGTCCGGCTCCGGATCCTTCAACGCCTTCATCAACGCAGGTACGGCGAGCTCATCCCCTTCGTGGATGATGCCGAGGTAGGTCGCGGCGACCGATCGCACGCCTGGATCGGGATCGTCGATGCCCTGGACGAGCAGCGGCAGCACCGCGCTCGTCTCGAGGCCCGCGCGCTCCTTCAACTTGCCGATGGAGCGCAGCGACTCGCGGCGCACGAGCGGATCCTCGCTGCCGAACGCTTCCTGGAGCGGCGGGAACGCGGGCGTCCCCATGAAGCTGAGCGCGACGGCGGCTTCAGCGGTGAGTTCGGGCTCCGAGAGCGCGGCGGCCACTTCCGAAACCGCGGGCGCCGCGGCCGTTCCGAGGAGACCGCATGCCTTCAGCGCGCCCTTCTGCCGCTCGCGCGTCGCGTTCGGGTCCTGCAGCACCTTGCGGATCGCCGGCACGGCGCCGTCACCAAGCTCCCGCACGGTTCCTGCTGCCTCGGCCGCCTCGGCAGGGTTCTGACTGTAGAGGCGATCGAGCCAGGTGTCGTCGGGCGGCGGCGAGGTGATGGCCGCGAGTGGCTGAGCGGTCCGGCCCGGATGAAAGAGCCACGCGCCCAGGGCGACGCCGACGGCGAGCGCCGCGACGAAGAGCAGGAAACGGCCCACGCCGTACATTGTATGGGGAGCGTGCGGTAGGGCAGCCCTGCCTGGCTACCCCCGCGAGAGGTGTTGCGCAGGGCTTTAGCCCTGCCCGGCTACCCCCGGGTGAAATTGGACAGGATCTCGACCCCGAGATCGGCGATGTAGTTCACCGTCGGTACCGGGATGACGAAGTCGTTCGTCAGGATCGAGAACACGAGCATCTCGCCGTCGCGCGTACGGAGGAAGCCGGACAGCGCGCGCACGTTTGCGATGGAGCCCGTCTTGGCGAGCGCGTTGCCTTCCGCGCGCGTGCGCTTGAGACGCGACGCGATCGTTCCGTCTTTTCCGGCGATCGGCAGCGTCGCAAGGAACGCATCGCGGTGCCGCGGGTCCTTGTACATGCGCTCGAGCACGGTCGTGATTGTGCCGGCTGTCAAGTAGTTGTAGCGTGAGAGTCCCGACCCGTCGACCATCACGAGCGCGTCCTGAGGCACGCCCCACGCCGAGAGCGACGCCCGCGCGGCCGCGATGCCGCCGCGGGTCGTGCCAAGCCCTCCCTTCGACGCGCCAAGCGTCTTCAGCAGGGTCTCCGCGTACAGGTTCTGGCTCACCTTCATCAGCACGGTCGCGATGTCCTTCAGCGGCGGCGACTGCGTGCTGGCGAGCACGCGCCGTTCGACCGGGACGGCACCGGCGAGCTCGACCGCGATGTCGTCGAAATCGACCGCACTCCCGCTGACGGCGACGCCGCGCGCGACGAGGCCGTCCCTCAACGACTGCGCGAAGAACACGGTGGGGTTGATCACCGCAATCGAGCGCGTGACAGGAGAGGAGCCGGCCGGGATCGAGCCGGCGATCTCGAGGATCGCGGCGTCCGGCCGTCGCCGGACGTCGATGGTCTGCCCGGTCCCCGCTTCCGCGGTGACGGCATGATTGACGATCGTGTACCCGGCACCCGGCGTCACCGTGACGAGCGCCGCCGCTCCAGCGGCCGCGCCCGCGGCGATCGTCAGCGACGCGGTGTCCTCGTTGAACTCGAGCGCGCCGCCAGGCGCGGCGTAGCCCGCCTCCAGATAGTCCCACGCCCATCCCGCGCCAATGCCCTCGTCATCGAACGCCTGGTCGTCGCCGACGACGCGTCCGTCGATCGCGGCGATGCCCGCGGCCTTCAGCGCCGCCGCCCATTCGTCGAGGACGGCCGCGGCGCGTCCCTGGCGCGCGTTGATGCTCGGGTCGCCGTTGCCACGGACGAGCAGATCGCCGTGCAGGATCCCGTCGCTGACCTCCGCGCCCGTCTCCAGTGTCGTCGTGTACCGGTAATCCCAGCCGAGCGCCTCGGCGGTCGAGGCGAGCGTCACGATCTTCATGTTGGACGCCGGCATCATCAGCTTGCCCGCGTTCAACTGGTAGAGCGTCTCGCCCGTATCGAGCGACCGCACGTCGACGCCCCAGACGCCGCGCGCCATGATGGGCGCGCCGAAAACCGCGTCGAGGTCGCTGCGCAGATGTCGGACCGCCGGCGAACGCGCCGGGCCTGAGAGGCCCGGCCTACTCGCAACGGGGCGGTGTTCTGCGGTACAGGCGGCGCTGGCAAGCATCGCCGCCGCGACGACGTACCGCTTCAGCACCCGTCAGCACCTTTCAGCACCCGTCAGCACCCTTCAGCACCTTTCGGCACCCTTCAGCACCTCTCAGCACCTCTCACCACTATTTGATGTCCTCGAGCGCCGTGACGATGGCGTCGATCGTCGTCGAGTCGACGGTGGCCGCTCCCGGCGAGCCGGCGCGCGCCGCGTAGGAATCGGCGCCGCTCTGCGCGAACGACACGCGCTCGGTCTTGCCGGGGTCGGTGGTAATCGCGACCGTCAGCCTGGGCTTGTCCAGGCCGGTCTTGTCGGTGCTCGCGACGAATCCGAGCGCGCGCGCGCTCGTGGCCGCGCTGACGAGCGCGTCCACCTTCGCGTTGTCCACGTCGCGCGGCGTGGGCAGCACCTGCTTCCACGTGTCGACGTTGCCGTCGGGACCCTTCGTCTGCGTCTTCTCGAACGCGACGGTCTTTCCATCGCGCGTGACCTCGACGCGCGTCGCGTTGAACGTCCGTGCGTCGAACAGATCCTTCTGCCGGTAGTCCCCCGCGTCCTTCTTCAGGTCGTCGACGAGCGAGGCATCGATCGTGAACACGGCGGGCCGCGCCGCGTCCTTCGCGTACACGGCGCCTTCCCCGGCGTTGGTGCCGAACAGCAGCAGCGCCTGCGACGAGCCCGTGCCGATGCGCGCGCTGGCGGCGGGCTTCTCGAGTCCGTACTCCTTCACGCTCGCCGGTTCGGCGGCGGTCAGCGCCTTCATCTGCGCGGTCGCGATGCGGCCGACGAGCGCGTCGACCATCCCGTAGTCCGCCCTGCCCTCGGCTGGCTGCGCGATCTGCCATTCGCCGCCCGTCTTCACGAACCGCGTCGTCGCGCCGCCGGTCGTGATCTCGAGCGAGTCGATCTTGTCCTGCTCCACCTTGAGCACGCTCTTGTCGCGCAGATCGAACGTGCTCTTGTTGAAGGTCGATTCGAGGTACGACGGAACGAGGAACACCTTCTTCTGATCCGCCAGCTTCGCATAGAGATCCGAGCCAGGCGGCGTCTTCTGTCCAATCAGCAGCCGGTGCTCCTGTCCTCCGCTCTTGAACGACACCTCGATGCGCGGTTCGGCGAGGCCGTACTCCTTCAGGTCCGCGGGCGCCTCGTCGATCACCCGCTGGATCTCCATGGAGGCGAGGTTCGACGTGATCCCGGATGCCTCCGCCGCGTCGGAGCGCGCGGCCACAGGCCCGACGATTTCCCACTCCGAACCCGTCTTCCGCAGGGTGGTCTTATCGCCGTTCTCCGACTTCACGGTCACTTCGTCGATCGTGTCGGCTTCGACGGTGAAGACCTTGTCGTGCTTCGGCGCGTCGGTCACGGGGGCGCGCGTGGAGTCGCGATACGCCCACCAGCCGACCCCGGCGGCGACAACCAGCAGCGCGAGAAACGGCCGGACGCCACGCATCTATCGCCTCCGCCACCAGGTCTGGATCCCCGCAACGAGGATCAGGCCCGGGATGATGAAGACCGTCAGCCAGAAAATCCGCCGCTCCTGGTCGGCCGTCAGCACGATGCGGCGATCCTCCGGATCGCGCGGCCGGATGGAGATGAGGTTCTCCTGCTGTGCGAGCCAGTTGACCGAGTTCAGGAACAGGTCGCGGTTCCCCGGAACGCCCAGATACCCGTTGGACGCGAAGTCCGAGTCGCCGAACACCACGATCCGCGACTCTGGCTTCGGCTGGTCGTCCTTCTTTGCCGGATCGGCCAGCGGCGCGCTCGTCACCGGCGCCGACACGGCCGCCGCGAGACTGATCGGTCCGGCCTTGTCGCCCTTGTCCAGCTGGCGCTCGACCTGCCCCGTCGTCAGCAGGCCCTTGATGTCGGACTCCGACCAGCTGCTCGCGCTCGTGTCCACGAGGTTTTGCGCGAATCGTCCGTTCACCCCGGCGGTGATGGCCGACACGGACCGTGCGAGCGGGTACGCGGTGATCAGGTTGAAGCGTTCGGTGATCGGATGTCCTTCGTACTTGGCCGCGACCGGCACCGACGCGTCGGTGCCGAGCAGGCGTCCCATTCCGCTCACGTCGACGACGACGTCGCGGCCGATCTCGATGCCCCACTCCTTCAAGAAGGCGGCGACGCCCGTCAGCTCCGCCGCATCGGCCTTCTCCGGCGGATCGAGAAGGAAGAGGATTTTGCCCCCTCTCGCAAGATAGGCCTTCAGCATGTCGATCTCGCCGGGGAAGAAATCGGTCCGCGGCCCGGCGACGATGAGGACCGTCGCGTCGGCGGGAACCTCATTCTGCTGCGCGAGGACGAGCGAAGCCTGCGCGAAGTTGTCCGACCCGAGTGCCGAGGCAATCGTGCTGTATCCCCGGCGCTCGGAATCCTCGGGCCCGCGCTCGCCGTGTCCCTGGACGAAATACGCTTTCTGCTGCCTGCCCTGGATGACCTTGATGAGGCCGTTGGTCAGCTCCTGCTCGCCGTCGGACGTGACCCGCTCCGTGCGACCGTCGTACTCGAAGACGACCGTGCCGATCTGTTGCACGCCGAACTGTCCCGCGAGCCCCGGCTTGCGTTCGACGTCGATGTACTCGACCGATACCTGCTTCGACTGGTACCGGTATTCATCCAGCCGCTCGCGGAAACGGTCGAAGTCCTCCGACCGCGCGAACACGCGAACCTGCACCGGCTTCTGCAGTCCCTGCAGCACCTTCTTGGTCTGATCGGACAGGCTGAACTGCTTCGCGGCCGTGAGATCCCAGCGCTTGTTGTGCCGCGACCCGAGATAGTTGATCGACACGAGGATCGCCAGCACGACGGCCGCGGTGCCGATCGCCAGGCTGCCGAAGCGCGCCTGACGCCCGGAAAACGACCGCCCGATCTCGCGCCACTGGCTGAGGATGTAGAGCAGCGTGCAGGCCAGCCCGGCGAGCGCCAGGCCGTTGTAGTACTGCTGCCATTCAGGTTTCAGGAAGCGGATGGCGACGGCGGCGAACACCAGCACCACGCCGAGCCAGCCAAGCAAGCCAAGGAGTCGTTTCAACATGGTCAACGTGTCACATGCGAATTGTGAGTTGTGGGTTGTGAATTCCCGGCGGCGGTCGCACAAATCGTCCCGCCGGACGACTTCGGCGTGTTGCCGTCAACTCGCAATTCGGAATTCACAACTCGATGTCCATTCACCCGCGCCACCGCTCCGAATCAACCGACTTCGCGGTGAGGAAGAGGCCGAACGTGATGAAGCTGAGGTAATAGATGACGTGCTTCGTGTCCACGATGCCGCGCGCGAAGTCCTCGAAGTGCTCCGTGATTGACAGGTACGACACGACCTCGCGCGTGATCGGGCCGGAGGATTCGCCGATCCAGCTGATCACCCACAGCATCAGGAACACGGCAAAGGTGATCGTGCCGGCGACGATCTGGTTCTTCGTCAGGCTGGAGATGAAGAGGCCCGCCGAGATGAAGCAGCCGCCCATCAGGAGCAGCCCCAGATAGCCGGCGGCAATCGGCCGCCACTCGGGATGCCCGTAGACGAACAGGATCGCCATGTACAGCGCCGTCACGAACAGCATCGCGACGTAGAGCCCGATCGCGCCGAAGAACTTGCCGAGGATGATCTGCCAGTCGGTGACGGGTGAGGTCAGCAGCAGCTCGATTGTTCCGGAGCGCTTCTCCTCCGAATAGGTGCGCATCGTGATCATCGGCATCACGAACAGGATCACGACCGCCGCGTTCTGCAGGACCCCCCGGATCATGCTCTGGTTGACGTTGGCGGCGGCGCCGCCGCCCATCGCCATCATCTGCTCGCTCTGGCGGACGAACACCATCAGGTACATGTAGAAGAACCAGCCGAACAGCAGCGAGAACAGGCCGATGACGATGTACGCCATCGGCGACGCGAAATACGACCGCAGCTCCTTGTCCGCGATCGCCAGCATGTTACGCACGGGTCGCCTCCTCGGGCTTCTCTTCGGTCGTCACCTGCAGGAACACCTCTTCGAGGCTCATGCGCATCGGCCGCAGCTCGAGCAGCCCCCATCCGCGCGTCACGACCGCGCGCGCCAGCTCGCGCCGGACGTCCACGCCGCGATCGCTCTCCACCTCGTACCCGCCGGCCACGCCGGGCTGTTCCGACACGGTCACCCGGGTGACGCCCGGGACTCTCTCCAGCGCGACGGCGGCATCCTCGCTGCCCGCGTCCACCTGCACGAACATCGTCTCGGCCCCCTTGAGCCGCGCGATGAGGTTCTGCGGCGTGTCGACCGCGACGACGCGCCCCTTGTTGATGATGACGACGCGCTGGCAGGTCTGCGAGACCTCGGGGAGGATGTGCGTGCTGAGCACGATCGTGTGATCCCCGGCGAGGCTCCGAATCAGCTCGCGCGTTTCGATGATCTGCTTCGGATCGAGGCCCGCCGTCGGCTCGTCGAGGATGAGCACATCCGGGTTGTGGATGAGCGCCTGAGCGATCCCCACGCGCTGCCGGTACCCCTTCGACAGCTTGGCGCAGTGGCGAGCGGCCATGTCGGTGATGTGGACGCGCTGCATCACTTCCGCGACCCGGTCCTTGCGCTGCTTCGGGGGCACCCCCTTGATGCGGCCCACGAAGTCGAGGTACTCGCGAACCGTCATGTCCGGATAGAGCGGGGGAGTCTCGGGCAGATAGCCCGTGCGCCGCTTGGCTTCAATGGGCTGGTCGAAGGTGTCGAATCCGGCGATGGCCGCGCGTCCTTCCGACGGCGGCATGTACCCCGTCAGTATCCGCATCGTCGTCGTCTTACCCGCGCCGTTGGGGCCGAGGAAGCCGAGGATCTCGCCCCGCTCGACGCGGAAGCTGACGTCGTCGACGGCCGTGACGCGGCCGTACCGCTTCGTGATGTGTTGAACGTCAATCACGCAGATGCTCCTCGCGCACTTCGGGAAGCTTACCGCTTGCCGGCGCTGGGTAACGTATAGAGAGAGGGCCGATTAAGACCGAATCCGCATACTAGCGGCTGGACGAAAAAAGTGTCAAGGCGCCCCGGTGTGGCGGGTGTGCTTCTCTGGGGTTCGGGAGTGCGTTAATATATGAGAGACTGCTCATATATGCAGATGACTCCGTTGCAGCCGCGGACGGTTGAAGCGCTCGCCGACACGTTCCGCGTGCTGGGCGATCCCACGCGCGTGCGGATCCTGGACGCGCTGGCGCCTGGCGAGTTGTGCGTGTGCGACATCGCATCGCTCGTGGGCATCAGCGAATCCGCCGTCTCCCACCAGCTCCGGCTGCTTCGCGGCATGCGGCTCGTGCGGCCGCGCCGCTCCGGCCGCCACGTGTACTACGCCGTCGACGATCATCACATCCTCGAGCTCTTGAGGCAGGCGCTGACGCACGTGGAGGAGCCGCGATCCTAGCCATGGCCACGTGCACCGTCTGCGAGCTGCACGCCGAATCGATCTTCAAGATCGAAGGCATGGACTGTCATGAAGAGGTCGCAATCCTCGAGCGCCGCCTGAAGCGGCTCCAGGGGCTGGAGGCGCTCGACGCGGACGTGATGGGCCAGCGACTGCGCATCAAATACGACGCCGCGCGTCTCACGACCTCGTCGATTGCGGAGGCGGTCGCGCAAACGGGGATGCGCGCGTGGCTCGAGCACGAGGAGCCGGCGCCGATTGCCGCGTCGGCCGCGACGAGGCAGCGGCTCGTGCTGGGGTCGGGCATCGCGCTCGCGGCCGGCCTCCTCCTGCAGCACGCCGCCGGCATTCCCGGCTGGATCGCGTGGCTGCCGTACGTCGTTTCGGTGGCGCTCGGCGGCGTCTACGCGGTCCGACGCGCCATCGTATCGGCGCGCGCCGGCCTGCTCGACATCAACGTCCTGATGGTCGTCGCCGTTGCCGGCGCGATGGCCATCCGCCAGTGGTCCGAGGCGGCCTCGGTTTTGTTTCTCTTTGCCCTGGCGCAGCTTCTCGAAGCGCGCGCCATGGATCGCGCCCGCGGCGCCATCCGCGCGCTGATGGACCTCACGCCTGTCGAGGCCGTCGTCCGGCGCGACGGTCTCGAGCTGCGGCTGCCGGTCGACGACGTGCGAGTGGGGGACACGATCCTGGTCAGGCCAGGAGAGAAGATCCCGCTCGACGGCGCCGTGGCCGCCGGCGACAGCTTCGTCAACCAGGCGCCGGTCACCGGCGAATCGCTGCCGGTCGAGAAAGGGCCCGGCGATGAGGTCTTCGCGGGCACCATCAACGGGCGCGGCGCGCTCGACGTCGCAGTCACGCGGCTGCGGCGCGACTCCACGCTCGCGCGGATCATTCACCTGGTGGAGCGCGCCCAGGCGCAGCGCGCGCCAAGCCAGGCGTTCGTGGATCGGTTCGCGCGGGTCTACACGCCGGTGATGCTGGCGGGGGCCGTGCTGGTCGCGCTCGTGCCGCCGCTGGCCGGCGGCGGATCGTGGAGCACCTGGTTCTATCGATCGCTGGTGCTGCTCGTCATTTCCTGTCCCTGCGCGCTCGTCATCTCGACGCCCGTATCGATTGTGTCCGCGCTGGCCGCGGCCGCCCGCAAAGGCGTCCTCATCAAGGGCGGCGCGCGCCTCGAGACGATGGCCGCGACCCGCGTCGTGGCATTCGACAAGACGGGCACGTTGACGAAGGGCCGCCTGCGGGTGCACGACGTCGTCCCGATCGACGGGGCGGACCCGAGGGAGATCGTGCGGATTGCGGCGTCCCTGGAGTCCCGCTCGGAACATCCGATCGGCCGCGCCGTCATGCAGCGCGCCGCGCACGACGGCATCGCGCTGGCGCCGGTCATGGCGTTTCACGCGCTGCCGGGCCGCGGGGCCGAGGCGTCGCTCGACGGCCAGCAGATACTCGTCGGCAGTCATCGCCTGTTCGAGGAGCGCGGGCTGTGCTCACCCGCGCTCGAGGCGGTCCTCGACGAGCTGGCGGGCCACGGGTGCAGTACGGTGCTCGTCGGGGCGGACAGTCGGGCGCTCGGCGCCATCGGCGTGCACGACGAAACGCGCGAGCTCGCCCGCGAAACGGTGGACCTCCTCCGCGAGCGGGGGATCGCGCACCTGGTGCTGCTGACCGGCGACCGCGAGCCGGCGGCGAAGGCGTTGGCTCGGTCGCTCGGGCTCGACGAGTACCGGGCCGACCTGCTCCCCGAAGACAAGGTCGCGGCCGTCGAAGACCTGCGCGTGCGCTACGGCGTGCTCACCATGGTCGGTGACGGCGTGAACGACGCGCCGGCGCTCGCGGCGGCGGACGTCGGCGTGGCCATGGGCGCGGCCGGCACCGACGCGGCGCTCGAGACGGCGGACGTGGCGCTGATGGCCGACGAGCTGCTGAAGATCCCCTACGCGCTCGCCCTGAGCCGCGCCACCACGCGCAACATCCGCGTGAATATCGCGTTCTCGATTGTGCTGAAAGCGGCGTTCCTGCTGCTGGCGATCACGGGACAGGCCACGCTGTGGATGGCCGTCACCGCCGACATGGGCGCGTCGCTCGTCGTCATCGCGAACGCGCTGCGGCTCCTGCGGGAGTAGAACAGAGCGACATTCCACGTTTCAGTCTCAGACCTTGCGGTTGGTGAAGAAGTGCTGATCGACGAACTCGTCGATCGCGGCCTGGTCGACCGGATCCACCTTCTCGAACTGCAGCCCCATGCCGACGCGGCGGTCGCTCCAGGCGATGCGCGAGTCCGCCTCGATATCCCGCTTCGATCCCGGCAGCCGGAACCGCGCGCGCAGCTTGGCCCCCTGCGGCAGCGGGCTCATCGTGCGGATGGCGAGCCCCCCCTTGCTCAGGTTCAGCGTCAGCGCGGCGGCAATCGTGTTGCCGAAGCGGTACGCCACGGGGATGCCGAGAACGACGCGCGGGCTGCCGCGGCGGTTGAAGTTGTCCGGGAACAGGTGGGGCGCAAGCGAGGGCAGGATATGCTGCACCGCGCTGTACTCGTTCACGTATCCCGCCACTCCGAGCGAGGCGAGCTCGCGCACTTCTTCCGCCGTCGCGATCGTCCCGCTGAAGACCAGCACCGGCAGCCGCCCGCCATCGATCTTGCGAAGCGACCGCACCAGCTCGACTCCGCCGGCGTGGGGCAGCCGCAGGTCGAGGACGATGAGGTCGATGCGATCGAGATCCGCGCGGACGCGCGCGAGCAGTTCGGCCGCGCTCTTGACCGTCAACGCCGCATGGCCCGCGCTGAGGAGCGCGGTCGCAAAGCGCTCGCGCACGAACGCCGTATCATCAGCGATGATGACAGTCTTGGCTGTCGTAGTCACAGTAATTGCCGTCACCCCCGACTCGGCGCGCGACCGGTGCCCCGGACGCGCAGGGCTCGTTGCAGAATTTATCAGGTTCTCGCTATAATCCGAACATTATCGCGATTTCGAGCGGCAACGTGAATTCCTGTCGCCGTCATCGCCCTGATCGTTGCGGATTTCCACCCGCCGCCGAGGAGCGTGTATGGCCACCTGTCCGGAATGTGATGCCGAGATCGAGGTCGACGAATTCGACGTCGATAAAGGGGACCTTGTCAGCTGCCCCGACTGCGGCTCCAACCTCGAGGTGACGAGCATCGCGCCCGTCGAACTCGAAACGGTCGACGACGTGGACGAGGACGAGGACGATCTCGAGGACGACGGCGTGGACGAGGACGAGGACGAGGACGACGAGGACGAGGACGAAGAGGTGGACGAGACGAGCGGGGACTGGGACGAGTGATCGAGGCCGTCCACGCCGGGCCTGACGGCGCCGCCGAGGCCGGCGACCTCGTGCTCAAGGAGGCGGCGCTCACCCGTACGCTGCGCGCCTTCTCGTCGGTGATCGTCGCCTACAGCGGCGGCGTCGACAGCGCGTATCTCGCCTACGCCGCCACGCGGGTGCTCGGCCCGCGCACGCTCGCCGTCACCGCCGACAGCCCCAGCTATCCCGAGCGCCATCGCGCGCTCGCGCTCCGCCTGGCCGCCGACTTCGGCTTCACCCACGAGATCATCCACACCGACGAAATGGCGCGGCCGGAGTACCGCGCCAACCTGGCCGATCGCTGCTATTACTGCAAGCACGAGCTGTACACGCATCTCACCGCGATGGCTCGCGAGCGTGGCATCGCCGTCGTCGCCGACGGCGCGAACGCGGACGATCGCGGCGATTATCGGCCCGGCCGGAAGGCGGCGCGCGAGTTCGGCGTGCGCAGCCCGCTCGACGAGGCCGGGCTGACCAAGGCGGAGATCCGGGAGCTGTCGCGGCGCGCGCGGCTGCCGACCTGGGACGAGCCGGCTTCCGCGTGCCTCTCGTCGCGCATCCCGTACTTCAGCGAGGTCACCGACGAGAAGCTGCGGATGATCGAGCGCGCCGAGACCGTGCTGCGCGAGCTCGGCTTCCGCGTCTGCCGGGTGCGCCATCACGACGGCCGCGCGCGCATCGAGCTCGGCCGCGACGAGATGGCGCGCGCATTCGAGCCGGAGATGGCCGCCACGATCGATCGCGAGCTGCGGGCCCTGGGGTACGAGCACGTCACCGTCGATCTTGCGGGCTACCGCCTCGGCAGCCTCAACGAGGCGCTCCGCCTGCGTCCCGTCTGACGTGCGAAGGGGCATCGTCGCGCTCGCGGTCCTGTTCCTCGCGGCGCACCTGCCGTTCCTCCCACCCACGCTCGAAGACATCGACTCGGTCAATTTCGCGCTCGGCGTGCGGCAGTTCGACGTTGCCCGCCACCAGCCGCATCCGCCCGGGTACCCCGTGTTCATCGCGCTGGCCAAAGGCTCGACCGCCGTCCTGCGCGCCGCCGGCGCCAGCGCGCCAGCGGTACGGGGACTCTCCATGTGGAGCGCGTGCGCGGGCGCGGCACTCGTGCTCCTGCTCTTCGCCCTCGTTGCCGCCCTGGATGAGAGCGATCGGCGCGCGTTCTGGACGACGGCGATCGTCGCGCTGTCGCCGCTGTACTGGTTCACGGCGCTTCGCCCGCTGTCCGACATGACGGGCTTGGCGCTGGCCGCCGGCGGCCAGGCGCTCATCGTGTCGGCGATCCGCGGACGGGGCTCGCCGAACCGCCTCATCACCGGCGCCTTCATCGCGGGAGTCGCCATCGGCGCCAGGTCGCAGACATTTCTACTGACGCTCCCGCTCCTCGCGCTAGCGCTTGCATGGCCGAACGCCTCGTTGCGCGCGCGCGCGCGCCTGGCTGGAGCGGCGGCGCTGGGCATCGGGGTCCTCGCGTGGGCGGTCCCGTTGATCGCCGCCAGCGGGGGCCCGTCGGCCTATGCCGCGGCGCTCGGCAGCCAGGCGAGCGAGGATTTCTCCGGGGTGGTCATGTTGTGGACGACGAGGCGTCCGCGAGTGGCGCTCGACGCGCTGAAGTACTCGTTCCTGTGGCCCTGGGGCAGCGTTGTCACGGGGGGCGTCGTCGCCGCCATCGCGGCGGTCGGCGGGGCACGTCTCGCGTGGCGCAGGCCGCGCGTGCTCCTCCTGTTGATCGTCGGCTTCCTGCCTTACGCGGTGTTTCACCTGCTCTTCCAGGAAACCGTGACGACCAGGTATGCGTTGCCGCTTCTGCTCCCGATCGGCTATCTGGCCGTGTTCGCGCTCGACGGTCTGCCGCAGCCGGTCCTTCCGCTCGGCGCGGCGGCGCTCGCCGTGATCTCGACGCTGGCCACGGCGCCGGCCGTTCTCGTCTACGCCCGCACCGGCAGTCCGGCGTTTCGCGCGCTGGAAGATGCCGCTCACGATCCGGAGACGCATGTCGTCGGCCTGCACGCGGTCGCGCGCCGCGCGGTCGACTGGCTCGCGGCCGATCTCCCGGTCCGCGTGCTGCGCGCGCCGCACGGCCGTGAGTGGCTGGCGCTCGTCGAGCAGTGGAAGGCGGATCCGGACACCCGCGTGTCCTTCGTGGCGGATCCGCGCCGCACGGACCTCGCGTTGATCGATCCGCGCGCGCGCAGCGCGCCCGTGCCGTATCGCTGGGGGTTTGTCGAGCCGCCGTTTGTCGGCGGCGCGCGTCCCGGCGACTCGGACGTCTATGTGATGGAGCCGCCCGGGTGGATGCTCGATCGCGGGTGGGCGCTGACCGCCGAAGTCGCGGGCGTCACCGCGCGTGACGGGTGGGGCCCGTCCATCAGACCGAGTGCGGGCTGGATCCGGACGCGGCCCGGCGCGGCGCTGATGATCGTCGGCGGGCGTCATCTCGGCGCCGCAACGGATCCGCGCGTGAGCGTCACGCTCACGCTCGCCGGCCGTCCGCTCGACGCGTTCGAGGCCGCGCCCGGGTTCTTCTTCCGCCTTGTGCCGCTGCCCGCCTCGTCGCTTGCGGGCGCGCCGGGATACGTGCCCCTCGAGGTCCGCTCGCAGCGGGCCGATGGCGGCGGTGGCGCGATCGCCGTCAGCCTGGAACAGTTCGATCTGCAGCCCGAGGGCGTGCCGATGGTCGGTGTCGCGGAGGGCTGGCAGGAGCCCGAATACAACCCGTTGACGGCACGCGCGTGGCGCTGGACGAGCGAGCGCGCGACGCTCTGGGTGCGGCCGATTGGCCGCGATGTGACGCTGCGTCTCGTGGGTGAGTCGCCGCTGCGGTATTACGATCGCGCGCCAAAGGTTATCGTGTCGGCGGGCGGTCGGGAGATCGCGCGGTTCAGTCCCGCGTCCGACTTCACGCAGGAGGTCGTCCTGCCCGCCGGCGCGCTTGCGTCAGCCGACGGCCGCGTCGTGATTTCCAGCGACGAGTGGTTCGTGCCGAGCGATCGCGGCGGCCCTCCCGACCAGCGTCACCTCGCGCTGCGGATCTATTCCTTCGACGTTCGATGACAGTCGTTGTGTGGCAGGGCTAAAGCCCTGCGCTACCGTGCGGGTTTCCCTTGTGCGCCAGCGCGACGAGTGAACTCCCGAACGGCATGTTCGCGACGCGCAGCGCCGCGGCTTCGACCGCGAGCAGGGCGGAGAGGATGGCGTTGACGGGCGCGGGCGGGATGGTGATCTCCTGTTGCGATTCCTCATGGCCGGAGAGCCGCTGCAACAGTCGAACCGCCGCGACAACCGGGAGAATGGTCGCGTTGGTGTACGTGATGCGGTCGATCGCGAAGCCGATCTCCTGAAGGCGCTGTCGGAGCATCGGCCGGCTGTAGCGTCGGACTTCCTCCGCCAGCACCGAGTGGTTGCCCTTCAACAGGTCCATCGCCGCGACATTCACGACCAGATGCCCACCTGGACGAAGGACGCGGAACATCTCGCCAAGCGCGGCTGCCTCATCGCGATCGCTCAGCGCGTAGATGACGTCGAACGACGTGACCACGTCGAACGTCGCGTCGGCGAACGGAAGCACGCATGCCGACGCCTGGGCGACCCGGCGGTCGCCGCCCTCGTGCGCGAACACCAGACCGGACCACGTCAAATCGATCCCGACGGCGCGGCCGTAGCGCCGCAGCATCGTCAGGTTGTGGCCGGTTCCGCAGCCGCAGTCGAGCATGAACGCGGCGGGCCGGCGCGAGGCCGCTTCGGCCACGAGCGGTTCCACGAATCGGCGGAAGCCGCGGAACCAGAAATGGTCCTGTTCCGCGCGCGCGGTGGCCTCGAGAAGTCGTTCCATGAAAAAGCGGCCGAATTGACAGGGTTCGCAACCGGACTGTAAGCTCCAATTCTACGACGACCATCTCGCCGTCCGAGAAGAGGAGTCAGATGATTCGCAGCTTTCGTCTGTGTACGATCGTGCTTGCCGCCGTGCTGATTGCCGGCGCCTGCGCCAAGAAGCAACCGGAAATGCCGCCGCCGGCGGCGCCGCCTCCGCCGACCGTCCAGGCCACGCCCCAGGCCCCGCCGCCGCCACCCCCGCCGCCGCCCGCGCCAGCGCCGAAGCCGCCGACCGAGGACGAGGTGTTCGCCAGCAAGTCGCTCGACGTGTTGAACGCGGAGAAGCCGCTTGCCGACGTGTTCTTCGCCTACGATTCCACGGAATTGACCGAGGAAGGGCGCGCCAGCCTTCAGAAGAACACCGACTGGATGAAGCGCTGGGGGAGCACGAAGGTCATGGTGGAGGGGCACGCGGATTCGCGCGGCACCAACGAGTACAATCTGGCGCTCGGCGAGCGCCGGGCGGATGCCGTCCGCGACTATCTCGTCAGCCTCGGCCTGCCGATCGACCGCGTCACGATCGTCAGCAAGGGTGAAGAGCAGCCGTTCTGCTCGGACGAGAACGAGGCCTGCTGGCAGCAGAACCGCCGCGGACACTTCATCATTACCGCCAAGTAGGCGTGAGGCGGATGAAAGGTCGAACGTAGAAGCTACCTTCTACGTTCGACCTTTCACCGCTTCGCGGCCGATGTCCTCCGCGGCGGCTCGAGGATCGGCCGCCGCGATGATGGGCCGTCCCACGACGAGATATGTGGCGCCGGCCGCGAGCGCCTCGGCGGCGGTCATCGTGCGCTCCTGGTCGTCGTTCTGCCCTGCGGCCGCTCCGCCGCCGCGTATCCCTGGCGTGACGATCGCGAATGACGGACCGCACGTCCGCCGGATCGGCGCCGTCTCCTGCGGCGACGCCACCACTCCATCCAGCCCGGCCGCCTGCGTCAGCTCCGCGAGCCGCAGCACCTGATCCAGCATTGGCCGTTCGACGCCCGTCTCGGCAAGCGATGCCGCGTTCATGCTCGTGAGCACCGTCACCGCGATCACGAGCGGCGGCGGCTGGCCCCTGCGAGCCGCGGTGTCGTGGGCCGCGTCGCGCGCGGCCTGCATCATCCGGGCGCCCCCCGACGCATGCACGTTCACCATCCACACGCCAAGCGTCGTCGCCGCCGCCACCGCCGTGGCGACGGTATGGGGAATGTCGTGGAACTTGAGATCGAGGAAGACGCGGGCCCGCCGCTCGACAAGGGTGCGTACGATGTCGGGCCCTTCCGCGGTGAAGAGGCGGCTGCCGATCTTGAAGCCGCCGGCGACGCCGTCCAGAGTGTCGGCAAGCGCGACGGCCCTGGCGGCCGTCTCGACGTCGAGGGCAATCAGGAGCTGATCCACGCCTGCTCCCTCTTCGACGTGTCGATGGTGCCCGTGACATCGGCGAGGCGGTCGATGCCATGACGGGCCATGTACGTCCGCAGGCCGTCGAGGAGCTTCGTCCAGATGAACGGATCCACGAAGCTTGCGGTGCCGACCTGCACCGCGGTCGCGCCGGCGATCATGAATTCGAGCACGTCTTCCGCTGACGCGATCCCGCCGATACCGATGATCGGCAGGCGGACCACCTGCCGGCACTCGTAGACCATCCGCACAGCGATGGGACGGATCGCCGGGCCGCTCAGTCCGCCGACGATATTCGAGAGCCGTGGTCTCCGCGTGTGCACGTCGATCGCCATCGCCAGAAACGTGTTCACGAGCGACACCGCGTCGGCTCCCGCCTCCTCCGCCGCGCGGGCGAACGAGGCGACGTCGGTCACGTTCGGCGTGAGTTTCGGGATCACCGGGAGGCGCGTCACTTTGCGCACGGCGCTCACGACGGCATGCGTCCCTGTGAGACTGCACCCGAACGTGATGCCCCCTTCCTTGATATTGGGGCACGAGATGTTCAGCTCGATCGCGGCCACGCCTTCGTGGTCCGACAGCACGCGGGCGATCTCGCCGTATTCGTCGATGGTGGATCCGCAGATGTTGACGAACACGACCGCGCGCCGCTCGCGCAGTTCCGGCAGCTTCTCGGCGACGAACCGGCGCACGCCGATCCCCTGCAGCCCGATGGCGTTGAGCATCCCCGATGGGGTCTCGACAATGCGCGGCGGCGGGTGTCCCTCTCGCTCGGCGAGGAAGAGCCCCTTGACGGCCACGGCGCCGAGCGACGAGAGGTCCACGATGTCGGCGTACTCGACGCCGTAGCCGAAACATCCGCTTGCGGCGATCAGCGGATTGGCGAGGCGGAGCGATCCGATGGAAACGGAGAGATCCATGTCAGTGCGCGAGTGCCTCCCACGCGATGCGCGATGCGTCGAAGACGGGCCCGTCGATGCACGACCGCTCGAAGTGCGGTTTGGCATCGTCCCAGACCGGAACGACGCAACTGTAGCAGCCACCCAGGCCGCAGCCCATCACCTGCTCGAGCGACACGTCGCAGGGGCGGCCGTATGACGCCGCCACCGCGGCCGCCGCGCGCATCATCGGCGTCGGACCGCAGGCGTACAGGTGGACGGGTTCGCCCGACGGCGTGAGGTCGAGCTGGCCCTGAACCGCCGCGGTGACGAAGCCCTTGCCGCCGCGGCCGCCGTCTTCGGTCGTGAGGAATACGCGGATCCCCGCGCGCTCGAAGCGATCCACGCAGTACAGCTCGGAGGCGGTGCGCGCGCCGTAGAACAGCGTGGTGTCGGTACCGCGCGCCGACAGCGCTTCGCCGAGCGTCAGGAACGGGGCGAGACCGACACCTCCCGCGATCATCCACGCGCGTGCCGGAGGATCGACGGGCTCGAAGGGGCGCCCGAGCGGTCCCAGGCACGCCACGCGCGCTCCCGCTTCCAGGTCGTACAGCAGCCGCGTGCCGGTGCCGACGCGTTTGTTCAGCAGGGAGATGCCGGCCGGCGCGCCAGCCTTGTCGCGCAGCACCTCGAAGATCGAAAACGGCCGCCGCAGCAGGGGATCGGTGCCGCGCGCCGGCTTCACCATCACGAACTGTCCGGGTCGCGCGAGCGCGGCAATGGCCGGCGCCGACAGGGCGACGACGCAGTAGTCCTCCGACAGCCGCGTGTTCGAAATGACCGCGGCGTCGACGTCGACGGGCATACGCGGAAGTATACACTTGCACCGTGCGGTTCCTCCGGATGCTCACGAACTCGCTGCTCGCGGGCGCGCTCGGCGCCGCGTACCTGACGATCCTCGTGCTGCAGCTCAACCCGCAGGTGCCGCTGTTCTCCGGCACGACGTGGCGGTGGTTCGCGACGCTCGGCACGCTGTACGGCGTGCACCTGGCCGTGACGTTCTACGTGACGATCGTCGTGCGCGAGTTCGTCGCGCTCGACGGTCTCTCGCCCGGCTGGGCGAGCGTCCGCGTGCTGGCCTGGATGTCCGCCGCGTCGGCTGCGGTGGCGGCCGTGCTGATGTGGCTGAACGTCGAGGGCTTCAGCGCGGCGCTGACCGAGGTGGCCGCGCGCCGCATGACGATGGGCGCGACCGCGACGACCGCGTCCGCGGTGGTCCTGCTCGCGATCGCCATCGCGCACTATTCGTTCGGACGGCGGGGAAGCAAAGTCGGCGCGGCCCTCTTTCTGATCGCGGCGTTCGGATCGCTCGCGCTGCCGCTCGCCGCGCGCGGGCCCGCCGTCGCCCCTCCACCTCCGCAGGAGCCGTCGAGCGCGACACCGCTGGCCGACGTGGAACCGGGCCCTCGCGTGGTGATGCTGCTGCTCGACGGCGGATCGCTCGACTACGTGTGGCCCCGCACCGCCGAAGGGCGTCTGCCGAATTTCGCGAGACTGCTCGAGAAGGGCGCATGGATGGGCGTCGCGACGGTGCGGCCGACGCAGCCGGACTCCGTCTGGGCGGCCGTGGCGACAGGCATGTACGCGTCCAAGAACGGCGTGCGGTCGGCCGCGTCGTACTACGCGAGAAACGACACGCGAGGAGTGGATCTCCTGCCCGATCACATCTTCTCGCACGTGCTCGTGCACCTCGGCTTCGTGCGCGACGAGCCCAACGACTCGACGGCCTGGCGTGCGCGGCCGCTCTGGGGGATTCTCGCCGATGCCGGCATCAGCGTCGGCGTGGTCCGCTGGCCCCTGACCTATCCGGCGCCGGCGGTGCCCGGCTTCGTCGTGAGCGATCGGTTCCACCAGCTCGTCGGGTCGATTGCAGGGTTCAGCCGGGCCGCGTACCCGCCGGAGCTTCCGCCGGTGCTGCAGCCTTCGGAGGGCGGCGCGATTCCCGACGAGCCGTCCGAGGGCGGCCGCGCCACGCAGGCCCCGGAAACCTCCGCGCTGGCACGCGACCGGTTCTACAGGGACGCGCTCGCGCAGGCGACGACGATCGTTCCGCCACGCTTCGCCGCGATCCGGTACGAAGGACTGGACACGGTGGGACACTACTATTTTCAGTACTCGCAGGCGCTGGCCTCGCGCGGTGTGCCGGAAGAGGAGCGCCGGCGGCGCTCGCAGATCATCGATCGCTACTATGCGTACATCGACGGCGAGATCGGCACGGCGCTCGACGGGCTCGCGCCCGGCGACCTGCTCCTCGTCGCCTCCGGCTTCGGCATGGCGCGGCTCAATCCGGTGAAGCAGGCAGTCGGGCGGCTTCTTGGGGATCCTGACTTCACCGGGACGCACGAACGGGCGCCCGATGGTTTCCTGCTGGCCTACGGCACCGATACGCAGGCGGGGCACCGCCCGCGCGGGTCAATCGTGGACATCGCCCCGACCATCCTGTACTTTCTCGGCCTGCCGATCGCGCGCGACATGGATGGCTACGCGCGGGCGGATCTCTTCAGCCGCGCCTTCACGGCCGAACGCCCGATCGCGTTCATCCCCACCTACAACCGCTGACGGATACACGGGAAGACAACTCCCAACGCCAAACCCCAAGATTGGCGGTTGGGAGTTGGCAGGTGGCAGTCGGGAGTTGGGGGGTTGGGAGTTGTTCTTCCGTGATATGCTTCCTGCGCTCTTTAACGGCGGCCCTGCGAGGTCGCCAAGAGGTGAATCGTGCACGGCTTCGCCCCATCGGCCAGTTCCCAGCTCCCAGTTCCCACCCCTGTTTCTCGGTCACCTTCCCGTTGCGGCCCGCTCCGTGCTCCGCTGGAAGCTGGAAGCTGGCCGCTGGAAACTTGCCGGTCGAGGTGCGTATGCCCCAGGTGATGGACGCCGATCGGATGTCGCGCGCGCTGACGCGCATCGCGCACGAAATCCTCGAGCGCAACTGCGGTCTCGACGAGCTGGCCCTCGTCGGCATCCGCACGCGCGGCGTGCCGCTGGCGCGGCGGCTCGCGCGCGCGCTCCGCGAGATCAACGGCGACGACGTGCCGACCGGCGCGCTCGACATCACGCTCTATCGCGACGACCTGATGCGCCACGCCGTCGGGCCGCAGCCGGTCGTGAGGCGCACCGAGATCGCCTTCTCGATCGACGACCGGAAGATCCTGCTGGTCGACGACGTGCTGTACACCGGCCGGACGATCCGCGCCGCGCTCGACGCGTTGATCGATTTCGGCCGCCCGCGCGGCATCCAGCTCGTCGTCCTGGTCGATCGCGGCCACCGCGAGCTGCCGATCAAGGCTGATTACGTCGGCAAGAACCTGCCGACCTCGCTCAGCCAGAGCGTGCAGGTCCGGCTCCAGGAGATTGACGGGGTCGACGAAGTGGTCATCGAGGGGGAGCCATGACGACTCAGGCCACCGAAGCCGCCGCGGCGGCCACGCTGACATCGCGGCACCTGCTGGGCATCGCGGGGATGACCGCTGACGAGATCGGCCTCGTCCTCGATACCGCGATCGCGATGAAGGAGATCGGCGGGCGCGCCATCAAGAAGGTGCCGACCCTCCGCGGCCGGACGATCGTGAACCTGTTCTTCGAGCCGAGCACGCGCACGCGAACCTCGTTCGAGATCGCGGAGAAGCGGCTGAGCGCGGACACGCTCAGCATCGCCGCGGCGACCTCCAGCGTGACGAAAGGGGAATCCTTGCTCGACACCGTGCGGAACATCGAGGCGATGTCGCCCGACATGATCGTGATGCGGCATGCCTCGTCGGGCGCGCCGCACCTGCTCGCCCGCACGTGCCGATCGGCGATCGTCAATGCCGGCGACGGCATGCACGAGCACCCCACCCAGGCGCTGCTCGACGCGTTCACGATCCGCGAGCACAAGGGACGGCTCGCCGGCTTGAAGGTCGCGATCATCGGCGACCTGCTGCACAGCCGCGTGCTGCGGTCGAACGTCATCCTGCTCAACACGATGGGGGCCGAGGTGTGGGCGTGCGGCCCGTCGACGCTAATGCCGCCGGGCATCGGCGGATTCGGCGTGCGCGCGACCACGTCGGTCGACGAGGCCGTCGAGGGCGCGGACGTCGTGATGATGCTGCGCATCCAGCACGAGCGGATGCACGGCCATTTCATCCCGTCGGTGCGCGAGTACTTCACGCTGTTCGGCCTGACGCCCGAGCGGGCGCGCCGCGCGCGTTCGGACGTGATCATCATGCACCCCGGTCCGATGAACCGCGGGGTCGAGATCGACTCGGAAGTGGCCGACGGCCCGTATTCCGTCATCCTGGAGCAGGTGTCCAACGGCGTCGCCGTGCGGATGGCGGTGCTGTACCTGCTCGCCGGGCGAGACATCGATGTGGAAAGGGGCGAAGGGTAAAGGGTGAAGGCCGAAGGGTGAAGGACAGGCAGCCGGCCACGGTCGGCGGCTCGGACGGTTCGAGGCATTGCGATTCATGAAGCTCCTATTGAAAGGCGGACGCGTGGTCGATCCGGCGAACGCGCGCGACGGCGCGTTCGACGTCCTCATCGAGGACGGACGGATCGCGCGCGTCGGAAAGGACCTGCCGGCCGACGGCGCGGAGGTGTTCGAGATCCGGCCCGGCTGGATCGTCGCGCCGGGACTCATCGACATCCACGTGCACCTGCGCGAGCCAGGACAGGAGCACAAGGAGACGGTCCTCACCGGAACCGAGGCCGCGGTCGCCGGCGGCTTCGCGGCGGTGGCCTGCATGCCCAACACGGAGCCGGTGAACGACCACGCCGGCATCACGCAGTTCATCCTGAAAAAGGCGGCCGAGGCCGCGCGCGCGCGCGTGTATCCGATCGGCGCGGTCTCGATCGGGTCGAAAGGGGAGCAGCTCGCGGAGCTCGGCGAACAGAAGACCGCCGGCTGCGTGGCGTTCACCGACGACGGGAAGCCGGTGGCGACGGCGCTGCTGATGCGCCGGGCGCTCGAGTACGCGGGGATGCTCGGCGTCCCCGTCATCGATCACTGCGAGGACCCGTCGCTCAAGGGGGACGGCGTCGCCCACGAAGGGTACTACTCGTCCTACCTCGGGCTGCGCGGCATACCGGGCGCTGCCGAATCGATCATGGTGGAGCGCGACGTGTCGCTGGCCGAACTGGCCGGCGCCCACGTGCACATCGCGCATATGAGCGCGCGCGAGTCGCTGCGCGCCGTCCGCGCGGGCAAGGCGCGCGGCGTCCGCGTCACCTGCGAGGTCGCGCCCCATCACTTCACGCTCACCGACGAAGCGCTCGACGGCGCGGTGAAGTACGACACGAACCTCAAGATGAACCCGCCGCTGCGGTCCGCGGCGGACCGCGACGCGATGATCGAGGGCATCGCGGACGGCACGGTCGACGCGATCGCCACCGATCACGCGCCGCACCATCCCGACGAGAAGATGCTCGAGTTCGACCGCGCCCCCTTCGGCATCGTCGGCCTCGAGACCGCGGTGCCGCTCGTGTTCGATCGGCTCGTCCACACCGGCCGCATCACGATCGGCCGCATGATCGAGCTGCTCTCGGTCAACCCCGCCAGGGTCATCAACGTGCCCGGCGGGACGCTGGCGGAAGGGTCGCCGGCGGACGTGACGGTGCTCGCGCCGGATCGGGAGATGATCGTGAGCGCCGAATCCCTGAAATCCAGATCCCGCAACATGCCGTTCGACGGATGGCGGCTTCGCGGCGGCGTCGCCGCGACCATCGTCGGCGGCCGCATGGTGTACAAGAATGCATAGCCCGCGAACGAACGCAGGGAGTGAGCCGCGCGAGCGGAGCGGGGAGCCAGGGGCCCCCGCGAGCGAGCGCGTAGGGGGGTCTGGCCCGCCTCCGCCGCGAAGCGGCTTCGGCGAGGTCTCGCCGGAGCGCGCCGACAGCACGCGCGCGAAGGCGGGCGGGGCGAAGCCCCCCAGCCTGCACATTGAAAGAAGGACTCATTACGTGAATCGCCAGGACGAATTGCGCCGGCAGGCGCTGAAGAAGCTGCAGGAATTCGAAGTGCTGATGCGCAGCGGGCACTTCGACTACGACAACGGGTTCCACGGCCGCGTGTACTTGAACCCGCACCAGTTGTTCCGGTATCCGTCGACGATCTGGCGTCTCGCGCAGGATCTCCTCGACATGCTGCCCGCCGATCTCCTTGCCAAGACAGAGGTGGTGGCCGGGCCTGCGACCGGCGGCGCGCTGCTCGCGCACACGCTCGCGGGGCTGCTCGACGGCCGCCGCGCGCTGACGCACCCGCCCTGCAGCTTCGCCCCGTTCACGCAGTCCGGCACGGGGTTCATCCTCCGCGACTTCTACGCGCAGCAGATGGACGGGCGCCGCGTGCTGATTGCCGACGATGTGCGGAACACGGGGAAGACGTTCGAGGTCTGTGCCGATCTGGTGAGGAGGGCCGGCGGGACCGTGCTCGCGACAGCCGAGATCTGCGACCGCATGGAAGCCATCGCCGAGTCCGGCGCGCCGAACTACGCGCTGGTCGAGTACCGCGCGCCGGAGAACTACCCGGCCGCCGAATGCCCGATGTGCGCGGCCGGCGAGCCGATTACGAGCTTCTAGAATTTCACGAGCCACGAGCCACGAGCCACGAGCGACGAGCCACGAGCCACGAGCCACGAGTACCGACAGCTACCAGTGAACAGTCCTCTCGCGGACGCGCTCGACGCGCTCTACCACGACTACAACCGCGACGATTCGGCGAGCGATCCGGTGCATCGGGTCAGGCCGTTCCGCGATCCCGCCGATCGGGAGATCGCGGGCTTCTGCGCCGCCGCGCTGGCGTTCGGCCGCGTCGCCAGCGTGCTCAATTCGATCGACACGCTGTTGGCGATCATGGGACCGTCGCCCGCGGCATTCGTCCGCGGCTTCGACCCCGATGGCGCGCACCCGGAGCTTCGCGCGATGGTGCACCGGTGGACGCGCGGCGTGGATATCGCCGCGCTGCTGTGGATCCTCCGGCAGATGCTCGAGCGCTCCGGGTCGATCGAGGCGTTCTTTCTCGAGGGCTACGATGATGCGCACGTGGACATCGGGCCGGCGCTCGAGAGCTTCACGACACGCGCGCTCGACCTGGACATCCGCCGCGTGTACCGGCGCGTGCCCCGGCGCGCCGGGGTCTGCTATTTCTTTCCGCGTCCATCGGGCGGCGGGGCGTGCAAGCGCCTGAACCTCTTCCTCCGCTGGATGGTCAGGAGCGACGAAGTCGATCTCGGCGTGTGGACGCGGGTGCCGCGCGCGAAACTCATCGTCCCGCTCGACACGCACGTCATCCGGCTGGGCCGCTGCCTGAAACTGACGCGGTACGCGAGTCCCGGCTGGCGGATGGCGGCCGACATCACGGCGTCGCTTCGCGCCCTCGACCCCGACGACCCCGTCAGGTTCGACTTCTCGCTGTGCCACGTCGGCATGATGAACGCGTGCGGCTTCGGGAGGACACAAGGAGATGCGCAATGCCCGCTGAAAGGCCTCTGTCATCCGCGGCTGCGCGGCCGGCGGCGCGCCGGGGCCGCCTCCGCGGCGCCCGCTCGCCCGCGCTGAGTGCCCTGGCGATGGCCGGCGTGGCCGTCGCGGCGGCGACCGCGGGGTATTTCGCCGGACTGCGCGCCGGGGCGGCCGACGACGTGCTATCGGCGGTCCCCGCGAACGCGCGGCGCGTGGCCTTCGCCCGCGACACGCCGTGCCGGACCGGCACGTGCCAGACGCTGTGGATGGGAACGACCCGCGAGGACGCCACCCAGGTGCTGGCGCTCGCCACGGGGGAGCGCTGCGAGGAGATCGCCTGGGCCGCCGACGGCTATCGCCTCGGCTTCGTGATCAACGGCTATCAGCTTCGCGTGTTCGACGCCGAGACGCGCGCCCAGGTGCGGCAGGTGAACCTGATCGACCCCGACGGCACGCCGTCTTCGCGTATCGCCCGCGGCGTGACCTTCTCGACCAACGGCGCCGCGGTGACGTTCGACGACTGCCCGCGCACGCACTCGGGCTGCCGCTCCGCCCTCGCCGCCGTCCGCTGACCGGATGCCCGAGGTGCGTTACACTCCACGCGTGAAGCTGACCGTCACGGTCATCACCCTCAACGAAGCGGAGAACATCGGCCCGGCCCTCGAATCGGTGTCCTGGGCCGACGAAATCATCGTCGTCGACTCGCACAGCACGGACGACACGGCGGCCGTCGCGCGGCGGTACGCGTCGCGCGTGGAGGTGCGCGACTGGCCGGGGTACAGCGCGCAGAAGAACTACGCGGCGGAGATGGCCTCCAATGACTGGATTCTGTCGATCGACGCCGACGAGCGCGTCACCCCGGAACTCGCCGCCGAAATTCGTGCGCTCGCCGCGGGCACCCCGCAAGCGCGCGGTTACCGGATTCCGCGGGTCACATGGTACCTGGGCCGCTGGATCCGCGGCACGGATTGGTACCCCGATTACCAGCTCCGGCTGTACGACCGGCGGGCAGGCCGATGGAACGGCCGCGCCGTGCATGAGTCGGTCAGCCTCGATGGCGCGCCGGGAGTGTTGCGGCACGACCTGCAGCACCATGCGTACCGCGACATCTCCGAGCACCTGGCGACCATCGATCGCTACACGACACTTGCGGCCGGCCAGTGGCTCGCGGAAGGACGGCGGACGAGCGCCGCCGGCGCCGTCGCGCACGCGGGCTTCGCGTTCCTGCGCAACTACGTCCTGCGGCGCGGGTTCATGGATGGATCGGCGGGATTGATCGTCTCCGCGCTCAACGCGTACTACGTGTTCCTGAAGCTGGCCAAGCTCTGGGAGCTCCAGCATCAGCGATCCGAGCCCCCGCCTTCGCCCCCTGGTCAGGAAGGGGCTTCGGCGCGGCAAGCTCCGCCTTCGCCCTCTGGTCAGGAAGGGGCTTCGGCGCGGCAAGCTCCGCCTTCGCCCCCTGGTCAGGAAGGGGCTTCGGCGCGGCAAGCTCCGCCTTCGCCCCCTGGTCGGGAAGGGGCTTCGACGCGGCGGGCGAGATAATGTTCTCGCTCCATATCGACACTGCGCGGACCTGGCGGGGCGGCCAGAACCAGGTGCTCGTGACGCTCATGGGCCTTCGCGCCGCAGGTCATCGCACGCTCCTGGTTGCGCACTCGGCGGGAGAACTGCGGCAGCGCGCGCAGGAGGGGCTCGATCTCGTCCCGCTCGCGCCGAAGACGGAGATGGATCTCGCGGCGGCCTGGAGGCTGTCCCGCGTCATCAAGCAGGTGAAGCCTGACGTCGTCCACGCGCACGACCCGCATGGCGTCGCGATGGCCGCGCTGGCGCTGTCGATGAGCACCGAGCTGGCCAAGCCGCCGCTCGTTGCTGCGCGGCGGGTGGACTTTCACCTGAAAGGCACCTCCCTCTCGCGCTGGAAATACCGGCAGGTGGACTGCTTCATCTGCGCGTCGGAAGCCATCCGGAGGATGCTCGTCGCCGACGGCGTGACGGAGGCGCGCGCCGTCACGGTCCATGAGGGTATCGACGTCGGCCGCGTGCAATCGGCCGCGCCGGCAAGGCTGCACGAGGATCTGTGGCTGCCGCACCAGGCGCCCGTTGTCGGCAACGTCGCGGCGCTCGTGCCGCACAAAGGACAGCGTCACCTCATCGAGGCCGCCGCGCTCGTCGTGCGGCAGATCCCGGATGCGCGTTTCGTCATTGCCGGGGAAGGTGAGCTCCGCGCGTCGTTGGAGCGGCAGATCAGGGAACACCACCTCGAAAAGCACGTCCTGCTGGCGGGCTTCCGTCCGGACGTCCTGTCGCTTCACAAGGCGTTCGACATCTTCGTGATGAGCTCGGTCACCGAAGGGCTCGGCACTTCGGTGCTCGACGCGATGGCCGCCGCGAAACCGGTCGTGGGCACGACCGCCGGGGGGATCCCGGAGATGGTGGTCGACGGCGAGACCGGGTTCCTCGTCGCTCCGCGCGATCGCGAGGCGATGGCCTCCGCGATTGTGCGGCTGTTGAAGGACGAACCGCTGCGCCGCCGGATGGGAGAGGCGGGCCTCGCGCGCGTCCGCGCCCGGTTCAGCGCGGAGCGGATGGTGCAGGACACCGTCCGCGTCTACCAGCGCGTGGCGCTGCACCCCCACCAGACAGAGTAGCGGGGCTCGGCGCTGCACCGAGCCGCCGCCTTCGCGCTTTGCGCTTCGGCGGGCCAGGCCGAGCCACGAGCGACGAGCTCGTTTTCTATCTTCCTCCCACCGGCACGAGCTGCACGGCCTCGAAGTTCACGAGGGCGCGGCTGTAGGCGATGATGGCGTTCAGCTCCGCGAGCTTCTGCGACGCCAGATCGCGCTGCGCCTGGAACAACTGGAACGTCGTCGAGAGGCCGACGGTCATCCGCTTTTCTTCGGCCTCGTAGCGCTTCTGGGCGAACTCGAGCGCCTTGCGCGTGGCCTCGACGCGCTTCAGACTCGTGTCCACCTGGCGCGCCGCTTCGCGCACCGACCCGGTGACCTGCAGTTCCAGCGCGCGCAGATTCGTCACCTGCTGCTCGCGCTGCAGCCGCGACTGGGCGAGCGCGGCGTCCGCCGGACTCCTGCCGATCGGGTAGCTGACGCTGAACGTCAGGCTCCACGTCTTGAAGTTGTTCCCGAACACGTCCCGCAACGCATCTGAGAAGCTCCGCTGGGTCTGTTTCAGGATCGGGTACGGGATCACCCCGGCTTCATAGTCGAACTCTGACTGCGTGCCGCCGAGTCCCACGACGTTGTAGCTCGTGATCATGTCGACCGAGGGGAGCTTCTGGTTCCTGATGAACTTCATCGTGATGTCGGTCTGCTCCATCTGGCGGCGCGCCTGCGCGAGATCGGTGCGGTTCGCCAGCGCGCTCTGAATCGCCGCGTCCAGATCGATCGGCCGCTCGGTCACCACCGGCGGCTCCGACGGCACGATCCGCGTGGTCCAGAAATCCGGCTGCGACGGGTTCATGATGAGCGTCCGCAGGTTGTCCTCGACGCTGCGGATTTGGGCCTCGTAGAGGATGACCGCTTCCTCCTGCCGCGAGACCTCCGCCTGCGCTTCGACGATGTCGATCTGCGCCAGCGTGCCGACCTCGACGCGCCGCTCGTTGTTCTTCAGCGACTGGTTCGCCAGGTCGAGCGACTTCTTCGCGACGTCGAGCTGGCCGATGGCGCCGACCAGGTCGTAGTAGGCGCTGCGGACCGCGCGCGCGGTCTGCGTCACCTGCTGCTTGAGCTGCAGGTCCACGATCTCCTGTTCCTTCTGTCCCACGAGGATCTGCTGCCGCGTGCTGTCGATCGTGAAGTTGCGGAGCAGCGGCTGGGTGTAGTTGAAGTTCAGGTTCGACGACAGCTTCGGGTTGTAGACGCTCGACTTGTTGCTCGTCGTATTGCGGGCGCCGTCGAGCGTCAGCTGGTACCGGCCGCCGCCCCACTTCAGGTACTGCTGCACGCCGCCGTTGGTTCTCAGCCCGCCGGTGGTGAGCACGTTCGCGCTGCCCGTCAGGAAGTCTTCGGGGGGCGTGGTGCTGCTGCCCTTCGAGAAACCGGAAATCAGGTTGGGGACGTAGGACGCGCGCGTCTGGCTCAGGGCGAGCGCCTGGAGCTGCGGGCTGAGACGCTCGGCGCGGATCCCGAGGTTGTTCTCGAGGGCCATCCGCACCGCCTCTTCCGAGCTGATCTGCACTTCGGTGCCGGCCGGAGCCGCGGCCCGCGGCGGCTGCAGAACGGCCGTGGGGTTCTGTTCGGAAGCGGACAACGGGCGCCCGGAAGCGAACAGGCAGAGGCCCACCACACCAGACACGACAACCCGTAAACCAGCCGATATTTGCTGCTCGAAACGCATTGCACGATCTCCAGAGTGAAAGAACCGGACTGCCCGGCGGTTGGACGAGAGCAAGAACCGCCGCGGGTGACGTGGGTAAGGACGGATTGGCGGAAACGGGTGTTTCAGAATTGTATACTACTGGCCGCCGGCCGACCGCCCTCGGCCTGTTCCAAGCCGTTCCGAGGAATCGATTCCCATGCGCAATTCGACCGTGTCCACGCGTCTCTACCGAGGGTCGCGCCGCTTCTCCGTGATTCTCGCCGCCGCCCTGATGTGCTCGGTGGCGCCGGTGCCGGCGCAGCACGCCGGCGGCGCTCCGCAGGCCGCGGCATCACATCCCTTCGCGCTGACCGTCGACAGCATCATGCGTGGCCCGGATCTGGTCGGCTGGGCGCCCGACGCCGTCAGATGGTCGGCCGATTCGAGCAAGGTCTACTTCGACTGGCGCAAGCCCGGGGAGGACGAAGCCTCCACCTACGTCGTCGCGCGCGCCGGCGGCGAGCCGCGCAAGCTCACCGACGAAGAGGTGAAGCACGTGCCGCCGCCAAACGGACGATGGGACCGCGAGCACAGGAGAATCCTGGCGTCGGTTGGCGGGGACATCGTGATCGTCGAGCCTGACGGCACGCGCCGCCAGATCACCCGCACCAGCGGCGCGGAATCGAGCCCGCGGTGGGCGCGCCGCGACACGCACGTCACCTACGTACGCGACGGGAACCTCTTCATCGTCCCTGTGACCGGCGAGACCACCGCGCTCGTCACGCAGCTCACGGACGTCACGCCGAAGAAGGTTGAACCTCGCCTGACCGACAGCCAGAAGTTCCTGCGCGACGAGGAGGAGGCGCTGATCAAGCACGTCCGCGAGGAGAAGGCGCAGAAGAAGAAGCAGGAGGACAAGGCGAAGAAGGACAAGCTGCCGGCCTTCGAACTGGCCGACAGGCAGGCGGCGTCCGACCTGATGCTCTCGCCGGATGGGAAGCACGTGTTCATCATCGTGTCCGAGCGTCCGGCAAGCGCGAAGAACACGATCGTCCCGAATTTCGTGACCGAGACCGGCTACACGGCGGACATCCAGGGGCGCACGAACGTCGGCGACTCGCAGGACCGCCGCCTGCTCGCGATGCTCAATCTCGAGACCGGCAAGTCGGTCTGGGCGGATGGCAGCTTTGCCCCGCCGGCTCCGCAGGCGGAGAAGGCCGCGGCGGCCGGCTCGACCACAGGCGCGGAAAACCAGCCGGGACGCAAGGCGGAACGTGAGATCCGCTGGAGCATGCCGGCCGTGTCGGGCGACGGCCAACATGTGGTGGCGGGCGCGCGGTCGACGGACAACAAGGATCGATGGTTCGTGGCGCTCGACCCCGAGACCGGCAAGACGAATGTCATCGACACGCTCCATGACGACGCGTGGATTCGCGAGGCGGGGTTCGGCGGAGGCGCGATCGAGTTCCTGCGCGACAGCCCGCGCGCATGGTTCCTGTCCGAGCGCGACGGCTGGATGCACCTGTACGCGATCGATGTCTCGGCACCGGACGGCGCGGCGAAGCCGCTGACGTCGGGCAAGTGGGAAATCACGTCAGCCGAGGTCTCCGCGGACGGCACGAAGTTCTACATCACCAGCACCGAAGCGCATCCGGGTGAGCGTCACCTGTACAGCCTGCCGATCGACGGCGGCGTGCGTACGAAGATCACCGCGATGACCGGATCGAACCAGGCGACCGTGTCGCCCGATGATTCGACGCTGGCACTCGTGCACTCGTACAGCAACAAACCGCCGGAGCTGTACCTGTCGCCGAACGCCCCCGGTGCGGCCGCGCGGCAGGTCACCACGACGCCGACGGCGGAGTGGCGGTCGTTCACCTGGATCGATCCGAAGGTGATCACCTTCAAGGCGCGCGACGGCGTGGAGGTCTACGCGCGGCTCTACACGCCGGAGATGATTGGCGCGCGCCGCGACGCGAGCCACCCCGGCGTGGTGTTCGTCCACGGCGCGGGCTACGCGCAGAACGCGCACAAGTACTGGGCGAGCTACTTCCGCGAGTACATGTTCCACAACCTGCTCGCCTCGCGGGGGTACGTCGTGCTCGACGTGGACTACCGCGCGAGCTCCGGCTACGGCCGTGACTGGCGCACCGCCATCTACCGTCACATGGGCGGCAAGGACCTGGAGGACATCGTCGACGGCGCGAAGGTCCTCGCGGCAAAGGAGCAGGTCAACCCGAAGCGGATTGGTGTCTACGGCGGCAGCTACGGCGGGTTCATCACGCTGATGGCGATGTTCACCACGCCGGACGTGTTTGCCGCCGGCGCCGCGCTGCGGCCGGTGACCGACTGGGCGCACTACAACCATGGCTACACGTCGGCGATCCTCAACGTGCCGCAGAAGGACATGGAAGCGTACCGCCGCAGCTCGCCGATTTATTTCGCGGAAGGGCTGAAAGGCGCGCTCCTCATCTGCCACGGGATGGTGGACACGAACGTGCACTTCCAGGACTCGGTGCGCCTGGCGCAGCGGCTGATCGAGCTCCGCAAGGAGAACTGGTCGATTGCGCCGTACCCGGTGGAGAACCACGGCTTCACGGAGGAGACGAGCTGGGCCGACGAGTACAAGCGGATCCTGAAGCTGTTCGAGGACAACCTGCGGACGACGAAGGCCGGAAAGGCGACCAACTGACGTGATGGACTCGGAAGCGGTGCTCGATCTGTTCCGCGACTCCGGCGCACTGCTCGAGGGGCACTTCCGGCTCTCGTCGGGGCTGCACAGCGAGCGGTACCTGCAGAGCGCGCTGGTGCTGCAGTTCCCTGAGCTGGCGGCGCGGCTCGGCGACGCGCTTGGCGCGCGCACCCGGCACCTGCAGCCGACCGTCGTGCTCTCGCCGGCACTCGGCGGTATCGTCATCGGCCAGGAGGTCGGCCGCGCGCTCGGCATCCGCGCCATTTTCGCGGAACGGCAGGAGGGAGCGCTGACGCTGCGCCGGGGCTTCACGCTCGATCGCGCCGATCGCGTGCTGGTGGTCGAGGATGTGATCACGACCGGCGGCTCCACCCGCGAAACCATCGACGTCGCGAAGGCCGCCGGCGCGCACGTGCTGGGAGCCGCCGCCATCATCGATCGCGGCAACGACGCGACGCGGGTGAACCTCCCGCTGTTCTCCCTGGCGCAGCTCGTCGTCCCCGCGTATCGCCCGGAGGCGTGCCCGCTTTGCGCGAAAGACGTGCCGGTCGTGAAGCCGGGCTCGCGGGCGTAATCTGTAGTTGGTGAATTGGTGAATTAGTGAATTAGTGTGTTGGTGAGTTGGTGAATTGTGCCCCAGCTGCTTCGGACCACCCGGTACACAATTCACGAACTCACGAATTCACCAACTCACGAATTGCCCTGATGCGCACGCTGAAATTCACCATCCAGTACGACGGTACGGCCTACGTGGGGTGGCAGCGGCAGGCGAGCGGCACGTCAATCCAGGGCCTGCTCGAGACGGCGCTGGGCCGGATCGAAGGGGCCCCGGTCTCGGTCCAGGGCGCGGGGCGGACGGATGCGGGCGTCCATGCGCTCGCGCAGGTCGCCAGCGCTCGGGTCGTCACCGCCCTCGATACCGCAACGCTCGCGCGCGCGCTCAACGCGACGCTGCCGCCTGATGTCCGGGTGGTCTCTGTCGAAGAGGCCGCTCCGGGTTTTCACGCGCGGTTCGGCGCAGCGGGGAAGGCGTACGACTACCGCATCTGCAACGGCCCGATCGTGTCGCCGTTCCTTTACCGGTACGCGTGGCACATCCCCCAGGCGCTCGACATCGCCGCGATGCGCGAGGCGTCGGAGGCGCTCGTAGGGGCGCACGACTTCGCGGCCTTCCAGGGCTCCGGCTCCGCCGTCAAGTCAACCGAGCGGGAGATCACGGCGATCGAGTGGCGGGATGAGGCGGGGCTGCTCGTGATGCGGATCGAAGGGAGCGGTTTCCTTCGGCACATGGTCCGGAACATCGCCGGCACGCTCGTCGAGGTCGGCCTGGGGCGGTCGAGCCGGGCGACGGTCCGCGAGATTCTCGCCTCGCGCGACCGGACGCACGCGGGGCCGACGGCCCCGCCTCAGGGCTTGTTCCTCGTCGGCGTCCGCTACGGCCCCTTTGACACACCCCCACTAAGAGCCGGTATTATCGACGTTTAGATTGCTCCAACCGCCATGAGCCTTCAGGAAATCCTCGCCGTCGTCGCGCCGGGCTCGCCCGAAGAGGGACTGGCGCGGCAGGTCGACTTCGACAGGCTGCCCCAGCACGTCGCGGTGATCATGGACGGCAACGGCCGGTGGGCGGCGCAGCGCCACCTGCCGCGCGTCGAGGGGCACCGCGCCGGCATCGAATCGGTTCGCGACGTGGTCGAGGGATCCGCCCGGCTCGGCATCAAGGTGCTGACGCTTTATGCGTTTTCCGTCGAGAACTGGAAGCGCCCGCCGAGCGAGGTCTCGACGCTGATGGCGCTGTTGAAGCGGTACCTGCGGCTGGAGCTGAACACGCTGCTCGGGAACAACATCCGGTTCAACGTGATTGGCGGGCGCGACGAGCTGGCGCCCGACATCCGCGGCGAGCTGAAGATGGCCGAGGAAAAGACCGCGGGCAATGGCGGCATGCTCTTCAATATCGCGCTGAATTACGGCGGCCGCGCGGAAATCGTGGAGGCGGCGCGGCGCGCGATGGCGGCCGGCGTCACTCCCGACGCGCTCGACGAGCAGCGATTCAGCGAGTTCCTCTACACGTCGGGCCAGCCGGATCCGGATCTGCTCATCCGCACCAGCGGCGAGATGCGCGTCAGCAATTTTCTCCTCTGGCAGATCGCGTATGCCGAGATCTGGGTGACCGACACGCTCTGGCCGGACTTCCGGAAGCGCCACCTCCTCGACGCGATCCTCGCGTACCAGAAGCGCGACCGCCGCTATGGCGGCATCAACCAGCCGGCGGCGGCCGGGCGGTGACTCGAGTACTGAGCGCCCTTGTCCTGCTCACTGTCGTCATCGGCGCGGTGTGGTTCCTGCCGCCGGTCGCGACGTTGGTCCTCGCGCTCGTGGCCGCGGCGCTGGCCTTCCTCGAGTACGCCTCGATTGCGGCGGCGCTCGGCGCGCGCGTGCCGCGCGCCGTCTCCCTCGCCGGCGTGCTCGCCGCATGCGTCGCGCTCGGCGGCGGATACGCCGCCGCCGACGTCGTCCTGCTGACGGCGGTCATCATTCTCGGGGCGCTGGCGGTCGCCTCCGGACAGCCCGGCCCCGCGATCCTCCGCGATGTTTCGGCGGGGCTGCTGCCGGTCGTCTACATCGGTCTCGCGCTCGGGGCGCTTGCCGCCGTGCGCGCGGCCCCCGGCGGCCGCGAGGCCGTGCTGCTGCTCATGGCGGCCATTGTCGTCAGCGACTCCGCGCAGTACTACACGGGGCGCGCGCTCGGCCGCCGGAGGCTGGCGCCGTCGATCAGCCCCAAGAAGACGGTGGAGGGAGCGGTTGGCGGCCTGGTGTTCGGCACCATCGCGTTTGCCGCGGCCGGCCGGTCTGTGTTCCCCGCCACGCCCCTCGTGCTGTTGACGCTCGTCGGCGCGTCGATTGCGGCGCTCGGCATCGTCGGCGACCTGTTCGAGTCGCTCCTCAAGCGGAGTGCCGGCGTGAAGGATTCGAGCGGCCTGATTCCGGGCCACGGTGGGGTCCTCGACCGGATCGACAGCTGGCTGTTCGCCGCGCCCGTGTATTACGTGTTCGTCCGGTACCTCCAGTACTGATGGGACCCAAGAAAATCGCCATCCTCGGCTCCACCGGGTCGATTGGCCAGAGCGCGCTTGCCGTCGTGGATGTCCATCCCGAACGGCTGCAGGTCGTGGCGCTGGCGGCCGGCGGCAATGCGGCGCGGTTTGCCGCGCAGGTGGCGAAGTACCGCCCGGACACGATCGCGATGGGCACGGCCGAAGCGCTTGCGGAGGTCGGCGCGCTTCTTCGCCGGGCCGATGCGCGGGTGCCCGGCAGGTCACTCGCGGGCGGCGACGGCCTCATCGCCGTGGCCACGCACCCGGACGTCGACGTCGTGCTGTTCGCCTCGTCCGGCACAGCCGGGCTCGACGCCGTGCTGGCGGCGATCGAGGCGGGAAAGACCATCGCGCTCGCGAACAAGGAAATCCTCGTGATGGCCGGCGCGCTCGTCATGGACGCCGCGCGTCGCAAGGGCGTCGCGGTCCTGCCGGTCGACAGCGAGCACAATGCCATCCATCAGTGCCTGGACGGCCGGAAAGGCGACGAGGTCGCGCGGCTGATTCTCACCGCGTCCGGCGGGCCCTTCCGCGGGACCAGACCCGAGGATCTGCTGAGCGTGACGCCGGAGGATGCGCTGCGGCACCCGACGTGGAACATGGGGCGCAAGATCACGATCGATTCCGCGACGCTCATGAACAAGGGGCTCGAGGTGATCGAAGCGCGCTGGCTGTTCGGGATTGGCGCGCGGCGCATCGACGTGCTCGTCCACCCGCAGTCGATCGTGCACTCGATGGTCGAGTTCGTGGACGGGTCGATCCTCGCGCAGCTCGGCGTGACGGACATGCGGCTGCCAATCCAGTACGCGTTCTCGTATCCGGAGCGCTGGGCCGCGCCGGTGCCGCCGCTCGATCTCACGCGTGCCGGAGGCCTGGAGTTCGAGAAGCCGGACACCGCACGGTTCCCCTGCCTCGGGCTCGCCTTCCGCGCGCTCGAGGGTGACGCGGGGCTTCCGATCGTGCTCAACGCCGCGAACGAGGTGGGGGTCGCCGCGTTTCTCTCGGGCCGACTCTCGTTTCCCGGCATCGCGGACCTCATCCGTACCGCGATGGACGAGCACGAACGGAGGCCCGTCGCCCCGGTGCACACGCTGGCCGACGTGCGGGCGGTCGATCGATGGGCGCACCAGTTCGCGGCCCGTTCGACAGGTGGGTTACAATCAAAGGTTTAGGGGTTCTGCCACGTGACAAGTACTTTGGCCTTCGTGTTCGTGCTCGGCGTGCTGATTTTCGTGCACGAGCTCGGGCACTTCCTGATGGCGCGCCGGATCGGCGTCCGCGTCCTCACCTTCTCGCTCGGCTTCGGGCCGAAGCTCCTCCGCTTCACGCGCGGGGACACGGAGTACTGCGTGAGCGCGATCCCGCTCGGCGGCTACGTGAAGATGGCCGGCGAGAACCCCGAGGAAGCACGCTCGGGCGCCTCGGACGAATTCCTGTCGAAGTCCAAGTGGCAGCGCTTCCAGGTGCTCGTCATGGGCCCCGTGATGAACCTGGCGCTCGCCTTCGTCGTGATGGCGCTCGTCCTGTACCAGGGCGCGGAAGTGCCCGCCTTCGGCCAGGAGCCTGTGGTCGTCGGGGCTTTCTCCAGGGACTCGGTCGCGAAGGCCGCGGGCGTCCGCGCAGGCGACCGCATTGTCTCGATCGACGGCAAGCCGGTCGACACCTGGGAGAAGTTCCAGATGACGATCATCCAGCGGGCGAAGCGCGAGGTGACGCTCGGCATCGATCGCGGCGGCACCGCCGCCGAGGTGCGGGTCGTCCCCACGGCCGACAAGTACGAGATCGGGGACATCGGCATCGCGCCGGTCATGCATCCCCAGATTACCGCCGTCGAGAAGGGTGAGGCCGCGTCTCAGGCGGGGCTGCGGCCGGGGGACGTCGTGCTGGCCGCGGCCGGCGAGCGCGGGATCTCGCACGAGCGGCTCGTCGAGGTCATCAAGTCGCACCGCGACCTGCCGGTGCCGATGGAGATCAAGCGCGGCGGAGGGGTCCAGCAGATCACGGTGGTGCCGCGCGCGCGCGGCGACCTCGTCAAGATCGGCGTGACGCTCAGCTCGTGGGAACTGCGCAGCGTGCAGCCCGGCGCGATCGAGGCGGTGAAGATGAGCGCGGAGCGCAACTGGGAATGGGCGACCATGATCGTCCAGACGCTCGGCGGCCTGATCACGCGCAACACCTCGGTCAAGCAGTTGATGGGGCCGGTCGCCATCGCGCAGGTCTCGGGCTCGGCGGCCGAGGCGGGCTGGGTGGAGCTCTTCGGCCTGCTGGCGATGATCAGCCTGAACCTCGGGCTGATCAACCTGATGCCGGTGCCCGTGCTCGACGGCGGTCACATCGCGATTCTCGCGCTCGAGGGGCTGTCGCGGCGCGATTTCAGCCTGAAGGTGAAGGAGAAGATGCTGATGGTCGGCTTCGTGCTCCTGCTCATGCTGATGGTGACGGTCATCTACAACGACCTGACCCGCGTCCAGTGGGTCGAGCGGCTCATGCCGTGGCGGTGAGGCCGTGAAGCACCTCCTCGCGCTTGTCGCCGTCCTGTGTCTCGGTGTCGGCACGCGAGCCACGAGCCACGAGTCGCGAGCCACGGAGCCGGAGTTCCCCGGAACTTTTTCGATTCTCGGCTACGACCCGCAGACCGGCGAGGTGGGCGGCGCCGTCGCCTCGCGCGTGTTCTCGGTCGGCAACGGCGTGCTCTGGGGCGAAGCGGAGGTTGGCGTCGCGGCGACGCAGGCCATCGTCGACGTGAGCTACGGCCCGAAGGCCCTCGCGCTCCTGCGCGCCGGGCTCGCGCCCGACACGATCGTCAAGGCGATTCTCGACAGCGATCCCGACCCAGGCCTGCGCGGGCAGAGGTGGCCGAAGGAAGGACGCCAGTTCGCGGTGATGGACGCGAAGGGCAATTACGCGGCGTACACGGGGCCCAGGGCCGACGCGTGGGCCGGCAACAAGGGCGGGCAGCATTGCACGGCGCAGGGGAACATCCTCGCGGGCGAATCGGTGGTCTTGGCGATGGTGGATGCCTTCGAGAAGACGCCGGGTCACCTCTCGCTGCGGTTGATGGCGGCACTCGATGCCGGCAACGCCGAGGGAGGCGACAAGCGGGGCAGGCAGTCGGCCGCGATGCTCATCGTGAAGAAGGACGGCGGCGTCTGGCTGCACAACGACGTCGTCCTGCGCCTGCAGGTGGACGACAACCCCGAGCCCATCAAGGAGCTGCGGCGCCTCGTGGAGATGAATGCGCGCCGCTTCCGGCGATAATCCCGCTGCCGCGGTGACGATGCCGCCGCCCCTCCACAGCCTGCGCCGCGAATTCGCGCCGATGTTCCGGCTGGCGCTTCCGGTGGTCCTCGCGGAACTCGGCTGGATGACCATGGGCCTGGTCGACACGCTCATGGTGGGCCGGATCAGTCCGGAGGCGATCGGCGCTGTCGGCATCGGCTCGGCGCTGTTCATGGGAGTCTGCATCTTCGCGATGGGGCTCCTGCTCGGCCTCGACACGCTCGTCTCGCACGCGTTCGGCGCGGGCAGCGTCGACGAGTGCCATCGATGGCTGGCGCATGGCGTGGCGGTCGGCCTGGTCCTCGCGATTCCCATGACGCTCATCCTGCTCGCGCTTCGCTCGGCGCTCGGCGCCTGGGGCCTGCACCCCGACGTGCTGCGGCTCGCGGTTCCATATCTTGGCATCGTCACCTGGAGCCTGCTGCCGCTCCTGCTCTACGCCTCATTCCGCCGGTACCTCCAGGGCATGGGAGTCGTCAGGCCGGTGATGATCGCGCTCTTCACGGCGAACGCGCTCAATGTGATCGTGAACTGGATCCTGATCTTCGGGAAACTGGGCGCGCCGGCGATGGGCGTGCGCGGCGCGGCGTGGGCCACCGTCATCTCGCGCATCGGGATGGCCGTGTTCCTCTGGGGCGCGATCGTGCAGCGGGAGCGCGGGCGGCGGCCTGGACTCTTCGAGACGCGGGTCCGGATCGAGTGGCGGCGCTTGAAGCGGCTCGCGCGGCTCGGACTCCCGGCCGCCACCCAGGTGACGCTCGAAGTCGGCGTGTTCGCCGCGGCGACGGCGCTTGCGGGACGGCTGCCGCCTGATTCGCTCGCCGCGCACCAGATCGCGGTGAACCTCGCGGCCTTCACGTTCATGGTGCCGCTCGGCGTGGCCTCCGCCGGGGCCGTGCGTGTGGGACATGCCGTCGGACGGCGCGATCCGGAGGGGGCCGCGCGCGCCGGATGGACCGCGCTGCTGTTCGGCACGGCGTTCATGTCGTGCGCAGCTGCCGCGTTTCTCGTGATCCCGCGCGTGCTCATCGGCGCGTTCACCACCGATCCGGCCGTTCTGCGAATTGGCGCGTCGCTTCTGTTCGTCGGCGCGATCTTTCAGCTCTTCGACGGGCTACAAGGGGTCGCCACCGGCGTGCTGCGTGGCCTCGGCGATACGCGGTCGCCCATGTTGTGGAACCTCGCGGGTCATTGGTTCATCGGCCTGCCGCTCGGGTACTTCCTCTGCTTTCGCGCGGGCATCGGAGTGATTGGGCTGTGGTGGGGACTGTCGATGGGCCTCATTATCTGTGGCATCGCTCTCCTGGCGGTGTGGTCGAGGCGGATAGGAAGGCTGATCGGCTGAGTCTCTACGTTCGACATTCGTCTTTGACCGGCCTTCTACGTTCCGCCTTTCTTCGGGTATTTCCTCTCGATGTAGTCGTCCACGAGCGTGCGGAACGCGACGGCGAGCTCCTCGTACGAGCCGCGCAGCGTGGTGTGGTGCTTCCCGTCGACGTAGACGGGACAGTTCGGCGCCTCGCCCGTTCCGGGAAGGCTGATCCCGATGTCGGCGGCCTTCGACTCGCCGGGGCCGTTGACGACGCACCCCATGACGGCGAGGGTCATGGATTCGACGCCGTCGTAGCGCGTCTTCCATTCCGGCATCCGCTCGCGGATGTATTCCTGCGTGCGCTCGGCCAGCTCCTGGAAGGTGCTGCTCGTCGTGCGGCCGCAGCCCGGGCACGCCGTCACGCTCGGCGCGAACGTGCGCAGCCCGAGCGCCTGCAGCAGCTCGCACGCGGCGTACACCTCTTCGCGTCGATCGCCGCCGGGGCGCGGCGTCAGCGACACGCGGACGGTGTCGCCGATCCCTTCGTTCAGCAGCACGCCCATCGCCGACGCGGACCAGATGAGCCCCTTCGTCCCCATGCCGGCTTCGGTCAGGCCGAGGTGCAGCGGCTGGTCGGTCCGGCGCGAGAGCTCGCGGTAGACGGCAATGAGATCGCGCGGCCGCGACGTCTTGCACGAAATGATGATCTGATCCTTGCGGAGGCCGGATTCGAGCGCGAGCTCCGTGGACTGCAGCGCCGACAGGATCATGCACTCGTTGATGATCTCTTCGGAGCTGAGCCCGAGGTCGCGGTCCGTGTTCTCCTGCATCTTGACGACGACGAGCTCCTGGTTGAGCGAGCCGCCGTTCACGCCGATGCGGACCGGCTTGTGGCGGTCGCGCGCGACCTGGCAGATCGTCGCGAACTGCTCGTCGCGGCGCCGGCCGGTACCGACGTTGCCCGGGTTGATGCGGTACTTGTCGAGCGCCTCGGCGCACGCCGGATAGCGTGTCAGCAGCAGGTGTCCGTTGTAATGGAAGTCGCCGATGAGCGGTGCGGTCACGCCCGCGTCGAGCATCCGCCGCTTGATTTCGGGGACGGCCTGCGCGGCCTCGGGGACGTTGACGGTGACGCGCACCATTTCGGACCCGGCCTCGGCGAGTTCGATGCACTGCGTCGCGGTTCCCGCTGCATCAGCCGTATCGGTCATCGTCATGGACTGCACGACGACCGGCGCGCCGCCGCCGACCTGGACGGGACCGACCTTGATCCCGACGGTTCTGTGTAGCTTCAGGATTGCCATGAAACGAGACACCCGATCATACCATCCAGCCGGCAGGTCTCCCCGGGCGACCGCCCGTAACTGCCGAGCGTCTAACCAGTTGCGCGTGGCGTGGGCCAGACCGGGGTCGCACCGGGGTCAGACCGGGGTCAGACCCCCCACCGGGCTGGCACGAGGTCGATAAGGGGTCTGACCCCAAATGGAAGGCTCGGGCGGCAAATCGGGGTCAGACCCCGACAGGGCGCCTGACCCCGGCGGACGCAGGGGCGGTGATCTTGCATTGACCCCCGGATGGCCCGAGGAAAAGGCCTTCAGCGGACCGGGTGTCACACCGCGGTCCGACAGGCGAAGTGAGGGACAGATGACTCGACAGCGATGGATTTCCCAATGTGGCGCGGCCGCAATCGTGATGGCGTTCGCGTCGGCCGCCGCCGCCCAGATGAACGTGACGACCTCCGACATCCAGCGACTGCAGGACGATGCGTACCAGGCAGGCGCCGACGTGTCCCGGCTGCGCTCGACCGACCCGAACCTGGCGGCGCAGCTGCAAACCGAGCTCGACGATCTGCGCGATGAAGTGGTGTATCTGAAAGTGAAGCTCCGCAAGGAGGGCAGCGTCAGCCGGAACGATTACGCGGACGTGCGCGATCGGATTCAGGATCTGCGCTCGCGCGCGCGCGGCGACTCCGGCACGGCGCGCCAGGGATCGGGCACGTGGGGCACGGGCACCTCCGGCGGCGTGAGCGGGGGAGTCGTCGGCAGCGAACGTCCGCAGCGCACCCACGGCGGGTCCACCGCGATTGCGTCAGGGCAGGAAATCGACGTGCGCCTCGAGGGCACGCTCGATTCCGGCACGGCGCAGGTCGAGCAGCGGTTCCAGGCGACGACGGTCGTCGATCTCTATCGCGGCAACGACGTGCTGATTCCCGCCGGGTCGATGCTGCGCGGCGTGATCAGTTCCGTGACGAAAGCCACGCGGACCGAGCGGAAGGGCAGCATGACGATCTCGTTCGATCAGATCACGATCCGCGGGCGCGCCTATCCGATGCGCGGCATCGTCACGCAGGCCATCGAGAGCGAAGGGATCAAGGGTGAGGCCACCCGGATCGGCGCGGGCGCCGGCGTGGGCGCGATCATCGGCGGGATCATCGGCGGCGTCAAAGGCGCACTCCTGGGCGTTCTCATCGGCGGCGGCGGCACGATTGCCGCGACCGAAGGCAAGGACGTGACGCTGCCCGCGGGAACGATCCTGCGCGTGCGCCTGGATCAGCCGCCGGGCGTGAAGTAAACGCCGTGACACGTAGAACGCTACTTTCTGCCTTCTACGTTTCTCATTGCCTCCCTCGCGGCCGCGATGGTCTTGTCGATGTCGCGCGACGTGTGCGCGCCGGAGATGAACCACGCCTCGAACTGCGAGGGAGGCGGGTAGACACCGCGCGCGAGCATGCCGCGGAAGAACGCGGCGTACGCGCCGGTGTCGGCGGCAAGCGCGGACTGATAGTCGCGGACCGGCTGATCCGTGAAGAACGGCGTCAGCAGCGATCCGAATGCGTTCACCTGGAGCGGAACGCCCCGCTGCCGTGCGGCGTCCGCCAGGCCCGCCGCGAGCCGCGCGCCGAGCTGGGCGAGATGCGTGTAGAGTCCCGGCGACAGTTCCTCGAGTGACCAGAGTCCGGCGGCCATGGCCAGCGGATTGCCGGACAGCGTCCCCGCCTGATAGACCGGCCCCGCCGGCGCCACCAGTCCCATCAGATCGGCGCGGCCGCCATAGGCGCCCACCGGCAGGCCGCCGCCGATGATCTTTCCGAGACACGTCAGGTCGGGGCGGATCCGGAAGATCTGCTGCGCGCCGCCCGCCGCCGCGCGGAACCCGGAAATCACTTCATCGAACACGAGGAGCGCCCCCTCGCGATCGCACACCGCCCGCAGTCCAGGGAGGAAGCCGTCGCCGGGCGGGACGAGCCCCATGTTCCCCGCGATCGGCTCGACGAAGATCGCGGCAATCTGCCCGCGGTGGCGGGCGAAGACCCGCTCGACCGAGTCGAGGTCGTTATAGCGCGCCAGCAGCGTGTCGCGCGCCGCGGCCGCCGCGACGCCGGGGCTCGTCGGCACACCGAGCGTCATCGCGCCCGAGCCGGCCTGCACGAGAAACGGGTCCGCGTGGCCGTGGTAGCAGCCTTCGAACTTGACGATCTTGTCGCGCTTGGTCGCGGCCCGCGCGACGCGCGCCGCGCTCATCGCCGCCTCGGTGCCGGAGCTGACGAAGCGCACGCGCTCCATCGACGGCATCAGCGTGGCGACGCGCTGCGCGAGGCGTGTTTCTAGCTCGGTCGGCGCCCCGAAGCTCGTGCCCTTCGCGGCGGTCGCGGCGAGCGTCTTCAACAACCCGCGCGGCGCGTGTCCGTGGATGAGCGGCCCCCACGACATCACGTAGTCGATGTAGGTGTGGCCGTCCTCGTCCTCGATGCGGGCGCCCCGGCCCCGCACGATGAACACCGGCGTGGCGCCGACCGACTTGAACGCCCGGACAGGGCTGTCGACGCCGCCAGGCAGGATGCGCGACGCGGCGGCGAAGAGCTTGTCCGATCGCGGAGTGCGTGAACGCGGCTTGCGGAGCATCCGAAAACGATAGCACGGTCTCGACAGGAGGAGAGAGGCAGAGAGAGCTGACACGAGTCACAACGCGCGGACGGCGTCCCGGGCGTAATACGTGATGATGATGTCGGCGCCGGCCCGGCGGATCGCGGTCAGCGTCTCCATCATCGCGCGCGGCTCGTCGAGCCATCCGTTGCGGGCGGCCGCCTTGAGCATCGCGTACTCGCCGCTGACGTGATATGCGGCCGTGGGCAGGCCGAACTCCGCCTTCACGCGCGCGATCACGTCCAGGTACGTCATCGCCGGCTTGACCATGACGATGTCGGCGCCCTCCTCGATGTCGAGCTCGACCTCGCGCAGCGCCTCCTCGACGTTGCAGGGATCCATCTGGTGGGAACGGCGATCGCCGAAGGCCGGGGCCGAGTCTGCCGCGTCGCGGAACGGCCCGTAGAACGCCGAGCAGTACTTCGCCGCGTAGGACATGATCGCCGTCTGCGTGAAGCCTCCCTGATCGAGCGCGCTGCGGATGGCGCCGACGCGGCCGTCCATCATGTCGGACGGCGCGACGATGTCGGCGCCCGCCGCGGCGTGCGAGAGCGCCGAGCGCACGAGCTGCCCGACGGTCGCGTCGTTCTCGATTTCCTCGTCCACGAGAATGCCGCAGTGTCCGTGCGAGGTGTACTCGCAGAGGCAGACGTCGGTGACGACGAGCAGCCCCGGCACCTCGCGCTTCAGCGCGCGCACGGCCGACTGCACGGGCGCCTCGGGGTCGTAGGCGCCCGATCCAATCGGATCCTTCTCGTCCGGCAGGCCGAAGAGCAGGACGCCGGGGACCCCCTCGGCCTTCGCGGCCGCGGCCTCGCGCACGACTTCGTCGACCGACAACTGGAACACGCCCGGCATCGACCTGACTTCGCGGCGCTGCCCCTCCCCCGTGCAGACGAACAGGGGGTAGATGAACATGTCGGGCGACAGCCGCGTCTCGCGCACGAGCGATCGAATCGCCGGCGAGCGGCGGAGCCGCCGCGGGCGGCGGGGCAGATCGAGCGGCGCGCCCGGAGAGCTGGCTTCGTGACGGGTCTCGTGGAGGGAGCTCTTGGTGGTCATGATCGTACCGTGTCAGGTCCGGGGTTCCGGGTGAAGTGCTCGACGAGCGCGTCGACGAGATCCGGGATCGTGTAGCGGGCCGGCATCACGGTCGTGGCGATGTCGAGCTGCTGGGCCGCCTCCGCCGTGACGGGACCTATCGACGCGACGACGGTGGAACGCAGCAGGTCGGCCGCCTGCTCGCGGCCGATGATGTTGACGAAGTTCCTCACGGTCGACGCGCTGGTGAAGGTGACCGCGTCGATCTGCCGATCGAGCAGCATGCGGTAGAGATCCTGATCGCTCTCGCGCTCGCCCGGCCCTTCGACCGTGCGGTAGGCGGTGACGTCGGTGACATCGGCGCCCGCCTCGCGCAGCGCGTCGGCGAGGACGTCCCGCGCGATGTCCGCGCGCGGCAGCAGGATCCGCCGTCCGTTCAGCTCCTCCATCTTGCCGAGCGCATCGACGATCGATTCGGCGCGGAACTCGGCGGGGGTCAAATCGACGCGGATGCCGAACCGCTGGACGCGCGCGGCCGTCGACGGCCCCACGGTGCAGATGCGAACGCCCTTCAAATCGCGCACATCGTGCGATGCCAGCAGCCGGCTCATGAAGTGATCGACGCCGTTCGCGCTGGTGAAGACGATCCAGTCGTACGTCGAGGCTTCGGCGCACGCCGCGTCGAGCGGCACGCCATCCTCCGGCGGCGCGATGCGGATCGCGGGCGCCATGATGGCTTCGGCCCCGCGCTCCTCCAGCATCTCCACGAACTCGCCCGCCTGCTCCCGCGATCGGGTCACGACGATGCGGCGTCCGAAGAGCGGCCGATCGTCGAACCAGCGCAGGTGCGATCGCAGCCCCGCGACCCGGCCCACGACGAGCAGCGCCGGCGCGTCCTCGCGCGCGAGTCCCGCGATCGTTCCGATGGTGCCGGCGAGGGTCTGCTGCGAGGGCAGCGTCGGGTTGTAGATCAACGCCGCCGCCTCGTCCGCGCTCCGGCCGTGCGACACCAGCGCGCGCGCGATCGCGTCCACCTGGCGCGCTCCCGCGTAGCACACCAGCGTGCCGCCGACACCCGCGAGATGCGCCCACTCGACGTGCGGCGGGGCGTCCGATTCCCCCTCGTGGCCGCGCACGAACGAGACCACGTCCCCCGCGTCCGGGTACGTCAACGGAATGCCCGCATAGGCGGGACCGCCGATGGCGGCCGCGATGCCGGGCACGACCTCGAACGGGATTCCCTGTTCGTGCAGGAACAAGGCTTCCTTGCCGCCGCTGTCGAAGAGGAACGGATCCCCCCACTTCAGGCGGACGACCGTCTTGCCCTCGCGCGCTTTCTCGACGAGCAGGATCGAGATCGCGTCCTGATCGAGTGCCCGCGGCGCCGCCGGACCGACGTCAATCCGTTCCGCATCGGGCCGCGCGCTGCGCAGCAGACGCGGGTGCACCCGGTGGTCGAACACCACGACATCGGCCACTTCGAGGCAGCGGCGGCCGCGCACGCTGACGAGCGAGGGATCGCCCGGGCCGGCGCCGACGATATAGACACAGGGAGACTTCATAAACGTGGAACGTAGAACGTAGAAGGCAGAACCCTTTCCACTGCCCGTGATTCTGTATTCTACCTTCTACGTTCTCTCTTCTACGCCTTCCTGGCGTCATTCAGGATCGCCCTCGCGCCACCCTCAGCCAGTGCGTCCGCGAGCTGTCGTCCCAGCGCGGCGGCATCCGACGCGGGGCCCGTGGCCTCGCGCCTGATGACCTGCCGCCCGTCGGGCGACGCGACCACGCCGTACAACTGCAGCCCGCCTGAGGCGTGCAGCGCGATTGCGCCAAGTGGAAGCTGACAGCCGCCCCCGAGCGCCTCGACGACCGTGCGTTCCGCGATCAGCGAGACCGCCGCTGGGTGATCCGAGATCGGCGCGAGCGCGCGCCGCGTCTCGTCGTCGTCCGACCGGATCTCGACCGCGACGATCCCCTGTCCGGGCGCGGGAACGCAGACCTCGACCGGGATCGCCGCGGAGATGCGGGCGGCAAAGCCGAGCCGCCGCATGCCCGCGGCGGCAAGCACGATCGCATGGAACTCTCCGGCGTCCAGCTTCCGCAGCCGCGTGTCGACGTTTCCGCGGATGGGCGCGAAGGTCGCCTGCGGCAGCAGCCCGCTCAGCTGGGCCACGCGGCGCACGCTGCTGGTCCCGACCACCGGCGTCTCGCCGAGATGGGCGACGGCCGCGGCCAGATCGACGACCTTCACGGACTCGCCGAGCACGAGCGCGTCGCGCGGATCCTCGCGCGGCAGCACGGCGGCGATGTCGAGGCCGTCGGGCAGCACCGCGGGCATGTCCTTCGCGCTGTGGACGGCCAGATCCACGTCGCCGCGCATCAGCGCGTCCTCGATTTCCTTGACGAAGAGGCGCTTGGTCCCCGTCTCGGTGAGCGGCCGCTGCTGGAGCCGATCTCCCTCGGTCCTGATAATCGCGAGCTCCACGCGCGCGCCGCTCGCCTCGAGCAGGCCGGCGACCGTCCGCGCCTGCCACAGCGCCAGCGCGCTCCCGCGGGTTCCGAGCGTCAGCGTCCTCACGACCGTCCGCCGGTCTTCGTCTCCGGCCCGCCGGCGTCCGCCGCGTCGGGGCTCTCGTTCGCGGCGAGGCTGAACAGCCGGTTCAACGCGTCGGCGTACGCGGCCACCATCGCCTGGTCGCTGACCGCCTTGAGCTGCTCGGTCGGCGTGAGCAGCAGCTTCTCGACGATCAGATGCGTGATCTCGTCGAGCCTCGCCCGCGCTTCCGGCGGCAGGTTCGACATCTTCGACTCGAGGCGCGCCAGCTCCGATTGCCGGATGGACTCGAAGCGCTGGCGGAGCGCAACGACGGTCGGAATGATCTCGCGCGACTGCATCCACGAGGCGAACCGCGCGACCTCCTCTTCCACGATGGCCTCGGCGTGCGCCAGCTCTCCGGCGCGCCGCGCCATGTTCTCGTGCACGATCGTCTGCAGGTCGTCGATGTTGTACAGGAACACCTGATCGAGGTTGCCGACCTCCGCCTCGACGTCGCGCGGCAGGGCGATATCGATCACGAACAGCGGCCGCCGGCGGCGCGCGCGCATGATGTCCTCGACGCGGCGGCGCGTGAGCACCGGCTCGGTCGCGCCGGTGGCGGTCACGACAATGTCGGACGCGGCCAGCGCCTCGTCGAGCGCGGTCCACGGCACCGCGCGCCCGCCGAGGTGTCCCGCCAGGTTCTGCGCCGTCTGCAGCGTCCGGCTCGCGATGGTGATCTGCGTGACCTGCTGCGCCTGCAGGTGGACGCCGGTGAGCTTCGCCATCTCGCCGGCGCCGAGGATCAGGACGCCGAGCCCCTTCAGATCCCCGAGGATCTTCTTCGCGAGCGCGATGGCCGCGTAGCTGACCGAGACCGCCCCTTCGCCGAGGCCGGTCTCGGACCGGACCCGCTTGCCGACGGCAAACGCGGCGTGAAAGAGACGGTTGGTGAGCGCCCCGGTGGTCTTGTGCTCGGCCGCCGCGGAATACGCGCTCTTCACCTGGCCGAGGATCTGCGGCTCGCCGACGACGAGCGAATCGAGGCCCGCGGCGACGCGGAACAGATGGCGCGCGGCATCGGCCCCCCGCCTCGTGTAGAGATGCTCGGACATCTGCGCGTGCGGCACCCCGTGATAGTCGCCGAAGAACCGCTCGAGCGCCTCGACCGTCGCGTCCGTGTCGCCCGCGGCGTAGATTTCCGCGCGGTTGCAGGTGGAGAGCACGACCGCCTCGCGGCCGGCGTTGCGCTCGACGAGCGCCGACAGCGCGGCGTCCACGCCGTCGCGCGAGAAGTCGACGCACTCGCGCAGCTCGACGGGCGCGGTGCGGTGGCTGAGGCCGACTGCGAAAAGGCGCATCGTCCGGCTTAGAAGTTGTGGCTCTTCGTCAGGAAGAACCCGACGGGCACGAAGTTGAGGAGCACGATGACGAATCCGATCGCCGAGAGCCACGCGGCCCGCCGCCCGCTCCATCCGATGGCGCGCCGCGCGAAGAACGCGAACGAGTAGATGCCCCAGCTCAGGAGCGCGACGAGGATTTTCGGATCGGCGACCGACATGGCCTGCGCGCGCGGATCGGGCGAACTGTGGATCTGGGTGGCCCAGATGCCCCCGATCGTGACGCCCGCCGTCAGGAAGATCCAGCCGACGGTGATCGCCCGCCCGTTCATCACGTCGAGCACGTGCAGCGACGGCAGCCGCGCGTAGAAGAACCCGAGATGCTTGGCCTTGATTTCGTTGAAGAGCAGGACGTACGTGATCCCGAGCACGAAGGCGAGCGCGAAGCTGGCGTACGCGAACAGCATCGACACCACGTGCACCGTGAACAGCGGGCTCCGCAGGAGCGGCGGCCGCGGCGTCACGGTGGGGTCGAGCGCGGGAATGACGTCGAGCGCGACGAGCAGCACCGCGACGAACGCGCCCATCGCCCGCTCGTCGGAGCTCAGCTCCACATACAGGTACGACAGCCCGAGCAGCCAGACGAACGCGGAGATCGCCGCGCTCGTCCCGACGAGCGGCGCGTGCCCGGCCTCCACGGTCTGCATGCCGATGAGGAACGTGTGCGCGAGCACGCCGGCACCAAGCGCGGCGGTCGCGAGCCGTCCCACCCGCGGGTCGCGCCACGCGAAATGGGCGACGTACGCGGCGGTGGCGGCGGCGTAGAGCAGCAGCGGCACGAGATGCATCGAGGTCCTCAGCGTCCGTGCGGCGCGGACGGCGCGTAATACCCCTGGCGCGTGCGCGCGATCGCGCCCGACCGTTGCACGCGCACGATGATGCGGCGCCAGGCGCCGTTGCGCAGGGGGTTCTTCGGCGTATAGGCCATGCTGTACTGGCTCGCCAGTTCTTCCGAGATCTGCTGGTAGATCTTCGGCAGTTCGATCACGCTCGACGCGAAGAACAGGCGCCCGCCGGTCTCCTGCGAGAGTTGCCGCAGCACGAACTCCGCTTGCTTGAACCGCTGGCGGCCGGGTTCCTGCTGCCGCAGTCCGATCGCGTAGATCGCGGTCTCCGACCGTTGCGCGAGGTTCAGCACGTCCTCATATCCGACGAGGCTCGACGTGTCGTCGCCGTCCGACAGCACGATGATCGCCTGCCGCCGGATCTCCTCCGCCGAAAGGGCCCGCTCCTTCTTCAGCTCCTTCAGCGAGATGTAGATCGCGTTGTAGAGCGAGGTGGACCCGTTCACCGACGTGCCGCGAATCGCCCGCTCGAGCGCGGCGGCGTCGTTCGTGAACGGATGCGCGACGCGGACCTCCTTGTTGAAGTCGATTACCTCAATCGCGTCCTCGCGGCGCATGCGCCTGACGAACCCGACCGCCGCCTCCTGCGCGGTGGCCAGCTTGTCTTCCATGCTGTTGCTGGTGTCGAGCAGGATCGCGAGCGCGATGGGCTGCAGCTCGCGCGAGAAGAACGAGATGGTCTGTCTGGCCCCGTCCTCGAAGATCTCGAAGTCCTCCTGGCTCAGGCCGGTGACGTACTTGTTGCCCTCGGTCACCGTCACGTTGAGGGACACCATGTCGATGCCGCCGCGAAACGGCTCCGGCTTCTGCGCGAGGCCGGCGGCGGCCGCCGCCAGCGCGAACCCCAGCGCCACGAGCGGCCGGCTGCTGGGGATCACCGGTCTGCCGTGCGCTTCCTGGCGCGGACCGTGACTCCGGGGCGGGTCGTCGTCACCTGGATCTTCTCGGGCGGGATCAACGCGTCAGAACGGCCGTAGGTGACGACGTACTGGTGGAGCAGTTCGTCGGCGAGCTGCGCCATCCGTTCGGGAAGCGCGATGTGGCTCAGGACCTGGTCGCGGCGGCCGCCGGTGTTGTCCGTGCCGTCGGCGATCACCGTGTTGCGGTTGCGCATCTCGTCGTCGACCGACGACGTCGGCGCCCCAACCTCGAGGGCGTGCAGCGTCGCGCCGCTCGCATACAGATCCTGGAGGACGCGTGGATACGGCAGGTTGCTGAACTCGACACCCTCGAACGTGATCGCGACGATGACCGGCCGTTCTGCCTTGCGCTTCTGCACGCCGCGGATCACCTCGCGCACGCCTTCCGTGAAGTACGCGCCGGAGCCCGGACGCGCGAAGATCCGGTTGATCCCGTTCTTCACGGCCGTCACGTCGGGCGTGGAGGCGACAACCGAGGTCGGGCGCTCGCCGATCGTCACGAGGCCGATTTCGCCGTGTCCCTTGATCTGGTCGACAAACGCGGTGAGCGCCAGCCGCAGATCGTGCACGGCGAGTCCGGCGGCCTGGCTGTCGTCGACGAGCAGCATCACCTGCATCGGCGCGGTCGCCGGCGCGACCTTGAGCACTTCGCGCGCGACGCCGTCCTCGCGCACCTTGAAGTCCTCGACGCCGAGGCCGGTGACGGGCGCGCCCGTCGCGTCGATCGCGCTGACGTAGATGTCGCGCGTCCGGTCCGATGGCCGCTGGGGCGCCTGCGAGCCACCTGGTATGGAGAGTGCAAAGGCAAACAGCATCGCGGCAAGTGGACTGGTGGACATGATGATGATGGTTCGAGTATAGGCTCGCCGCGAGCGGAGCGTCAAGAAACGGCATGGCCGAAAATTGTTGGTACACAGGGGTTTGCCGTTTGTTGACACCCCCTGGGGCGCATGCTATAACCGAGCCCGTTCAGCCGGGCCAGACCCTTGGGTCCTGCGGGCTCCTCACCTCCACAGTCGCAAGTCGGCGGGTTCAGACCATGCTCACGTCCTATGTTCCAATATTCATATTCATCGTGATTGCGGCGGCATTCGCGGCCTTCACGATCGTGTTCGCGAGACTCGTCAGCGCGCAGAAGCCCAACGCGATCAAGCTCGAGCCGTACGAGTGCGGCATCGAGGCGGCCGGCGACGCGCGGGATCGTTACAGCATCCGGTACTACCTGATCGCGATGCTGTTCGTCATCTTCGACGTGGAGACCGTGTTCATGTTTCCCTGGGCGGTTTCGCTCGGCAAACTCGCGGTCTTCGGCCTGATCGAGATGCTGCTGTTTCTGTTCATCCTCGTCGTGGGGTACTTCTACGCGTGGCGGAAGGGCGCGCTGGAGTGGCAACTGTAGGGCCGATCGCCGATCGATGATCCGCCCTCTGATTCCCGATTGGTTTCCGGCATTCAACGTGCATCGTCCGCCCGCACAACATCATGAGTGAACCTCCGAACCCACCGGAGGGCGCCGGCGGCAGGCCCGCCGGCGAGGGGAAATCCGAGCCTCTCGCTGGCCAGGCCCCGCGCGCCGGAGCCCAGCCGCCCGCATCTGTACCTGCTGCCGCGAAGCCGCCCGTTGCCGGAAAATCGGCAGAGCAGGCGAAGATCGCCGCTCTGCCCGCGGGTCCACCGGATCCGCCGCCGCCTGCCGACACGCCGCTTCCCGGATTCATTTCAGCGCTCCAGACGGCACTCGCGGGCGCGGTGACGCACGTCTCACTGTGGGTGGGGGACTGGTCGATCGTCGTGCCGGCATCGCGGCTGCTCGACGTGGCGGCGCACCTGCGCGACACGCCCGGCGCGCTGTTCGATTTCTGCTCGGACGTGACGGCGACGGACTGGCCGCCGCGGGCGGACCGCTTCGATGTCATCTACTGCCTGTACTCCACGCGCCTGCGGCACCGCGTGCGCGTGAAGGTGCGGGTCGCGGACGGCGTGGCCCTCCCGTCGGTGACCGGCATCTGGCCGTCGGCGAACTGGCTGGAGCGCGAAGTATTCGACCTGTTCGGCATTCCGTTCGAGGGCCATCCGGACTTGCGCCGCATCCTGATGCCGGAAGAGTGGCAGGGCCACCCGCAGCGCAAGGACTATCCGCTGGAAGGGCCCGGCGAGCTGCTGCTCGAGAGTCCCGCTGACTGGCTCAAGGTCAAAGCCGCGCGGGAGATCGAATGATGGTCTGTCTTTCGAATGAGAATGCGGCGCGAATGCGCCGCCATGGGTACAAGGAGTACGGCGCCTGCGGCTTGCGCGAGGCGCTGGAAGGAAGCGCCGCGAAGCGGCGCCGCCGAGCGCAGTAAACGATGTTCGATACGAACGAGCTGGTCATCAACATGGGGCCGCAGCACCCGAGCACGCACGGCGTGCTCCGCGTGATCCTGCGCCTCGACGGCGAGCGCGTCATCGGCAGCGACGTCGTGATCGGCTACCTGCACCGGGGCGTCGAGAAGCTGTGCGAGCACCGCGACTGGGCGCAGATCGTCCTCATCACGGATCGCATGGACTACGTTGCGGCCGCGAGCAACAACCTCGGGTACGTCGAGACGGTCGAGAAGCTGATGTCGATCGAGGTGCCGCGGCGGGCGCGCTACATCCGCACGATCCTCGCCGAGCTGCAGCGGATCGCGAGCCACTGCCTGTGGCTCGGGACGCACGCGATGGACATCGGCGCGATGACCGTCTTCCTCTACGCGTTCCGCGAGCGCGAGCTCGTCCTGGATCTGTTCGAGGAGTACTGCGGCGCGCGGCTCACGTACAACGCGATGCGCGTCGGCGGCCTGCCGCTCGACATTCCACCCGGCTGGGACCGCAAGGTGCGCGACTTCTGCGACATCCTCGGACCGAAGGTGGACGAGTACGAGCAGCTGCTCACGCACAACCGCATCTGGCTGGAGCGCACGCGCGGCGTCGGCGTCATCCCGGGCGAGGACGCGGTCGCGATCGGCCTGAGCGGTCCGCCGCTGCGCGGATCGGGCATCCCACGCGACGTCCGCAAGGACGAGCCTTACGCGGCGTACGCCGAGTTCGACTTCGACATCCCGATCGGCGCGGCCGGCGACACGTACGACCGGTACCTGGTCCGCATCGAGGAGTTCCGGCAGTCGGTGCGCATCATCCGGCAGGCGCTCGACGGGCTGCCCGAGGGGCCGATCCTGGGCAAGGTGCCGCGTCTCATCAAGCCGCCGGCGGGGGAAACCTACCACGCGATCGAGGCGCCGAAAGGGGAGCTCGGCTACTTCATCGCCAGCGACGGCAAGTCGAACACGCCCTACCGCTTTCGCGTCCGTCCGCCGTCGTTCTGCAACCTCCAGGCGCTGTCGCGCCTGATCAAGGGCCACCTGGTGGCTGACGTCGTCGCGCTCATCGGCTCGCTCGACATCGTCCTGGGCGAGGTGGATCGGTGAGCGCCTGCGGCCAAGGCGGGGTCCCCGGCGCGCTGGGGTCCCCGGCGCGCTGGGGTGCCCGTGCGGGGGTGCCGCCCCCGCCAGGGCTGCGGCGAGCCTCGCCGAAGCGAAGCGAAGGCGGGGGGCACCGCGAGCAACGAGAGAGGCATGGTTGACATCTACGTCGTTCCCATTCTGAAGATCGTCGTTCTGCTGAGCGCGGTGCTGCTGGCGGTCACCTACCTGACGCTGCTCGAACGCAAGGTGATCGCGTGGGTCCAGGTGCGGCTCGGCCCGATGCGTGTCGGCCCGCAAGGCGTTCTGCAGCCGATCGCCGACGCGGTGAAGCTCCTGCTGAAGGAGGACATCACGCCGTCGCGCGCCGACAAGTGGGTGTTCACGCTCGCGCCGATCGTCTCGATGGTGCCGGCGCTCATCGCGTTCGCCGTCATCCCGTTCGGCGCCACGGTTTCGATGTTCGGCCACCCCGTGTCGCTGTACATCGCGGACGTCAACGTGGGGCTGCTCTACATCGTGTCGGTCACGTCCATCGGCGTCTACGGCATCATCCTGGCGGGCTACTCCTCCAACAGCAAGTTTCCGCTGCTCGCGGGGCTGCGCGCCTCCGCTCAGCTCATCAGCTACGAGATCGCCGTCACGATGATGCTCGTCAGCCTGGTGGTCGTCGCGGGCACGCTGAGCATGGTCGGCATCGTCAACGCGCAGCTGTCGCAGGGCGTGTGGTACGTGTTCCTCCAGCCGGTCGCCTTCGTGATCCTGTTCATCGGCGGACTCGCCGAGACCAACCGCGCGCCGTTCGACCTGCCGGAAGCGGAGCAGGAGCTGACCGGCGGCTTCCACACGGAGTACAGCGGCATGCGCTTCGCGCTGTTCTTCCTGGCCGAATACGCCAACATGATCGTCGTCTCCGCCGTCGCGACGACGCTGTTCCTGGGCGGATGGCTGCGGCCGTTCCCGAACGTGCACGTGCTGTCGTTCCTCGGCTTCGTGCCCGGATGGATCTGGTTCCTGCTGAAGACGTTCGTCTTCATCTACGTGTTCATCTGGATCCGCGCGACGCTGCCCCGCTACCGGTACGACCAGTTGATGCGGCTTGGATGGAAGGTGCTGATTCCGCTGGGGATTGCGAACCTCGTGGTGACCGCGATTCTCAAGGTGCTGCTGTAATGTTCGAATCGATCCTGTTCTACACGCTCGCGGCGTTCATCCTCGGCTTCGGCGTGCTCGTGGTGACGGCGCGGAACACGGTGCACTGCGTCGTGTTCCTCGTGGCGAACTTCTTGTGCGTCGCGATGATCTACGTGATGCTCGGGGCCGAGTTCCTCGCGATCATCCAGGTCCTCGTCTACGCCGGCGGCATCGTCGTGCTGTACTTGTTCGTCGTCATGCTGGTGAACCTGAAGCGCGGGCCGGACGCCGCGCCCGATCGCCGCCGCCAGTCGCGCGTCGGCTTCGTGCTGGCGGCCGTCATGCTCGCGGAGATCTCGGCGATTCTCGTGTACTCGGCGGCACGCCCGGCCAGCGCCGTGGCGGCCGCGGCGGCCACGCCACTCCAGACCGTGGGCAACACCGAAGTGGTGGGGATGTTGCTCTATACGGATTACCTGATCCCGTTCGAGGTCGCGTCGATGCTGCTCCTCGTCGCGATGATCGGGGCGATCCTGCTTGCGAAAAAAGAGATATGACGCCGATTACGCCTTACCACTATCTCGTGCTCTCGGCGGCGCTGTTCATGCTCGGCGTGATCGGCGTGATGACGCGCCGGAACATCATCATCATCTTCATGTCGATCGAGCTGATGCTCAACGCGGTCAACATCAACCTGGCCGCCTTCTCGCAGCAGCTGCACAACGCGGTCGGGCAGGTGTTCGCGATTTTCGTGGTTGCCGTCGCGGCCGCGGAGGCCGCGATCGGGCTGGGCATCATCCTCGCGTTCTACCGCAACAAGGAAACGCTGAACATCGACGAAATGAACATATTGAGATGGTGATCAAGGTGCTCAACGGTGCTCAACGGTGCTCAAGGGTGCCACAGGCCGTCACGGCTAGGGGCACCTATCAGCAGCCCTCAGCACCCCTGAGCACCCTTGAGCACCCTTCAGCACCCTGATCTATGCGATTCATCTGGCTCATTCCTCTGCTTCCCGCGGCCGGCGCGCTGGTCAACGGGCTGTTCGGCATCCGGTGGTTCAGCCGGACGGTGTCGGGCCTGCTCGCCTGCGCGACGATGGCCGGCGCGCTTGGGCTGTCGCTGTGGGCGTTTTCCGAACTGCTCGGCCTGCCGGCCGACGCGCGCGTCCATGACGTCGTCCTCGGCCACTGGATTCCGCCGATGGCGCTCCAAACCGCGCACGACATCGGCATGTTCCAGGTGCCCTGGCAGTTCCGGCTCGATCCGCTCTCGGGTGTGATGATCCTCGTCGTCACCGGCGTCGGGTTCCTGATCCACGTGTACTCGACCGCGTACATGAAGGACGAGGCGCCGGGCGGCTACGCGCGGTTCTTCTCCTACCTGAACCTGTTCTGCTTCTTCATGCTGGTCCTGGTGCTCGGCGCGAACTTCCTCGTGATGTTCGTCGGGTGGGAGGGCGTCGGCTTGTGCTCGTACCTGCTCATCGGATTCTGGTACGAGAAGAAGAGCGCGTCGGACGCGGGCAAGAAGGCGTTCATCACGAACCGGATCGGCGACTGGGGCTTCATCCTGGGGATGTTCCTCGTCTTCTTCACCTTCGGCACGCTGGATTTCCGCGCCGTGGCCGACGCGGCGGGCGCGATGCCGATCGAGTCGGCGGGGTTCGGGGTGCTCTCAATCATCTGCCTGACGCTCTTCATCGGCGCCACCGGCAAGAGCGCGCAGATTCCGCTGCACGTCTGGCTGCCGGACGCGATGGAAGGCCCCACGCCGGTCTCCGCGCTGATCCACGCGGCCACGATGGTGACGGCGGGCGTCTACATGGTGGCGCGCAACGCGGTGCTCTTCCAGCACGCGCCGCACGTGATGCAGATCGTCGCCATCGTCGGCGCGCTGACCGCGCTGATGGCGGCCACGATCGGGCTCGTGCAGAACGACATCAAGCGCGTGCTCGCGTACTCCACCGTGTCGCAGCTCGGCTACATGTTCCTGGCGACCGGCGTCGGCGCGTTCGCCGCGGGCATCTTCCACTTGATGACGCACGCCTTCTTCAAGGCGCTCCTCTTCCTCGGCAGCGGCTCGGTGATTCACGCGATGGCCGGGGAGCAGGACATGCAGAAGATGGGCGGCCTGCGGAAGTACATGCCGGTGACCTTCGTCACGATGATGATCGGCACGCTGGCGATCGCGGGCATCCCGCCGCTCGCGGGGTTCTTCAGCAAGGACGAGATTCTCTACCAGTCGTTCCTGAACAACCGGTTCCTGTGGCTGATCGGCGCGGTGACGGCGCTGCTGACCGCCTTCTACATGTTCCGGCTGATCCTGCTGACCTTCTACGGCACGTACCGCGGCGCGCCGTGGGCGCGCGTCGCGGCCCCGGCGGCGGCTATGGAGGCGGCGGCGCACGGCGTGAGGCACCCGCTCGACGGCCAGGCGCAGAAGGACGACCACGAGGTGTCGCACGGCGCGGCCGACGTGCGTGCGGCCGGGCACGCCCACGCGTGGCACGGCCCGCACGAGTCACCGCGCGCGATGACCGTACCGCTGATGGCGCTCGCCGTCGGCGCGATCGTCGCCGGGTTCCTGGGCATCCCGCAGGCGTTGAAGGGCGCGAACACGATCGAGCATTTCCTCGCGCCGAGTTTCGAGAGTCACACGGCCGCCGCGCGTGAAGCCGGGGCAGGCGCCGCCGCCGGCGCCGAACACGGCCCCGGGGCGGCCGCGGCCGAAGAGGGGGCACACCATCTGTCGACAGCCGGCGAGCTCGGCCTGATGGTGCTGTCCGTTCTGATTGCGGTCGCCGGCGTCCTGGCCGCCCGCCGCTTCTATTTCACGCATCCGGAGCTGCCCGATCGGCTGGCGGCCCGGTGGCGCGGCGCCCACGCGCTCCTGTTCAACAAGTACTACGTCGACGAGCTGTACGACGCGACCGCCATCAAGGGGACCGTGGCCGGCGGCCGCGGCCTGTGGACCTTCGATCGCGTCGTGATCGACGGCGCCGTCGACGGCTCCGGCTGGCTCACGCGCGTGTCGGCCTGGGGCTCCCACATGTTCGACAAGCACGTCGTCGACGGGCTCGTGAACCTCGTCGGCTGGATCGCGGAAGAAGGCAGCTTCTTCGTGCGTCGGCTGCAGACCGGGCTCGTGCAGAACTACGCGCTGCTGATGGTCGTCGGTGTGTTCGCGTTCCTGACTCTGTATCTCGTCGCCAGGTGATGGACTTTCTGCTGATACTGACATGACTCTCTTCCAGAACCATCTGCTCTCCGTCATCCTGTTCACACCCACCGTGGGCGCCCTGCTCCTGTTGTTCATCGGCAAGGAGCGGGACAACGCCATCCGGTGGATCGCGAACATCTTCGGGGTGCTCGGCTTCCTCGTCTCGCTGCCGCTCTGGTTCCGCTACCAGCCGCAGGGGGCCGCCTGGCAGTTCGTCGAGCACGCGGACTGGATCCCCGCCATCGGCGCGACCTACTTCCTCGGCGTCGACGGCTTCAGCATGCTGCTCGTGCTGCTGACGACGCTGATGGGGCTCATCGCGATCCTGTCGTCGTGGACGGCCATCACGGAGCGCGTGAAGGAGTTCTACATCTTCATGCTCGTCCTGCAGACCGGCATGATCGGCGCGTTCGTCTCGCTCGACTTCCTGCTCTTCTTCCTGTTCTGGGAGGTCATGCTCGTCCCGATGTATTTCCTCATCGGGATCTGGGGCGGCGGGCGGCGGCTCTACTCGGCGATCAAGTTCTTCCTCTACACCCTGGTCGGCAGCGTCGTCATGCTGCTCGGGATCCTGGCGCTGTATTTCTACGTCTACACCGCGACGGGCGTCTACACGTTCGACATCACCCAGTTCCAGCAGCTCACGATCCCGTCGAACGTCCAGAAGTGGATCTTCCTCGCCTTCTTCCTCGGCTTCGCCGTGAAGGTGCCGATGTTCCCGTTCCACACCTGGCTGCCCGACGCGCACACCGACGCGCCGACCGCCGGCTCGGTCATCCTCGCGGCCGTCCTCCTGAAGATGGGGACGTACGGGTTCATCCGGTTCAGCCTGCCGATTCTCCCCGACGCGTCGCGCGCGTTCGTGCCGATGATGATCGGGCTGTCCCTCGTCGGCATCATCTACGGCGCGCTCGTGGCGCTGGCGCAGACCGACTGGAAGCGGCTCGTGGCGTACTCCAGCGTGAGCCACATGGCGATGGTCATGCTCGGCATGTTCGCGCTGACCCCGGTCGGCATCACCGGCAGCATCGTCCAGCAGCTCAACCACGGCATCTCGACGGGCGCGCTCTTCCTCATCGTCGGCATCGTGTACGAGCGGCGGCACACGCGCGAGATCTCCGAGTACGGCGGCCTCTCCAAGGTGATGCCGATCTACGCCGCGGTCTTCATGATCATGACGATGTCGTCGATCGGCCTGCCGGCGCTCAACGGGTTCATCGGCGAGATCCTGATCCTGCAGGGCGTCTACGTGGTCAACAAGATCTGGGCGGCGGTCGCCGCGAGCGGCATCGTCCTCGGCGCCGCATACATGCTCTGGCTGTATCAGCGCACGATGTTCGGCAAGATCGAGAACCCGGCGAATGAAAAGCTGAAGGACCTGAACCTCAGGGAGATCGCCACGTTCGCCCCGCTCATCGCGCTGGCGTTCTGGATCGGCATCTACCCGACGCCGATTCTGCGGCGGCTCGAGTCGTCGGTCACCCGGGTGGTCCTCCGGGTGAACTCGGTCTACGGGCCGGCGATGGCGAAGGCGGCCGCCGACTGCAACAACCCGCCCTCAGCCGCGGCCGTGGCCGCGGCCCAGGCGAACGCGCCGGCGGGCTTCACGATCGAGCCGCCGTGCACGACCGAGCCCGCGCCGGCGGCCCCTCCCAGGCGTGAAGGGGAGCGTCGCTGATGCCGCCGGGATTTTCCTCGTCGGATTTCTACTATCTGATGCCGGAGCTGGTGATCACCGCCGGCGCGCTGCTCGTCCTGGCGCTCGACGTGCTCCTGCCGCGGGCGTGGGAGCGGGTGCTGTCGTGGGTGACGGTTGCGGTCATTCTGGGCGCCGGGCTCGCGCTCGTTCCTTCGGCCGGCCAGAACCTGACGATCGCCCGTGACCTCGTCGCGATCGACGGCTTCGCCACGTTCTTCAAGGTCCTGTTCCTCGTCGCGGCGGCGCTGACGGTGCTGATGTCGCCGCGCTATCTGACGCTCGAGAACGTCCACCCCGGCGAGTACTACTTCCTCGTGCTGTGCGCCACGCTCGGCATGATGTTCATGGCCGGCGGCGTCGATCTCATCACCCTGTTCATCGGCCTGGAGACGATGGCGGTCTCCTTCTACGTGCTCACGGGCATCATCCGGCCGAACAAGCGTTCGAACGAAGCCGCGATCAAGTACTTCGTGCTCGGCGCCTTCTCGCTGGGCCTGCTGCTCTACGGCATGTCGATCCTGTACGGGCTCACCGGCAGCACGCACCTGCGCGTGATCGCCACGTCGCTCGTCGCGGGCGACGGCGGCCTGCTGCTGCCGTTCGCGGTCATGCTGCTCGTGGCCGGGATCGGCTTCAAGATCGCCGCCGTGCCGTTCCACATGTGGGCGCCCGACGTGTACGAAGGCGCGCCCACGCCGATCACGGCGTTCCTGTCCGTCGGATCGAAGGCCGCCTCGTTCGCGATGCTGCTGCGCATCTTCGTCGCGGGGCTGCCGGCGTTCCGCGCCGACGGGCTGGGCACGGCGTGGGGGCAGCCGTTCGGCTGGGGCGCGTTCTTCTACGTCCTGGCGGTGGTGACGATGACGGTCGGCAACCTCGCGGCGCTGACGCAAGGCAACATCAAGCGCCTGCTGGCCTATTCGTCCATCGCGCATGCCGGCTACATCCTGATCGGCATCGTCGCCGGATCCACGCGCGGCGTCAGCGCGGCGCTCGTCTACCTCATGATTTATGCCTTCATGCAGCTCGGTGCCTTCGCCGTCGTCGTCATGCTGCGGCGGAAGGACATCATCGGCGACGAACTGAAGGACCTGACAGGATTGTACGCAACGCATCCCGGCGCCGCGATCGCCATGCTGGTTTTCATGCTGTCGCTCGGCGGCATTCCTCCGACCGCCGGCTTCATGGGCAAGTTCTGGGTGTTCGGCGCGGCGATCGACGCCGGGTACGTCTGGCTCGCGGTCATCGGCGTCCTCAACAGCGCGGTGTCGCTGTACTACTACATCCGGATCGTCGTCTTCATGTGGATCTCGGAGGAGGAGGAGAAGTCGGCGGCGTTCGGCATCTCGCCCGCCGTCGCGACGGTCCTCGCCGTCACCCTCGCGATGACGGTGCTGCTCGGGATCTATCCGCGGCTGCTCTTCGACTTCGCGCAGGCCTCGGCCGCCTCGCTCGGCTCGGTGCCGAGCCTCGGCCTGCGGTGAGATCGTCTCGCTGCGGTCGCGACCAAACAAACAAGAGTAACGGAGTAGGGGAGGCGCTCCGTTGACACGGAGTCACGGAGCACACGGGGACGCGCGGCCCGCCAGTTCCCAGCTACGGGTCTGGCGCGGCCCAGACCCGTTTCACGACTGGTTTTGTTGAGTCCATCCAAAATACGGCTTTCCTCCTCCCTTCTCCTGTTCGTTTTTGACAAGCCTCCCCTGCTTCCCTACTCCTGTTACAGTTATCGGCGTGGCAAAGCGCCCTCTGTCGGAAACCGTTCGCGAGCTTGGTGCGCTGAGCACCGTCGGCCTCTCGTTCGTGCTCGCGATTGTGCTGGGCGCCTGGTTCGGATGGCTGCTCGACAAATGGCTCGGCACCCGGCCCTGGCTGTTCTTCCTCTTCTTCTTCTTCGGGCTGGTCGCCGGGGTGATCAACGTCTACCGGACGGCCGGGCGGTTCCCGAAATAGCCGTGGACGCCGACGCCACGCTGCGCCGTGTCGAGCGGACGTCGATCGCCGCCTGTCTCGTGATGGCGGCGGCGGCGCTGGTGCTCGCGCGCGGGACGGTGTGGCCGGCGGTGGGCGTCATCGGCGGCGGGCTGCTGATCGCGGTCAGCTATCACACGATCGCGTCGAGCGTGACCGGCCTGGTGCGGCAGGTGGCGCCTGGCCCGGACGTGGAGGCCATCGCCCGTCCGCGCCCGAAGTTCGCGTGGATTCTGGTGAAACTGGCGCTGCGGTACGCTTTACTCGCTCTTCTGGCGTACGTTATGATTGCTCGTTTGCGCCTGCACCCATTGGGGCTGATGGCGGGCGCGTCCTCGGTTGTGGCGGCGGTGTCGATCGAAGCCGTCCGCGTCCTCTTGAAGAAATGAACCCTGCGCTCCGGCGGGACCGGGGCGCGCGTGAGAATGAAGGAACATCCGCTCCTGATCGTCGAGGCGGTGAACGCCGTGCTCGGACCGCTCGTGGCGGCGGCGCTCGGGCCCCTTGGATTTCATGTCGAGGGGCACGAGGTGATTCCGCCGTACCTCGTGATGGTGCTGTTGATCGTCGCCGGCCTGACCGTGCTGTCGCTCGTGGTGCGGTCGCGGCTGAGCGTGGACAACCCGGGCAGGCTGCAGATCCTGATGGAGGACGCGGTGCGCGCGGTGCTCGGGCTGCTCGAGGAGTGGATCGGACCGGGCGGCGCCCGTTTCCTGCCGCTCGTCGCCACCCTCGGGCTGTTCATCCTCACGGGCAACTACATGGGGCTCGTGCCGGGACTGATGTCGCCGACGAGCAGCATCAACGTCACGCTCGGCTGCGCCTTGACGATCTGGGTGTACTACCACTTCCAGGGGATCAAGACCCAGGGCGTCGTCGCGTACGTCAAGCACTTCGCGGTACCGCCAGGCGCGCCGGTGTTCATCGCGCCGATCATGCTGCCGATCGAGATCATCAGCCACCTGTCGCGGGTGCTGTCGCTGTCGCTGCGGCTGTTCGGCAACATCTTCGGCGAAGAGATGGTGATCGTGATCCTGTTCAGCATCATCCCGTTCCTGGTACCGCTGCCGATGATGTTCCTCGGGCTCGTGACCGGCGGTCTCCAGGCGTTCATCTTCGTGCTGCTGTCGATCATCTACCTTCAGGGGGCGGTGGCGGTGGAGCACCACGTGGACGAGCACGGCCACGACGCGCCGAGCGGACACGAGGCGCCGGCGGCGGCATAGGAGTAATTCACCAATTGTGGTTGTCATACATGAGGAGGCTTGGGTCGTGAGTAAACGTACCGTTCTGACATGTGCACTCGTCGTGGGTGCCGGACTGTTCGCCCCGCTTTACGCGCAGGAAGCCGCGGTGTACTCGACCCCCGGCGGCGCCGACATGGTCCGCTGGTCCATCATCGCCGCCGGGTTCGCGCTGGCGTTCGCCGCGGGACTCGCGGCGCTCGGCCAGGGCCGCGCGGTCAGCGCGGCGGCCGAGGCCATCGCCCGCAACCCCAGCGCGGCCGGCGACATCCGCGGCGCGCTCATCCTGGGCCTCGTCCTGATCGAGTCGCTCGTCATCTACGTGCTGCTCATCTCGCTGATCCTGTTCTTCCTCCAGCCGTTCGTGCCGAAGCCATAGGACAGTTCCCAGCTTCCAGCTTCCAGCTTCCAGTTTCCGGCTTCCAGCAAGGCAGGAAGCTGGGAGCTGGGAACTGGGAACTGGACACGACTTGTCTCGCCGTTTCAGCTCGCTCGACGCCCTTCTTCTCGTGATGACCCTGATCTGGGGCACCAACTACTCCATCGTCAAGCACGCGTTCACCGAGATGGATCCGCAGGCGTTCAACGCCGCGCGCATGCTCATCGGGTCGATCGTGTTTCTCGCGATCATCTATGCCCTGCAATGGAAGTGGGCGCGCGCGCCGGAGAAGGACGGCGACGACCGCGGGCGGAAAGCCATAGCCAGCATCTTTCATTCACCCGCGCCGATCACCCGGCGCGACTGGCTCGGTCTGATTGGCCTTGGGATCGTCGGCCACTTCCTTTATCAGTACTTTTTCATTGGCGGCCTCGCGGCGACGAGCGTGGCGAACAGCTCGCTGATTCTCGCGGCCACGCCGGTCGTGATCGCGCTGATGACGGCGGCGCTGGGGCAAGAGCGCGTGAACGCGCTGCATTGGCTCGGCGCCGCGTTGTCGATGGGAGGCATCTATCTCGTCGTCGCGGAGGGGGGATCGGATGCCGTGGGCTCGTTGCGCGGCGATCTCACGATGTTCGCGGCGGTGTGCTGCTGGGCGATCTATACGATCGGCGCGCGCGCCCTGATGGTCCGGCATTCGCCGGTCGGCGTGACCGGCGTGTCGATGACGATCGGCACGGTGCTGTACGTCACGGCGGTCCTGCCGCACCTCACGCGGCTCGACTGGAGCACCGTCGGCGTCGGGGCGTGGGTGGCCGTCGTGTACTCCGCGCTGTTTGCGCTGTGCGTGGCCTACACCATCTGGTATGCGGCGGTGCGCGCGATTGGCAGCGCCAGGACGGCCGTCTATTCCAACCTGGTGCCGCTCGTGGCCCTTGGGACGGCCGTCGTGGCGCTCGGCGAGTCCTTGAGCGCCTTGAAGATTGCGGGCGCCGCCGCGGTGCTCGTCGGTGTCGCCCTTACGAGAGTCGGGCGCACGAAGCTCGCAATTCCTGCCGAAGAGTGACGGCTGTCACGCTGTCGCGCCGTCAGCTGAGACGGACCGACGGTATATCGCACGAAGACCGCGAAGATCACGAAGCACACGAAGACGGAATTCATTCGACGGCTTGACGGCGTGCTTCTCTGTACGGTCGCGACCGTGCTATGCCCGTGACCACTTAGTGGCCTTCGTGTGAGACCGTGTCGCCGGGAAGCGGGAGGACGGCAGTCCTTTGACACCCGCCACCAGCACGTTACAATCGAACGATGGTGGTCGCGGAGGCCGGCGTTGCCACGCCTGGCAAGTCACACTACTACTCGCAGCACGCCGCGGGCTTGAGGGCGGAGCTCGGGCGCGCGATCACGCGCGACCAGATGCGCGTCTTTCATCGAAAGTCCGGCGCACGGCATCTGCTGGTCGCGTTCCGCCAGTTCGCGATTCTCGGGCTGGCGACCTGGGGACTCGTCCATTTCGAGAACCCGCTCGTCTGGATCCCCCTCGCGATCGTGGAGGGACTCACCATCTTCAATTTCACGGTCCTCCTGCACGAGGTCGTGCATCACACGGTCTTCGAGGGGAATCACGAGCGGGCCTATCGACTGCTCGGCTATCTCTATGCCATCCCGAGCGGCCTCTCAGCCAGCCAGTTCACACGGTGGCACCTCGATCACCATGCCGAGCTGGGATCCGAGGAAGACGATCCCAAGCGCCACCACCTGTCGCCGAAGGTGAACGCACGGTGGTACAAGCTGCTGTACTGCACGCCGGCGCTGTTCCCGATCTACTTCCGCGCGGCGCGGCGCGAGTCCGCCACGTACCCGGAAGAGCTCCAGCGGCAGATCGCATTCGAGCGCAGGCTCGCGATGGCGGCGCACCTCGGCGCCCTGGCAGCGCTGTGGTACTTCTTCGGTTTCTACGCCGCGCTGCGGACGAGCATCGTTCCCGTGTTCTTCGTGTTCCCCGTGGCGTTCACCGTGAACCGGCTGGGCCAGCACTACGACATCGATCCGGATGACCCCGCGAAGTGGGGCACCCTGATGCGCGGCAACTGGTTCTGGGATTTCGCCTTTCTCAACTCCAACTACCACCTCGAGCACCATTACTTTCCAGGCGTGCCGTTCTACCGCCTCCCCGCCCTCCAGCGCGCGCTGGTTCCGTTCTACGAATCGAAGCACATGCGCTGGCAGAGCTACGGCCGCCTCCTGTACGGCTGGTTCATCCTGAACCGCGCGCCACACACGGATTGGAGTGCTGTGAAGCAGGCAGCAGGCAGCACGCAGCCGGCAGCGCACCCGAACGCACCTGGCACCCAGCACTGAGCACCTCCGTGCACCTTTGTGTGCACCCTTCAGCACCCCTGAGCACCCCTCAAGGTAGACTGATCCGGGAGTGTCGTGACCGCCTAATGGACAGGTTCGGCCGGCGGTTCAAACGCGCCGGAGGACTGACGCTCTGGATCCTCAGCCACGCGACCAGCGTGTGGCCGGCCGTCGCGAATAGCTGTCGTCCTGTGGGTCATCGTCCACGTACGCCAGGAAGAGCTGGCAGATCGCCGCGCGAAAGGCCTCGACCGCCGGGACGAAATGTGGGAGGGCGTGCTGCACATGACCCCGGCGCCAACCCTAGAGAGCACCAGCGCATCCTCGGCGACCTGATCGAATTCCTGCGTCCCCGCCTGCGGGAGACGCGCCGGGGCACGCTCGCTGTCGGCATCAACGTTTTCAGGGAATGGGGAGCGGCGCTCGACTACCGAATCCCCGACCTGACGTTTGTCGCGGCCGGCCGCGAGCATGTCCTCCGGGACGATGGCGTCCGCGGCGGAGGGCCGGACGCGGTCATCGAGATCCGCTCGCCCGAGGACGAGACGTACGAGAAGGTTCCCTTCTACGCCGCCCTGGCGGTGAAGGAAGTGATCGTGTGCCAGCGCGGCTCGAAGGTGCCTGAGATCTTCCGGCTGGGCAGATCGCTCGCCCTCCAAGCGGATCGGGATGGGTGGCTCGACTCGACCGCGCTGGGCGTCCGGTTCCGGTGCGTCGTCGACGCGCCGCCGCGCCTGCGCGTCGAAGACGCCTCCGATCCCGCAATCAGCGTCGAGATCTGATCGACCGCCTTCTGATTCCCGTTCACAGCGGGTAGTCAGACCGTCTGGTCCGCCTCCTCTGACGCTTATCGCGCGGAGCCTCCAGCGCTGGGTTTCGAGGATCGATCCGACGCGCTTCCGGTCTACCCGCAGTCATTCAGCCGCCATGACAGAGAGGCGATGACCGTTCTGTGTGCGTCCGGCCTCCATCTGTGGCCTAATGACGGGCATGCGACGAACCTCTCATGCGCTCCTCGCCGCTTCGCTGGTCTGGCTGCTGCCCGCGCCGTGGGCGCCGCCCGTTCGCGCGCAGGCCTCTCCCCTGGCGGGATTCGACGCCCACACCGCCAAGGCCGCGGCCGACTGGCACGTCCCCGGCTTTGCGATCGCGGTCGTGAAGGACGGACGGGTCGTGGTGGCGAAGGGCTACGGCGTCCGCGAGTTGGGCAAGCCGGACCCCGTCGACGAGCACACGCTCTTCGCCATCGGATCGACGACGAAGGCGATGACCGCGGCGATGCTCGGGATGCTCGTCGACGAGGGGAAGCTGACGTGGGACGATCCGGTGATCAAGCACCTTCCGGCCTTTCAGCTCAAGGACCCCACCGCGACGCGGGAGCTGACCGTTCGCGACCTGCTGACGCATCGCGGCGGCCTCGGCAACGCCGACTTCCTGTGGTACGGCCAGGACAACACGACGGAGCAGATCCTGTCGCGCGTGCGCCTGCTGGAGCCCGCCTACTCGATCCGATCCCGGTTCATCTACCAGAACATCATGTACGCGGCGGCCGGACGCGTGATCGAGGCGGCGAGCGGCCGGTCGTGGGCCGAGTACATCCGGACCCGCATTTTCGAGCCGCTCGGAATGCGCGACACGGCGCCGACGCTCGCGATGGTGCCGAAAGGCGCGAACGTCGCCTCGCCGCACGATCGGGTTGGCGGCACGATCACGGTCATCGAGAACATGCCGGTCGATTCCGTCGCGCCGGCCGGCGCCGTCTGGTCGAGTGTGCACGACATGGCGAAATGGATGCAGTTCCTGCTCGACGGCGGCGTCGCGCCCGGGGGCAAGCGCCTGCTGTCGGAGCGGGCGTTCGCGGAGCTGTTCAAGCCGCAGACGATCGCGCCGGACAACCAGTATCCGGCGACCCGCATCGTCAAGCCGCACTGGATGACGTACGGTTTTGGCTGGTTCCAGGAGGACTACCGCGGGCGCGCCGTGGACTTCCACACGGGCAGCATCGACGGCATGATCGCGATCATCGGGCTCATCCGGGACGAGCGCCTCGGCGTCTACGCCCTCGGCAACCTCGACCACGCGGAGCTGCGCCACGCGCTGATGTACACCGTGTTCGATCGGTATGCGGGGCGCTCCGATCGCGACTGGAATGCGGAGCTGCTGACGCTCTACGCCGAGGAGGCGAAGCGCGCCGATGAGGCGCAGAAGCGGCTCGAATCGCAGCGCGTGGCCGGCACGGCGCCGTCGCTGCCGCTCGACCGCTATGCCGGCACGTACTCCGACCCGCTGCGCGGAGACGTGGAGGTGACGCTCGAAGGAGGAGGCCTGAGGATCCGATACGGCAGGGTATTCACCGGGCCGCTGGAGCACTGGCACTACAACACGTTCCGCGCGGGGTGGACGCAGGAGTGGCGCGGCACCGCGCTCGTGAATTTCGTGATCGGACCATCGGGGCGCGTCGAGGCGGTTGAGATGAGCGGCGGGCGGTTTCCGAAGACCGTGCCTCCGTCACGCTGAGTCTGCCGATCGCGAGTGGCGTGGGACGGCGCGCGGGGGAAACACTCCGGGCGTATACTGGCGGCTGAGCTGGCCCAAGGAGCGCCCCGGTGCGAACCGTTTCCGGTCGTTTGGCTGCACCCGCAGTTGGCCTCGCCGCACTGTTTCTCGCCGCCTGCGGCGGTCCCACGTCGCCGACCACCCCGACCCCGCCATCCGACCCAACGACGCACTACAACGTCTCGGGTTCGGTGTTCGACGCACTCACAGGGAGTCCTGTGGGCTGGGTATCGATTTACCTGAACGAGCAAGTATTCGAGAAGGCGGCCGAATCCGGCGCGAACGGAGCGTTTGCCGGCACCGTCACCAGCCCCGCTGAGGTGCGCATCTACACGAGTCATCCCGACTACGTCTCCCACATCACGTACATGCGCGTGACGGATCCACCGAAGACGATCTCGCTCATCCCGGCGAGCTTCAGCCTGGGAGTGTTCGACGACGCGCTTGCACGGGATGTGCACGGCCTCGGCATCGTGCGGTGAATCTCCACGCCTCGGCTGGTGCTCATCGCTCGCGAGACCCAGTACGTGCGTTGGGCAGATGATCCGGTTGCCCTCGAACAGAACGTGAATCCGGCCACGGTGGCTGCACAGACGGCCGATTTCCGAGACGCGTTCCTGAAAATGACCGACGGACGCCTTGGTGATTTCACCTCAGTGGACCTGGAGTATCTCACCCCTGGCGCCGTGGTGCCGATTCGCAGAGCCGGCGCGATCGTCGTCGCACGGGCAAAAGACCTCGGTCCGGTTGGCGGATGGAGTGGCGGGACATGGTGGATGTGGGGAGAAAAGCGGACCGTGATCGCCGGAGCGGGAATCATGCTCGATCCCGGGACTGACGACACACCGCACTTCAACTACGCGCGGCACGTCCGGCAGCACGAGATGGGACACGCCGTCGGGTTCGATCACGTGGATCACATCGATATTTGGCCTACGGTAATGCTCGATCACACTTACCGTGTGGGAGGCGACCACCTCAGCGTGACCGAATGGGACATGCAGGCCGGGCGGATCGCATATCAGCGGCCACCGGGCAATCGGAGTCCGGACACCGACCCTCATGGGGACCAATTGGCCGCCTCCGGGTTCGTCCTGCTGTCGCGTCCGGGAACTGCGTTGATGTCGTCTCCCGATAACAAGGGATTCGTAGTGTGCTCGAAACCTGGCCGTTGATCGCCCTGATCATCATTCCATGAGGACACGAAATGCCGGTCAAACCGGTTTGGGCGTAACTCATGGTCGATGGAAAGAGCCTCGCGGTTGCTCTCGCTGATCGTTTGCGCGGCATAGCACCGCCTGATGTCACAATCGAAGCCTCGGACGGACGAATTGACATCCGCTTGGCTGATGCCGCGTACGGGACGGGAAGCTATACGGCGATGTTGGTTCGGGATATGCCCGATGCTGCCTGGGCGATCACTGGGGCCGCCAATGACGCACTAAACACGCTGCAAGATTAGATCTGCGAGCATACGACCGACCTGTGGCCGGTGACCGGCGACGACCTCACCGGCGAGCGAAGGCCGGCAAATCCACATGTGGAGGTCTCAGAGGACAGGGTCCGGATGTGGTTCGGCGATCGCCAGCACCCCATGTTCACGCTACAAGATCTGATCGTCTGCGATTATTGCCTTGCTGACTCATGACGATCTTTTCGCGCTGGGCTGCCTTCGGCGATCCGAGAGAACGAGGTAAACGCCCCCTGCGACCGCGAAGCCGACGGACCAGGCGTGGGCATAGAGCGGCCGCAGCACCGGAATGATCAGGCCGCCCCACGCGAGCGCGCGACCCGCGACGGTCGCGATGATGCTCGCCACGTTCCAGCCGCGTACACGTCAGCGCTGATGGCCGGCGGCTGAACGAAGGTCCTGCTGCCCTCCGACACCCCATCGCGCGCCGCGTAGCCGCGCGTTGCGCGAAAGGTGATGTTGTGGGAGCATGGCCCCGTGGCTGAACGTTCGAAGGACTGGCTGCGGCAGGCGGACGCCGATCTCGCGGCCGCCCGGCACGCGCGGGCGGGCGGTCACCACGAATGGGCGGCGTTCGGCGCCCAGCAGGCGGCGGAGAAGGCGCTCAAGGCGCTGTATCAGAAGCTCCATCTCGACGCCTGGGGTCATGTGCTGACGGACCTCTTCGCCCAGCTTCCCCGAGATCTGCGATCGGATGTGGCCCTGACGGATGCCGCCAAGGCGCTCGACAAGCACTACATTCCCACGCGGTACCCGAACGGATTCGAGCGCGGCGCGCCGGCCGACTTCTACACGGCCGCCGAAGCCGATCGCGCGCTCGCCGATGCGGAGCGGATCATTGAGTGGTGTCGTCGTCAAATCGATCGATAAGGCCGCTGTTCGCCGGGCCGTGGACGCGTACGCGGCGGAGCTGCTGCAACGGCCAGAGGTCGAGGAGGTGGTCGTCTTCGGATCGTTCGAAACCGACACCTATGCGCCAGGCAGCGATCTCGACGTGCTAATCGTCTTGAGAGTATCGGCGCTGCCCATCCATGACCGTGCGGCGCATTACAGAGGCGGTGCGTTGCCCGTTCCGCTCGATTTGTTCCCCTTCACACGCTCGGAGCTCCAGGCCCGCGCCGACGCGCCGTTCACCCGCGCGCTGAACGCCAGCCGCTGGCGGTACCGCCGCGATGCAAGTGACGATTGATGGACAACGTCTCGCGGTCGCTCTCGCCGAGCGCCTCCGTCGCATCGCCCCGGCGGATGTCATCATCGAAGCTCGAGAAGGCCGAGTGGATATCCGCTTGGTCGATGCCGGATACGGCACGGCAAGCTGTACCGCGCTGCTGGTCGCGGACGCGCCTGACGCTGCCTCGGCGATCAGCCACGCGGCATACGACACGCTCGATACCTTGCAGGATTACCTCTGCGAATACACGACGGAACTGTGGCCCGCGGTCGACAGCGTCAACGGCAAGCGAACGGCAGCCAATCCAAGCGTGGAAGTTTCAGCCGACAGGGTCCGGATGTGGTTCGGCGATCGCGAGCAGCCCCTCATTGTGCTCGAGGATCTGATCGTCAGCGATTATTGCCTTGGCGACCCATGACGATCTCTTCGCCCTGGGCTACCTTCGGCGGCCCGCGAGAACGAGATACACTCCCGCGGCGACCGCGAACCCTACGAACCACGCGTAATCATACAGAGGCCGCAGGAACGGAATGACCAAGCCGCCCCACGCGAGCGCGCAACCCGCGACAGTGGCTATGATCCCTGCCGCGTTCCACCGGCCGTAGCGGCCGGTCGTCAGATACAGATCTTCGAGCGACAGCGCCTTGCGCCGCACGATCCAGTAGTCCGCGATCAACACGCCCGCAATCGATCCCAGTCCGCCGGAGTAGCCGAGCAGCCACGAGAAGATGTAGCCGGACGGATCCGCCAGCAGCCGCCACGGCTGGATGACGATGCCGAGGACGCCGGTGATGAGGCCGCCGGTGCTGAACTTGATCAGGCGCGGAAACGCGTTGGCGAAATCGTTGGCGGGGGAGACGACGTTGGCCGCGATGTTGACCGCGAGCGTCGCGACGACGGCAGTGAACATCGAGACTGCGATCACGAGCGGTGACGAGAAGCGTCCGACCAGCTTGATCGGGTCCCAGATGACCTCGCCGTAGATGATCGTCGTGGCGCTCGTGATGAGCACGCCCATGGCCGCGAAGACGAACATCGTGGTCGGCAGTGCCACGGTCTGGCCGATGACCTGCTCGCGCTGGCTGCGCCCGAACCGCGTGAAGTCCGGCATGTTGAGCGAGAGCGTCGCCCAGTAGCCGATCATCGCCGTCAGCGACGGGATGAAGACTGGCATGAACTCACCGAGCGTGCCGAACTTGCCGGGCTGCGCAAGCAGCGGCCCGAGCCCCTTGGCCTCCGTCACTGCCCACGCGAGGAGCAACGTCGTCATGATGAGCACGAACGGCGCCGCCCAGTTCTCGACCTTCCGCAGCAGGTCCATGCCGCGATACACGATGAAGATGTTCAGCGACCAGAAGAGCAGGAACGAGATCCACTCGGTGGTGGAGTGTCCCTGGAACCCGGCGCCCAGTAAACCGTGCCAGCCCGGGATGATGCTCGTGAAGAACGTGTTCAGCGCCTCGCCGCCGATCCACGCCTGGATGCCGAACCAGCCGCACGCCACGACCGCGCGCATCAGCGCCGGCACGTTCGATCCGATCGTGCCGTACGCCGCGCGCGCGTAGACCGGGAACGGAATCCCGTACTTCGTGCCTGGATGGGAGTTCAGCAGGATCGGGATGAGGACGATTGTGTTGCCGAGCGCCACCGTGAAGAGCGCCTGCCCCCAGCTCATGCCCGCGGCCATCAGGCCGGCCGACAGCATGTAGGTGGGGATGCAGTGCGCCATGCTGATCCACAGCGCCGCGTAGTTGTACGTCGTCCAGGTGCGCCTGGCGATGGGCACGGGCGCGAGGTCGTCGTTGTACAGCACGCTCCGCTGCACGCGGGACAGGTCGACCAGATCGACGCGGCCGTCGGGACGCTCGATTTGATTGGTTGTCGCCTCGGGCATCACAACCCTGCGGGGGCGCGGCTGGGACCGCGGCGCAGGAACCGGCCGGCGCCTTTCTTGCCGACGAACTTGTCGCCGTCGATGATCACTTGCCCGTTGCAGATGACCGCGGACGGCGAGCCCTGGACTGTCGTGCCTTCGTACGGGTTGTAGTCCACGTTCATGTGGAGCGTCCTGACCCCGAGCGTCTGCTTTCGATCCGGATCGAAAATGACGATGTCGGCGTCGCTGCCGACGGCAATCGTGCCCTTGCGCGGGAAGAGGCCGAACATGCGCGCGGGCGTCGTGGAGCAGACCTCGACGAAGCGGTTCAGGCTGATCCGGCCGGAACGCACGCCGCCGTTGTGCACGAGCGTCAGACGCGTCTCGATCCCCGGCGCGCCGTTCGGGATCTTGCTGAAGTCATCCTTCCCGAGCGCCTTCTCCTGCATGCAGAACGGGCAGTGATCCGTTGAGATCACCTGCAGGTCGTTCTTCGACAGTCCCTTCCACAGGACGTCCTGGTGCCACTTCTCGCGCAGCGGCGGCGACATCACGTACTTCGATCCTTCGAATCCCGGCTCCTCGTAGTTGTCGTATGACAGGAACAGGTACTGCGGGCACGTCTCGGCATAGGCGGGCAGTCCCATGTCGCGCGCCTGCTTCACCTTCTCGAGCGCCTCGGCGGCGGAGAGGTGGACGATGTAAATCGGGACGCCGGCCATTTCGGACAGCGCGATGGCACGGCCGGTCGCTTCACCTTCCGCGCGGCTTGGACGCGTCAGCGCGTGATACTTCGGCGCCGTCTGACCCTTGCGCAGCGCCTCCTTGACCAGTTCGTCGATGACGCCGCCGTTCTCCGCGTGCATGCACACCAGGCCGCCGTTGGTCCCGGTCCTCTTCAGCGCGCGGAAGATCGTCTGGTCGTCCACCATGAAGACGCCCGGGTAGGCCATGAACAGCTTGAAGCTCGTGACCCCTTCGTCCCTGACCATCCGGTCCATCTCGCCGAGGCCGGCGTCTTCAAGCTCCGTCACGATCATGTGGAAGCCGTAGTCGATGACCGCTTTGCCATCGCCGCGCTTCATCCAGTCGTCAAGCGCATGCCTCATCGTCTGGCCGCGGTACTGGATCGCGAAGTCCACGATGGACGTCGTGCCGCCGAAGGCGGCGGCGATGGTGCCGGTCTCGAAATCGTCGGCGGACGTCGCGCCGCCGAACGGCATGTTCAGGTGGGTATGGACGTCGATACCGCCCGGGATGACGTACTTGCCGGACGCGTCGATCGTCTTGTCCGCCTGGAACCGGTGGGACGGCAGGTCCTTCCCGATTGCCGCGATGGCGCCGTTGTCGCAGTAGACGTCAGCGACATAGTCGTCAGTAGCCGTGATGATTCTGCCGTTCGTGATGAGTAGAGACATGAGTATCAGCTTCCAGCTTCCAGTTTCCAGCTTCCAGCTTCCAGTTTCCAGTTTCCAGCTTCCAGCGAGGTTTCCAGTGTCCAGTTCCAGCGGAACACGTCCGGGCTGGTAACTGGAAGCTGGCAACTGGAAACTAGCTAATACAAATTTCCCGCGCGCTTGCCGCCCGTGTAATCAACGTAGACGACTTTCAGTTCCGTGTAGAAGTCGATCGCGACGCGGCCCATCTCGCGCAGGCCGACGCCGGTCGCCTTCATCCCGCCGAACGGGATGTGCGCCTCGCCGCCGACGGTGGGGGAGTTCACGTGGACGATGCCCGCCTCGAGCCGATCGACGAACCGGAACATCGACGCGACGTCGCTTGTGTAGATCGAAGCGGACAGGCCGAAGCGGACTCCGTTGGCGGTGGCCAGCGCGGTCTCCGCGTCCTTGACGCGGATCAGCGAGAGGACCGGCCCGAAGATCTCCTCCTGCGCGATGCGCATCGATGGATCGACGCCATCGAAGATCGTCGGCGCGACGAAGAACCCGCGCTCGTGCCGGCCGTCCTTCATGCGTGCGCCGCCGGCAACGACCCGGGCGCCTTCGTTCCTGCCGACCGAGATGTAGCTCAGCACCGTCTCGAGCTGGCGCTCGTCGACCGACGGGCCGAGGCTGGTCGCCGGGTCCATGCCGTTGCCGACGACGAGCGATGAGGTGCGTGCCTGGAGACGGTCGAGAAACTCGTCGGCAATGGAGTCGACGACGACCGCGCGGCTGGTGGCGGTGCAGCGCTGACCGGTGGAGCCGAAGGCCCCCTGGATCGTGCTCTCGACGGCGAGCGCGAGATCCGCGTCGCCGAGAATCACGATGGGGTTCTTGCCGCCCATCTCGCACTGGCACTTGATGCCGCGCGCCGCCGCGGCGCCGTACAGGCCGACGCCGACGTCGTTGGAGCCGGTGAACGAGACCGCCTGGATCGCGGGGTGACGGACGATCGTGTCGCCGACCTCGCGGCCGCCGCCGTAGACGAGGTTCAGCACGCCCGGAGGCAGGCCGCATTCGTCGAACATCTCGACGATCAGTGCCGCCGTCAGCGGCGTCAGGGTCGCCGGCTTGAAGACGACGGTATTCCCGGAAACGAGCGCCGGCGCCATCTTCCACACCGGGATGGCGACAGGGAAGTTCCACGGCGTGATGATTCCGACCGGACCGACCGGCTGCTTGACCGTGTAGCAGAAGTTGTGCGGCAGCTCCGAGGGAATGGTCTCGCCGGTGATCCGCCGCGCCTCACCCGCGAAGAACTCGATCACGTTGATGGCGCGCTGCACTTCACCGCGCGACTCCGCGATCGTCTTGCCTTCCTCGCGCGTGAGCGCCTCGGCAAGCTCCTGCCGGCGTTCCTCCATGCGGCGCTGGACTTTGTAGAGGATCTGTCCGCGCACCGGCGCCGGCGTGTTGCGCCAGCCCTCGAACGCCTTCGCGGCCGCTTCGCAGGCTTCGGCCGCTTCCTTCGACGTGGACGAAGGGGCCTCGGCGATCACCTCGCTCGTGTCGGCAGGATTCAGATCCTGGACCTTGCCTCCCGCCGACTCCCGCCACTCGCCGCCTATGAAGTTCTTGAGTGTTCGCATGCTCTCGTTGCTCGTGCCCCGTGGCTCGTCCTGCCGCGCCGAAGCGCGCAGCGCGAAGGCGGGTTAAATGGCGGTGATGGCGCCATACGTCTCAGGACGGCGATCGCGGTAGAACTGCCAGGTGTTACGCACCTGCTGAATGAGTCCGAGGTCGAGATCGGCGACGACGAGCTCGTCCTTATCGCGGCTGGCGATGGCCACGATCTGCCCTCGAGGATCGCAGAAGTAGCTCTGGCCGTAGAACTCGCCGATGTTCCACGGCGCCTCGACGCCGACGCGGTTGATCGCGCCCACGAAGTACCCGTTGGCGACAGCATGCGCCGGCTGCTCGAGCTTCCACAGGTACTCGGACAAGCCGGCAACCGTGGCCGAAGGGTTCATCACGATCTCCGCGCCGTTCAAGCCGAGGATGCGCGCGCCCTCGGGAAAGTGCCGGTCGTAGCAGATGTACACGCCGACCTTGCCGGCGGCCGTGTTGAACACGGGGTACCCGAGGTTGCCCGGGCGGAAGTAGAACTTCTCCCAGAAGCCGGGGCCGACGTGCGGAATGTGATGCTTGCGGTACTTCCCGAGGTACGTGCCGTCGGCATCGATCACCGCGGCGGAGTTGTAGTACACGCCGGTGATCTCCTCCTCGTAGATCGGCACGACGATCACCATTCCGTGCTTCTTCGCCACGTCCTGCATCAGCCGAATCGTCGGCCCATCGGGGATCGGCTCGACCATCTCGTACCAGCGGGGCTGCTGCTCGGCGCAGAAATACGGGCCGTTGAACAGCTCCTGGAGGCACAGGAGCTGGACGCCGCGCCGCGCCGCCTCCTCGATGAACGGCAGATGCTTGTCGAGCATGCGCTGCTTGATGTCGGCGGCGGTGCCGTCGAGCGAGATGTCTGCTTTCGTCTGTATCAATCCGGCGCGAACCACGCGACCCATGGGGCACTCCTAGATTTAGAGAAGGGGCAACATTACCGCACGTCCAGGGGGGCCGCAAGGCCCTGCCGCCGCTTTACTCCACCCGCCGCGCCAAATACACTCGCGGGTGCGGCCCCTCATGACGACCCTTCAGGATCTCTTCGACAACAACCGCCGCTGGGCGGGCGCCATGGAGGCGCGGGATCCCGGGTTCTTCCGGCGCCTCGAGATCCAGCAGGCCCCGCAGTATCTCTGGATCGGGTGTTCCGACAGCCGCGTGCCGGCCAACGACATCGTCGGGCTGATGCCCGGGGAGCTTTTTGTCCATCGCAACGTCGCGAACATCGTCGTCCACACCGATCTGAACTGCCTCTCGGTGATTCAGTACGCCGTCGAAGTGCTGCGGGTCCGCCACGTCATCGTCTGCGGCCATTACGGGTGCGGCGGCGTCGAGGCGGCATTCGAGCGGCGCAAGCTCGGCACCATCGACAACTGGCTCCGGCAGGTGCAGGAGGTGCACGCGAGGCACGCGGCCGCCCTCGATCGACTGGGCTCGAAGCAGGAGCGTCTGCGCCGATTGTCCGAGCTGAACGTCATCGAGCAGGCGCGCAGGGTGTGCGAGACGACGGTGGTGCAGGAGGCGTGGTCGCGCGGCCAGTCCCTGTCGGTCCACGGGTGGATCTACGCCGTCAGCGACGGGCACCTCCGCGATCTCGGCTTCGAGAGCGCGTGTGCCGAGCAGACCGCGGCCGCCTACCTGTCGAGCGTGGCGCCGGCACGTCCCCCGGCCAAATGACGCTATAATCCGCGTTTCTAATGGAGGGGACTCGCCTCGTCGTCAAACAGGAGAAGGGGAGCAGGGGAGGCCTTCCACGCGAACAGGAGAAGGGGAGTAGGGGAGACTTTCTGGTTCTTGACAGAAGAAGGGGAGAAGACACTCTGAGTTAGGAGAAGACGTGGAGCACCGAAGGCCGCCCGTCTCGCGGGTCGCGCCGCGCTTCGCGCGGTGCGGATCTTAGGATGCCGGCCGAAGGCCGGCGCGCGACCCGCGTCACTTGCGCCAGAGTTGCCTCCGTCCTCTCCTCCTCCTGTTGATGTTATCCACCCGGCCAGCGTGAGGGATCCACTATGGCAGCCGATCTGTCGGTGACGTTCACGGGACTCCGTTTCGAGAATCCGTTCCTCCTGTCGTCGGCTCCGCCAACCGAGTCGGACAGCAACATCATGCGGGCGTTCGACGCCGGCTGGGGCGGCGTGGTCACCAAGACCATCGGCCTGCACCCGGTGACGAACGTCGCCGGCCCGAAGACGAAGTTCCTGCGCGCGACGCCCGATTCGTACCATCTTTCCATGGAGAAGCGGCCCGGCACGGCGCTGCACTCGTCGTGGAACTGGGAGCTCATCTCCGACAAGCCGCTCGACTGGTGGCTGCCGCGGCTCGCGCGCATCAAGCAGGCGCACCCCGATCGGATCCTCGTCGTGTCGATCATGGCGGGGTCGGGCAGCGACAAGGAGCTTCGCAACTGGCAGACGCTGGCGACCCAGTGCCAGCAGGCCGGCGCCGACGCGCTCGAGCTGAACCTGTCCTGCCCGCACATGGACCGCAAGGACATGGGCTCGAACATCGGCAGGGACGAAGGGCTCATCTCGATCGTGACGGAAGTCGTCAAACAGGTCGCCAGGGTGCCCGTGTGGTGCAAGCTGACGCCGTCGACGACCGACATCGTCGCCGAGGCGCGGGCGTCGTTCCTGGGAGGCGCCGACGCGATCGTCTCGTCGAACACCTTCCCGTCCATCCCGCTCATCAACCCGGACACGCTCGAATTCGAGGTCAACGTCGATGGGTATACGTCGAGCGGGGGACTGGGCGGCCCCGCGATCCTGCCGCAGTCGCTCGCCAAGATGGCGCAGATGACCAATGCGTTTCCTGACCGGGCATTCTCGGGCGTCGGCGGCATCGGCGAGTTCGCGCACGCCCTGAACTACTTCCTGCTCGGATGTGGCACCGTCCAGGTCTGCACCGCGGCCATGTTGGACCATGCGATCGGTCCAAACGTGATCACGGCCTTGAAGGACGGCCTGCGGCAGTTCCTCGAGCGAAACGCCGACAAGGGCTGGCGGACGCTCGAGGACTTCCGCGGGCTGCGGCGCGATCGCATCGTGGCGCATTCACAGATCAAGCGGCCGGAGACGAAGGAGTACCACGGCGGGCACGAGACCGCCGAAGGGTACGCCGCGGCCGAGGACGTCGAGAAGCAGTTATGACCACAACAGACACGAAGCAGGCAGCGGGCAGCAGGCAGCAGGCGGCAGGGAGCACCCCGATGTCCGGAGCCGAGATCGTCGACCTCTGCCGGCAGCACACCTTCTTCGAATGGTCGGCGCAGGCGAGCGTCGATCCCATCCCGGTGGCCCGCGCGAAGGGGGTCTACTTCTGGACGCCCGAAGGGAAGCGGTTCATCGACTTCAACAGCCAGTTGATGTGCGTGAACATCGGGCACGGCGACGAGCGCGTCACGCGCGCCATTGCCGAGCAGGCGGCGACGCTCGCGTACGCGAACCCGTTCATGGCGACCGAGGCACGCGCCAGACTGGGCGCCAGGCTCGCCCAGATCGCGCCAGGCGACATCGACGTGTTCTTCTTCACCAACGGCGGCGCCGACGCGAACGAGAACGCGATCAAAGTCGCGCGGGCGTACACCGGCCGCCACAAGATCCTCGCGCGGTATCGTTCGTACCACGGGGGCACGGCGGGAGCGATCGCGCTGACCGGCGATCCGCGCCGCTGGAGCGTCGAGCCCGGCATGCCCGGCGTGGTGCACGTGCTCGATCCGTACCATGGCATCGAGCGCGGCTGGGACTCGGCCGCCCAGTCGCTCGCCATGATCGAAGAGATCGTCCAGCTCGAAGGGCCGCAGACGATCGCGGCGTTCTTCCTCGAGACGGTCAGCGGCACGAACGGGATCCTCGTGCCGCCGGACGGGTATCTTCAGGGCATCCGCGACATCTGCACGAAGCACGGCATCCTGATGGTGTGCGACGAGGTCATGTCGGGCTTCGGCCGGACCGGCGAATGGTTCGCCGTCAACCACTGGAACATCGTCCCCGACATCATGACGATCGCCAAAGGGCTGACGAGCGCCTACGTGCCCATGGGCGCGGTGGGGATGCGGCGGCCGATCGCCGAGCATTTCCGCGACAACGTATTCTACGGCGGGCTGACCTACAACAGCCACACGCTGGCGTGCGCCGCGGCGCTCGCGACGATTGGCGTTTACGAAGAGGACGATCTCATTGGCAACGCCCGCCGCCTCGGTCCGGTCATGACGCGGCTGCTCGAGGAGCTCGCCGCGAAGCACCCGCTCGTCGGCGCCCACAGGAACATCGGGCTGTTCGGGATCGTGGAGCTGGTGCGCGACCGGAAGACGAAGGAACCGCTCGCTCCCTTCGGCGGCAGCTCCGAGGAAATGCGCCGGCTGTCGAAGCTGTTCCGCGAGGAAGGGCTCTATACGTTCACGCGCTGGCACACGTTCTTCACCAACCCGCCGCTCTCGATTACGGAGGCGGAGCTGCGCGAAGGGTTCACGCTGATCGATCGCGCGCTCTCGAAGCTCGAACTGGAGATGAAGGGGTAAGTTCCCAGTTTCCAGCCTTCTCAGCTGGAAGCTGGCAACTGGCAACTGGAACTAATATCCCATTTCCCGTTCGATTCCCCGGACGATGCGTTCGAGCTCGTCGACGAGCCTGCCGCCTCCCGCTTCCTTGTACGCGCGGACGAGTGAGTGGTAATACGCGAACACGTCGTCCGCGCCGGCGTTGAAGCGCGTCCACACCGCCTCGCCGACGTTTCGCAGGTCGCGGAGAATGGCGTAGGCGTTGTGGACCTTGTCCGCGGCCGAGACGCGCAGGCTCGGCGCCGGCAGGTGCCGCGCGTGCTCCACGAACGCCAGCTTCCGCTCGGCCCACGGCTTCTTCGGCTGATCCCAGCAGTCGGTGCAGTCCTCGACGATGCGCGCGACGGCGTCGCCGAAGCGCGTCCGGATGTCCTCGAGCCGGGCGCGGCCGCCGTGGTCCTCCGCCGCGTCGTGCAGCAGCGCCGCGATCGCCTCGTCCTCCGTCCCGCCGTCGTCCAGCACGATCGACGCGACGCCCATCAGGTGGCCGATGTACGGCGCCTCGGTGCCCTTGCGCGTCTGTGTCGCATGCACCTCGTGGGCGTAGCGGAAGGCGTCATCGAAGCGTTCGCTCAGGCGGGGCATAGGACCTCCGAACGTGAAACGTGGAACTGAGAACATAGAACGTAGAATGCAGAATCACGGGCGGTAGCAAGGACAGATCATTCTACATTCTGAGTTCGTCCTTGTTCAGCCGCGGTGCCGCGACGAGGCCACATCACGCCCGCCGCGCCTCGGCCGGACGCGCGGAAAACGCGCACCTTCGGCGCGTGCCTGACGGTCCCGCTTCGGCTGGGGTTTTCCGAGCGCCGGTAGAGAATCGGTTGGGCAACCCGGTTTTCCGATCACCAGGGACGAAACAGCGCCTGCGCGGATCGGACCGCCTGCGGTGCGGTTTTCGACCTGACGCCCCGCGCTGGCCGCATCGCGCTGCGGTCCTGACGTGGCCTCGTCGCGGCGTCTCCCTGCCGGGCGGCTATCCCTTGGCGTGGCGGCGACACTGATTTCCCGGTTCGCGGAAGCCGGCCGCGGACAGGCAGTGTCGGCGACGCGCCCTCGGGAGCCGCTGAACAAAACCCGTGTTCTACATTCTTACGTTTTACAATTCACGGATGTCCGATCCTCACCAGGTCTACGACGCCCTCGATACGCTTGGCATCAGCTACGAGACATACGAGCACCCGGCGGTCTTCACGGCCGAACAGGCGGCGGGGCACTGGGCCGCGATCCCGGCGACTCCCCTCAAGAATCTGTTTCTCAGGAACAAGAAAGGCGATCGGCATTACCTCGTCATACTCGGTATCGACAAGCAGGCCGATCTGCGTCAACTCGTGAGGGTGATTGGAGACGACCGCTTGAGCTTTGGATCGCCCGAGCGGCTTATGGCTCGTATGGGGTTGACGCCAGGCTCAGTCTCGCCGTTTGGACTGCTGAACGATTCGTCGCATTTGGTGCAGGTGATCATCGACGCCGATCTGCGCAACGCCGAGCGGCTGATCTTCCATCCGAACATCAACACCCACAGCCTGACGATCGCATTCGCCGACTTCGAGAAGTTCCTCGCCTCGGTCGGCAACACCGTACGATACGTGCAGATCTAGTGTCCCGTCCCAGTGGTTCGCGACACAATTCCCGGGCGGGGCATCCCGCCTCGCGGCGTTGCTCCTCGCTCACATACGGCCTGTATGCTCGCTCGTCGCGCCTTGCGATCCGGGCGCCGCGCCCGGGACTTATGCCACGATCCACTGGGACGGGACACTAGCCTGTCGTTGCTCGGTGCTCGGCGCGCGCCTGGCCCGCCGAAGCGCGCAGCGCGAAGGCGGCGCGCTCGGCGCGCTTGCGCGTTCGAGTGCAGCCGGGTACGGTACACTGATTCCATGGCTGCTTCGACCAATGCACGACCGGGGCGCAACGAGCCCTGTTACTGCGGCTCGGGCCGCAAGTACAAACATTGCTGTCTCGAGAAGGATGAGGCCAAGGCGGCGGCCGCACGCGTCAAAGCCGCGGCAAAAGCGGGTGCCGACTCGTCCGAGGCGCCCGCGCCAGCTCCCGCACGAGCCCCCAAGCCTCAGACCCACCAGCCGTGGAAGGCGACCACGTCTCGTGGCTTCGTCCCGCGCACGCGGACGCCACGCAAGGTCGGCGGCAGCTAATTCATCCCTCTTAGTTCCGCACCAACCGGCCCGGTCCACGCGCGCCGCTTGTCCTGCCGGTTGGCACGTCAGTGGCTACGCCGCGGGGGCTGTGCCGCGCGGCGGCGGACGAACAGGACGCCGCCACCGGCCAGGAGCAGCCCGAGCACGCCGGTGGCGAGCGGAGTGAGGGCGGGCACGGGGTCCGTGATGTTGATCTGCCCGGTCATCGGCGAGTGAAACTGGCAATTGTAGTACAGCACGGACGGCGCGTCCGGCGGCACGACCCACGTGATGGTTCCGGAGTCGATGCCGTTGTTCGTCACGCCGTTGTTGTAGGCGCTGCCGGTGCCCGTGATCTGCGCGGTCTTGATCCAGAACGGATGCCCGCTCGCGGTCAGGTTGAACGTGTACGTACTGCCGCGCGTCAGCGTGAGCGTCGGGTTGTCCACCCCGTCGATCGTGTAGGCGATGGTGCCGTTGTTGACGACGGTGAACGGGGCGGCGATCGCGGGCAGCGGCACGGCGAGTGCAATGGACGCGAACAGGAGCGTGATGAACGTGCGCAACGGTCACCTCCGGGCGATGAGAGCAAGCGGTGACTTGTGGGGTAGTCGCCGCCTCACGAGGAAACCGCAGGGGCGGGGCGTGAGCACCAGACAATAGGGAAGATTACCCGACTCTGACGGCCCGCGCCACTCCGGGACAAAGGAGGGCGATCCGCAGATCGTCCGGCGACTTGCCGTCCCCCGTTGTGAGGTAGCAGACGTGCCCCGGTCCGACCGGGCTCCAAACGATTCGCCAGAAGCTCGCGGACGCCAGCGGTGTGCCACTTGGTTTGTCGAGCAAGCGGATCACGGGGTTCTCTCCAGAGACGAACACCTTCCCGATCTTCACGCCGTCCTGCACGCCGCCCGCCGCGGCCTGCGCCAACGCGAGCGCCGCGACGGCCAGGAGCATGCTCGTTACGATCTCAATCTGCCTTGCACGTTTCATGCGCCATCCTCCCAGACGGCCACCCCGAGGCTGATCGTGACGACCGCGCCTGTCGGAGAGGCCGGTGTGTTGCTCTGAAAGAACCTGACGAAACATATCGCAGAATGAATACGCTCTGGGCGGTGCCGTCGGCGACGGGGGGCAGTGGGCACACGCTGAGGTTCGACAAAAACGACCACCCCGCGGGGGAGATCTCGCAGGCGTTGATCGAGGTGACTAATGGCGGCGCCGTTGACATGATCTACAACCTGGCGCCGGCATCGAACCAGACGCCGGGGAGCATCACGGTCGATGGCCCGGCGACGTTAATCGCGATCTGGGGTGGCGATTCCGCCGCACTGGATCACACCGCGGTGCCCGACAACGCGTTCACGGTGATCGACTCCTATCTGGACTTCGGCAACAACGGCGAGACGGCAGTCCAGTGCGCGGCGACAATTAAATCTGCCGCACCGGCAAAAGTAGTTGACGCCGCGCAGTCCAGGTCGCGATCGCCGCCAAGGAGGTCACCTCGCCGGGCACCTACACGGTGAAATGGACCTCGACGCCGGTCCAGAACGCCGCGTGCTATCTGATCGCGGCGCGCCACCCGCAATAGGCGACCGTCTCCTCGATCCTCCGTCAGCCGGCGCGGTTGCGACAGGCAGCCGCGCCGGTCCGCGAAATCCTCATTCAAGTGGCAAGCCGAACTTCAGCGCAACCTTGGCTATTTCCCGCTCGTACCTGATCAGTTTCGATCGGCGCGCCGACTGTAAAGCACTCTTGAGCGCGTCGGTCGCCTCCACTTTTCTGCCGTCCAGAGCACAGGCCTCTGCGATGCGACGGTACTCGAACGCGCGACGGAAGCTGCCAGGCGGTCGGCAGAGCAGGCATGCCCTGAAAAGCCGCTCGGCTTCCCGATATCGACCCTTGCTCAGCGCGATCACTCCAAGCTGATGCCGCGCCGAGGTCTTTTGGTCTTCGGACGCAGCGCCCTTTTCGACGCGCCGAAGCATGACGGCGGCCTCGGCGAAGCGATGGGACGTCACGAGTAGAACGCCTGTTTGGTAGCAGGCCCAATAGTAGACGTCCGAATTGAAAGGTTTCTGTGATTCAAGTCGTTTGCGCAGCGCGCTCAGGCGGCTCAGGCCGCTGGCTCGCCGTCGACGATGGTCGTCAATCGAGGCCAGTCGAATGATCGCGGCGGCTCTTTGAGTCTCATCGTGGGCGATGGTGCAGAGGGCCTGAGCGATCGCGAATGCGGAATCAAAGTCCCCCAAGGCATCGAATGCAACCGCCAGGCCGTACAGAACCTCGGTGGCGGAGCGCTTCAAATGCGCTTTGTTCACCGTCAGGACCGCGCTGCCGAGCCCCGTGGTCCGAAAGGCCTGAAGATCCGACGACAGACCATAGGTAACGTCTGCGACGATGGCTTCCGGCTCAACCTGCAGAACTTTGGCGATGGCCCGAATCGTGGACCGAAATGCGGGATCGCCGGCCTCGAACTTCTGCCAGGCGCGTGTGGAATAACCAGCGGAATCTGAGGCCTCGGCAATCGTGAGACAGAGCCGTTCCCGAAGGACGCGAATCAGGCTGCCATTCAGTGGTTGTGATCGTTGTCGCATTCTCGAGCGTCCACGCGCCCAGTCAATCAGACGTGCGTACGCGTGCCGTTTCGACGGACACCGGACGTATCCGGTCGGCCGCGGACAAGCCGCATCCTACCAGAGTGCCGTTGAGAATTCGCTCGTGGCTCAGAACAATGCGCTAAAGTGGGCTTGTGTTGGATTCGACGGCTCTTCTCACACACCCGACGACGTGGCACAGGACCGCAATCGCAGTACCCAGAGGCTGTGTATTGCAGTTTGGCGCAGTCATGCCAGCAGCGGAACACCTCGACGACCCTCGTAACCCCGCGCGCGCGGGCCTCGTTCGGCATGGAGGGCTTGGCAAGCCCACGAGTCACGTTCCGGCCCACTATAAACGCTCCTATCGCGATCATCTTAAGATGTTCGTGAACCAGCAGGGTTCGCGCCGCGCACGGAGTTCGGCGTTCTTGGTGTTGGGCTCTCGAAACTCCTTTCAGAACCTCTTGCTGCCGATTTGGCTGGCCGGCCGTTTCATTCACCGCCTCGACGAGCCCTGGCAGACCACGACGTATACAGCGCTCTGTCGAGTGCAGTCCGGAACGCTGGTCATCCAAAAGGTGCGATTTCGCGAATCATCGAGCGGCATCGTCGTCAAGGGCGAATCGGGAGAGCCGGTGCAGTTGGCTGTAGTTGGCCAGCCGATCTTGTTTCGGTCGGAGATTCCGCCTGTCCCGTTGCTGGCGGCGATGACCTACGATCAGCGACACATCGTGCATCTGTTATGGGAGGACTGGCAGACGCAGGCACTTCCGGAGCTGAGGTGGCATCGAGATGCTCATGACGAACTGATGAGCGCGTTCATGGCCAACTTGAATGCCCCGGTCGCCACACGCGCCGCAGCATTGGCGGACATCGTCGCCCGCCGAGGGCTGCAGGAAGAAGACGGCTACTTACACAGTTCATTAGGGTTGACACCGGACGGTAGTGTGGTCCTGCTGATGATGACGGGCTCGTTGGGCGACCACGGCCGGATGCAGCGCAGACTCGGCGCGGAGTCGGCGATCCTGCTCGACAACGGAGGCTCGGTGGGAGCTGCGTACTGGCCTGCCACTGCGGACCCCCGGGGGTTGGATGACGTCGCGCCGCGCGTCATTGGCGCTGGCAGTTACTTCCGCGACTCGGCGCTGACGACGCTGGTGTTTGAGCTCGATCGCAACTTTCTGGAGGCGCCGTTTGCGCCGCGGCGGCCCGGCGACGACGCCTTCACCGACTGGTCAGTATCATGACGGACCTTCCTTTGTCTCATGACGGTCAGTCTAACCTGCCATCCTGGTGGTCTCGACGCCTGCAGGCAATCGAGGCCGAGTTCGATCAGCTCGTTCGCGAGAGACTTGAGGGCGCGGCTCCCATTCTCTTGCAGGCCAAGGAACTTGCCAGAAAGACCCACGAGCGACAAGCGCGTGAAGGCGGTGGACTCTACATCATTCACCCGCTGCGGGTCGCGATCTCGCTCGTTCGCGACCTCAGGCTGACTGACGTGACGCTCATCCAAGCCGCGCTGCTTCATGATGTCATCGAGGATGGCGGCTGCACCGAAGAGTCTCTGTCTGCCCAGTTCGGGCGTGGTGTCGCAGGACTCGTGGCGGCTGTCAGCCGGCAGGCTGACGAGAAGAGACCCCCGCAGGGCGATTCCTCGGAGTCGCCGTATTTCAGGCGCATCCGTGCAGGTGGCCAGGACGTGATCGCGCTCAAGATTGCCGACAAGATCGACAATCTCCGCGATGCTTTGTATCATCCCCGGCGGTCGAAGCGGCAGGTCCTCGTCAACGAAACGCACCCGGTCTACGGGCCGTTGCTCGAGTCGATCACCGATCCCGCTTTGCGAGATCGGTCGCAAGCGCTCCTGCGCGGCGCCACGGAGGATCACGGGCTTGCGTCGCTGATGGGTGACCTGCACAGGGAAGCGCTGCGAGTGCGTTCGGGTGAACGCCTGGCCGTGCCCCCCGCGTGCCTCGACGTCCCGCTCTTGCACTACCTGTTGTTCAACCCGAGCCTTGCTTGTTGGCTGAGCGACGACGGCGTTCAGCTCACGAAAAGTGTCCCGTCGCCGATCGACCTCGCGTGCAACGTCGCCCGGAAGTACGCCGCATTCATCGAGCGTGAGGGAGTCGGCGAGCTCCTCGAGGTCGCCGGAGTCCCGCGCGAGCTGACGGCGAAGGGAAACCGCCAGCACTGGGATCGCGTACTCAAGCTGGTGAAAGAGCTGGCTCGTCTCGCCACTGAAGACGAGACGCCCCTCTGGTGTCAACCGGCCTTTTCTCCTGAGGCGTCGCGTTGGCTGTTCCTGCTGGTGCACTCGTTGCTGTTTCGGCCTGCAAACTGGATCTTCCCCATGTGGCACGGCGACTACGGAGCGGCGCTGGCGGGGCGACTGGAGCGGAGCCCGTACATCCACAACCATTCACAGTCCGAGACGGACGCCTTTCATGGTTTCCTGCAACTCCTCCTGATCAGTCGTCAAGCGTTGTGGCGTTTGTCGACAGGTGCCGGAACGCGCGCCCGAACCAGTGCTCTGGTCGACGCCGCGCATCGATGCGGCGGTGTCTCATCCGAAGTCTTGTGGTCGATGAGACTGCTGAGCGAATACCTCGATGTCGTCACGGAGTTGGACGCGAGCGCCGCGGCGTCTCTGATGCCAGGCTTCACGGACGTGTGGAAGACGGTCGTCGCAGCCAGCTTCGATCCCGGCGCACTTGCAGGCGCGCTGGACGGGTCGCGCGCGGCATCGAGCGATGTCGAGATCGTGGGCCTCGAGGAGGTCCGCGAGCTGTTCGCGCAGCATGGTCTGTCACGTCAGCTCGACCTGCTCTTGCGTCTCTTGACGCGGGAGTGCCAGGCGTCGTCTCGTGATGGATTGGCATGGATTTCGTTCGACACTTCCGAGTTTGCGAAGCGGCAGGAACTGTTTGACGCTCGCAACGGCTTGCGACTGGATGACCGGTCCGCTTTCGCAGATCTGGAGTCAGCGGGCATTCAGGCGCGCGCGGAGTCCGCCGACGGCATGTTCGTCCTGAGAGTCGCTCCAGCCAAGCGCTTCGCTCTTCAGAATCGGCTGCCTGAATTGTCGGCAGACGAGCGGGAGGAGATCGGCCGCAAGGGCTACTCCGCGGTGGCGATTTTCGACGCTCTCGTCGGCGAGGCATTCACGCCATCCGAGCCGGTCTGGGTCCCTCGCGTCTACAGGGTGCTCGATACGATCGCCGACCTCGATGCGGACAACGTGCAACCCATAGAGGTCGAATTCAGCGGCCCCCAAGACCACGCATCATTCGTCGCCTATCTCCCTGTTCCGCGGCCGGGCGAGCCGTCGGCGTCACGGCAGGCAAATCGCAAGCACCTGCTGGCCCGGTACATCGCGGCCCAGATTTACAACTACTCCGTCACGCGCCGCGTGCTCCTTGCGCGTCTCGAGTGCGGCGTGCTCGAGGAGTCGAGAGCTTCGCACGGCTTCTCGAATCCAGAACTCCTGAACGCGATTCGCCTCGCGGAGGCCGGGTGTGGGTATCGGGGCGTCTTTGGCCAGTTCATTGAGAGCTTCAACTTCTCGCCGTTTCAGATCTCGACGGGTACCGATGGAGACAACCAGCTCGCGTTCGGCGAGGCCGACATGCGATCGGGCCTGTTCCTCGGCATCGACATCGGAGGCACGGACGTCAAGTTCATGCTGTTCGCCGGTGGGAAGCCGCAGATGGTGCGTGACACGGATGATCTCGGACGGGTGCCGACCTTTGCGGGCAGGGTGCCTCCTCGCGTCGATGCCGCAGCGTTCTGTGAACGCCTGATTCTCGCGCTTGTCGATTGGCTTGCCGACGATGACATATGGCGCGGGATTTCTGGCATCGGCATCTCATGGCCCGGAGCCGTTCGGGAGAACCGCATTGTCTGCTTCTCGGGCACTCTGGGCAGTCTCGAGTACGACGGTAAAGGGTTCGAGGCAACATCGCCGGCGGCTGTCATTCACGCGTTTCCCTTCGTGGAGGTCTTCAGAAACGCCCTTCGAAAGGTCGCCGATGAACGCGGCTTCACGCTGAATCCGAATCTGACCCTGACGCTCGAGAACGACGGGAATGCCGAAGCCTTCGGCAACTATTGCGCCCGTGTTCTCGCGCACAAGAACCGATCCGGCGGGAAGTTGGTGGTCAAGCTCGGAACGTCGCTGGCGGGCTGCCGCGTGCTGCCGAACAGTGCGATTGCGTCGGAGGTCGGTGAATTCTCGAAGATTGTATTGGACCTGGCCGCGCCACCGGTGACGCTACCGACCGGCGTCGTTATGCCGGCGGGCGTTGCCCGTGAGTACGTTTCGTCGTTGGCGGTGCGCAATCTGTCCCGCACGTTTGTGTTCGACCCTCTTCGTCAGCTTTTTGAACCTCATGCCGGTCCTCATCGGCTTTTTGGACCTCATGCCGGGAGGAACGGCGAGGCCCAACGAGACACGCGCATCGAGGCCGTTGAACTCGGTGACCTGCTGGCGCTGTGGCGTGCGGTCGGCGGCGATGGCGACTATCTCACGGAGCTCGCCCTCACCGATAACAAGCCGTCGAACGCGTCTGCGGACCGAATCGCCTCGCGCATTCGGGAGGCGTTGAGTCTCGGGAGGCTGGAGGACGAGCTGGCGCGGTACGTGCGCCTGCGAGGCGAGGATCGAAGGTGGGCCGGCGTCACGAAGTGGCAGCGCGGTTGGGAGCGCCTCCATTGGTTGAGCACGGGCACGCCGGAGAGCTACCCGACTCTCGCTGACGGCCTGGCTCCCTCGTCATTTCCGTACGACCATCTGGCGACCATGGTTCCCGGTGTGGTTGCGTTGTTCAGTCAAGTGGGGTTGCAGCTCGCACACCTGGTGGCCGCTCTGTACAACATCTATCGACGCCATTCGTTCGAAGAAGTGATTCTGGCCGGCGGCGTGCTGTCGGGCGTGACTGGCGAGTTGGTCAAGCGGCAGGCCGAGGCGTTTCTCGCTCGATACTACGACAAGATCTACGGGGCGGACCGGTATCTTCCCCTGGATGCGCTGCAACTCGCGGACAGCGCGAGCCGCGACGTGAGCGGGCCGCTGGGTGCGGCGATGCTCGCCAACCGCTCGCACAAAGCCGCCCGGCTGTCGGCGATGCGACGCGTCGTCGATTTCATGGTCCGGGATTCGTCGCCAGGAGAACAGGTTCGCCTTGCGGATGTTACCGAGGCTCTTCGCGAGCGACACATCCTGGTGGCCGAGATCGATCTGCGCGACTACCTGTTGACCAAGGTCAACGAGTCGTTGTTGATACCACAGAACGACGGTGTGAGCTTCACACGAGCGCTCGAGACGTCTCCGAAGGCGTCGGAGTCGATCACCTGCGCGCGGGAGCTACCGGCGCGAATGCCGGGTAGCTGACTTGCCGAACGTGATCTCTATGGCCATGCAGCCCGACACAAATCGCTTCGCTGATTCGCGAGAGCAGGAAGAGCGGGAATTCAGGACGTTCATCACGAAACTGCTGCGAGCGCAGCGGTACGAGTTCCTCGAAGAACAGAGCCTCTTCTCTTCGGACACGCTCCGCCGCACGATGGATCAACTGTGCGACATCATCGCGGAGGAAGTGTCGGCCGACTCCTGCACGATTCACCTCAAGCTCTACGACCCCAGGGATCTCCTGTCACCGTCGCACGAGACAGCGCCGCAGAGCAAGATACCGCGTTGGAACCCTGCGTTGGACCGTTACATAGCGGACGTGGCCGCGAAGTCGGCGATTCACCCCGCCGGCAGCGCCAACGCCAAGCGCGCGTTCGCCGTACTGCAGGAAGCGCGGTGGCGATCGGCATCGAGTACCCTGGCCTACCCCTACTGGAAGTACCCGAAAGGCGTCGCCCGGCTGGTCGCCTCCAACTGGTCTGGACCCTGGAAGAGACTCTGTCGCTCGGCGAGTCCGGGAGATCAGGACACGGGTTTCGTGACTCTCGATTCCGGCATCACGGCGGACATCGTTCAGGACAACCTGGCCAGGATCCGCGATCCGCTGAGTATTCGCGCGTCCAGGGATCTCCGGAAACTGGGCGCTCTTGACCATCTCGTCTGGGACAACAAGGGGTGGCGGGGGTCGTTCAAGAACTTCTACGGTACTCCGATTCGCATTCACGCCGGCGGTGAAGTGATCGGTATCCTCAAGGTCGAGAACAAGCGAGAGATGGAGGAAGACAGGAAGCCGATCGACAAGATGTTGCATGGGTCCGTCAACGAGCTGCTCACAACGACCAGCGGATTGACCAACTTCGAGCAAGCGATTCTGACTCTGGCCCAATCGAAACGAGATGTGGCACATTGCCGGGACATATCCCTGCTGGCACTGGCGTATTTGACGACAGATTTGCGGAGTGTCAAGAACAAAACAAAGAGGACCCTTGGCGACGTCGTCTTTGTCGCATATCCGCGTCGTTACGAGTCGATTCAGCCGCCGAAGAACAAGGTACTGCGCGATGTCGGCCTCGCGGCAGGCGGCGCCGTTCAAATCACTGCGGCGAGTATCCCCGATGAAAAGAAGTTGTGGGCTCTGCTGGACGACCGGCCGGACGATCTTGTCACCCCGGAACGGTATAGGCAGGTCAAGGAATTCTACGACGCAATCGCGTCACATTTCGAGACGAGCGGGGGTGTTACACCACTGAAGCTCGGAGGCGTCACCGTTACCTTTGAGGCGTTTTGGAAACCGCGAGGGGGCCACGTGGGCGGCGTGACGCTCCCGCACTGGCACTATCGGGCCAAGGTCAAGAAAAGAAACGGTGCACCGATCTTCCTCTTCATCATGGCGCCGCCGGGCGGCAGTCGCACCGGCAAGATCTCATCTGCCTTGTTCAAAAGCGGCTGCCCGGAATGTGCCAGTGATATCGCCGCAGTGTACAGGCGCCTGGCCAGGCTGCCATCGAGGCCCGATCCTTCCGCGAAATCACGACGCAATGAGTTCGAAGGCTTCATCTCACGAAGGAACGGCGAGAGAATTGCACTCCAACGCGTCGTAAAGCACACCCGGCATACCCATTACGTGATCGATTGCCTAGTGGATCACTGGGCGGCGCGCGTCGAGTCGCTGAACCAGTGCGTGCCGATCCGGGAGTTTACACCCGAGGACACCAAGAAGCTGTGTTGGGCGGCTCTCGAGATCGGCAAGCTCGTCGAGCGTGAGATCTCCTACCGGGCGAATCATTCCGACGATCCCATTCCACTCACCGCGATGGAGTTCTATCGCATTCCGATCAGCGATCTCAGCTTCGTCGACGGCTTGCAGGCGCGTAGGGCCAACGCGAAAAAGGTCAAGGTACACATCGATCACCATCTGCAGAACACGTTATACACGATGCGGATGCAGGACAGCATTCAGTTCAAGTCGCGTGTCAAGAGCCACCGCAGCTATCTGGGCCGTCTCGGAGAGCGCCACGAGGGGTTCGTTCGCGGCAATCTGGCTGTATGGTTCTACTTGCTCTCGTTGAGCTTGTTGAAGATGCCGAACAGAGCCAAGGACACCGAACTTCGTCTATTCCGAAAGGCATTGTCTCTATTTGGCAAAGATGTCGAGCGGCTCTTGAAGCAGGGAAGCGAGATCGATCCGGCAATCCGGAAGAATACCGCGACGAACATCAGCAGGCTCGCGGGTCAGCTTGCCAAGATCCTCGGTGACGCGAGATTCGGAAGCCCGCCGTTCTCTGAAATCAGGAACATCCGTGGGAAGAGGCGGCGCCTGAGGCTCAAGAGTCTCCAACGCAGAGTTGTCAGAAACTTGCGGGCCGAGAACCTCCTTGACGCGGGCAACTCACGACCAAAGCGTGGCGGGCTCAAATGGGAGGGCGAGGCCGCTGTTGCCCTGGAGAAACTGATCTTCAGGAACTACGATTCCTACGCGGTCGCGGCGGCGTCACTGCTCTGTCAGTTGGTGAATCTCGGCAACATCCGCGGCTACTTGGCCTTTTACGAGGGTTGTTTCAACCTCCGGAACCTTTTGGCGTCGTCCGATCGCGATATAGAAGACACACCGCAGTTCGGTCCTCTTCGGGATCTGTTTCGGCGGACACGCGACAAGACCAGGGTCACCAAGAAGGTCACCAAGACCGTGTGGGTCGAGCTGTTGGAATTCGTCGAGACGCACGACACCGACGCGTTCGAGGCGCTGACGGGACTACCGGGGCCAAAGTTGTGGTTAAGCCCGAGCGGAATCTACAAAAGAATCAGAAACCTGAGCCACACCCTCTGGCAGCAGCGTGATGTGGCGCACCTGGACTGGGATCTCGGTCGCTTCGATCTGCTTGGGTGTCGGCTCAACTGCTTGTACAAGAGTCAGGTGTTTGCGACATACGAGCAGCTATGGAATAGGGGAGATCCTTTTTTTGGGATGAACACCGAGAGAATGGACAAGACGGCGGCTCAGACGCGGGCGTTTTTCGAGGAGCGTCCACATGTCAGGCAGCGTTGGCTCTGCACCCGAACGAAATACTTCAAGGGCGCCGACTATCACGCCCTGCAGATCGGCGCGCTGGTCGATCCGCGTGCCGTGCATGAGGCGTATTGGGACGACGACGGCTACAATCTGAAACGCGTGCGACTTCTGATGGGTCGGATGTTCGCAGACTTGGATCCGAAGAGCGCTGACGAGTACAAGCGTCTGGCTCGAGCTCGCCATCATCTTCGCTGGGAGTACGGTGATTGGTTTGAAGTGGCGTCAGAGGCCGTCCGCAGTAGAGCCATCCCCGACTACCATCCGGACGACGTGATGCTGGGCGTCGGATCGTTTCTTGGGGAAGCGGCGGTCGACTATCTCATGGGCCGACTCGACAGATTCCGCACAGCATCAGGCAAGGCTCACCCGGCTCCCGCGGCGGTCATCAAGGAAGCCCGCGACGCGATGCAGACGCTGTGGAAGTCTCTTCTGGAGGTACTGCGATTCGGCGAAGACTACTCGAAGCAACTGGAGGCATGTTGGACTGGGCGCCAGCCAGCAGGGCAAGCGTTTTCGTTTGATGTAGGTGGGATGAACGTCGTCGGGTTCAGAGACGCGACCTCGTCGCTCTATAGTGCCATGACGAAGCTCGACCGCGATGGTCGAACTCTGGTCATTGAGAAGGAACATTATGCGAAGGTCTTTCGGCGTCGCCGAATCGGTTCCAAGGTCCCGCTCATATTCGTTCGGTCTGGCACGTGCCGCCGATTGCGTGGGATCAAGGCTCCTATGGAGCAGGATTCCTGGGTCAGTGTGTACTGGGCTTTGAACCAATTCAGACGCGAGCAACGGGACTATCTTTTCACAAACCTCGAGCGTCGTACGAATGAGAACGTCCTGCAGAGGCTTCAGAACTATGTGTTGCTCTGCGATCAGGAATACATCAACAAGTGCGACCGAGGCCACGCGGATAAAGAGCTGGCGGGCTGGACGTCGTACGATCTGTTTTACTACCTTCGCTCGTTGATACCGGCGGAGATTCAGATCCGCACGATGCTGGCCGACACCATGGCAGAGCAGTACCACGGGCCGGTGTACAAGGGCTCGCCGCCAAAGGGCACGGAATTCGCGCGAGAACAGATGACAAGGGTCGCCGTTCAATTGGACAATCTCGATAAGGAACTGGAGATCGACTTCGAAGACTACATGAATCGGTATCACGTTCCCCGGAGGTCAGAGTAGACAGACCCGGTGTGGAGCGCAACGGTAGGCATCGAATACGGGAGAGACACATGGACCACGGACTCAGTGAACGAGGTGGAGAGGTTCTGGCTGCGGAGATCTGTCGGTATTGCCGTCAGACCGTGCTCAAGGCCATGGACGCTGTGCGGAGCCGGATGCGGGGGTCCGACCGCCTGGCCCTGAAGGAAGCTGTCGTCGATCCCAGGACGGACAAGTCCGAGCTGAACTTGACCAAGGGGATCGATCGCGATGCGGAAGATCTCATCGTGACGGCCCTGCAAAAGAAGTTCTCGAAGCTCAAGGGTATCGGCTCATTCACGGTGTTCTCGGAAGAACTTGGCCTCCGCTCTTTTCCCGATGCGGGCAAGGAGGATGAGTCGGACTGGGTCGTCTTCATCGATCCGATCGATGGCACGGAGTTCATTGAGACCCTGCAGGGAGGATGGGCGCTCGTGGCCGTCTACAATCGCAGGGCGGACGAGGTCGTCGCGACGGTCGCCGGCGACATCTTCCTCAACCGCCTGTACTGGGGGATGAAGGGCGCCGTTCCGGAGTGCCTGGACTTGGTGACTCATTCCTGGTTCAAACTCGACGGTGGACCCAACCCCAGGCGCTCGTTGGCTGGAGCGCGCGTCAACTTTCTGACGACGAAAGTGTCTCGATTTCTGTCGGTCGCCCAGCAGACACGCCTCCTCAAGGCCATCGAAAAGGGTGACGGCCGGATCAATCTGTCGTGGGGTTCGAACATGATCATTCAAGTAGCGGCGGGATACGCGGACGCCGCCGTCGAGTTCACGAAGGGCTTCGCGACCTACGACGTGCTGCCGGGCTTGTACCTGGGTGAGCAGGCCGGACTCACGATCCTCGATCTGGACGGCAACCCCGTCTCGACCAAGCTCGATATCGACGCCATCTTCCGAACCTACCGCGACAATCCGAAGACGCCCGCTCGCACGGCGTTCATCGCGGCAAAGGAGCCGTCATTGGCGCGCGAGATTGTGGGCCTCCTTCAGCCGTAGAAGTGGTTTCTCGATTCATGCGTCATGCCGCGGCGGTATCCCGCCGAACCCTGAGCGCCGCGATCAGGTGACACGCAGCGGTCTGGACCGGCGTCGAGGTCCATCTCAGCTGGCGCACCAAGGTGCAGACCGACTTGCGCCCGGACGAGGCCACGAAGTAAAACTCCACTGGTCTCGGTCGCCCGGCTGGAAATGGCCGGTTTTCAAATGTCGATCAATGGCCGGTTTTCAGGTGTCCACTGAGGGGAGGCCTACACCCTTCGCGAGCAGAGGAATCGCGCGATCTTGGCGCTCCTAGTCGGCTCCGAACTTCGGCGCGGCGAACTCTTGGCGCTGGCGGTCGACGCGGTCCAGTAACGAGAGGATCACTGGGTGATCGCGGACCTGAACGGCAAGGCCGGTCACGTCCGTACGGTGCCGATTCCCTCGTGGGTCAAGGCGGCGATCGATGCCTGGCCGACTCCGGCCGGCATGACGGAGGGCGCTGTCTTTCGCGCGATCAACAAAGCCGGTCCTGTCTGGGGTGACGGCATCAGCCCGAACGTCATCTAGGCAGTGGTTCGAGAGGCGGCCCACCGGGCAGGCATCGATAGACGCGCTATCCATGATTTGCGGCGGACCTGCGCTCGTCTGGGCCACTTGGCTGGCGGAGAGCTGGATCAGATCCAGTTCCTCCTCGGACACGTGTCGATCCAGACGACCGAGCGGTACCTTGGGTGCAAACAGAAGCTGGGCTGCGCCGTCAACGACACGCTGGGCATCGAGCCGGACTGCGTCGCGTGGTCTCCCGAACGCCAGGGACGGGAGCCCGAAAGCCCGCCCTTGGCGACTCTTGGGGAGTCGTACCGAAACCGCCTGCTCGGCTCGCTTCTTCAGTCGGTGAAGCGTCGACCGATGTCTTCGACGTTCTTTTACGTGAGAATCTCAGCCTTCCCGAAGCCATGCCTCATCGCCGCCAGCGGCCGAGCCGCTCGCGATCTTGGGGGTCCACGACCAGTCAGCGGACGAAACGGGCGGCCGGCGGCCAGCCTCGCGCTGAGCAAGTCCGCCGACGTATCTCCGATCGCGTTGTCTTTCTTGGCGTTGGCATAGGTCGGCTCACAGCACGGCAATGACCCTGGGAACCTGATTCGCGTGGCCGCCGCTCGAAATCCGCAGCGCGCATTGCCGTTCGAGCCACTTGTGCGCGCAGTATGCGCGGTCGATGATCGGGGCGAAGAGTATCGGAGCCAGGAAATCGAGCAGTTCCGCCATGGTCACAAGTCGGGACTCCCTCGTGGGAACCAGCAGGGGAACGCCTCGGGCGCCGAAGGTCGTTGGCTTGCGGAATCTGCGCGCCGGCGCGGTCTGTGCCGCGCCGCGAAGGCGCGCTCGAGGCGGTCCGCATAGCCCGCGTGCGCCGTGTCCGACACTGCGTCACGGCTTGCGGAACTTCGGGTTCCGCATAGAATCATCTCGGCGAACCAACGCCTCGCCCACCAGGCTGGCGGCTTCCTCGCCAACGGCTCCGGTGTCGAACGGCGCATGCAGACGAGGACTGTGCATTGACCGATGCCCGACCATAGCTACTTCGCGAACCTGATCTGGCAGATCGCCGACCTGCTGCGCGGCCCCTACCGCCCGCCGCAGTACGAGCGCGTCATGCTGCCCATGACCGTGCTCCGCCGATTCGACTGCGTCCTCGCGCCAACCAAGGCGCGGGTCCTGGCAGAGCACGCGAAGCGCAAAGGCGGCAGGCTTGAAGGCGAGGCGCTCGACACGAAGCTGAACCAGGCCGCGGGCCAGCGTTTTCACAACCACTCGCCGCTGGATTTCGAGAAGTTGAAGGGCGATCCGGACAACATCGAGAAGCATCTCGTCAGCTACATCAAGGGCTTCTCGTCCAACGTGCGCCGCATCTTCGACTTTTTCGAGTTCGAGAACGAGATCGTGCAGATGTCCGGAGCGAACATCCTCTACCTCGTCGTCTCCAAGTTCTGCGACGTGGATCTGCACCCGAACACGGTGCCGAACGAGCAGATGGGGCTCATCTTCGAGAACCTCATCCGGCGTTTCAACGAGCTGGCCAACGAGACTGCGGGCGACCACTTCACGCCGCGCGAGGTCATCCGGCTCATGGTGAGCATCCTGTTCATCCACGACGACAAGCTCCTCGCCACGCCCGGCACGGTACGGAAGCTCCTCGACCCGGCGTGCGGAACAGGCGGCATGCTGGCCGAGGCGCAGAACTACCTGCGCGAGCACCATGCCGAGGCGAGGCTCTACGTCTACGGGCAGGACTACAACAAGCGCGCCTTCGCCACCGCCGCGTCAGACATGCTGATGAAGCAGGTGGACCACAACGGTGGCGGCAACAATGTCCGCTTCGGCGACAGCTTCACAGAGGATCAGTTCGATGGTCAGACCTTCGACTATTTCCTCACCAACCCGCCCTTCGGCGTGGACTGGAAGAAGCAGCAGAAGGAGATCCAGCAGGAGCACGACAAGCGTGGCTTCGACGGCCGCTTCGGCGCCGGGCTGCCGCGCGTGAACGACGGCTCGCTGCTCTTCCTCCAACACATGATCGACAAGTTCGAGCCCGTGCGCCCGGCGGAACACAAGCACGGCTCGCGCCTCGCGATCGTCTTCAGCGGCTCCCCGCTCTTCACCGGCGGCGCGGGCTCGGGCGAGAGCGACATCCGCAAGTGGATCATCGAGAACGACTGGCTCGAAGCCGTCATCGCCCTGCCGGAGCAGATGTTCTACAACACCGGCATCGGCACCTACGTCTGGATCGTCACCAACCGCAAGGAGAAGCGGCGCAAGGGCAAGAGCCAGCTCCTCGACGCGCGCGAGGTGTGGACGGCGGGTGGCAGCGAAGAGAGCAAGCGCAGCCTCGGCGACAAGCGTCGGCACATCACCGGAGGTCAGATCGCCGAGATCGTGAGGCTCTACGGCCGGCAGAGCGACGGCGAGACCTCGAAGATCTTCGACAACGCCGACTTCGGCTATACGCGCGTCACCGTCGAGCGGCCACTGCGTCTCCGGTACCAGATGACGCCCGAAGGCAAGGCTCGCTTTCTGGGTGAGTTCCCACATCTACTCGACGACGTGAACACAATCGAAGAGGCGGTCGGTCATGAGCCGCATGGCGACTGGAATACGGTATGGAGCCATATCGAGGAACTGCTGCACGGTCGCAAGTCGAGTTGGAAGGCGACCGAGCAGAAGCTGTTCCGCGGCGTCTTCACGAAAAAGGACCCCGGCGCGGAACCCGTCGCCAGGGGCGGGCGCGACAAGGCCTGTGAGCCCGACCCGGACCTGCGCGATTGCGAGAACGTGCCGCTCAAGGACGATATCGACGCCTACTTCGAGCGCGAGGTGCGCCCGCACGTGCCCGATGCTTGGATGGACCGCAGCAAGGACAAGGTGGGCTACGAGATCAACTTCAACCGCCACTTCTACAAGTACACGCCGCCGCGGCCGCTGGAGGAGATCGACGCGGAGCTGAAGCAGGCGGAGGAAGAGATCATGCGGTTGCTACGGGAGGTCACGGAGTGAGTGCATTCGCGCCACGTCCAGCGACCTCGAGGCGCCTGAAGTACGTAGTGTCGCTCCGTCGCTCACGCGTCGATGGCAACGAGCACCGACGGCCGTACATAGGTCTGGAGCACATCGAGTCCTCGACTGGGCGGCTGGTGACCGATCCGTCCTCGATGGCTCAAGTGGCGTCGTTGGAGACTGGAGAGGGCGAATCAACGAGCAACACCTTCGAACAAGGCGACGTGCTTTTCGGCAAGCTCCGTCCGTACCTCGCCAAGGCCTGGGTTGCGGAGTTTCCGGGTCGCTGCACCACCGAGCTGCTCGTCATGCAGCCGGTAGCTGCTGACGCCCGCTTTCTTCGCTACGTCTGTCTCTGGCGTGATTTCATCGACGCGGTGGACGCGTCGACGTTCGGTTCGAAAATGCCCAGGGCCGACTGGGACCTAATCGGCAACATGTCGGTTCCAGTTCCTAACCGGCCGACACAGGTTGCCATCGCGGACCACCTCGATCGCGAGACGGGACGGCTGGACGCGCTGGTGGCGGGGAAGGAGCGAGTCCTCGGGTTGTTGGTCGAGAAGCGCCGGGCGCTCATCACCCGCGCCGTCACCCGTGGTTTGCCGGCCGAAGCCGCTGCGAAGGCGGGCCTCGACTCTCGTGTCCGGCTCCGCGATTCCGGCATCAGCTGGCTCGGCGAGATTCCGGTGCATTGGAGGACGGAGCGGCTCAAGTTCCTCGTTCCTGGAATCGAGCAGGGCTGGTCACCGGAATGTCACAGCGTGCCCGCTGCGGACAACGAGTGGGGTGTCTTGAAGGCCGGTTGCTGCAACGGCGGCGTCTTCAACCCGCACGAGAACAAGACGCTCCCGTCAAGTCTGGAGCCGCTGGTTGAATTTGAAGTCAAGCCAGGCGATGTCCTGATGTCTCGGGCCAGCGGATCAACTGAGTTGATCGGATCTGTCGCGCTCGTTCCTGAACGTTCGAGAGATCAGCTGTTACTTTCTGACAAAATCTACAGACTTTCTCCGGACGACAGAAGAGTAGATCGATCCTTTCTCGTCTTGGTGTTGGGTTCTGATGTCGGGCGATTCCAGGTGAAAGCTGTCGTAAGTGGCGCGGCGGGTCTCGCCAACAACATCGCGCAGACGGACATACGAGAGTTCAGCCTTCCGCTACCACCGGCGGACGAGCAGCATGCCATTGTGTCCTACATCACCGCCGAGACCGCCAAGCTCGACGCCACGCACGCCGCCACTGAGCGCACTATCGCCTTGCTCAAAGAGCGCCGCGCCGCCCTCATTGCGGCGGCCGTCACCGGCCAAATTGATGTTGGGAGCAGGCGGCACTACACTGACGACGCGGCCAGGCAGAAGGAGCCGGAGCGGAGGCGGTAGGCATGCGGGTCGAGGTCAAGAAGGAGTTGCTGCGCTGGGCGCGCGAGCGTGCCGGATTCGACCTCGCAGCGCTGGCGAAGCGCTTCCCTCAGTTGCCCGACTGGGAGAGCGGTGACGCGCGCCCGACGCTGAAGCAACTGGAGCGATTCGCCAAGGCCACGTACGCGCCGATTGGGTTCCTGTTCCTGCCGGAGCCACCGATCGAGCACGTGCCGATTCCGGACCTCCGCACCGTCGGGAACCGGCACGTCGAACGGCCGAGCCCCGATCTGCTCGATACGGTTTACATCTGCCAACAGCGCCAGGAGTGGTACCGCGATTTCGCGCGATCCGAGCACGAAGACCCGCTGTCGTTCGTCGGATCCGTCGCGCTGACCACGAACGTCGAGGCCGCCGCCGCGCGCATTCGGACAGCGTTGGGCTTCGACATCGATGCGCGCCGCCGGATGCCGACGTGGACTGAGGCGTTGCGACATTTCATCGGTCAGGCCGATGCCGCCGGCGTGCTCGTCATGATCAGCGGCGTCGTCGGCAGCAACAACCGGCGGAAGCTGGATCCCGACGAATTCCGCGGGTTCGCACTGTCTGACGATCTCGCGCCGCTCGTGTTCATCAACGGCGCCGACAGCAAGTCGGCCCAGATGTTCACGCTCGCGCACGAGCTGGCGCACATCTGGCTCGGCCAGTCTGCGCTTTCCGACGTCGGTCCGGCCTCGTCGCCTTCGAACGACGTCGAGAGGTGGTGCAACCGTGTTGCCGCCGAAATGCTCGTGCCCCTGGCGGCGCTCCGTCAGGAGTACAACAGACGAGCTGCGCTGAGCGAGGAAGCCAAGCGTCTCGCACGACTTTTCAAGGTGAGCACTCTGGTGGTGCTGCGCCGGATCCACGACGCCGGCGGCCTGACGCGGCAAGAGCTGTGGCAGGCGTATCAGGACGAGCTGACCCAGCTCCGCGAGACCAAAAAAGAGAGCGGTGGCGATTTCTATCTGACTCAGGCGGTCCGAGTGAGCAAGCGTTTCGCCCGCGCGCTCATCAGGAGCACGTTCGAAGGCCAGACGTCTTTCACCGAGGCGTTCCGTATGCTCGGTCTGAAGAAGATGAGCACCTTTCGCGAGCTGGGGGACAGCGTCGGGGCCGGCGTCTGATGGCCTACCTTCTCGACGCCGACGTCTTCATCAGAGCCAAGAACCTGCACTACGGATTCGATTTCTGCCCCGCCTTCTGGGAGTGGCTGGTCGCGCACAACGCCGCGGGCAAACTCTTCAGCGTCGAGAAGGTTGGCGATGAGGTCCGCGCCATTGAGGACGAATTGTCGGAATGGGCCGGCAAGCTCGACGCCCGATTCTTCCTCCGACCTGACGCCGAGGTCCTCGCTTCCATGGCTGCCGTCGGCGTCTGGGCTCAGGCGCAACGCTACGAGGCATCCGCGATCAGCACGTTCCTGCAGGTCGCCGACTACTATCTCGTCTCGCACGCACACGCAGGACAGCATACGGTCGTCACGCACGAGGTCCCCTCGACATCGACCCGCAAGATCAAGATCCCGGACGCCTGCATCGGCGTCGGCGTCAAGTGCATGACGCCGTATCAAATGCTCCGGCTCGAGCGGGCGCGATTCGTCCTCGGACCGCGGCCATGAGCCGGACGAACGAGGCGGCGTTCGAGACCGTCATCGAGCTCCATCTTCTCGCGAGCGGTTACGTGCCCGTGGATCGCGACGGTTTCGACCGCGGGCGCGCGATCTTTCCGGAGACGATCCTCGCTTTTATCCGCGACACGCAGGCCCAGGAGTGGGCGAAGCTCGAGGCGCTGCACGGGGACAAGACCGGCGAGCAGATACTCGGCGACCTGTGCAAGTGGATGGATGCGAACGGCGCGCTCGCGACCCTGCGCCACGGCTTCAAATGCTACGGGCGGACGCTGCATGTGGCCTTCTTCAAAGCCGCGCACGAGTTGAATCCGGAGCTGGAAACCCGGTACGCCGCGAACCGCGTGGGCCTGACCCGTCAGCTTCACTTCTCGCCTCGCTCGGAACACTCCCTCGATGTCACGCTGAGCCTGAACGGCATCCCTGTCGTCACGCTGGAGCTGAAGAACCCACTCACAAACCAAACGGTAGAGGACGCGCGCCGACAGTACAAACAGGATCGCGACGCGCGCGAGCGGATCTTCGAGTTCAAGCGGCGCACCCTGGTCCACTTCGCCGTGGACACTGAGTCGGTGCTGATGACCACGCGCCTGGCTGGCACGGCCACGCACTTCCTGCCCTTCAACAAGGGCCGCGACGGCGGCGCGGGCAACCCGCCGGATCCGGCCGGACGAACATATCGCACTGGGTACCTCTGGGAAGAGGTGCTTCAGCGGGACAGCCTCCTCGACCTGCTCGCACGGTTCATCCACCTACAGATCGAGGAGAAGCGCGACGACCAGGGCCGCAAGGTGAAGACGGAGTCGATGATCTTCCCCCGCTACCACCAACTCCAGGCGGTTCGCCTGCTGGTGGAGGCCGCTCGCCGCGAGGGCGTGGGCCACAACTACCTCGTCGAGCACTCGGCGGGCAGCGGTAAGAGCAACACGATCGGTTGGCTGACGCACCGGCTCGCCTCGCTGCACGACGCAGCCAACCAGCGGGTCTTCGACAGCGTCATCGTGGTCACCGACCGCGTGGTGCTCGACCAGCAGCTCCAGGACACGATCTACCAGTTCGAGCACAAACGCGGTGTTGTGCAGAGGATCGACGAGAGCTCGCGGCAGCTCGCCGAAGCGCTCGAGAATGCCGTTCCCGTCATCATCACGACTCTCCAGAAGTTCCCGTTCGTCACCGAGCAACTCAGAAAGCTCGCGGAGAAGCGCGGCGAGGTTGGCACCGGCTCGCTGGCCACCCGCCGCTGCGCCGTCATCATCGACGAAGCGCACAGCTCACAGGGAGGCGAGACCGCGACCGAACTGAAGGAAGTGCTCGGCGGCGACAAACTGCGGGAAGAGGCCAGGAAGCGAGCGGCCGAGGAAGGCCGTGACGACATGGAAGAGCTCTTCCGCAGCATGGCCAAGCGCGGCCGTCAGGACAACTTGAGCTTCTTCGCCTTTACCGCCACGCCGAAGCACAAGACCCTCGCCGTCTTCGGCCGCGATGGACAGCCGACCCACCGCTACACGATGCGGCAGGCGATCGAGGAGGAATTCATCCTCGACGTGCTGAAGCACTACACGACGTACGCGACCTACTTCAAGCTGCTCAAGGCCTGCGAGGACGATCCGAACGTCGAGCGCAAGAAGGCCGCGCAGGCGCTGGCGCGGTTCATGAGGCTGCACCCGCACAACATCGCGCAGAAGACCGAGGTCATGGTCGAGCACTTCCAGGCCGTCACCCGGCACAAGATCGGCGGTCGGGCCAAGGCGATGGTGGTCACGGGTTCGCGCCTGGAGGCCGTCCGCTACAAGCAGAGCTTCGATCGGTACATCAAGGAGAAGGGCTATCAGATCAAGACGCTGGTGGCTTTCTCCGGCACGGTGCAGGACGACAAGCTCGCGGATGTGACTTACACCGAGGAGAGGATGAACCTCGGTATCCGCGAGAAGGAGCTGCCGGAGAAGTTCGCGACGCAGGAGTACCACGTCCTGCTCGTGGCGGAGAAGTACCAGACCGGCTTCGATCAACCGCTGCTGCACACGATGTTCGTGGATAAGCGACTCGCAGGCATCCAGGCTGTGCAGACGCTCTCGCGGCTGAACCGGATTCACCCGCTCAAGGAAGACACGTTCGTTCTCGACTTCGTGAACGAGCGAGAGGAGATCCGAGAGGCCTTCAAGACCTACTACGAGGGCGCGGAGATGGGGGAGGAGGTGGATCCCGCCCGAATGTACCAGGTCAAGGGTGAGCTGGACGCCTCCGGGATCTACCTGGCCGAGGAAGTCGAGCGCTTCTGCGCTGTGTACTTCAAACCGCGGCAGCGGCAGAGCGCGATGGATCATCAGGCGATGAACGCGGCGCTCGACCCGGCTGTATCGCGCTTCACCGTGCGGCAGAAGGAGAACGAGGAAGAGGCGGAGCTCTGGCGCGGCAAGGCGCAGGCGTTTCGGAACCTCTATGGCTTCCTGAGCCAGGTGATTCCGTACCAGGACTCGGACCTCGAGCGGTTGTACGTGTTTCTCCGGCATCTTGCGGCGAAACTGCCGCGGCGCAAGAGCGGACCCGCGTACCAGTTCGATGACGACGTGCGGCTCGAGTACTATCGCCTGCAGAAGATCAGCGAGGGATCGATCTCGCTCCAGAACGGCGATGCCAGGCGCCTCGACGGTCCCACCGAGGTCGGCAGCGGTCTCGTGAGAACACAGCCGATGCCGCTGTCGCAGCTCATCGACATCGTGAACGACCGCTTCGGGACGGACTTCAACCAGGCCGACCAGCTCTTCTTCGATCAGATCGTCGAGGCCGCGATGACCGACAACGGGCTGCGCCAGGCAGCCGCAGTGAATCCGGGCGACAAGTTCGAGCTGGTGTTCAGGAACCTGCTGGAGCGGCTCTTCGTGGAACGCATGGATCAGAACGAGGAGATCTTCGTGCGGTTCATGAACGATGCGCCATTCCAGAAGATCGTGACCACTTGGATGGCGTCGGAGGCGTATCGGCGACTACGAAGCGATACGGCGGAAGCAGAACGGGGAATGACGTCCCGGACCCTGCCGCCTCAGCTCCGCGTCGTCGAGCCCAAGCCCGAGGAACGCTACGTCACGTGCGTGCCGCTCGTCCCACTCAAGGCCGCCGCGGGTGCGTTCGGCGATCCCCAGCACGTCGCGGACGACGGCCTGCAATGGGTCGCGGTCGAGTCGCGCCACCGACTGCGCCCGGGCATGTTCGTCGCCCAGGTCGTCGGCAAGTCGATGGAGCCCGCCGTTCCCGACGGCGCGTACTGCCTCTTCGCCGCGCCAGTCACGGGCACGCGCCAGGGCAAGACCGTCCTCGTCCAGCTTCGCGACGCCACTGACCCCGACACCGGCGAGCGCTACACCGTCAAGCGCTACGAGAGCGAGAAAACGGAGGGCGGCGACTCCTGGCGCCATGCCAAGATCACTCTCAAGCCCGTCAATCCCGACTTTCAGCCCATCGTGCTCACCGGCGCGGACGAAGGGGAGCTGTCTCAGTTTAGCGGGTCGCGTTGATCACTTCGTCGGCGACGGCGCGAGCGCGGTGATCGGCTCGGGGGACCGCAGGAGT
>MELC01000087.1 GCA_001767455.1 Acidobacteria bacterium RIFCSPLOWO2_12_FULL_66_21
CGCCGCGGTCGAGCTGGCCCGCGCATCTGACGTCGTGATCGTCATCGGTGGGGAGACCAGCAACAACACGCGTGAACTGGTGAAGACGTGCGGGCGCTATTGTGCCCGCGTCCACCACGTCCAGACCGAGGCGGACCTGAGCCCGGCGTGGTTCCGAGAGGCGCACACCGTCGGTATCACCGCCGGCACGTCGACGCCGGACGCTGTCATCGATCGCGTTGAGGGGCGCATCCGGACGTTCGACCGCGGACGAGGGCTCGACGCGTTGGACATGTTAACGACGGCGGAGGGTGCCCGATGACCGCGCGCGCACGGTGGATGCTCGTCGTGACATTCGCCGCTGGAATGGCCTGGGTCGAAGCGGCCTCGGTCTACTATCTTCGCGTCATGGTCGATCGCGTCGAGCCCTATCAGCCGGACCCATTGCCGATCCGTGGCATCCTCGGAGAGGTCGAGCTCGTGCGCGAGGGCGCGACGCTGTTGATGCTGGCGATGACAGGCATGCTCGCCGGCCGAGCGTGGCGAGCCCGACTGGGCTACGCAGCGATTGCCTTCGGCTCCTGGGACATTCTGTACTACGTCTTCCTGCGCATCATCTCCGGTTGGCCCGCCTCCCTGTTCGACTGGGACATTCTCTTTCTGTTGCCGCTGCCGTGGTGGGGGCCGGTGCTCGCGCCCGTCTGCATCGCGTCACTGATGATCGTGTGGGGTACCCTCGTCACCCAATGGCAGGACCGCATCCCGGTGACTCGTTTCACGCGGGCCTCGTGGGGTGTGAGTTGGGCCGGCATCCTGCTCGCGCTGGGGGTATTCATGGCCGATTCGATTCGTGCCCGGCCCGGAGGGCCCGACACGGTTCGTCAGGTGCTGCCGACCTCTTTCAACTGGCCGGTGTTCGGCGCGGCGCTCCTGCTCATGGCCACGCCGTTGGCGCACACCGGGTGGTCCGCCTTCGCCCTTCGGCTACGGCGAGACAGGCGGTCGTTGTCGCGGCGCCGGGAGGCCGGCGGGAGCCGCCCGTTCGATACAGCGCCTTCCCGGTCAGAATGAAGAGCGTGGGGCCATCCACCGCCGGCGGCGACGACCCGACATCTTTCTGCCGTCGGGGCCCTCATCGGGTCGTGCACTGACAGCAACAAGGCGTCTCGTTGTGGTGGAGAAGCTGAAGATTGAGAGCTGAGAATCGGACCGAGACCTGGCTCGCGTGGATTGCGGTTCCCCCGTTCCTCGTGCTCCTGTTTGTTGCGGGACTCTTGATGTTCATGAACATCACTGCACAGCCCCTGCACCCGGGCCCGAACGAAGTGCCATCCGTTACCCAGTCGTCCCCATCGCCAAAGTGGGCCGACGCGGTGGAACAGGGGCGGCAACACGCCCGTGCGGGTCTCGTCGAGCAGAATCTGCCGGGACTGTCCGTCGCCGTCGGCGCCGGTGGCGACATCGTGTGGGCCGAAGGCTTTGGCTGGGCGGATCTCGAGAAGCGGCTGCCCGTCGCGCCGGATATGCGGTTCAGGATCGGGCACGCCTCCATCGCGCTCACGTCGGCCGCGGCCGGCCTGCTGCGGGAGAGAGGCCGGCTGCACCTCAACGACGAGATTCAGACGTACGTGCCCGCGTTCCCCAGGAAACTGTGGCCCGTCACACTGCGCCAGTTGATGGGACACGTGGCGGGCGTCAGGCACTACCGTAATGAAGAGGATTACATGCCCTCCGCGCACTGCGAGCGGGCGTCCGAGGGGTTGCAGAGTTTCGCGGATGACCCGCTGCGGTTCGAGCCGCAGACCCAATACCGCTATTCGACCTACGGCTGGATCCTGGTGAGCGCGGCGGTCGAAGCGGCGGCGGACGAGCCGTTCTTCACGTTCATGCGCACGCAGATCTTCGAGCCGCTCGGCATGGCCGATACGACGTCCGACTCTGCGACCGAACCGATTTCGGCTCATGTGACCTTTTACTACCCGAGATTCAGTGGAGACCCCAGTTACGGGCCCGAACTGGCGAGCACCGTCGACTACTCCTGTTTCGCGGGAGCCGGCGCGTTCCTGTCCACGCCGTCCGACCTGGTGCGGTTCGGGATGGCGGTCAGCAGCGGCACGCTGCTGAAGCCCGCCACCGTCAGAGTGCTCCAGACACCACAGCAACTGGCGTCGGGCGAGGAGACCGGCAACGGCCTCGGCTGGCTGCTCGAGACTGTTCCGCTCGCGGGCGAACCCACGCGACTGGCGAGCCATGCCAGCCGAACCCTGCTGGGTGGCTCCACGTCGTTCCTGACGTTTCCCGAACGCGGGATCGTCGTGGCCGTGACGACCAACATTTCGTTCGCGGGCACGAGGTCGATTGCGTTGAGAATCGCGCAGGCCTTCGCGGAACAGGGTCGTCCAGCGGGCAAGTGATGCGCCGGCAATCGTGGAAAGACGAAGAGGCCGCCGGGAACCATGCGATCGTGACAGGCGCGCGCGGTTCTCTCCCGGCCGGGCAGCCGCCACGCAGCAGGTGGCTACAGTTGCCAGGTCTGGCGGTATGCGTCGAGCACCCATTCTTCGGCGCGGAGTTCTTCCGGTCCCTCAGGACACGCTCAAGATGCGGTAATATGCTTACAGTTAAACGTGTCTGTAACCGTAATACCGCGGAAGCTCTCAGCGGCCGATCGTCTGCTGAGGCTCGCCAAGTCCCGTCCCGTCCTTCGGGCTCGGGATGTGGCCGGCCTGGGTATCCACACCGGAACGCTGACCCGGATGGCCAGAGCTGGTGAGATCGAACGAGTCGGCCCTGGCCGATACAAACTTCCAGCGAGGCGCCCGGCCACTGAGCATCACGACCTCGTAGTCGCCACCAGCGCGATCCCTCGGTCGGTTGTCTGCCTCGTTTCGGCGCTTCGCTTTCACAACATCGGCACGCAGCTTCCGCACCAGGTCTGGATTGCGGTTCCGCGAGGCAGTCGCGTGCCTCGGCTCGCGGCTCCGCCGCTGCGCGTGGTCAACGTCGCGCCTACGGTCTTCGACCTCGGCATCGAGGAGCATCGCATCGAGGGGCAGGTCGTGAGGGTCTACGGTGTCGCTCGCACGGTCGCAGACTGCTTCCGGTTCAGGAACACCGTCGGCCTGGACGTCGCCCTCGAGGCGCTTTCCGAAGCGTGGCGCAGCAAGCGTCTCAAGATGGACGAGCTGAACCGGATCGGCAAGAAGCTCCGCGTCCAGCGTGTCATGCAGCCATATCTCGAAACGGTCGTCCTGTGAAGCCCGGTGGCCCCAAGAACATCGTCGCCTCGATTCAAGCGCGGCTCGTCCAACGGAGCCACGAGCTCGACGTCGAGCATCAGCTCACGCATGCGCGTCACTCTGATGGCGATGCTCGGGAAAGTTCGCATCCCGCTGCAGGTGGATATCGGCGCGGGGGATGCCGTGGTGCCGCCGCCCGACACCATCGATTATCCGGGTCTGCTCGACCTTCCACGTGCTCACGTACGTGTCTATCGACCGGAAACGTCCATCGCCGAGAAGACCGAGGCGATGGTCCGTCTCGCCCTGACGAACAGCCGAATGAAAGACTTCTTCGACATCCGGCGTCTCGCTATGAGCAGGCCGTTCGACGGCGAAACCCTGCGTCTCGCGATCAAGGCGACCTTCGAAAGACGACAGACGCCGCTGCCTTCAGAACCGCCGCTCGCTCTGACGTCTGAGTTCGCGACCGATCCACAGAAGGGCCGCCTATGGGACGCGTTCGTAGGCCGCATCCGGGGCGCCGAACACCCAGACCTCTCCGAGGTTATCGATACACTGAGAGCCTTCCTCTGGCCGGCACTCCTGGCCGCCGCAACGAATGGGCCTTGGCAGCGCGGGTGGAAGCCCGGCGGCCCATGGTCCGAGGCCCGATCTCGCCCATGACGATCCTCGCAGCAGACAGTGATTGCGCAAGCTCCGCCACAACCTCTGCGATCACGACCACCCTGCCGCTGAGCGGTGCCCGTGCGACGAGTGCGCAATACACTCGCATTCAGGTGGGCGTTGCGCTACTTTCTGCCAGAGTCCAAGTCAGAGAGAGGTCCTCAATGAAGTCAGTTGGGCGAACGTTGCTGGCAGTAGTCGCCGGGATGGCGCTGGCGTTCGCGCTGGTCGTGGCGGTCGAGTGGTTCAGCTCCGTCGTCCACCCACTCCCTGCCGATTTCAACGGGAACATGGGTGAGCACGTGAGGCGTTATCCGCATTGGATCCTGGGAGTCGTCGTGCTGGCGTGGGGGGCAACATCCACAGCCGCCACCTGGGTCGCATCGAGAGTTGGTGGCCGGCTGGCTGGAATCATTGTCGCGCTGTTGCTCGCGTGGGCCCTCATCTTCAACCTGACGATGCTGCCGTATGCCACGTGGTTCAAGATCGCGATGTTCAGTGCCTTCCCGATCGCCTGCCTGCTTGGCATCTGGTACGGCAGGCGGGTTCCCTCACCTGCGGCTGCGGACGGCAGGTTGGCACGTCACTGATCCGCGCGCATCGTCTTCACGAGTTGCAGGACGCAGGCTTCTCGCTCAAATCTCACGCGATGCTCACGGAACGCTGAAGACTCTGGCGGCTCGAACGCCCATGCTCCAGGTGTTGTGTCCGGCAGCTTCGAAATTACATGTTCGTAACGTATCAGATGGGGATCGGAGGAGCATATGAGTGACGACCACGTTTCGGCGCAGGACGGGGGCGTGATTGGGCAGGTGCTCGTGGGGGCGACTCGCCTCTACGCCGTGCCACGCGCCTCCGCCGCGGCGTTGCTCGTGGCGGGCGTGATACTCGGCGCGGTGGGCGACGGCCTGCTGCGCGCTCCCGGCCCTCCGGGTTTGAACCTGTCGCTATGGATCGGGTCGGTCGCGGTCGCCGCGCTCGCGCTGCATCGCCGCGCGGCGCTCGCACGCGATCGCGGGCGCGTCGCGTGGCTGGCGATCGGCGTCGCGTTCGCGGCCGGACTCGCGTGGCGCGACGCTCCGGCGCTGAAGCTGCTCGCGCTGGCCTGCGCCACGTTGATCTTCGCGATCGCGGCTCATCGTCTCACCGCGGCCTGGGTGCGCCGCGCGGGTGTGCTTCGATACGCCGGCGCGCTGGCGCTGGGCGCACTGCACGCGTGGACGGCTGCGCCGCTTGCGCTCGTGGATGCGGCGCGGTCCACACCGCGTGCTGCGGCCGGCCGCGCGGGCGGGTGGCGCAGTGCCGCGGCCATCGCGCGCGGCCTCCTGATCGCCGCGCCCCTCGTCGCGGTGTTCGGGGCGCTCTTCATGTCGGCCGATGCCATGTTCGCCCGGCTGGTGACGAACGTCTTTCGTTTCGACTTCGAGTGGATCGCGGGTCACGTCCTGCTGTTCTCGATCTGCGCGTGGCTCTCGACCGGGTACCTTCGCGGATTTCTGTCCGGGACCGACCTGCCGTGGTGGTCCGCAGATCGCGGGCAAGGGACGGATGACCGAGGCGTGCCGGCGCCGAAATGGCTGGCGCTTGGGATGACCGAAGTCGCGACGGCGCTGGCTGCGATCGATCTGCTGTTCCTGATCTTCGTGATCGTGCAGTTCCGGTACCTCTTCGGCGCCGACACGATCGTCCAAATCACGCCCAACCTGACGTATGCCGACTACGCACGGCACGGCTTCTTCGAGCTGGTCTTCGCGGTGGTCCTCGTCGTCCCGGTCCTGCTGGCTGCCGACTCGCTACTCGATCGTCGCAGCCGGCGCGATGCCCTCCTGTTTTGCGGTCTTGCCGGCGTGCAGATCGGGCTGGTGCTCGCGATTGCCGCGTCGGCGCTCCAGCGGCTGCGCCTCTACCACGCCAGCTACGGACTCACCGAGTCGCGGCTCTATGCGATGGTGCTGCTGATCTGGATCTGTCTGATCCTGTTCTGGCTCGCCGCGACCATCCTGCGTGGCCGCCGTGACTCGTTCGCGTTCGGGACGCTGGCATCCGGCCTTGCGACGGTCGCGCTGCTGCTCGCGATCAACCCGGACGCCGTCATCGCGCGCGCGAACGTGGCGCGAATGGCGTCGAGGGACGCGGCAGTCCGGTTTGACGTGGCGTACGCGACGTCGCTGAGCGCCGACGCGGTCCCCGTGCTGATCGATGCGTTGCCCTCTCTACCGCGCGATGTCCGGTGTCCCCTCGCGCGCCACATGCTGCGGGACTGGCCGCCGGACCGCAGTCGTCCGATCCGCAGCTGGAACTGGTCAACGGCGCGGGCGAGCGACGCGGTGCGCGAGCACGAGGCGCAGCTGCGGTCGATGGTGGGACCGGATCAGAAATGCGCGGCGCCGCGACCATGACGCCGGCCCGAATCACGACAGCATCCGGCGAAGCCTCGCCGCAAGAGTGATCGCACCATGCGGACACGCCTCGCCATCCTCGATGTCCCAGATAGCCGACAGTACCGCCTGCGTGTACGCCCATCGGAGAATACGGTGGGCGCTCGCGCCGAGCGTCCGCGCCAATATTTCAACGCGGTTTTCGACGACACCGAGCGACGTAAATAGATCCGGGTCCTCGACCGGGTTTCTGAGGACCGCGCCGCATTCGTACTCCACTTCGGCGACCACGCCCTTTGGATCGATTGCCAGCCAGCCCCGTCTCGCGTCGCGCAAGACGTTGTAATGGTGAAGGTCGCCATGCAGCAGCCGCACCTCTCGTTGGGAGTTCTCGAGCTCCATGTACGCGCCGTGCGCGTCTTGAACCAGGTCGCGCGAAATCTGTTCGTCTCCAGATTGCAGGTACCCGGTGAACGCTTTCGCCCAGTCGTGAACTGTTGGACATTGGCTCGAAGCGGACGTGGGAGACATCTGTTTGATGACCTTCGCCAGGATTGCCGTTGCCTCAGCATCGCGGCCACTGGTGGCCAGGGGGACGAGGGATTCGCCTGGCATCGCGCGTTCCAGAAGCATGCCGCCGGCGACGAATTCGTAAATCCGGACGACACCGTGCCCTTGAAAGGCTTGAAGGATCTCCCCGGAATCCCATTCGTCGCCCTCGCGCCTGACTACTTTCAGCACGACGGGCCGCCCGCGACGTGAGCCGAACGCCAGCACCGATGTCTCGGTTTCCCACGTGGTGCCGACGGCCACGTCCCAACGGCGGCTGAGCATCACCAGCCGGTCACGCGCGTCGTCGCTCATCTATTGTGACTCCGACAGTCGGATGGATCTAATATGCCCACGGTCAACATGAAAACAGAAATCAATCTCCCGCTGATGCTCGCACTAGCACTCACGGTGACTGGCGCCACACTGACGACGGCTACACAGCGAGGACGCAATGCGCCTCCGCCCAGGCCGAAAGGCCCATGCGACATCTACGCCGCCGCCGGCGACCCCTGCGTGGCCGCCCACAGCACCACGCGCGCGCTGTACGCCTCCTACAACGGCCCGCTCTATCAGGTCCTGCGACAGTCGGACGGCAAGACCCTGGACATCGGCGTCGTCCAGCCCCTCGCGTCGCCAGTGCCGGATGCGGGCGGATACGCCAACGCGGCCGCGCAGGACGCGTTCTGCGCCAACACGTACTGCTGGATCACCACCATCTACGATCAATCCCCGAAGCACAACGATCTCACCCAGGCGCCTCGCGGCGGCTTCAGCGGCCCGGCCATGGGCGGGTCCAACAATCTTCCGGTCGCCGACATGGCGCCGATCACGATCATGGGCCACAAGGTCTACGGCGTCTTCATCGCGCCGGGCATGGGCCTCCGGCAGAACGACGCGAAGGGGACTGCGGTTGACGACCAGGCGGAAGGGCAGTACTGGGTCATCAACGGCCAGCACTACAACTCCGGCTGCTGTTTCGACTACGGCAACGCCGAGATCGACAGCCGCGACGACGGCAACGGCACCATGGAAACCACGTACTACGGCAACGCCACCGGGTGGTATCACGGCAACCCGCCCGGCCCGTGGATCATGACCGACCAGGAGAACAACCTCGTTGGTTGTGTCAATCCGGATGGATCCAGACTCTGCGCGAACCTGCCGAACATCACCTGGCGATTCGTGACCGCGATCGCGAAGGGCGAACCGCACCACTGGACTTCCATGGGCGGCGACGCGCAGAAGGGCGCCCTGTCGGTCATGTTCGACGGACCGCGCGTCGATCACACCTACGACCCGATGCGAAAACAAGGGGCCATTCTCCTGGGCAACGGCGGCGACAACAGCAACGGCTCGCAGGGCACCTTCTACGAAGGAGCGATGACGGCCGCGGGCACGTTCCCGACTGACGCGACCGACCAACTGATACAGGCCAACGTCGTGGCTGCGAAGTACGACGTGGCGCGCCTGAACCTGGCGCCGGCATCGGCAACCGCCACTCCGCCGGGACTCCAGACGTTCTCACCGGGGTCGTCACAGGACACCACTGTGACGTTCACGAATACGACGGGGGGGCCCGCGACGGCCGTCACGTTGAGCATTTCCGTGCCCAGGCAGTGGACCTCCTCCGTTGCGGGCACGACCAGGACATCGGTGACGAACGCTGATCCGGTGGCGCCTGGCGCCAGCGTGAGCGCGACTTTCAAGGTCACGTCGGGACCCGCGGCGTTCAACGGCGACTTGATTGGCAACGTCTCGTGGACGAATTCGACGACCGGCAGGACGCAATCCGAGACGACGGTCGAGAAGGTGCGGAACGTCAGCCCGATCAAGATCAACGAGTTCCGCATCAACGCCGGTTCTCCCGCCAACTCCACGGACTCGTTCATCGAGCTGTACAACGCCGGCGAGCGGAGCATTGACATCTCCAACTGGACCCTCACCGCGCACCCGACCCAGCAGGCCATCTTCTCGTCGGTGAAGGTCCCGGCCGGGACGAAGCTCGCGGCTGACGGCTTCTATCTGCTCGGCCTCTCCACTTCGGGGCTTGCGGTCCCGGCGCGCACGGGCGACACCACCATCCACGTCAGGAGCACGACCGGCATGACGGTCGGCGACACGATCGAGATCGACACGGGCTCGAGCGTCGAGACCCGCAAGATCGCCAGCATAGGGACGGCGGCCAGCAACAACACGACGCTGTGGCAACCTCTTCCCGACGGTCCGGTGATCACGATCCCTGCTGGTTCGACCAACGTGCCTGTCACGAGCGTGAACGGCTTCGTCGTCGGCGAGAAGATCGCCCTCGGCTACCGAACAACCTACCCAGCTGTCTCACGAGTGACGCAGCCAGCGAACGAGCGACAGCGAGTGAGCCACGCGAACGGCCCGCCTTCGCGCGAAGCGCTTCGGCGAGGTCTCGCCGTAGCTTTAGCGGAGGCGGAAGCGCGCCGGCGAAGCGGCGCGCGAGAGAGCGTGTCGGGGAGTCCGAGGGGCGAAGCCCCTCGGGTGGAATACGAGGTGGCGATGGTGACCGCGGTCGGCAAGCCGGGCACGCAAGCATTCCTCGGGGCGGACGCGGCCGCGGGTGCGACCAACATCAAGGTGACGTCCGTCGCCAACATCTCGGCCGGCGACAAGATCAGGCTGGACATCGACAGCGTCGGCCACGGGATCGAGACCGTCACGGTCACGAAAGTCGGCACGCAGTCGAGCCGCACGGCGCTCGGGGCGAATGCGATCGCGGGTGCGACCACTATCAGAACGCGCAGCGTGAACGGTTTCGTTGTGGGCGACAAGCTGACCGTCGGCACACCCGCGAATCAGGAAACGGTGACCATCACCGCGGTCGGCGCGTCAAGTCCGGCCGGCGGTAGCGTCGACGTTACGCCGGCCCTCGCGAAGGCGCATCTCAATCGCGAGGACGTGGTCGCGCATGGCACGGGGCTCGAGCTGGCCGCCCCGCTGAAGTTCAATCACGCCGCGAACCTTCCTTTCAGCGTTCGAGGAACAGGAATCAGCTTCAAGCCGGCGACGGTGTTTGCCCATTCGAGCAACGAGCCCGTCCAGGCGCTCGGCACCGGCATCACACTCGACAGGGCTCTCGCCCGGGGTCACGCGATGCACGCGATTGTGCGTGACGCAGCCGTCACGACCGCGGGCTACCAGGGAACGCCCGTACCCAACCAGTGGTTCGGCGGCCCCGCGCTCTCCGCCAGCGCCGGCAATATCGTGCTGCGTGCCGCCGCCGGCCTGGTCGTGGACAGCCTCAACTACGGCGGCCTCGTCGATCCGTGGGCCTCCGAGGGTTACCAGGCCGCGTCGGGAGCAGGGCGGAGTGGCTGCCGCGTGACTGCGCCCGCTTCGCCGGGTGGCTTCGGCCCGGCCGCTCAGGTCGCCGCTATGCCCCATCGGAGCGCGGGCCGCTTCCCGGACGGCGCCGACACCGACAGCAACTGCACCGATTTCCTCGTGCAGTCCGCCACGACGCTCCCGGCCGGTTCGCCCGCTGGCGCGACGAATATCAAAGTGGCGAGCGTGGGAGACTTTGCCGCCGGTCAGACGATCATGATCGACACGGGTGCGAACCTCGAGACCGCCGTCATCGCGACGGTCGGCACGCCAGGCGCCACGACGGCGGCCTCCGCCACCGACGTGGGCGCGACGGTTATCCCTGTCGCCAGCGCGATCGGCTTCAGCGCCGGACAGACCATCACGATTGACACCGGTGCGAGCCAGGAGACGGCGGTCGTCGCTGCCGCCACCGGCGGCAGGGGCGGTGCGAGAATCACCGTCGCCGCGCCGGTCGCTTTTGCGCACGCGCCCGGCGCACAGATCTCCGGCAGCGGCATCACTCTCACCGCGGCACTGACCCGGGCGCATGCCGGCGGCGCGCAGGTCGCCAGCGACGTTCCCACGCCCGGTGCGCCCAACCGCTATTACAGGTCCAGTGGACGGCGATGAGCGTTGCTTAGTGGTCACGGGCATAATTACGGCGGCATTCGACCGGCGATGCATCCCCGCTGACTGCGTTGCTTCTCCCTCAAATATGTTCAATATTCTCGGTCGTCGCGCCTTGTCAGCGGGGCGCCTCGCCGGTCTCGGTGCGTCGCCGTAATCATGCCCGGGACCACTTAGCCTTCGCGGCTCGTCACTTGTTGCGTGCCGGCGCGCTTGCGTCGCCATCGAACTCGCGCCGTGGCGGCGCCTGCTCCAGGCCGACACGGCCGCGGACGATTTCAGCTCGCGCGTAGCTCTCCGGACGAACTGGTGCACCCGCCATCCCTCGCAGCAACGCGAGCTGCCCCACGTGCGTGAGTGCGTCGGCGAGGGGGCCCTGAATCAGCTTCTCCATTGAGTCGAGCGACACGTTCCGGTTTGTCAGCTCGCTATCCAGCGTCGCGAGCAGATCGAAGAACCGCGACACCTCGGCGTTCCACTCATCACTGCCTTCCGGCTTCCACACGTAATCTCCTCGCGCCAGCGAAACCGCCCACGACATCAGGTCGCCCATATGCGCGACGATTTGAACCGGCCGTCGCGACGACGGTCCGGCGGCACGCGCGCCGAATCCAGGCGGCGGGTCGCGCAGCACCTTCGCCGCGCGATAGGCGAGCGTGGCAACCAGGTGGCGAAGCACGGTACGCGCGTCCACGTCCGCAGTGTTCCCGGAATCAGGAATCTCCATTCCGCTGATTGTACCGGGTCATTTTCAATCCGGTAGATCCCTTCGGCCGCTGTCGACGAGTTCGTGATAATCGGCCATCGCTGCGCGAATGTATGATGATCGTCTTGTGAGGCTCCTGGCGGCATTTGCAGCGTGCGCAGCGCTTGCAGCGCAATCGGCGCAGCCCGGTCCCGCGTTCCGCGCGTGGGCGCCGGCGCCTCCCATGGGCTGGAACAGTTGGGACAGCTTCGGCACGGCGATCACCGAGGCGCAGACCCGCGAGCAGGCTGCGTCCATGGCCGCGCACCTCGCTCAACACGGCTGGCAGTACATCGTCGTCGACATCCAGTGGTACGAACCCGGGGCACGCGGCCACGGCTATCGATCCGACGCGACGCTCACGATGGACGGCTTCGGACGTCTGACGCCGGCAGTGAACCGGTTTCCGTCCGCCGAAGGAAGCGCCGGTTTCAAGCCGCTCGCCGACTACGTCCACTCGCTGGGATTGAAATTCGGCATTCATCTGATGCGCGGCATTCCGCGCCAGGCGGTCCGTGCCGCGCTGCCGGTGAAAGGCACGTCATATCGCGCCGATCAGATTGCCGACCAGAGGAGCACCTGTCCGTGGAATCCGGACATGTTCGGCGTCGACATGGCCAGGCCGGGCGCGCAGGAGTACTACGATTCGGTCTTCGAGCTGATCGCCTCGTGGGGCGTCGACTACGTGAAGGTGGACGACATCGCGCGGCCATATCATCAAGACGAAATCGAAGCGATCCGCCGGGCGATCGACCGCACCCGCCGCCCCATCGTGCTGAGCCTGTCGCCGGGCGAGACGCCGCTCGCCTCCGCCGCACACGTGCGCGAACATGCAAACCTGTGGCGCATCAGCGACGATTTCTGGGATCGCTGGCTCGCGCTCTACGAGCAATTCGGGCGCCTCGAAAAATGGCATCCGTATCGCGTCAACGGCTCGTGGCCTGACGCCGACATGCTGCCGCTCGGCACGCTTGGCCGGCGGCAGACGCGGTTCACCCGGGACGAACAGATCACCATGATGTCGCTCTGGGCGATTGCGCGGTCGCCGCTGATGCACGGGGGCGACATGACAACGTGCTGTTTGTCGATCCGAACGGCGACGGCGTGGAGGGAGATTCGGCACTGTGGGTCGATCCGACGCTGGTGTTTGCCGACGGCCGCACCGAGCCGCTCGTGGATCGCACGTGGACGAGCGCCGACGCGCTGTGGGACAGCGCGTCGATTCGGCGTTCGACTTCTGGCAGACCGCTGACGTTCCACGGCCGGCCGATCGCCGCTGCGATCTCCACGCTGGCCGCATCGAGAATCGAATACGCGCTGCCCCCCGGCGTCGCGCGATTCAGGGCCACGGGCGCAATCGACGAGCGCACGAAAGCGCCCTCCGAGGGGGGCACGGTGAGGTTCGTGGTGTCCGCCTCGACGCTTGGG
>MELC01000088.1 GCA_001767455.1 Acidobacteria bacterium RIFCSPLOWO2_12_FULL_66_21
GAAGCCCGAATCGATCGAAGCACCGTGGCAACTTCAAATCGTATGACTCGTGGACTCCGAATTTCCGAAAGGCATTGGCCCTAAAGGGCTGCGCAACGGTGGCCGCGAACCGGATGGACGATACACGCGCGGCGTGTTGCGCAGCCCTTTAGGGCTGCCGTCCGTCTGGCGCGATGGGGAGGCGCATCCGCACGAGCGTGCCCTTCCCCTTCTCGCTCTCCACTTCCACTGAACCGCCGCACAGTTCGATGTTCCGCCTGGCGATCGGCAGGCCAAGGCCCGTTCCGGTCGTCTTGGTGGAGAAGTAGGGCTCGAACACCCGCGCGAGCGCCTCTTCGTCCATGCCCACGCCGGAGTCGCGCAGCTCCAGCGTCACCATGCCGCCGCCCTCGGCCGCGTCGATCGTGAGCGCGCCCGGCGACGGCATCGCGTGCAGCGCGTTCTCGATGACGTTGGCGAGCGCGCGGGTGACGAGCGTGCGGTCCACGAGCACGCGCGGGAGCGGCGGCGCGACGCGGTTCACAATGTCTATCCGTCCCGCAAGCCCCGTCCGGTACGGATCCACCACCTCCTCGACGAGCGGCGGCACGTCCACTGGCGCGGGGCGGGCGGTCGGCGACGAGGCGAAGCTGGAGAACTCCCCGGAGATCTGCCGCAGCAGCCGCACCTGGCCGAGGATGGACGTCACGCAGCTCTCGAGGACGGCGCCCATCGGCTCGCCGCGGTCGTGATGCACGCGCCGCAGGTGCTCGGCCGAGAGCTGGATCGGCGTCAGCGGGTTCTTGATTTCGTGCGCGACCTGCCGCGCCATCTCCGCCCACGCCTCGAGCCGGTGCGTCCGCTCGAGCTGCGTGCGCTGCGCCTTCAGCTCCGCCGCCATGCTGTTGAACGCGTCGACGAGGCGGCGCAGTTCGTCTGAGGTGCGGACGGCGATCTGCGCGTCGAAGTCGCCGTGCGCGATTCGCCGGGTGGCTCGCGTCAGCCGCCTGACCGGATCCGCGATGCGTTCCGCCATCGACAGCCCGATGCCGGCGCCGAGCAGCACGAAGAACAGCGCCGCGAGGTGCACGCCGCGGTCGAGGTCGTCGATCTCGCGCTCGATCTCGCGCTGCCGGTTCGCCAGCGGAACGGTGAGGATGGCGTCGCGCCCGCCGGCGCGGACCGGCGCGGCGGCCAGCAGGTAGGGGAACGTGCCGATGCGATCCTCGCCGACGAAGCTCGGCAGGCGCTGCAGCGCAATCGCCCGGTAGACGTCGTCGGGCGTCCTGGTCGGCAGCAGGCCCGAGGCAAATAGATCGCGCTCGCTCGTCGCGACCAGGTTCGCGCCTTCGAAGATGTTCACGTCCTGACCGATGACCTGGCTGATCCAGACCATGACGTCATCGCTGACCGCCGACACGCCGTCGGCGGCGCGCTGCTGGAGCGCGGCCGACTGCTCGATGACGCGCTGCGCCACGGCGGCGGTCCGGGCGGCCTGCGCCTCGATGTCCTCCAAGAGCTGCGTCGCGAAGTACGCGCGGATGACGAGCGCGAGCGTCAGGACCGGCACGATCGACGCGAGCACGAAGGCCAGGAACAGCTTGCGGTAGAAGCTCGCGCGGATCTCGCGGAGCAGCGCGCGGCCGGTCCGCGGCTGCTGCCGCGCGACGCGCGTGAACAGCGCGCTCGTCAGCAGGACCAGCACGTAGGTGGCGCCGGCCAGTGACGTCAGCTCCGCCAAGTGGACGAAGTGGTCGAAGACGGTGAGCACCGGAAAACCCGTGGCATAGATCGCCGCGCGGTCGTTCGTGAAGTAGACGTGATGGCGCGCGCCGTCCTGCTCGATCGTCGTCCAGAAGGGCTCGCGTGACTTGTAGATCCGCGCGAACAGCTCGTCGGTAATCGGCCAGGCCGCGCCGCCCGACGTGTAGATCGGGCGGAGGCCCCAGCCGTAGATGACGACGTGGATGTCGCTGCCGGTGGAGCCTTCGCGCGGCGCGCCGCCGCCCGCGGGACGGAACACCTCGAAGTACGGGCTCTGCGAGGTGATGAACGGCAGCGTGCGGTAATCCCAGACGGCGTGCAGCACGATCGCGCCCACGCTCTCGAGCGGCGCGCCCGGCGACCTCGTCACGCAGATGCGCCTCTGAGCGCGGAGCATGCGCCGCTCCTCGGATCCGAACGGCGCGGCCTCGGCAAAGACATCCCACGAACAGGCGGCGGCGGCTTCCGGCGCCTGGGTCGTGCCGGCGTACTCCGGGAAGTTCAGCGCGAACCGGCTGACGAGCGCGCCGGCGGCATCATAAAGTTCCACGGCCGAGGTCAGCCGCGCGCTCGCCAGCGCGGTCTGCGCCCAGACGGCGAAGGCGCTGTCGGTCGGCGGCGGCGTCCCGGGCGGCGGGGGCGTGGCGCCTGTCACGAGATAGGGCAGCACGGTGAGCGCGTCCACCTGGCGCTCGGCCTCCGCCATGCGGTCCTGCAGGGTCTGCGAGTGGTTCTGCGCCTCGACGGCATAGCGCGTGACGATCAGGCGCCGCGTCGCGGCCTCCGAGAAGAACGCGACCGACGGGTACAGCAGCAGGCCCGGCGTCAGGAACGCGAGGAACAGCGCGAGAATGCGCGCGGCCACCGTCGCGTGGCGGTACCACGCGGCGACGCGACGCACGGCCAGCGCCGCCACCACCGCGGCGGAGGCTGACGCCACCAGGCCCCACGGCGGGAGCGGCCAGTCACGACGCGCCGCGGCGATCGCGAGGGCCGCCGTCGGCGCGAGCCAGAGCAGGGCGATGGCCGCCCGGCCCGGCCCCCAGCCCGCGCGCAACCGCCACCGCGAGGCGCTCGTCGCCAGCACGAGCGCACCCGCCCACAGCGCGGCCACGTGGCACGACAGGATGCCGAGGAGCAGGGTGATGCGCGTCAGGCTCCAGGGGTGCAGCGAGAAATGACGCAAATCGATCGTCGCCGGATCCGCCGCGAGCTGCAGCACCCGCTCGAACGCGGCGATGAGCAGCGCCACCGCCGCGCCGGCGGCCACCTGCGTGAGGGCAAACACCACGGCCGCGGCCGCGGCGTCGCGGCGCCGGGCGTGCCACACGGCCCGCAACTGGAGCGCGGGCCCCGCGATGAGGCCGACCATCGCGGCCGCCGTCCCGCCGCCGAGCAGCAGGAGCGCGGCGGTCGCGGGACGGCGGCCTCCGAGGACCAGGGACCCCCACCAGGCACCCGCAGCGCCCAGCACGAGCGCCATCGACGCGCACGTCAGCACGCACACCTCGCGCGGCGTGCGCCGCTCCGCTCGGCGGTCGAGCAGCGGGCCGATCAGCAGCAGCACCACGGCGCCGGCGATCGCCCCGACCACGGCGGCGATCCGCAGCCGCCATACACGCCGCGCGCGCCGCACGTCGTCGGGCGAGAGCGACACCTCCAACAGCGGGTCTCCCGCTGGCGCCCGAAGCAGAAACGCGCCGGGGCGCGGCTGCTCGCCCGCGCCGAGCCATCGCGTGCGCAGCGAAGCGGGACCGAGCGGGGTCGGCAGCCTGTAATCAGACGGCAGGATCGTGGCGGACACCGGCGCCTGCGAGAGCACGTGCTCGGCCGCCACCGACCCCAGTCGGTGCTGGTCAGGCCCGGCAATCGGCATGACGTGGACGAGGCGCAACCCGAGCAAGGACGGCGTCACGAAAAACGCGGAGGGTCCGGTGCTTCGATCCGACGGAATGTCCGACGGCCGGCCCGCCCATGCGCGGGCGTGCCCGTTGCTGTCGTAGATGGTGACGGAGACTTGATCAGCGGGGGATCCGCCCGCGGGGACGGTCCGCGCCAGCAGGTCGAAGAGCACCGGCGCCGTATCCGGCCCGCCCTGTAGCCCGGGTACCGCCGCAGGATCCGTGGCCACTTGCGAGGCGCCGCGCGCGAGCGCGCCGCTCATCCGATCGAAATCACGGCGGACGTAGCTCTCCGCGCGCGACGCCGCCGACTCCATCGTCGTGCCGAACCGCCACGATTCGAGCGCACCGCCGGCCAGACCGGCCGCGGCGGCGACAGCCAGCCCCGCGGCGAGCAGGCGGCGCCAGCTCACGCGGCGCTCGCCCCGGCGCGGCGGATTGGATGGAGGCACGTCGAGCAGCAGAATACCGCAAAGGGTAAACTTATAGACGCGCGATGACTCATCCGCCTTCCTTGAAGACCGCGCTCAAGCGCGGCGCGCTGGTCGCGGCGGCCAACTGGCCGCTCGTGATGGTGCAGTTCATAGCGGAAGGCACCCTGAAGCTGCTGCTGGCGGTGCCCATCGTCGGCAGCGTGTTCCTCGTCGTGCTGCTGCTCGGCGCCAATGTGGAAGAGGTCCTGTCCGGCGATCCGCGGCAGATTGTCGCGGAGGTGTTCGGGGCGCTGGCCGGGCATCCCGTCGCGCTTGCCGCCGTCGGCATGGCCTTCCTCCTGGTCCTGGTCGGCGGCTCCGCGCTGACCTTCGCCGTCAAGGGTGGCACCGTCTCCGTGCTGGCGGATGCCGAGGCGCGCGCCGGATCGATCGAGCGCCCGCCGCTGCGCCTGGACGCGCTCGGTCGCGCCGGCGCGACAGGCATCGAACCGTTCCTCGCCGGATGCCGCCGGCTGTGGCGCCGGTACTTGAGACTGGGCCTGTGTCTGCTCGTCATCTACGTGGTGACCGCCCTGGCCTATCTTGGCTTCATCATCGGCGGCTACTCGCTGTCGGGGAATCCCAGCGTCGTGCTGGCCTGGACGATCGTCGCGGCGCTGGTCTCGGGCGCGCTCGTCGTCTGGATCACGCTCGTCAACTTCCTGTACCTCCTCACGCAGATGGTGATCGCCGTCGAGGACGTGAGCGTGCGCACCGGATGGCGCCGTGTCGCGCTGTTCATCCGGACGAGCCTGCGCGAAGTCGCGGGCATTTTCGGTGTCGTGCTCGTGCTTGTCGTGCTGGCGACCGTCGCCTCCATCCTGGCGACGGCGGGTCTGGGTCTCATCGCGTTCGTTCCCCTCGCGGGGCTCGCGGTCCTGCCGCTGCAGGTCGCGGCCTGGCTGCTGAGGGGTGTCGTGTTCGAGTATCTGGCGCTGACGGCGCTCGGCGCATATCTTACGCAGTATCGTCACTATTCCGAGCGCGGCCGGATCGCCGCGACCATCAGGGACGTGCGCATCGACGTTCCGAGAAAACGGCTGGCATGATTGATTACGATTCGTTCCTGTCACGGGCCGGCGAGCAGATGCAGGCGTCGCTCATCCGACGCATGGGCACCCTGCTTGCCGAGAATCGCGACCTCATTTCCTTCGCGCCGGGCTACCCGGCGCACGAGACCTTTCTCTGGGCCGAGTTCCGGACGATCGCACGCGACCTGTTGTCGGGACAGGACGGCGACGTCCTCCAGTACGGGCCGACGCGGGGATTCCGCCCGCTGCTCGACCTGCTGATCGGCATCATGGCAGCGCGTGGCGTCGCAACGTCCGCGGATCGGCTGCTCGTCACGACCGGATCGCAACAGGGCCTGGACCTGATTGCGCGGGTGCTCCTCGACCCCGGCGACGTGGTGCTCGTGGAGCTGCCGACCTACACCGGCGCGATCACCGCGTTCCGCAACGTCCAGGGGCAGATGGCGGGCGTGCCGCAGGAGGCCGACGGCATCGATCTCGCCGCGCTCGACGAGGTGTATCTGCGGCTCGTCGCGGCCGGGCGCCGCGTGCGGCTGCTGTACCTCGTGCCGAATTTCCAGAACCCGACCGGGCTGCTCATCGGCCAGGCCAAGCGCAGGAGACTGCTCGAGTGGGCGGAGCGGCGCAACGTCCTCATCGTCGAGGACGATCCGTACCGCGAGCTCTATTTCGAGGACTCCGCCTGTGAAGCCGACGTGCGTCCCATGAAGGCGGACGACGTCGAGGGCCGCGTGATTTATCTCAGCAGCTTCTCGAAGACACTCGCCCCCGGGTACAGAGTCGCATGGATCGACGCGCCCGCAGCGCTCTCGGCGAAGCTGGAGGTTGCCAAGCAGGCCGAGGACCTCTGCACGGGCGGCCTGGATCAGCGGATGGTCTACGAGGCGGCCCATCGCGGGATTCTCGATCGACAGATCCCCGTGCTGCGGAAGCACTATCAAGCCAAGCGCGACGTGATGGTCGAGGCGCTCCGGCGTGAATTCGGATCGTCGGTGAGCTGGCCGGCGCCGCGCGGCGGATTCTTCCTGTGGGCGACGCTGCCGGAGGCAATCGACGCCGATCACCTGAGCGCCCGCGCGCTGCGGCACGGCGTCATCTACGTCGCTGGAGACGCGTTTTTCGTCGACGACGTGCGGCTTCCGGGCAAGGCGCAGCCAGCCCCGGAGGAGCGGGCGGGACGCAATCTGATCCGGCTGTCGTTCTCCGCCCCGCCCCACGATCGGATTCGTCAGGGCGTCGCGAGGCTGGCGGGTGCCGTCCGTGAGGAGCTGGCCGCCCTCAGAGACCCCCGCGACCGGCCGGCACCGGCTGGCCAGGCAGCGCGGTAAGCGGCGCGACCTTGGGCGACGGAATGGGCGCCGGCGGCTGTCCGGTGAGCGACAGCTTCCACTGCGCGTTCAGATCGCCGGTGATGGCCGTCATCAGCACGCCGAGCCGCGTGTCAAGGAAGGCCGGCGGCGCGAGGAGCGGCGCGGGCAGTGAGATCTTTCCGATCGGATCGCCGGTGACGGCATTGAACGCGTGGACGTCAGGCGCCAGGCCGGCGACGAGAATCATCGAACCGAGCACCGTCGGGCCGCCGCTCGGGCGGAACGGCACGGCGCGAAGCGGCCACTTCAGGGACCCGCTGCGCCGATCGTACGCGCGCAACTGGTTGTCGAGCGCCACGACGTACGCGCGCTCCGCGTCGCCGGCCGGCTTTCCCCGCAGCGCCGTGCCGACGAGCACGCGCCACGCGATCGATCCGTCGCCCGCGTCGAGGCAGTAGAAATACCGGTCGCTCGCTCCAACGTAAACCCGATCCGCGAAGGGCAGCACTTCGGTGAGCGTCCCCTTGAATCGATGCTCCCACCGTGGCGTCCCGTCGGCCAGTTCGAGCGCCAGCAGGCGTCCGTCTTCCGCCGGTACGTACACCCGGTTCCCCTCGATCGACGCGCGCGCGCGCGCGACGCCGGTGTCCCGCTGCCACACCTGCGTACCATCGGCCGCGCGGTAGGCCGAAACCCGTCCGCCCGACGCGGCGATGACCCACCCGTCACTCGTGAGCAGCGGCGCGGTGAGCGCCCCCGATTGAACATGCCACGCGGCCGTGCCGTCGTGCGTGAAGGCATAGATGGCTTCGCCCGCGGCAACGAAGACATGTTCCGCGTCCGCACTGAGCGGCTGATCGGGACGCAGCTCCTTGCGCCAGACTTCGCCTCCATCCGCCAGCCGGTGCGCGACGACGACACCCGATTGCAGCGGAAAGTAGATGTAGGTGCCGGCCAGCACCGGCCCGCCCGCCGCGGGCGCCGCGAGCGTGGCCGACCATCTGACCTCGGAGGGCACGCGGAGCGCGGGATCGTCCGCCGGGGCCCGCGTGACGGATGGGATCACAACTCCGAGCGCCAGGACCGTCGGGGCGACGAGCCTACAAGATATGGTGGTGCGTACCGAAGGCACACCCTTATAATAGAGCACACGACTCATCCCCGTGACTCACCAGACCATCATCGTCCTCGATTTCGGATCGCAGTTCACGCAATTGATTGCGCGGAGGCTGCGCGAGCTCTCGATCTACTGCGAGATCCTGCCGTTCGACGCGCCGCTTGCCGAGATTGCGCGGCGTGAGCCCGCCGGCATCATCCTGTCGGGAGGCCCCAGGAGCGTGTCGGACGCGGGGGCGCCGCGTTGCGACACGGGGGTCTACGGCCTGTCGGTCCCGGTGCTCGGCATCTGCTACGGCATGCAATTGATGACGGCGGCGCTCGGCGGCGAGGTCGCCCCGGCGCCGCACCGCGAGTACGGTCTCGCGACGATCGAGATCCAGCCGGGGGCGCCGCTCTTCACGTCGATACCAGGACACCTGCGCGTGTGGGCGAGCCACGGGGACCTCGTCAAGGCTCCGCCGCCCGGCTTTGCCGTGACCGCCACGAGCGCGAACGCGCCGGTCGCGGCGATGGCGTCGGAGACCCGCCGCCTCTACGCGCTGCTCTTCCATCCGGAAGTCGCGCACACCGATCACGGCACCGAGATCCTGCGCAACTTCGTGTACGGCGTGTGCGGGTGCCGCGGCGACTGGACGATGTCGTCGTTCGTGGAGGAGGCGACCGCCCGCATCCGCGAGCAGGTGGGGCAGGGGCGCGTGGTGTGCGGCCTGAGCGGCGGCGTCGATTCGACGGTCGCGGCGGTGCTGATCCACCGCGCGATCGGCGATCGCCTCACGTGCATCTTCGTCGACAACGGCGTGCTTCGCCAGGACGAGGCGCAGCAGATCAACAAGCGGTTCGAGCGGCTGAGCCTGCCGCTCGTCTTCGTCGACGCGTCGGCGCTCTTCCTCGAGCGCCTCGCGGGCGTCACCGATCCGGAAACCAAGCGCAAGGCGATCGGCGCGACGTTCATCGACGTGTTCGAGCGCGAAGCGAAGGCACTCGGCGCGTTTGATTTCCTCGCGCAGGGCACCCTGTACCCGGACGTCATCGAGAGCGTGTCGGTCGTCGGTCCGTCCCACGTGATCAAGAGCCACCACAACGTGGGCGGGCTGCCCGACCGGATGCGGTTCAGGCTCGTCGAGCCGCTGCGGCAGCTGTTCAAGGACGAAGTGCGGCTGGTGGGCAAGGAGCTCGGGCTCGACGACGAGTTCGTGTGGCGGCAGCCGTTCCCCGGACCGGGGCTGGCCGTCCGCATTCTCGGCGAAGTGACCGCGACGCGCCTGGCGCTCGTCCGCCACGCCGATCACATCGTCGCGGAAGAGGTGAAGCGCGCCGGCTGGTACCGCCGGCTGTGGCAGTCCTTCGCGGTGCTGCTGCCGATCCAGAGCGTTGGCGTGATGGGTGACGCGCGCACCTACGAACACACAATCGCGATTCGCGCGGTCGAGAGCCGCGACGGCATGACGGCGGACTGGGCCCGGCTGCCGCACGAGCTCCTGACCGCCATTTCGTCGCGGATCGTGAACGAGGTCAAGGGGATCAACAGGGTCGTCTTCGATATCAGCTCAAAACCGCCTTCGACAATAGAATGGGAATGACGTCATTGCCGATTGCCGATTGCCGATTGCCGATTGACGGATTGCCGATTGAGGATTGGCGATCGACGGATTGTCGATTGGCGATTGTGGGGGTGATTCGGTCGGCAGGGGTAGAGACGGACAACCTGCGGTTGCCTGCTCCGCAACCGGCAATCGATCGCCAAACGCCGATCCACCGGCAGTCGGCAATCAATCGTCAATCGTCAATCAATCGGCAATCGTCACTTCGTCGATCGACAATCGTCAATCGGCAATCCGTCAATCAGCAGTCGCCAATCGGCAATCGGCAATGACAGAGTTCGTCCATCTCCATCTTCATTCAGAATTCTCCCTACTGGACGGCGCGTGCCGGATCGAGGAGATGCTCGACCGCGCGGTCGAACTCGAGATGCCGTCGGTGGCCATCACCGAGCACGGCAACATGTTCTCGTCGATCATCTTCCACGACCAGGCGAGAAAGCGCGGGATCAACCCGGTCCTGGGCTGCGAGGTGTACGTGGCGCCGGGGGATCGGCGCACGCGGTCCGGCACGCCCGGCGAGACCGCGAACCACCTCGTGCTGCTCGCGGAAACCCAAGAGGGCTACCACAACCTCATCAAGCTCGTGTCTGCCGGCTACACCGAGGGGTTCTATTACAAGCCGCGCATCGACAAGGAGCTCCTGGCGCAGCATGCGAAGGGGCTCATCGGTCTGAGCAGCTGCCTGAAAGGGGAGGTGGCGACCGGGATTCGGACCGAGCAGCAGCAGAAGGCGGTACAAGCCGCGGCGGCGTACCGGGACATTCTCGGTCCCCACAACTTCTTCCTCGAGATGCAGTACCAGGGGATCGACGAGCAGCGCACGGTCAATGCGGGGCTGCAGCCGATCGCGAAGGATCTCGGCCTGTCGCTCGTCGTGACCAACGACGTGCACTATCTGAACAACTCCGACTACAAGGCGCACGACGTCCTGCTCTGTATCGGCACGGGCAAGTCGGTGAACGACGCCGAGCGTCTCCGCTATCACGGCGACCAGTTCTACTTGAAGACGCCGGAGGAGATGGCGCAGGTGTTCGCGGACTTTCCGGAGGCGCTCCGGAACACGGTCCGCATTGCCGAGCGCTGCAACGTGGACTTGTCGAGCACGGTGAACCACCTGCCCAACTTCGACGTCCCGGCCGGCTTCGCGCTGGACGACTACTTCGAGCACATCGTCCGCGAGGGCTTCACGCTGCGGCTGGCGCGCCTGCGCGGGCTGGCGGCGGCCGGCCTGCTGAAGCACACGATCGACGAGTACGAGCGGCGGCTCGACTACGAGATCGACATGATCAAGAAGATGAAGTACCCCGGGTACTTCCTGATCGTGTGGGACTTCATCCGGTATGCGCGCGAGCAGGGCGTGCCGGTGGGCCCCGGCCGTGGATCGGCGGCCGGCAGCTTCGTGGCGTACTGTCTCAGGATTACCGACGTCGATCCGATGGCGTACGACCTCATCTTCGAGCGGTTCCTCAATCCGGAGCGCGTGTCCCTGCCCGACATCGACATCGATTTCTGCGAGCGCCGCCGCTCGGAGGTGATCGAGTACGTCACGCGCAAGTACGGCCGCGAGAACGTCGCGCAGATCATCACGTTCGGGACCATGAAGGCGCGCGCCGTCGTGCGCGACGTCGCGCGGGTGCTCGACATCCCGTACGCCGACGCGGATCGCGTGGCCAAGGCGGTCCCCCCCGCGCTCGACATGACGCTCGACAAGGCGCTGGTCGAGAGCCCGGCGCTCAGGGAGATGGAGCAGAAGGACGAGCGCGTCAAGGAGCTGCTCGCCGTCGCGCAGCGGCTCGAGGGCATGACGCGCCACGCCTCCGTGCACGCCGCCGGCGTCGTCATCGCGCCCAGGCCGCTCACCGAGTTCGTCCCGCTGTACAAGTCACAGAAGGATGAAATCGTCACCCAGTGGGCCATGAAGGAGGTCGAACGGGTCGGCCTCCTGAAGATGGACTTCCTGGGGCTGAGCACGCTCACGCTGATCCGTGACGCGCTCGACGAGATCAAGCGCACCGAGGGCGTCGACCTCGACATCGACGCGATTCCGCTCGACGACGAGAAGACGTACCGGCTGTTTTCGGAAGGACAGACCTACGGGGTGTTCCAGTTCGAGAGCTCCGGCATGCGCGAGCTGTTGCGCAAGGCGAAGCCCGAGCGCCTCGACGATCTGATCGCGCTCAACGCGCTCTATCGCCCCGGGCCGCTCAAGAGCGGCATGGTCGACGACTTCATCTCGCGCAAGCAGGGAAAGACCGAGGTCAAGTACGAGCTGCCGCAGCTCAAGCCGATCCTGTCGGACACCTACGGCGTCATCGCATACCAGGAGCAGGTCATGCGCATCGCCGCGGTGCTCGCCGGCTTCACCATGGGCCAGTCCGACGTGCTCCGCAAGGCCATGGGGAAGAAGGACCCCAAGGTCATGGCGAAGCAGCGCGAAGCCTTCATGGAAGGGGCGCTGAAGAACGGCGTCAACGAGAAGAAGGCACGGAAGATCTTCGACTTGATGGAGTACTTCGCCGGCTACGGATTCAACAAGTCGCACTCGACGACCTACGCGTGGATCGCGTATCAGACCGGATACCTGAAGGCGAACTACCCCTGGCACTTCATGGCGGCGCTGCTGACGATTGAAGCCGCGAACACCGACAAGCTCGCGATGTACCTCGGCGAGTGCCGCGACCTCGGCATTCCAATTCTGCCGCCCGACGTCAATGCCAGCGAGCTCGCCTTCACCGTCGAGAAAGCGGGCGTGCGGTTCGGATTGACGGCCGTGAAGAACGTCGGCGACGGCGCCGTGCTCTCGATTCTCGGCGTCCGGCGGGAGTCCGGCCGGATTGATTCGCTCTATGCGCTGGCCGAGCGGGTCGATCTGCGGCTGGTCAACAAGCGTGTGCTCGAGAGCCTGGTCAAGGCCGGCGCGATGGATTCCCTCGAGGCGGCGGGGAGCGTCGCCGCGCGCCGCGCGCGGCTGTTCGCGGCCGTCGACGGGGTGATCGAGCATGGCGGCCGGTGCCAGCGGGACCGCGACAAGGGACAGTCGCAGCTGTTCGGCGGCGACGAGGGGGATGCGGGGGGCGGCGGCGGACGATCGCTGCGTGACGCGCCGGCATGGACCGAGGCGCAGCAACTCGCGGGCGAGAAGGAGGCGCTCGGTCTCTACATGAGCGGCCATCCGCTCGATCGCTTCAACGAGGAGCTGAAGGTGTTCGGCGCCCGGCGCGTCGTCGACCTCGTCTCGCCCGAGGCGGACGTGTGGGCCGCGGGCATCGTCGCGGGACTGCGGCCGCTCAAGACGAAGAAGGGAGACCGCATGGCGGTCTTCATGCTCGACGACGTCGCGGCGAGCGTGGAGGTGGTCGTGTTTCCCGAGACCTTCGGCAAATGCGGGAACGCCATCGAAGGCGACGCGATGCTGCTCGTCCGCGGCAAATTCGAAAAAGACGACGAGTCGGCGCGGATCGTCGCGACGGAGGTGCTCCCGATCGGCGCGCTGAAGGAGCGGACGACGCGTGAGGTCGCCATTCACCTGGCCGCGCCGCCGCACGGGCGCCAGACCTTCGAGGCGCTCGCCGAGCTGCTGACGCGCCATCGCGGCGATCGGCGCGTCCTGCTGGAGCTCGACGTCCCGGGTCGAGAAAAGCCGCTCCGGGTCAGGTCCGAGGTCGCCCAACGGGTCAGGCCGTCCGAGCGCCTGGTGGCGGAGCTCGAACTCATCTGTGGGGCCGGAACGGTGGAATTGAGGTGAGACAGGCATCGCAGCTCGCGGCTCGCGGCTCGCAGTCCGTGGCTCGTGGCTCGCCTGGCGCGCCGAAGCGCCACGCGCGAAGGCGGCTGGCTCGTGACTCCTCTGGCTGGAAACTGGAAGCTGGGAACTGGAAACTGATTCATGCCTGCTGATCTGCTTGAATTCGAGGAACCGGTCGGCGTCCTGCTGAAGGAGATCGAAGCCCTCAGCATGCTGCCACGGACGCCGGAGCGCGAGCGATCGATCGAGACGCTGCGGTCGCGGGCCGACGAGATCCGGACGGAGATCTTCGCCAACCTGACGGCGTGGCAGCGCGTGCTGGTCGCGCGGCATCCGAACCGGCCGAACACGCTCGACTACGTCGAGCGGCTGTTCACCGGCTGGGACGAACTGCACGGCGACCGCCGCTTCGCCGACGATCACGCGATCGTGTGCGGGACGGCCGAGTACCGCGGCCGGCCGGTCGCGATCGTCGGACACCAGAAGGGGCGCGACACGAAACAGAAGATCTTCAGGAACTTCGGCTACGCGCGGCCGGAAGGCTACCGCAAGGCGCTGCGCGTGATGCAGATGGCGCAGAAGTTCGGGCGGCCCATCCTCGTGTTCATCGACACGCCGGCGGCCTACCCCGGCGTCGAGTCGGAAGAGCGCGGCGTGGCCGAGGCGATCGCGTTCAACCTGCGCGAGATGATGATGCTCGAAGTGCCGATCATCGTCACCGTCTGCGGCGAGGGGGGCAGCGGCGGCGCGCTCGGCATCGCCATCGGGGACCGCGTGCTGATGCAGGAGTTCTCGGTCTACAGCGTGATCCCGCCGGAAGGCTGCGCGGCGATCCTCTGGCGCGACTCGAACCGCAAGGTCGAGGCGGCCGAAGCGCTCAGGATTACGGCGCCGGACCTGATGGCCCTCGGGCTGATCGACGGGATCGTGCCGGAGCCGTCCGGCGGCGCGCACAACGACTACGATACGGCGTCGGCGCTCGTCGATCAGGCGATCTCGGCCTCGCTCGACGAGGTATCCGCGTTGTCGGTGCCGGAGCGGCTCGACGCGCGCTACGAGAAGTTCCGCCGCATGGGCGAAGAGGGGCTGGGGTTCATGGACCTGGACAAGCCCGAACCGCCGCAGGCTCCGTAAGCCGTTCATGAAATCGCTTGTCTGGGATCATCTCCCGTGCAACGACGAGGAGTCAGGCCGGCTGGCGGCGGCGCTCGGCGTGCATCCGATCGTCGCGCGCCTGCTGTGCCTGCGCGGTCTCGCCGACGCGGCGGCGGCCGACCGGTTCCTGAATCCGTCGCTCGATCACCTGCACGATCCGTTCAGGCTCGCGGACATGGACCGTGCGGTCGCGCGGCTGGAGGAGGCGATTGCGCGCCGCGAGCGCATCGCCATTCACGGCGATTACGACGTCGACGGCATCACGTCGACCGTCATGCTGCGGCGCGCTCTCGAGCTGCTCGGGGGGGAGGTCGTGCACTTCATTCCCGAGCGCCTGCGGGACGGATACGGGCTGCAGCCCTCCGCGATCGACCGGCTGCACGCCGAGGGGGTCCGGCTGGTCGTCTCGGTGGACTGCGGCATCCGCGGCACCGAGGCGGCCCTCCGCGCGCGAGACCTCGGCGTGGACCTCATCGTCACCGATCACCACGAACCGGATGGCACGCTGCCGGCGGCACTGGCCGTGATCAACCCGAAGCGCCACGACTGCTCGTACCCCGACAAGAACCTGGCGGGCGTCGGCGTCGCGCTGAAGGTCGTGCAGGCGCTCATCGGCAGAGCCGGCAAGACCAAGTGGCTGCCCTCGTTCGTCAAGATCGCGGCACTTGGCACGCTCGCCGATGTCGTGCCGCTCGTGGGCGAGAACCGCGTCATCGCGCGGCTCGGCCTGGCCGCACTGAGCAGTGGGCCGCACACGGTCGGCTTGCGCGCCCTGCTCGAGGGATCCGGCCTGGGCGGCCGCCGGATTGACAGCTATGAGGTGGCCTTCATCCTGGCGCCGCGCGTCAACGCCGCCGGCCGCATGAGCACGCCCGACATCGCCACGCGTCTGCTGCTCGCCACCGACGAGGCCATGGGCGAGGAGGCGCGCGGGCTGGCGCAGCAGCTCAACGACGAGAACGCCCGGCGGCAGCAGGAAGAAGCGGATCTGGTGGCCTCGGCGCGCACGGCGATCGACACCGATCCCGCGGTCGGCGCCCACAACGTCCTGGTCGTCGGCGGCGCCGGCTGGCATCGGGGCGTGATCGGGATTGCCGCGTCGAAGCTGGTGGACGCGTACCACAAGCCGTCCATCGTGCTGTCCGTGGACGGCGAGCTGGCGCACGGCTCCTGCCGAAGCATCCCCGAGTTCGACATGCTCGGCGCGCTCGAGCGGTGCGCCGATGTCTTCCTGCGCTTCGGCGGCCACCACCAGGCCGCGGGTTTGACCATGGAAGCGGCGCGCGTACCGGAGTTCCGCGCCCGCATCAACGCGTACGCGGATGCCATCCTCGAGCCGGATCAGTTGAGGCCGCGTCTGAAGATCGACGGGCCGCTGAGCCTCCGCGCGATCACGCCCGATCTCATGCAGGCGCTCGATCGCCTGGGACCGTTTGGCATGGCCAACCCGCGCCCGGTTTTTCACGCGGCCGGCGTGGAGATCGTGGACGGCCCACGGACGCTGAAGGCGCGCCACCTGAAGATGACCTTCTGTCAGGACGGCCGGCGGATGCGCGCCATCGCCTGGCGCGCGGCCGAACGCGCGGAGTTCCTGACCCGCAATCGCGCCAGCCTGGACCTGGCCTTCTCGCTCGAGCGCAGCGAATACCAGGGAGAGACGTATTTGGAATTGCGCGTCGCGGATTTCAAGGCACCGGGGGAAGTGGAATAATAGCGTCCAGCTTCCAGTTTCCAGTTTCCAGCCTGGCGAGACCCGCGCACCGAAGTCCGGAAACTCGAACCCTGGGAGCTGGAAGCAGGCAACTGGCAACTGGAAACTTCTTATTCATGTCTTGGCAGAAAACCGCGCGGCTGGCGATCGCCGCGTTCGTCCTCGTCTTTGCCGTCATCGTCGTCCTCGCCCTGCGGCAGCGCAAGCAGCCGGCCGCCGCGGGACAGGCGCCGGCGCGCAAGGACAGTGCGACGACGGCCGAAACCGGCCGCGGCGTGAACGAACTGGTGAACAAGGAGGGAAAGGTCCTTCACAATCTCACGTTCGAGAGCAGCGCCACGTACCCGCACGGCCGCAAGAAGCTGCTCCGCATCACCCTGACCCTCCCCGACCGCGGCAACCGCACGGTCGTCGTCACGGCGGACGAAGGAGAACTCCTCACGAGCCCGGGCGGAGAGATCGGCACCGCGCATTTGATCGGCCACGTGCGGCTGAAGACGAGCGACGGCTTCGAAGTGACCACCGGGGAAGCCACCTATGACGAGGCAGCCGGCATGCTCAACGTCCCCGGTCAGGTTGGCTTCGCCCGGGGCCGCATGAAAGGCAGCGGCGTCGGCGCCACCTACGACCGGAACCGCGAGGTGCTCTGGCTGCTCGCACAGGCACACGTCACGCTGGCCGCCGGCAAGCACGGCGAGGGGGCGATGGACGCGACGGCCGGATCGGCGGGCCTGGCACGCAAGGACCATTACGTCAAGTTCACCGGCGCCGCGCATCTGACGCGCGAAGAGCGCGCGATGGATGCCGACGAGATAACGGTGATGCTGACCGACGATGACGAGCGTCCCCGGGCTGCCCAGCTCCGCGCGAACAGTCGCGTCACGGGCGGGAGCGGGGAATCCCCGACCATGACCGCCCGCGATATCGACATCACCTACAGCGACGACGGGCAGCACCCTCAGACAGTGCAGCTCCGCGGCGACAGTCACATCGGGGGCGGCGCGGACAAGTCGTCCACGATGGACGCGCGGGACATCGATCTTGTTTACGGCGACGGCGGCGGCCCCCTCCAGCACGCGCAGCTCGTCGAGAACGCCGTCCTCCAGCTGCCGGGCGCCGCCCGGGCGGGGTCCCGGCGCATCGCCGCGAAGCTCATCGACCTCGGCCTGGCGCCGGACGGCACGACCGTCACCAGCGTGAACGCGGCGGACACCGTGCAAGTGGACCTTCCGCCCGACGGAGATGCGCCGGCCAAACGCATCCGATCGGCGACCCTGGCGGCCAGCGGGGGAGCGGCCGGCATTCAGAACGCCACCTTCGGCGGCAACACCGAGTACAGGGAGTCGCGCGCCGCGCGCGGCAATGTCACCGAAGTCAACCGCACGGCACGCGCCTTGAGGCTCGTCGTCGCCACCAAACCTGGGTTCGGCGCCATTGAACAGGCCGAATTCCACGGGAACGTTCATTTCGTCGACGGCACCCAGTTCACCGCCGACGCCCCTTACGCCCTCTATCACGTCGATCGCGATCAAATCGATCTCGGGCCATTCGAAGGCGATCCGGGACCGCCGGCGCATATCAGCGATGGCCGGGTCGTCGTGGACGCGCGGACGCTCGAGTTCGTGCTGTCGTCGCGAAAGCTCAAAGCGGACACGCGTGTCCGGTGCTCCATGCAGCCCGATCGCCCGCAGCCGAAGGCGCAGACTCCGGCCGCGGGCGCCCCGGCCGACCGGCCGGCGAAGGTGCCCTCCATGCTCAAGCGGGACCAGCGGGTCAACGTCACGTCCAACCGTCTGGAGTACGATGGCGCGGCGGGGCATGCCGTCTATCTCGGACACGCGCGGCTCTGGCAGGGTGAAACGGTGTTCCTCGGAGACACGATTGTGGTGGACGACAGCACCGGGAACCTCGAGGTGAACGGCGCGGCGCGCACCGAACTGATGCTCGAGAATCCGGACAAGGCCACCGGCAAGCGCACCGTCAGCCGCACGATCGGAACGGCCGACGTATTCGTGTACGACGACGCCAAGCGGCTGGCTACCTACACGATGCAGAACGAAAGCCTCACACAGGGACGGCGCGCGCACCTCGTGGGACCGGATGGAGACATCACGGCCGACAAGCTCGAGCTGATTCTCAAGCCGGAAGCGAGCGAGCTCGACCGGGCGGAGGGGTACGGGAATATCGTCGTGAAGGAGCCCGCCCGGACGGTCAGCGGCGCGCGAATGACGTACGGCGCGGACAGCCAGCAGTACATCGTGACGGGCACGCCGGTGGAGGTGATCGACATCACGCCGCCGAACTGCAAGAAGAGCACGTACGCCACCATCACGTTCCATCGGGGGGCGGACACCGCCGAAGGGGCGGGACGCGGCAACAATCCGATCACCTCCGGGGCGATCGCGTGTCCGGCGGGCCGCCAGTGACGATGGCCACGCTCGGCACGCGCGATCTCACGAAGTCGTACAGCGGGCGGACGGTCGTCAAGGGCGTGAACCTGGAGATCGTCTCGGGCGAGGTCGTCGGACTCCTCGGCCCGAACGGCGCGGGCAAGACGACCACGTTCTCGATGGTGGTCGGCCTCACGCCCCCCGATGCCGGGCGGGTGCTCCTCGACGGCACGGACGTGACCGACGATCCGATGTACGTGCGGGCGCGCAAGGGGATCGGCTACCTGCCGCAGGAGCCGTCGATTTTCCGCGGCCTGACGGTCGAGCAGAACATCATGGCCATCCTCGAGACGCTCGACCTGGATCGCGCGGCCCGCCGGCTGCGGCTCGCGGAGCTGCTGGCCGAGCTGGGACTGACCCCGCTCGCCAGGTCGCCCGCCTATACGTTGTCGGGGGGCGAGCGCCGCCGCGTCGAAATCACACGGGCCCTGGTGATGTCGCCGCTGTTCATCCTCCTGGATGAGCCGTTTGCGGGCATCGACCCGATTGCGGTCACCGACATCCAGAAGATCATCTTCCATCTGAAAGGACGGGGCATCGGGGTGCTCGTCACGGACCACAACGTGCGGGAGACGCTGCGGATCACCGACCGCGCGTACATCGTGCACGACGGCGAGATTTTCCGCAGCGGAACGCCGGAGACCCTGGCCGCTGACGAGGACGTCAAAAGGATTTACCTCGGCGCTGACTTCCGATTGGACTAAGATTGAAAAGGGCGGCGGCGCCCGCCTGGGACCATGGCGATTCAGCAGAAACTCCACACAAAGCTCGTTCAAAAGCTCATCCTGACGCCGTCGCTGCAGCAGGCGATCAAGCTGCTGCCGATGTCGACGCTCGAGCTGGCGGACATGCTGAACCAGGAGATGGTGGAGAACCCGCTGCTCGAGGAAGTCCCGACCGAGGAGCTGCAGCCGGCCGAGCAGCAGCAGCAGGACAAGGCCGCCGAGCAGCCGGCTGCTGAAAAACCCGACACCTGGGACGACGCCGACTACGAGTACTTCTTCGGGGACTACCTGGACGACGGGTACCGATCGCGCACGCCGTCGGAAGTCAAGGAACTCCCCCCGATCGAGAACACCCTCTCCTCGTCGGCCTCCCTCTCCGATCACCTCCTCTGGCAGCTCTCGCTCGGCACCGACAACGAGCAGGTGAAGGAGATCGGCTCGGCGATCATCGGGAACCTGGACGACGACGGGTACCTGGTGGCGTCGGTCGAAGAGATCGCGGCGATGGGGGAGTGGCCGGTGGCCGACGTGGAGCGCGCGCTGCAGCACCTGCAGACGTTCGATCCGATCGGCGTCGCCGCGCGCGACCTGCAGGAGTGCCTCTGGCTCCAGATCCGTCACCTCGGCCTCGAGGGCACGCCGACCGAGAAGATCGTCACCGAGCACCTGCGGCTGCTGCAGAATCACCAGGTGCCGGAGATTGCCCGCAAGCTGGGCATGTCGATCGACGACCTCAAGGAGCACGTCGAGATCATCCGCAACCTCGATCCGAAGCCGGGCAGCCGCTTCAATCCGTCGCAATCGCAGTACGTCATCCCCGACGTGTACGTCATCAAGGTCGAAGATCAGTACGTCGCCGCCCTCAACGAGGAGGGGCTGCCGCAGCTCCGCATCAGCCCCGTGTACCGGCGGCTGCTCGACAAGACCCAGGGGGAGCAGAACGACGAGACGCGCGCGTACGTCAAGGACAAGTTCCGCTCGGCGCTGTGGCTGATCAAGTCGGTCGATCAGCGGCAGAAGACGATCCACAAGGTCGCAACGAGCATCATCAATTTCCAGCGCGAGTTCCTGGATCACGGCATCGAGTACCTGCGGCCGCTGGTCCTGCGGGACGTGGCGAACGACATCGGCATGCACGAATCGACGGTGAGCCGCGTCGTCAACAACAAGTACATGCACACGCCGCAGGGCGTGTTCGAGCTGAAGTACTTCTTCCACAGCGGGATCAGCAGCTCGTACGGCGAGAGCGTCTCGTCGGTCACGATCAAGCAGCGCATCCGCAAGATCATCGAGAACGAGGACCCGCGCAAGCCGCTGAGCGATTCCAAGATCGTCAGCATCCTCCAGAAGGAGGGGCTGATGCTCGCCCGGCGCACGATCGCGAAGTACCGCGAGGAGCTCAAGATCCCCACGTCCAATCAGCGAAAGGTCCTGTTCTGACCGGCTGGAAGCTGGAAGCTGGGAACTGGAAACTGATTCATGCGCCTCGATATCACCGGCCGTCACGTGGAAGTGACCCCTGCGCTCAGGCAGCTCATCAGCACGCGGCTCGCGCGGCTGGAGCGCGTCCTGAACGACGCCGCGGTCTCCGCGGTGGTCATCGTCACGAAAGAGAAATACCGCCACCTCGCTGAGATGGTCGTGCACACGCGCGGCGACCACGTGCTCAGGGGAAAAGGCGAAGGGAGCGGCTGGCCCCTGTCGCTGCGGCAGGCGGCCGAGAAGATCGAGCAGCAGGCGCACAAGCTCAAAGGGAAGTGGGACGAGCGGAAGCGCGGAAGCTCCGGCTCCCGGGTGATCACCGCGCCGGCGGGCGAACCCGCGACGGCGCGGCGCATCGTGCGCGCCACGAGATATGCCGTCAAGCCGATGACGCTCGAGGATGCGGCGCTGCGCGTCGACGGCGGCCGGGAAACCTTCGTGGTCTTCCGGAACGCCGAGAACGACGCGGTGAGCATTCTCTACCGCCGCAAGGACGGCAATTTCGGCCTGATCGAGCCCCAGTGACCACCGCCGCGCCTCTCGGGGTGAGCGTTGCGACCGTCCTGCGGGACCTTGCCGATTCCCGCGCGCTCGATCTGGAGCTGCTGGCCGGCGCGGGCGGACTCGAGCGCCGGATTACCCTCCCTCACACCCAGAAGACCGGACTCGCGCTGTCCGGGTTCGACGCGTATCTGCGCGGCGGGCGCGTGCTCGTGTTCGGCGAGAGCGAAGTCCGCTACATCGAATCGCTGCCGCCGTCCGACCGGACCGCGGTTCTCCAGCGCGTCTTCAGCCGCGATCTGCCGTGCGTGCTGATCACGGGCGGGTTCAGCGCGCCGCCGGAGGTGGCGGCGGAAGCCGATCGCGCGCGCGTGCCGCTGCTCGGGACCCGCGCGACGACGCCCGAGGCGATGGCGCGCTTCACCCAGGTACTCGACACATACCTGTCGGCGCGAACGGTCGTCCATGGCGTTCTGATGGACATCCTGGGCCTCGGCGTCCTGGTCATCGGCGAGAGCGGCATCGGCAAGAGCGAGTGTGCCCTGGACCTGGTCGTCCGCGGGCACCGGCTCGTCGCCGACGACGCGGTGGAGCTCAGGTGCCGCGCGCAGTCGTTCGTGATCGGCACGTGCCCCGAGCTGACGCGGCACCACATGGAGATTCGCGGCCTCGGCCTCATCAACGTGCAGGATCTGTTCGGCGTGGCGTCCACGAGAACGTCGAAGCGCGTCGAGCTGGTGGTGCAGTTCGAACGCTGGGAGCCCGGACGCGAGTATGATCGGCTCGGCGTCGACGAGGAGTTCTACGACGTGCTCGGCGTACGGGTGCCCCTGATCCGGATGCCCGTGGCTCCGGGAAGGAACCTCGCCATCCTGGTGGAGGTCGCCGCGCGCAACCATCTGCTGCGTACGCGCGGCCACCATGCCGCCCGCCGGCTCGTCGAACGGCTGAACGAGCGGCTCGACGCGCGCGGCGATGCCGAGTCCGATCCGGGGGAGGACCTCTGATGCGCGAGAAGCGCCACGCGGCCCGGCGCGCGGCACGCACGGCGATCAAATCCCGGTTCGTCGTCCTCACCGGCCTGTCCGGGTCCGGGAAGTCGCAGGCCATCCGCGCGCTCGAGGATCTCGGGTACTTCTGCGTCGACAACCTGCCCGTGACGCTCCTGCCCATGCTCGCGCAGCTCACCTTGCGGGCCGGCACGGAGATCTCGCGCGCGGCGGTCGTCGTGGACGTGCGGGAAGGGAAGATGCTGAAGGAGTTTCCGGTCATCTACCGGAAGCTCGAGCGCATCCGCAACCTGCATCCGGTGCTGATCTTCCTCGAGGCCTCCGAGGCCGCGCTCGTCCGCCGGTTCAGCGAGACGCGCCGGCCGCATCCGCTCGCGCCGGACCGCTCGGCCATCGAGGGGATCCGCGAGGAGCGCACGGCGATGACCCCAATCCACCGGATGGCCGACCACATCGTGAACACGTCGGAAATGACGGTGCACGAGCTGCGGCAGACGTTCACGGGTGTGGCGACCGGCACCGCGCCGGGCGCGCAGCTCGTGGTCACGATCCTGAGCTTCGGATTCAAGCACGGCATCCCCGTGGATTCGGACCTGCTGTTCGACGTCCGCTTCCTGCCGAACCCGCACTTCGTTCCCGCGCTCCGGCCGCATACGGGCCGGGACCAGGCGGTCGTCAAGTACCTCGAGCGCTCGGACGCGACACGCGAGTTCCTCGAGCACACGCTGAACCTGCTGAAGTTCCTCGTTCCGCAGTACGCGCGCGAAGGCAAGGCCTACCTCACGATCGGGATCGGCTGCACCGGCGGCCGTCACCGGTCCGTGGCGATCGCCGAAGCGCTCAAAAAGGGGCTCGCGGGCACGCCCGCGGTGCAGCTGAGAGTCAAGCACCGGGACATCGCGAATGACTGAGTTGCGAATTGTGAGTTGTGAATTGAGCGAGACCGGGCCGTGGCCGATCGCGCGGACGATTCGGGCAACCAGGCTCGCGTCGTCCGAACCCCCGGCCGTGGCGGGTTGCCTCTCAATTCGTGATTCACAATCCAGAATCTCTCGATCATGAAACTCGGCGTGGTGGTGGTGACGCATGGACAATTGGCGACCGAGCTGGTCAACTCGGTCGAGATGATCGTCGGCGACCTGCCGCACTTCGCGGCCGTGTCGATCGGCTGGCACGAAGAGGTCGATCACGCGCGGGAGGACATCGGGCGGGCGATCGCCCGCGTCGCCGAGTCGGCGGGGGGGACCGGAGACGAGCCGGCAAACGTGCTGGTGCTGACGGACATGTTCGGCGGGACCCCCGCGAACCTGGCGGTGACGTATGTGAGCCCGCAGGTCGAAGTCATCACGGGCGTCAACCTCCCGATGCTCATCAAGCTGGCGCGGCCGCCCAAGCACACCGACCTGCTGGCCCTCGCGCGCGAGATGCGCGAGGACGGACGCAACGCCATCTGGGTGGCGTCGGATCTGCTCCGGGGTGAGAAGGCGTGACCTCCTGCGACGTCACGGTGATCAACGCCCTCGGCCTTCACGCGCGCGCCGCCGCGAAATTCGTTCACGCGGCAAGCGCCTTCAGATCCCGCATCCGGGTGGGCCGCGACGGGCGGCACATGGACGGCAAGAGCATCATGGGCCTTCTCCTCCTCGCCGCCTCGCAAGGCACGCTCATCACCATCACCGCCGAAGGATCCGACGAGGCCGAGGCCATCGCGACGCTGCGCGCGCTCGTGGAGCGCGGCTTCGACGAGGCGTCCTTCGAGACGCCTCAGGGCGGGCCATGCGCCTGACCGGAGTCGGCGTGTCGCCCGGCGTGGGTGTTGGAAAGGCGCTCGTGCTGAAGCACGGCGCCCAGGATCTGCGCTTCCGCATCCCGGCGGCGCGCGTGCCGCGGGAGATCGATCGGCTCCAGGAGGCGCGGACGCGATCCCGCCGGCAGATCGAGCAGATCAAGGCCCGCATCGCCCAGTCGGCGGGCGCGGATCACGCGTACCTGTTCGACGCGCAACTGCTGATGCTCGACGATGCGATGCTCGTCGGACGGGCGGCGGCGATCATCCGCTCCCAGCGTTTGAACGCATCGTCGGCGCTGGAGAAGGCGCTCGAGGAGATTTCGGCGGTCTTCGACAAGGCCGAGGATGCGTACCTGCGCGAACGCAAGGGGGACGTCGCGGACGTCGTCGGACGGCTGCGCATGAACCTGCGGGCCGCCGGGGATCCCGCGGACCTGTTCGCGGATCTCGAGGGGCCGCTCGTGCTGATCGCCGACGAGCTCTCTCCCTCCACCGTCGCGCAGCTCGACTGGCAGCGCCTGGCCGGGCTCGTGACCAATGGCGGAAGCTGGACCCACCATGCCGCGATCCTGGCGAGATCGATCCACGTGCCGGCCGTCGCCGCGCTCCACGACGCCAGCTCCGCGATCCCGCCCGGCGCGCTCGTCGCCGTCGATGGCAGCACCGGCGAGGTGCTCGTCGATCCCGATGCGGAGATGCTCCAGCAGTTCAGGGGACGGCAGCAGCGGCGCGCGGCGTACGAGCTGGCGCTGCACGAGTACAGCGCGCTTGCGCCCGTCACGGCCGACGGCGTCGCGATCCTGCTCGAGGCGAACCTGGAGTCCCCCGACGACACGGAGCGCGCGAAGGAACAGGGGGCCGTGGGCATCGGGCTGTTCAGGACGGAATCGCTGCTCGCCGGCGTGGGCATGGCCGGCGCGACCGAAGAGATGCAGTACGCCGCGTACCGGCAGCTCGTCGTCAGCATGGCCCCGGGCCGCGTGACGGTGCGGACGTTCGACGTCGGTGAGCCCCAGCGGCGCGGCGACGAGACACCGGGCGGGTCGGCGCTCGGCCTGCGCGGAATCCGTCTGAGCCTCGGCCTCGAAGAGGTCTTCCAGACGCAGCTCCGCGCGCTCCTCCGCGCGGCCGCGCACGGGCCGCTGCGGATCATGTTCCCGTTCGTCTCGAGCGTGGAGGAGCTGCAGGCGGCACGCCGCGCCGTCGCGCTGGCGGCCGCCACCTTGCGCGCGCGCGGCGACGCGGCGCCAGCGGTGCCGGTCGGCGTCATGATCGAGGTGCCGTCGGCCGCGCTCGCCGCCGATCTGCTCGCGCCGGACGCCGACTTCTTCAGCATCGGCACCAACGATCTGATTCAGTATTGCCTCGCCGTCGATCGCACCGACGATCGCGTGTCGCAGCTGTACCAGCCGCTCCATCCCGCGATTGTCCGCTTGGTGCGCATGGTCGTGCGCGCCGGACGGCACCGCGGGATTCCCGTGTCGGTCTGTGGAGAGATGGCCGCCGATCCCCTGCAGCTCGCGCTGCTCATCGGGCTGGGGCTGCGCGAGTTCAGCATGGCGCCCACGTCGGTGCCGCTCGCCAAGCGCGTGCTGCGCGACCTGCGCACGGCCGACGCCGCGCGGACGGCGTCGGCCGCCCTGCGCGCGCGCACCGCGGCAGCAGTGGAGAGCGGACTGCTGCGCCTGCTGGCGCCGCTGGAAGTCAAGCGAACGTCGTAAGGAGAAGGGGCGATTGTGTCCGATCAGGTGACACGCGTGGACAAGCCGTGGGGGTACGAACTGCACTGGGCGAAGACCGACCGGTACGTCGGCAAGCTGATTCACGTCAACGCCGGACATGCGCTCAGCCTCCAGTACCACAACCGCAAGGACGAGACGATCTATCTGGCGTCCGGCCGCATGCTGTTCGAAATCAAGGAAGGCGACGAGCTCGTTCGGCGCGAGATGCGGCCCGGACAGGCCGTGCACGTCACGCCGAAAACCGTCCACCGCATGATTGCCGTCGACGACTGCGACGTCTTCGAAGTCTCCACGCCGGAGCTCGACGACGTCGTACGGATCGAGGATCGGTACGGACGGACGACCTGATAGTTGGCGAATTGGTGAATTGGTGAATTGGTGAATTTGGCGGCACCGTGTCACGTGCCATCCGAACGGACGACGACGGCAGGGTGTGCACAATTCACGACTCGCAATTCGCAATTTCAGCGCGGAGTACTCGGAAACTGCCGCGCGCCCCGCGCAAGATCGCGATTGACGCCTGAAATCGTGGCGTCCACAATGGCGGGACTCTTGAAAGGACTCGTGGAATGGGCAGTGTGAACAAAGTGATTCTGGTGGGGAATCTCGGACGCGACGCGGAGCTGCGCTACACCCCCGGCGGCTCGCCGGTGGCCACGCTCAACCTCGCGACGACCGAGGTCTGGAACGACAAGGCCGGGCAGCGCCAGGAAAAGACGGAATGGCATCGCGTGGTCCTGTGGGGCAAGACCGCCGAGAGCCTGAACGAATACCTGACGAAGGGCAAGCAGATCTACGTCGAGGGGCGGTTGCAGACCCGCCAGTGGGACGACAAGGACGGGAACAAGCGCTACACGACCGAAATCCGCGGCGACCGCATCGTCCTGCTCGGCGGCGGAGGGGGAGGCGGGGCGCGGCAGCAGACGCGCGCGGCCACGCCGGCCGGCGAGGAGGCGATAGGGGAGCCGGTCACCGAACTGACCGACGACGATATCCCGTTCTGAGTCTGGAGCCCGCGGAGCGGGCGGAGCGCACGGAGCCAATCCTCACACGGAGACACGGAGCACACGGAGGCAGGGCCGGTCTGGCCGCGCTCGTACGCCGGCCGCAGGCCGTCGCCAGACCGGCCACGAGTCGGTAGTGGGCCGGTTTGAACAGCGGCTCAGTCTTTGACACGAGCAACGAGCCACGGCAGTGCTCCGTGCGCTCCGTGCCTCCGTGTGAGCGTGACACCGCGCCCTCCGCCTGCTCCGTTTATTTCCGGTTCAGGTTGTCGAGCCGCTGCCTGGCGAGGATGGCCTCGTACGCCGTCGGGTACTTCTGGATGACGCTCTCGTAGGACTTTTTCGCCAGGTCCACCTGCTTCAGCGCCTCGTAGGCGAGCCCCAGCTTGTAGTACGCGACCGGGACGCTGTCGGACTGCGGGTAGTCGCTGATCACCTTCTGATAGGCGGCGACCGCCTCGCGGTTCTTGCCACCGCCGTACAGCGCGTTCCCGATGTTCAACTGCGCATCGTCGGCCATCTCGGCGCGTGGAAACATCTTGATGTACGTCTCGAAGCCGACGATCGCCAGGTCGTAATCGCCCGCCGTGTAGTCCGCGAACGCGTTCTCGTACATCTTCTTGGGGGAGACGTTGGCGGTGCCTGGGGCCGGCGACGGGTTCGGCGGAAGCTGGATGGGCTGCGCCCCGGTCTGGGGCGCCGTCGCCGGCGCACCGGTCTCGGCCCCAGCCGCGGGCGCGACCGAGGGAGCCGGCGCCGACGCGATGGTCTGGCGCATCGCCTCCAGCTCCTGAGTCATCGACGAGAGGCGCACGTTCGTGTCGTCCGCTTTTTCGCGGAGGATGCGGACCCCTTCGGCGACCGCGTCCACCTGCAGCTTGTGATCGGCAAAGGCCTTGCGCGTCGCGCCGGTCTGATCGTCGATCTTCGCGGCGATCGCTTTCAGCGTCTCGGCGAGCCCTCCCATCATCTGCCGCAGCTGCTGCTGCTGCTCCTGCAGCATGCGGATCTCCGCCATCAACTGCTGGTGCGCCTTGTCGGTCGCCGAGGCGGCCGGGGGGAATCCCAGCAGGATGGCCAGGGCCGCCACGATCGGAGGCCATGCGGATCGCTTCATACTCAACCTCTGTCGCGCGAACGCCCGACCTGAAGGCCGGGCCTACTTGCTCGTCACGACGAAATGCGCGCGGCGGTTCTTCGACCAGGCGGACTCGTCGTGGCCGGGATCGAACGGAAATTCCTTTCCGTAGCTGACCGTGCGGAGCCGATCCGCCGGAATCCCGAGCGCGACGAGGTAGTTGCGCGCCGCGAGCGCCCTTCGCTCGCCCAGAGCCAGATTGTACTCCGCCGTTCCACGCTCGTCGCAGTGCCCCTCGATGGTGACGATCCACGTGCCGTACTTCTTCATCAGCTCGGCGTTGACGTTGAGCGCCTGCTGGCCCGGCTCGTCGACTTCCGCCTGGTCGTAGCCGAAAAAGACCGGCTGAAAGGGGGAGTTCCGGTTGATCTCGTCGATGTCCTTGCTCGCCAGGGTGTCCTCGGCGGGCACCGGCTCAGCCGGCACCGGCTGCGGCTCGGCGACCGGCTGCGGCGGGGCAGGCGGCCGCGTCGGCGTCGCCGCCGTGGCGGGAGGCGGCGCGACCGGCCGCGCGACGGGCGGCTTCTTCTTCGCGCACGCGCCGGCCGCGCTGATGAGAATGAGGAGGGCGATCACGCTCGTGATACGTCGAATCTGCATGCTGATCTCGTTTCTACACGCTCGACCTGAAGGTCGGGCCTACTGCGGTGACTGCGACCAGTTCGGGTACCGGTTCATGCCTTCTCTCGTGACCTGCCGGAGGTCGTCCCCCTTGCGGCTGATCGTGAAGATCTGCTCCTTGCCGGCGCGCGTGGACGTGAACGCCAGGTGGCGCCCGTTCGGCGCGAACGCGGGGCTCTCGTTGCTGCCGATGCCGTTGGTGATCTGACGGATGCTCTGCGTGGCGAAGTCCCAGATTTTGACGTCGAACCCGCCTCCCGATCGCGCGGCATAGGCAATCTCGTTGTACGGCGCCGGGGACCACGTCGCGCGGTCGCTCCATTCCGTGGTGATCCGCCGCACGCCGGATCCATCCACGTTCATGATGTAAATCTGCGGCGTCCCGCTCCGCTCGGACGTGAACCCGATCTGGTTGCCGGTGGGCGACCAGGTCGGCGTCACGTCGATCGCGGCGTTGGTGGTCAGGCGGCGGATCCCGGAACCATCCCGGTTCATCACGTAGATCTCCGGGTTGCCGTCGCGGTTCGAGGTGAACGCGATCTTCGACCCGTCAGGCGAGAACACCGGCAGGTAGTTCTGCCGGTCGGCGTTGCCGTTGGCCGGCTTCGCCATGCGCCCTTCATAGATGTAGGAGACGATGATGTCCTGGTAGCCGCTGCGGTATGACGTGTAGGCAATCGCGCGGCCGTCGGGCGACCAGGCCGGCGTGATGTCGAGCGACTTGGTCACGGTGACGCGGCGCGGGTGCGCGCCGTCGTAGTCGGCCATATAGATGTTCGAGATGCCGCGATCCACCACCGGCCCCTTCATCCGTTCGCCGTCACGATCCGACGTGAACGCAATCTTGGTCCGCGCGACCCCTTTCAGGCCGGCGCGCTGGGTCAGGTGAATCTCGTCCGAGATCGTGTGCGCGTAGAGCCGCGGGTTGGCGATCGACCCGCTGTACTCCTTGGACAGCGCCGCGCGGCCGCTCGCCGCCTCGACGAGCCGCACCTGCACGACCACTCCGGAGCCGGTCTTCCGCACCGTCCCCACGACGACCGCGTCCGCCCCCAGCTCGCGCCAGCGATCCAGCGGCACCTGATCGAGGCTCGCGGCCGGCGGGATCGTCCGGTACGTGTCGCGCGCGATCATGTAGAACTCCTGCTCGAACTTCAAATCGGCCCACAGCACCTCGCCGATCGTCCTGGCCGCCGCCTGCGTCTCCGCGTCGGCCGTCAGCGCGACGAAATCGGGCACCGCGTATTTCGGCGGCAGCCCCGGCGTGGCCGAGGAGATGGTGAAGGTGACCTCGGTCGGCTGCTGCGGTGGCGGCGCGGCCTGGGCGGCAAGCAGGAGCGTTGCGCAGGCGGTGAAGACGGCTACGGCGGCTGGGCGGATGTGTGTCATCAGCGCTGGTACTCAAATATCAGGTGCACGGTCAGCTTGTTCTCGGTGAATTCGCGCGGAAGCGGCGGCAGCCGCCGCGTCTTGACGAGCGCGCGCTGGGAGGCCAGATCGAGCATGGCGATGTTGCTCGGCTTCTCGATCTGGATGTCCTCGATGACCCCGTCCCGGCGGATGGTGAACTTCATCTGCACCTTTCCGGCCGCCCCCTGGTTCGTGTCCCAGTTCCGCTGGATGAACGTGGACATCTGGATCAGGTAGGCGGGGCAGCAGAAGTTCGCGTAGTCGGTGAACACTCCGCCGCCCGGGCCGCCGCCGCTCGACAGGCCGCCGAACGGAATGGGCGCGCCCCCCGTGTCCACCGCCGATCCGCCCGGCTTCACCTGCGCCCCCGTCGTGGGCTTGCGCGACGTCGACTTCTCGAGCGGCTTGTCCACCCTCTTCGGCGGCGCCTTTGCCGCGGGCTTCGCCTTCAATTCTGGCAGCACCATTTCCGGGGCCTTGGGCGCGGGCGGGGCCTGCGGCGCCGGCCTCGCCTGCGGCGGCGCCACTTCCTGCACGGCACGACCCGGAATCGGCGTCAGGCCGCCGCTCTCAGGGCCCGACGCGCCCCCGAGCGTAATCATCATCGGCGTCACGTCCGTGTCGACGTGCTGGCGCCAGTCGGCCGGCATCAGGACGAGCAGCGCAATCAGCAACCCGTGCCCGACAAACGACACCAGCACGACCGCGGCGGTGATGTCGCCAGCTTCGCGGGCGCGGTCGGTCAGAATGCTGCTGACTGCCTCCTGCATGGTGTTTCCTGCAATTGGTGAGTTGGTGAGTTGGTGAATTGACGACGGTGGCCTGTATCAACCACGGAGCTAATTCACTAATCCACTAATTCACCAATCCACGAATTCGCCGATTTCCTATTTCGTGGGGGGCGTGGTGACCACGCCGACCTTCTCGACGCCCCCCTCCTTCAACTTGTCCATCACCGTGATCAGGTCCTGGATGCGGCCGCCGCCGTCGGCGCGGATGAACACGGACTTGTCCTCGCGCGGGAGCATCACCTGCCGCACGCGCTCCTGCAGCACCTCGATCGGGACATCGTCCTTATCGAGCTGGACGACGCGACGCTGCGAGAAATCGGCGGGCACCGTCACGTACACCGGCTGCGCGGTCACGGGCGTCGCCCTGCGCGATTGGGGCAGGTTGACGGCCAGCCCCTGCTGCATCATCGGCGCCGTCACCATGAAGATGATGAGCAGCACGAGCATCACGTCGACGAGCGGCACGACATTGATCTCGGCGAGCGTCGTCGTGACGCGCGCGCTGCGTCCGCGCCGGCCTCGGCCGGACCCGCCGGAATCGTGCTGCTGGACCTTTGGCATCGCTAATCGAGCGCCGGTCTACGTGAAGTTCCTCTCGGAGATGTTCAGGAACTCGAGCGCGAAGTCGTCCATTTCGGCGCCGAACTTCTTCACCTGGTGCGTGAAATGGTTGTAGAAGTACACGGCCGGGATCGCCGCGAACAGCCCGGCGGCCGTCGCAATCAGGGCCTCGGCGATCCCGGGCGCGACCACGCCGAGACTCGTCGAGCCGGCCGCCCCGATTCCCTGGAACGCCGACATGATGCCCCAGACCGTGCCGAACAGCCCGATGAACGGCGTGATGCTCGCCGTCGTCGCGAGAAACGGCACGCGGCGCTCCAGCTTCATCATCTCCACGGTGGTGGCGCGCAGCAGCGCGCGGTCGACGGCGTCGAGGCTCTTCAAGGTTGGACGCACGCCCGGGTTCGATGGCTTGGCCGCCTCGCCGGCCGCCGTTCCGCGCAGCTGCGTGTTCAGCTCGGCATAGCCGGACTGAAACAGTCCGACGAGCGGACTCGCGGCGAGCGTAGGGCAGACCGCCTGCACCTCCGAGAACTTGCTGCTCTTGCGGAAGACGTCGACGAAGGAGGACGACTGGCGCTCGGCCCGGCCGAACTGCCACACCTTGGCGAGCACGATCGCCCACGACACCGCCGAAAAAACGAGCAGGATCGCCAGCACGGCGATCACGAGCGGCTGGGCGTGGGTGACGAGACTGACGATGTCGGTGTCTATTTGTTGTCCGGTCCCAGCATCCGGCTGACCCGCTCCCTGCGCGTACAGCGCAAGGGCGTAGTATCCAAGCGTGCGCAAACAGTCCTCCGCAACATAGTGTGGTGCGCCGCTGGGACAGCGCAGGCAGCCGAAAGAGTAACACGCCCCCAGTACGCTGTCAAACATCTGATAAGATGGTACTTCGGGCCACGGTGAGGGCACCGTCTCCCTCAGCCATCAACATGCTGCGGTACCTGACGATTCGTCATCTCGCGGTCATCGATCGCCTCGAGCTCGAGTTCGAGCCGGGCCTCAACGTCCTCACGGGCGAGACCGGAGCCGGCAAATCGATCCTGGTCGGGGCCGTCGGCCTGCTCGTCGGCGGCCGCGCGTCAGCCGACCTCGTCCGCACAGGAGAAGACGCGGCGGTTGTCGAAGCCATCTTCGACGCGATGGACGGGCGCGAGCTGATCGTCCGGCGGGAGATTTCGTCGCAGGGACGCAGCCGCGCCTGGATCGACGGTGCGCTCACGACCACGACGGCGCTGCGCGAGAGCTGCGGCGGCCTCGTCGACCTGCACGGCCAGCACGAACACCAAGTGCTGCTCGATCCGGCTGCGCATCTCGAGTTATTGGACGAATTCGCGGCGCTTTCGGCCGAGCGCGAGCGCGTGCGATCGGGCTTCGCGCGCTGGCAGCAGGCACGGACCGAGCGCGATCGCCTGGTGGCCGGCGAGCGCGAGAAGGCCGCGCGCGCGGAATTCCTGTCGTTCCAGCTCGCCGAGATCGAGCGCGCGGGCGTGCAGCCCGGTGAAGACGAGTCGCTCGCCGCGACCCGCCAGGTGCTGGCCAACGCCGATAGGCTGCAGCGCCTGTGCGGCGAGGCGTACGACTCGTTGTACGAAGGGGACCAGGCGGCGCTGCCGGCGCTCGGGCAGGTGTGGCGCAGGGTCGGCGATCTGGCCGCGCTCGATGCGCGCTTCGCGCCGTACCTCGACGCGCGCGACGCGGTCAAGTCGCAGCTCGAGGACCTCGCGTACTTCCTGCGCTCGTACGTGAACGGCATCGACGCGTCGCCCGCACGGCTGCAGGAGGTCGAGGATCGGCTCGCGGTCCTCGAGCGTCTGAAGAAGAAGCACGGCCCGACGCTGGACGGCGTCATCGAGACCGCCGCTCAGCTCAGGCGCGAGCTGCACGACATCGAGCATGCCACCGAGCGCGTGGCCGAGCTCGACACCGAGCTGGCGGCGCTGCGCACGGGGTTCCTCGAGGCCGCGTCGGGGCTCTCGGCGAAGCGGCGGGCCGCCGCGAAGGACTTCTGCCGCGCGCTCGAGCGCTCGCTCGCGGATCTCGCGATGGCGAGAACCCGCTGCGAGGTGCGCTTCGAGGACGCCGTCGACGAATCCGGCTGGACCGAACGCGGCGTCGAGCGGGGGGAATTCTACATCTCGCCGAACCCCGGCGAGGACCTCAAGCCGCTCGCGCGCATCGCGTCCGGCGGCGAGCTCTCGCGCGTGATGCTCGCGCTGCGAACGCTCGCCAGCACCGACGCCGCAGGCAAGACGCTGATCTTCGACGAGGTGGACGCGGGCATCGGCGCGGCAGTGGCCGACGTGGTCGGCAACCGGCTGCAGCGGCTCGGCGGGCGGTTCCAGGTGCTCTGCATTACGCACCTGCCGCAGATAGCCGCGCACGGCGGGACGCACTACCGGATCGAGAAATGCGTGCGCGCCGGGCGGACCGTCACGCAGGTGGCTCGCCTGGGTGTGGACGACCGGCAGGAGGAGATTGCCAGGATGATCGGCGGGGCTGACCTGTCGCCTTCGGTGCGGGCGAGCGCCCGTGAAATGCTCGCGTCCCGGGCCAAAGCGAAAGGCGAAGAAACAGCAAAAGGCGAAAGCGAAAGTCCCAGGCGGAGGAAGTAGGGAGTGAAATACCTGATCGAGACGTTCGGATGCCAGATGAACGTGCATGACTCCGAGCGCATGGCGGGGCTGCTCGAACAGGCTGGCTACGAGTCCACCGCGGACGAGCGCGACGCCGACCTCATCGTGATCAACACGTGCAGCGTCCGCGAACGCGCCGAAGAAAAGCTCTTCACGCGCCTCGGCGAGCTGCGCCAGATGGCCATCGAGGAGGGCCAGCGCCCCGTGGTCGCCGTCGCGGGGTGCGTGGCACAACAGGAGGGACGGCACATCCTGAAGCGATCGAACGCCGTGGACGTGGTCATCGGCACCCGGAACCTCAAGCGGCTGCCGATGCTCGTCGAGCGCGCCGTCGAACAGGGCGCCGGAGCCGCACCCGCCACGATCGATCTCGATCCCATCGACGACGTCTCGTTTCCCCTCGGGGTCGTGCGCCGGAGCGATCCGGTGAAGGCCTACGTCACGATCATCGAGGGATGCAACGAGTTCTGCGCGTTCTGCGTGGTGCCGTACACGCGCGGCCACGAGCGGATGCGCCCGGTCGCCGAGATCCTCGCCGATGCCCGTCATGCGGTGGATACGGGGGCACGCGAGATCCAGCTCCTCGGGCAAATCGTCAACCACTACCAGGCCCCCGACGACCCCGCCTGTGACTTCGCGGCGCTATTGGAGCGCCTGAACACTCTCGACGGCCTCGAGCGAATCCGGTTTGCGAGCCCGCACCCGCGCCACGTGACGCCCCGGATAATCGACGCCATGCGCGATCTGCCGAAGGTCTGCCGCCACCTGCACCTGCCGGTACAGTCCGGCTCGTCGCGGATGCTGGCCGCGATGCGCCGCCGGCACACGCGCGAGGAGTACGTCGAGCTGGTTGCCGCGCTGCGCGAGGCCATGCCGGACATCGCGCTTTCGACCGATATGATCGTCGGGTTCGCCGGGGAGACGGAACGGGACTTCGAGGAGACGCTGTCGCTCACTGCCGCGGTGCGCTACCACAGCATGTTCTCTTTCAAGTATTCCGAGCGGCCGAACACGCTCGCCCTGAAGCGCATGAACGACGACGTTCCGGAGGAGGAGAAGACGCGGCGGATCGTCGCGCTGCAGGGGCTCCAGAAGACGATCCAGGGGGAGCTGCACTCCCGGGCCATCGGCCGCATCGAGCCGGTCCTGGTGGACGCGCGCAGCCGCCGCCGCGACTGGGAACTCTCCGGCCGCACGAGCGGCAATACCGTCGTGAACTTTGCCGGGCGGCCGGAATGGATCGGGACGACCGTGGCGGTGCGCATCACCGGGGCAAACCCCAACAGCCTGCGGGGAGAATCGGTGAATTCGTGAATTTGTGAATTGGTGAGTTGACGACGGAAGCCGGTATCAGCCACGGAAATGATTCACCAAGTCACGAATTCACCAAATACTTCATCTTGACTTAGAGGGTGCCGGCTCCTAGCTTAGATGTGCGACCTGGGGACCGTATGCAGATTGAAATGACGATCAAGGGCCTGATGGTGGATCCCATCACCAACATGCCCATCATCATCCTGCGGGACCGCGACGGGCAGCGCGTTCTGCCGATCTGGGTGGGCGTGTTCGAAGCGAACGCCATCGCGCTGCAGATCGAGAACGTGACCACGCCGCGCCCGATGACGCACGACCTGCTCCGGAACGTCATCCACGACCTCAAGGCGGACATCCAGAAGATCGTCGTCTCCGACCTCAAGGAGAACACGTTCTACGCGCTGATCTACCTGCTGGTGAACGGCGAGCCGGTGGCCGTGGACGCGCGGCCGAGCGACGCGATCGCGCTGGCGCTGCGGGCGCAGGCGCCGATCTTCGTGGAGGACGCCGTCATCGATCACGCCAAGACGGTCGACTTCGCGCCCGAGAAGGGGGACGCCGAGCGGCTCCAGAAGTGGCTCGAGAGCCTCGACCCCGACGACATGGGGAAATACAAGATGTAGTTGGTGAGTTGGTGAATTCGTGAGTTGGTGAATTCGTGAGGGGTGAATTGTCATCCTGCCGTGGCCGTCCGGAGGGGTGGTTCGAGCCGCGTTCACAATTCACCAACCCACCAATTCACCAACCCACCAATTCACCAACTACGCTACAATCCCTCCCGTCCCGATGATTGTCGCGATCGCAAACCAGAAAGGCGGCGTGGGCAAGACCACGACCGCCATCAACCTCGCCGCAGCCCTGTCCCTCCGAGGTAAGCGCACGCTGCTCGTCGATCTCGATCCCCAGGCGAACAGCACGATGTCGTACCTGGACGTCCGGACCGTGACCCGCAGCGTCTACGACGCCATCGCCGACGCCGACTGCGGCTTCGCGGACATCATCCAGCCTTCGTCGCAGCCGAACCTGTGGGTGGCCCCCTCGCGCATCGCGCTGGCCAAGCTCGAAGGGAAGCTGGTGGGCGAGCTCGACGCGCACTTCCGGCTGAAGGATCGTCTCGAGCCTATCCGGGCCGACTACCCGCACATCGTCATCGACTGCCCGCCGACGCTCGGACTGTTGACCGTCAACGCGCTGGTCGCCGCAACGCACCTGCTCATCCCGATCCAATCGTCGTACTTCGCGCTCGAAGGGACCGACGACCTGCTCGAGACGATCGAGAAGGTACGGGCCCGCGCGAATCCGACGCTGCGGATCCTGGGGGTCGTGATCACCATGCACGACAAGCGCACGTCGCTCGCGCGCGACATCCGAGCGCAGATCGACAAGGTGTTCGGCAGCAAGGTGTTCCGGACGGTCATCACGAAGAGCGTCCGGCTCGAGGAAAGCCCGGCCTACAAGGAGTCGATTTTCTCCTTCGCGCCGGAATCGAGCGGGGCGGCGGAGTATTACCGGCTTTGCGAAGAAGTCATGGATCGGGCCTGATGCTGCGAACTCTGACGGCGAACGAGCGAGAGCGAGGGAGTCACGCGATCGGAGCGAGCCGACGAAGCGGCGAGCGAGAGCGCGTGTGGGGGAGTCTGAGGGGCGCGAGCCCTGAACGGCGAACGAGCGAGAGCGAGAGAGCCACGCGATCGGAGCGAGCCGACGAAGCGGCGAGCGAGAGCGCGTGTGGGGGAGTCTGAGGGGCGCGAGCCCCTCAGATGATGAGGAGGTCATGGACCGTGCCTAAGAGAGGACTGCCGGAATCGGTGCGGATGCGGCACGACGAGCATTACGTCGAGGCCCTCGCAAGCTCCGCGGGAGCTCCGATTGGCCGCGTGGTGCCGATCGACCAGGTGGATCCGAATCCAAACCAGCCGCGCCAGGTGATGGGGGATCTGTCGGAGCTGATGGCCTCGATCGCGGAGAAGGGGATCATCGAGCCCATCATCGTGCGGCAGCGCGGACGGCGACTCCAGATCGTCGCGGGTGAGCGCCGGTACCAGGCCGCCGTACAGGTTGGCCTGCGGGAGATCCCGATCGTGATCCGCGAGGTGGACGACGACGAGATCATCGAGATTGCGCTCATCGAGAACATCCAGCGCAAGGATCTGACGGCGTTCGAGGAGGCGGAGGCGCTCCAGGCGCTGGCGACGCGGTGCTCGTACACGCACGAAGACATGGCGCGGCGGCTGGGAAAGTCGCGGACGGCGATTACCGAGTCACTGTCGCTGAATGGAATGCCGGACGAAGTCAAAAACCTCTGTCGGCTGGCCGACATTCATTCTAAGTCTCTGCTACTACAGATAGTTAGGCAGGGCCACCCCCAGAAAATGGTGGCGCTCCTCGAGAAGATCTCGCGCGACGGCGGCGCTACGCGCGAAGCCGTCCGGAAAGAGACCGCGAAGCCCAAGCCGGGGCGGCCGAAGGCCTACGTCTTCAGCTACAAGGCACCCACCAAGGCGTTCAAGCTGCAGCTCCGGTTCACCAAGTCGCGCGTCGATCGCGACGAGGTGATCGAAGCGTTGCAGGCGATCATCCGCGAGCTGAAAGAGAAGTAGCTTTTCAGCTACCAGCTTCCTGTTACCAGCTTCCAGTTACCAGCTTCCAGCCGCCAGTTTCCAGTTTCCAGTTTCCGGCTGCGGACAGGCGCTCACAGGTTCGTCGGCCGCGAGGCAGCGTGGCAGTGTGGATTCTCTCTGGCTCGAAGCTGGGAGTTGGAAACTGGGAGCCGGGACTGTCAACCAGCTTGTTTAGTTAACATAACACGTATTATCAGACCCATCAACTATGCCCAGTGAAACACTCCTGTTGATGGTTTGCGGACGCCCGGTTAAGGTCGATGCCCTAGGGATCGCCCGCCGACCGCCCGCCCTCTCGATCGTGATATCGTTCGAATCCAGCCCCCATGCTCCGCACGATTGACCGTTACGTGATCCGCGAGGTCATCCCCCCGTTCCTGCTCGCCCTCCTCGTATTCACGTTCCTCCTGGTCCTCCCGCCGGTGATGCAGTACCTCGAGAACCTGCTGTCCAAGGGAGTCTCCTGGCCGATCGCCGCGCGCATCGTCTTGACGTTGATCCCGCAGGGCCTCGGGCTCACGATCCCGATGGCGCTGCTCACGGGCATCCTGATCGGGCTGGGGCGGCTCTCCACCGATCGCGAGACGATGGCGCTGCTGGCCTGCGGCGTCAGCCCCTACCGTTTGCTCCGGCCCGTCATGCTCCTGGCCGTGCTGGCGACGCTCGCGACGGGCTACGTGATGATCCAGGCCATCCCGGACGCCAACCAGACCTTCCGCGAAATCACCCTCGACGTGGTGAGCAAGCGCGTCGAAACGGACATCCGGCCGCGCGTCTTCTTCGAGGACTTCCCGGGCTTCGTGCTCTACGCCCGCGACGCCGCGCCGGGCGGCGGCTGGCGGGACGTGCTGGTCGCCGACACCAGAAAGCCCGGGGATACGAGGGTGTTCCTGGCGGCGCGCGGCCGTCTGATCATGGACCGCGAGCGGAGGGTCGTGGACCTCGTCCTGGCCGACGGCACCCAGTATTCGACGACGAAGCTTGGAGAGACCGACCGGGTCCGGTTCCTCGACGTTTTCCACATCGCGCTGGACGCCGACACGGTTTTCGGGCGCATGGACCTGCCGCGGGGGGTCACGGAAAAGACCATCGCGCAGCTTCGCGAGACCGTCACGGAGAAGGACCGGGCGAACCAGGCCAGCCGGGACGTGGTCCGCACGGAGGTCATCTCGCCGCACCCCGAGATCATGGCGATCCAGCAGAAGTTCTCGATCCCGGCGGCCTGCCTGATCTTCGCCGTCATCGGGCTCGCCCTCGGGCTGACGGTCGCGCGCGACAGCAAGCTGTCCGGCTTCGTCATCGGCATCGGGGTGATCTTCGCCTACTACGTCACCATGTTCCTGACCGACGCGGCCGTGAAGGGCTACTACACGACGCCGGAGTCCGTGATCGGGGCCTTCCGCTTCGCGAAGCTGGCGCGGTGGATTCCCGACATCGTCCTCGGCGCGTTCGGCGTGGTCGCGCTGGTCTGGCGGGCGCGGTATGCCGAACGAAACCTGCTGCCGTCTTCCGTGCGGTTCCCGGCGGGCTGGTGGCACCGGCCGGCGGCTCCCCCGCCACCCGGCCGGGGTCTGACCCCCGACGCGCAGGATCAGGGTCGGCTTGGGGTCAGACCCCGAATGCCGGGGCGGAAGGTCGTGGTCGTCGTGCGGGTCCCGCGCGTGCGGATCCCGGGACCGGGCATACTGGACCGCTACATCAGCCGCCTCTACGTCCGTGTGGTCGGCCTCTCGTTCCTCGCGCTGCTCGGCCTCTTCTACATTGCCTCGTTCATCGACCGCTCGGAGAAGCTCTTCAAGGGGCAGGCGACGACGCGGATGCTGCTGGAGTTCCTGGCGTACTCGACGCCGCAGTTCGTGTATTGGGTGATTCCGATCGCGGCGCTCCTGAGCGTGCTCGTCACCTTCGGCGTGCTCTCGCGAACGAGCGAGCTGACCGTGATGAAAGCGTGCGGGGTGAGTCTCTACCGGATTGCCGTTCCTGTCGTGGTGCTGTCACTCGTCGGGAGCGCGGTGCTGTTCGGCCTCGAGCAGGAGACGCTCGCGCGGGCGAACCGGCGCGCCGGCGCGCTCGACGACACGATCCGCGGCCGCCCGCCGAAGACGCTCAATCCGCTGAACCGCCGGTGGGTGATCGGCCGCGACCTCAGCATCTACCATTACACGTACTTCGATCCGCGGCACAAGACGCTGTCGGCGCTGTCCATCTACCGTCTCGCCCCCGGGGCCTGGCGACTCGAGTCGCAGACCTACGCCGCGACGGCCCGCTACCAGGACGGGAACTGGACCGCGGTCGGCGGATGGGCGCAGGATCTTTCCGGCACGACACCAACGTGGCGTCCTTTCGACCGCCGGACGCTCCCGATTGAGTCACCGGAGTATTTCGCGACCGATCAGACCGACGCGGACGTGATGACCGTGGCGGAGCTCCGCAAGCACCTCGCCGAGCTGTCCGCGACAGGCGTGGATATCGTGTCCGTGGCGGTGGAGCTGCAGCAGAAGCTCGCCTTCCCGTTCGTCACACTGGTGATGACGCTGTTGGCCGTGCCCTTCGGCGTGAGCACGGGCCGGCGGGGCACGCTCTATGGCATCGGCCTCGGCGTAATCATCGCACTGTCGTACTGGCTGTTGAGTTCCGTCTTCGTCGCGATCGGCAAGGCAGAGCTGCTCTCCCCCGCGCTCGCCGCCTGGACCCCGAACATCATCGTCACGGGGTGCGCGGGGTACTTGTTTCTGACGGTGAAGACGTAGCAGGCAGCTGGCTGCAGGCAGCCGGCAGTGAGTCGCGCTGTACAGCTAAGTAGATGGTCAGCGTGACAGTGTGATCCACTGCCTGCTGCCTGCTGCCAGCTAACTGCCCGCTGCCTGCTGCCTGCTAACGCCCAAACGCGACGTTCATGACGGAGAACGACCCTGCGGCTCCCGGCAGCATGTTGGTCAAATCCACCACGAATAGAAGTGACCCGGCAGTGGAGCTGTCGGGCATGGGGCCCGTCTGGCGGTCGGCGGCCAGCAGATCGGAGATGGGCACGGTGATGCGGCGGGTGTCATCGACGTAAACCGAATGGCCCCAGCGCCCGGACGGATAGCGGAGCTGAACGGACAGCCGCATAGGGCGCGAGGCATTGGCGTCGAGTTCGATCGAGTGGAACGTTCCGGTGCGACCGCCGAGGTCCGTGACGAGCGCGGCGTACTGGCTCGCACGCTCGCCGGGCGCAAACTGAAATGACAGGGTGGCAGTTCCTGCCACCACCGCCACGCGCGCCGTCGATCGCGGGTCCTTCTCAATCCGCCACAAAAGGGGGACAGGCACACTTCCAGGCTTGGGAAGGAGGACAGGCACACTTCCGGGGAAAGAAGTGTGCCTGTCCCCCTTTTCCGTCTGCAGAAAATAGATGGGGTTGCTGACCACCCAGGGTACGGGGGGGACTCCCGGCGCGTCGGGGACACGAATCTCGATGCGGACTGCGCCGGTTGTCGGTCCCAGCGCGAGATCGCCGGAGGATGGCACCGCAATCTCGCTGCCGTTTCGGATGGCGACGATCCGGGCGCCCTCCGGCATTGCCGCATGGACTGAAACGGTAGTGGTTCTTCCTGCGGGCAGCACTGAGCCCATCGCGCCGTCCCGCCCGTCCGACGTGGCCCGGAAGTCGAGAACGGCCGGCGCGGCGATGCCGTCCATGGCGGTGAAGAACCGGCCGCCGGCGATCGCGTCGAGCAGCCGCTCCCCGTCTGGCCCGGCGTCACCGGTGAACGGCGCGTCGAGAATGGCGCGGAGGCTGAAAGACCGGAAGCTCGCCTCGTAGGCGGGAATCCCCGGAAGGCCTCCCCCGTCCTCCCGCCGCCCTCGCATGCCGCCGTGCGCATCGTGTCCGGCAATCCCGACCACAGGGCGCCGCGAGGCCAGGCTGTCCCAACGCTTCAGCGCATCGACCGGCCGATCGAACATCGAGGCGAGCGCGGGTCCGGGCCGGACCAGGTAGTCGAACACGACCCGCGCGAGCCGTACCCGCCGTTCGTTGCGCCATTCGTTGTCGGCGTTCAGCCACTCGACGCCGTCGACCGGCGCGCCCCAGTCCGTCCAGGCGAGCGACGGCTTCGGCGAATCGACGTGCGCGGCAATCCCGAACCCGCCGAACCGGCGCACGTCCTCGACGACGGCCGCCGGCTCGCCGCCGAGCGGATAGGGCGTCGCCGCCCGCAGGCCCAGCGCGACATAGTGGCCGCCGTTCGTGCTGATCTCGACGCCTTCGAGGCACAGCACGCCGTCGACATATTCGGGACGCGCCGGTGCGCGCGTGCCGTCGCCGTGGTCGGCCAGAACGATGAACCGAAGCCCCGCGCGCGCGGCCGCAGCCGCCACTTCCCTCTTGTCCTTCGCGCCGTCGGAGACCGTGGTGTGGATGTGATAGGCGCCGGCAACCGTACGCGCGGCGAGAGCGGGATCGCCCGTCACGAGCGTCCGCGGACGCGGTGGCAGCGTTGCCAGCAGGAAAAAAACAACGGCGGCTGCAAGAGCCGCCGTTGCGATGCCGAGACGAGACGTCGTTACACTCCCGCGTCGCTTCTGAGCGCGTTGGCCCTGTCGGTGCGCTCCCAGGTGAACTCCGGCTCGGTGCGCCCGAAGTGGCCGAAGGCCGCCGTTTTCTTGTAGATCGGCCGCCGCAGGTTGAGCGCCTCGATGATCCCGCGCGGCGTCAGCTTGAACTGCGCGCGGACGATCTCGGCGATCTTGTCCTCCGCAACGAGCCCGGTGCCGAACGTATCAATCAGGACCGACACCGGATCCGCGACGCCAATCGCGTAGGCGAGCTGCACCAGGCAGCGATCCGCCAGACCCGCCGCGACGACGTTCTTCGCGACGTACCGGGCCATGTAGCACGCCGAGCGGTCCACCTTCGTCGGATCCTTGCCCGAGAACGCGCCGCCCCCGTGCGGCGCCGCGCCGCCGTAGGTGTCGACGATGATTTTGCGCCCCGTGACGCCGGCGTCGCCGTGCGGCCCGCCGACCACGAACCGGCCGGTCGGGTTGATGAGGATGCGCGTCTTCGCATCCATCATCTCCGCCGGAATGACGCGGCTCACGATCTTGTCGACGATGTCCTCACGCAGCGTGTCGTTCGAGACGAGCGAGCTGTGCTGCGTGGACACGACGACGGTATCGACGCGGACCGGCTTGTCGCCGTCGTACTCGACCGACACCTGCGACTTGCCGTCGGGCCGGAGGTACTCGAGGACGCCGTCGCGCCTCGCGCACGACAGCCCCTTGACGAGCTTGTGCGCGAGCATGATGGGCATCGGCATCAGCTCTTCGGTCTCCGTGCAGGCGTAGCCGAACATGAGCCCCTGGTCGCCCGCGCCGCCCGGGTCCACGCCCTGGGCGATGTCGGGCGACTGCTCGTGGATCGAGGACAGCACGGCGCAGGTCTCGGAGTCGAACCCGAACTTCGCGCGGGTGTAGCCGACGTCCTTGATCGTCTCGCGGACGATTTTCGGGAAGTCGACGTAGCAGCTCGTCGTGATCTCGCCGGCGATGATGGCCAGGCCGGTCGTCACGAGGGTCTCGCACGCGACGCGGCCGACCGGGTCCTGCGCGAGGATGGCGTCGAGGATGGAATCGGAGATCTGGTCGGCAATCTTGTCCGGATGCCCTTCGGTCACCGACTCGGAAGTGAAGAGATAACGGCCCTTGCGGCTCATGCTTGTTCGAGCTCCTTCGTGCCGCGCGAGCGCACCGGCGGTAGGGACCGGCGGCACGGGGCGCGCAGCCACGCGTAACTTGCCCGGATTGTCCGAGGAAGAAGGCGCCCCGGCCGGCAAGGCAAGGGCGTTTCAAATCCGCTAAATATAGCAGTATCGCGAGAGATGGGGCAACCCGAAACCAGCCCGTCAGGCGACGGTCGCCCGGTACCGGCGGTCCGAGCGGAGATACACGCCGCCCGGCGTGCGGCGGAGGAACCCCTCCGCCATGAGATCGTTCAGCGTGCGGGCGCACGCCTCGCGGTCGAGGCCCCAGAGCCGCTGCGCCTGTCCGAACGTCAGGCACAGCCCCGGCATTTCGTTGAACTCTCCCCGAATGCGCCTCTGCAGGTGCGACGGTTCGATACTGGGCTGGGGAGCCATGGCGTACCTACCTTCCGGACCTCACTTCACGGCGGTGGATTCCGGCGTCACCTTCTCCACCTTCTCCACCTCGATACTGCACTCCGTGAGCAGCGCCGTCAAGGCCCCGATGGCCGCGGCGACCGGCGCCAGCACCGTGCCGATCACGCCGGCGGTGAGCGGGAACTCGGCCACGGTCCGGCCGCGCTGCTTCACGACGACGCGCCGGATGTTCCCCTCCTCGACGATCCTCTTCAGCTGCGCCAGGACCTGCTCGCTCGTGCCCTCGATCTTCTGCCAGAATGTCCGCTCCATGTGTCCTCGATTCTGCTGAGTCACGCAAACAGCTTACCAATACAAGACGACAAAAACTGGCGCGCGTTCCCTCGACCGGGGATGCCGCTGGCGGACCTCCGCCAACCGACTGCCGGGTTCGCGGCGGCAGTGCCGTTATTTGCGCGGGTGAAACCGGTCGTAGACGGCGCGCAGGCGCGCCTCGATCACGTGGGTGTAGATCTCGGTCGACGACAGATCCGCGTGGCCCAGCATCACCTGGATCATCCGCAGATCGGCGCCGCGGTCGAGCAGGTGCGTGGCGAACGAATGCCGCAGCACGTGCGGGCTCAGCTCGCGCGAGATCCCCGCCTTGATGCCGTACGCCTTCAGCAGCTTCCAGAAGCCGACGCGCGAGAGCGCGCCGCCGCGGGCGTTGACGAAGAGCCACGGCGAGCCGCGCTTGGTGACGAGCGTCGGCCGCGCCTCGGCGATGTACTGGCTCACCCACCGCGCCGCCTGGTGCCCGAGCGGCACCATCCGCTGCTTGTCGCCCTTGCCGATGCAGGTGAGGTGTCCCTCCTCGAGGTTCAGGTCGCCCGCTTTGAGCGCCAGCAGCTCCGACACGCGCAGGCCGGTCGCATAGAGGACTTCGATGAGCGCCTTGTCGCGCAGGCCAATCGGCGTCGAGGTGTCGGGCACTGCGAGCAGCCGGTCGACGTCGGCGAGGTCCAGGAACTTCGGCAGCGCCGGCCATGCGCGTGGCGGGCGCAGGTCGTCCGCGGGACTCTGATCCTGTTTCCGCTCCACGGCGAGGAACTTGTAGAAGCCGCGCACGCAGGCGACCGCGCGGGCGACGGACCGCGGCGCGAGACCGGACGCCATCAGGTGACGGACGAAGGCGTCCAGATCGCGGCGATCCAGCGCGTCGACCGCCCGCCCGCGCGTCTCCGCGAAGGCGGAGAGCGCCGCCAGATCGCGCGCGTAGCTCTCGACCGTGTTCGGCGACATTCGCCGCACGTCACGCAGATAGGTCAGGTAGGTGTCGATCACCAAGCTGCAGTGTAACCTTCAACTCCAAACTCCAAAGGCCAAACGCCCAAATCCCAACTCGCGAACGCCGAGCCACGAGCCACGACCGTTTGACTCTGCGATGAGCGAGGAGTAGTGTACGCGGCCGGTTCACCCGGACGAGTCGAACGTACAATGTAGTCATGACGATGCAATCGAAATGGCAGTCCCTCCCGACCGAAGCGATCAATCCCGTCAGCCTCGCGATTGACAAGACGCCGGTCCGCGACATCGTCGACATGATCGTCAACGAGGACCGCAAGGTCATCACGGCGGTGCACAAGGAGAAGGAACGCATCGCGCACGGCGTCGAGATCATCACGCAGGCGCTGCGCAAGGGCGGCCGCATCATCTTCATCGGCGCCGGCACCAGCGGCCGCCTCGGCGTCGTCGAGGCCGCCGAGATGCCGCCCACCTTCAGCACCTCGCCGACCGAGGTCCAGGCCATCATGGCCGGCGGCCAGGAGGCGGTGTTCCGCGCGAAAGAAGGCGTGGAGGACAACTTCGAGGAAGGGGCGCGCAGCCTCGCCCGGCTGCGTCTGAGCAAGCGTGACGTCGTCATCGGGGTGACGGCCAGCGGCATGACCCCGTTCGTGCGCGGCGGCCTGACGCGCGCGCGGAAGGCCGGCGCGAAGATCATCTTCGTGACGTGCTGGCCGGGCTCCGAGCTGCAGAATTTCGTCGATCTTCAGATCGCGCCGGGCGTCGGCCCCGAGATCATCGCCGGCTCGACGCGCCTCAAGGCTGGCACCGCCACCAAGATGGTGCTCAACATGCTGACGACGATCTCGATGATCAAGCTCGGGAAGACGTACGGCAACCTGATGGTGGACGTCAAGAGCGGATCCGAGAAGCTGAAGGATCGCGCGCGCCGGATCATCACGACCGTCACGGGCATCGAGTACGACGAGGCCGACGCGCTCCTCAAGCGCGCCAAGTGGAACGTCAAGGCGGCGATCGTCATGCAGAAGGCGGACCTGACGCTGCCGCAGGCCATCAAGCGGCTGAAGAAGGCCGACGACTCCATCCGCGAGGCGATCGGCGAAGACATAGAACCGCGCCTGAGAGAACTGCTGCGCGCGTGAGAATTGTGAGTTGTGAGTTGTGAATTCTGACCGTCCGGCTCACGCCGTCCGGCCGGACGGCTTCAACAGGCTGTTCGCAATTCAGGATTCAGAACTCACAATTCCCGTGCGGCAGACTCGTCCACCATCAGTTCAGCGTCAGCATGGAGCTGGAGGAACGAGGCGGGAACCTCCGTCGTCACTCCCCCGTTGATCACCCGCTCGATGCACGACGCCTTGGCCGCGCCCGTGGCGACGAGCACGATCCGGCGCGCGGCGAGGATCGTCGCCATGCCCATCGACAGCGCTTCCGCGGGCACTTTCGCCGGGTCGCCGCCGAACAGCCGCGCGTTGCTGCGCCGCGTCTCCGGTTTCAGCGTGACGCGATGGGTCCGCGCGTGCAGCTCGCGCGCGGGCTCGTTGAAGCCGATGTGGCCGTTCGTGCCGATCCCGAGCACCTGGAGGTCGATGCCGCCGGCGCGCGCGATCGCGTCTTCATAGCGCACGCATTCGGCGTCCGCGTCAGGCGCCGCTCCGTTCAGGAAATTCACGCGCCCCGGCGTCACGTTCACGTGCGCGAGCAGGTGGCGATCCATGAAACTGCGGTAGCTTCCGGCATCCGCCGGCGGGAGGCCGCAGAACTCATCCAGGTTGAACGTGGTCACCTGCGAGAAATCCGCACGGCCCTTCTCGTGCAGCGCGACGAGCTCGCGATACAGCTCGATTGGCGTGCGCCCGGTCGGCAGGCCGAGCACCAGCCGCGGATTGCGGCCGATCGCGTCGGCGATGCGCCCGGCGAGCGCCCGGGCGACAGCGGTCTCGTCGGGGAGGATGACGACGCGGGGACGGCGTGCGGAAGACATCAGTCGAGCTTGTACGCGGGAATACTGGCGCCGCCGTGCGCCTCCTGGATGGCAAGCGCCACCGCGCCGACCGCCGGCTCGCAATCGAGCAGCTTCACCGTGCTGTGCGGCGCGCTGACGGGCAGCCGCCGCACGAGTTCCTCTTCGAGCCACGGCACCGCGCGGAAGATGCCGCCCGCGAGAATGAACGCGAACGGCTCGCCAATCATGTCGAGCCGGTGCGCGACGGCCAGCGCGGAGGACTCGAGCTCGTCGGCGGCCGCCCGCAGGATCCCGATGGCGACGGCGTCCCCTTCCGAGAACGCGGTCTGCACGCACTTGGCGAGCGAGCCAATGGCCGCCGGCTTCAGGTTCGTGTGATAGACCTCGTGGATCAATCCTTGCGCCTGTTCGATCCCGAAATACTCGAGCAGCAGCGCCGACAGTGCGGTCTTCGGACCGCGGCGATCGGCCTGGCGCAGCACGGCACGCAGCGCGGCGCGGCCGATCCAGTAGCCACTGCCCTCGTCGCCGAGGACGTAGCCCCACCCACCCGAGCGCGCCGCGTCGCCACCAGCGTTGCGCCCGTACGAAATGGATCCCGTGCCGGAGATCACGACGACGCCCGGGCGCCCTGGCGCGCCGGCCTCGAGCGCGACGAGCGCGTCGTTGACGACGAGCACGCGCGCCTTGTAGCCGATGCGCTTCATGATCGCGCGGACGAGCGCGGAGTCGTCGGGGCGATCGACGCCGGCAATCCCGAGACAGATGGCGGCTGGCCGGATGTCGCTCGGCCCGATCGCTTCCTCCATCACGTCGTGCAGGACCTTCTCGACCTCGAGCTCCCCCACCGCCTGGAGATTCGCGCCGCCGCGGCGCGCCTCCGCCAGCACGCGGCCGTGCTCGTCGGCGAAGAGACAGACGGTCTTGGTGCCACCCGCGTCGATGCCGAGGACATGCAGCATGGGAAGTAGTTTATGCGGAACCACTCATGGCAACGGCTCACCGGAAGTCGCGTCCTCTGTGTCCGTCCGTGCCCTTCCGTGGTCGCCGGTGTGGCAGAAACGGCCGGCGGACGTGCATCCGCCGGCCGCTCGCATTCAATGACCCGTCCGCGTTACCAGTACAGCTTCAAACTGAGCTGGATTTCACGCGGATTCCGGGTGCTCGTGATCTGCCCGAAAGTGTCCGTACCGCCGATGTCGCAGCGATTCAGCGTGACGGTGCTTGCCGCCGAGCAGGCGGCGTCCACGCCCAGCCACTGGGTATGGTTGAACGCGTTGATGAAGTCCGCGCGGAACTGCAGCCGATTGTCTCCTACGTAGAAGTTCTTCGACAGGGCCAGATCCGTCTGGTTCCGGCCCGGCAGCCGCAGCGGTGCACGCGGCGAGTTGCCGTAGGTGCCGTCCGCCGGCGGAATGAAGGACGCCGGATCGAACCAGTACGGGAACGGCAGCGTGCCGGTCTTCGGATCGCCGTTCACGCTCGCGCGGCCACCGCGGCGGCCGCCGTTCGTATTCGCGGTGATCCGCGGCACCGGCGCACCCGAGTTGATCGTGGTCAGCCCCGACGCCTGCCAGCCGCCGAGGAGCGCTCCCACGACCGCGTTCTCCGCGTCGCGGAAGAACGGGAACTCGTAGACGTAGGTCGCCGTGAAGATGTGCCGGCGATCCGTGCGTGCATCCGCGTACTCGATGTCGAGGTCGAGCGGGTTCTGCGGGAAGTCAATCGCGTCGCGATCGTTGGTGGAGGTCGTGCGATTGCGGCTGAGCGTGTAGTTCACCGTCAGCGATCCCTGGCGTCCCGCCTCGTGGCGGAACTGCGTCAGGATGCCCCAGTAGTTGCTGTACGCGGTCGTCTGCCGCATGGTTACCGACGTGTAGCCCTGGTACGGACGCACCAGGTTCAGGTTGCCCGCAACCCCGACGACATCCGCCGGCTGCGGCATGTTGATGTCGAGCGGCTGGATCTGATGATCGCCGTGCGAGCCGACGTAGCTCACGTCGATGAAGCCGCGGCGGTAGAGCTGCCGTTGCATGCCGACGTTCCACTGCTGCATCCGCGGCGTGACGAACGGCACGCTCGACGCGATCAGCGACCGCAGCCCCACGGTCCCGGGCGCGGTTCCGGCCGAAGGATTCGAGAGGGCCGGATTCAGCAGGGACACCGAGTTGGCGAACGGCGGATTGACGAACGCGTTCTGCTCGAAGATGCCGACGAGCGGCTGATCGTAGTACAGGCCGTAGCCCGCCCGCACGACCATCTTGCCGTTGGTTCCCGGATCCCAGGACACGCCGGCGCGCGGCATGATGTTGTTCTTGTCCGTCGCGTAAATCTGCCGGCCGTACGGCGAGTTGCGTCCCGCGATGATCAGGCCGTTCGTGGGATCGCCGGTGCCCGGTATCAGGGCGCCGCCAGTCGAGGACGAGAAGGTCGGCGCCTTGGCCGGGTCGTACAGCGACGGCACGAACGTGGACAGGACGTTGTTCGCGTCCTTGACGCCTGGATACAGCGCATACCGGACGCCGTAGTCGAGCGTCACGTTCGGCCGGATCCGCCACGTGTCCTGCGCGAACGCCTCGTAGCGGTTGAAGCGCAGGTGGTTCGTCACGTCGATTTCCGACTCGGAATAGCTGCAGAAGTTGCCGCACACGCCGTCGCTGTTGCCCATCAGGAAACTCTGGAACGCCGTGCGAACGCCAGCCCGATTGCCGAACGAGAAGCGGCCGTGCGTCTCGTTGCTCGCCCCTTCGTTCTTCTGCTCGAAGGCCATCATGATGCCGGCCTTGTAGCCGTGGTTGCCGCGCATCAGCGTGAGGGTGTCGGTGACCGTGTGGTTCCAGTACTGGATGTTGTAGCCCTGTGTGGTGCCGGCGGTCGACAGTCCGGTCACGACCAGCGTCGGAATCCGATCGCGATTGTTTTCAGGGAACAGTTCGGGAATGGAGACGCCGAACTGCGTCCGGGTATTGCGGTCCGCGGCGGTGTCCGACGTGACGATCTTGTTGCCCGACAACTGGTACTTCAATTCGTTCAGGGCCCTGCCGCGGGTGGTCCGCACTTCGGTCGAGAACACGTTGCCGGGCACGTTCGTTTCGGTCGCCGCCACGTTCGGCACCGCGACACCGAAGAACAGGCCGCCGGGCTCCGTGGTCTGGCTCAGGTCGTGCGTGTAGCGGCCGACGATCTTCCAGCCCGGCTTCCAGTCGTAGTCGAGGCGGATCACTTCCTGCCGGGTGTTATTGATCGTCGGGTTCGTGTTGATGAACCGGTTGACCCCCGAATTCGGCTGCGGCCACAAGGCGAGCAGCTTCACGGCGTTCGGATCGCGCAGCGCGGGATCGACGTAGTTCACGTTGGTCGGATCGTTGAGCCACGCCGGATCGACGACCGTCGCGGTGGACGAGGCCGGCGAGCGCGCGATGCGGCGCCACTCCTCGGACCAGAAGAAGAACGCTTTCTGGCGGCTGGGCAGCATCGGACCGCCGATCGTGTACCCGAAATTGTTATAGCGCAGCCGCGGCGCGTTGTTCCGGATGTCCGGATTGGTGCTCGAATTCCGGAAGAAGGAATTCGCGTTCAGCTTGTCGTACCGGAAGAACTCGTAACCGGTGCCGGAGAACTTCTGCGTCCCGCCGCGCGTCACGATGTTGACGATGCCGCCGCCGCTGCGCGGCCACTCGGCGGCGTAGCTGCTCGTGATGATCTTGAATTCCTGGATCGATTCCAGGGTCGGCGTCGACAGCAGCGTGATGTTGGAGCCGACGTCCACGTTCGAGACGCCGTCCACGAGCCAGTTCACCGCGTTCCTGCGGCCGCCGTTGACCGAGATGCTCACCGTGCTGGTCAACCCGATGCCGACCTCGTCGGGCAGGTCGCTCGACACGCCGGGCACGAGGGTCGCGAGCTGGACGAACACGCGGTTGTTGAGCGGCAGTTCCTGGATCTGCGTCGGACCAATCAGGTTCTGGACCGCCGGACTGGACTGGACGAACTGCTGCGCGGCGCTGACCTCGATGGTCTCGCTCAAGCCGCCGACGCCCATCTTGTGGCTGATGTCGAGACGGTCGTTGACGTGCAGCTCAATGCCCTTGATGGTGGCTGATTGGAAGCCGGAGAGTACGAACGACACCTCGTAGGTGCCCGGCTGCAGCAGCGCGAGGCCGTACTGCCCTGCGCCGTTGGTCACCGCTTCCGCGGTCCGCCCGGTCTGCACGTGCTTGGCGATCACGGAGACGCCCGGAAGCACGGCCCCGCTCTGATCGGTCACCGTTCCGGTGATGGTGCCAGTAGTTTCCTGGGCCCTTGCGGGTCCCGCGAGCGCGGCCAGAAGGGCCACGCACGCCAGTGCCTGCCAAATCCTTCGCTGCATCATCGATTTCCCCCACAAAAGGCGAAAAGGCTTTTCGGGCGAGAGCATATCATTATAATGACCTGAACAATATGCCGATGTTGCGGCGGGACCTGCCGGTTCCTCTCTACCACCAGCTGAAGACCGCCATCCAGCGGGACATCGAGGCCGGGCGGTGGAAGCCGGGTGAGCAGCTTCCGACCGAAAACGACCTGATCGCGCGATTTCGCGTGAGCAAAATCACGGTCCGACAGGCGCTGCGCGAGCTGTCGAACCTGGGTTACATCCGTCGCGAGCAGGGCCGCGGCACGTTCGTCCAGCGGCCCCCGCTCGAGGAAGGGCCGCGCGAGCTCACCAGCTTCACGGACGAAATGCGGCATCACGGGCTGTCCGCGAAGTCCCAGGTGCTGGAACAAGGGGTCATCGCCGCGTCCCCGGACGTGGCGGCCAGGCTCGAAATCGCCCTCGCATCCCCCGTCTTTCGCCTGCGGCGCCTGCGCTTTGCCGAGGGCGAGCCGATGGGCCTCCAGACGGCGTACGTGCCGATGGCCGCAGTTCCCGGGATTGCGGACCTCCCCTTCACCGACGCGTCGCTCTACGATGTGTTCCGTTCGCGCTACAACCTCTACCCTGCCAGCGCGAAAGAAACGCACGTCGCCGTCCTCGTGACCGCCGAAGACGCCGCCTTGCTGCGAACCTCTCCGGGGTCGCCCGGGCTTTCCGCCGAGCGTATGACGTACCTGTCGGATGGCAAACCGCTCGAGTACGTGAAGTCCATCATGCGCGGCGATCGCTACAAGATCGTGCTGGATCTCGTGCGGCCGCCGACCACGTGAGCGTTGACACTCAGGTTTGCGGGTTGCTACACTCGCGTGCTTTATGAGTGCAGCGGCTCGACACGGGCGCGGTCCTCTGGCCGCCGCAATCGCGATAGCCGCGTACGCGTACCTCCCCGGCGGCCCGCTCGCGCCGGCCCGCGCCGGCGCGGCGCCCGAACCCGCCACCGAGACCCGCGCGCTGTGGGTCCTGCGCACATCTCTTGGGTCCCCCGACAGCATCGCGACGCTCGTACGATCGGCGCGCGAGCACGGCTTCAACACGCTGCTCGTCCAGGTGCGGGGCCGCGGCGACTCGTACTACCGCGGCGGCGTCGAGCCCCGGCCCGCCGAGCTCGCGCGGCAGCCCGATTTCGATCCGCTCGCCAGCGTCCTCACCGCGGGGCACGCCGCGGGCCTGCGCGTCCACGCCTGGGTCAACGTGAACCTCGTGTCGAGCGCCGCGGATCTCCCGGCCGCGCGCGAGCACCTGATCTATCGCCATCCATCGTGGCTGATGGTGCCGCGCGACATCGCGCAGGACCTGGCGGCCGAGAACATCGACAGCCCGGCGTACGTGGGCAAGCTGGCGCGCTGGACGCGCGCACAGCCCTCGGAGATCGAGGGGCTCTACTCGACGCCGATCGCTCCCGCGGCGGCCGCCTACACCACCGAGGTGGTCGAGGATCTGGTGCGGCGCTACGCGGTTGACGGCGTCCATTTCGATTACGCGCGCTACCCCACCGAGCGCTTCGACTACAGCCGCGACGCCATCCGCGAGTTCCGCGCCGCGGTCCGCGATCGGCTGCCGCTCGCGACCAGGCGCGCGCTCGACGCGCAGGAGGTGGACGACCTCTTCGCCTACCCCGACGGGTTGCAGGACCAGTGGCGCGGCTTCCGGATCGAACGGATGACAGGGCTAATCCGCCGGATGAGCGCGGCCGTCAGGCGCGCGCGGCCGCACGCGGTCCTCAGCGTCGCCGTCTCCCCGGATCTGCGCGACGCCTCCGACCGCCGGCTGCAGGACTGGGGAGCGTGGCTCGACGCCGGGCTCATCGACGCGCTCTGTCCGATGGCGTACACGGAGGAGCTGGAGCGCTTTGCCGGGCAGATTGCCGCCGCGCGGCACGCGGCGGGGACGCGCGAGGTCTGGGCCGGCATCGGTGCCTGGCGCCTCACGCCGGGCCGCACCATCGAGAACATCCAGACGGCCCGGCGGCTCGGCGCGGCCGGCGTCGTGCTCTTCTCGTACGACAGCCTCACGAACCCGCGGCAGACCGTCCCCGACTACCTGGCGCTCGTCGGGCGCGGTGCGTTCGCGGCGACCTCCACCACGGCCGGTTCACGCTAGCCGCGACGTGCATCCGCTCGACCTCGCGGTCCTCGTCATCTATCTCGCGGGCATCGTCGCGTTCGGCGCGTACTTCTCGAAGTCGCATCACACCATCCAGGACTACTTCGTGTCGGGCAAGACGATCCCGTGGTGGGCGATCATGGGATCGATCGTGGCGACCGAGACGAGCACCGTCACGTTCATCAGCGTTCCCGGGTACGCCTACAGCCGCGACTTCACGTTCCTGCAGCTCGTCATGGGCTACATGATCGGGCGCATTGCCGTTTCCGTGCTGTTCATCCCGGCGTACTTCCGCGGGCAGCTGCTGACCGTCTATCAACTGCTGGGCGAACGGTTCGGCGGGCACGTCAAGCGCCTGGCGTCGGGCGTGTTCCTGCTGACGCGCAGCTTCGCCGACGGCTTCCGTCTTTTTGCCACCGGGCTCGTGCTCGCGGCGGTGCTGCGGGTGCTGCCGCAGATGGACGACCTCTCGCGCGCGGTGCTGCCGGACGCGGATCCCACCTACACGATCCTGATTCTGTCCGTGATCGTGATTGGCGTCGCGACCATCATCTACACGTACCACGGCGGCATGACGGCGGTGATCTGGACCGACGTCGTCCAGCTGGTCGTCTACCTGGTCGGCGCGGCGATCGCGGCGTGGATCCTCCTGCGCGAGATTCCGGGCGGATGGGCGGAGGTCCGGGCCGTCGGCGACGCGGCGGGAAGGTTCCGCCTGTTCGATTTCACCGGCACGTTCACGAAGAGCTACACGTTCTGGTCCGGCGTGATCGGCGGCGCGTTCCTGACGACGGCCACGCACGGCACCGACCAGTTGATGGTGCAGCGGTACTTCTGCGCGTCGAACGAACACCAGGCCCGGAAGGCGCTCCTCTGGAGCGGCGTCGTCGTCTTCGTCCAGTTCGCGCTGTTCCTCACGATCGGCGTGATGCTCTTCGTCTACTACACGCAGCACGCGCCGGGCGAGATGGCGGCCTTCATGCAGGACGGCAGCCTCCGGACCGATCGGGTCTTCCCGTACTTCATCGTCGGCCACCTGCCGCACGGCGTGGTCGGCCTGGTCCTTGCCGCGATTTTCGCGGCAGCCATGTCCACGCTGTCCTCGTCGCTCAATTCGTCGGCGGCGGCCGCCGTGAACGATTTCTACGTGCCCGCGACCGGCGGACGCCGCGCCGACGCGCATTACCTGCGCGTCTCGCGGGTGCTGACGGCGATCTTCGGCGCGATCCAGATGGCCGTCGCCATCGCCGCCATCACGCTCTCCAGCCGCGTCGTCGACGAGGTGCTCGGGATTGCGTCGTTCACCAACGGCGTCATTCTTGGCGTCTTTCTCCTCGGCACGTTCACCACGCGCGTCAGCCAGCGGGCCGCGTTTGCCGGCATCATCGGCGGCGCCGCCCTGATGCTCGTGGTGAAGCTCGGCACCGCCGTGTCGTGGCAGTGGTACGTCCTCATCGGATCCGCGGCCACCTTCATCATCGGCTGGGCCGCGTCACGCCTCCTCGGCGAGGAGGTGCACGCGCCCTCGGCTCTCAGGCCGTGACGCGATTCGCCGAAGCGGCCGCCATCCTGTCCTCGGGCGCCACCGCGCGCGCGTTCGCGGCCGCCGCCGTCGAGGTCGGGCGCGCCGACGGCCCGATCTGGCAGCAGGCGTTCGGCACCCTCACGTACGAGCCGGACTCCCCCGCCGCGACGACGGGGACCATCTTCGATCTGGCGTCACTGACGAAGGTGATCGCGACGACGACCCTGGCGATGCGCCTGATGGACGACGAGGCGCTGGCGCTCGAGGAGCGCGTCGCCGAGTGGCTGCCCGAGTGGCGCGGCGCCGACCGCGAAGCCGCGACCGTTCGCGATCTCCTCGAGCACGCCTCCGGACTTCCCGCGTACCTGCCGTTCTTCCGCGATCACACCGGGCGCGCCGAATTCGAGCCGGCCATCTGCCACGTCGCCCTCGAGTGCGCGCCCCGCGAACGAGCGATCTACAGCGATCTCGGTTTCATGCTCCTCGGTTTCATCATCGAGGACGCACGGTCGGGCCGGCCCCCGCGCCCCGCGGGCGTGCTCGACCCGTCGACGCTGCTCGCCGCGCAATTCCACCGGCTCGCCTCGTTCCTGACGCCCGAGCCGCTCGCCTTCAAGCCGCCCCGCGAGTGGCGCGGGCGGACGGCGCCCACCGAGATCGACCGGTGGCGCGGCCGATTGCTCGCCGGCGAAGTGCACGACGAGAACGCCTGGGCGCTCGGCGGCGCCGCCGGCCACGCGGGCCTGTTCGGCACCGCGCCGGCCGTCGGCGCCTTCGCGCGCGCCATCCTCCACACCATCCGCGGCGACGCCGTCCTCGCGCAGCCGTCCACGCTCCGCGAGTTCATGCGCCGCGGCACAGTGCCCGGCAGTTCGCGCGCGCTCGGCTGGGACACGATGCTTCCCACCTCCTCGTGCGGGACACGGATGTCTCCAACCGCAATCGGCCACACCGGCTTTACGGGCACGTCACTGTGGATCGACGGGGAACGCGATCTCTATATCGTGTTGCTCACCAACCGGGTCTACCCGACGAGGGACAACGAACGAATCCGCCCAATCCGGCCACGGTTTCACGATGCGGTGATTGCGGCCCTCTGAGGCCACGGTGCTGACGGAGGTAGCGGAGAAGACCATCTACACGGAGGCACGGAGTTCACGGGGACGCACGGAGGCGGCCGGTCTGGCCGCGCTCGCGCGGTGAGGCCGAAGCGGCCGGCGCCAGACCGGCCGCCGTGCGCGACGACCTCACAGCCGCGACCCCATCCCGGGACCGATCAAACTCCGTGCGCCTCCGTGTCCTCCGTGCCTCCGTGTGACCGTCGTCTCCGCGCCCTCCGCCTACTCCCTGCGCTCGTATTTGGCCATACAATGGCGCCGTCATGACCCTGACAACTCTCGACTGGGTGATCATCGCCGCCTACTTCGTGCTCTCCCTGGCGATCGGCCTGTTCTATTACCGCCGCGCTGGAGAAAGTACTGGCGAGTACTTCGTGGCCGGGCGCAACCTGCCGTGGTGGCTGGCGGGCACGTCGATGGTGGCGACGACCTTCGCGGCCGACACGCCGCTGGCGGTGACCGAGATGGTCGCCAGGAACGGCGTGGCGGGTAACTGGCTCTGGTGGGCGATGCTGCCGAGCGGCATGCTCACGGTGTTCTTCTTTGCGCGGCTCTGGCGCCGCGCGGAGGTGATGACCGACGTCGAGTTCGTCGAGCTGCGGTACTCGGGCAGGCCCGCGGCATTCCTTCGGGCGTTCCGCTCGCTGTACCTCGGCCTCGCGATCAATTTGATCATCATGGGCTGGGTCAACCTCGGGATGGCGAAGATCCTGAGCGGCACGCTCGGCTTGCAGAAATGGCAGGCGCTCGGCTTCTGCCTCGGGATCACCTTCCTGTATTCGATTCTTTCCGGCCTCTGGGGCGTCGTCGTCACCGACGCCGTGCAGTTCGTCATCGCGATGGTGGGCTCGTTCGCGCTCGCGTATTTCGCCGTGCATGCGGTCGGCGGTCTCGACGCGCTGAAGGCGGGGATGGCCGCGGCCGTTCCTGCCGGCGGCACGGAGCCGTTCGGGCCGGCGGCGCTCTCTTTGTGGCCTGACGGATCGGCCGCGTGGATGATCCCCTTCGTGACGCTCGTGACCTACCTCGGCGTGAACTGGTGGGCGTCCTGGTACCCGGGAGCCGAGCCCGGCGGCGGCGGCTACATCGCGCAGCGCATCTTCTCCGCGAAAAACGAAAAGCACGGCGTTCTGGCGACGCTCTGGTTCAACGTCGCGCACTACGCGCTGCGGCCCTGGCCCTGGATCCTCGTCGCCCTGTCGTCGCTGGTGCTCTACAAAGGCGGCGTGATCAATCCCGCCACCGGCGTGGTCGATCCCGCGCTCGGGTACGTGCAGGTGATGAACGATTACCTGCCCGTGGGGTTCCGCGGGCTGCTCCTCGCGTCGTTCGCCGCGGCGTACATGAGCACGATCGCGACGCAGATGAACTGGGGCTCCAGCTACATCGTGAACGATTTCTACCGGCGGTTCCTCCGCAAGGGAGAGACGGAGCGCCACTACGTGATGGCGTCGCGGGTCGCTACGTTCCTGACGATGCTCCTGTCGATTGTCGTGACCTACTTCATGAACCGCATCACGGGCGGATGGGAGCTGGTGCTGACGCTCGGCGCGGGCACGGGCCTCGTCTACATCCTGCGCTGGTACTGGTGGCGGATCAACGCGTGGTCCGAGATTTCCGCGATGACCGCGGCGCTCGTCGTCTCGCTCGGTCTGTTGTGGAGCGGTGTCTTCGAGGGCGGGACGCCGCGCGGGTTCGCGCTCACGATTCTGACGACGGTGGGCATCACGACCGCGGTGTGGCTGGCCGCGACGTTTGCCACGTCGCCGGAGCCCGAGGCCAAACTGGTCTCGTTCTACCGCCGCGTGCGTCCGGCAGGCCCGGGATGGACGGCCGTCGCCGCGCGCGCGGGAGGGCCGGCCTCGGCGCCAGTCGATCGCCTCGGACCCGGATTCATCAACTGGGTGCTCGGCATCGCCGTGGTGTACTCGACGCTCTTTGCGATCGGGGATCTGCTGTTCGGCGCGCTGGCTCGTGGAGCCGGCCTCGCCGCCCTCGCGCTCGTCGCCGCTCTCGCGCTCGCGCGACGGTTGGAGGGAGGGTTCTAGGGTTCTAGGGTTCCAGGGTTCCAGGGTTCTTGGGGTTCTCAGAAATCTAGTCGTCCGTCAGGCCTCTCCAGTCGTCTCAAACTGACAGTGAGACTCCTATCCCCTACCGCCCCGGCGGCCGCCCGGCGCTCCGCGGAACGGTCCCGGGTCGGCTCCGCCCGGCCTGAATCCGCCCGGTCCGCGTCCGCGGCCGTCCGGCCCGCCGCGCCCGTCGCCGCGGCCACGTCCGTCCGGCCTGCCGATCCCGCCGGGTCCGGCCCTGCCACCCGGCCCGCCGACGCCGCCACCGGGCCGATTGCTGACCGCGATCAGGAACTGCCACTCGTTGTAATGCGTGCGTCCCTTGTACACGCGGATCGAGGCTTCCTTGCTCTTGCTCTGGACCCCCATGAACGGGCCGCCCAGCCCCGCGCCCAGCGAGAATCCCCCGGAGCCGCCGGACCCTTGGGGTGTGCCGGACGGGGTCGGGATGCGTCCGGTGGCGCCGGCGCTCCCCTGACCGCGTCCGGGGATCTGCCCGCCGGGATTCGGCCCAAGGGGAGTCCCTCCTCCGACGGCCGACGCGGGAATCAGCGTGAATTCCCCATCCTCCGTCATCGGGTCCTTGTACTTCTTGCGGAGAAACCGCTGCGTCACCAGCACGTCGATGTTGGTCGGAAAGGAACCCGTTTTTCGCTGATACAGGCCGATGGCCCGCGCGTACTGCTCGCCGCGGAACACCAGCTCGGCTTCCTTCTCGCGCTGCGCCTGCTGGCGCCACACGGGAAGGGCGACGCTCATCAGCACCGCCATCACTCCCAGCGCCACCAACAGCGCAGCCATCGCGTATCCGCGCTGGCTGCCTTGACCCTCTAAATACATGAGAGTATTATCCTTAGCGTCACTTATGGTAACACACATCGCCCGTCGCCCAAGGCCCCGCGCCGTTGCGATTCCCGTCGCCGCGCTCTCGTTCATGACGGTCCTTTCCGCCGTGGCCGGGTGCGACAAAGTGCCGCTCGTCGCGCCGACCGGGAGTGTGATCACTTTGTTTGCCTCGGCGCCGAACGTGGCGGCCAACGGCCAGATTGAAATCGTGGCCACGGTAATCGAGCATGGGACCACGGCGGCGACTGGCACCGGAACGCCGCCAGGTGGAACCGGCACCACATCGACGTCGACGGCCGGTTCCGGCACGCCGGTGCAGAACGGCACGCTGGTGTCGTTCACCTCGACGCTCGGCACGATCGAGCCGCGCGAGGCGCGCACGAACAACGGTGAAGTGCGCGTCCGGTTCATCGCCGGCGGACAGAGCGGCTCGGCGACCATCACGGCGTACTCGGGCGGCGCGTCAGGCACGCTGAAAGACCTCCTGGTCGGGACCGCCGCGGCCAAACGCATTACCGTCACCGCCACGCCGCAGAACCTCGGCTCGTCGGGCGGCACCGCCGACATCGCGGCGCAGGTGCAGGACGACGCCGGCACCGGACTGGCCGGCGTGCCCGTGACCTTCACGACCTCGGCGGGGACGGTGACCCCGGCGACCGCCACAACGGATTCCGCAGGCGTCGCGCACGCCACGCTGACGTCCACAACGAAGGCGGAGGTGACGGCGACGGCCGGGGCGCAGTCGGGCAAAGTCACGGTGGACGTGGCGGCCCGATCGGGTCTGGCCGTCAGCGCGTCGCCCACCTCGACGAGCGCCGGCGTGCCGGTGGCATTCACCATTACGACTAATGACGCCGCGATCCTGACAAACGGACGGATTAATTACGGCGACGGTCAGAGCCAGTCGCTTGGAACGCTCAACAAGACGCGGAGCGATCAGCACGTCTACTCCGCGGCCGGCACCTATACGGTCACGGTCACCGCCACGGATGCCAGTGGCAACACCGACGGCGCCGGCACGACCGTCATCGTCAGCGCACTGGGCGTCTCGATCACCACCACTGGCTCGCAGATTCAGAACAGCCCCATCACGTTCACGGCGACCTTCGACGCGGGCGCCAATCCGTCCGTGTCCCGATACGTGTGGACGTTCGTCGAGGACGCCGCGACGCAGGAGACCACGGGCAGGTCGACGGTCCACTCCTTTGCGACGAAAGGCAACAAGACCATCCGGGTCGATGTCTACGGCATCAACGGACAGATCATCGGAACGGCCACGACGCAGGTCTCCATCAACTGATCCGTCAAAGGGCGTTCTCCGGGCGGCTCCTCCGGCTCTCGACTCGCCCGAGGGGCTGCGCCACGCGCGCTTCTCAATCCCAGTCCGAATACGCGGAGCCGTCGAGGGCGGTGCCGGGGGCGCCGCTCTTGACGTCGTAGATCCCGGGCTCCATCGACGGGTTCGACGGATCGGGTTCGGCGGGGACGGTCTGCCAGGTGTCGGCGGACTTCGTCATGGGATCTTCCGGGATCTTCCGCATGTAGCCTTCGCTCACCAGCGTGTCGAGCGACGACGGGTACTTCCCTTTGTCGGCGTAGTACTGATCGATCGCGTCGCGCATGCGGAAGAGATCCGTCTTCAGGACGCCTTCCTGCGTGCGCTGGATCGAATTGCGGTATTGCACGACCCCCATCGCCGCGAGGATCGAGATCAGCGCGATCACGACGAGCAGCTCGACCAGGGTGAAACCTGACGGTCGTCCGTCCCTTCGAGCGTGGCTGTTCGCCGTAACTTCACCCTTCACGCTTCACTCCTTACCAGTCCTTGTACTTGGTACCATCGAGCGCCTTCCCCTCGGACTTCGTGTACACGTCGTAGACGCTGCTACCGCCCCACGAGGTCGAGTCCGGTTTGTCGCCATAGGCGCGCAGGCCCCAATCCGTGGACTTCGTCATCGGATCGATGGGGATCCGCCTGAGGAACTTCAGCTTGCGGCCGCTCGCGTCGTTCGCGACCGTCACCCCTTCGACCAGGGTCTCGAGGTCGGGCGGATAGCCTTCGCTTCCCACCTTCACGTCCACCGAGCCGATCAGGCCGTTGTCGACCGCGTCCTTGTACTTGTCGATGGCGGCGCGCATCTCGCGCAGATCGCGCCGGAGCTCCGCCTCCCTCTCCCGCTGCACGGTCACCTTGGCGAGCGGCATCACCGCCGACGCGAGGATCAGCAGCAGTGTCGTGACGACGAGCAGCTCGACGAACGTAAAACCGCGCGAACAACCACGGAAGAGTGAAGGGCGAGTGGTGAAGGACACTCTTCACCCCTTCTATCGTACGGTCACCGTGACCGGACTGAAGCTGAGCGCAATCGGCGCGCCGTCGGGCGTGTTGGCCATGCCGCTCACCTGGATCATCGATCCGCCGGGCCCGACCGCGTCGAACTGCAGCGCCGCCAGCAACCCGTTGCCGGACGCGCCGGTCTGATCGGCGGTGCGCACGATGGCGATGTCCACGCGGCCGGCGGCCGCGTCGATGCGGGGCGTGAAGCTGGCCGCCACGCCTCCCTGCCGCATGAACGTGCCGTCCAGGACGGTGCGGACGCGCAGCACCGCCGGGTTGTAGGTGACCGTCAACGTAATCGCGGACAACCGCGACACGTTGTTAATCGAGAGGGGTGTCGGGTACGGACCGCCGGCGATCCTGAACTCCGTTCCGGGCGGCGTGACGACCACCTGCGCGGCGGTCGCCGGCGCGGGCGTGCCCTGACCGGCCACCGGCGGCACGTTCACGTCGCGCGGAGGCTGCGCGGCCGCTGGTGGCGTCGTCGCTCCCGGGGGCGTCGCGGGTGGCCCAACCGGCGGCGGGGTCACGAGCGTCGGCACCGGAAATACTCCCGGCGGTACCGGCGGATTGGTCGGCGGCACGCCGCCGGGCGGGTTGGCGGCACCGCCTGGCACCGCGCCAGAGGGCGGCGTCGTCCCGGCCGGCGCGGCCGCGGGCGGCTCGATGATCGGGGGCGCCGCGATGAGCGGCGGCGGACCGCCGAGCCCGATGTTCTGCTGCGTGCCGATATAGATCGACGAGAGATCCTCCGCCGTCAGCTCGTGCGTGCGGACGATGTGCGGCGTCAGCAGCATGACGATGTCGGACTGGTTGATGTCGTCGCTCGTCTGGCCGAACAGCGACCGCAGGATCGGCACGTTCATGATGCCGGGGAACCCGGTGAGGATCTTCCGCTGTTCGTCCTTCAGAAGGCCGGCCAGGAGCGTGGACTCCCCTTCGCGCAGCCGGAGCTTCGTCGTCACCTTCCGCGAACTGAACGAGGGCACGCTCTGGCCCGCGACGCTGATGCTCGGCCCGAGCGCGCTGCTCTCGACCGAGAAGTTGTCGAGGACGATGTCCCCGTCGTAGGTGACGCGCGGCGTCATCTCGACGTTCACGCCGACGTCCTTGTAGTTGAACGAGGACTGCGGCACGCTGGCGAACCCACCGGGCGCTGCGGCCCCGAACACCGTCGACAGGACGGGAATCTGGTCGCCGAGGTTCATGGTGAGCTTCGAGCCTTCGGCGCCGCGCAGCTGCGGTTTGGCGATGAGCTTCGTGTGCGAGTCCTCCGCGAGGAACCGCACGATCGCGGTCGGGACGCTCAGATAGAAGTCCGCCGTGCTGATGCCCTGCGAGATGGTGTTGAGGTTGAACGGAGGCGGGAGCCCGGGCGTGTCCCCCGTGGGGGACGTATTCGGCGGCGCGAATTCCGGCGAAAAGGTCAGGCCCAGCGAGTAGTTGCTCAGATTCAGCCCGAGTCGCTTGGTGCGCGTCTTGTCGACCTCGAGGATCTGGACGTCGATGACGACCTCTGCGCGCGGCTTGTCGTTCGCGCGGATCACGCGCTCGATGACGTCGACGACGGGCGCGGTCGCGCGCACGGTGATGGTATTCGCCGTCTTGCTCGGAAGCATCTGCGGCTGCACAGCCATGGTCGGGATGCGCATCACGGTGTTGAGGATCTGGACGAGCTCCGTCACGTCGGCGTGCGACACGTAGAAGACCCGCATGACCATTTCGTCGTACTGCTGGTGCTTGGCGGGGACGTCCTGGATGACCAGGATCGTCTTCGGGTTGAGGATCTTGTAGAACGTCTGGTTGGCGGCCATGATCTGCTGGAGCGCCTGTTCCAGCGTGATCCCCTCGAGCGAGACCGTGTACGGCTTGTCCTGGAACTGCTGGTCGTACGTGATGTTGATGCCGGTCATCTGCCCGAGCATCGTCAGCAGATCCTTGAGGCTGCCGCTGAAGGTCAACTTGATCGGATCGCGCGAGGCCGGATTGAGCATCGGCGTGGACGCGCGCGCCGCCTCCTCGCGCAGCTTGTCGATGGCCGGTCTCGGACGCATCGCCTCGATGCGGTCGCGCACCGTCTTTTCCAGTTGCACGGCCTTGGCCGACGCCAGGCGGTTGGTCGCGTCGAGCTCCGACGCGCGCTTGTACTCGAGGAGCGCCGCGTCGAGCTGGTCCTTTTCCTCGAACTCGCGCCCGCGGCTGATGTGCTCCTGCGCGGCGGTCTGGGTCGCGCGCTGAAGCGAGATCTTGTACTCCGCCCTGCCGGGGTTCGCCTGCACCGCCTGGGTGAACTCGGCAACCGCCCGATCCCAGTCGCCCGCGCGCGCGGCGTCCTGGCCTTTGCGGAACGCGCGGCCCGCCGCGCAGCCCGAGACGAGTACGGCCACAACCGACAGCACGAGAAGCTTGCGTATCAACACCGCGACTCCATTGTCAACGCCCGGCCTGACCGCGGAGGCGGCAGGGCGGGCCTACGGTTAGGCCTACTTCACGCATTCCAGGCCGGTCAGCCGGATCGACGTCCGCCCCCGGCCATCCAGATATTCCATCGTCACGGACTCGACGCCGATCTTCACGAGGCGGTACCGCCCGTCGATCGCGTCCCCTTCGCGCCCGCGGAAGGTGTGCGTCAGGCAATCGCTGAACGCCGCGATGCGATCCCCCGGCTTCGGCTCCACGATCCCGATGAACTTCAGCGGGATCGCCGGAGGCGGTGGGGGCGTGGGCGGTCCCTGAGGCACCTCGGGCGGCTCCTGGCCCGACCGGCCTCCCCCTCGCGGTCCGGGCGGCGGCGGCGGCGGGGGCGGCGGCGCCTTCGGCTGGAACTGGAACGGGTTGCGCGTTTCCTCCCCGGCATCCGGCCGCGTCTTCTTCAGATCATCGACACGCACCTGGAGATCGGCCGGATCGACGGCCTCCCCCTTCGCCGTGCCGGACGATCCCGCCGTCCGTTGTTTAGACGGCACGGCCCCGGGAGCCGCCGGCTTAACTGGCCAGAACTGCACGACCAGCAGAATGCCCAGCGCGAGGCCCAGCAGTACCACGATCCACGGACGAACCCGGCCACCAGGACGGCCCGCGGGGTCAGCCATGCGTTTCCGTCCGATAGTAGGTCGCGATCTGCACGATCACATTCAGGCCCTTCGCGGCGCTCTCTCCCTGCGACAGCTCGACGTTCTCGAGCACGAGGAACTCGGGGGCGGTCTCGAGCTTGTGAATGAAGCGGCGGATGTCCTTGTATTGGCCGGAGAGCTGCGCCGTATATGTGAACTGCATCAGATCGCTGTCGTGCAGCGTTTTCGGCGCGGACGTTTCGCGTTCGAGCCGCAGATTGCACTGCTGCGCCATCTGCTCGATGTTGAGATACGTGATGCGGCGCGCGCCGCTGATGTCTGGCGGCAGGATCGCCCGGTAGAACCTGTCGAGCTCCGCGTCGGCTTCGCCCTTCCCCGTCACCGTGGCCCGCGCGGCGAGGTAGTCGCGGCGGGCGGCCTCGAGCGCGTCCGCGGATGCGCGCGCGTCCTGTTCTCCGTTCTTGACCTTTTGCGAGAGCGGATACACCACGAGGGCGAACAGCAGCATGCTGCCGACCAACGCCACGACAATCGGCCAGATCAGGCGCCGTTTCTCGCGCAGGATTCGCCGAGCGGGCGTCATCGGCGTCCTCCCTGCGGCGCCGGTGCGGCCGGGGTCGCCGGCGCAGCCGCGGGCGGCGACGCGGGCGGCTGGGCGGCCTCCGCAGCCGCGGCGGCATCCTCCGTGGAACCCGTGTAGAGGCTCTCGATCAGCACGCGGTACAACCCTTCCTCGGTGCGCTCCTGTTGCGCGGGCACGATCTCCTCGAACGCGCCGGTCGCCTCCAGCTTCTCCATGAACTCATCGATGTCCTCGGCACGCCGGCCGAGGACCGTCATGTTCACGCGCGTCTCCCCGTCGCGCACCGCGGGCCGCACGGCCGTCAGCATGACGTCGGGAGGCAGCGTCGATTCGATGCGGTTGAAGAATGCCGTCCAGGAGAAGGTCCGCTGGTCGATGAGCGAGTTGGCCTCGCTGGCCGCGGCCGCCACGGCGTCGAGCTCGTCACGGTCGATCGTCCTGCGGATGGCGACCGCCTCGCTCGCGTACCGCGCGGCCTCGGACTGCTCGCGCGACATCCGCCGCGACAGCTCCGTGTTGTGCCGCGACAGGGTGACGATGCGGAAGACGCTGAAGGCGGTAATCGCGAGCACGACGAGCGCGGCGCCGGCGAGCAGCACGTGGACGAGCCGCTCGTTGTAGAAAGGGCGCGTCGAGAGGTTCGTGCGCAGCACTAGGCGACCCGCTCGCGAAGAAGCACGCCGACCGCCGGCGCCAGTGAGTCAATCAGGCCCGGACCCGCGGCAATGCGGTCGCGCAGCGCGGCCGCGGCGCGGAAGTCGAGCGTCTCGACGGGACCGCCGATCCGCTCTTCCAGATCCCGCCGCAGCCGCTCGGCGCCTTCGGCGCCCCGCGAGGACGCGCCCGCCAGCACGACGCGCGCGAGGCGGCCGCCGCCGAGCCGGTCTTCGTGGTACATCGTCGTCTGATGCACGAGATCCGCGAGGTCGTCGTCGGCGGTGGTCGACCGGTTGCGGAAGAAAATGAGCTCGCGACCGCGGACGACGGCGAGCGTGCCGTACCCCGGCCCGACGTGGACGAGCAGCCAGTCGTTCGTCGGCGTCACGCCGGACGCCCCCGAGGCTCTCGAAGCGTCCCCCGCCGGCGCCGCGCCCGGAGCCGCGAGCACGCTGTTGATCAGGTTGAGGCTCGCGATGTCCACGATGCCGGCCTGCGCGCCCGCCGCCTCGCAGGCGCGTTCGTAACTCTCGATGATGTCGCGCCTGGCGGCGGTCACGACGAACTCGCGCCCGCCGTCCGGCGGGACGATGCCCGGCACCCAGCCGACCTGGGCCTCCTCGATCTTGAACGGCACGGCCTTCCGCATCTGCCAGCGAATAAGCTGATCGAGATCCTGCAGCTTGGGCGGGATCTTCTCGAACCGCAGCAGCGACACCTTGGCCACGAGGTCCGGAACGACCAGCGCGCAGCGGCGTGGCCTCGGCGTGAGCTTGTCGAGGACGGTCTTGATCGCCGCCGCTAAGGCCGCTGGCTGATGCACGTTCGGCGCGTTCAGCGCCGGCTCGACGATGCCCGGCGCGAGCGGTTCGCGCGCGTACGAGTGGATCGATCGCGCCGCGGCATGATCGCCGATGACGACGCCCGCGATCTGCTCCGGCGAGATCTCGAGCGCGGCGGCGGGTGGCCGGCTCGAGAGCCAGCGCGACAGCAGCGACGGTCGCGGACTGCGTCCCTTCCGTGTCGGTCCGTGTTCTTCCGTGGTCGTGTGTCCTTCCGTGTTACTCGACGAACGTCACCTTGTTGATCTCGCGCAGGGTCGTGACGCCCCTGAGCACCTGTTCGACGGCCGACTCGCGCAGGAAGCGCATGCCTTCTTCGCGCGCCGCCTTCTTGATCTCGGAGGTCGGGCGCCGTGCGAGAATCAGCTCACGGATGCTGTCGCTCAGGTCCAGCAGCTCGCAGATCGCGGTGCGGCCGCGATAGCCCGTGCCGCCGCATTCCATGCAGCCGGCCCCCTCGAAGAACAGCCCGCTGTGCTCCAGCGCCGGATCCAGCGCCGACTCCTCGAGCTGCGCGCGGCTGATGACCGCCGGCCGCTTGCAGTGCACGCAGATGTTCCGGACGAGCCGCTGCGCGAGCACGCAGTTGAGCGCCGACACGAACTGGTACGCCTCGACGCCCATGTTCAGGAACCGGCCGAGCACGTCGAGCACGTTGTTGGCGTGGACCGTCGTGAACACCAGGTGGCCGGTCAGCGCGGAGTTGATGGCGATCTGCGCGGTCTCGGCATCGCGGATCTCGCCGACCATGATCTTGTCGGGGTCGTGCCGCAGGATCGACCGGAGGCCGCGCGCGAAGGTCAGCCCCTTCTTCTCGTTGATCGGGATCTGCGTGATCCCGCGGAGCTGATACTCGACGGGGTCCTCGATCGTGATGATTTTGTCCTCAATCGACTTGATCTCGGACAGCGCCGCGTACAGCGTCGTGGTCTTGCCGCTGCCCGTCGGGCCCGTGACGAGCACCATCCCATAGGGTTCGGCGATGTACTTGCGGAACCGGCGCAGCTCGTCGTCGGGGAACCCCAGGATGTCGAGGCGCAGCTCGTGGAACTGCTCGCTGATCGACTCCTTGTCGAGGATGCGGATGACCGCGTCCTCGCCGTGGACGCTCGGCATGATCGACACGCGGAAGTCGATGCTCTTGCCGCCCATGCGCACCTTGAAGCGGCCGTCCTGCGGCACGCGCTTCTCGGCGATGTCGAGCTCGGCCATGACCTTCACGCGCGAGATGATCGTGCCGTGGAAGCGCTTGTCGATCGGCCGCATCGCGGCCTGCAGCACGCCGTCGATGCGGTACTTGACGTGGACCGAGTCTTCCTGCGTCTCGATGTGGATGTCGCTCGCGCGGCGCTGGATCGCGGTGTAGAGCGTCGTGTCGACCAGGCGGATGACCGGGCTCTGGTCCGCGGTCAGCTTGTCGACCGTCAGCGCTTCGTCGCTGAGATCGTCTTCGCGCAGGATCTGGAGCTGAAAGCTCTCGGTCGCTTCCTCCAGGACGCGCTGCGAGCTTTCGCTCTTCTTCAGGATGGCCTGGATGGCCGACGGCGTGCCGACCGTGACCTTGATCGGCGTGGCGAGCAGCACCGCCAGCTCGTCGATCATCGGCAGATCGGTCGGATCCGACACGACGATGACGAGCGCGTGCCCTTCGCGCCGGTACGGCACGAAGTTGTAGCGCAGCATCAGGTCGGCGGGAATCGCGCGGAACAGCTCGTGGTCGATGCTGAACTGCGCCAGATCCACGAACTCCAGGCGGTAGCGCTCGGCCAGCCGGCGGGCGTGCGCCGTTTCCGCCGCCTGCTCGGCTGCGTTCGGCTCCTGCCCCTCGGCGTAGAGCTCAGGCCCCTGCTGGCCGTTGGCCACCGGCGTCGCGGATTTTCCGTTCATAAGTCCCGTCTCAGCTCAACGCCGACGTCAGATTGAACAGCGGCATGTAGAGCGCGAGCAGCAGGCTCGCGATGACGACCCCCATCACGACCAGCAGCGCCGGCTCCACGATCGTGATGAAGCGGCCGAGGTTCGTCTCGATCTCCTCGTCGTAGAAGTCCGACAGGCTGTTCAGCATCTCCTGGAGCGCGCCCGTGGATTCGCCGACCTCCACCATCTTGATCGCCACGTCCGGAAACGCGCCGCTCGACGTCATCGCCGCCGCGAACGCGCGCCCTTCCCGCACCTGCTGGGCCGCCGCCCCGAGCTCGTGCGCGATGTGCCGGTTCTCGATGGAGCGCGCCGCCACGTCGATGGCATTCACCAGCGGAATACCGCCGCCCAGCAGCGTCGCCAGCGTCCTCGCCGCCTGCGACGTCGCGAATTTCAGCGCGACGTCGCCCACCATGGGCAGCCCGATGATCCACCGATCGAACCGCCGCCGGTTCCCCGGCCGCTTCAGCCACGCCCAGAACGCGGACACCGCGCCCGCCACGGCCATGAGCAGCACGAGGAAATAGGCGGCCGCGAAGTCCGACACCGCGACGATGATGCGCGTCGACAGTGGCAGCTCGTGTCCGAACTGCTTGTAGAACTCGCCGAACTGGGGCACCACCTTCAGCACGATGATGCTGACGACGATACAGGCGAGCGCCAGCAGGATGAGGGGGTAAATCAGCGCCGAGATCGTCTTCCGCTTCACGCCCGACACCACTTTGACGTACGTGACGTAGCGGCGGATGACCTGCTCGAGCGATCCGCTCTTCTCCCCCGCAAGCAGCGACGCCGTGTAGATGCCCGGGAACATCGTCCCATGGGCCTCGAACGCCTCAGAGAGCGAGTTGCCCGCCCGCACCCGATCGTACACGTCGTCCAGCACCGTCTTCAGGAGCGGGTTGGTGACGCGCTGCCGGAGGATGTCGAGCGACTGCACGAGCGGCATCCCGGCCTTGAGCAGCGTGGCCAGCTCCTGGTTGAAGACCAGGAATTCGCGGCTCGAGATCCGGTTGCGTTTCGGCAGCGACAGCGACCCGAAGGCCAGCCGGCCAGCCCGCTGGATGCCCAGGACGTACAGCCCTTTGTCTTCCAGCTCCCGCCGGAGGTGGGCCTCGCTGTCGGCGGCGTAGACCCCCTCGATGACCTCGCCTCCCGGTGTGCCGAGCCTGCAGCGGAATTCCATCGGTCAGCGGATACCTGTCCTGTCGGCGCAAGATCTTGTCTTTGTGGACATTATCGGCCGATCAATCGCCGGATTATATATCAGCCACGCGGGCCCTCCACGGCCCTGGCGGCACCGGGAACCGACGGGGTCCCCCGCTGGACTTAGACAGGAAAAGAACGCGGCTGGCTGGAAAATCTGCGGGAGGGCTACCGGCCCGCGATGGCCATGATTCGCGAGACGTAGTTACGCGTCTCGCGGTAGGGCGGGATGCCGTTGAACTTCTGCACCGCCGCTTCGCCCGCGTTGTAGGCCGCGAGCGCAAGATCCACACCCTTCCACCGATCGAGAAGCCCCTTGAGATGCTTGATGCCCGCCTCGATGTTGGCCTTGGGGTCGAACGGATTCCTGAGCTTGTATTCGCGAGCCGTGGACGGCATCAACTGCATCAGCCCCATCGCCCCTTTGGCCGAGCGCGCCCTTGGCTTGTAGCCCGATTCCACCTGGATGAGGGCGCGGACCAGCATCGGATCGACGCCGTGGGCCTCGGACAGCGAGGCAATGATCTCCCCGTAAGGCGTTGACTGCAGAATGGATGGATCGAACTGGCCGACCGCTTTTGCGGGCGCCTCGGCTGAGGGGGGCTCCGGGTACGGCACCTCGTCCGCCTCAATCTTCTCGATGAGCGTCTTGTCGCAGGTAACCTGGCCGCCGCTGCGCAGGGTCAGGACAATTGAATCGCCGTCAAGCTTGTGATTCTTGACCGAAAGCACGCCGCCGGAGGTCAGGAACACGATTTCTGCGGACGCCGACACAGCAGTCGTCGTCAGCGCAAGGCACGCCGTCAGGCCTACCAGCAGGGTCTTGGTTTTCATGCGAGGCACCCATCCTACCATCCGGGCGCCGAATCTGTCCAGAAACACTACAGTCGAGCTTCCTGCGACCCCGCGGTCGCCCGCCTGCCGAAGGGATCATCTGGGTTCGACGAAGGCATGGAACACGCGAATGCCAAGCTCGCGCGTGTCGCCCTGTCCCGACCCGCCCGGCAGGCTGGCGGATGGCGTAAACGTCTTATCGGCCGCAAGCACCAGTTCCGCCATCTCCCCGTTGCCAAACTGGGCGGCGGAAATGGGGAACGTCTGGACCCGGCGATCGCGCGAGTCGGCCGCGAAGGTCGCGATCGGCTGGCCGTTGACGCTGAGAGTGACCTGCTGGGGCGGGACGAACAGATCGACCCGCGCGTCCGAATCCAGGTAGAAGGTCGCGTCCTTCTTCGGGTTCCTGAACGAAATGGTGGCCGTCTTCCTGGTCCACTGCCATTCGGATGCGGGGTTGTCGGCGGCGATCTCTTCCGGGTACCAGCCTTCCTTATAGATAAGGAAGATATTCTCGGAGCTCGGCAGCACCCGCATCTTCGCCACGACGTACTCCTTGCGGGCGGCGTCCTCGGCGTTGAGCGTCAGGCGCTTGCCGGTCGACTGCGAGTACAGGCCGAGGCGGACGGTCGCTTCACCCAGGTACGGGTAGTTCGGGACGAACACCGTCCGCGTGTACTCGACGGTCTCCCCCGGCTTCCATTTCGACGTCGGGGTCGGCGGGAGGTGATCGTCGGTCCAGAGCTGCTCCCCTTCCGGATCGAGGACGTGCACGAAGACCCAGTAATCGCCGTCGATGGCGGCGTTGGGGGCGACCTGGAACTTGTAGGTGAGCCTGACCGGGCTGCCGATCGCCACGCGATCGCGGCTCAGGGCCAGCGACGGCGTCGCGACCGCCGGTTCGTTCGACTGGCCGCCGCCGCATGCGACCGCGCCCGCGGCCACGACGGCGCCGAGGACGACGCACGAGCGTCTTTTCATAGGGGATATCATCGGGACTTCTGTCCTTCCGCGGGAGCGGGCAGAACCGACGCATGGTACCGCAGTTGTCCGCGCCACTGCAATATGCTAGGTTTCATCGCATTCCGGAAAGGACCCGAATGTCTCTTGAAGCGCTGGGGATGGTTGAAACAAAAGGACTCATCGGCTCAATCGAGGCGGCCGATGCCATGGTCAAGGCGGCCAACGTCATCCTCGTGGGGAAGGAATATATTGGCGCGGGGTATGTCACCGTGCTGGTGCGCGGCGACGTCGGCGCGGTCAAGGCGGCGACGGATGCCGGCGCGGCCGCCGCGCGGCGCGTCGGCGAGCTGGTCTCGGTGCACGTCATCCCACGGCCGCATGCCGAAGTCGAGAAGATCCTGCCGAAGATCAAGGACGTCAAGGCGTCATAACCGCGGCCTCCGTCACGCATGGCTCAACCCACGGCCCAGACCGATCGGGATCTCGCGTCGATCAGCGAAGCCCGCGCGCTCGCGCGTCGCGCGAAAGAGGCGGCGCCCGCGCTCGCCGAATTCAGCCAGGCGCAGATAGACGCGATCGTCGATGCGATGGCCGCCGCCGCGACGTCGCAGGCTGAGGCGCTCGCGCGTCTGGCCTGCGAGGAAACCGGCTACGGCGTCGTGGCCGACAAGATCCAGAAGAACCTCTTCGCCTCGGAGCGCATCTACAAGTTCATCCGCCCGATGAGGACCGTGGGCGTCGTCGGGCGCCTCGACGATCGCAAGGTCATCGAGATCGCCGAGCCGTTCGGCGTCGTCGCGGCCATTGTCCCGACGACGAACCCCACCTCGACGGCGATCTACAAGATCCTGATCGCGATCAAGGCGCGCTGTCCTGTCGTCATCAGCCCGCACCCCTCCGCCGTCAGGTGCATCACCCGCACGGCGGAGCTGATGGCCGCCGCCGCGCGGGGCGCGGGCGCGCCCGAGGGCGCCATCAACTGGATGACGATCGTCACGCTCGAAGGCACGCAGGAGCTGATGAAGGCGCGCGAAGTGGCGCTCATCCTCGCGACCGGCGGGATGGGCCTGGTCCGCGCGGCGTACAGCGCCGGGAAGCCCGCCTACGGCGTGGGTCCGGGGAATGCCCCGGCGTACATCGAGCGGACGGCCGATGTCCCGAAGGCGGTGCGCGACATCGTGACCGGGAAGACCTTCGACAACGGCCTGCTCTGCTCGTCGGAGAATTCGGTCGTGGTGGACGCGCCGCTCGCCGACGAGGTGAAGCGCCAGTTCGTCGCCAACGGCGCGCATTTCCTGTCCGCGCAGGAAATTGACACGCTCGGACGCGCGCTCGTCACGCCGCAGCGGCTCCCGAACCCGGCGTTTGTCGGGAAGAGCGCGGTCTACATCGCCCAGCAGGCCGGCATCAGCGTGGCCCCCTCGACGCGCGTGTTGATCGCCGAGCTGGCGGGCGTCGGCCGCGATTATCCGTTGTCGATCGAGAAGCTCTGCCCGGTCCTCTCCTTCTATGTGGTGCAGGACTGGCGGGAGGGCTGCGAGCGCTGCAAACAGATTCTGCGCTACGGCGGGATGGGTCACACGATGTCGATCCACTCGCGCAACGAAGACGTCATCCTCGAGTTCGGGCTGAAGAAGCCCGCCTTCCGCATCGTTGTCAACACGCCGACGACGCTGGGATCGATCGGGTTCACGACGGGACTCGATCCGTCGATGACCCTGGGCTGCGGCGGATGGGGCGGCAACATCACGTCCGACAACATCTCGCCGCGGCATCTGCTGAACATCAAGCGCCTCGCGTATGAGACGACCCCGGCGCCCGCCTACGCTGCCGCGAAGGGGCCGGACGCCACGGCGGGTAAACCTGGAGGGGCGACGGACTCTGGGTTACCGAAAGCCCCGGTCCCGCCACCGCAGCCCGGCGGGATCGCCGCTGAATCGCTCGCGCGGCGCATCGACCAGTTCCTCGCCTCCCGGGGGTACACGCCGCCCGGGACAGGCGCGCCCGCACACCCGCCGCCGGCGGCCCCGGCCCATCCCGCCGCCGGTCCGGCGCCGGCAGCAAATCCTGTCGATCGCGCGGAAAAAACTGCCGACTTCGTCTGCGAAGAAGACGTCCGGCAGGCCATCCGCCAGGGTCGCAAGATTGTGATCGGCGACCGTACAATCATCACGCCCGCCGCGCGGGACCTCGCCCTGGCGCACCGCGTCTTCGTCGAAGCCGCCTGGCCGCGCTAGAGGGTCAGCCCCTTGAGGGGCCTGACCCCGCCTTCGGCTTACTGTTGAGGCTCAACGACTTAGGGTTGACCTTTTGCCTCGGCAGATGTTAAGCTGGCGCCCCAGCAATTCTTTGTCAGGTTCCAGCCACGCGGGAGTCACGGTCGGTGGCGGGAGCACGTCCGGCCATCAAGGGAAAACACGGGTCGACCCCCTTGGGGGAGCGACCTCTACAAGGGTACTTGGCTTGCAGAGCTCCGGCTCGTGCATAAGCCCCCAGCCCTTGCGGGAGCGCCCAGCATGAACAGACGTGCCTGGCTGCCTGCCTTGGCGGTCATCGGATTCTCGACAGCCGTCGCGTGCGGCGCCAACCCGAAGCCGCAGGTGCCGGTCGTGACGCCGACCGTTCCGAAGGTCGCTCCCCCGCAGCCGCCAGTGGCGCCTCCCCGTTCCGATCCCATTGCCACGCTGATCGCCTCGTCCGAAGCCCATTTCACGGAGGGCGAGCGCGAATTGAAGCTCGGCCATCTCGAGCGTGCGCGCGCGGACTTCGATCGCGCCGTCGACATCCTGCTCGAATCGCCGTACGGCGCGCGGACCGACGATCGGCTCCGGCAGCATTTCGATCGGCTGATCGATCGGATCAACGCGCACGAGACCACAGCGCTCGCTCAGGGGGACGGGTTCTCCGAGAAGCAGTCGGAGCCCGCGTCAATCGACGAGCTGCTGAAGATCGCCACATTCCCGCAGCCCGCGGCCGACGCGACCACGACGGCGGCCGTGAAGACGGACCTGGCCACGACCGAACACGACATTCCGATTTCGCAGAATGCCAAGGTCCTGTCGTACGTCGAGCTGTTCCAGACCCGGCTGCGCGACTACATCGGCGAGAGCCTGACGCGCGGCACGAAGTACCTCCCGATGATTCAGAACGTGTTCCGCGCCGAGGGACTGCCGCTGGACCTCGCGTACATTCCGATCATCGAGAGCGGGTTCAAGACGAACGCGCTCTCAAAGGCGAAGGCGAAGGGGCCCTGGCAGTTCATGACCGCGACGGCGCGCGAGAACGGCCTGAAGCACGACTGGTTCGTGGACGAGCGCTCGGATCCCGAGAAGGCGACGATCGCCGCCGCGCGGTACCTGAAGACGCTCAGCAAGATGTTCGACGGCGACTGGAACCTGGTCCTCGCCGCGTACAACGGCGGCCCCGGGCGCGTGCAGCGCGCGATGAAACGGTCAGGCAAACAGGACTTCTGGGAGATCACCGGCAGCTCGAGATTCCTGCCGAAGGAGACGCGCGAGTACGTGCCGCTGATCCTCGCCGCGATGATCGTGGCGAAGAACCCGGTGCAGTACGGATTCGACATCGTGGCGCACGATCCGATCGCGTACGACAAAGTCCGGGTGCCGCACGCCATCGACCTGCGGCGCGTGGCCGAATGGACCGGCACGTCGATCGACGAGATCCAGGCGCTGAACCCCGAGCTGCGGCGCTGGACGACTCCGGTCAAGTATCCGGACTTCGAGCTGAAGGTGCCCTCCGGCACCGGCGACACGTTCAAGGCGAAGCTGGCCGACGCGTCGTCGACGGACCTGACGGCGCTGAAGTGGCACACCGTCAAGAAGGGTGAGACGCTGTCGACCGTCGCGCGCCGGCTGCAGGTCAGCCGCACGGATCTGGCGGAGGCAAACAGCCTGTCGGTCAAGTCGCGCGTGCGCCCCGGACAGGAGCTCGTCATCCCGCGTGCGCCCGCCACGCTCCTGGCGACACGCACGGAGCGGCCCGCTCCGGCCGTGATTGCGTCGCGTTCGCTCGCCGGCTCGGCGGACGTCCAGACGGCGGGACGCGGCGAGAGTCCGACCGTGTACCGCGTCAAGCGCGGGGACACGCTCTTCTCGATCGCGCGGCTGTTCAACACGACAGTCGCCAACATCAAGAGCTGGAACAAGCTGCGCGGCAACGCGCTGGCCGTCGGCGCGCGCCTGAAGATCCTCGCTTCGCGCAGCCGCTAGGCAGAAGCCGCAATGCCGGCGCGGCTGGCTGCCGCAATTTCTGCGATATTCCTCCGCCGGCGTGCTGAATTGCGCGGGATTCGGGCTGCCCCGCGCCTTGCACGCTCCACCGCGTGCTGGCATGCGTCCGCACCGCGGCGGTCTTCGGCATCGAGGCCTGTCCCGTCCAGGTCGAGGTTGACGTCTCGTACGGGCTGCCGGGCTTCACGCTGGTCGGCCTTGCGGACGTCAGCGTCCGCGAGAGCCGCGATCGGGTCCGCAGCGCCATCCGCAATTCCGGATTCGACTTCCCGCTCGGTCATGTCACCGTGAATCTCGCCCCCGCCGATTTGCGCAAGGCGGGGTCGTCGTTCGATCTGCCGATCGCGCTCGCGGTCCTCGCAGCGACCGGGTGCGTCACTCGGCGAAACGTGGACGATGTGCTGCTGCTCGGCGAACTGTCGCTCGACGGCGGCATCAACGCCGCGCGCGGCGTGCTGCCGATCGCGGCGGCGGCGCGCCGCGACAACGTCAACGGCCTCCTGCTCCCGCGGCCGAACCGCGCGGAAGCGGCGGTCGTGCAGGGGCTGCGGCTCTTTCCCGTGCGCTCGCTCGTCGAGGCGGTGGAGGCGCTCAACAATCCAGCCGGGTTCCCCGACACCGCCGGCGAGGCGGTCGCGGCGCCGCCGCCCGCGCAGGTCGATGGGGATTTCGCGGACGTGCACGGACAGGCGCTCGCCAGGCGCGCGCTCGAGATCGCGGCGGCCGGCGGACACAACACGCTGATGATCGGTCCGCCGGGCTCGGGCAAGACGATGATGGCACGGCGCCTGGCGGGGGTGCTTCCGCCGCTGACGTTCGAGGAAGCGCTCGACGTCACGTCGATCCACTCCGTCGCCGGGCTCCTCGCGCCAGGGACCGGGCTCGTCGGCGCGCGTCCGTTCCGCGCGCCTCACCACACGATCTCGGATGTCGCGCTCGTCGGCGGCGGGCAGATGCCGCGGCCCGGCGAAATCAGCCTCGCGCACAACGGCGTGCTCTTCCTGGACGAGATGGCGGAGTTCAGCCGGCACGTGCTCGAGGTGCTTCGCCAGCCGCTCGAAGAAGGGATCGTCCGCGTCGCGCGGGCGGCGCGCACGGTGGTCTTTCCCGCGCGGTTCATGCTCGTCGGCGCGATGAACCCCTGTCCGTGCGGCTATCATGGCGACACGGCGCGGCCGTGCCGCTGCACGCCGATGCAGATCGCGCGGTACGCGACGCGCCTCTCCGGACCGCTGCGCGATCGCATGGATCTGACGGTCGCGGTGAGCGCGCTGCCCGCGCGCGAGCTGACGGCGTCGCCTGGCGGCGAATGTTCAGCCGACGTCCGTTCGCGCGTCATCGCGGCGCGCGCGCGTCAACTGGAACGCGATGGCCGGCTGAACGCCCGATTGCAGGGGCGCGAGCTGCGCGCGCGCACGGTCCTCGATCCCGCGGCGCGGCGCATCTTCGAGAAGGCGCTCACCCGGCTCGCGCTGACGGCGCGCGGCCACGACCGCGTCCTGCGCGTCGCGCGCACGATCGCCGACCTCGACGGCTCGCCGTCGCTCGGCGCCGATCATCTTGCCGAGGCGCTGCAATATAGACCGTGTGATTGAACCGGCGTTCGGCGCTCGGCGCTCGAGTTGAGGGGACGCTGTTCGTCGTGCTGATCTTCTGGTTGAGACATCAATCGACTGAATGGAAGTTCGTGAATTCGTGAATTCGTGAGTTTGTGAATTGGGATGGAGCTGCGGTTGGAAGCTAATCCACTAATTCACCAACTCACTGCTTCACTCATTCGGCTCAATGTATCCGTGCGTACCGGGCCGTCCAACGCGCCGGACCGCCGCGTGGGCTGAGCAGGCGGATGACTCTGGTGTCGCCCTCCATGGACTGCACGACGACTGCGGCACCATCGGTGCGGACGTCCTCCAGCCGAAAACCCGCCGGCTCGGTGAGGAACACGGCGTACGGATCGGCCGGCACCAACTCACTCGTTCCCGAGAGCGTGTCGTCTGCCCAGCGCACGTCCAGGAGGTCCGGACCCCCACAGCTCACGTGCCGGCTGGTTGACAACACCTGCGGGCGATCGACCCGCGCGCGCAGGCACACCACCTGCACCTGATAGCCGGGGTCGACAGGGGGCAACGTGAGATGGTCGCGCGCGATGCCGAGCGCCGTGTGCGTCCAGAACTCGAAGGCCAGGTAGTCCGTCCCCCTTCGCAGCCCGAGGTCGGCCAGCGCGATCTCGCCGTCGCCCCCCGCGCGCGCGAGCACGGTCCACTGCTCGAAAGGCCGCGCGATGTCGAGCTGGTAGAGCGGCACGACGAGCCGCTGATCCGCGTCGAACGACCGCGGACCGGCGCCGCTCAATTGCGCCCCGACTTCTCCGAGCCGTGAAGAACGGGAGGGATCGACGTCGTAGATCTGGCCCGGACGCGTGAACAGCACCGGCGCGGTGCGCCTGGCGGCCTCCACGCGCTCGGTGCGATAGACCTCGGGCGGATCCGTGAGCATCAGCACCGAGCCCGTGAGCGACGTGAGTGTGGCGGCTCGATAGCCGTCGGGCCGGCCCAGCTCGATATGATCCGGATCGTTCCGCCAGACGACGTTGTTGAAGGAGTTGTACTGCGCGAACGATCCATAGCCGAAACCGTCGTTCCCCACGCGCACGCCGTCGACGAGGCCGATGAGCTCGGGCCGGATACCCCAGCACGCCAGCAGATAGCGGTCGCGGCCGATGACATCGCGCACGGCCGAGACGACTCGACGGAACACCTGCGCGCGGTCGAGCCCCTTCCGCGTGAAATACGCCGCGAAGCTGTTGTAGCCCTCGTAGCGCAGGTGGCGGAGCGCGTCGAGTTTGAAGTAGCTCCAGCCCATGTCCGCCAACGCGCGGTATACAGGAGTCACCAGGTTGGCGATCGCACCCGCCTGGCTGCCGTCCATCACGAAGCCGACCCAGTTGCCGTGTGCCGGCCTTCCCTCCGGCGTGCGCACGAACCACCGCGCGTGTGATTCGGCTTGGTCCGTCTGCTGAAAGCTGACGTTCGTCCAGATGCCGGGCTCCAGGCCGCGGTCGCTGATGTACCGCCGCAGCGCCGCCAGGCCGCCTGGAAACTTGTCGTTCGTCTCGAGCCAGTTGGCCGGCATGCCGATCGGCAGGCGCTGATAACCGTCGTCGATCTGGAGGTACCGGTACCCGAACGGCCGCAGCACTTCACCCAGAACGTCAGCCGTGCGCTGCACGTCCCGCTCGGTGACCTTGTCGAAGAACGCGTACCACGACGTCCAGCCCGCAACCGAGTGCTCCCAGGGACGATAGGTCCACGGGCGGTACTCAGCCAGGGCGCGATGCCGCTGGTAGTAGCGCGGCCGGAACCGGATGGCCACTTCCCCACCCTTTGCGTCCACTCGAAATGCGGCGGCAGTGCCGGAGCTGACTTCAGGAACGATCCCGGCACTCGCGGGAAAATCGACGGAGAGGACCCAGTCGAACCGGCGGTCATACACCGCGCGGTTGAGCGGATTCGAGACCGGGCCGACCGCGTGCCTCACGAGAGGCAGCGCATTGTCGCGCGGCTCCACTTCCGCGGCGAACGCCTCGGGCGAGGCGTGCACCGTGCCGCTGAGAGTGAGGCGCGTGCCCCGTGTCGCGGTCCACTTGAGGATCTGGGTCACGCGTCCGCCGGCGTTGTCGATGACGGCCCGGAAGTCCGGGGGCGCCCCCGTGCTGGCAACCGTCGCGTCGAGCAGCAGGCTTCCCCGATAGGTGAGCGCAACGCGCCCCCCGGTGGTTCGCACGAGTGCGGCCGCGTTGGGCGGCGCGGCCGGGTCCTGGCCGGCTGCCGCCGGCACGGCGACCGCAGACGACAGCAGCCAGCAAACTGCGCCGGCAACACGGACAAGAACGCTCGGCGTCATTTGTGAATGGGAACGGGACAGTATAACTCCCAACTCTCGACGTCTGTGTTTAGCGAGGTTCTCCCGGGACCACGCTGAAACGGGCCACGGCTTTTCAGGAAGATCACGAAGGACACCAAGGACACGGAGACTTGGAACGTGGGAGTTGGGCTAAGCTGACGTGGAATGGGGATCACCGAGGCGCTCGACCGCGAGCTCTGGATCACCCGCGTGGCGCTCGAGGAATACGACGTGCGCGGTGCGCTGCTGCTCGCGGGCGACACGCACGCGGTGGTCTGGGATACGCTCGCGCGCCCGCGCGACATGACGCCGTACCATCCGCTCATCGGTCAACGCAGCCTGACGATCGTCTACAGCCACGGCGACTGGGATCACATCTGGGGGACGGCGGGTCTCCCGTACCGCCGCGCCCGCATCGTCGCACACGCCGACACGCGGCACCGTTTCGACACCGACGTGCCGGATGTGCTCGCGAAGAGACGATCCGCGGAGCCGGGCGCGTGGGATGATGTCGTGCTCGTCCCGCCCACCGAGTCATTCCACGGTCATCGCACGCTCGAATTGCGCGGCCTGACGCTCGAGCTCCATCACCTTCCCGGCCACACCGCCGACTGCATTGTCGGGTTCATCCCCGAACGCGGCGTGCTGCTGGCGGGCGACACGATCGAGACGCCGTGCCCGGTCATCCCGGCTGACAGCCCGCTCGCCGCCTGGGTTTCCGAGCTCCGACGGTGGGCGGCGGACGACCGCGTGCGCACGGTCATCCCGGCGCACGGGCCGGTAGGCACCCGCGATCTCGTGTGCCGAAACCTCGAGTACCTCGAGGCCATCTTGTCCGGCCGTCCTGTCGATCCGCGCGGCCCGCTGACACCCTTCTATCGCGAGACCCACATACAGAACGTGCGGTGGAGTCCGGCGGCGGGAAGATGATCGTCAGGTGACTCCTCGAGGCAGGCACCCACGGGGTGGCACAGCCGTAGCGCGGCCGCGGCCCTGTTGAGAATCGCGACGCCCGGCAGGGTCTGCTGGCACGTCTGCTGAAACGGCTTGACGGCCTCATTTTCCCCGCGTAGACTCCGGCCAAACCGTCCAGTGCCTGCCTGCCCTCACGAGACCGTGAAGCCCTCATGGGGTCTGCTGCAGGACCGTCACGTCTACTGAAGGAGGGATGTGACTTATGCCGCGATCCTTGTGGTGTGGATGTCTTGCCCTGGTTCTCGCCCTCTCGTGCCTTTCTGAGCACGCCTATGCACAAGCCACCGCGTCGATTTCCGGCGTGGTGCGAGATTCCGGCGGTGGCCTGG
>MELC01000089.1 GCA_001767455.1 Acidobacteria bacterium RIFCSPLOWO2_12_FULL_66_21
AAGCCAAATCATGCTTCCGTCTTCGTGTCCTTCGTGCCCTTCGTGATCTTCGTGCGATGAACCGTGTGGTCGTGCAGCGGTACAACGTGATAGCGGTACAGCGTGACAGCGGAACCGCTGGAGAGCGGACTCTGTCATCTTGCCACCCGCGACAACCTGAGTCTTCTTCGTGTGCCCCAGGTCCATATCTCCACCGTCTTCCCGTCTGTGTCGACGATGACCGCGCCGTCGCGATCCGTCCGGAACAGCGGCACGCCCGCGGCGGCGTAGCGCGCGACGACGGCCGGAGCGGGGTGACCGAAGCGGTTGTTCGTCCCGGCGCTGACGATGACGGCGGACGCACCCGCCGCCCTGATGAAGTCCTGCGTGCTGGACGTCGCGCTGCCGTGATGCGGCGCCTTGAGCACGACCGTCGGCGCGAGGGCGAGGCGCGCGAGCAGGTCGTGCTCCGCTTCGCGCTCGATGTCGCCCGCCAGCAGCACCGAGACGTCGCCGGTGCGGACCTCCAGCACGACCGAGTCGTTGTTGCGCACCTTCTGCCGCTCCCACTCCGGCGGCGGCGGATGCAGCACCTGAACTTCGAGACCGCCGTAGCGCTCTCGATCCCCGGTCTGGAGCGTCCGCCACGGAATCAACCGCGCGTCGGCGCTGGCGGCGAGGGCCCGCATGGCCTCGTCGCGGGGCACCGGGACGCCGTCCCATACCGCGCCCGGCCTGAAGCGCCGCATGATGGCGGGCGCGCCGCCGACGTGGTCGGGGTCCGCGTGCGTGACGACGAGCGTGGCCAGCCGTGTGATGCCGAACGCGCGCAGCGACGGCGCGAGCACGCGCTCGCCGATGTTGAATGACGGCCCGGCGGTCCCGGCCGTATCGACCAGCAGCATGCGGCCATCAGGCGTGGCGACCAGCGTCGCGTCTCCCTGCCCCACATCGAGGAAGATGACGCGAAGGGCATTCGGCGGACGGGCGGGTACGGTGTCGCGCGCGGCGCAGGAGGGACAGACCAGCATCAGCGCGGCGGCGAGCACGACGAGGGCGGCGGCGCCCGCGCGCACGCGCCGCCCTCGTGCGAGCAGCATGATGGCAGACGAGTAGTAGGCCGCGACGAGCCACCACGCCGGCGGCGGCACGTTCTGCGAGAGCCACGGCGCGTAGTCCACGAGCCGCGCCGATCCGACCAGGCCCTCGGCCGCAAGATGGGCGGCAAATCCGAATGCGTCGGCCGCGCGGGAAGACACCGGCGCCAAGGCAAGGACAGCCATGGACGCGGCCTGGACGATGGTCATCAGCGGGATGGCGGCGAAGTTGAGGAAGAGCCCGGCAAACGTGATGCGCGAGAAGATCGCGGCGCCGGCGGCCGCCAGCGCCACCTCGGCGCAGATAGTAGCGGCCAGCAGCGCGATCGACGCCCGGACGAGCCCGCCGATCACGCGCGTGCGCCGGTCGCCACGCAGCCGGCCGGACCACATCCACAGCCGCGGCGCCCCGAGCAGAATGCCCAGCGTTGCGCCGAACGAGAGGATGAAACCGGCGTCGAACGCCGCCAGCGGAGACGCACAAAGCGCCAGGGCGGCGGCCACCGCCAGCGCGTTCAGCGGCGGCCCGCGATGTTCCAGCATGCGGCCGGCGAGGTAGATGACGGCGGCGGTCACCGCGCGCGCCACCGACGCGCCCGCTCCCGTCAGCTGGCCGTAGAAGAGGAGCGTCGAGATCGACAGGAGCGCGGCGACGCGCGGAGGGACTCCCGCGGCTCGCCAGACGACCAGGAGGATTGCCGTCAGGATGGCGATGTTCCCGCCGGAAATGGCGATCACGTGGTACGTCCCGGCTTCCTGCAGCCGGCGTTGGTCATCTTCCGACAATCCGGTCCGATCGCCGATGAGGATGGCCGCCGCGATGGCGCCGGATCGCGCGCTGAACCGCCCGACGTGGGCCGCGAGGCCGCTCCGCGCCCACCGCCGCGCCGCCGCCGCGGTTTCGTCCGCCAGTCCTCCAGGCGCGATCACCTCGACGAGCGCCGCGCTCTTGACCGCGCCGACCAGGACGACACCGCGGCGCGCCAGGGCGCGCACCTCATCGGGCAGTCCCGGATTGCGGTACGTCGTCGGCCGCCGCAGCAGCGCCGCGACCCGGACGCGCCGGCCGGCCCGCCACGCGTCGATGACCGCCGGCGCGCCCGCGCCGCCGACCGACAGCCGGACGCCTCCCGGCGCCGCCCGCGGCACGTCGCGCTCGAGCACGCGGTCCACGTCGATGGTGAGCGACGCGCCGTAGTCCGTGAGCGCCGCGTCCTCGCGGAGCACGCCTTCGACGAGCGCCGGTTCGTCGCGCTCCGCCGCCAGCCGTCCGTCGAACCAGGCAAGCAAGGACGGGTGGTAGGCACGGCGTGCGCCGGTCGCGCCGAGCGACACGCCCGCGAGGAGACAGCCGGTCGCGATGGCGCACGCGACTCCGCGATCGTCACCCGACGACAGCAGCCCGAGCGCGGCAATCCAGGCCAGCACCGCACCCGCCGCCGCACACAAGGGCAGGGAGGGCTCGCCCTCATGCAGCAGCAGGCCGCATCCGGATCCAACAAGGAGCGGGATGGCGACGAGCGAGGCGGGCGCGCGCACCGTTCAGCGCGGTAAGCAATTACATGCCCCGTCACGCCAGACCGTGTATTTCTGTGTTTTTCCGCGGTGTCTGACCTTCCGGGGCCGTCCGTGGTGCAGTTTCCGCCTCGCGTCAGGCCTTCCGCGGCGCAGTTTCTGCGTGGTACTCCTGCAGCGACCGGACGGTGAGCGCCTCGGTGTTGAGGGAGCGGATCGCGTTGACCGTGGCGGCGGCGCCGGTGAGCGTGGTGATGCAGGGTACCCCGTGCATCATGGCGATCCGGCGGACGGTCCGGTCGTCGAAGAACGACTCGCGGCCGAGCGGCGTGTTGATGACGAGCTGAATGCGGTTGTTGAGGATCTCGTCGCCGACGTGCGGCCGCCCCTCGTTGACTTTGAAGACGATGTCGGCCTCGAGGCCGTGCGCGCGCAGGTAGTTTGCCGTGCCGCGCGTCGCCACCAGCGTGAAGCCGACCTCGCCGAGGTCGCGCGCGATCTGCAGGACGGCCGGCTTGTCGTGGTTGTTGACGCTGATGAACGCCGTCCCGGTCGCCGGCAGCTTCACGCCGGCGCCGAGCTGCGCCTTCGCGAAGGCGGCGCCGAAGGTCGAGGCGGCCCCCATCACCTCGCCGGTGGACTTCATTTCCGGCCCGAGGATCGTGTCGACGCCGGGGAACCGCACGAACGGGAACACGGGCGTCTTCACGAAGAACCCGGCGACTTCGAGATCCTCGGTGAGCCCCAGGTGCGCCAAGGTCCGGCCGATCATCAGGCGCGCGGCGACCTTCGCGAGCGGCACCCCGGTCGCCTTCGACAGGTACGGCACGGTGCGGGACGCGCGCGGGTTGACCTCGAGCACGTAGATGGTGTCGTCCTTGATCGCGAACTGCGCGTTCATCAGCCCGACGACCTTCAGCGCCCTGGCGATGCGCCGCGTGTAGTCGCGGATGAGCGCCACATGGCGATCGATGATCTTGTGCGGCGGCACGACGCACGAGCTGTCGCCCGAGTGGATGCCCGCCTCCTCGATGTGCTCCATGATGCCGCCGATGACGACGGCGCCGGTCGCGTCGGCGACGGCGTCGACATCCAGCTCCACGGCGTCCTCGAGGAACTTGTCGATCAGGATCGGGCGTCCCGGCGAGGCCGCGACCGCCTGGACCATGTAGCGGTCGAGCGCGGCGAGGTCGTACACGATCGCCATCGCGCGGCCGCCGAGCACGTACGAGGGCCTCACGACCAGCGGGAAGCCGATCGTCGCCGCCACCTCGCGCGCGTCGTCGGGCGTCGTCGCCACCCCGCTCGGCGCCTGCGGGATGCCGAGGTCCCACAGGAGCTGCGCGAAGCGCTCGCGGTCCTCCGCGAGATCGATCGAGTCGGGCGACGTGCCGAGGATGCGGATGCCCGCCTGCTGGAGCGACAGCGCGAGCTTGAGCGGTGTCTGCCCGCCGTACTGCACGACGCACGAGACGTCGCCGCCCGCCTGCTGCTCGCGGGCGATGATCCCGGATACGTCCTCGAAGGTGAGCGGCTCGAAGTACAGCCGATCGACCGTGTCGTAGTCGGTCGACACCGTCTCCGGGTTGCAGTTGATCATCACGGTCTCGAACCCTTCCTCTCGAAGGGCGAAGGCCGCGTGACAGCAGCAGTAATCGAACTCGAGCCCCTGGCCGATGCGATTGGGCCCGCTGCCGAGAATGACGACCTTCGGCCGCGTGCTCGGATCCGCCTCGCACTCACGCTCGAACGTCCCGTAGAGATACGGCGTGAAGGACTCGAACTCCGCGGCGCAGGTGTCGATCCGCTTGTACGCGGCCACCATGCCCGTTTCGAGACGGGCGTTGCGGACGGCCGCTTCATCGCAGCCGAGCACGCCGGCCAGCTCGCGGTCGCTGATGCCCGCGCGTTTCAGGGTCCGCAGGAGATCGGTGGACATGCCGCGCAGGCCGACCAGCGCCGCCGACCGCTGCAGCTCCACGAGCTGCGAGAACTGCACGAGGAACCAGCGGTCGATCTTCGTCAGCTCGTGCAGCTCCTCCGGCGTCCAGCCGCGCTCGAGCGCGCGGAACACCGCCCACATCCGGCGATCGTTCGGCACGCTCAGCTCCCGCTGCAGCGCGCCTTCCTCCTCTTCGGCCGTGAGCCCCTCGTCGACGCGGCGGTCCTCCTGCCCGAAGAGGAGCCCCGCCGCCCCCAGCTCGAGCGACCGGAACGCCTTCATGAAGGCTTCCTTGAAGGTGCGGCCGATGGCCATCACCTCCCCCACCGATTTCATCTGCGTCGTCAGCGTCCGATCCGCGCGCGGAAACTTCTCGAACGCCCAGCGCGGAACTTTGACGACGACGTAGTCGATCGTGGGCTCGAACGACGCCGGCGTGAGGCGCGTGATGTCGTTGGGGATCTCGTCCAGGTGATACCCGAGCGCGAGCTTCGCGGCGATCTTCGCGATCGGGAAGCCGGTGGCCTTCGACGCGAGCGCGGACGATCGCGACACGCGCGGGTTCATCTCGATGACGATGATGCGGCCGTCGTCCGGGTTGATGGCGAACTGGATGTTCGAGCCGCCGGTCTCGACGCCGACCCGGCGGATGATGCGGCGCGCCAGGTCGCGCATCCGCTGGTATTCCTTGTCGGTTAGCGTCAGCGCGGGGGCGACGGTGATGCTGTCGCCCGTGTGCACGCCCATCGGGTCGACGTTCTCGATCGAGCAAATCACCACGAAGTTGTCGGCGCAGTCGCGCATCACCTCGAGCTCGAATTCCTTCCAGCCGATGACCGACTCTTCGAGCAGGACCTCGTGGACCGGACTCATGTCCAGCCCGCGCCCGGCGATCTCGCGGAACTCCTCGATGTTGTACGCGATGCCGCCGCCCACGCCCCCCAGCGTGAAGGAGGGGCGGATGATGATGGGAAATCCGAGCGCGTCGGCGGCCTCGAGCGCCTCGGCCAGGGAACGGACGTAGCGGCTTTCAGGCACGTCCGCGCCGATCTCGCGCATGGCGTCGCGGAACTTCAGGCGATCCTCGGCGACCATGATCGCGTCGACCGACGCGCCGATGAGCTGCACGTTGTACTTCGCCAGCGTGCCCCGCTCGGCGAGCGCCACCGCCAGGTTCAGCGCGGTCTGCCCGCCGACGGTCGGCAGCACCGCGTCCGGCCGCTCGCGCTCGATGATGGCGGCGAGGACCTCCGGCGTCAGCGGCTCGACGTACGTGCGGTCGGCGATCTCGGGGTCCGTCATGATCGTCGCCGGATTGCTGTTGACGAGCACGACCTCGAGCCCCTCGGCTTTCAGCGCCTTGCACGCCTGTGTGCCGGAGTAGTCGAACTCGCACGCCTGGCCGATCACGATGGGACCGGAGCCGATCACGAGCACGCGTTTGATGTCAGTGCGTTTGGGCATTCGTCTCGAACAAGAGCATTCCGTCGGGCCGCACGAACGAGTCCACAAAAATACAACAGGAGGAAGAGAGCAGGGGAGGCTCCTTCTGTGGATTCATCGTGACGACCTGGCCAGCGTGCTGCAGGCGTTGCATCGACCGGGCACGATCCCTCGTCATGATACCGGACATCACCGTCCGTCGTCGTCCACGCGCACGAGGGACGCCGCCATCAGCCGGGGCGCGCCCGGGCGGTCGAACCACGCCTTGACGTCGTACTCGCCGGCTCGCCCGTATCGATGCGCGACGCGGATTTCGCCCGCGAACACGCGCGGCGCGCTGACCTCGCCGTCCCCGAAATCAAACCGCGCGGCCCCGAACGACGGTCCCTCCGGTCCGATCGCGGTGAGCGCGAAGCGGACGCGGCGCGAGCGACCGGTCTCGGCGCGGACACCGATATCGCTCACCGTGTTGGAAGCGAGATCGGCGCCGCCGAGCGGGCCGCGGCGCGACGACCAGCACAGCGCGCAGGTTTCCGCGCGGACGTACGCCGATACCAGCCGCGTTCTGATGTTGCCATCGCGCACCCGATACCGCGGATGCGACAGGTCCCACGCGCCAGCCGTCGTCGTCAGCAGTACGAGGCAGGCGGTCAGCGAGACGGCGGCGACTCCGTCACGGGCGTGTGCCGGGCCTTCGGAGACACGGGACCGGCGCCACAGCGTCGCGGCGAGCAGCGTGACGAGGGCGGCCATGACGAGCAGGGTGAGCGCCGCCTGCGAGGTGATGCCCTCGGCGAGATCCGGAAAGAGCAGGTTGACCCGCCAGCCGCTCGCTCCTTCGGCGACCATCATGCCAAGTTCCTTCACGTGCGAGCGGTTGTAGTTCCACGCCTGGTCGAGCGTCAGCACCGACAGCCCGAGGAAGAGCAGGCGGAACACGGGGCGCGCGTGCCACTCGCGAACGGCGGCCGCAATCGGGATGACGAGAAGAGGAAGGACCGCGGTGATGAACCGGCCCGGCGTTCCCCCTGCGGCGCTGACGGCATGCGCCGCGGACGTTGCCGTGAGGACTCCGGCGAGCAGCACCACGGCCACGGCCAGATCGCGGCGCGCGCGCCAGAGCGGCAGGAGCCCCGGGAGCGCGAGCAGCAGGAGAGGGGCATGCGGCAGTGCGCCCCAGTTTCGATCGGCGGCGTACCGCAGGAAGTTCAGCGGGATCGCCGCGGGATCGATCCACGTGCCTCCGTCGCTCGCATTGTAGAAGGCGGACGGCCACGGCAGGCCCGAGGCGTGATACGCGTACCACGTCTGCGCGAGAACCGGCACGAACCAGCCGAGCGCGAACAGAAGCGTCAGGCGCCGCGAGCGCCGGAGCGCCCACGCACCAAACCCGAGCAGCACCACGACGACGGCGAGAAATCGCACGTGAAGGAGCAGCGGATAGCCGGCGAGAAGGCCGCCGACGAGCGCACTTCTCGTCGAGCCGCGATCGCGCGTCGACAGGGCGAGCGCGGCGGCGATCGCAAGCCCGGCGGCCGTTTCCGGGTAGGCCTGCAGCGCCATCGACGACGCGGGGAGGGCCGCACATCCAAGAAAGGCGAGCAACGCGGCGAGCGCGGCGCCGGCGCCCGCGCGCCGGCACAGCGCGCCGATCGCGATCGCGCCAAGCGCCGCCATCGCGACGAGCGTCGCCTGCACCGTCAGCAGGCGGTCGGGGAACTGGCCGCGGTACACGGTTCCCGACGACAGCAGCCAGCGATCGACGGTGTAGCCCGGCAGGATCAGCAGCGACAGACCCGGCTGATGACTCTGATACGTCCGCCCTTCTCGTGTGATGAATCCCCCACCGCTCCCCTGCGCCCTCAGCCAGACGAAACCGGGTTCGGTCAGCGATGCCTTGACGTCCCACACAAGACTCCACACGTCGTGGACGAGGGCCCGTACTCCGAGAGCGGCGCTGTGCGGCACGCGCGGCGCCATTCCACGCGGCAGGTCGGTGACGACGGACACCTGCGAGATGTCCTCCCCTTTTCCCTGATACCACAGCTCGTCGTGCCGCAGGTACTGCGGCTCGTCGCCGTGGGGCTCCGCCCAGCCTCGGAGGTTCGTGTTGGTCGCCAGGATCCAGCAGACGAGGGCGGCAGCGAGCAGGAACGGCCACGCTGCCGAACGAACGCGGAAGGGCTGCGCTGCAGGGGCCGGAGAAAGCGCACGCCCCGCCGTCACGGCGCAACCGATCGCCAGCCACCATGGCGCCAGCTCCCACAGCCAGTGCACGAGCGCGGGCGCGAGCGAGCGTCCCCACATCGCCGCGGCGACGCCCCCGATTGGCAGCGCAAAGACGAGCAACGGCGCGAGTGAAACTGGCAGGCCACGGTCGGCGGCCCTTCGCGCGAGCAGCACTGACGCGAGCGCGGCCACCGCAATCGTGGCCGCGGCCGTGAGCGCCATGTCCCGCAGCGACGCACCCACGACAACGAGCTCGTACGCGCCATCGGCCGCGACGCGGCCGACGATCGTCGTACGCAGGGCGGCCACGCCCAGACCGGCGACCGCGAGCACGCCCGCGGCCGGCAACAGGCCGGACCTCCGCCTAACGCTTTTCCATCTCATCCAGAAACTGGCGGAACAGATAGTCGGCGTCGTGCGGGCCGGGAGCAGCCTCCGGGTGGTATTGAACGCAGAAGACCGGCTTGGTCGCGTGCCGCAGACCTTCGACGGTTCCGTCGTACAGATTCAGGTGGGTGATCTTCACGTCGTCCGGCACCGTCTCCGCGTTGACCGCGAAGCCGTGGTTCTGCGAGGTGATTTCGACCCTTCCGGTTTCCAGCTCCTTGACCGGGTGGTTCGCGCCTCGATGGCCGAACTTCAACTTGTAGGTCTCGGCGCCCATCGCGAGCGACAGGATCTGGTGGCCGAGGCAGATGCCGAAGATCGGGACGTCCTCCTTCATGAGCTCCCGCGCGTTGTGAATCGCGTAGCCGAGCGCCGCCGGGTCACCGGGACCGTTGCTGAGGAACACGCCGTCCGGCTTGGACGCGAGAAGATCGGAAGCCGGCGCGGTCGCGGGAAAGACGCGCACGTCGCATCCGTACGCGGTGAAGCGCCGGAGGATGTTCCACTTCATCCCGTAATCGTAGGCGGCAATGCGGAGCGCGCGCGTCGGCTGTCGCTGGGCCGACGGCGTGAATTCGTCCTGCGGCACGGGCTGCCAGTCGAACGGCGCGTCACAGGTGACGTCCAGCACGAGGTCCGCGCCTTCCATCGGCGCCACGTTGCGCGCCTTGTCGACCAGCGCGCGCGGATCGACCTCGCCGGTCGCGATAATCCCCCGCATGACGCCCGTCGAGCGCAGCACGCGGGTCAGCGCCCGCGTGTCGATGTCGGAGATCGCGACGACGCCGCTGCGCACGAGATAGTCGCGCAGCGTTTCCTCGGATCGCCAGTTGCTCGCGACCGGGGACTGGTCGCGAATGACGAAGCCGGCCACCTGCGGCGCGCGTGACTCCCGATCGTCCTCGGCGATGCCGTAATTGCCGATCTCGGGACACGTCATCGTGACGATCTGGCCCTTGTAGGAAGGATCGGTCAGCACTTCCTGGTAGCCGGTCATGCTGGTGTTGAAGACCACCTCGCCGCCGGCTTCACCAGGCGCCCCAGCCGCTTCCCCTTCGTACCAAGTCCCGTTTTCGAGCGCGAGTATGGCTTTCATCGTATCCGATCCAACGAGGCGGTAACCCGCGTTTCGATTCCGGCCGACACGCGGGTGCTGGTCGTCCACGCGCGGTGATCCGCGAGTTCCAGGCGCACGACATGCGATCCGATCGCGACGCCCGGAATGCGTGCCGGTGTCGTTCCCATGGGGCGGCCGTCGACGAACACGCGGGCGCCGGTCGGGCGCGAATCCACGTAGAGCGACCCCGCGACCGCTCCCCTCGGCGCCGGGGTGCCCGTGCGTTGCGGCGGCGACGCTCCGCCTGCGGGACGGGCGGGGCCGCCGCGGGACAGCCGCATCGACAGCGCGCGTGACGGCTCACCCGCCGACAACGTGACGTCCTCGCGGGCGACGGCGTACCCGGGTTCGACGACGCGCACGATGTACTTGCCGAAAGGAAGCTTGTCGAGCGTCAGCGGCGTGCGTCCGCGCCATTTGCCGTTGATGGTCACTGGCGCACGCGACGGCTCGGATCGCACGACGATCGTCCCGGTCGTGGCGGCCGGCGCCGCGGCAGCGCCCCCCGCGCGCGCCGGTGGCGCGGGCGCGCTTCCGCGATCCGCAGGCGGAGCATCGTTCGGGATCGAGGGCGCGACGGCCGAGGGCTGTGGCGCGATAGCCTGCTCGCTCCACTCCTTCCCCGGCGCGGATGGCGATCCCGGCGCTGTCGCGGGAGCGGTGACCGCCGCTTGTTGATCCGGTGGCGGAGGGGACGCCGGCCCGCGATCGCGCCCGCCGACAGCGTAGCCGGCGGCAAATCCAAGCAGCAGACACAGCACGCCGGTCATCGCGAGCGGCAGGGCGGCGGGACGAGGGCGCTCGACCACGCTGTAACCTCGCGCCTCCTCGGAGTCCTCCGGCGGGCCCGTCTGGTCGTGATCGGGCGGCGTCACCGGCTCCCCGCGGATGGCGTATTCAATCGGCTGCTCGTCCTGGACGCGCGCCTCGCCCGCTCCGCCCGCCACGATGAACTCGTCGGCGAATCGCTCTGTCTCGGCCACGTCGATTCCGAGATCGGTTGGGCCTTCGTCGTCGAAGAGCGACGCCTCGTGGGGGATCTCCGCGTGGGCATCCAGCAGAACATGGTGCGCCTCGTCGGCCTCGGGTTCGGCCAGGACATCATCTTCACTCGGCGCTGGGGGCTCGGCGCTCGGCGCTGGAAGTTCTTCACTCGGCGCCCGGCGCGTCTCGACGGCGGCGGTGATCGCTCCGACTTCGGCGACAGCCGACGCGGTCTCGACGCCGCGCGAGGCCGCGTCGAGCGCGGAGGCGAGGGCCAGAGCATTCGGATATCGATTGTCGGGGCGATCGTCCATGGCGCGGGCCAGCACCCGGTGAACCGCCGAGGCATGCTCCGCCGGTGCGGCGCCCGACAGCGAGCCGAGTTGATCGCCCGTTCCGGATGGCCTCCGCCCGGTCAGCAGCTCGAAGGTGATCGCCGCCAGCGAGAACACGTCCGCCGGCGTGCCCCACGCGTCTCCGGCGATCCGCTCGGGTGCCGTATAGGGGCGCCGCACGGGTGCGCGAAGTCCGACGCGCTCCAGGGCATCGACCACGCCGAAGCCGCCCGCGCGCGCCTCGTCGGGCGTCAGGAAGATATCGCGCAGGTGCAGCGCGCCGTGGCCGACGCCGGCGGCACGCGCGAAGTCAATGGCGCCGGCGAGCTGCGTGATGAACGGCAGCACTTTCTCGAGAGGCGCCGGCGCATAGTGACGGATCGCGACATCGAGCGACTCGGCCGCGACGTACTCCTCCGCCCGGTACGCCACAGTGCCTTCGACGCCCGCCGCGACGGGCTCGACAATCGATGGATGGAACAGTCCGGCGTCAGCCGCGCGCGACAGCTCATCGGCAAGGGCCTGCGCCTGCTCAGGCGTGATGTCGAGGCGGAACACCTTCACCGCGACGAGACGATCGCGCGTCGGCTCGTACGTGCGGAACACCGGACCGAGAGCGCCAATGCCGATTTGATGCAGGACCCGGAATGGGCCGAATGCGGGAGGTGGAGCGAACGCAGTCGGATCGTCTCTGGTCAGCGACGCAACTCCTCGAGGCGGGACAGGAAAAATGTAACACAGATTCGAGCCACGAGCCACGAGCAAGCCGCCTTCGCGCTGTGCGCGACGGCGGGCCAGGCGGGCTGCGAGCTGCGAGTTGCTTGACAGGCTTCTGAAGCCTCTGAGAGAGTACGGGCGGTGACAGTCGAGTCCCGATCGATGACGTCCGGCGGCCGAGCGCCGGTGCAGGCCGGCAAGGACGGCGGCGCCGGGCCCGTGGGCATCGACGTGCGCCGGTTCAGTTGGATCCGGCCGCTCGCCTGGGATTACGCGTTCAATTTCGCGAACGTCGCGCCATTGTACGCCGGGGATCCGTCCGCGGCGGACGCGTGGCGGGATGCCATCGCGCGCACACGCGGGCATTCACGGCGCCGCGCGGACATCGCCGGCATTCTCGGGGCGCAGCAGGAGCGGCGCGGCGCGCCACCTGCCGCGCGGACCGCGGCCGCCCGTCTCGCCCACCCGGACACCGTCGCCGTCGTCACCGGCCAGCAGGCCGGCGCGTTCGGCGGGCCGCTGTTCACCCTTCTCAAGGCCATCACCGCGCTGCAGCTCGCCAGGCGCGCGGGCGCCGAGCACGGCGTCGAGGCGATTGCGGTCTTCTGGGTCGACGCGGAAGATCACGACTGGAACGAAGTGAAGGGTTGTACGGTGCTCGACGGTGACTTCCAGCCGCGGACGATCGCGCTCGCGGCCCCCGAAGGCGCCGGCGAGCTTCCCGTCGCGCAGTTGATGCTCGACGGCCGCATCGAGCAGAGTCTCGATGAGCTGGCCGCATCGCTCGCCCGGACGGATTTCACGGACTGGGTGATGGCCGGCCTGCGCGCGGCGTACCGCCCGGGCGCGCCGGTGGCCGATGCCTTCGCGCGGTGGATCGAGGCGCTGCTCGGCCCGTACGGCCTCGTGGTGTTCGAATCAGCGGACCCTGCCGCGAAACCGCTCGCTGCCGATGTGTTCACGCGCGAGCTGGCGGCGCCGGGCCGCAGCGCCGCGCTCGCGGCGGCCGCCGGCGACCGTCTCGCGGCACACGGGCACGAGCCGCAGGTGATGCCCCAGGCCGACAGCCTGTCGCTCTTCCACCTCGATGGCGCGCGCCGGTCGATCCGGCGCGGCACCGGAGCGTTCCTCGTCGGCGACACGCCGCGCACCGGCGAGTCGCTCGCCGAGGAGGCCGCGGCACACCCTTTCCGTTTCAGCCCCAACGTCCTGCTGCGGCCCATCGTCCAGGACACGCTCTTTCCCACTATCTGTTACGTCGCGGGGCCGAGCGAGCTGGCCTACCTCGGGCAGCTTGGCGGTGTTTACGAGCAGTTCGGCGTGCCGATGCCGCTGATGTATCCGCGCGCGAGCGCGACCCTCGTGGATTCGGGCGCGGCGCGGTTCCTGGCCAAGTACGATCTGCCGCTCGAGGATCTGCAGCGGCAGGACGAAGCCGTCCTCAACCGTCTGCTCGAAGCGCAGCTCCCGGCCGAGGTCGAAGAATCGCTCAAGGAGGCGGAAGAGTCGGCGCGCCGGACGCTGCAGCGCGTCATCGCGGCGTTGCCCGCGCTCGATCCGACGCTTGCCGGCGCGGCCAACACGACGCTCGGCCGCATGGAACACGATCTGAAAGCGCTGCACGGCAAGGTCATCCATGCCGCGAAGCGCCGTCACGAGACACTGCGTCGTCAGTTCACGCACGCGCAGGCGCAGATCTTCCCGCTCGGCCACCCGCAGGAGCGCACGCTTGGCGTGCCGTTCTTCCTGAACCGCTACGGCCCTGCCCTGGCCGAGCGGTTGATGGACGACCTTCCGCTCGAAATGGGGCGGCACTGGGTCATGACGATCTGAGGCTCTACGGGTTCTAGGGGTTCTAGGGGTTCGGGCCTACAAAGCCACTGACGCCAGCCTCAATTTCTCTTCCGCGGCGCGCAGACGTTCCACGGCCTCCGCAAACCAGGCGTCGTCGCGCACCAGCCGGGTGCGCGACTCGTCGATCGCGCGCGCCGTCTCCGACGGCGCTGGGCCGCCGTGCGTGGTGCGCACGTCCACGAAATGCCTCGGGCTGAGCGTTTCCAGCAGGCTCGTGTCGTCGATGTCGATCGCGCGGCCGAGCACCGCCTGCGAGACCTCATGCAGGACGCTCGAGATCGACTCTGACGGCCGGCTGCCGCATTCGGTCACGAGCCTCGAGGCAATCGCGTGCGCCGCCGCGAAGGGCACGCCGTGGTCCCGCGCGAGCGTATCCGCCAGTTCGGTGACCGTAGTCCAGCCCCGCCCGGCGCGCTCGGCCAGGCGCGCGCGATCGAACTCCGCGTCGCACATCGCCGCCGCGACGAGCCTCACCGCGCGCGTCGCGTCCTTGAACATCGACGCCACGAGCGGCTGCAAGTCGTCCTCGGTGTCGACGATGTCCCCGAACGGCGTGTTGTGGACGCTCAGCACGATCCCGGCCGCCTGCCCCAGCGCCTTGCTGCCGATCGCGCGCGCGTGCTCCAGCGCGACCGGATTGCGCTTCTGCGGCATGATGCTGCTGCACTGCACGAACCCCTCGCCGAGACGCAGGTACCCGAATTCGCTCGTGCACCACAGGAGCAGGTCCTGGACGACGCGGCCGAGGCCCGCGAGCAGCACGGAGGTCGCGGTGACGCTCTCGAGCAGGTAGTCGACTGTCGCGATGCTGCCGTAGGTGTTGCCCGTGACGCCGTCGAAGCCAAGGAGCTCCGCCGTCCGGGCGCGATCGATCGGAAACCCCGTGCCCGTGATCGCGCAGGCGCCGAGGGGACTCAGGTTGGTCGCCGCGTACGCGGCGCGCAGGCGCACGCCATCCCGTTCGAGCTGTTCCACGACGGCAAGAAGATAGTGGGCAATCGTGGACGGCTGGGCGGGCTGCGTGTGCGTGTGCGCCGCGAACACGACTTCGCGGTGCCGTGCCGCGAGGCCGAGCAGCACGTCACGCAGCCGCGCGGCGGCCTCGAAAACACCAAGGATGAACTGCCGCTGCCGCATCCGGTACATCGTCATGTCGATGTCGTTGCGCGAGCGCGCCGTGTGCAGCCGCCCGGCCGCGTCGTCGCCGCAGCCGCGCGCGATCAGCCGATCGACATAGAAGTACAGATCCTCGCAGGTGCCGTCATACGGCACGCTCCGGATCTCGTCGGGCCGAATGGCGTCGAGCGCGTCGCGGATCGCGCGCGCGTCGGCCGCGGCCACGATCCGCCGCTCGGCCAGCATGACCAGGTGCGCGTAGTGGATCGCGACGAGCGGCGCGACGAACTGCGCCTTCGCATCCTCGAAGTTCTCGTTGAGCACGATCGACACGTACTCCGGGGCAAACACCTCACTGCCTTTCGGTGGAAGAGTGAAGGGTCAAGGGTGAATCACCCTTCACCCTTCACCCCTGTCTTCTTCCAAGGCTGAGGAGGTTCGCGAGCAGCTGGTAGGCGCCGTCGGTGCCGGCCGGCAGTTGCCGCCAGAGGCCGAGGCCGATGTACACCCAGCGTCCCTTGCCGTACTTTGCGTCCACGAGCGCGCCGGACTTGGGTCCCGGGTTGAGCGGGAACGGATCGGTCATCCGCACCAGGTCCACGTAGCGCGGATCGCGCTGCGCGAGGAAATAGGTGCCGCGCTCCTGCACCCAGTTCGCCCACGCCTCCGGGCCGATTCTGTTGGGCGTCGTGAAGACGGGATGATTCGGCACGAGCACTTCGACTGGAGCGTTCTCGTCCGTGATGCGGTCGGAGGCATTCCTCGCTGGATACGGACCGTACTGCGCCTGATTGAATTCCCCGCGGTTGTAGTTCACGAGGAGTGTCCCTCCCCGTTCCACGTACGCGAGCAGGCGCTGATTGTGGGCCCGCAGATCCGCGCGGCGCTCGTAGGCTCGCACGCCCGTGACGATCACGTTGTAGCGGGAGAGATCGCCGGAGGCCAGCTCCGCCGCGTCGATCATGTGCACCTCGGCTCCGAGCTGCTCGATGGCGGCGGGCATCTCGTCGCCGACACCCATGACGTAGCCGACGCGCAGGCCGGGCGCAATCTTCACGTCAATCACTTTCACGCGCGTCCGTGCGTCCTCGAGGACGTGACGGCGGTGAACGTGGGGGTACTCGACGACCTGATAGCCGGCGCTCGAGGACATCTTCGCATCCGTGCCGGACGAGGCGATCGCCGTCACCGGGTACTCTCCGGGGCGGACGCCCCGCGCCGGCGCGACCGTGAAGGTGACCGTGACCTCCTCGTTCTCGCGCGAGAACTGAAGCGGCGCGCTCGCCGGTGATGACTGCCACCCCGCGGGCACGGACACCGACAGGTTGCCGGCCGCGGCGCCCTTCTGCTGGTTGGTCACCGACACGGTGACGATGCGGCTACGCGAGGGTGACGATGCGGCCTGCCCTGAGCGAGCCCCGGAAGGGCGAGTCGAAGGGATCACGGCGATGTCCGGCGACATGCGAACGGCGAAAAACGGTACGACCTTCAGATCCATCCGCTTCTCACCCGCGGCAAGATCGCTGTAGCGATACTCAACCGGCCGCTCCATCGAAACGTCCGCTTCCGCGATCGACATCTCGAACGTCGCGGTGAACGGCGTCGGCCTGAAGGGCACGCCGAACGGAACAGCCGGATCGAAATCGTAGCGGGCCGCGTCTTTGCGAGGCGTCCAGTAGGGTCCCGACAAAGCCGCCTTGCCGACATGCTCGTCCGCTGCGCAGGTGAGCGCGCCGCCCGAGGGCGCGGCGCCCGAACACGCGGGCTGCGGCCCGTCGAATCCCTTCAGCGTGACGCGCGTGACCGACACATCGCCGGCGCCGTTGTTTCCGGCAATCAGCGACACTCGCAGCGCCTGACCCGCGACCACCACGCCGTCGTCCGCGAGCGCTTCGAGGCGGATGCCGTGCGTGAGGAGAAGCGCCTGTTCGAACTGCGATTCCTTCCGCGCGAGACGGAAGTCGATCTCGTCGCGTGCCGTGTCGCTCAGCCCCATCGCCGGCAGCTTCGCGCGCAGATCGCGGACGGCGGCAAGGCCCGTGATGAGCGGCGCCGCCGCGCCTGCCGCTCCGCCATTCTCGACCGCCGACGCGGCGGCTGCCGCCGCTGCGGCCATGGACTGCAGCGAGACGGTCAAGGCTGATGGGGGCGAGGCCCCCGCGAAACGGGCGAGTCCGGGCAGCGTCGTGTCCACGCCTTCGAAGAGGTCCTTCGGCGCGACCCCGCGGGGGCCGCCGGCGGTATCGGTGATCTGGTAGACGCGCGAGGAGGTCCCGCCCGGCAGCATCAGCAACTGCGAGGTGCCCTGGCATTTGTGCATGCTGCGCGCCTCGAGCCCAAGCGCCGCGTACGTGCGGCCGAGCAGCGGATCGAAGCCGCCGGGCGCCGGGCGAAGCTGGTCGGGGGCCAGCGGTCCGCCGCCGCCACGCCCGAATCCAGAGGAATCAGTGCAGAACACGCGCACGGCCTGCCACGGGCGGAGGCCCTCCTTGATTTGCTCGGGGTACCTGGCGGGATCGGCCGCCGCGCGGAACGCTTCGTTCGTCAGGCGCGCCACCGCCTGGTGATGCTGGCCGCCTCCCTCCCCGCCGCAGAGGAATCCCACGATCACGTCGGGCCGGATCGCGCGGATGTGGCGGACGTAGTCGCCGACGATCTCGTCGTGGCCCCACTTCTCGATCGACTCCTCGATGCTGAACGAGTAGCCGAAGTCGATCGCGCGGGTGAAGTACTGTTCCGCGCCGTCGAAGCGGTGCACCGCCAGCAGCTCCTCGGTCCGCAGGACGCCGAGCGCCTGGAACAGCTCCGGACCGATCTCGTTCTGGCCGCCGTCGCCGCGCGTCGCGCTCACGAGCGTCACGCGCATGCCGTCGCCGAACCCCAGCTTGGCGAGCAGCGCGCTGTCCTCGTCGTCGGGGTGCGCGGTCGTCTGCATGAACGTGCCGCTGGAGGCCAGCTTCCGGAGCATCAGCCGCAGCGCGGCCTCGTCAGGACGCTCGGCGACCGGTTGAAGGCGCATCTGCGCGGTCAGCGGTCCGCCGTACGGCGCGACGGCGGCGGCGGCGATGGCCGCGCCCGCGATCGCCCATGTGCGCCAACGCTCAACGAGCAACGAGCTTTTCATAGAACTTCTCGTAGCGAGGCACCACCAGATCGCAGCAGAACCGCTCGCGGACCGTGCGGCGTCCCTCGGCCGCGACGCGGCGGTGCAGTTCCGGATCGGTCAGCAGCCGAAGACCGCTGTCAGCCATGCCCTGGAGGTTGCTGGGATCGTGCAGGAACCCGGTCACCCCGTCATCGATCACCTCGCTCAGGCCCCCGACACGCGAGGCCACCACCGGCACCTCGCAGGCCATGGCCTCGAGTGCCGCGAGGCCAAAGCTCTCCTGCGCCGAGGGCAGCAGGAACAGGTCGGAGACCGACAGGAGCGGGAGGATCTGATCCTGCTCACCGAGCGCTTCGACGTGGCGCGACACGCCGAGCGCCTTGGCGACATCGAGCGCCTTGCCCAGGTCGGGACCGTCGCCGACCAGCAGCAGCCGCGCCTGGACCTTTTCCGCGATCCGCGCGAACACGTTGACGACGGCGTGGACGCGCTTGACCGGACGGAAGTTCGAGACGTGAATCACCAGCTTCTCGCACCCCGCCGGACAGTAGCGTGCGCGCAGCGCCGCGCTCGGGACCCGCTTGTGCACGTCACAGTCCAGGAAGTTCGGGATGACCTCGATCTCCTTCCGCACCTTCAGCGCGCGGTACGTGTCCTCTCGGAGACTCTTCGACACGGCGGTGACGCCGTCGGATCGATCGATGGAAAAGGCCACGGTCTCCGCGTACGAATGGTCGCTGCCGACGAGCGTGATGTCCGTGCCGTGCAGCGTCGTGATGATCTGCGGCACGTGTTCCGCCGCGGACGAGAGCAGGATCTGCTGCGCGAGGTACGCCGCCGTCGCGTGCGGCACCGCGTAGTGCGCGTGGACGACGTCGAGCGAGAACTCGCGGGCGACCTGCACGATGCGGTTCGACAGCGAGAGGACGTACTGCGGCTCGCGGAACAGCGGATACGCGGGCGTGTACACACGATGGAACGTCAGGCCCGGCTGGTAGTCACCCAGGCGAAACGGCGGGTCCGTGCTGAGCACGTGGACGTCGTGGCCGCGGCCCGCGAGCGACTTCGCCAGCTCGGTCGCGACGATGCCGCTGCCGCCGAGCGACGCGTAGCAGACGATGCCGACGTTCACGGGCGATCCTCGCGGGCCGGCGGCTGCGGGTTCAAGCCCTTCATGGCGTGGGGCCGGACGAGCGGCTCGCGCACGATCAGCCCCTCGGCGAACGCGGCGCCGGTGAGCGCCCCCAGGTGCCGGTCGCGGCTCTCGATCAACTGCGCGAAGGCCGGGGCGGTCAACCGCGTCGGCACGCTGCCGGGATCGGACGGTGCGAACTGCGTGCGGTAGCACGCGAGGGCGCGTTGTTTCCTGTCGTAGTGCGCCGAGACGTCGACCGCGAACGACACAGGGACGGAGTCGTTGATGAAATAGTACACGACCCAGTCGGCGCGCCAGGGCGCCGCGTCGTCCCCCTCCACCGAGAACCGCCGCAGCGCGGCCTTGAACGCCGCGCGCGTGAGCGCGTCGCTCGCGGCGCGGTGGTCGGGATGCCGGTCGTCCCAATACGGCAGCGCGATCGTGCGCGGGCGGCACTGCCGGATCAGCCGCGCCGCCGACGCGATCTGGGCCTCGTTGCCGGTGATGCCGCCGTCCGGCCATTAGAGATTGACGCGCCAGGCGGCGCCCAGGACGCCGCGCGCGGCTTCGGCCTCGGCCTGCCGGTCTTCGGGCGTTCCGTTCGAGCCGAGCTCTCCGCGCGTGAGGTCGCACAGCCCGACTTCCAGCCCCATCGCCACGTGCAGGGCCACGGTCCCGCCGAGACCGATTTCGATGTCGTCGGGGTGCGGGCCGAACGCGAGCAGATCGACGGGCTCCATACACACTAAGTCTATGCGCACTGAGGCTGGATGCGTGCGACAGCCACCCCCACGCCGAGACGGGCCCACGGGCCTGCTCACGAACACGACAAACCGAGGGACAGCCATCCCCACGCTGCACGCGCCGACGGCTGAACGTCACGAAGACCACGAAGCACACGAAGGCCACGAAGACTGCGAGACTTCTGGAAGATCGGATGTCCCCGTGCGCCGTCGAGCCGCGCACAGCGCGGTGCAGGACAAACGAGACCGCAAACGCAAGCAGCACGCGCTCGAGGGCTGTTTGCGTTTGTGGTCTCGTTTGTCCTGCCGACGCCGGCCTGCGGCTGCCTGCGGCCGGCGCTCGACGGCACACCCGCGCCCCGCTCACGCCGTCAGCTCCCCCGCTGGTTTCATCGCGACGCCGAGACGGCGGGTGACTGGACAGCGCCACAGCGGAACAGCGGACCAGCGGGACGGCGGGCCAGCGGAACAGGAATCGTTCTAATTGACCGTCTCCGTGTCCTTGGTGTCCTTCGTGCACTTCGTGCCGCAAAGGCCGTGGGCGCGTGCAGCTTGACACCGGGACGGTTGGACAGCGGACCAACGGGACAGCGGGACAGCGGGACAGCGGAACAGGAATCGTTCTAATTGACCGTCTTCGTGTCCTTGGTGTCCTTCGTGCACTTCGTGCCGCAAAGGCCGTGGGCGTGTGCAGCTTGACACCGGGACGGTTGGACAGCGGACCAACGGACCAGCGGAACAGCGGAACAGCGGGACACCGGAACAGGAATCGTTCTAATTGACCGTCTTCGTGTCCTTGGTGTCCCTCGTGCACTTCGTGCCGCAAACGCCGTGGGCGCGTGCAGCTTTGATACCGGGACGGTTGGACAGCGGACCAACGGGACAGCGGGACAGCGGAACAGGAATCGTTCTGATTTGACCGTCTTCGTGTCCTTGGTGTCCTCCGTGCACTTCGTGCCGCAAACGCCGTGGGCGTGTGCAGCGGGACACCGGAACAGGAATCGTTCTAATTGACCGTCTTCGTGTCCTTGGTGTCCTTCGTGCACCGCAAAGGCCGTGGGCGCGTGCAGCTTGACACCGGGACGGTTGGACCGCGGACCAACGGGACAGCGGGACAGCGGAACAGGAATCGTTCTGATTTGACCGTCTTCGTGTCCTTGGTGTCCTCCGTGCACTTCGTGCCGCAAACGCGTGGGCGTGTGCAGCTTGACACCGGGACGGTTGGACCGCGGACCAACGGGACAGCGGAACAGCGGAACAGCGGGACACCGGAACAGGAATCGTTCTAATTGACCGTCTTCGTGTCCTTGGTGTCCT
>MELC01000090.1 GCA_001767455.1 Acidobacteria bacterium RIFCSPLOWO2_12_FULL_66_21
AGCATCTCCAGCGTCTGCGCCGCCTGCGTCTCCAGGTTGAAGCGAATTCGTTCCTCCAGCGCCCCCCGCGCGCTCCGATACGCCAGCACCCCGGTCAGCCCGATGGGAATCAGCGAGAGGAGCCCCGCGATCAGCGCGAGGCGCCCCCTGATGTTCAGCCGCATGGTAGTTCTCCTCGACGCGCCGCTGCCAGGAGTCGGGATCACTGCAACCCGGCGACTCTGACGACCTTCACGGAGTCGTCCGCGTCGCCGGCCGCCACGTACGAAATCGCGCCCGGCACACCGGCCACGAACCGGAGGAGGGCACGGGCGGACTTCTGCGTCGAGGGAGGATTCTGGCCGGCGGTGATGTTCTGCTGAACCCAGAATTCGGTCATTTCGGTGACCGTCCGGTTCAGCACTCTCTTCGAAAAGGACTTGCGCATTTCGGAGGCGGCTTCCCAATCCACGGGAACGACGGAATCTCCATTGCGCCAATTGCGCGTTTGCTTCATGAAGATTCGTCGCAGTTCGGCAAGGCTGAGGGAATCGGTTGGGTTCGCTTTGTTGACAATGATCACGATCCGCGGCTCCTGCGCCAGGGCAGCCAACTGCATCCCCAACACCACGACGATCGCCAGTCCAGCGAGGCGGCAGTTCATGGCAGCCTCATCAAAAGAAGAAGACCAGCGAGGTCGCCACCCCGTTGGTCGGCTTGTTCTTCGGGTCGGACGGGCTCAAAGCTCGCAGCCGTGGCAGCGTGCGGAAGTATTCTCCCTTGAACGAGATCTGCGGGACGGGCCGGAAGTTGATGCCGGTCACGTGGCGAGTTCCGATCGTGCCGCCGCGGATCGGCTGCGGATCGTCCACTCTCTCGTTACGATAGAACGCGACCCACTGCGGAGCGAGACGGAGGGCCGGCTGCAGGTAGTACCCGTAACGCGCGGTCCCGAGCGAGCTGCCGCGAGCGTATTCACCAAAGAAGAGGAACCGGTCTACTTCGATCTGTGCGTCCAGGCCCCAGATGGTGTCGGTCGCCAGCGTCGCCTCCTCGTTGGAAAGCTTGCCTCTGTAGAGGTCGGCCGCCACGTCAAACTTCTTCAGACGCCCGGCAGTGGGGAACTGGAACTGCAGCTTGGCGCCCACGGCCTTGCTGTCGGTCTGGTCCTTTCGGCCGGAATCGGGCACCTGATTGTTGCCGACGTACACCTTGTAGCCGACCGCGACTTCCGACGCGCCCATCGGCGCCGAGGCCGATCCGTACATCATGGCTCCCACGAACTCCCGCGGGAAGAGCGTCGCTTCGGCATTGATCGGCCGCTGCGTGGAAAACGTGAGGCTCGGGTAGTGGTAGGTCTGCCAGTACTGGGGGAACAGTTGCTTGCCGACGCGCACGTTGAAGTGACGATTGTGGTTGTACTCCATCCACGCGTTCTCGATTTTGATCTCACCAGCCGCGGTCTCGAGCTCGCGCCCCGACCCATCGAAGTGAGGCGCGTACTCGAATTCGGTTTCGGTGAAGAAGCTCCAGTGGTTGATTTGCTTGCTGACGAAGAACGACAGGAAATGCTGCCGAAATGCGCCGGCGGCGGGTGAGTCCGAGTTGATGTACTCGAACGCGTAGTACCCCGTGAGGTTGGCTTTGCTCAGAAGCTGCTCCTCCATCGAGTTGACCCGTTCCTGCTGGCTATGGGTCTCCCGCTCCAGGTCGTCGCGGGTGGCAACCGTCGCTTGCTTCTTCTCGAGCTCCTCGACTTTCTTCATCAGGCCGGCGATGATCTCCTGCTGCTTGAGCAACTCGGCTTTGACCGCCGCCAGCTCGTCCTGCTGGGCGTGGGCGGTCCCACCCATCGCCAGGCCCAGGACGATCACGCAACTCAAGATGCGCTTCATCACTCGCTCCTTCATGTAGCTCCCGGCGACTTCGGCAACGCCGGAAAAGGCACCGTTCGGCCGGGACGCCGGACGGCGAAGCTAGGTTCCTACGGCCGTTCACCGATCCGACGCAGACGATTGACCGCGCCTATGACACGCGCCAGGAGCTGCTCCGGCTCGAGCGTCTTCGCGATATAATCTTCGGCTCCAAGCCTCAGAGCCCTCTCCTCGCTGGCGGCTTCGTCCGACGACGTCAGCATGATCACGGGAATCCCGCGGGTGCCGGCGTTCTCTTTGAGGTTTCTCACCAGGGCGAAGCCGTCCATGCGTGGCATCATCGTGTCGGTGACGATCAGGTCGGGCGTCCGCTGATGCGCCGTTTCGAACCCATCCAGCCCGTCTTTCGCGGTGATCACCTCGCAGTTCTGTGCAACGAGGACCGCCTGGAGCACCCGCAGGATGGTGGGGCTGTCGTCGACGACCAGGACGCACATCCGCGCGAGGGCGGGGACAGGGCCGGCGGAACCTGGTCCGACATTCTGCTCGGACCAGGATTCGTGCCCGTCAGCGCTGATTGCGCCGGACGCGGAACTCGACACCTTCTCCCGGTGGACCGGTGAAAACGCTCCGGCTGCGCTGGGGTCGGTGTCGAGGGCACGCCAGCGGGCCCGCAGTACCGCGCGAATCTCGGACTCGAGGCCGATCACGACGCCGATCTGCATGCCCGTGAGAGACGACAGATCGTGAACGGCCCGCCGATCGAAAGGATCGGCCATCGCCACGGTCAGCACCTCGTCGTGGCGCGCGACGGGAAGCAGCAGGCGGGACTGGGCGTACTCCAGTGGGACGAGCGACAGGACGCCGGCGTCGATGCTCCCAGCCTGGCTCAGATCGTGGACGGGTAGTTTGATCTGCTCCGAAACAGCCAGGGCGATTTCACGCTCGGTGATCCATCCACGCGCGGCGAGAATCTCCCCGATCCGCCGGCCGATCGCCTGCTCGCGTTGCTGCTGGAGACCTGCCTGCAGTTGGGGCTCGGTGACCTTGCCCCAGGACACAAGAATGTCTCCCAGTTTGCGCCATTCCATCTAGGGCCTGCTCATGATCGCGAGTAGGATCCTCCGATTCGGTACGTCCCGCCGTGCGAGCGTGTGACGCCGCCGTGCGGCAGGGCCTCTTCCTGTGTGCGGAAATGGAGCGGTATTGTACGGGCTGGAACAAAGAGTGTCAATGTGGCAACGTCAGGGTGTCAACGGCACGGCATCCACAACTCGAGCGCCTGCGGTGACATGAGCCGCGGCGGACTGCTGACTAGCCGGTGGGCATCCAGCCAAGCTGCGCGAGCGCGTCGCGGAGCTGCTGCGGCCGGAACGGCTTGGCGAGATGCGCGGCGATGCCAAACCGGTCGTTCCGCTGTCGATCGGCGTCAGAATCCCTGAGCGTCAGCGTGACAATCGGAATGTGCGCGGTGGCCGGCGACCGTCGGATCAATGCAGCCAGCTCCAGGCCGCCCATCCCGGGCATGTCGAGATCCGTGATGACGAGGTCGATCGAGCCGGCAAAGAGCGCCAGCGCCGCCTCGAGCCCGTCCCGCGCCTCGACGACCTCGCAGCCGTACAGCTTCTGGAGGAAACTCGCGACGAGTCGCCGGACCTCACCGACGTCGTCGGCAATCAAGATCGTGCGGCGCCCGCTCACGACTCGCCTCCAGTCCTTGATCAAAACCCGCTCGCCGTAAAGGCTCTCGTCCGACCGCGAAGGCCACGCGGCGGTCGCCGCCGCTCAGGACGATAGCCGCCCGTCGGACTTGAGCGACCCGATGGCCGTGACGATCTCCGGCGACTGCTCCGTCACGGCGTCTGGCTGCCTGATGACAAGCTGCAGGGCGTCGGCGCCGGTGAGGAGTGTCGACACCGTCTCCGGAGTCGGCCGGCGCCTGCCGCAACGAATCTCGTCCAGCACGCCCTCGAGCGCGTGCGCGACCGCGCTGAGGGCTGGCAGCCCGAACGTCGCACCACCGCCCTTCAGGCTGTGGGCGATGCGGAAGAGTGCATTGACGAGATCGGCGTCGTCCGACCGCCCCTCCAGTCCCACGAGTCCCTGCGCGAGTTGCGCCACTTTTTCCAGGCTGCTTTCGAGGAACTCGCCACGCAGGGCCCTGATTTCGGCTTGGATCTCCGCCGCTTGTTCCGCCGTGAGGCCGGCGAGGGGCGGCGGCGCGGCGGCTGGCGGACCAGCCGTTGCGACCTGCGGGGCGGGAGCGACGGCGAATGCTCCGGCGGAGTGCTCTGCCACGCGTCGTACTCGCGCGCCCAGCTCGGTGGCCGTGCGCACGGCCGCTTCTTCGTCGGCGGTCGCAACCAGCAGCAGATACGTGGTGTCGGCCGACGGCGGCACGTCTGAGGCGCCCGTGCGCGCGAGGACCTCCGCCACGGCGGCCACCCGCGATTCGAGGGCCGGCACTCGTTCCCCAAACTGGTCGCGCTCGAGGTCCAGCCTGATCTCGAGGAGGGTCCGGCCGGCTGCGATCGCGTGCCGGGCGCGGAAGCGCTGATACTCCGATAGCACCTGGCTCGCGTCGCTGCTCAGGCCGGTCACCTGCCTTCCGTCGGCCAGAATCGACTCGAGCGCGGTGAACGATCCCGACAGCTCGACCTGTCCCGTACCGCCCTCGAAGATGGAGAGCCGAATGGCCGCCACCATGTCAAGCGCCCGCAGCAGCACGTCGTTGAGTGCCGGCGTATGTGCCAGCCGGCCCGCCTGGCACTCGGCCATGACATCCTCGAGCAGATGGGCCAGATGCGCAGCGGCCGACAGGCCCGCCGCGCTCGCCGCGCCCTGCAGCGTGTGCAGGTGGCGCGTCGCGTCGGAGTACACGTCCGGAGCCGGATCGGTTTCGAGCCGGAGCAGCGCCTCGCCCAGCGCAGCGAGTGAGTCCGCCGCCTCGTCGGCGAAGCGCGCCAGCACGGCGTCGTCCGGGTCACCCGGCTGCATCGATCACCCGACGAGCTTCTACAGCTCCCGCGCGAGGCCGATCCTCTCGTCGGCCCCCGCGCGAGTCTGCTCGATGGCGCTGTCCTTGCTGCCGCGCGGCCCTCACAGTCCGTACGTCCTTCTGAGCAGTCGCATCACCCGAGCGTTGAGGTCGGGGATTGAGAACGGCTTGGTCACGTAGTCGTCGGTGCCGACCAGGTACCCTCTCGTGCGCGCGGTCTCATCGGCGTTGGCCGTGAGCATCATGATCGGCACGAACGTCGTGGCGATGTCCTCGCGCAACTTCTGGCAGAGCGCGAAGCCGTCCATGCCCGGCATCATCAGGTCGGCGATCACGAGATCCGGCCGCGCTCGCTGAACGGCGTCCAAAGCCTCGAGGCCGTCGGCCGCCGCCTCGACGTCGACCGGCACCGGAAGCTTCGTCAGCGCAAGCCGGATGATCTTCCGCATGTCCTCGTCGTCATCGACCACCAGCACGCGCGGCTTCTTGACGGCGGCACGGCCAGCGGGCACGGCGCACGGCGCGCCCGCACGTGCCGGCGTCATGGGAGTCACCCCCGCGACGGCGGCGGTTGCGGGCACGGCGCGCCGGGTGCTCGCGCGGCAGTACGGGCACGCCAGCCAGTCGAGCTTCAGTTGCTGGCCGCAGGACTCGCAGACGCGCTCCAGCGGATACAGGCAGTACGGACAGGTCGCGAAGTTACTGTCGATCGCCGTGCCGCACTTCGGACAGCGCGCGACGTCCGCCTCCTCCTCGATCTGGACGACACGCACGACCTCTTCCGGGCTCGTCAAGCCCTGCAGCACCTTCGCGAGCGCATCGTCCACAAGCGGTCGCATGCCGGCCTGGAGGGCCGCCTTGCGCATCTCGCCTTCGCCCGCGCGTCGTTGAATCAGCTCCTTCAGCACCGGCGTGATGCGCAGAATCTCGTAGAGGCCGAGGCGCCCGGCGTAGCCCGTCTGCCGGCAGGTCTGGCAGCCGCGGCCGCGGTAGACGATTGCCTCGCGCGGATCGAGATGAAGTTTCGCCAGGGGGGCGTCGGGCGCGGGGTGGACCTCCCTGCAGCCCGAGCAAAGCCGGCGGGCCAGCCGTTGCGCGATCACGAGGGTCAGCGACGAGGCGATGAGAAAGGGATCGACGCCCAGGTCCAGCAGCCGCGCGATCGTGGCGACGGCGCTGTTGGTGTGGAGCGTGCTGAGGACGAGGTGGCCGGTCATCGACGCCTGGAACGCGATTTCCGCCGTTTCGGCGTCCCGGATCTCGCCCACGAGTACCACGTCCGGGTCCTGGCGCAGGATCGCGCGGAGGGCGTTGGCGAAAGTCAGCCCCGTCTTCAGGTTCGCCTGCATCTGGTTGATCCCCTCGAGCTGGTACTCGATGGGATCTTCCACGGTGATGATGTTGACCTCGGGCGACCTGCGCCGGCAGATCATCGAGTAGAGCGTCGTCGTCTTGCCCGAGCCGGTCGGACCCGTCACCAGGATCATCCCTTGCGGCTGGCTGAGCGCGCTCTCGAGGATCGACGCCTGCGCGTCGGAGAACCCCAGCGATGTGAACCCGGGCACGGCGGCCGAGCCGAGCAGCCGCATGACGATCTTTTCGCCGAAGTGCGTGGGCAACGTCGAGACGCGAATGTCGCGCCACTCACCTCGGTACTGCACTTTGATGCGGCCGTCTTGCGGCAGTCGCCGCTCGGCGATGTCCAGTCTCGCCAGGATCTTCAGCCGCGAGACGACCGGGCTGTGCAGCCACTTGGGTACCTGCGCGAGGTCCGTGAGCACGCCGTCGATGCGCAGGCGCACCTGCACGTCGTTCAGTCCCGGTTCGATGTGGATGTCGCTCGCCTGGCTCTTCAACGCCTGCTCGACGATGACGTTGCACATCTTGACGACGGGCGTGAGCTCGGCGCCGGCGGCCGTTTCGCTGCCTGTGGCGGGAACCTCTTCCAGGTCCGCGCGCAGCATCCGAAACCCCGAGGTCTCGGACACGTTCGCGAGAAAGCCGTGCAGCCGATCGTCGGGTGCGTAGTGCGCTTCGATCCCGTCGGTGATCTCGGTGCTCGTCGCCACGACCCGCCGCGCCCTCAGCCCGGAGGCGAACTCGATGTCCTGGAGCGCGTCGTAGGCGAGCGGGTTGGCCATCGCGAGAACCAGCACCTTGCCTTCGATCTTGAGCGGCAGGCAGAGGTGCTTGCGCGCGAGCTTGTGGGCGACGGCCTTGACGGCCTCGGGCTCAACGGTGGCGCTGGCGATGCGCACGCGCGGGACGCTCACGTGGCGGGCGAATGCGTCAGCCAGCGCCTCCTCGGAAACTCGTTTTTCCCTGACGACGAGATCCCACAGCGAGACGCCGCGCTGCTGCGCTTCAGCCTGCGCGTGCCGGAGCTGCTCGGCGGTCAGAAGCCCCGCCTGTCGCAGAAGCGCGTCGAATCTGACCGTCATACCCCCTGCCGTCGGCTCGTCGCGGGACGGGCTCCAGCCTGCCGCACTCTTCTCACCGCGGACCGATACCGGCCGCGCGCGGAGGACATCACGGGTGACGGGTCCGGAAGTGGCGAGGCGGCGATCACCAGCCGATCATTCCGGCTTCGTCGCGATACTGCGTCTGGATGGTCAAGACATCGTCCAGCCGCTTGAAGAACGTGTCGACCACCCGCGGATCGAAGTGCGTGCCGCGCTCCTGGTGCAGGATCTCGAATGCCGCCTCGTTTGTGAACGCCGGCTTGTACGGGCGCCGGCTGGTGACCGCGTCGAAGACGTCGGCGACCGCGCAGATGCGGGCCCACAGCGGGATGCTGTCGCCCGCCAACCCGTTCGGGTAGCCGGTGCCGTCCCACCATTCGTGGTGCGACAGCGCGATGACCTGCCCGGCCCGCAGGATGTCGGACGAGGAGTCGGCGAGGATCCGGCTGCCAATGAGCGTGTGCTTCCGCATGATGTCCCACTCCTGCACATTGAGGCTGGCGGGCTTCTGGAGAATGCCGTCCGGGATGCCGATCTTGCCGACGTCGTGCATGCGGCTGGCGTGCTGGATGAGCTCCACCTCGCCGGGCGGCAGGTTCAGGGCGGCGGCGAGTATCGCCGAGTACTCGCCTATGCGCCGGATGTGCTGGGCCGTGATCTTGTCTTTGTACTCGGCAGCAATGGCCAGGCGCTCGACCGTGTCCAACTGCGCGCGCTGGGTCCGCCGCTGGGCCTCGACCATCTCCTGCAGGGCCGCGCGCAACGCCACGGTCCGCCGCTCGACCATGTCCTCCAGCTCGGCTCGATGACGCTTGACGGCGTCCTGCGCCTCCTTCAGTCTCAGGAGCGACGCCGAGCGCACGCGCAGCTCGGTCTTGTCGAGCGGCTTGCTGATGAAGTCGTTCGCGCCAGCTTCCACGGCCCGCAGCCGATCCTCCTTGCTCTCCAGCACCGTCACCATGACGATCGGCAGGTCCGCGGTGGCCGGATCGTCACGAATCCGTCGCGCAACCTGGTACCCGTCCATCCCGGGCAGCCGCACGTCGAGCAGCACCAGGTCGAAGCCCAGCTTCAACCGAGCCAGGGCCTCAATCCCATCGCGGGCGGCCTCGGACTCGTGCCCGAGAGACTCCACCATGGCCTTCAGCAGCCTGCGCGAGGCTTCGTCATCGTCGACGATGAGGATGCGTTTCGGTGTGCTCATGAGAGTCCTCGCAGGCCGGCGCTGGAACTGCAGCGCTGGAGCACCGCGGCCCACGCCTCGACCCTGCCGGCCTTGCTGACGAAGTCGTCGATGCCCGCCGCCCGACACGCCTCTCGAATCTCCGGGCTGTCGCTGGCCGTCGTAGCGACGACGCGCGGCCGGCGGTCGCGCGGCCATCGCCTGCAAATCTCGCGGCAGGTGGCCAGACCGTCGAGTTCTGGCATCTGAAGGTCCATCAGGACGACATCGTAAGCCTGGCGTTCCAGGGCCCGCAGCACTTCGAGCCCGTTGGCCGCCACGTCGGCGCGGTAGCCCAGGCCCTTCAAGACGGCGAGGGCCACCTTCTGGGTGATGGTGTCGTCCTCGGCCAGCAGGATGCGCAACGGCGCGCGCTCGGTGCTGATGATGTTCGGCTCACTGGGGACGGCTTCGGCGATGAGCGTCACGTGCGAGATCGAGCCGTGCGCCCCTTCGCGTTCCAACCACAGGGTCCCTCCCATCAGTTGGCTGAGGCGCGTGCTCAGCGCCAGACCGAGTTCCGTGGCATTCGAGGGACCCGGACCGAGCGCGCCGGGCGTCGGCTCCACGCGCCGGGCTGCGTCTCGTCCCCTTGGGGCACCGATGTCCGCGTGTCGCACGACAACGTGCAGTTCGTGGCGTCGTTCGGCCAGCGGCCGGCTGGTCACCGAGAGCACGACCTCGCCCTTGTGGCTCAGCCTCACCGCATGGCTGAGCACGTGCACCAGAACCTGACGCACGCGGGTGACGTCACCGAGCCACGTGTTCGGCGTGCCCGGCTCGACGACGTACGCCAGATCGAGGGCCTTCTGAGCCGCCTCGATCGCCACCCGATCGAGCGATTGTTCGATGGCATTGCGCAGATCGAACGGCTGCGCCTCGAGCGGCAGCGTGCCGGCTTCGATCGTCGCCAGGTCCAGGACGTTGCAGATGATCGTGAGCAGGGCCCCGCCGCTCGCCTGGATGCCTTCGACGTAGTCCCTCTGCTCTGGTGTGAGATCGCTGTCGTGGAGCAGTCCGGCCAGGCCGAGGATGCCGTTCATCGGGGAGCGCAGATCGTGGCCCAGGCGGGCCAGCCATCCCGGTTCGACCCCGATGTGCGTCGCGGGCCGTGAGCCCATGTGAGCCATGCCTGCTCCTTCCGCGGTTGATCAACCGCCGTTCCTGACGAACCCGGGCTATTTGGTCTGACTGCCCCGAGTGGGTGCCCCGGTCACTCCTCGTCCCTCGCCACCGACGGGGCACATTACCACACCGGCACACAGTCTCCGCGATGGCGCCGGGACAGCAGCTCGGCGCTGGGAGCTCGGCGCTCGGGGCTCGGGGTTTGGGGTTCGACTTTGACTTTGACTTTGACAATACGACTTTGACCATCGACTAACGACTATCGACTGAGTGTAGGTGTCTAATATGACAACCGCCCCCAATACCGTTTCAACAAGGAGTCCTCCATGCGCCGCGTTGTCATCGCACTTCTGGTTGCGTGGCCCGTTCTTACCAGTGCCCAGGCTCCCGCACCGCCTCGTCCCGCTCAACCGGCGCCGGCGTCCGGGGCTGTAGCAGAGAGCGGGGCCGCGCCCGCGGCGCTGCCCGTGCGCCGCGTGATTCTGTACAAGACCGGCGTCGGGTACTTCGAACACCTCGGCACCGTCCGCAACCGGCAGGCCGTTACCGTCCGGTTCACGAGCGCGCAGCTCAACGACGTCTTGAATTCGCTGACGGCGATCGACCTCGGGAAAGGGCAGATCACCGGCATCAGCTACAACTCGGTCGCCCCGCTCGAGCAGCGCCTCGGCGCGCTGCGGCTTCCGCTCGACGAGCGCACGACCGCGCTGCAGGTGCTGGGATCGCTGCGCGGCGCGCGTATCGAGGTCGGCGGCGCCGGCGCTCCGGCGGAGGGGCGCCTCTTGAGCGTCGAGCAGCACACGCGCCAACGCGGCACGGAGACGGTGACCGTGGAGACGTTCTCGCTCGTCACCGACGCGGGCGCGCTGCGCACGTTCGAGTTCTCGCCGTCGCTTCACGTGCGTGTGGTCGAACGCGATCTCCGGCAGGAGATCGGCCGTTATCTCGACCTGGTCGGATCGGCGCGCGAGCAGGACGTGCGAACCATGGTGATCTCGACGTCCGGCGCCGGTGACCGGCCGCTGTTTGTCAGCTACATCAGCGAGGTGCCGATCTGGAAGAGCACGTACCGCCTCGTGCTTTCGACGGCGGGAAAGCCGTTGCTCCAGGGGTGGGCCATCGTGGACAACACGATCGGCGAGGACTGGCAAGGCGTGGAGCTGTCCCTCGTGGCCGGTGCGCCGCAGTCGTTCATCCAGAACATCTCGCAGCCGTACTACGGACGCCGTCCGGTCGTCCCCATGCCCGCGACAGCGATGCTCGCGCCACAGACGCACCAGGCGACGTTCGGCGAAGGCGCGGGCAGCGTGAGCGGAACGGTGCGCGACCCAGCCGGAGCGCCCCTTCCTGGCGCGACCGTGCGTCTCATGGGTCCGTCCGGCGTCGTTGCGTCTGACATCACCGACAGTGCGGGGCGGTACGATTTCACGGCGCCGGCCGGTGCATACCAGCTACGCGCGGAGCTCTCCGGCTTCCAACCCCAGGCGCTGAGCGACTGGCGCATGCCCGCGGGAATGCAGGTGCAGCAGGACCTGACGCTGCGGGTCGCCGGCGTCCAGGAACAGATCAGCGTCGACGCGCTCGGGCCCTCGACTGCCACGGTGCGGCGCGCCGGCAGGGGCGGTGGCGTTCCCGGGGGGGTCGTGGGCGGAGTGGTCGGCGGCCTGCCTGAGTCGCCGCCCCCGCCGATGCCCCCCGGCGTCTACGATCAGGCGAGGAACCTCGATCCACGCGCCACCGCGGCGTCTCTCGGCGACCTCTTCGAATACCGGATCAAAGAGCCGATCACCCTCAAGAAGAACCAATCGGCGCTCGTCCCGATCGTCAACGCGGAGATCGAGGCCGAGAAGGTCTCGCTGTGGAACCAGGCGCCGGGCAGCGGCCGGCCGCTCCGCGCACTCTGGTTGAAGAACACGACGTCGCTGACGCTGGATGGCGGCAGCATGAGCGTCGTGGACGGCAACGCCTTCGCTGGTGAAGGGCTGATCGAGCCGTTGAAGGCCGGCGAGCGGCGTTTCCTCTCCTATGCCGCCGATCTCGGCGTCCTGGTGGACGCGCGCATGCAGGGCGAGGCCGGCAGGATCTCGCGGCTGCGCGCGCGCGACGGGATCATCATCCAGGAAACCGAACAGCGGGCCACCTGGACGTACAAAGCCCGCAATGAGAACGCGACCGCCACGACGCTGATTGTCGAGCATCGCGCCCGTCCTGGATGGAAACTCGCGCCCGGGCAGACGCCGGTCGAGTCCACGGCCGGCGCGGAGCGCTTCCGGCTCTCGATCGAGCCGGGGAAGGAGGCGACGCTCGACGTCCGGGAGGTCCGGCAGGACGAGGCGCGCATCATGATCGGGAACGTGGACGATGCGCTGATCGTCCGGCTGGCGCAGTCGGGCGCGCCCGCCGCCGCACTGGAAAAGGCGCTGAGGCCGGTGCTCGACAAGAAGGCGGAGCTCGCGAAGGTGGAGCGGCAGCTGCAGGATCTGCAGAACGACCGCAGCGCGATCGTCCAGGATCAGGAGCGGCTGCGCGAGAACATGAAGGCGCTGCGTGGCAGTGCGGAGGAAAAGGAGCTGCTGCGCCGTTACACGCGTCAGCTCGACGAGCAGGAGACGCGCCTCGATGCGTTGAAGCAGCAGATCGCGCAGACGACCACGACGCGCGACAGGCTCCGCGCCGAGCTGTCCGCGCTGATCCAGACCGTCTCGTTCGAGCTGTCGGCGGGTTCGTAGCTCGCAGCTCGCAGCTCGCAGCTCGCATCGCGTGGCTCGTGGCTCGTGGCTCGAAAGAAAGGGGCTGCCACCTTCTGACGCAGAAAGTGTGGCAGCCCTCAGCTTTTGTCTGCCTGCTGCCAGCTGCGACAACGAGCCGCGGCAGAGGGCGGCTTTCGTATAGAATCGCCCGGTCCCAGGAGGCATTCTCATGAGCCGCTCCAGAATCATCCTGATCCTCTCGCTGGCGCTTGCCGGCACGATCTCGATCAACTCCCGCGCGCAGCAGGCGCCGCGCGCCGATGCGCCGCAGTCGGAACAGACGCTCCTCTCCACCTATCGCTGGCGCAGCGTCGGCCCCGAGCGCGGCGGGCGCTCGATCGCGATCTCCGGAGTCAAGGGACGGCCGCGTGAAGGCTACTTCGGCGCAACGGGAGGCGGCCTGTGGAAGACCACGGACGGCGGCGAGAACTGGACGCCGGTGACCGACGGCCAGGTGAAGAGCTCGTCGGTCGGCGCGGTGGCTGTTTCGGAGACGAACCCCGACCTTGTGTTCATCGGCATGGGAGAGTCGTGCATTCGCGGCAACATCCAGCCTGGCGACGGCGTGTACAAATCCACCGACGCCGGGAAGACGTGGGCCCACGTCGGCTTCGCCGACGCGCAGAACATCTCCAGGATCCGCATTCACCCGACGAACCCCGACATCGTATTCGTCGCCGCGTTCGGCCATTACGGCGACGCGAACGACGAGCGCGGTCTGTTCAAGAGCACCGACGGCGGCAAGACGTGGCAGCGAAAGCTGTTCCGGGATGCGAAGACGGGCGCCGTGGACATCTCGATCGATCGCCGTGACCCCAACGTGATGTACGCCGCGCTGTGGGAGGCCTACCGCGTCGAGTACCAGATGTCGAGCGGCGGGCCGGGCAGCGGCCTTTTCAAGTCCACCGACGGCGGCGAGACCTGGGCCGAGATCACGCGCAACCCCGGCCTCCCCAAGGGCATCTTCGGGCGCATCGGCGTGGCGGTGTCCGGCGCGGACTCCAAACGCGTTTACGCCATCGTCGAACACGAGAACGGCGGCCTCTTCAGCTCTGACGATGCGGGCGCGACGTGGAAGATGGTGAATGAGGCGCGGAATATCCGCCAGCGCGCGTTCTACTACACCCACCTCGCGGCGGACGTGAAGGAGAAGGACACCGTCTACGCGCTCAACGTCGGGACGTTCAAGTCAACCGACGGCGGCAAGACGATGGTGAGCTTCGCCGGCGGCGACTCCCACGATCTGTGGATCGATCCCGACGACAACCAGCACATGCTGCACGCGAGCGACAGCGGCGGCGCGGTGACGTTCAACGCCGGCGCCGCGCAGCGCACATGGACGGCGCGCGATTTTCCGACGGGCCAGTTCTACCACGCGGCGACGACCAGACACGTCCCGTTCCACGTGTGCGGCGCCCAGCAGGACGGCAGCACGATCTGCATCCCGAGCGAGACGAACCTCGGCGGCGGCGGGCGTGGATTCGGCGGCGGTGGCGGACGCGGCGGCGCGCCGGCCACTTACGGAGCCGGCGGATCGGAGCCGGCCTACATCGCGCCCGACCCGAAGGATCCCGACATCTTCTTTTCCGGCGGCAACAACGGATCGTTCCTGATCCGTCTGAATCGCCGCACGGGAGAGAGCCGCGAGGTCGGGCCGTATCCGCGCATGTTCTCCGGCGAGCCCTCCAGTGCATTGAAGGAACGCTGGCAGTGGACCTACCCGATCATCTTCTCTTACGTCGATCCCAACGTGCTTTATGCCTCGTCGCAGCACGTGTGGAAGACCACCAACGGCGGCCAGACCTGGGATCGGATCAGCCCCGACCTCACGCGTCACGATCCGAAGACGATGGGCGATTCGGGCGGTCCGATTACACACGACATGAACAGTCCAGAGGTGTACGGGACGGTCTTCGCGCTCGGTCCGGGCAAGACCGACGTGAACGTTCTCTGGGCGGGGTCCGACGACGGGTTGATCAACGTGACGCGCGACGGCGGTAAGAGCTGGTCGCCCGTGACGCCGAAGGAAATGCCGGACTTCGGCCGCGTCAGCCAGATCGACGCGTCGCGGTTCGATCCGGCCGCGGCTTACGTCGCCGTGAAGAAGCCGCTGCTCCAGGACTTCAGGCCCTACATTTTCCGCACACGTGACTTCGGAAAGACCTGGACGAAGATCGTCGACGGCATTCCCGCCGGCGACTACGTCCACGTCGTCCGCGAGGATCGCATGCGGAAAGGCCTGCTCTACGCCGGCACGCAGCACGGCGTATACATCTCGTACGACGACGGCGAGCGCTGGCGGTCGCTGTCGTTCAACCTGCCTGACGTGCAGATCTCGGATCTCATCGTCGAGGGCAACGAGCTGGCGATCTCGACGCACGGCCGCGGGTTTTACATCCTGGACAACATCGCGCCGCTTCGTCAGCTCTCGACGGAAGTCACGACGGCGGCCGATGCGTACCTGTTCAAGCCGGCCGATGCGATTCGGGGCGCGGGAGGCGCCGCGATCACCTACTGGCTGAAGCACCCGGTGGAGAAGCTGTCGATCGATATTCTCGACGCGAAGGGCCAGGTCGTTCGCACGTTCGCGGGCGGATCCGCCGCAGGACGCGGCGGCCGCGGCCGTGGTGAGGGGCGCGGCGCGGGAGCTCCAGGCGCGGGCGCTCCGGCCGCCGACGCAGGTGCTCCGCCTGCGGCAGGCGCGGTGGCGGCGGCCGCACAGGGTGGACGTGGCGGACGCGGCGGCGGATCGGCCACGGCGCCGATGACGCCCGGTGTGAATCGCTTCACGTGGGACCTCCAGTACCCGCCGGCCGTGACCTTCCCGGGCATGGTGCTGTGGGGTGCGACGACCAATGGTCCCGCGGCGGTTCCCGGCCCGTACCAGGTGCGCCTGACCGTCGACGGCAAGGCCCAGACACAGCCGCTCGTCGTCAAGAAGCATCCCCTCCGCGCCGTCAGCGATGCCGATCTGAAGGAGCAGTTCGACCTCGCGATCCAGATTCGGGACAAGGTGAGCGAGGCGAACAACGCGGTGATCGCCATCCGGAACGTGAAGCAGCAGATTGCGGACCGCGTGTCGAAGAATCCTGACCCGCAGCTCAAGACAGCGGGGGATCGGCTGGCGAAGAACCTGAGCGCGGTGGAAGAGGAAATCTATCAGGTCCGAAACCAGAGCGGACAGGATCCGCTGAACTTCCCGATCAAGATCAACAACCGGATCGCCTCGTTGCTGCGTGCCGTCACGGCCGGCGACGGGAAGCCGATCGGCAACGCGTATCCGATCTTCAAGGATGTGACGGCGGAGCTGAAGGTCCAGACCGACCGCTTGCAGCAGGTGATGGCGGCGGACCTGCCGGCGTTCAACGTGGAGGCGAAGCGGCTCGGTCTCGATCCGATCGCGGTACCTTCGCTGCAGACGGGTGCGCTGCCGACGCCGAAATAGCCGCGCCGTTCGGCCGCGAATCAGACTACGACTTTGCGACGGCGACGGAGGCGGGACGCAGGACTTCCTCCCCGATGCGATAGCCGTGTCGCACGACGCCGACAACGCGCCCGTCCTGCTCGTCCGATTGAGCGGGGACGGTGGTGATCGCCTCGTGGACCGCCGGATCGAAGGCCTCGCCGGCGCTTTCGATCCTCGTGACGCCGAGCCCTTCGAGCTTGGTGAGAAACTGGCGGCGTACCATCTCGACTCCCTGGAGCACCGCCTCGGCTGACGCGCCGTGGGAAGCGGACTCGACCGCCCGATCCAGGTTGTCGACGACGTCCAGCAGGTCCGCGAGGATTTCGCGCCGGCCGCGCTCGATGTCCTTCGAGATCTCCCGCCGCAGACGCAGCCTCGAATCATCGAACTCCGCGGCGGCCTGGCGGTATTTGCCGATCGCGTCCTGCAACTGGCGGTCTTTCTCCGCAAGCTGCCGTTCGAGATCTTCGACGTAGCTCGGTTTCGAGGAGGAGCGTTCCGCCGCTGCCCCCTCTCCATCCTCGCCGCGCGCCCACCAGCGGCGATCGACGACCTTCACGGGAATCTCGTGCTCGTTATCTGTCACGTGAACCTTTGAACCCTAGAACCTTAGAACCCCTAGAACCCCTAGAACCTCTAGAACCTCTAGAACCTCTATTCGGCCGTCGCCGGTGTCTTCTTCTCTTCGTATGCGAAGGCGAGACGTCCGTCTTCGAGGCGGATCGTGACGGTGCCGCCGTGCTCGAGCTGTCCAAACAGGATCTCGTCGGTCAGCGGGTCGCGCACCTCGGTCTGAATGACGCGGGCGAGCGGCCGCGCGCCGTACACCGGGTCGTATCCCTTCTGGGCGAGCCAGGCGCGCGCGCCCGGCTCGAGCGCGATCGCGACGCGCCGCTCGGCGAGCTGGGCCTCGAGCTGGAGGATGAACCTCTCGACAATCGTCTCCATGACCGACGGCGTGAGCGGCCCGAACGAGACAATCGCGTCGAGCCGGTTGCGGAACTCCGGACTGAAGACCTTGTCGATGGCCTGCTTCGAGCGCTGCTGTGAGAGTTTCAGGCGTCCTTCGAGGGCGTGTTCCGACGAACCGGTTTCCCAGAACCCGATCGTCGCGCCGCTCAACTCGCGCGAGCCGGCATTCGACGTCATGATCAGGACGACCTGGCGGAAGTCCGCCTTGCGGCCGTTGTTGTCGGTCAGCGTCGCATGGTCCATCACCTGCAGCAGGATGTTGAAGATGTCCGGATGCGCCTTCTCGATCTCGTCGAGGAGCAGGACGGCGTACGGATGCTGCCGGATCGCGTCGACGAGCAGGCCGCCCTGCTCGAAGCCGACGTACCCTGGAGGCGCGCCGATGAGCCGCGCGACGGCGTGCTTCTCCATGTACTCGCTCATGTCGTAGCGGATGAATTCGTTGCCAAGGTGCAGCGCGAGCTGCTTCGCGAGCTCGGTCTTGCCGACGCCGGTCGGCCCGGCGAACAGGAAACAGCCGGCCGGGCGATCGGGCTGACCGAGGCCGGCGCGCGACCGTTTGATCGCGCGGGCGACGGTCCGGACCGCTTCTTCCTGGCCGAACACGACGCGGCCGAGCGACTCCTCGAGGGTCTTGAGCCGGTCCTTGTCGGAGGAGGATGCCTGCTTGGCGGGAATGCGCGCCATGCGGGCGACGACTTCCTCCACCTGCTCGCCGGCGATTTCCGGAACGCTGCCGGCGGCCGCCGCGTCGCGCGGGACGGCGCCGAGCTTCAGCCGCATTTTCGCGCCCGCTTCATCGAGCAGGTCGATGGCGCTGTCGGGCAGGCGGTAGTCCCGAAGGTGGCGCGCCGCCAGCTTGGCCGCCGCTTCGAGCGCCTCGTCCGTGTACCGCACGTGATGGTGCGACTCGTACCGCAAGCGCAGTCCCTGCAGGATCTTCACGGTCTCGGCAATCGATGGTTCGTCGATCGTGATTTTCTGCAGCCGCCGCGCGAGCGCCCGGTCCTTCTCGATGTGCTTGAACTCCTCGTGCGTCGTGGAGCCCACGACCCGGAGCTGCCCCGTCGTCAACACCGGCTTGATCATCGTCGCGAGATCCATCGTGCCGCCCGTCGTCGCGCCCGCGCCGACGGTCGAGTGGATCTCGTCGATGAAGAGAATCGGCATCTTCCGCTTCAGGAGCGCCGCGATCACCGCCTTGAACCGCTCCTCGAAGTCGCCGCGAAATCTGGTGCCGGCGAGCAGGGCGCCGGTGTCGAGCGAGAACACTTCGGCCCCTTCCAGGAGCTCGGGGACGTCCTCCTCGAGCAGCCGCGTGGCGAGCCCTTCGGCGAGCGCCGTCTTGCCGACGCCCGCGTCCCCCACGAACACGGGGTTGTTCTTCCGCCGCCTGCACAGGATTTCCATCGTCCGCTGCAGCTCGTCGATGCGGCCGATGAGCGGATCCAGCTCGCCGGCGCGCGCGCGCTCTGTCAGGTTCATCGCGTAGGCGGCGAGCGGGTCGCGCGCGCTCGCGGGGCCGCGTTCGCCCGTGCCGGCCTCGGCTTCGCCCCCCTCGCCTTCAGCTTCGGGACCGCCGGGCTGGGGGACCTTGCTGATCCCGTGCGTGATGTAGTCGAGCACGTCCAGCCGCGTGATCCCCTGGGCCGAGAGAAGCTGCGCGGCGTACGACTTGTTCTGCTGGAGCGTGGCCGCAAGCACGTCGCCGGAGTGCACTTCCTGGCGCCCCGCGCTCTGCACGTGCAGCACGGCCGTCTGCAGCACGCGGCGAAACGCGAGCGTCTGCTCGGGTTCCTTCTGCTGGCCGCGCGGGAACTGCTCGACGGATTCCTTCAGGTAGTTGTCCAGGTCGCGCCGCAGCTTCGGCAGGTCGGCGCCGCACGCCGACAGGATCCGCTCCCCGTCCTGGTCGTGCGCCAGGGCGTAGAGCAGGTGCTCGAGCGTGAGGTTCGTGTGCCGCCGCGAGGTCGCCTCGCGGTAAGCGATGGTCAGGACGATTTCGAGCGACTGGCTGAACATTATTTGGTGCTCGCGGGGCCCCACCCCCGCTCGCGTCGCGCTCGGCGGCGGCCCTTCGGGCCGCTTCCTTCCAGCGCCTCGCGCGGGCCGCAGGCGCTGTTGTCTGCAACGGGCGGTCGGGGCATTCTACATTCGACTTTCTGCGTTCTGAAGTTCCTGGCGCAGCCTCACTCCGGTTCCATCGCGGCGCGCAGCGGGAACCCGTTCTCGCGCGCGCTGGTGACGACGGCGTCCACCTTGGTTTCCGCAACCTCATGCGGATAGACCCCGCAGAGCCCCTTACCCTGCGTGTGCACGTTCATCATGATGCGAAACGCCTCAGCCGGCGCCTTGTGAAAAATCGACTCGAGGACCTCGACGACGAACTCCATGGTCGTGTAGTCGTCGTTCAGCAGGAATACCTTGAAGAGCTCAGGTTTCTTCGTCTCCTGCCTGGTGCGCTCGAGAATCTCGCTGTCCGTCCGGCGGTCCGTCCCGGCCATGGCTGTCTTCTGATTCTAACAGGCCCGTTGATATAAGCTGTTCTTTGCCGCCTCCGCGGCCGTACTCGTCAGACAACTCCGCGAGAAGCCCGGCACCGAGCACGCGGCGGTTGAATCTCAGCAATGGCTCAAATGACCACACTCGCGGCAGGGCTGGACTACGTCGACCTCAACTTCCTCGGCTACCCGCAGATCATCGCGACGGCCATCATCCAGGGGGCACCGGGCATCGCCCTGATCGATCCCGGCCCGTCGACCACGCTGCCGCACCTCGGCGGCGCGCTGGATCGGAAAGGCATCACCTGGAAAGACGTGCGCCATGTGCTGTTGACGCACATTCACCTGGATCACGCCGGCGCCACCGGCTCGATCGTGCGTGACCGGCCGTGGATCGAGGTGTTCGTGCACGAGCGTGGCGCGCCGCACATGATCGATCCCACGAAGCTGCTCGCCAGCGCGTCGCGCTTGTACGGCGCCGACATGGACCGGCTCTGGGGAGATTTTCTGCCGGTGCCTGCCGATCGCGTGCGGGTGCTGAAGGGTGGCGAGCGGATCGCGGCGGGAGGGCGCGAGCTCGATGTCGCCTACACGCCGGGGCACGCGTCCCACCACGTCAGCTATTTCGACGCGTCGAGCCGCGTGGCGTTCGTCGGCGACACCGCCGGCATCCGTCGCGGCGCCGGGACGTACGTGATGCCGCCCACGCCGCCGCCGGACATCGATCTCGAGGCGTGGCGGCTGAGCGCGGAATGCATTCTCGCCTGGGATCCGGACACGCTGTTCCTGACGCATTTCGGCCCGTTCCACGGCGCGCGCCTCCATTTCCAGGAGCTGATGGAACATCTCGACGCGTGGAGCGCCACCGTGCGGCGCCTGATCTCGGACGAGACGCTCACCGACGAGCAGCGGCAGGACGCGTTCGTCGAGGACGTGATGCTCGACCTCCGTCGAAAGATCGGAGAACAGGAGGCCGAGCTCTACGGCAGGGCCGGCCGGCTCGATTACTCCTGGCAGGGTCTCGCGAGATATTGGCGGAAGCGCCTGACCGCGAAACCAGGCTAGTTCCCCAATTCACCAATTCACCAACTCGCCGATTTCCTGGCACGCTCCTGGATAAGACACAACCGGGAGCGTGCCATGAACGGATTAGCTCGGCTGGCGGCGTGCTGCGCGATCGTGTGGGTTTCGGCCGGGAATACCGCGTTCTTACAGGTCAATAGCCAGCCGACGCCCGCGCCGACCATCACCGCGGAACGCGAGCCGTGGTACCTGAATGGCGATCCTGTGACCTACGCGGGCAGTATTTATTACCCGGCGGGTCCGGAAATCCACTTCATCCCGAACGAGATGGTCCGAAGCGGGTTCTACCAGGGGATCCCGATCTATTCGCGGACCACCATCGAGCCGTACAGCGTCATCTTCGTGCCGCTTCCCGGCGGGCTGATGCAGCCCTACGAGCGGCAGCGCACCGGCCAGATTGCCGGCACCGCGGGCAGTGCCGCGCCGCACTTTCCGGTCGCACCGTATACGGGTCCGGCGGCGACCATGGGAACGACGCCTTTGCCGCAGGCTCCCGCGCCGCCCACTGTGACCGGCCCGCTTCCGGACAGCATCGTCGGCACCACGGGAACAGCGGCTCCCGTGGTCACCGCCCAGGCCGGCAACCGCGTCGTCTACCTGCCGCGACCGGCCCCGGTGAAGTCGGCGGAGCGCCCGAAAGGGATCAACGGCGTGTTCATCGACTTCCGCAACAACCGCTGGTTCAGCAGTGGAGCGCCCACGCCGCTCGATCCGGATCGATACACCCGCATCGGGGAATACCGCGGCTTCTCCGTGTATGCGCCTCGCGGCGGCGGGGCCGGGACGATCTACGTGCCGATGACGCGCGATAGTACGGATCTGCTGATCCCGTTCACGCGGCGCGGACGCTAAGATGGCCGCCCGTGGTGTAATCTTGCAGGCTTGACGAGCGGAGCACGCCTCGCGCGGGTGATCTACGGGCGCAATCCACGGCGGACCGCCGTCCGCGTGCTGGTGCTCGTGGCCGTCAGTGTCATCATTTTTCGCTGGGTCCTGATCCCCATTCGCGCGGAAGGGATCAGCATGGAGCCGGCGTACCAGTCCGGCACGCTCCACTTCGTCAACCGTCTTGCGTTTGCCGCGCACGGTCCCAGGCGCGGCGACGTGATCGCCATCCGCCTCGCCGGTCCCCACGTCCTGTACGTCAAGCGCGTCGTCGGCCTGCCGGGCGAGCGGATTGAAATCATTGAAGGCCAGGTCTACGTGAACGGCGCGCTTCTCGTCGAGTCGTACGTCCAGAGGCGGAAGCCGTGGCAGTACGACGAGGTGACCCTGACCTCGCGCGAGTACTTTCTCATCGGCGACAACCGCGCGATGCTCGCAAAGGACCACGCGTTCGGGCGCGCCGACGTCTCGCGCATCGTGGGCAAGGTGGTGTTCTGATGTCGCGCCGCGCGCTCATCGTCGCCGTGGCGGCTGGCGCGATCGGGCTGGCGGCCGCCGCCTGGTATCTGTTGAGACCTGCGGAGGAACGGGTCATCCGCGGACGCCTGGACTCGCTCGTCGACGATTTCAACGATCCGGGGGAGGGCCTTGCAAGCCTGGCAAAGGCGGTCGCCCTGGCGTCCTATTTTACCGAAGACGTGCGGGTCGATCTGGGTCCGGGAAGCCCTCCCATCGAAGGGCGCGAGGCCCTCGTTGGAGCGGCGTCCGCGCTGCAGCCCCGGACCGCGGCGCTGCGCGCCGGTGTCGATGACGTGGGGATCGCGATTGATGACGGGGGGACCTCGGCCAGCGTCACGCTGACGGCCACCGTGACGAGGCGGAACCTGGCCACCCTGGAGGAAACACTCGACGCGCGCGAATTCGCGCTGACGATGACGAAGAGAGACGGCACCTGGCGCATCGCGCACGCGAAGGCGGTCGATACATTGAGGTGAGAAGAATGGTGTTGAACGCGGGTGACGAAGCCCCTGATTTCGAGTTGCGCAGCCATCGCGGCGACACGGTGAGGTTGTCGGACTTCCGCGGCAAACAGAATGTCGTGCTCGCGTTCCATCCGCTCGCATTCACTCCGGTCTGCGCGAACCAGATGCGCGGGTACGAGTCGGATCTCGCGAGATTCCAGCGAGCGAACGCCGCAGTCCTCGGCGTCAGCATCGACGCGCAGCCAGCGAAGGCCGCATGGGCGCAGACACTCGGTCCGATCTCATTCGACCTGCTCAGCGACTTTCACCCGCCCGGCGAGATAGCGGCGAAATACGGCGTGTTCCGCGAGATGGACGGAATTTCCGAGCGCGCGGTGTTCGTCATCGACAAGCAGGGACGGATCGTCTGGTCGAAGGTCTACGACATCCCGCAGCAGCCGGACAACGAGGAGATCTTCGCCGCGCTGGCGCAGCTTGACTGAGTGGTCACGGGCATAATTACGGCGGCATTCGACCGGCGATGCATCCCCGCTGACTGCGTTGCTTCTCCCTCAAATATGTTCAATATTCTCGGTCGTCGCGCCTTGTCAGCGGGGCGCCTCGCCGGTCTCGGTGCATCGCCGTAATTATGCCCGGGACCACTGAGTCGCCAGCAACGCCGGTCGAAGAGAACAAGGAGCGCGAGCGGAGCGAAGTGAGCCAGGCGGGGTGCGGGGGTCTCCGCCAAGAGACAAGGAGCGCGAACGGAGCGGAGCGAGCGGCGACGAGCGAGCGGAGCGAAGTGAGCCAGGCGGGGTGCAGGGGTCCCCGCCGATCAAGAAGTGATGTCGAAGGCTGAAGGCCGAAGCCTTCAACCTCCGACAAGCCTGGCCGCGGGCGTTGACCGCCCGGGAACGGGGTGGCGCGCCGGCCTGCATGGCTGACGAGGCAGGTAGTCAGCCGGCCGGCGCCGGTGGGAAAACCGTGGTTACGCGGCTGCCAGATTCTGTCCGTGCTTCACGACCGCCGACCGCGTCGGACGAGCGCCATCCAACCGGATGAACGCCCCGTCGCGGGTTTGTGCGAGAAACTTGGCGTCGACGAGAGCTCCCAGCAGCGCGTTGCAGACATCGCGCTCGAAACCCCACAAGCGCTGCGCCTGTGCGGCTGTCAAGCGAAGCCCGGGCATTTCCACGTACTCGCCCTGGATCCGCTGGAGCACTTCATCGATACGCATGGGAACCCTCACCCAGGACACGCCGCCGCCAATTTCCGACACTTGCGATGCCAGACAGAGAGCAACGCGCGTACCTGCTTGAACCTGCCCACTATTGCAGCGGCGCACCGGAGGCACGATCGCGCTAAGTACCACTTTGTCAAGGAATTACAACAGAAGCCCGAGCATGACTCCGGCGAGCTGGGCCGTATTGACCCAAGACGCTGTGTAGGGCTCAGAATCGGGGCTTGTCCGGATTCGCTACGGCACTCAGAATTCCCTGAGCGCCGTCACGATTGGAAGCCGGGCCGCCCGGATGGCGGGAAGGAGTCCCCCAATCAGTCCGATCTCGAGCGCATACACGAGCCCGCGCAGCACCAGCCTGGGTGTCACGGCGAACGCGAAGGCGACCTGGCTGAAGGACTGGAAGTTCATCGTCGAGGTCTGGAACCCGTCAAACGCCGCCCACGCCAGCGCCCCGCCGATGACGCCGCCAGCGAGTGCCAGCAGGCCTGCCTCGACCAGGACGGAGACGACGACGGGCGTCGCGCCGAATCCAAGCGCTCGCAGCGTCGCGATCTCGCGGCCTCGGCTGGCGACGGCGTTGTACATCGTGTTGATGGCGCCAAAGATGGCCCCCAGGGCCATCAATGCCGCGATTGAAAAGCCGATCGTGCGGATGACGGTCTGAAGCGTCTCCGACTGCCGCTCGTAGAATTCCGGCTCGCGGAACGCAGCCACCGTCAGGCGCGGGTCGGTGGTCAGGGCATCCTTCAGCGTCTGAAGCGAATCGTGCGTCTGGAGCTTCGCGTACACCGACTGATAGGAGTTGCCCCGCCGGTACGCGGGCTGAAGCACCTTCGCGTCGCACCACAGCTCGGATTCGGCCGCCGAACCGCCAGCCTCGAAGATGCCGACCACCTGCCAGACGTTCTCCCCCCACTTCACGCTGGTTCCGACGGCGAGTCCCGTGAACTGCCGTGTCGCCGCCCTGCCGGCGACGATCTCGTTGCGACCGGGCTGAAAGGGCCGTCCTTCGACGATGTGGACGTCGGTATGGACGCGGAAGGCCGCGGGCTCGACACCGCGCAGCGGCACGTTCGCATCCGTCCCGCTGCGCCGCAGCGGATGGTTGACGATGACGAGCAGCTCGGGAGACGACAGCGGACCCGAGGCGTCGTGCGCGATGCCCGGCTTGTCGCCGATGATGCGGGCCTGATCGCCCGACAGGCCGCTCGTCATCTCGCTGTCGGAGCCGGCCCGCAGGATCATCGCCGTGTCGGGATCGCCGGTCGACCGCATGGCGCTGCGGAACCCTTCGGCGATCGACAGCACGCCCACGAACACGACGACCACGCCCACGATGCCGAACACGGCAACGGCGGACATCCCGAGGCGGTCCTTGATCGACCGCAGGTTCACGCCGGTCACGGCGACAATCTGGGACAGCATCAGTTCCTCCGCAGCGCGTCCGCGATTCGCAGACGGCTGGCCTGGAGCGCCGGGAGCGCGCCGGTCGAGAGGCCCAGCAGCAGGGCAATCGCGAAACCGAACAGGAGATGGTCGGCCGCCAGGTAGATCGGCGGAATCATGCCGTGGGTCGGGTCGCCGATGACGGTGATGAGCGTGTAGGCGGTCATGAGTCCGAGCACGCCTCCAAGAAGGGCGATGAGACACGACTCGGCGAGCACGAGCCTCAGGACCCGCCCGTCGGTGAATCCGAGTGTCTTCAGGACGGCCAGCTCGTTGGTCCGTTCGCGCACCGCCTGCGCCATGATGTTGCCGGCGTTCAGCAGCAGAACGAAGAGTACCGCGGCGCCGATGTAAATCATGATCTTGCCGATGTCGCCGATCTGCTTCGCGAAGCCGGAAATGAAGGCCTTCTCCGTCGCGGTCTTCGTCTCGGACGGCGAATTGGCGAACATCGCATCGAGCTTCAGCGCGAGCGCGTCGGACTGGCTCGGATCCGCCACCTTGATCACGTACCAGCCGACCTGGTCGTGGCCGTACGCCACGTCGCGGATGGTCTCGTTCACGTACTCGTAGTGGAAGAGGAACTGCGTCTTGTCGACGGTCTTCTCCCTCGCGTCGTAGACGGCGTCGATCGTGAACTCCCACGGGCTGCCATCGGGCCGGCGGTAGATCACTCCCTGCAGCGGGATCCGATCGCCAACCTTCCAGCCGAACCGCTTCATCGTCTCGATGCCGACGAGGGCGCCCGTCCGGTCGGCCAGCCACGTCTTCTTCTGATCCTCCGGGATCTCGAATTCCGGGTACAGGCGCAGAAAGCTCTCGGGATCGACGGCGATGTTCGCGAAGAAGTTCTTCGGATCCTGGTAGATGCCGTTGAACCAGTTCGCGTGCGTCACGTCGGCCACGCCTTCGACCGACTTGATGCGGTCCAGATAGCTGAGCGGAAGTGGATTGATGAGCGACACCCTGTCGATCATCATGAGGCGCTCCTGGCCGGCAATCGAGATGCCGGCGTTGAACGACACGCGGATCGCCATCAGCAGGCCGAGCAGCAGGAACGCGACGAAGATCGCCAGCAGCGTGAAGATCGTCCGCGTCTTGCGGCGCAGCAGGTTGCGCCAGACGAGGGGAAAGAACTTCATGCGACCCCCTCCGCGACGAGCGTCCCCTTCTCGAGGTGCAGGATCCGTTTGGCGCGCGCGGCGGCGTGTGGATCGTGCGTCACCATGACAATCGTCTTGCCGTGGTCGCGGTTGAGCGTCTGAAGCAGGTCGAGGACTTCGTCGCCGGACTTGCGATCGAGATCGCCGGTCGGCTCGTCGCACAGCAGCAGCGTCGCGTCGGTCACGATCGCGCGGGCGATGCCGACGCGCTGCTCCTGGCCGCCCGAGAGCTGCCGGGGACGGTGTTTCGCGCGATCCGACAGGCCGACGACCGACAGCGCCACCTGCACACGGCGCTTCCGCTCCGCCGCCGACAATTTGGTCAGCAGCAGCGGCAGCTCGACGTTCCTGGCCGCCGTCAGCACCGGCAGCAGGTTGTACATCTGGAACACGAACCCGATGTGGCGCGCCCGCCACGCCGACAGCCTGCCGCCGGACATCTTGTCGATGCGGTCTCCCGCGACCTCGATCGACCCTTCAGTCGGCGCGTCCAGGCCGCCGATCAGGTTCAGCAGCGTCGTCTTGCCGGATCCCGAAGGCCCCATCAGCGCGAGGAAATCCCCTTCAGGAATGTCGAGCGTGACGCCCAGCAGGACGTCGATGCGCTCCTGGCCGCGACGGTAGACCTTGTGCAGATTCCGGATGCTCACCAACGTGCTCATTCAGCGCTCCTTCACGGTGACTTTGGCACCATCGGCAAGCGTCGGCGGCCCTGCGACGACAACGCGCTCCCCGGCCGTCAGGCCCGAAACGACCTCCACCTGGTCTCCCTGCGCGAGTCCGATGCTGACCGCGCGGCGCTCCACATGGCCGTCCCGCACCACGAACACGACATCCTTGCCCTGCGCCGACCGCACCGCGCCTTTCGGCACCACGAAGGTCGGCGGCGGCGGGGCGGTTCCAGCGGCCGGTTGCTCGGACAGGAACGACACCTTGACGCCCATGTCCGGCAGGATGCGCGGATCGAGTTTCTCGAAGGCGATCCGGACGCGCACCGTCGCTTTCTGGCGATCCGCCGACGGCACGGTCGTGATGACGTGGGCGGGGATGCGCCAGTCGGGATACGCATCGAGGACGGCCTCGACGGGCTGCCCCGAATGCACGCGGTTGATATAGCTCTCGCTGACGTCGACCTCGACTTCGAGCGACGACATGTCGACGATCGTGCAGATCCCGGTGCGGGTGAAGCCGCCCCCCGCCGAGATCGGCGAAATCATCTCGCCGGGCTGCGCATCCTTCGAGATCGCGACGCCACTGAACGGCGCGCGCACGACCATGTCCGCCAGATCGGTGCGCCGCTGGTGGACGAGCGTCTCGGCCACCGCGACCTGGCGGTGCGCCATGTTGATGCGCGCTTTGAGCGAATCCACCTGCGCCTGCGCCGAATCCAACTCGGCCTTTCCGATGACGCCATCCTTCATGAGCTGCACGCGACGCTCGAGCGTGAGCTCCGCTTCGTGCAGGCGCGCCTCGTCCTCGGCCGCGCCCTGCTTCGACGCCTCGAGCTGCGCCTCGACGACAGCGAGCGCCGAGCGCATCTGCGAGTCATCCAGCCGGGCGAGGACCTGCCCTTGACGGACCGCCTTGCCTTCCTCGACGAACACGTCGAGCACCTTGCCCGTCACTTTGGAAGAGACCGTCGCCCGCCGCCGCGCGGTGACGTAGCCCGACGCGTTCAGCACCGCCCCCGGCGCCGAGCCTCCGCCGCCACGCGCCGCCACCGTCGCCGTCGTCACTTCCGTTGCCTGCACGCGCTGCGACCAGAACCAGCCCCCAACGGCAAGCACCGCGATGACCACGATCACCGCAATCCAGACACCTCGACGCCCGGTTCGCCCCCGCGCCGACTCCTCGATGCGCAACGAGCTCAGTTGTTCGTTCAGGTTGGTCACTTCAGTTCTCTTGCCGACCGCTCATGATAATACGGTGGCCGGCGATGACGGGTGTCAGCCTTCGGCGAGTGGCGGTCCCGCGGCGGTCAACGACAACTCCAAACGCCAAACTCCAAACTCCAAAGCCGCTCCAAACTCCAAAAAAACCTCAAACTTCCGAGGCCAAACGCCAACGGTGTCGGGAAGTGGCATGTTTGGACTTTGAGGTTTCGAGCTTGAAGTTTGGAGTTGGCAGTTTGGAGTTACGAGTTTTGGACTTTGGAGTGCCTTTGGAGTTTGGAGTTGGAATTTGGAATTGTTATCGAAGCGTCCCTTGAACCCAGCCGCGCGACAGGTAGTCGCTCATGCCGAGGCCGAACAGGATCAGCAGCCAGAAGAACCCGGACATGACCACGACCCACGTGAGGCGCGTGCTCCAGCGGACGTGCATGAAGAACAGGATGACCAGCGTGGCCTTGATGCAGGCGATGCCGAGCGCGACGATGTTGCTGTAGAGGCCGAGGTCGTAGAAGGCGACCCAGACCGTCAGGCCGGTGAACACCATCAGCGTCACGAAGACGGTGCAGTAGAGGCTCTTTGGCGCGACGTGACCAGACATATCAGTGGCGTCCGATGAGATAGAGCAGCGGAAACAGGAAGATCCAGACGATGTCGACGAAGTGCCAGTACAGTCCCGAGACTTCGATCGGCGTGTAATACGTGTCGTCGAAGCGCCCGCGCCACGCCAGGCTCGCCATCACGGTCATGATGCCGAGGCCGACCACCATGTGCAGCGCGTGCAGCCCCGTCATCGCGAAGTACAGCGAGTAGAACATCTCCGCGCCCCTCGGGTAGGTCCCATGCCACTCGAAGAAAGGACCCGGCACGATGTGGTCGCGGAACTTCTCCGTATACTCGATGGCCTTGATCCCGAGGAAGGCCGCGCCGAAGACCATCGTCGCCACGAGCCACCCGACCTGCGTCTTCGCCGGCTGCCCGGTCTGCGCCGACCGCACCGCGAGAGCCATGGTGAGCGAGCTGACAATCAGGATGACGGTGTTGGTCGCGCCGAGCGTGATGTCGAGATGGTGGCTCGCCTCGCGGAACGCGTCCGGCATCTGGGTCCGGTACACCAGGTACGCCATGAACAAGCCGCCGAAGAACATGATTTCGGTGACCAGGAACACCCACATGCCGAGCGTGGACGCCTCGGCCTGCTGCTCCATGTCGTCGAAGTGATGCTGGAGGCGCGGGTGGCGCACGCCGTGCGCGCCCTCCGCGGCCACCCTCGCGTGACCGTCAGCCGCCAATGCCGACCTCCTTGCTGGGCGCGTATTGATGCGTGCGGTGCGTGACGATGGGGCTCACGACGAAGTTCTCGGTGGGCGGCGGGGACGGAATCTCCCATTCGAGCCCCTTCACGCCCCAGGGATTCATCGGCGCCTTCTCGCCGGCGAAGATCGACCACGTGAAGTAGACCATCGGCAGCAGGTACCCGACCGCGAGCACCGTGGCCCCGGCCGTCGACAGGACGTTCAGCACCTGAAACTCCGGCGGGTACACGTGGTAGCGGCGGGGCATTCCGAGGTAGCCGAGCACGAACTGCGGGAAGAACGTCAGGTTGAACCCGACGAACACGATGAGCGCCGCGAACCGGGCCCACCCTTCCGGATACATCTTGCCCGAGATCTTCGGCCACCAGTAGTGCAGGCCCGCCAGGTAACCCATGATCGCGCCGCCGACCATGATGTAGTGGAAGTGCGCGATGATGAAGTACGTGTCGTGGACGTGGACGTCGAGGCCGACCGTTGCGAGGAAAAGCCCGGTCAGGCCGCCGATCGTGAACAGCCCCAGGAACCCGAAGGCGTACAGCATCGGCGCGTCGAACGAGACCGACCCCTTGTAGATCGTGGCCGTCCAGTTGAACACCTTGACGGCGGACGGGATCGCGACGAGGAAGCTGAGAATCGAGAAGATCAGCCCCGCGTACACCGACTGCCCGGCCACGAAGATGTGGTGTCCCCACACCAGGAAGCCGATGATCGCGATCGCCAGCGACGAGAAGGCGACGAACGAGTACCCGAAGACGTTCTTTCGCGAGAATGCCTGCACGACCTCGCTGATGACCCCCATCGCCGGCAGGATCATGATGTAGACGGCCGGATGCGAGTAGAACCAGAACAGGTGCTGGAAGAGGATGGGGTCCCCGCCGAGCGCCGGGTCGAAGATGCCCAGGTGGAGTCCGCGTTCGACCGCGACCAGCAGCACCGTGATCGCAATCACCGGCGTGCCCAGGATCATGATCAGGCTCGTCGCGTAGTGCGACCACACGAACAGCGGAAGCCGAAACCACGTCATCCCCGGCGCGCGCATCCGGTGAATCGTGACGATGAAGTTCAACCCGGTCAGGATCGAAGAGAACCCCGTGATGAACACACCGAGGCCGGCCGTGATCACGTGCGTGTTGGAGGCCGCCGTGCTGTAGGGCGTGTAGAACGTCCAGCCCGTGTCCACGCCGCCGCCGAGCGCGGCGACGAGCGTGAACAGCCCGCCGAGCACGTAGACGTACCAACTGAGCAGGTTGATGCGCGGGAACGCGAGGTCCTTCGCGCCAATCATGATCGGAATGAAGAAGTTGCCGAGCACCGCGGGGATCGACGGGATCAGGAAGAAGAACACCATGACGACGCCGTGCATGGTGAACATCTTGTTGTACGACTCGGACGTCATGACGTCGCCGGCCGGCGTCAGCAGCTCGAGCCGGATCAGGAACGCGAACATCCCCCCGAGGAAGAAGAAGGCGGTGATGGACGCGAGGTACAACAGCGCGATGCGCTTGTGGTCCTTCGTCAGCAGCCACGACGCGAGGCCGTGGCCGTTGGTGAGGTAGTTGGGCATTGTCCTTACTTCTTTTCTTTCACCGGCCGATCGCTCTGCTGCGGCAGCGTCGGCGCGCTCGTGCCCGCCGGTGCCGGCGCCGCGCCCTGCGCGCTCAAGGACCGCACGTATGCGATGAGCTGCAGGATCTGCTCCTCGCTCACGAGCCCCTGGAACGTCGGCATGAGCGGCTGGAACCCGGCGACGATCTTCGCCTGCGGGTTCACGATCGACTCGCGGAGGTACGCTTCGTCGGCGACGGCCGTCCCGCCGCTCTGCAGTTCGACGGACTTGCCGAAGAGGTTCGCGAGCATCGGTCCGCGTCCCTGCGTGTCGGACCGGTGGCAGGTGCTGCAGGCCAGGTCCTGGAACAGCTTCTCGCCCGACGCGAGCGGCGAATCGGTCGCCCGTCCTCCGCTCAGCCAGGCCTGGAAATCCGCCGGCTCCATCGCGATGACCGACCCGATCATTCCCGAGTGCCTGGTCCCGCAGTACTGCGCGCAGAACAGATGATAGGTGCCCGCCTTCGTGGCCGTGAACGAGAGGTGGTTGTACCGGCCCGGGACGACATCCGCCTTCACGCGGAACGCCGGAATGAAGAAATCGTGGATGACGTCCTCGGAGGCCATGACGAGCTTCACGGGACGGCCGACCGGCACGTGCAGCTCGTTGATCTCCTTCTGCCCGTCCATGTGCTGGACCTTCCACATCCACTGCTTGCCGACGACGTAGATCTCCATCGAGCCGGCAACCGGGCGGTAGATGTCGAAGAACACCTTGGCGCCCCACACGAACATCACCATGACGATGAAGAACGGGATGATCGTCCACAGCATCTCGAGTGCGAGCGAGCCGTGGATGGCGACGCCCACCTCGTCGCGGTGGCGGCGGCGGTACTTGATCGCGAACACGACGACCAGCGTCGCGATCAGCAGCGAGAAGAAGGCGGTGACCGAGAGCAGGAAGAAATAGAGGTTGTCGACCTGCGCGGCCTGGGCCGACGCCTGATGCGGAAAGAGCGGAAAATTCGTGAACATCGTCAGGTTGAATGCACGCTCACACGGCGGCGTTCCTGCCGGCCGCACGCTCGCGCCGCAGGCTCACAAAGAGGAACGTCAGGAACGCCAGGACGGTCGCGACGGCGCCAATCCGGATGGCGGCGATCGCCGAGGCGCCGTACTTGCCCGTCGTCGGGTCGTAGTGATAGCAGAGCAGCAGGACGTCGTCGATCGGCGTCCCGATGCGCTCCTCCGAGGCCTCGATCAGGCCGAACCGGATGTCGCGCGGCGAGTACTCGATGCCGTAGAAATACTTGGAGACGACCCCCTTCGGCGTGAGCACCTCGATCCCCGCGGCGTGCGCGTACTGATCGATTTCCGCGTCGTACACGTACCGGAAGCCGACCGATGAGGCGAGCGGCTTGATCGAGGAGTCCGGCCCGGTCAGGAAGTGCCAGCCCGCCGAGGTCTGCGGTCGCTTGTAGCGCTCCAGGTACGCCTGTTTCTTCTGCGCCGCCAGCTCCGGCGTTTCCTTTGGATTGATGCTGACCACGACGACCTCGTACTCGCGCCCGACGTCGAACTTCAGCACCCCGAGCGCGCTGACGAGACCGTTGAGCACCTGGGTGCACAGCATCGGGCACTCGTAGTAAACCAGCGCGAGCACCACCGGCCGCTTCCCGAAGTAGTCGCCAAGCCGTACCTGGCGACCGCTCTCATCGGTGAACGTCAGATCGAGCGGCACCTGCGCGTGCAGGCGCTGATCGATCCCGATCTCGCTCAGGATCCCGGGCTTCGCGACCGCCGGCGTGCCCGCCGGCTCGGGGAGCACCTGGGCGCCCGACGTCGCAGTCGCGACCGCAATCGCTATTCCGACCGCCGCAGCCTTTCTGCAGAACTTCACTTCGTCTTCCCTCATGCAGTCGATAGTCGATAGTCGATAGTCACGGCATCATTCACCGCTTCTTGACTCTCGACGGGCTCTGACTCTCGACGGGCTCTGACTCTCGGCCGACTTTGACTCTCGACCGACTTTGACTCTCGACTCTCGACTATCGACTGATATGTCTTCCTCCGGCCGCCTCGCCGTACGCGGGGGCATGCGTTCCAACCTTCTCGTCCGCCGGCCGGCTGCGCGACGGCAGGCCGCGCTGGAGCAGCAGCTTCTTGGCATCCTCGATCGGCATCCGTGCGATGCCGGCTTTCTGATCCACCCAGCCCCACCCTTCGAGCGTCGCGGTCTCCGCGTCGCTGAAGCGCTTGAGCCCCGCCGGCTCGTTCGTCTGGAGCCGCGGCTCGGGCGGAAGCTGCCCGGCGGGCACGGCGACGGGCGAAAGCTGCGGATCGTTCGCCGCCGCCTGGCGCTGGAGCACCGTGAAGACGCCATACACGACGGCCGCCACGAGGGCCGTCGCGAGCGCCAGACCGGCCGCAAACGCCAGCACCGTCCGCACGTTGATATCGCTGTGCTCGTGCGCCACCTCGGGGTTGTGGAGCTCCTCCGGGGTGTAGTGGTGGTGAGCCTGCACGGCCTTGTCCGCCGAAGCGTTGGGCGACGTCGGTCGCGAAGGCGGATCAGTGCGCGTCATGCGCGAACGCCTCCTTGAAGAACGGGTCGTTCAGCGGGAGCAGCGGACGGCCGCGCAGGTTGCGCGCGAACAGGAAGAACCAGAGGCCCGTCAGCCCCGCCGGCAGCGCCACGTCCATCCAGTGGATCGGGAACCCGTGGCGCTCGAACATCGGCTCGACCAGCCAGAGCAGGTCGATGTACCGCATCACCAGGATCAGGATGGCGACCATCGCAAGGACGCCGCTCTGTTTCTTCAGGTCGCGCGACAGCAGCAGCACGAACGGCAGCGCGAAATGCCCGAGCACGATGGCGAGCGACACGTATTGCCACCCGTGCCGGAGCCGCTCGACGAAGAACGGGATTTCCTCCGGCAGGTTGCCCGCCCAGATGATCAAAAACTGGGAGAAGGAGAAATACGCCCACAGCATCACGAAGGCGAGCAGCAGCTTCCCAAGGTCGAGGAAATGCCCACGGTTGAGGATGGCCGCCATCGGCGCCGAATCCGCGACGAGCGCGAGGACCGCGATGACGAGCGAGAAGGCGGCGAGCCCCTGTCCCGCGACGAGGATGAAACCGAAGATCGTCGAGAACCAGTGCGCGTCGAGCGACATGACCCAGTCCACCGACGCGAAGGTCATCAGGAGGACGTACAGCAGCAGTCCCGGCGCGCTGACCGTGCGGAACCGCCGCGTGTCCGCTGGATGGACCGCCACCTCACCCCGATCCTGGCCGGCCGACCACTTGTTCAGCAGCCACATGCAGGTCATCCAGACGGCGAAATAGAGCACCGCGCGCCCGATGAAGAACGGCACGTTGAGATACGGCGCCTTGTTCTGCAGGATGTGGTCGGCGGCCACCGCCTCCGGGCGCGCCCACACGAAGAGCCGCGGCAGGCCGAACAGCAGCGGAACGAAGAGCAGCACGACGTACGGCAGATTGCGGCTGGCGGCCTCGAAGACGCGGCGGCCGACCAGGCCCCACTGCCCGCCGGACACGTGCTGCAGCATGAGCAGCGCGAGCGAGCCCATCGACAGGCCGAGGCAGAACAGGAACCCGATCAGCCACGAGCGGAAGAACTGATCCGTGTTCGTCAGCGCCCCGGCGCCGCCGGCGACGAGCCCGATCACGCCCACGATGAGCGCGCGCCGCTGCAGCCGCGCGAGGGCGGGCACGTCGGTGATGACTGCGGGTGTCTCCATCAGTGCTTCTTTTCCGATCCTTCCGCCGCCGGCTTCGCGAGTTTCGTCGGGTCGCCGCCAGGCACATCCGACGCGGCCGCGTGCTGGGCCAACTGCAGCGCCCGGACGTACGCCACGATCGCCCAGCGGTCGCGCGGCGCGATCTGCGCCTTGTAGTCGGGCATCGCACCGAACCCGTTCGTGATCACGTCGAAGAAATGGCCGGCCGCGGCCGTCCTGAGACGATCGATATGGAACGAGGGAGGCTGCCGGTAGCCGCGCTGGACCACCATGCCGTTGCCGCTGCCCGTGCGGTCGTGGCAGGGTGAGCAGTAGATGTTGTAGCGCTCCTGCCCGCGGTCGAGCACCGTCTCATCCACCGCGAACGGCAGCTCCGTCACGTCGTCCTTCCCGTCCTTGCCGGTGAAGAACGGCTCGTCGCCCTGCAGCGTCCCGCGCGCGATCGTGCCTTCGACCAGCGGCCGCGCGCTCGAGCCGTCGGCGAAGAACGTGCTCGGACGCAGCGCTTTGTACCTCGGCTGGTCGTGCATGTCCTGCCGGCACCCGGCAACGAGTGCGAGGGAGGCAAGGACAAGAAGCACTTTCGAGCCAGCCGCCTTCGCGCTTCGCGCTACGGCGCCCACGCGAGAGACGAGCCGCGAGCTGCGAGCTGCGAGCTGCGAAGTCATTCCTCGACCTCGTTCACTTCCATCGCCCCGAGATTCTCGAGAAACTGCCGCGTCGCCTGGCGGTCGAACTTCGGGTCGGCCGCTTCGATCGCCAGGAAGAACCCTTCCTGGCTCGCGCCGCGGGCGAAGCGGGCGACGTTGAACACGGGGTGGTAAGGGGCCGGCAGCCCGTTCAGCGCGAACATGCCGAACACCGCGGCCAGCGCGGCGAACAGGATCGTCAGCTCGAAGGTCACCGGGATGAACATCGGCCAGCTGATGTACGGCCGGCCGCCGATGTTGAGCGGGTACGCGACCGCCGACACCCATGCCTGCAGCCCGAATCCGATCAGCCCGCCGGCAATCCCGCCGAGGAGCACGAACAGCGGCACCCGCCAGTCCTTCAGGTGCATCGCATGGAAGAGCTCGTGGATGGGGAACGGCGAATACGAGTCGAATTCGCGATATCCCTCGTCGTACGTGCGGCGCGCCGCCGCGACGAGCGCCGTCGGGTTCTCGAACTCCGCCATCAGGCCGTAGAGCGCGCTGACCGATCGTGTCTGATCCATGGTTTCAGGCGGTGCCTCAGTGCGCCTTCGATCCCTTCACCTTCGCTTCCGGCACCATCGTGCGCATCTCGAAGATCGAGATCATCGGCAGCACGCGGACGAACAGGAAGAACAGCGTGACGAACAGGCCGATGGTCCCGAAGAACGTCATCAGGTCCCACCGCGTCGGGGAGTACATCCCCCACGACGAGGGCAGGAAGTCGCGGTGCAGGCTCGTGACCACGATGACGAACCGCTCCAGCCACATGCCGAGGTTGACCACCATCGCGACGAGGAACAGATAGACCGGGGTCGTGCGCACCTTCTTGAACCACAGCCACTGCGGCGTGATGATGTTGCAGAAGATGAGCGCCCAGTACATGTACCAATACGGACCCGTCACCCGGTTCCAGATCATGAAGCTCTCGTACTGGTTCGCGCTGTACCAGCCGAAAAACGCCTCCATGACGTAGCCGTAGGCGACGATCAGGCCGGTGACGAGCGTCACCTTGCCCATGTTCTCGAGGTGCCGCATCGTGATGAAATCCTCGAGCCCGTACAGCACGCGCAGCGGGATCGCCAGCGTCAGCACCATCGCGAACCCGGCGTAGATCGCACCGGCGACGAAGTACGGCGGGAAGATCGTGGCGTGCCACCCGGGGATGATGCCGATCGCGAAGTCGAAGCTCACAACCGTGTGGACCGACAGGACGAGCGGTGTCGCCAGGCCCGCCAGGAGCAGGTACGCGGACTCGTAGCGCTCCCAATGGCGCGCCGAGCCGCGCCAGCCGAGCGAGAAGACGCCGAACAGCCGCTGGAGGCGCAGGCCCTTCGCGCGGTCCCGCAATGTGGCCAGGTCCGGGACAAGGCCGACGTACCAGAACAGCAGCGACACCATCGCATAGGTCGAGACCGCGAACACGTCCCAGATGAGCGGGCTGCGGAACTGCGGCCACATGCCCATCGTGTTCGGGTACGGCAGCAGCCAGTACGCCGCGAGCCACGGACGCCCGGTGTGGATCAACGGGAAGATGCCGGCGCAGGCGACGGCGAAGAGCGTCATCGCCTCGGCAAACCGGTTGATCGACGTGCGCCAGTCCTGCTTGAGCAGCAGCAGGATCGCGGAAATCAGCGTCCCGGCGTGGCCGATGCCGATCCACCAGACGAAGTTGATGATCGCGAAGCCCCAGCCGACCGGGATGTTCACGCCCCAGATGCCGGTCCCCTTGAGGAGCAGCCACGTGATGGCCATCATCAGCATCATCGTCAGCATGAAGCCGACGGAGAGGCCGAAGAGCCAGCTCCACGGATGACGCCGCGTGAGCACGATCGCGGCGATCTGGTCCGTGACCGTGGCAAACGTATGCCCCGGAGCGATGACGGGCGGCGGCGCGTAAACGGGTTCGTCTGCCATTCCGTAAGTCGTTGCTCGTTCTGTGTTGCGCAGCCCTTCAGGGCTGCCTCGTCAGTCGTTACTCGCCAAGCTCCGGGTTCGGGTTGCGCAGCGCCGCCAGATACGTCGTCCGCGGTCGCGTGTTGAGATCCTCGAGGATCCCGTAGTTCCGCTCCTGCTTCTTGATCTTCGAGACCTGGCTGTTCGGGTCGTTCAGATCGCCGAACACGATCGCCTCCGACGGGCACGCGGCCTGGCAGGCCGTCACGATCTCGCCGTCGCGGATTGAGCGATCCTCGCCCTTGGCGTCGATGCGCGCCTGGTTGATGCGCTGCACGCAGTAGGTGCACTTCTCCATGACGCCGCGGCTGCGAACGCTGACATCGGGGTTCCGCATCGGATAGAGACTCTGCGTGTCCCAATCCTGGTACAGCAGGAAGTTGAACCGGCGCACTTTGTACGGGCAGTTGTTCGAGCAATACCGCGTCCCGACGCAGCGGTTGTAGACCATGTCGTTCAGCCCTTCCGAGCTGTGCGTGGTCGCGGCCACCGGGCAGACGAGCTCGCACGGAGCGTTCTCGCACTGCATGCACGGCACCGGCTGGTGGTACGCCTCCACCGCATGGTCGAAGTTGTTGCCCGAGAAGTAGTGGTCGACGCGGATCCAGTGCATCTCGCGGCCGATCGCGACCTGTTCCTTGCCGACGACCGGAATGTTGTTCTCGGCCACGCAGGCGATCGTGCAGGCGCTGCAGCCGGTGCAGCTCGTGAGGTCGATCGCCATGCCCCACTTGTAGCCGTCGTACACGTGCTCGGGATAGAGCGTCAGCGTCTTGGGCGGCTTCTCTCCCTGCTCCGCGATGATCGACGGCTCCTGCGCGTACTCCTCGAGCGTCGCGACGCGCACCGGGGCGCGTCCCTCCATCATGTGATGTTCCTGCGTCGTCGCCAGCAGGTAACGGTCGCCCGTCTTGGAGATCTCCAGCCCGTCGCCGAACCACGGCGCGTCGGAGGTGCGGAGGAGGAACGCGTTGAACTGCTGCGCGTCCTTCGTGGCGGTCCCTACGCGTCCCGATTTCTGGCGGCCGTAGCCGAAAAAGACGGTGACCGACTGCTGCGGATGGCCCGGAACGATGAAGACGGGGAAGCGCGCGGTGTTGCCGCGGTACTTCAACACGACGACGTCGCCGTTCTGCAGGCCGCGCGCTTCCGCGAGCTTCGGGCCGATCCACGCGGAGGTGTCCCACGTGATCTTCGTCAGCGGCTTCGGCAGCTCCTGCAGCCAGCCGTTGTTCGCGAACCGGCCGTCCCACACGGTGGGATCCGGACGGAAGATGATCTCCAGACCGCCCTGGCTGCCGTCCCTCGACGAAGCTTGGGACGACCCTGAGGCCCTCGAAGGGTCGGGGCTCGGTTGCATCGGGACGGCGGTCGGCGCCGCCGGCCGGGGTGCCGGTGAAGCCGGAGTGGCGCTGGGAGGCGGCGCCGGCGGATTCCGCTGCGCGAGCGTGTTCCCCGGCGTCGCGGCAGCCGCACCGGCCGCGGCCGGTGGCGGTGTGACCGGCCTCGGCGCCGGCACGAATGGCGTCGCGGGCCCTCCATCTGCGATCGCGGTGCCCGCGATGAATCCGTCGTGCACGGACCGCCGCCAGAAGGTCTCGGCGTCCTTGTACGGCTGGCCGTTCGCGTCCCGGATGGTCCATCCGCCGCCGCCGCCGAACGCACGCGTCCAGTAGTCCTTGACGATGTCGCGGTTGCGGCGATCGGGCTGCACGGTGAAGGCGCCCAGTACCTCGTCAGCCGAGCGCCCCTCGTGGAGCGGCGCGACGATCGGCTGCATCAGCGTGACCGTTCCATCGAACGCGCGCACGTCGCCCCACGTTTCGAGCGGATGCGTGGCGGCGACGTTCCAGTGGCACAGATTCGCGGTCTCGTCGACGTAGAGCCCGTGGTAGACCGTCAGTCCGATCTTCATCAACCGCTCGCCGAAGTGCAGGTCCGCTGGCGCGGTGTAGGCGGGATTGCCGTCGAAGACCACGAGCAGCTCGACCTGTCCTGCGTCGATTGCGGCAACGAGATCGCGGAGCGACGCGCTGCGATCCGGCACGGCGGCCCCGAGGGCGGGACCGTAGGTCACGGTCGCATCGATGTTCCCGAGGGCCTGGTTCATCGCGTGCGCGAGCGCGTGGACGGTCTCGGTCTGGAAGTCGCCCGCGACAACAGCCGACCGGCCGCGGTGCGCCTGGAGGTCCTTCGCGATCGCAGACGCCCACTTTGCCCACTCCGGGCTGGCTTGCGGACTCGGCGCGCCGCCCGCGCTCAGCGCCGCGGCGAGCTGGCCCGCAAACCCTTCGATCTCCTTCGCGGCAAGCACGAGGCGGTGATCGGCCTTTGCGCCGGTCAGCGTCGGCGTGCTCTCGATCGCGTAGAGCCGGTTCATCTCCTTCCGCTCGTCGGTGACGCGCCGCGCTCTTGCGAAGTCCTTCTGGTAGCGGACGCTCGCCGGCCCGCAGCTGAGGAAATCGGCATCGAGCGAGACGACGACCTCCGCCTTGTCGAAGTGATAGATCGGCGCCGACGCCGTCCCCGCCGGCTGTTGCGCGGCCGCGCGCGCGGCATCCCGGCCGATCGAGTCGTACTGGTGCCACTTCGCCTGCGGATAGTCGCGGAGGATCGTCGCGAGGAGCTCCGCCATCGAAGGCGAAGTCACGGTACCGGTCAGGAACCGGATGCCCGCACCCTGGATGCCCTTCTGCGCGGACAAGGCCGACTGGAGCGCGGCCAGGAAATTGCCCCAGCCGCGCACTTCGCCGCGGTTGGTGATCGTTTGCGCGCGGTCGGGATCGTACAGCCCGAGGATGGCCGCCTGCGTGAAGACGTCGGTCGCACCCAGGCTCGCCGGGTGCTCGGGATTGCCCTCGATCTTCGTGGGCCGGCCCATATGGCTCTCGACCAGCACCGCCTGCGCGTAGCCGTCGAACGGGATGGCGCTCGCGAAAAACAACGGGCGCCCCGGGACGATATCCTCGGGCTGCCGGACGTAAGGAACGATGTCCTCCGGCGGCTGCTTGGTGCACGCGCCGACACCGGCCAGCGCGAGCGACGCGCTCATGAGCTTCAGGAACTCGCGCCGCCCTTTCGGATCGGTCCACTCGGAGGCCTGCTCCGGGAACTCCCGGTGCAGGTACCGCCGGAATTCGGGCGTATCCGCCAGCTCGCCGAGGCTGCGCCAGTACATGCGGCCTTCAACGCCGGCAAGTCGAGAGCGAATGGCAGCGAGGTTCATGTGTTGAAACTTACCTGTGGCACGTCGAACAACTGGTCAACTGCTCGACGCTCGCGATCTTGTATTGCTTCACGAGCCGTGCGCCCATGTCCGGATCGTCGGAAGGCGGCCGCCAGCTCATATTGAAGACCTGCTCGCGCGGCCGGATGTAGCGCGCCGGATTGCGGTGGCAATCAAGGCACCACGACATCTGCAAGGTTGCGTGCTGGTACATCAGCGGCATCTTGTCGACCGGCCCGTGGCAGGTCGCGCACCCCATGCCCTTCTTCACGTGGATGCTGTGGTTGAAATACACGAAATCCGGCAGATCGTGGACCCGCGTCCAGTGCAGCGGCGTGTCGTCCCGAAGGCTCGCGCGCACCGGTTCCAGAATCGGCGCCGTGTTCCAGATTTGCGAGTGGCAGTTCATGCACGTCTTCGTCGGCGGGATGTTCGCGAACGCCGACTCTTCGACGGACGTGTGGCAGTAGCGGCAGTCGATCCCCATGCCGCCGACGTGATGCAGGTGACTGAACTGGATCGGCTGCTCGACGAACTCGTCCTGCTTCGTGTTGTAGCCGGACACGTTCAGCAGCGCCACCGCCCCTCCGATGGAGACGGCCACGACCGCAACGGCGATCATGCTGAGCCGGGCGTAGATGTTGGCGTGACGATGGAAAATCTGACTCATCGTGGCGTCGTCTGCTGAGCGGCCTTCCCACGACCATTCGAGGTGGGAGTAAATGCAAAAGGGCGTCAGCGCCGTGCGGTTCGCGTGATGGCAGCCGTGATGGCTGCTCAACCCGTTTCCCTGCGGGTCGCGCAGGGCCTTCGCCCTGCACTCAGCTTGCCGGCGTGTCGCGCTCGAGGGTACCGAACCCCAATGATGTGAAAGATTTCACAATGTGTCAACTTCCCAGCTTGAGCAGCCGCGCCGCGTTGCCCCCGAGGATGTTGCGCCGGACGTCCTCCTCCACATCCAGCTTGTTGATCGTGTCGAGCATCAGCGGGATGCTGCCGATCTGGTGAGGATAGTCGCTTCCGGCGAGGATGTGATCCGCGCCGGCAAAGGCGATAGCCAGGCGGACTGCCTGGGGATTGAAGTTGACCGTATCGAAATAGAACGTTTTCAGGTATTCGCTGGGCGGCCGGTTGATGTTCCGGCGGCAGTCCGCGAACGCGGTATACCCGCGATCCAGCCGCTCCGCCAGGTACGGGATGGCTCCCCCCATGTGCGTCAGCACCCACCGGATCTTCGGGTGTCGCTCCACGATCCCGCTGAACACGAGCTTGGATGCGGCGAGCGTCGTGTCCATCAGGAACCCCACGAGCGGCATGAGGTGATAGTCCAGCATCGCCTCGACGCCGGCCGGGTCGGTTGGGTGGATGGAGATGACGGCCCCGAGCTCGTCAGCCTTCTGCCACAGCGGCGCGAAACGCTCGTCGGAGAGCGCCACGTGATTCACGTTGCTGAACACCATCGCGCCGGGCAGCCCGAGCGCGTTCATCGCCCGCTCCAGTTCCACGACCGACGCCGCCGGGTCGTTCAGCGGCAGCGTCGCCAGCGCCGTGAAGTGCGCCCGCCGCTGTTTCGCGATGCGCGCGAACGAATCGTTGACCTCCCGTGCGAGCCGCACCGCGACCTCGGGCGGCTCGACGTGCACTCCGGGGGTCGTGAAGGTCAACACCTGGGTCGAGACCCCGTGCTCCTCCAGGACGCGCTCCCGGTAATCGATGTCGCGATGCCCCGGCACGAGAACGTTGTAGTCGCCCGGGTAGTGGACGCACGGATTCCCCTCGTCGTCGTAGGTCACCTTGACGACCGACTGGGAGGTCCGCAGGGCTTCGACGTACTCCGGCGGGTAGTAGTGATTATGGAAGTCGACGATTCGCATGACCGAGATAGTAGATCGGAGCGCCCAAAGCCACCAGCCCGAGGCCTTCGGCGGCTTCCATCGGAGTGCTCGCGAACTGGTTGCCGACAATCACCAGCGATGCGACGATGAAGATCGCGGGCACGACGGGATATCCCCACGCGCGATACGGCGGCTGGTAGTCCCGCCGCCGCCGCAGCACGAACAGGCTTGCGGCCATCAGCGCGAAGAACAGCCATTCGGTGTAAACGACGCGCGTGAAGATCTGGCGATACGCGCCGGTCGCGGCCAGCACGCTCGACCAGATGCCCTGCGCGATGATGGCGTGCGAAGGCGTGCGGCGGGTCGGATGCACGTATCCGAGCCACCGCGGGGCGAGGCCGTCGTGGGCCATCGAGTAATACACGCGCGGCCCGGTCAGCACGATGCCTGTCAGCGCGCCGAACGACGACATCATGACGAGCGCCGCCATGAGGGCGGATCCGCCCCGTCCGAGCAGCGCGTCGGCGGCGTCGGCCGCGATGCGCGTCGAGGATCGGACCGCGTCGAGCGGCAGCACGCGCAGGTACACGAGGTTCAGCGCGACGTAGGCGGCCGTGACGATCGCGACGCCGGTCACCAGCGCGACGGGGATCGTCCGGGCCGCCAGCTTCGTTTCTCCTGCCGTGTAGGTGACCATGTGCCAGCCGCCGTACGCGAACAGTCCCGCGACCAGGGCCAGGAGGAATTCGCGGAACGAGGCGACGGGCTCCGCCGCGGCCACAGGCGCGACCGGCGCCTGACCCGTGGTGGCCACCGAGAACCCCGCGACGACGATGACGACGATCGCCACGAGCTTGGCGGACGTCAGCGCCGTCTGGACGGCGCTGCCGGCACGGACCCCCGCGTAGTTCAGCGCGGTGAGCAGCAGGATCACCATCACCGCGATGGCACGGATCCCGGCGTCCCCGACCGGCACGAAGAAGGCGGCGTACCGCGCGAAGACGACCGCGATGGCGGCGATGATGCCGGAGTGCATGCTCCAGAACATCGCCCAGCCCCAGAGGAAACCCGCGAGGGGCGAAAACGTGTCGCGCATGAACACGTAGAGCCCGCCGGTTTCCGGGAACACCGACGCCAGCTCAGCGCACACGAGCGCGCCGAACAGCGTGAGCACGCCGCAGACGGCCCACACCAGCATGATCTGGCCGGGCGTCTGGAGGTGCCGCGCAATCTCGGACGGCTGCACGAAGATCGACGCGCCGATGATCGTGCCGGCCACCATCGCGGTGGCATTCAGGCGCGTCAGCGTGCGGGGCAGCTCCGGCAGTGACCAGCTCACTTCCGCACGTCCATGACCCAGATGTCCGCGGGATCCTCGCGCCAGGGAAAATAGACGTAGCGGGCGTCGATGGCCGGCGGCTGACTCCCGATGGAGCCTCGCCGGCCCGTGAGCGTCGCCAGGCGCTTCGGGGCCTGCTCGCCCGGAGCGATCGACCAGATCTCGCTCACGTTGTGGTCGGTTCCGCCGTAGTAGATCCGTCCGTCGCCGTGCGACCAACGCAGGGCGAACAGCGCTCCCGCGACCACCGGCTCCGGTGCTCCCTCCGGGAACGGCGCGCGCCAGAGGCGCGGCAGGCCGCCGCGGTGAGATCCGAATGCGATCCACGCGCCGTCGCGCGACCACGAGGGCGCATAGTCGGGCGCGGCATCAGGGGCAATCGGCCGCTCTTCGCGTCCGTCAGCCGACACGACCCAGATGTCGGAGCTGCCCGTGCGCTCGGATCGGAACGCAATCCACTTTCCGTCAGGCGACCAGTCGGGCGTCGCATCCAACCCCGGGCTCGTTGTCAGGCGCCGTGCCGGCCCGCCGCCGGCGGGCATGACGTAGATCTCCCGGTCACCGGAGCGGCTGGCATAGAACGCCAGCTCGCGTCCGTCCGGCGACCAGCGCGGCGCCCACTCGGGGGCGGGGTCGGTCGTCAGCTGCGTCAGATCGCCCGTATCGATCGCGAGTGTCCACAGATCCTGGTTGCCGGCGCGATCGGAGCTGAAGGCGAGGGTCCGGCCGTCGGGCGACACGTCCACGAATTCGATAAAGGCATGCTCGAAGGTCACCTGCGTGGCATCCGCCCACGTTGCGGGACGCGCGCGCCCCACCGGCACGCGCCACACGTTCGACATCCAGCGCCCTTTCGCGAACATCAACCTGTCGCCCGCGGTTGAGAAGCTCGCGTGCAGCATCTCGAGTCCTGTCGTGACCTGTTCCGGTTCGCCGGCCGGTGTGCCGCTCTCGTCGATGCGCCGGCGCCAGAGATCCGCGGCGCCGATATGGTTCCACACGAAATACAGCTCGCGCCCGTCGACCGACCATCGCGGGCTGCGTGCGTTGGCGCGATCGTCGGTAACGGCGCGGCTCGTGCCGTCGGCGACGCGCGTCACCATGATCTGCGTCGTCTCGGCGGGCTGCTGCCCCGCATCGACATAGGCGACGAGCCGCCCGTCGGGCGACCAGGCCAGGTCGAGGCGCGCCTCCTGGGTGCCGGGCAGCGGCAGCCGGCGCGTCTCGCGCGTCACCACGTTGAGGATGTCGAGCGAAGCCTGCAGCGCGCGGCCGACCGGGGTGTAGCTGGCGAACGCGAGCTGGTGGCCGTCGGCCGACCATGCCGCCGGACCGATGTTCGTGGTATTGGTTCCAGGCGTCGACACGATCTTCGTCGCGGATCCGCCGACGGCCGGCATCAGAAAATATCCGCCTCCCTCGCGATCGGACCAGAACGCGATCTGGCTTCCGTCAGGCGACCAGCTCGGATACCGGTCTTCTCCGGGATGATCGGCCGTGCGGTTCACGGCGCGGCCGCCGTCAACCTGAGCAATCCAGATGTCCCAGTTGCCGGACTGGTTCGACTCGAAGGCGACGGTGCGACCATCGGGCGACGACGCAGGATAGTCCTCCAGACCCATGGCGGCGGTGACCTGACGCGGATTTGAATAGCGCGGCAGCGCCGGCGAACGATCCCACGCGAGGTAAATCGCGATGGCAGCCAGCATCAACACAATCGCGGCAGCAGTCGTGCCGACCGTCCGCGGGCGCATTCGAGCGAATGGACGATCGCGGGTGCTCCACGCGGCGGGGCGCGACCGGTCATGCGCCAGCTCCTCCAGCTCGATGCGCGCGTCGGCGATCGCGTGCAGGCGGTGCCGCGGATCCTTCTGGAGGCAGCGCCGCAACAGTTGACCGACGCGCGGCGGCAGCGACGATGGCAGCGCGTCCCACGGCGGATCGCGCTCGAGGACCGCGGCGACGGTTTCCCACGTCGTGGCCCCCTGGAACGGACGGCGACCGGCGAGCATCTCGAACAGGACGCACCCGAACGCCCAGATATCCGTGCGCGCGTCCACACGACGGCCGCTCGCCTGCTCCGGACTCATGTACGCGACCGTGCCGAGGATCTCTGTCCCGGTCGCGTCGGCCGTGACGGTGGCCACCGCTTTCTCGTCGGCGATCACGTCGGCCATTATCAGCGCCTTGGCGATCCCGAAATCCAGCACCTTGACGACACCTTCGGGCGTCACCTTGACGTTGGCGGGCTTCAGGTCTCTGTGGACGACGCCTTTCTGGTGGGCGGCATCGAGTGCGTCGGCAATCTGGCGCGCGATGGCGAACGCCTCGGTCGCGGGCAGCCGCGCGCGGTCGCGCGCGGCCTGCGCGAGGCGATCCTCGAGCGACTCGCCTTCGACCAGTTCGAGCACGAGGGCGAACACGCCGTCGGCTTCCTCGGTGCCGAAGATCTGACCGATGTGCGGGTGAGTGAGGGATGCGAGTACGCGCGCTTCGCGTTCGAAGCGCTGGAGCCGTTCGGGATCCGCCACGCGCGGCCCGCTCAGCACCTTGATCGCGACGTCACGGCCGAGCTTCGCGTCGCGTGCGCGATAGACCTCGCCCATGCCGCCGGCGCCAAGCACGCCGATGATGTCATAGCGGCCAAACCGGCTGCCGAGGGTGAGGCCCATAGGGGGTGGGGTTCCCGTGAGAGTGGATTATAGCGAAGCGGGAACCCGGAGAAGTATGCAGTATGCAGTAGGCAGTAGGCAGGGAGTCAGCATGCAGCCGGCAGCGGATAGCGGGCAGCGGGCAGCAGGCAGCGGATCACGCTGTCCCGCTGTACTGGACAGCTTGACTGCTCGACTCACTGCCCGCTGCGTGCTGCGAGCTGCCTGCTACTTCATCATCCGTGTCATCGTCCCGTCCACCATCCTGCCCATCGGTGCCGGCGGACGGACGCGGATGAACACGTGGAAGGACGTGGGGTGATTGCCGTGCGTGGCTTTGAACGCCGTGGGAACACCGTAGAAGGTGAGGTCGGCCCCCGCGTCGATGTCCCAGTCCGACCAGCGGCTCACGGTGCGCGCCGCGCCCAGGGTCAGCGCCTGGACAGTTGACGGAGGACTGGCAGGAATCTCGAGGCCGAGTCCGTGAACATCCAGGAGGTGCGGATCGGAACCGGGATGGACGCCGAAACGCAGCAGATCGGTCTCGACCTGCAGCGCCTCGAATCTGGCGAACGCCGTCATCGCCCCGAAGGTGTGCGTCACCTCGGAAAGGAACGCGTTGTAGTTGAAATCGACCTTGTCGTTGCGGCCGAATGCGACCGTCAGAGCTGTCGCGTGCGGGCCCTGCTTGCGATTCCACGACACCGACGCGGTCGAGCGCACGACGTCGCCGGGCTCCAGTTCTTCGGGATGGGAGAGAAACCCGACCGACGCCTGCACGGCGACGGACGGCCGCGGGCGGTACCACCCGCGGATCGACCAGGAATCGAGTGCGCCGGGATCGATGAGGTCCCAGCGGTTTTCGTCCGGTTCCCGTCCGTGAAAGATCGAGGTCTGCACCGCAAACGGACCTCGATCGAGTCCGGCGGTCAGGACCTCCATCGCGATGTGCGTGGAATCGAGCGTGTGATGCGAGAGCGGCGCGGTCGGATTCATGGCGGCCGACGATCGGTGCATGAAGGCGACAGGTCCGAGCGCCGGTTCGCCGACTGGTGCGCCGGCCAGCGTCAGCTCGAAGTCGTTGACGAGCGGCACGCGCCACACGGCCGCCGCCTGCATCAGCACATCGTGCGGATGCTGCCGATCGATGAGCGGCCGATCGTGCAGTGCCTCGCCGACCTGGAAGAGCTCGCGATAGCCGTCCTTGCCGAGCGTCGCGGCATCGAGGCTGAGCATCAGGTTGAACGTCAGCGTGCCCTCTCCGATGGGTCGCCTCGCCATGCCCATCCACCAGTTCTGCGAGCCGAAATCACTTCCCCCACGCGGCCCTCCCTGGTGATTCGCCGTCAGGAACAGCGAGGCGTCCTGCATGAGGTGCCACGGGGACGACGCCGTGTCGTGCTGATGCTGCATCGTCATCGGCGGCTGTGCCGTCGACTGCGCGGACGACGCGTCGGGGATCGCGAGAAGAACGACGAGGGCGGCGCAATGGATCTTCATGACACTTCTCTCCATGACACTTCCAATATACTGGCGTAATCGGGCCGGGGGTTCTTCTTTCATAGTCGTGATTGGCACCACTGTTCAGCATTATCGAATCGGCGAGCGTCTCGGCGCGGGAGGGATGGGAGAGGTCTATCGCGCCGAGGACCTCCGGCTCGGCCGTCCGGTGGCGCTCAAGTTCCTGCCGGCGGCGTTCAAGTCCGATCCCGAAAGCCGCGCGCGGCTGCTGAACGAGGCGAGGGCGGCCTCGCTGCTGCGATCCCCGAACATCGCCGTCACCTACGACATCGGGGAGCATGCCGGGGCGGACTTCATCGTCATGGAGTACGTGGACGGCGAGCTGCTGTCCGCGCGCGTCGCGAAAGGCGCGCTGCCCGTCCGTGAAGCCGTCGAAATAGGCATGCAGGTCGCCGACGCGCTCGACGAGGCACACGGCCGCGGGATCGTCCACCGCGACATCAAGAGCGCGAACCTGATCCGCACCGAGCGCGGGCTGGTGAAAGTGCTCGACTTCGGTCTCGCCAAGTTCGTCTCCGGCCCCGGGTTCGAGGCGACGCACGGGCAGATGACGATGGCGGGGATGGTGGTTGGGACGGTGTCGTACATGGCGCCGGAACAGGCGCTCGGCAGGCCCGTCGATCACCGCGCGGACCTGTTTTCGCTGGGGGTCGTGCTCTTCGAGTTGATCACGGGGCGGGTGCCGTTCGAGGGAGCCGCGCCCATCGAGATCATCGACCACATCCTCCACCAGGCACCGCCGGCGCCGTCGAGCCTCGCCGCCGGCGTGCCGCCGGCGCTCGACGCCGTGACCGTGCGCGCGCTCGAGAAGGACGCCGCGTTCCGGTATCAGTCCGCGCGCGAGATGCACCGCGACCTGCGGATGGTCGCGGACGCGCTCGACGCGTTGCCGCGCGCCGAGTCGAGCCGGCTCATCGCCGCGCCGATCGGGAAGCGCGCCGGCGACGCGGTCGCCGTGATGACGTTCGCGAACATCACGCGCGAGCCCTCGGACGACTGGATCGGCACCGGCATCGCCGAGACCGTCAGCTCCGACCTGAAGAACGTGCACGGCCTGACCGTGATCGGCCGCGCGCGGGTGTTCGACGCGGTCCGGAACCTCAGCACGGGGGCCCACATCAACGACTCCCTCGCGATCGAGATCGGCCGCCGGCTCGGCGCCGCGTGGGTTGTGGTCGGCGGCTTCCAGCGCATGGGGGAGTCGGTCCGTATCACCGCGAACGTCGTCGAGGTCGGCACCGGCGAGCTGCTCCGGACGGTCAAGGTGGACGGCCGGATCGACGACATCTTCGCGCTGCAGGACAAGATCGTCTACGAGCTGACGCAGGGCTTGCATCTCGATCTGCGCGGGACAGAGGTCGCGGGCATCGAGCGGCGCGAGACGCGCTCGGTGGAGGCGTACGAGGCCTACGCGCGCGGGATGATGAGCCTTCGGCAGGCGACCCGCGATTCGATCGATCGGGCGATCGCGCTCTTCGAGACGGCAACGCGGCACGACCCGGAATACGCCATTGCGTGGGCGGCGCTCGGCGGCGCGTACGGCACCAAGGGGAACTTCCTCACCATCCCGGACATGGTGCAAAAGGCGGTCGAGATCGAGCAGCGCGCGATTGCGCTCGATCCGAACCGGCCCGAGGCTCACATGTGGCTCGGCTCGTCGCTCATCGTCCTCGGCAGGATTGACGAAGCGATCGCCGCGAACCGCGAGGCGCTGCGGCTGGATCCCGGCAACGGGCAGGCGTACCAGGGGCTCGCCCGCGCGTACTGGGTCGGGAAGGGCGACTTCGCCGCCGCCATCCCGTATTTCGATCGCGCCATCGAGCTGAATCCGGAGGCGGGCTACTCGTACTTGCAGCTGGCGCTGTTGCTGGCCTGGGAGGGTCAGTACGCGCGCGCCGAGGAGGTCTGCCGCCGGGCCGTCGAGCTCCAGGAGCAGTTCATCTCGGGCAACACGGGGCTGCAAATCGTCGGCGCGCGGGCGCGGCTCGGGTACGTGTACTACCTCTTGGGGAAGTACGAGGAGGCGCTCCGCGAGTACGAGCGCGAGATGGTCTTCGTGGGATCGAGCAGCCACGCGCTGCGCGAGCGCACCATGATCGAGCTGAACGTCAAGGCCGGCGCCGCGTATCTGCGGCAGGGCCAGGCCGAGGAAGCGCAACGCCGCTTCACCCGCGCGATCAAGTCGTTCGAGACGCGCGTTTCCGAGGGGGCCGACGATCCGTTCACGCGCTACTACGCCGCGTGCGCGTACGCGCTCGGCGGCGACCGCGACCGCGCGCTCGATTCGCTGGAACGGGTCGGGGCGCGGCTGCCGGCCCTGACGGCCGCGCGCGCCAGCCGCGACATTGATCTCGAGTCGCTTCGCGGCGATCCGAGGTTCGAGCGCATATGTACGATGTCGTGATCGTCGGCGGCGGTCCCGCGGGGCTGAGCGCGGCGTTGATGCTCGGACGCTGCCGCCGCGCTGTGCTCTTGTGCGACACCGGGCACCCTCGAAACGAGGCCTCCCATGCGCTTCACGGGTACCTCACGCGCGACGGCATGAATCCGCACGAGTTCCTCGCGTCGGGGCGACGGGAATTGCGGCAGTACGAGACGGTGACGGTCCGCGATGTGGCAGTCGTGGCGGCCGAGTGCGGGGCGGACAGCCGTTTCGAGGTGACGCTTGCCGGGGGCGAGTCCGTGCACGCGCGCAAGCTGCTGGTCGCGACCGGAGTACGGGACGAGGTTCCGCCCCTCGAGGGAATCGAGGACTTGTACGGGCGCAGCATCTTCCACTGCCCATACTGCGACGGGTGGGAGGTCCGCGATGCGCCGCTCGCGATCTACGGCCGCGGCGAGCGCGGCCTCGGCCTCTCACTCGAGCTGACGGTCTGGAGCCGCGACCTCGTGTTGTGCACCGACGGCGAGGCGGAGATAGACGCGGAGGGGTGCGCCCGGCTCCAGCGGAACGGCATCAACCTGCGCGAGGATCGCATCGCCCGGCTCGAAGGCCGCGATGGCATTCTCGAGCGGATCGTGTTCGCCGGCGGCGAGACGCTGCCGCGCCGCGCCCTGTTCTTCACGACCGGTCAGTATCAGCAGTCTCCGCTCGCGATCCGCCTGGGCTGCGACTTCAACGACAAGGGCACGGTGCGCACGGGCAAGTACGAGACCACGCACCTCAAAGGGTTGTTCGTCGCGGGCGACGCCTCGCGCGCGGTGCAATGGGTGATCGTCGCGGCCGCGGAAGGCGCGGAGGCCGCCTTCGCGATCAACACCGATCTGATCAAAGAAGATTTGCTCTCATAACTCCAAACTACAAACCTCAAACTCCAAAGACACTCCAAACTTCAAAACTCCAAAAACTGCCAGTCTCAAACTTCAGACTTTGAAGTTTGAAGTTTGGAGTCTCTTTGGAGTCTGAAGTTTGGAATTTGGAGTTCTTACGTCCTCAGTTCAGAAACTCGCCTCGTTTCGGTATGTACAGACGCCACCGGGTCGCTGTCGAGAGTGTGCGGAGAGCGTCCTCGGCGCCGCCACCCTGCGCCGTCACCGTGGCGGTCCACACGGGATCGGTTCCACCGCGATCGATCTGCACCCAGTAATCGGTGCCGGCAACCGACGCGACTCCGTTGTCGAGCCGGATATCAGGAAGAGCCGAGCGCAGCCGGGCATCCACCTCTGCCATCGATCCCAGGGGAGGCGCGTGCTCGACGGCGGCGGGCGTCGCCGACCTCTCGAGGTTCAGCAGCAGCATCGGCGGCAGGGCGACCGGGGCAGCGATCGGGGCAGCGATCGAGGCGGCGACCGGGGCTGCCACCGCACGCCGCCGCCGGCGCAGGATCAGTACGGCGAAACCAAGGAACGCGACCGCGCCCGCGCCTGTTTCGGCCGCCGGCACGACCATGCGCGGCCGTGCGTGAAGATCGATCACCACGTACCCGCTGGCCAGCGGGGCCCCGAGGCTCGCGAGCGTCCGGCGCGCCCGCAGGACTTCGATGAGGCCCCCGCGCGCGTATCCCTCCACTTCCCGCGACGCTCTCAAGATCGAGACGATGCGCAGCATGGCGACGATGAAGGCCTCCTGATCGGGCTGGCCGCCAGGGCCAATCGCGCTTCGCGCGACGGCCAGCGCCTCCGGATCCCTTGTCGCCGCCACGAGCGGGGCGGGCACGGTCTTCGGCTGGCTGGCGGGACGCACGGAAAAAAACAGCTCCGTCATCTGGCCGCGCCATTCGCGATATCCCGGGTTGAGATAGTCCAGCTCGCAGCCTGTCACGCGCAGCCACAACGCGCGGGGCGGCTGGCGCGCCAGTTCCTCGCACGTCACCGCGACCTGCTGCCGGCTGCGCGCCACGCCGTAGAGTCCCTGGCCTCCGAGGGCAAGAAGCGGCACACCGACAGCTAACAACACGAATCTCATCGTCGCAGCTCGTGGGGCGAGTATTAATCCATCGCCGGTCGTGATAATTGTCTGATCAGGTAATGCGCGGCGCAAGCCGGCACCCGTTGGGATTCATGAGGTGGCGAATTGGTGGACTGGTGAGTTCGTGAATTCACCAACTCACGAATTCACCAACTTACTAATCGGGAGGACACAATGAGCAAGGACCCTGTGTGCGGCATGATGGTCGACGAGAAGACCGCCGCCGGCAAGAGCGAATACAACGGCCAGACCTACTACTTCTGTGCGCCCGTGTGCAAGACGAAGTTCGATCAGGATCCGCAGAAGTACATCGACAAAGACAAGTAATCCTGTCGTTGCTCGTTGCTCGTGGTTCGATCCCTACGAGTAACGAGCCACGAGTAACGAACCACGACTACGTGCACCGATCGAATATCACCCCGGGCGCGAGCTTCCACTGCGGATCGAGCGCGCGCTTGACGGCGCGCATCTCCTCGATGCCCTCGTCGCCGTAGAGCTGCCGGAGCAGTGTCTGCTTGGTCGGGTTGCGCCCGACGCCGTGCTCGGCGAGCGGGCAGCCGCCGAGGCGCGCGACCTCGCGGCCGAACTCCAGAATCGCTTCCTTTCCGCGCACCACGTCGTCGTACGAGCGCGGGATCACGTTCGGGTGGACGTTGCCATCCGAGATGTGTCCCCAGACGGCGTAATCCAGTCCGCGCGAATCGAAGCCGCGCCGGTAGGCCGCCATCATGTCGGCGAAACGCTCCACCGGCACGACCATGTCGGCGGCGGTCTTCTCGATCCGCGCATCGATGTCTCGCTTGGCGGCGCCGACGCGCGCGTTCACGCCGGAAGGGACCGCCTCTCGAATCGCGATGAGCTGCTCCATGCGGCGATGGTCTCCCGGCATCGCAAGCTCCGTCGTGTCCAGCAGGCGCAGCTTGTCCAGCAGCCGGCAGAACCGGACGAGCGGCGTGTCGCGCGTGCCGTCGAGCGCGCCGCCGATCTGCGCGTACGCGGCCGCCGCGTCGGTCCCGGCGGGCAGCTCGAGGCGCACCAGCAGCGCGACGGCCGTCCCGCGCGGAAACGAGACGCTGTTGCGCGCGTCGGCGCCGTCCTCGCAGACGATCTGGATGGATCGGCGGTCCATGTCCTCGATGGCCGACGCGTCGATGCCGGCCGGATCGGCCGTGCGCCAGGTGTCGTGCGACGCGGCACGCAGCGCGAGCACCGCGTCTATCGCCTGCGCCTCCGACCCGCACGGCACGAGGGCGAGCGCCGTCTGCGGCGCGCGGGTGACGATCCGGAACGTGATGCGGGTGACGATCCCGAGCGTGCCTTCCGATCCGATGAAGAGATCGATGAGATCCATGCCCGGCTGGGCGTGGTAACCAGCCGATCGCTTCGCCACCGGCGGCATCACGTAGGTCGGTACCGGGACGGTGAGACGCCCGCTCCGCGCGTCGATATGGAGCCGGCCGTTGCGCGCGCGCTCGGCGCCGCGGCGGATCTCGAGGACGGCGCCGTCCGCGAGGACGACGGTCAGCGCCTCGACCCAGTCGCGCGTGCTCCCGTACTTGAACGTGGCGGCGCCCGCCGCGTTGGTCGACACGATCCCTCCGGCGCAGGCGCCGGTAAAGGTCGGCGCGGGCGGAAACCAGGCGCCCGCGCGCGCGAGATGCTCCTGCATCTCCGCGATGGTGATTCCCGCTTCGACGGTGACGCGGGACGAGGTGAGCTCGACGACCCGGTTCATCTTCGAGGTCGCCAGAATCAGCTCACCCATCGGCGTCGCGCCCCCGGTCACGGATGACTGGGCGCCGATCGGCAGGACGGCCGGGGCCCCCCTGACAATGTCCGCGACCTCCTCCGTCGTGCGTGGAAACACGACTCCCGCGGCGTGGCCGCCTGGAAAATGGGCGGCGTCTTCAAGGTATGTGTCAGTTGACGGTTGATGGTCTTCGGTCACAGATGCCGGCTGGTTTTTGGAATCATCGCACATTGGGAGGCAACCCTGAAGGGAGGGCTGGTCCATTAAACGTGACCGGCTCGCGAAGGGCGCGTCGGCAACACTGCCTGTCCGCGGCCGACTTCCGCAGACCGGGAAAGTGGCCGCCGCTCATACCCGTCCGCTCCCGCGCCGACTACGGATGCGGTTGGCCGTCACATGTCAGGCGCACCGATGCACCGGTGGTGGCTCGGCTCGACGCGGATCACACGATGCGAAGTCGGCGCGCGGAATCGCGGCGCCCACCTTCCGGCTGCGCGGCGCGTCGGTCCGCTCCAACGGCCGCGGTCAGTCAGTGTCGCCGCCACGCCAAGGAGAGCCGCTGAGGAGCCGGACCGCGCGACGGGGCCACGTCAGGGCCGCAGCGCGATGCGGCCAGCGCGAGGCGTCAGTTCGAAAACCGCACCGCAGGCGGTCCGATCCGCGCAGGCGCTCTTTCGTCCCTGGTGATCGGACTACCATGTTGCCCAACCGATTCTTTACCGGCCCGCGAGCAACCCCAGCCGGCCCGCCTTCGCTCGCGATCGATGCGGGCGAGCTACGGCGAGGTCTCGCCGTAGCCTTCGGCGGAGGCGGAAGCGGGACCGTCAGGCACGCGCCGGAGGTGCGGTTGTCCGCGCGTCCGGCCGAGGCGCGGCGGCCCTGATGTGGCCTCGTCGCGGGACAGGCCAAACACACACGACTGACATATCATCGCTAAATGGACCGTTTCACCGTCGGCGTGGAGGAGGAATTCCAGATCGTCGACCCCGAGACGTGGGCGCTGCGGTCGCATGTCTCCGAGCTGATCGCCTCGAGCACGCCGACGCTCGGGCAGCAGATCAAGCGCGAGCTGCACCAGTCGATCGTCGAGGTCGGCACGAAAATCTGCGAGAACATCGGCGAGCTCCACGACGAGATCTTCCACGTCCGCCGCGAGCTGACCGAGAGCGCCGAACGGGTCGGCCTGGCGGTGGCGGCCGCGGGCACGCATCCCTTCTCCGACTGGAAGGACCAGGTCCTCTCCCCCGGTGACCGCTACGCCAGCATCGTCGAGGAACTGCAGCAGCTGGCGCGGTCCCTGTTGATTTTCGGCTTGCACGTGCACGTGGCGGTCCCCGACCGCCAGACGGCCATCGACGTGATGACCGAGGCGCGCTACTTCCTGCCCCATCTGCTCGCGCTGTCGACCAGCTCCCCGTTCTGGCTCGGCCGTGACACGGGCCTGAAGTCCTACCGGACGACCGTCTTTCGCCGCTTTCCGCGGACGGGCGTGCCCGACCGGTTCGACTCCTGGAGCGAATACGAGGAGTACGTGCAGATGCTCGTGGACCTGCACTGCATCGACGACGGGCGGAAGATCTGGTGGGATGTGCGCCCGCACCCGGCCTTCGGCACGCTGGAGTTTCGCGTGTGCGACGTGCCCAGCCGTCCCGAGGAAGCCGTGATGCTGGCCGCCTTCGCGCAGGCGATTGTCGTCAAGCTTCACCGGCTTCGCGCGAAGAACCTCGGGTTCCGCGTGTATCGCCGCGCCCTGGTCGAAGAGAACAAGTGGCGGGCGGCGCGGTGGGGGCTCGACGGCAAGCTGATCGACTTTGGCCAGCGGGTCGAGGTCCCGATGCGCGAGCTGGCGCTGCAACTGCTGGAGTTCGTGGACGACGTGGTGGACGAGCTCGGGAGCCGGGAGGCGGTGAACTACGTGCACACGGTGCTGAACGATGGCACGAGCGCCGATCGGCAGCTCGCGGTCTTCCGCGAGACCGCGGATTTGCGCGCCGTCGTCCGCCACGTCGTGATGGAGACGAAGTCCGGCGCGCGGGGAGTTTCACGATGAGCGCGCACCAGGTGGACAGGCGGGGGAAGATCGGGCTGCTGGTCGGCCGCGAGTACAGCTTTCCGCCCGCGTTCATCGCGCGGGTGAACGCGCTCGGCGCGCCGCACGGCCTGACCGCGGAGATGGTGACGCTCGGCGGCACGCGCATGGACCAGGAAGCCGAGTACCGCGTGATCGTCGATCGGATCTCGCATGAAGTGGAGTACTACCGCGGAGCGATGAAGCAGGCGGTGCTGCAGGGAACCTACGTCATCAACAACCCGTTCTGGTGGACCGCCGACGACAAGTACTTCAACTATGCCGTGATGGCGAAGCTCGGCTGCGCGATCCCGAAGACGGTCCTGCTGCCGCAGAAGGGCTATCCCGCCGACATCGACCTGACGCCCGAATCGCTGCGCAACCTGCGATACCCGATCGATTGGGACGCCCTGCTCGACTACGTGGGCCGGCCCGCAATCCTGAAGCCGTACTCCGGCGGCGGATGGAAGCACGTCTACAAGGTCCATGACCGCCGCGAGCTGCTCGAGGCGTACGACACCACGTCGCCGTATTGCATGACGCTCCAGGAGTTCATCGACTTCGACAAGTACGTCCGGTGCTTCACGTTCGGCAAGACCGACATCACGCCGGTCGCCTACGATCCGCGCGAGCGCCGGTACATCGTCGATCACAGCTACCTGTCGCCTGCGCTCGGCGCGCGCGTCGTGCGCGACGCGCAGACCATCAATCTCGCGCTCGGGTACGAGATGAACACGATCGAGTTCGCGATCGAAGACGGCGTGCCGTATGCCATCGACTACCTGAATCCGGCGCCGGACTTCGAACGGGACCGCATCACCGACTTCTACTTCGGTCACGTCGTCGAGAAGATGGCGGGGCTGGTCATCGATCGCGCCCTGAACGGCCATCCGGCGCAGTGCTGGCCGAGGTGGGAAGAGATGCTGGGCCTGGGCCCGGCGTCCGGGTTCACGGGCGGCCCGTCGAACCTGTGATGGGGCCGGTTTCCGACTGGCATGCGTTGCTGCGCGCGGACGTGGAATTGAGCCCGCGGTTCTGCCAGAAGTTCGCGCAGGAGATGCGGGCGCGGCGCCTGACCTTCGGCGATCGGGTGCACTGCCCGTTCCTGCGGCCGTTCCTCCTCACGGAGGCGGACGAGGCGCGGACGCGCGCGGCGGCCGAGACCATCGCGGCGCTGGGCGAGCGCGTGGCCGGAGCCGCGCTGGAGCTTCCCGCACTGTTCGATCAGCTCGGGCTTCGCGAGGAAGAGGCGCGCCTCGTGCGCATCGATCCGGGGTACATGACGGCGAGCACCGCCTCGCGGCTCGACGCGTTCCTGCTGGCCGACTCCCTGCATTTCGCCGAATACAACGCCGAATCACCGGCCGGCCCCGGCTATACCGAGCGGCTCGCCGAGCTGTTCGACGCGCAGGAGGTCATGGCGCGGTTCCGCGAGCATCACGCGGTGCGATTCAATCGCACCATCGCGCCGCTGCTTGACGCGCTTCTGGCGAGTTATCGCGAGTGGGGCGGACGGGCGAGCCCTCCCACGATCGCGATCGTGGACTGGCGCGGCGTGCCGACCTGGACGGAATTCGAGATCCTGGCGGAGGCGTTCACCGCGGCCGGCGTCCCCACGCTCGTGTGCGACCCGCGCGAGCTGGAGGCGAATGGCGGCGGCCTGTTCGGCCAGGACCGCCGGATCGACCTCGTCTACCGCCGCGTGCTGATGAACGACATCGTCGAGCGCCGGGACGAATGCGCGGCGCTCGTCGAGGCGTACACCGCGCGGACCGTATGCGTCGCGAACACGTTCCGCTGCAAGTTGCCGCACAAGAAGGCGTTCTTTGCCGTCCTGACCGATCCGCGGAACTCGTGGCTGTTCTCGGAGGCGGAGCGGGCGGCCGTCGCGGCCCATGTGCCGTGGACGCGCGTCATCGCCGACGGGTTCACGGAAAAAGGGGGACACCGCCGAGGTCTCCTTCAGCTCATCGAGCACGACCGCGAGCAGCTCGTCCTGAAGCCGAACGACGAGTACGGCGGAAAAGGCGTCGTCCTCGGCTGGGAAACTTCCGAGACCGAGTGGACCGCCGTGACGAAAGCGGCGCTGGCCGACCAGCCGGGCAGCTGGGTCGTGCAGGAACGCATTCCTGTCCGCCGCGAGGCGTTCCCGCAGTTCGACTCCGCCGGCGCTGTCACGATGCGGGACATGCTCGTCGACTTCGCGCCGTACGTGTTCCGGGGCCGCATGACCGGCTACCTGACGCGACTCAGTGCGACGGGCCTGGCAAATGTCACTTCAGGCGGCGGGCAGGTGCCGGCGTTTGTCGTCAGCGAATCGCACCCCTGAGCACCCTTCAGCACCCCTGAGCACCCTTCAGCACCCCTCAGCACCCTTCAGCACCCTGATAAGATCGATCCAATGCTGTTTGGGTCTGCCTCAGCCGATCTGATGCCCGGCGCGCGGAACGCGGTGGAAACGTGTCTGTCGATTCGGCGCGGCGAGCGTGTCGCGTTGATTGCCGACGAGGCCAGCCGGCCGGTCGCCGCGGCCCTGGAGCAGGCGCTTGCGGAAGTGGAGGCGGACACGCGTCCGCTTTCAATCGAGACGTTCGCGACCCGCCCGATGCGAACCGCACCCGCCGAGATCCTCGACGCACTCGGTTCGGCCGACGCCGGCATCCTCTGCGTCCAGCCACGGGAGGGGGAGCTCGGCGCGCGGATGGCGATCGTGTCGGTCGTCGAGCGCCGGCGCATCCGGTACGCCCACATGGTCGGCGTCACGCCGCGCATCATGCGGGAAGGCATGCGAGCGGACTACCGCCAGGTCGATCGCCTCAGCCAGCAGCTCTGCGAGCGCATGGATGGCGCGCGCACTCTATCGGTGCGCACGGCCGCGGGCACGAAGTTCAGCGCGTCGTTCAGCCGCGACCTCGCGTGGGTGAAGACGAGCGGCATCATCAATCCCCGCTACTGGTCCAACCTGCCGGCCGGCGAAGTGTTCACGACGCCGGCCTCCGTGGACGGCACGTTCGTGTGCGACGGCACCGCGGGCGATTACTTCAACGCGAAGTACGGCGCGCTCGAGGCAACGCCGCTCGTGCTCGAGATTCGCGGCGGCCGCCTCACCTCGGCCGACTGCGGGCGCGGCGATCTGCGCGACGATTTCTGGCGCTACTGTCACACGGACGGCAACAGCGACCGCGTGGGCGAGCTCGCGTTCGGGACCAACCTGGGCGTTCGTGAGATGATTGGCGTGCTGCTCCAGGACGAGAAGGTGCCGGGGGTGCACCTCGCGTTCGGCGATCCGTACGGCAGCCAGACGCACGCCGACTGGTCGTCGAGGACGCACGTCGACGTCCTCACCAGGGGCTGCGACGTCTGGATCGACGACGGGCAGGTGATGGCCGGAGGCCAGTATCTGCTCGACAAGTTTGAGGTTCTATAGGTTCTACAGGTGCTCTCGAGAGGTGTCATGAAACGGCACAACCGCGCGTTCGCGTGTATCGCGGCGCTGGTGCTTTTCGGCGGAGCGGCCGCGGCGCAGGACGACCTGTCGTCGCCGAAGCTGCGCATCGAGTGGACGGCCTTCAAGAAGCTGTACGACGCGAAGAGCGTGGTCGTCGTCGACGTCCGCGATGCGATCTCGTACGAGAGCGGCCACATCCCCCGCGCCCGCCTGATTCCGTACGACCAGGTGGAGAAGCGCGTCGCCGAGCTGAAGAAAATCAAGCAGCCGATCGTTCTCTATTGCGCCTGACCCTTCGAGCACACGAGCGCCCGTGCGGCGCTCACGCTTCAGCAGTTGGGCGTCCCCGCGCGCGCGCTGACCGGCGGGTATCAGAAGTGGTACCAGGAAACGAACGGGAAGTTCGAACGCGGCCCCGGCCGCTGACGAATGCGCGCCTGTGCCGCGCAGGGCATCAGCCCCGCCTCGTCCCTACCACTTCGAAATGTAACCCCTGAGTTGTTCCTTCCAATACGGCCAGTCGTGTCCCCCTCGCGGGCCCCAGTCGTCCAGGTGGTGACGGATTCCCTTGCGGGCAAGGACGCCGGACATGGCGTACGAGTAGCTGCTTTCCTCGTACGGCCCTGATCCGGTCGCGAGCCGGATCTCGCACGTCGCGAGCTGGTCCAGGTACCCGCGATCCTCCAGGTTCGCCATGTAGTCGATTGGGTTCTGAAAATAGAAATTGTCGTCGTACGCGCCGTTCATGAACCGCCGCAGGTCGTAGATGCCCGACAGCGCGTAACAGCGCTTGACGGTGTGCGGATGGTGCAGCAGCGTGTTCAGCGCGTGATACGCGCCGAGCGAGGCGCCCGTGGTCGCGACAGGGATGCCGGCGGTCTGGCAGTTCGTGGCGATGAACGGGAGGACCTCGTCGCGGATGTATTCGTCGAACATCCGCTGGCGCCAGCTCCGGTGCAGGGGATGCGCGGCCTTGTCGAGGAACGACTCGTCGTTGTTCGAGCCGACCGTGAACACCTTCACGCGTCCGGCGTCGATGAAATCCCCGATCGCGTCGATGAGCCCGTTGCGCCGCAGCTCCCACTCGTCGCCGTGGCTCGTCGGAAAGGCGAGCAGAGGCGGGCCCCAGTGACCGAAGACCACCACGCCCATGTCGTGGCCGAGCCGCGGCGAGCGCCAGTATTGATGTACAGTCTGCATCGGAACCGGTATCTTGCCACGACGTGACTTCTTGCGCATGCCCACGGCCACGCGCCTGGCGATGGGTGCCGCCATCGTCGCCGCCACCGCCGTGGTGTACTGGCGCGCCGTCTTCGCCTATTTCTACGAGGATGACTTCCAGTGGCTCGCCAGCCGGCTGGTGTTTCACCCGGCCGAGCTGCTGCGGTTCGGGTCCTACAGCCATTTCTACCGCCCGGTGATCGAGTTGTACTTCTGGATGGCGGCGCCGCTCTTCGCAGGCTCGCCGCTGCTGTTCCATCTGGCGAACGTCGCGCTCCACGCGGTGAACGGCCTGCTCGTCTTCGTGCTCGTCCGCACGTTCACCGGAAGCGATCGGCATGGCTTCCTGGCCGCGCTGTTCTTCGTGGTGCTCCCGGCGTACATCGAGGCCGTCGCATGGGTCGGTGCGCTGGCCGAACCAGTCACGACGTTTTTCGTCTGCCTGTCCATTCATGGATTCGTGCAGTGGCGGCGGGGACGCGGCGCGGCGTGGCAAGCCCTGTCGTTGCTCACCTTCTGGCTCGGGCTGATGACGCACGAGAGCGCCGTGATGATCCTGCCGCTGCTCGTGCTGGCCGAGTGGACGGTCGTCGATCGCGACGATCGAGGATGGCGCCGCGCGGTCCTGCGATTCGCTCCGTATGCGGCGCTCCTCGCGGTGTACCTTGCGATTGACATCCCCATCAACCGCCGCAGCTATCTCGTCGGCGAGGGATACTACCGCCCCGGCATCCACGCCGTCCGCAACCTGCTCGACTACGTCATCTCGCTGTACGTGGGCAAGCGGAACGCCGCGTCGCATGCGGGCGTGGCGCTGGTCCTGGCCGCGCTGCTGGTGAAGGGCACGCCGCGCGTCAGGTTCGCGACCGCGTGGATGATCCTCACGCTGCTGCCGTTCCTGTCCTTTACCTGGGGCAACACCTCTCGCTACGCGTACACGCCGGCCGTCGGGTTCGCCATGCTGCTGGCGGAAGGTGTCGAGTGGCTCGATCGGTTTCTGTCGCGGTGGACCGTGTACCGCCCGCGTGCCTCTGGGGCACGAATTCGCGCAGTCGTCGTGACCGCCGTCGCCGCGTTCCTCACGATCAGGTTCATGGGGTTTGCGATGAAGGGGTCCGCGAATTTCGCAGCGCGCACGGAACCCTACAGACAGTTCGTCACGGCGCTGCGAGCGGCGCATCCCACGCTTCCGCCGGGGAGCACGGTGGAGGTCGATCCGGCAATCGACGCCAGGCTCCATCACGCTTACCTGGAGTCGCTCGTCCGCTGGCACTACCAGGATCCGACGATCACCGTGGTCGTCGCATCGAGACTGCCCTAGAACGGAGGACGTCATGAGTCCGTTGCGCAAATTGTTCGGGCCGAGCAGGGAAGAGATCTGGCGGCAACTGAGCGCCGATCTCGGGGCCACGTACGTGGATGGTGGCGCGTGGAAGGGAGACAAGGTCCAGGCCAGGCATGGCGAATGGGTCGTGACGCTCGATACCTACACCGTGTCAACCGGCAAGTCCCACGTCACGTACACGCGGATGCGGGCGCCGTATGTCAACCCGGACGGCTTCCGGTTCACGATCTACCGCAAGGGGCTGTTCACGGGCATCGGCAAGTTGCTGGGGATGCAGGACGTCGAGATGGGGGAGGAGCAGTTCGACGCCGCGTTCGTCATCAAGACGACTGACGAAGGACGCCTGCGAAGCCTGCTCTCGAACGATCGGCTGCGCAGCCTGATCGCCGCGCAGAAGTCGATTTACCTGTCCGTCAAGGACAACGAAGGGCACTTCGGCCCGAGCTTTCCCGAGAACGTCGACGAGCTGTACTTCCAGGTCACCGGCGTCATCGAGGATTCCGAGCGTCTCAAGGCGCTCTACGACCTGTTCGGCGTGATGCTCGACGAGCTGTGCCGCATCGGCGCGGCGTACGAAACGGCGCCGGACATGTCCTTGTAATCGCGCCGGGCGCCCAGCGCCGAACCGCCCAGCGCCTATTTCATCCCCATATTCGCCGCGGTGAACGCCCACTGGTCGGCGAGCTCGGCGATCCGCTTGTCCGTCGGGCGATAGCCGTGCGACACGTTCGTCTCCACCCGGATCAGGATCGGCGTGTCGCACGACTGCGCCGCCTGCATCGCGGCGGTGAACTTGAACGAGTGGCTCGGCACCACCCGGTCGTCGTGGTCGGCCGTCGTCACCAGCGTCGCGGGATAGCAGGTCCCCGGCTTCACGTTCTGGAGCGGCGAGTACTTGATCAAGTACTGGAACTGCTCCGGGTCGGACGATGAGCCGTACTCGGTGACCCAGGCGCGGCCGCCGGTGAAGGCGTCGAAGCGGAGCATGTCCATCACGCCGACCGCCGGCAGCGCGACCGCGAAGAGATCCGGCCGCTGCTCCTCGACCGCGCCGACGAGCAGGCCGCCGTTCGATCCGCCGATGATCGCGAGCTTTGCCGGCGACGTGTACTTCTCTTTCACGAGATACTCGGCCACGGCGATGAAGTCGTCGAAGACGTTCTGCTTTTTCTCCAGCATGCCGGCCTTGTGCCACGCCTCGCCGTATTCCGCGCCGCCCCGCATGTTGGCGGTCACCCAGACACCCCCCAGCTCGAGCCACGCAGGCACGTCGGACCTGTAGCTCGGCATCGTGGTGATCGAAAACCCGCCGTACCCGTACAGCATCGTCGGGTTGTTGCCGTTCTTCTGGAGCCCCTTGCGCGCCGTCATGAAGAAGGGGACCCTCGTGCCGTCCTTCGACGTGGCGAAGAGCTGCTCGGTCTCGAACTGCGTGACGTCGACCGGGGGCTTCGCCGCTTCGAACGCGGTGCTCTGCTTCGACACCGGGTCGTACCGAAACATCGTCGTGGGGTATAGCGGGGACGTGAAGCCGTAGAAGATCTCGGGAGAATCCTCGCGTCCGCTGATCCCCGCGACCGTGCCAGTGGCCGGCAGCGCGATGGTCCCCTGCGTCGTGCCGTCGAGTCCGAAGAGCGACACCTTGCTCCGGACCTCCTCGAGGTATTCGATGACGAGCCGGCCGCCGATGAGCGCGGCGCTTTCCAGCGCTTCCTTCGATTCCGGCACGATCGTCTTCCACGCCGCCGGCTGCGGGTCGTCCAGGTCGATCGCCAGGACCTTGCGATTCGGCGCGTCGAGGTCGCTCCGGACGAACACGAGCCGGCCGCGGTTGCCGATCGGCGAGAACTCCGCGTCGTCGCGCTCGACGACGGGCTTGATCGCGGCCTTGACGTTCGGTTTCAGCGGGTCGCCAAGGTCGGCGCAGTACAGACGATTGTTGTTGTCGGAACCCTTCGATGTTGTGAGGAGCAGGTAGCGGCCGTCCTCCGTCACGCCGCCGCCGACGAACCACGTCGGATTGTCCTTGCGGTCGTAAATCAGCGCGTCCTGCGACTGCGGCGTGCCGACGCGGTGGTAGTACACCGCATGTCCCGACAAGGCGGCCTCGCGGACCTTCCCCTTGGGCGGTTCCGGGTATCGGGAATAGAAGAAGCCTTTGCTGTCCTTCGTCCACGAGATGCCCGAAAACCGCATCCAGTGCACATCGTCCGCGAGATCCTTTCCGGTTGACAGATCCCGTACGTGGAGCGTCGTCCAGTCCTCGCCCCCCTCGGACGCGCCGTAGGCGAACAGCCTGCCGTTCGGTGACGGACTCCACTGCGCGAGCGCGGTGTTGCCCTCCGCCCACATCACGTTCGGATCGAGCACCAGCGCGGGCGGGGCCGTCAGGCTGGCGCGGACGTAGACGGGCGACTGTTTCTGGGTCCCGCTGTTCTTCGAATAGAAGTAGCGCCCGCCTTCCTTGCGCGGAATGCTCGTTTTCGGGTAGTTCCAAAGCTCCCAGATGCGCTTGTTCAGCTTGTCGCGCAGCGGCAGCTGCTGGAGATAGGAGAAGGTGACCTTGTTCTCCGCGGCGACCCAGTCCGCGATCTCCTTCGAATCAAGGTCTTCCATCCAGCGATACGGGTCGGCGACTTTCGTCCCGTGATAATCGTCGACGTGATCGACCGTGCGCGGCTGCGGATACTGCGGCTTCTGGACGTGGACGGCAACGGGCACGGAGACGATGAACAGTGCGGCCGCAATACCGGCCACCGAGCGGAAAGTCCGTGACATAAGCACCTCGTGGGAGTACACGATCCTCATGCTACCGGTTGGGAGGGCACGGCGGCAACGGAGGGCGCGGAGACGGCTCACACGGAGGCACGGGGCACACGGAGACGCACGGAGGGTGTGGCCGGTCTGGCAGCGCTTCGCGCGGCGAGGTGGCCGGAGATCCGCAAACGCAAACACGCGTCCGAATGTGACGTGCTTGCGTTTGCGGATCTCCGGCCACCTCCAACGCCGGCCCCAAGACTGCGCAAGGGCCGGCGCCAAACCGGCCGGCGCCTACGCCACCCGTGTGTGCTTCCCTCCGTGCGTCTCCGTGACCTCCGTGCCTCCGTGTAAACGATTCTCCCGTGATCTCCGTAGAGGTAACACATGTCAGCAGGCTACTCCGGAACTCCGCTCCCGAAAAAGCTCGGCATCGCGCCTTCGATGACCCTCGTCGCGCTCGGCGCGCCGAGGGAGTACCGCGACTGGCTGGGGGAGCTCCCGCCGGGCGCGCGCATCACGTCCCGCTCGTCGAAGCCGCTCGCCGCGGCGCACGTGTTCGCCCGAAGGCGCGCCGAGTTGCAGATACACCTGGATCGTCTCCGCCGCGAGCTGACGCCCACCGGATTCGTCTGGATCTCGTGGCCGAAGAAGTCATCCGGCGTCGAGACCGACATCACCGAGGACACGATCCGCGAGCTGGCGCTGCCGCTCGGCTTCGTCGACGTCAAGGTCTGCGCGGTCAGCGACGTGTGGTCCGGGTTGAAGCTCGTGATCCGCAGGAGCGAGCGCTGACGCATGGCGACCGCTTTTCGCGAGCATCGTCCGGGTGGCGATCTCGACGGCCTCGTGGACTGCATCTGGGCCTTCTCGCAGGCACAGGCTGGGTCGCCTGAGAGCCTGATTCTCCCGGATGGCTGCGTGGAGATCGTCTTTCCTGGGAAGGATCCTTCAGCCTCGCGCGGCAGTGGGGCCGGCCGGCAGTTCGCTCCTCGTCCATGACCGTGCTCGGTCTCAACACGATGCCGCTCAGGACGGTGTATCAGGATCGCCCAAGGATGATCGGAGTGCGGCTGACATCAGCCGGTGCGATGCGGCTCCTTGGCCCCGCGGTCGCTCAGTTCGTCAACGGCGCGGGCGACGGCGTCGAGATCCTCGGGACCCTCGCCCGTCGCTTGACAGACGCGGTCGAGCAGCTCGCGGAGTCGGGCAACCCCGATTCTCTTCACCGCGAGTTGACCACGGCCCTGCGCAATCCCGCGGGCCTCGATCTTCGCGTCGAGCAGGCTGCCTCGCTCCTGCACGCTCGGCATCTCGGCACACGAAGCATCAGCACGGTCGCGAGAGAAATCGGGATTTCGACCCGTCAGCTCGACCGCCATTTCGATCGGTGGTTCGGGATTTCGCCGAAGCTGCTCTACCGGCTTGCCCGGTTTCGCACGGCGTTCGCCGCCGGTGTGATGGGACCGCGTGGGGGCTGGGCTGGTCTGGCTGCGCGGTGCGGGTACGCCGATCAAAGCCATCTGTGCCGCGAGTTCGTCGAGTTCGGCGGCGGCTCACCCGAGCAACTGCGGCTCTCGATGGCGCCCGCGGCCGATGACTGATTTCTTCAAGATCCCGGGACAAGACGGCGTCATCATGCGGGCCTGAAACCACAGGGACGCGACCCTGTCTGGCTGGAGGCGGATCATGAGCTTCATTCTTGGGGTCACGCTGGCGAGCGTCGTGTTCTTCATCTGGAGCGCGATTTCGTGGATGGTCCTGCCGTGGCAGCGCGGGGTCTTCCGGGAGTTTCACGACGAGGAGGCGATGACGCGGATCCTGAAGGAGCAGGCTCCCGGGTCGGGCATCTACGGTCTTCCCGCGGAGCCCAAGTACCCGGCCGGCGCGACCAAGGAGCAGCGCGACGCCATCGATCGAACGGCGATGGCCAGGCTCCAGCAGGGGCCGGTGGTCTTCGCCGTTGTCTCTCGCGGCAGCTTCGGCACGTTTCCCAGGCTGCTGGCCGTGGCCTTTGTGGGCAACGTGGTCGTGTCACTGCTGTTCGGCTGGATGCTCGCGCAGACCGCGGGTCTCGGCTACGGCCAGCGCGTGGCGTTCCTCGTTGCCGCCAGCGTGGCCGCGGGGATCGCCTGCCGCGTTCCCGATTGGAACTGGCACAAGTTCCCGGTGAACCATACGCTGGTCAACATCGCGAGCCTCGCGATCGGGTGGCTGCTGTCGGGGCTGGTGCTTGCCTGGTTCGTGCCGGGACGTCCCTGACGGCGTCTAGCTCGTCCTCGGTCGGCGCCAGCGGCCCGTACTCTGGCAGCGCCGTACCTCCGTGGAACATCGGTGTCTTGCCGCATTGCGCAGCAATCCTGACGACGACTTTGAAAACGGCATAATTGTTGGCAGTCTTGCTCGAGAACTCCAACCCCTTCACCACCGCCTTGACGTGAACGTCAGGTTTGGCGAAATTCAGGAACCCGAGCTCCTTCACAAAGTCGCAGGCGAGTGCGAAGCCGAAGCCGTCTATCTCTTGACTCAGGAGCACCGGAAGCGCCGCGCGCTTACGATCATCGGCGTCGAATACTCTCACCCAATCGATGAACTCTGGACCCGAGGCGAACTGGCTGAGGAAGTGCGCACCGGAAAGCGCCGCTTTCGCGTAAAGAGGCCACAGGCTGCCACGCCCACGGCGGAACTTGCCGACCGGCGGCAGTTTCAACTTGAGCATCCAGCAGGTCGTCCGGCGAGCCAAAGCGCTCAATCGTGCTCGTGAGAGAATCCACCGAGCAAACCGTCTAGGGGTGGTTATGTCACCGGAACAACCCCTTAATACGGCCTATCGACGAGTGCGGCGATGCCAGCGCCTGCCTGTTGAGTTGACGCACTCCGCTGACGACGAGCGGCTCACCATTCACTTAATCAGGATGCATGCCGTCTGATTCGCGCTGAATTCCGCGCAAATTAACCGAAACCGTCCAGCGGGGCGCAGGTGGTACAAGCAGGGGACAGGGTGTCCGCCGGAGCTTCTCGAGCGTCGAGTCAGCGAGGCCGCGGCAACTTCTGGAGAAACGTCATCGCGCGGGCGAGGTCCGCGTCACCGATCACGGACTTCTGCACCACGATGTCGGGCTCGACCCCCTGGCCTTCGACGCGCTGACCAGACGCCGTCCGAAAATCCGCTTCGGGATATCGAAGCGTCCAGCCGCCGACGACCGGCACTTCGACCGACGACAGCATGGCGCCAGCGGTGCGGCGCCCGATGAGCGTCGCGGCGTGCGTTTCCTTGACCATGCTGGCGAACCCTTCCGTCGTGCTGCCGCACCGCTCGTCAATGAGGAGCACGACGCGTCCCCGATACGCGGCCGCTCGTCCGCCCGTCGTCAGCATCACCGCGCCGGAGCGCGTCAGCTCACGGCGGAAATCGACGACGCTGTAGCCCGAATAGACCGCCAATCTGTCGAGCGGGATTTGCTCGGCCGACTGCACCTTGAAGCGCGCGAGCCCGGCTCGCGTCACAAAGTAGCCGGCCGGCCGCGTGGCCGGGAACAGGTAATCGCCCAGTCTCATCGCCGCGCTCAGCGTGCCGCCGGGATTGCCGCGGACGTCGATGATAAGCGACGGCAGATCGCCGAGTTCAGTAAACACGCGATCCACAAGCCCGAGGATCTCAGGACTCTCCTCGAACTGCGTGATCTGCAGATAGCCGATCGCCGGCGAAAGATTTCGCCAGACAATCGGCGCCGCGGTGGCGCTGGTGCCGGTCGCCGGCGTGGCGACAAACGCTTTGTCGAGCGGCAAGGCCGACAACTCGAGATGCGACGAGTGCAGGTCGGCGAACATCTTTCGGATGACGGTGACGAGCTGGCCGTCCGTGCGTGCGGCGTCGGAGTTCGGCCGGTACCGCGCGCGCATAGCGCGCCAATCGACGCCGTTGAACTGTGGATCGTAGTACTGCCGATTGAGCGTGTCCCAGACGGCGTCGAAAACCGCGCGCGGCCGCACACCGGAGCGTATATCCGGCATTCGCGATCCGCGAACGGCCCCGCTGATCATCGCGACCTGCCATTTGCCGGTCATCGCGGTGCCGGCGATGGCCGTCGTGATCCCGACCGGGCCGTACGGCGACGTGCCTTTGAGTGACAGCGTGCCGTCGGTGAAATGACCTTCGGTCACCGTCAGCAGGGGGTAAACAAGATTCGTCGTCGTAACCGTGCCGTCGCTCGAGACCGCAAATTCGAGAATCGCGCGGTATTGCTGCGAGGGGATGTCGAACGTCACATCCCAACGGCCATCGAGCGGTGTATTGGAGGGCGTCAGGCAGACGGCCAAACAACAGGTGCCGATCACTCTGTTCACGCGCCCTCCGTGGCTGACGACAGGAAGCGATCTCGCCGCCGCCTCATTGGCGCCGATTATGGCACCGGCCGGGGGATTGTCAATGTAGGCAAATCACCGCGCCACGGACGCCGTGTTCACTGAAACGGGTTTCTGACGCGCACACCCTGCAGCAGCTGATTGTCCGTGAGATCCTCCGCCCAGAGCGTCGTGCAGCCCAGTTGATGCGCGGCTTCAACGATCATCGCGTCCCAGAAGCCCAGCTTGCTGCGTTGTTGCAGCGTCTGCTCTATTGCTCGCACGCCGCCGATCGAACCGCCAATCACTGATGGCATCATGCCCCGATTCTGGGCGGACTCGAGCAGACGCTTGAACACGTCAGCCGTCGTGTTCGGCGTCTCTCGATTACTTGGCGGATTGAGGTAGTGCTGTAGCACCTCCTCGGTGACCCCGGCCGACTGAAGACCGAGGAGACATCGGCGAGCAAGGTCGTAGGTCTTGCGATCTCGGTCAGTCGTGTTTGTCGGTGCCTTCATCGTTCTTCCTGACGGAATAACGTCAGGCATCAGCCGCGGCGCGCACGATCGCGACAGCGCCGACGGCTCCATTCGGGTGTTAGCGGCCCACGCGATGTGATCGCGATTCGTCACGCGAGAAACTGTGGGGCACGGTCCACCGCAGATACAATCACGAGCCTCCGGGGACCGAGGCCGAACCGGCACTGGTGCTCAGCAGCCCGAGTGTTAGCGTGGTCCGGGGATTCGCGGCATCGTCATTGGTGACACGCCGGGCAATCGGCGTGATCCCGTTTAGGAGATTGCCCCTCATCCGCATCCCTGTTCCCGGAGGCTGCCCAAAAGTGTAAAGGAGCCTCTGAGGAAACGCTATCGTCGTCGTCCGTCCCCGAAGCCGCTCACCTCGCCGGATGCGCTGGAACGTCTGCATCCGCACGCCGCCGGCATCGACTGTGGCTCGGCAGAACACTTCGTCGCCGTGCCACCCGATCGCGACGCGACCCCCATTCGCTCCTTTGCGACCTTCACCGGGGATCTGCACCGCCTCGCCGCCTGGCTCACCGCGTGTCGGGTGACGCACGTGGCGATGGAGGCCACCGGCGTATATTGGATCCCTCTCCACGAGATCCTCGAGACCCGCGGCTTTCAGGTAATGCTCGTCAATGCGCGCCACACGAAGAACCTCCCGGGTCGCAAGAGTGATGTCTCCGATTGCGAATGGCTCCGAGATCTGCACATCCTCGGGTTGCTCCGCGGGCGTTTCCGCCCCGTCGATGGGATCGTCGCGTTGCGCGGCTATCTCCGGCACCGCGCGACCCTCATCGAGAACGCGGGCGCTCTGGTCCAGCGCATGCAGAAAGCGTTGGTCCAGATGAACGTCCAACTCCCGCTGGTCGTGAGCGACATCACCGGCGTGACCGGCCTCCGGATTCTGCGCGACATCGTCGCCGGCCACCGGGATCCGCAGCAGCTCGCCCAGCATCGTGACTACCGGTGCCACGCGTCCGAAGCCGAGATTGTCGCCGCCCTGACCGGCAACTACCGCGCCGAGCACCTCTTCGTGCTCCAGCAGACCCTCGAACTCTTCGACAGGTATCAGCAGCAGCTCACCGCCTGCGATGGCGCAATCGAGGCCCACCTCGCTCACCTCACCGCCACCGCCGTGCCGTCGGCCACCCCGTTGCCGCCCGCTCGCCGCCGGCAGAAGCCCCGTGAGAACGAACCCCGCTTCGACGTCCGGACGCCGTTGCATCAACTGACCGGCGCCGACCTCTCCCAGATTGACGGCATCGGACCCTATAATGCGCTTCGCCTGATCGCCGAGATCGGAACGGACATGACACGCTGGCCGACCGACAAACACTTCACGTCCTGGCTCACGCTCGCGCCCCAGAACAAGGTGTCCGGCGGCCGCCTCTTGAGCAGCCGCACGCAACCATCCGCCAACCGCGCGGCCGCGACCTTGCGGCTGGCCGCCATGAATCTCGGTCGGACGCAGACGGCGCTCGGCGCGTTCTATCGCCGGCTTGCGTACCGTGTCGGCAAAGCCAAGGCCGTGACCGCCACCGCCCGGAAGCTCGCGATCCTCGTGTACCACACGCTCAAAGGCGACCTGACCTATCAGGATCCCGGTGCGGATGCCTACGACGCACAGGATCGCGCCCGCACCATCCGCCGTCTACGTCAACGCGCTGACCACCTAGGCTTTGCGCTCGTCGATCTCAAGACCGGCGAGCTCTCCGAGGGAACAGTTTCTTAGGAGACCGGAGACACGCCCTATGCATCCTCGAGTCGGACTCCACGACCTTCATGGAGTGCTGCCCGCGCCTCGGCAATACGACGCACAAACTCAGGATGATGCTCAAGGCGGTAGTCGAACCAGTCGTCTTCAGAGCCGAACCCGATCAACACGCCCGCTGCACGGCCGTGACGAGTGATCACGATCTCTTCGTCTTCCGCCAGGCGAAGGTACTTCGAAAGATCATCCTTGATTTCAGCGAGAGCCACCGCCCGACCTCGGCGTGCCTTCTCCATCGAGCCAGCCTTGCGCTTCGGCCTTCCCGATGATGGCGAGGACCTCGACCGTCGCTTCTGTAACGTCATAAAACACCCTGATGTCGCCGACCCTCAACCGGAACTGCGGTTGGCTCAAACCCCGCAGCCGTTTGATCCGGCTCTTGCTGACCTTCGTCGGTTCATGTCTCAGGTGCACTTCGAGAGCGTCCTTGACCTCGGCACCGATGTGCGCGGGGAGCTTGCGCAACGACTTCACTGCTTCGGGCGCGAGGACGATCGCGAACGGCATTCTGGCTACATCATAGCCAGATCTTGAATGCCCCGCAAGCCAAGCGGGTGTGTCTGCCGCGGTCTAACGTCTCGCGCTGAGCCGCGGCGCCCAGCGTCAGTCCCGGCGCCGACGGCTCCAGCGCGATGTTAGACTTCGTATCCGTTCAGCGACAAACAAAGATCGCACGCGCTCCGACGTTGTCCGGTCATTTGAAGCATACCGGCCGACCGGTGACCGGTCTGAGACGAATAGCTGTCGATCAAGTCAAGCAAGTCGGTGTTCAACTACTCTGGACCCGGACAGGTTGCATTTTGGGCAAACGTATCGAACGCCCATGAAGCCGCCGCCTTGTGTCACGCAGTCGCCGCAGAGGACTGAGTGACAAACAGGGCATTGGTAGAATGGGCTGCCAGGGCCCTGTCCTTGGATGACATTCACGGGTTTGACGGACCCGCACTGCATGCATTTCGGAACGTGCATCATGACTCCTCCCATTTCGGTCTCCGAGACCCTGCGTCTATACTTGACGGCAGGGGTCCAGATGTGTCCATCGCGCGAAGCCGCGGTCCACTACACCAGCCATTGCGGAACGCATCGCCCGCTCGTGAAACGACAAGGTTGCTGTCGTTTCGCTTAGAAGCCTACTAACTGGTCTTGGAGTAGACCGCGAACCCTACGCTCGCAGCCATACACCCATGACGAAAGAGCCGGGGCACCCGTCAAAGCCTTGAATGCCGGCATCCTAGCACGAGCGGCAGAATTCCTCGGAACGCGGTTACGCGTAACCTTCCGTGGAGCAGCGGTCGGCGTAACGCGGTTCCCGGCCGAGGCTCACGCCGGCAACCGTCGTGGGGGCAGCAGTTTTCGGGACCGCGATCCGAAACGGTGCAGCGGATACGCGCCTAGCCCCG
>MELC01000091.1:0-148101 GCA_001767455.1 Acidobacteria bacterium RIFCSPLOWO2_12_FULL_66_21
CTCGAACGTCAATCGACCGCGCTCATGCGCACCGTGGAGTCGCTACAGTAAATTGCTGCACCCGGTTGTCTCAAAATCGTTGACACGGCCCGCCTGGTCCGCTGCACGCAGCACCGACGAAGAGTGCCAGAATGCAGACCGTTGCGAGGACAATGGGAATGGTGCGGGAGAGTCTTTCCGACCCCCCCTTGAACAACACGTTGTAGTTCTGCCGACTGTTGAACGGGGGATCAAGATAGACGAGATCGACGCTCTCGTCTGCGACGTACCGTCGGAGAACGTCCAAGTTGTCGCCGTAGAAGAACTCGTTTTTCATTGGGATCTTCTCGCTCGCGTGTTGGATTTTACACCCGCCTCATCTGCCTCTTGCAGGGACTTCCTCACCTGCCGCTTCGGGACCGCGGAGAGATCGTTCTTGTTCATCACCGCCGTCAGTCGTTTTGCGTAGAACTCGTCAATCATCACGACCGAAGTGCCAGCGTTCCGAGCGATGATCTGTAAGTTCAACTCGGGATTGTTCAAGATCCTGAAACTGATAGACGTCGCACGGAGCGACTTGAAGTTCCGATCAAACCCCGACTTCGGATGTCGCCGCAGATGCGCCGCTTCCAGCAACTCACGGAAGGCGTCCCGATGATGTTCGGGAAAGATGAGAGCGTCTGTGTCCTTTGCCTGTTTCAGACGACGCTCATAGACGGATGCCGCTCCCACTAGCGCCACGACATCTCTGGTGCCCCGCTTGCCCGACACCGCGTGTTGAGCTAACGCCTGTGGCACGATGATACTATCAGTGGCCCTTGTTAGGGCTTTTGTTGGCTTTATTGCCACATAATGGCCCTTAAAGAGTACGTATATGTGTTTTGTTTAATAGACCTAAATAAGGCTGTATTGATGGTATTTATTTACTATGGACTTAAATAGGTATATTAATTGAAGTATGTCAGTGACGACACCTGGAGAATGGGAAGCGGAACTCGGAAAGCAGATCCGCACCCTTCGGCTCAGACTGGATCTCGATCAGAAGCAACTGGCGGAACGGGCCGGAATCGCGCTCAACGCTGTTAAGAACCTCGAGAGCGGAAAGGGCGTCACGCTGCGCTCTCTGATCCAGGTGCTCCGCGTCCTGAACAGAACGGATTGGCTCGGAGCGCTCGCACCTGCCGTTTCGATCAGCCCAGTGCAAATGCTCAAGACAAAGGCGCCACGACAGCGGGCATCGCCAAGACGAGCGAAAAGCAAGAAGGCATAGCGGAGCGCCATTGTGTACCGACCCGTTCATGTCGTCGAGGTTCTGATTTGGGGCAAGGCCGTCGGTGCAGTAGCGCTCGATCCGAAGCTTGGCTATTACGCTTTCGAATACTTGCCGGCCTTCCGTGAATCCGGTATCGACCTGGCGCCCATCACGATGCCGATCGCGGCTGCTCCCGAGCCTTTTGCTTTTCCGGATCTGGCGGAACTCACGTATCGCCGGTTGCCGGGAATGCTCGCGGACGCGTTGCCTGACGATTTTGGAAACGCCCTGATCGATGCCTGGATGGCGCGCCAGGGCGTGAACAGGTCACAGATAACTCCGCTTGACCGTCTCGCGTACATGGCCCAGAGGGGAATCGGTGCGTTGGAGTTCAAGCCAGCGCGCGGTCCTGGACGTTCGAAATCGACGACGGCGATCAAGCTGTCGGCACTCGTTGAAAGTGCCAGACGTGCTGTGCAAGGAGACATTGATACCGACGAACACGCCAAGGCCGCGCTCGCGCAAATCATTCAGGTCGGCACTTCCGCGGGAGGCGCCAGAGCGAAGGCGGTCATCTCGTGGAATCCGGACACTCACGAAATTCGTGCAGGCCAGTTCGATGTTGGGCCCGGATTCGAGCATTGGCTGATCAAGTTCGATGGCGTCGGAACGGATGAACGTCTCGGTGTCAGCCGAGACTATGGACGCATCGAGTATGCGTACTACCTGATGGCGACGGCTGCGGGGATCGAGATGTCAGAGTCCCGCCTGTTGGAGGAAAACGATCGAGCCCACTTCATGACGAAACGGTTCGACCGCGACGGGAACAGGAAGCATCACCTCCAGACCCTCTGCGGCTTGGCACATCTCGACTATCGACAAAAGGCCACTCACGATGCCAGCCAGCTGTTCCTGACGATCGACCGCCTCGGAATCGGATACTCAGGCATGGAGCAAGCCTTCCGACGTATCGCATTCAACGTCATGGCCGCCAATTGTGACGACCACACGAAGAACGTGTCATTTTTGCTTCGTGAGCGCGGCAGGTGGGAACTCGCTCCAGCCTACGACGTCACTCACGCCTACAACCCGAAGGGAGAATGGACGTATCAGCACCTGATGTCTGTAAACGGCGAGTTCGCCAGCATCTCGCGGGACGATCTCATGGTCGTCGCCGATCGTTTCGGCGTCGGGACGGCGACGAAAGTCCTGACTGACGTCAGTGAGGCTGTTTCGTCCTGGCCAGACTTCGCAAAGAGGACGAAGGTGAGCCAGGCTGAAATCGCTCGCGTCAAGGAACATCACGTTCTTTTCTCGCGTTGAGCGGAGAACGGCACTCAATTGCCGATTGCCGGTTGACGACTGCCGATTGAGGGCCACGCGCTCGCGGCGCGCAGCAGGATCATCCTGTGTCTCATGCATATGACGCCTTTGCGATTTTCTATCCAAACACGAACTTATTGTGCTATCGTTTCGCCGCATGAAGGGTGGACACCTCGGCGAGTTCGAAGAATTCACGCTCCTCGCGGTCCGCGCGCTCGGGGACCACCCCTACGCCGTTCCCATCCAGCAGTACGTGGAGAAGGTCACGGCGCGGCCGATCTCCATCGGCTCGATCTACGCCGCCCTGGCGCGGCTCGAAGAGAAAGGCTTCCTCCGCTCGACAATGAGCGCAGCGGTGGCGCAGCGCGGCGGCAAGTCGAAACGGGTCTACACGGTGACACCAAGCGGGTTGCGGACGGCGCGAGACCTGCACCGCGTACGCGAGCGGATCTGGCACGCGATTGCAGAAGGAGGGCGCTCGTGACGCGGCCGCCGCGGCGTGATCCGCATCTGCCACGTCCCGCGCGGTGGCTGCTGCCGCTGTCACCCGTGCCGCGCGAGACGCGCGCCGAGGCGGAGGCCGACCTGCACGAGCTCTTCGTGGGACGCCGGCGCGATCGCGGCACCCTCTACGCGCACTGGCGCCTGTATCACGATGTGGCGAGCCTGTGGCTCCACCCCCGGCCGGTGGTGCGTACAGCCACGACTCGGTCCCCGCTCGCGCTCCTGCGCGACGCGCGCGGTGACCTCAGGTACGCGGTGCGCCTGTTCGCGCGACAGCCGGCGATTCTCCTGCTGACGATTGTCGGTCTTTCATTGGGACTCGGCATCGCCACCGCGGCGTTCAGCATCTTGAACGTAGCCGCCCTGCGCGGCGAGGGCCTCCTCGATCCGGATCGCGCGCCAGGGGTCTTGAGGACCACCGACCGGTCAGTGTCGACCGTCTGGACGTACGACGAGTTCCTCCACTTGCGCGAAGGCGCGACGCGGATGCATGTCGAGGCCCTGCTCTCGAGTCCTGCCCGCGTGGGGACGACAGCAGCGGAAGCCGATCCCCCTGCGGCGGTCCTGGCATTCGTCAGCGGCGGATTCTTCGCCGCGACGGGTGGACGGGTTGTCGCCGGCCGTCCGCTCGAGGTCGCCGATGAGCAGTATGTCCAGCACGGCGGTCCGCCGCCGGTTGTGGTGAGCTTCGTCTTCTGGACCTCGAAGCTCAATCGGGATCCCGCCGTCGTCGGGCGCACGATCCGGATCGGGCGCACCGATGCGACGGTCGTCGGCGTGGCGGAGCGTGGTTTCACTGTGCCGCGCAGCCCGGTGCTCTGGACGCCGCTGACCGCTTACGGCGCGGTGTACGGCGCCAGGCAGCACGCAGCGCCGGTGAGGCCGGCGCCCGGCATCGTGGTCGAAGTCTTTGGACGGTTGTTGCCGGATGTTGCGCTCGCCGAGGCTGAAGGGCAGCTCAGTGGCGTGGCCTCCGCGCTGCCGCATGGTGCGACGGCTTGGGCGCCGAAGCCTTCGGCGAAGGCGGCCGACTCGGCGCTCCGGGTGAGACTGGATCCCCACGCGGGGCTGGGGCGCGCGTCCGCGTCAGACACGGTGGGGATCACGGTAATGGTGTCCGCCGTGATCGGCCTCGTGCTGCTGCTGGCGTGCGCGAACGTCGCCACCGTCCTCATCTCGACCGCCATCACGCGCCAGCGCGAGATGGGCATCCGGGCGGCGCTCGGCGCGAGCCGCTGGCGTATCGTCCGGCAACTCGTCACGGAGAGCCTCGCGCTCGGGACGCTCGCCGCGAGCATCGGTCTGGCGTTTGCCTACTGGGCCATCCCGATCATCGGCACGATGGTGGAGGCGCCGGAGGGCGTCGACCTCGCGCCGGACCTCACCGTCTACCTGTTTCTGGGAATCGTGACGCTCGTCACCGGCGTCGGCGCCGGTCTGGCGCCCGCCTGGCACGGTCGCGGAGCCGATCTCGTCACGCCGCTCAAAGGGGACGGCGCGCGAGAGAATCGAGTCGCGCCGCGGCGCCTGCGGTCCATGCTCGTCATGGCCCAGGCGGCCGTCTCGGTGCTCCTCATCGTTCTTGCGGCACTGTTCGTACGCGCGACCGTCCGCGCGGCGACGATCGAGGTGGGGTTCGATGCCGCCGGGCTCTACACGGTCGCCCCGGGACTCGGTGACGCAGCCGATGATGGCGGTGCCGCCACCCGGAACTTCTGGGCGCGCGCGACGTCCGAACTGCAGGCCTTCCCGGGCATCGCTGCTGTGGCCCTCGCCGACCGAACGCCATTCGGGGGGATGGGCAGGACCTCGATCACCCGTGACGGTCTGGCGCGGGTCGTCAACCTGCATGGCACGCGCGGCGAGTATTTCGAGGCACTCGGTCTGCGCTTCCTCGCGGGACGGACCTACACGCGCGACGACATCGCGGCGAGGGCTCCAGTGGCGGTTGTCAGCCAGTCACTCGCACGCGCGTACTGGCACGACCAGTCGCCGCTCGGTCAGCTGCTGCCGCAGGAGATCCCGGTGGCGTCGGCCAGGCCGGTGGTCGTCGGTGTGGTCGCCGACGCGATCACGTCGCATCTGCACGAGCGCAATCCATTCGCGGTCTACGAGCCGCTCGACCCCGAATATGAGAAGTTCGCCGAACTCCTGATACGGGTGGCGCCTGGCACAACCGGCGTCATCGATCAGGCGAGCCAGCGGTTGCGCGCGATCGATCCGCAAGCCGATGTCAGGATCGCGAGCGTCGCGGCGCGACTCCAGCGGGAGGCGGGCCGCCCGCGCATGCTGGCCACCCTCACCGGCGTGGTCGGCATCGTCGCCATCGTTCTCTGCGTGATCGGTCTCTACGGCCTGACCGCGTCCGTCGTCGGTCAGCGCGCGCGCGAGATGGCCGTGCGCGCCGCGATCGGCGCGGAGCCACGGGATCTGCTGCGCCTGCTGATGTGGGACAGCTTGAGGCCGGTCGTGCTCGGTCTTGCGGTCGGTGCCGGGGCAGCCCTGCTCGCCAGTCGCGTTGTCGTGGCCGCCATGCTCTTCGGCGTGTCGCCGCAGGATCCGACGGCATATGCAGGAGCGGCCGTGATCCTGCTTGCCGCGGCGACACTGGCGGTGCTGGTGCCGACGCGCCGCGCCGCGGCGGTGGATGCGGCGTGTGTCTTGAGGCGGTCGTGAGCTGCTGGATGTGAGCGGCGAGCGAACCTCGTGGGTGCTACTTTCCGCCGGAGACCGCCGCTTCGATTGCCCGGGCAAGATCGACCACGGGACCGTTGAACACCGTGGCCGTTGGCATCCGCTCTTCCCAGCGAGCGCCCTTCGGATACACCGCGGCGAGGTCCCACAGAACGCCGGAGTGTACGCAGCACTCTTGCTCGGGCTGCGGCGACCGCGCGTCGGCGGCCATCTGTTTCGCGAGCACGTGATTGCGATCCCAGTACTGTTGCACGCGGCGATCGGAGGCTCGGCTCAGCACCGATGTTGTGGGGGCCATGAAGTCGGTTGGCAGGATAGGCTCCCAAACCATGAACACGCGCACGGCAGCGTTCGGCTGCTTCGCTAACACCGATTCGACTGCGGAAGACCCCCGCAGACAGTTTGGTCAAGTTGGCGAGAGCAGCACGATGATCCGTGTCTCGCTCGCGGCCCGGTTGAAATCCGCCTTGACGGTGGCGAGGGAGGCGGGATCAAGATACGCGAGCGGCAGTTGACCGGCTGGTGCATCGTGGGATGCGAAGCGCACATAGCCGAACGCCGCAGCGATTGCCACGACCACGAGGATCAGGAGCAGCTTTCGTCGAGTCATGGCATCCAATCGGCGAGCAGGCCGGCGATCAGTTGCGGGAAGAGCACGACGAGCAGCACGAGCGTCGTGGACGCGGCGAGGATCACCACGGAGGCGATCCCGTGCCTCCGGCAGGCGCGGCGCGCCCGCGCGAACTGCACGGCGCCGACCGCGAGCAGCACCACGGACGCTCCGAGGAACGCCCATCGGTAGGAACCCGCAACGATCGCGAGACTGGCCGAGGCGGTGCCCGCGGCGAACGCGATCGGCAGGCAGCACGCCAGCGTGGCAAGCGCGCTCAGAGCCGCGGCAACCGGAGCGATTTTATCAGTGTGCTTCATCTCTTCGCGATCGCCGGGCATTCCGGAGCGGTAAGTCCCCGCCATTTTAGAACGCCAGGTGTCGGAATTCTGCGTCGAGTCGGCGATCAGCCGCCAGGCCGGACTTGAAAGTCGCGGGGCCGTAAGGGCCGTGTGACTTCGAGACGCATGGTAGATTTGCGGTGACATGTGCCGGAACATCAAGCAGCTCTTCAATTTCGATCCACCCGCCAGCGACGAAGAGATCCGCGCCTCGTCGCTCCAGTTCGTGCGGAAGCTGAGTGGGTTCAACAAGCCTTCGAAAGCGAACGAGGCGGCTTTCGATGGCGCCGTCGAGGAAGTCTCCGCCGCGGCCCGCAAGCTGTTGCGGTCCCTCGTGACGAACGCGCCCCCGCGCGATCGCTTAGTCGATAGTCGATAGTCGATAGTCGATAGTCAAAGTCAAAGTCGAAGTCGAAGTCGTCAGTCAGCCGGAGCCCAGGCGTTGACCGCACGCAGCAGGATTACCCGCAGGCGGAGAGGGCATTCCGGCCGGCGGTCCGGGACGCCGCAGACGACTTGGCCCATCGTGCGGCCGTGCACTCCCGCCAGCAGGATGAAATACAGCACCCAGGTTGTCGCGCACAGCACGATGAGTGGCAGGGGAGTGTGCGTCAGGAGAGCGCCGGCGCCGATGCCGCACGTCATCGCGACGACCCGCACGATGACGGCGTTGAGAATGAAGAGCAGCAGCAGGTCGAGGCCGGCGGCGGCCGGTACGCGCGTGCGTGGCACCCGTTCCGCGCGTGCGGCAACGGCCGCCCGGGCGCGCGCGGCAGCGGGCAACGGGTCCTCTTCGGTGGGGAGCAGCGGCAGGATGGCCGCGAGCTCGGCCGTATCGAGTCCGACGGCATCCGCAAACGCGCGCACGTAAGAGCGCGCATAGATCCCAACGGGGAGATCCGCAAACCTCCCCTCGTCGATCGCTTCGAGATGCCGGGGGCTCAGCCGCGTCGTATTCGCGATCTCAGCGAGACTGAGTCCACGCATTCTCCTGGCAACGCCGAGCGGATTCATCACATACCCGATCCGCATATCGGGACGGCGCGCGATCGGATTTAACTCAGCGGCATCGACCTCGGCAATTCACGCATTCAGCAATTCACCAATTCCCCTTGGAAAGCACACCCAGCAGATCGAAGTACGAGGATTTCAGCGACTCCGCCGCGCGCTGCGTGCCGTCGAGATCGCGCGTGGACGCCGCCTTCTGCACCGTGCTGAGCAGGGTGGACGTCTGCACGGCCGCGCTCGACCAGCCGCTGACGCTCTTCGCGCGTCCCGCACCCGCCTCGACGGCCGCCCAGGCGTTGCGCGCGCGAACCGCCTGGTCCGCGATGGCGACGTAGTCCTCGGCGGTGAGCGTGATCTCGTTGTGCAGGCCGACGCGGCTCGCGAGACGCTCCATCGCCTCGTGATAATCCGTCACCTCGTCGTCGAACGTCCGCGCGCCATGCCGGGCGCGGGCGTCGCGCAGGATCGCGCGAATCGCCTCGAGCTCCTCGTGCGCGCGGTGGACATCGCGGGCGAGGGTGCGCTGGCGCGCGCCGTCGATGCGCGCCTGGACGGCGGCGATTACCGTCTGACCGCCGGAGGTCTGCTTCGCCCACGCCGGAGCGTCGGAACGCCCGGACAAGTCCTTCCAGTGCGTGCCGAGCACGAGCAGGTGACGCGTCGTGCCGTCGCCATCGCCGCGCGCGCTCGTCAGGAGCGCGGCATAGTACGCCGGCATCGCGGCGTGGCACGCGTCGTCAAAAGTCTGGGGTGCCGCGGACGGCCAGCCCGCCGACAGGATCGCGAGGGCGCTCAGAAGCGCGAGGTGCATCAGAAGCCTCCAGCGGGAACACCAATACCGATCGGCACGTGCATCCACGTCCCGTACCAACCTTATCGCGAGCCGGTCGGGGGGAATTCCCATGCAAAATCGAGCTGCCCACCAACGAAGGCGGGTCGTGTCGCCGGTAACCCGGCACCCTTGCTCGCGCAACGCGCAAACAATGAGAGACTTGGATGGGAGGAAGGGGGGCCATGTTCCTGCGACAAATCGTTGACGAGAAGCTTGCGCAGTACGCCTACCTGATTGGCTGTCAACGGACCGGCCAGGCGCTCATCATCGATCCCGAGCGGGACATCGATCGCTACGTGGCCGCGGCGGACGCCGCCGGTTTGCGCATCGTGGCGGTCACCGAAACCCACATCCATGCGGACTTCCTGTCAGGCGCGCGGGAGTTCGCGGAGCGGTACGGCACGAGGGTGTATCTCTCGGACGAGGGTGATGCCGACTGGAAGTACGAATGGGCCGCCCTCAGCAAGTACGACTGCGTGTTGCTCCACGACGGCGACACCTTCCGGATCGGGAACATCGACGTGAAGGCGGTGCACACGCCCGGCCACACACCGGAGCACCTCGTCTTCCTCATCACCGACACGGGCGCCGATGCGACCGAACCGATGGGGATGGCCAGCGGCGACTTTGTCTTCGTCGGCGATCTCGGCCGGCCGGACCTGCTCGAAAGCGCGGCGGGGCTGCACGGGGCCATGCGGCCGTCCGCCGAGCGGCTGTACGGCTCCGTCCAGCGGTTCCTGCATTTGCCGGATTTCCTGCAAGTCTGGCCCGGACACGGCGCCGGTTCGGCGTGCGGCAAGGCGCTGGGGGCGGTACCCGAGACGACCGTCGGGTACGAGAAACGATTCAGCGCGGCGATCAAGGCCGCCCGCGGCGGTGAAGAGGCGTTCGTCGACTACATCCTCAAAGATCAACCGGAGCCGCCGCTGTACTTCGCGCGGATGAAGCGCGACAACCGCAAGGGCCCGCCGATCCTCGGCGACCTGCCGCGTCCGCGCCGCATGGATCCCCGCGCCCTCGTGACCGCGTTGAATGGCAGGGGAATCGTGGTGGACACGCGGCTCGATCGTGCGGGCTTCATGTCGCGTCACCTGCGCGGTTCGTTGTATGCGCGGTTCGACAGGGCGTTCAACACCGCCGTGGGATCGCTCCTCACCGACGAATCGACGCCGCTCTACCTGGTGATCGACGACGACCACGTCGAGGCCGCGGTGCGTGACCTGGTGAGGATCGGGTACGACCGGATCCCCGGCTACGCGGATCCCGGGGAGTTCGAGGCCTACCTCGCACAGGACGGGGGCAGCCGCACCGAGCAGATCGAGTTCGCGGACGTCGAACAGCTGCGGGCCCGCCCGGACCAGCAGGTGCTCGACGTGAGGAACGCGTCCGAGTTCCAGGCGGGCCACGTGCCCGGCGCGCTGAATATCGCATACACTCGGCTCGCCGACCGCCTGGCCGAAGTGCCGCGCGACAAGGCGCTGCTCGTGTACTGCCTGTCGGGCGCGCGAGCGGCGGTCGCCTCCGCGTTCCTCGAAGCGAACGGATGGAGCGTCAAGTACGTCGGCGACAACTTCGGCAATTACGAGCGCATCGCGGCGGGATGAACCCGGAAGCCGCGAGCCGCCCGCCTTCGCGCATTGCGCTACGGCGGGCAAGCGAGCGCCGAGCCACGAGCCGGCCGCCTTCGCGCTTTGCGCTACGGCGGGCCAGGCGAGCTGCGGGCTGCGGGCTGCGGGCTGCGGAAGACACATGCATCACAAGACGATAATCGAACCCTTTCGCATCAAGTCGGTCGAGCCCATCAAGTTCACCACGCGCGCCGATCGGTCCGCGGCGCTCGTCGACGCCGGCTACAACGTGTTCCGCCTGCACGCCGACGATGTGCTCATCGATTTGTTGACCGACTCGGGCACGGGCGCCATGTCCTCGCAGCAGTGGGGCGCGCTGATGCAGGGAGATGAAAGCTACGCCGGCAGCCGCTCCTTCTACCGTTTCCGCGACGTGGTCCAGGACCTCACCGGGTTCCAGCACATCATCCCGACGCACCAGGGGCGGGCGGCCGAACGCATCCTCTTTCACACGCAGGTGCGGTCCGGCCATGTCGTGCCGAACAACAACCATTTCGACACCACGCGCGCGAACATCGAGGTCGAAGGGGCGGAGGCGCGCGACCTGGTCATCGCCGAAGGACGCGTGCCGTCCGCGCTGCACCCCTTCAAGGGGAACATCGATCTCGACGCGCTGGAAGCGCTGCTCGTCGAGGACAAGCGCCAGGGAGGGCGCCTCGTCCCGCTCGTGATGGTGACCATCACGAACAACTCCGGCGGCGGGCAGCCGGTCTCGCTCGAGAACCTGCGCGGCGTGCGCCGCCTGTGCGACACATACAGCAAGCCGTTCTTCCTCGACGCGTGCCGATTCGCGGAGAACGCGTATTTCATCAAGCTGCGCGAAAAAGGGCAGGGCGACCGCACACCCGCCGACATCGCCCGCGAGGTGTTCCGCCTGGCGGACGGCTGCACGATGTCCGCCAAGAAGGACGGGCTGGCCAACATCGGCGGGTTCCTGGCGATGAACGACTCGCAGTGGGCGGACACGGCGCGGAACCTGTTGATCCTGACGGAGGGGTTTCCGACCTACGGCGGCCTGGCCGGCTACGATCTCGAAGCCATCGCCCGCGGGCTCGAGGAAGTCGTCGAGGAGCCCTATCTCAAGTACCGCATCCGCTCGACGGCCTACCTGGCGGACAAGCTCACGTCGGGCGGCGTGCCAATCATCCAGCCCGCCGGAGGCCACGCGATCTATATCGACGCCCGTGGCATGCTGCCGCACATTCCGCCGGTCCAGTATCCGGGCATCGCGCTCGCCAACGCGTTGTACGTCGAGGGCGGCGTGCGCGGCGTCGAGATCGGCACGGTGATGTTCGGGCTGCGAGCCGACGGTACGGAAGTCCCGCCGGCCATGGATCTCGTGCGCCTGGCGATCCCGCGGCGCGTGTACACGCAATCGCACATCGATTACGTTGCCGAGGTGGTGCTCGCGGTGGCCGCCGCGAGCGTCTCGCTGCGCGGGTATCGCATCGTCTCGGCTCCAGCCGTCCTGCGGCACTTCACGGCACGGTTCGAGCCGCTACCAGAAGAAGGGAAGTAGGGGAGGGGGCAACAGGAGAAGGGGAGGAGGGGAGGCGTCTTGTTTTCCTCCAACCGTCCCGCGGTACTTTACGGGACGCTTCTATCGCGTCCCTGTAGAAGGTAGAGGACGAGCAGCGTGGCCATGGCCGCGCCGATCGCCAGCTTCGCGGCGGGCGCCAGGTCCACGGGCGACACGAACGCTTCGAGGATGCCGGCGATCAGGAGCAGCGGGATGACCCCGAGCAGCAGGCGGATCGCGGTCGCAGCCGCGGCCGCGAGCGATTCGCGGCGCGGCCGCGTGCCAGGCACGAGCACCCCGCGCCCGAGCAGCAGGCCGGCGCCGCCGGCGATCACGATCGCGGGCAGCTCCAGCGCGCCGTGCGGCGCGACGAAGCTCCACAGCGACAGGCTCATGCCGGCGCGATGACACGCCGCCCCGATGGTGCCCATCATGACGCCGTTGAACAGCATGAGCCACACGGTGCCGACGCCCGCGAAGATCCCCGTCGCAAAGGCGGCAAACGCCACGCTGAGGTTGTTCGTCAGGATGGCGCTCGACGCGAGCGGCTTCACGGCCAGGATCGAATGCGTCCACATTTCGCCGCGCTCGATCGTGTCCATCATCTGGCCGCCAAGAATGAAGCGCTCGAAGCCTGGGTCGGCGACTGTCAGCGCGATGCCGCCCAGCGTACCCGCGATGAAGATCGCGGTCGAAGCGGCCGTGTAGCGCCATGTCGCCCGGAAGATCGCCGGGACCGTCTGCGCGAAGAACCTGACGATCGACCGAAGACGAGCGGACGGGGCCGCGTAAATGACGTTGTGCGCGGACCCCAGCAGTCCGTTCAGGTAGGCGGCGAGCTCCGCGCTCGCGGGATCCTCGCGCGCGGTCGCGAGATCCGCGGCGGTCTGCCGATACAATAGCGCCAGGTCGCGCAGGTCGGCGTGTGCGAGTCGTGTCGTGCCGCGCCGCCCCGGCGCAACGAGCGCCTCGAGGCGCTCCCAAAGCGGCCGCCGCTTCTCAATCCACCGCGAGGACACCGAACGTGCCGGCACCCGAGCAGCTTATCATCGACACTCCGGAGCAGATTGCGCTGGAGTTCCCGCTGGCCAGCGCGGGCAGCCGTTTCCTCGCGCTGGGCATCGACAGCTTGTTGCAGGCGGTGGTGTTCGCGGTGCTCGGCCTCCTGGCGCTGCTGGCCGTGTATCTCCGCGCGAGGCTCTCGAGCGTGCTGGGCACCTGGACGCTGGCGGCGCTCCTGCTGGGCGCGTTCCTGCTGTATTACGGGTACTTCGCGGTGTTCGAGACGCTCTGGAACGGGCAGACGCCTGGGAAGCGGATCATCGGCATCCGCGCGATCGGTGAATCGGGGCGGCCGCTCAGCGCCACCGATGCGATTCTCCGCAATCTGCTTCGCATCGTGGATCAGATGCCGGGTATCTACGTGGTGGGTCTGCTGTCGATTTTCTTCACCGCCCGGAACCAGCGCCTCGGCGATCTGGCCGCCGGCACCGTCGTCGTGCACGACCGTCCGGTTCAGCGTCCGGAGATCCCCGATGCGCGCCCCCGTCAGGTCCGCTACGGCGCCGCCCGGCTGACGCCGGAGGAGGTCGCGCTCGCCGAGACGTTCCTGCGCAGGCGCGCGGCGCTCGATTCGTACGTGAGGTTGACTACTGCCCGGCAGATCCTCGACCGCCTGCGCCCGCGGCTGGACATCCCGGCCGGCCGAGTCCGCGACGAAGAACGGCTGCTGGAAGAGATCGTCGCCGAGTTCCGGGCGCGGTAACAGGAGAGTAGAGGAGGGCTGTCCCATAACAGGAGGAGGGGAGAAGGGGAGAGTCTTCTTTCAAGAAAACAAGACAGACTCCCCTCCTCCCCTGCTCCTGTTGATCCTCTCCTGCTCCCCTTCTCCTGTCACAGCAGCCCTCGTTCTTTCACCTCGAGGTAGCGGTCGACGAGCGCGCCGCCGAGATCCGCCGGCGCGCCCTCCAGCACCAGCGCCCCGCGTTGACGCAGTCCGCCGAGCAGCGCGTCCCGCCGCTCGACCGCTTCCTGCGCCGCCAGGACGCGGTACATCTCGCGGGAGGATCGGGGAGCGCTCGAGGCGAGCGATCGGATCTCCCCGTGGCGCGCGACGGCGAACAACACCACGTGGCGGGGCATCAGGCTCGTCGACTGATCGATGACGTCGGGGGTCCCCGCTGTTTCCGCGACGTCCGTGAGCCACACGACGAGCGCGCGCCGTTTCTGGACGCGCAGCATCTCGGCCGCGGCGCCGCCATGATCCGCTTCGACGCTTTCGGCACGCACCGACGCGAGGGCCTCGATCAGGGCGCGCAGCTGCGCGCTGCCCCGGCCGGGCGGCAGCCGGCGCTGGATGCGCCGCCCATAGGCGAGCAGACCGACGTTGTCGCCCGACGCCATCGCGACCTGCGCGAGCGTGAGCGCTCCGGTGACGGCATGATCGAGCATCGTGAAGGCCCCGGCACGCGCGCGGAGCAGCCGCCCGAGATCCACGATCAGCCACACCGGCTGGCTGCGCTCGGGACGGTAGATCTTGGTGACGAGCCGGCCTCGTCGCGCGGTGGCCGTCCAGCACACGTCGCGCGGCTCGTCGCCGTCCTGGTGGTCGCGCAGGCTTTCGAACTCGCGACCCTGGCCGAGGTGCCGCGCGCGCCGCTTCTCGATCGCAATCTGGCGGCTGCGAATCAAGTAGAGCGACTCGCGCCGTCCCCGCTGGACATCGGGGTAGACCCGGACCGTCTGTCCGATCGGCGCGATCCCGCGGCGCTCGCAGAGGCGCCACGCGCTCAGCCAGCGCACCGTCGCCGATCCGACCTCTGCATCGCCGCGCTCGGCGGGCGCCACCTCGTAGGACGCCGCCGCGACGGCGCCGGCGCGCACGTGCACGCGAACGTCCGGCGCGTTCGCGCGCATCGACGCCGGGGCGTAGTCCATGACCGACGCCGTGACCGCCCCTGCCCCGGCGTTGTGGAGGTCGAGCGACACCTGTGCCGGGGAACCGAGCGTGAGCGGACCCGACCACCGCCGCGTGACCGTCAGATCCCGCGGCTTCGCCGTCCGATGGAAATCGAGGACGGCCGCGGCGAGGACGAGGCCGTCCCACAGCAGCATCGCGGCAAGCGCCCGGCGATCGAACCAGGCCGGAACGAGCCAGATCAGTCCGGAAGCGAGCAGCAGGAACGCCGCGGGGCCGGCCGCGAACGGCAGCCGGCCGAACGGCTCGCAGGGGGCGCCGCGCGCCGCGGGGGTCCTGCCGGTGCCGGTCATTTGGGCACTTCGACGGCCGCGAGGAGATCCGCGATGACCTGATCGGGCGTGACGCCTTCCAGTTCCGCCTCCGCCTTCAACACGACACGATGTCTCAGGACGGCCGGCGCGGCCCGTTTCACGTCGTCGGGCAGCAGGTAAGCGCGCCCGTCGAGCGCCGCGAGCGCCTTGGACGCCTGCATCAGGTGCACGGAGCCACGCGGGCTGGCGCCGAGGGCGATCGAGGGCCAGTCACGCGATCGGCGCGCCACCGCCGCGATGTACTGGAACAGCGGCCCTTCGACCCGCACCGCCGCAACATCGGCGCGCGCGCGCACCATCTCGGCGGCGTCGAGCACCTCCAGGTCCATCGACTCCAGCGCCCGCATGTCGAATCCCTCGTGGTGCCGCGCGAGCATGCGCTCCTCCTCGCCGCGGCTGCGATCCGGGTAGTCGAGACGGATCTTCAGCAGGAAGCGATCGAGCTCGGCCTCGGGCAGCGGGTACGTGCCTTCGAATTCCACCGGGTTCTCGGTGGCGAAGACCGCGAACTCCGGCGACAGACGGTGCGTCGTGCCGTCCACCGTCACCTGCCGCTCTTCCATCGCTTCGAGCAGCGCCGCCTGGGTGCGCGGCGGCATGCGGTTGACCTCGTCCACGATCAGCAGATCGGCGAACACCGGTCCCTGGCGGAGCGCGAACGTGCTCGACGTCATGTTGAAGACGTTCGATCCGATGATGTCGGCGGGCATCAGATCCGGCGTGCACTGCACGCGCTGAAACCGCAGCCCCAGGATCCGCGCCAGCGTGCGCACCGCGAGCGTCTTGCCGAGTCCGGGGACCCCTTCGACCAGCGCGTGGCCGCCGCACAGCAGCGTGACGAGCAGCAGGTCCACCGCCTCGGCATGCCCGACAATGGTGCGCTCCAGGCCACGCCGCACGTGGTTGACTACCGTCTCGAGACTGCTCGTCATCCAGTCCTCCCGGTTTTCGGTTGTGCTCGTTCGTGCGTCGTCGTGCGCGGCGCACCGTGCATTTCAGTGGCGTTGGCGGCAAGGCTCTGCAGCTCGAACACCAGACGGATCGCGTCCCTGTCGCTGAGGCCCGCGTCACCGGCGCCGATGGCGCTCTTCGAGAACACGCCCGCGACGGCCGCGCCGTCGAGAAGAAACCGATCGGCCATCGCGCGCGCGAGGCGGTCGTCAGACGCCGAGGCCGGCAGTCCGGCAAGCGACCGGCAGATGCGCCGCGTGCGGCTCAGTGCGGTCGACACGGCGACCGTCGCCGGACGCGCGCGCTCGTACAGCGCGCCCATCGTGTCGATGAACTCGAGCGGGGAGGTTCGCGGTTGATCCGGCAGGCTGCGGATCGGGCCGTGCCGCCGCGCGAACGTGAAGAGGGCGGCGGCGGCGATCGCGCCCAACTGCAGCAGCGCCCACGCCACGGGCGTGCCGCGCGCGTACGACCAGATCGATCGCGCATACCCGTGATAGTGCTCGTCCCAGACGATGTCGCGCGCGCCAGCCGGGCCGAGCGCGTTCAACAGCAACTCCAGATGGCCGGGCGATGCGATGGCCGCGTTGGACATCGGCCGCGACGATGCCCACCAGATCATCCGGCCCGCTCCGCGGCGGGTCGTCAGGACCGCGGCATCCTCGTAGTTGCCGTACACGGCGATCCACGCAGGATCGGCAACCCGCAGCAACGGACCCGCTGGCGTCATCTCGATCGCCGGAGCACTGCGCGTCAGACTGCTCGGGAACGACGGTCCGTACGATCGCGCCGGGCTCGTCGTGCGGGTCGGGGCGCCCCGGAGCTCGAGTCCCGGAAGAAACCTGGCCGCCGGCGGGCCTGTGGCGAGCACGATGCCGCCTGCATCCGCGAACGCGGCAAGCGCGGCGACGTCCTGGCGTGACGCCGGCAGGAACGGGTCGGCGAGCACCAGCACGGTGCGGCCGGGATCGGCTCGCAGGACCGCGCAGGGCTCGAAGGAACGCCGAATGGCGAACCCCGCGTCTTTCAGGAGCACGTAGGCGGCCTTCGCTCCGTCCGGAGCGGTCGCGTAGCTGGAGCCGGCGTGCTGCGGCGCGCCGCTCTCCGCGGCCAGCACGAACGAGAGGCCGGTCATCGCGAGCATCGCGGTCAGCCCGGCCATCAACAGGATCAGATCGCTGTTTCGTGCGCCCGCACGCATCCCAGCAGCTCCAGATCGTGGATCAGGCGCGCGGCCTCATCGGCCGCGCCCGGACTGTTGGCGTACACCGTCCGCTCGAACTGGCGGACGATGTCGTGAAAGACGACGCGGCGGGCGTCGGCGGGTTCGAGCAGGCGGGCGTATTCGCGCGCGGTGCGCGACTCATCGACACGCCACGTACCCTGCTCCTCCAGCCGCTGCACGGCCGCGCGATAGGCACACCGGACCGCTTCGCTCGTCTGACCGTCGCGCGCGGCGGCCAGGGCGCGCAGCGCCCATTCCCGCGCCGGCGTCAACGGCCGCAACTCGTTGGCGTCGTTCAGCGCGACGCTCGATCGGGACCGCCGCGTGGTCCGATACAGAAACCACGCTATCCCGGACAGGGCGAAGAGTGCCGCGAGCCACGCGAGCGTCAGTCCCAGGCGGTCCATGTCGAGGCCGGCGGGGGCCACGCGTTTCCACACACGTCGGAATGCCGCGGTGACCCAGTCGCGCAACCGCGTGGTCCACGGTACCGACCGGAGATGCGTGAACTCTCGCCGTGCGAGCACGGCGTCGAGCGACCGGTGCAGGTCGACGGTGTCGGGCGACCCGCTCTGGAAGGACTCCGCTTCCGCCGTCATGCCGCGAAGGGCGGATAGGATCGCCGTTCGCCGCTCGGCCCATCGCGACGGATCGGATCGGGCGCGCGCGAGACTCTGCGCGATGGGCTCGAGGCGCACATCGAACACCTGCTGCCGTGTCCGCACGCGCAAGGTCGAGGGGACCGTAGTGATGATGCGCGTGACGTCTTCGGGCGTGGCCCGTTCGATCGCGGCGGAGAGCGTCTCGAGCGTCGTGATGAACGCGCGCGCGTCCACCTCCTCGGCGGCCGCGGACCGGGCGGCGGCGGGCGTCGAGGCTGCGAGCGCCAGCAGAAGGAAGACGGTTCGCCGCACGCTGGCTCAGCTTGGCGTTACGGCGGGAGGCGTCGAAAAGGTGGAGCCTCCGCCGGGGGTTTCGAGGGACTGCATCATCAGCTGGAGGTCGAGCCCCTCGTGGCGGACGCGCATGTCGTAATACAGCAGCGCGAGCGCCACGATGCCCAGCGGGCCGCTGATCGCGCCGGCCACAGCGCCAGCGAACGCGCCGACGAGATTCAGCGCGAAGGCGGCGCGTGTGTCGGGACCCATCACGATGGCGGCGACCGTGAACGGGCCCTGGAAGAGAAGGGCCGTAGCGTAGGTCACGGCCGCCGCGAAGAGGCCGACGATCAGGATGCGCCACCGGTGGCCGGCGCCGAGCTCGACGCCGCGGCGGATCGCCTCGCTGGCCGTGATCGGTTCGAGCATGACGGCGGGTATCGACAGGGCGTACCGCAGCCAGAGATACAGCATCAATATCCCCGCCGCCAGGACCATCAGCACCATGACGACGCCGCCGGCCCACGGAGCGCCGAGCGCGAAGACCACTGCCATCACGGCGCCGACGACGATGGCCGCGATGAACACGCCCGCCATGCGCAGGCCGATGAGCAGCAGCACCAGCAACAGGCGGCCGACGCGATCGCGCACGCGGCGGAACGCACCCGCCGCCGATGTGTCACGCCCCATGTAGATGTCCGAGACGGCCGCCGTGGTCGCACCGAACGCAATCATCGACACGACAAAGTACACGGCCATCAGCGCGAACATGGCGAAGGCCAGGCCCATCATCGTGAACGCCTCGCTCACGTTCGGCTCGTGCCCCGGCTGCCCGAGGCGGCCCGCCAGCGTCGAGATCGTCTGCGACACCATGGCCATCCCGGCGGCAAACACCGCCGGGATGACCATGATCGCGACGAGCGTGCGAAACCGCGCGCGATAGAGGCTGAAGGAGCGATCGAGCAGTTCGCCGAGCGACAGCGGACGCAGGTCCATAGCCATCGAGGATCTCCCAGGTTCGGGTGGCGTGATGGTAACACGCGCCCGTTTGCTCCCATTCCCGCGGTTTTCGGCGTGAAGGGCTGCCGGGGAACCGGCAGGCGCCCGGCGCGTGGATTCGCCCCACTTTTGGCCTGTCCGTCCCCGCGGTTCTGCCCCGGCGCCGTCCCCGGTCCTTCCCGGCCTTCCGCGCACGTTTCTTGCTCTCTTCGCCTCGAACTCCTCTATTGCCGTGATTCCGTCACCGTTGTCTCGAGGGCCCGATGCACCGAATTCTCTCGCGCGAGGCGCTTGCGCCGGATGTCGTACGGTTCTGGGTTGACGCTCCACCGATAGCCCGCAAACGCCGCCCCGGCCAGTTCGTGATCGTTCGACTTGGGGAGGGGGGCGAACGCATTCCCCTCACCATCGCCGATGCCGATCCGAAACGTGGCGCCATCGCCCTGGTCGTGCAGGGCGTCGGCAAGACCACCCGCGACCTGAACGCGATGGAGCCGGGCGACGCCATCCAGGACGTTGCCGGTCCGCTGGGGCTTCCGACGAAGATCGAGCCGGGGCAGCGCGTGTGCTGCGTGGGTGGCGGGATCGGCACCGCCGTGGTGTTGCCGATCGCGCGCGCGGTCCGCGAGGCTGGCGGCCACGTGGTGTCCATCCTCGGCGCGCGCACGCGCGACCTGATCATCCTCGAAGACGACGTCCGCGCCGTCAGCCACACCTGCGTGGTGACGACCGACGATGGGAGCTACGGGCAGAAAGGGCTGGTCACTGACGCGCTGCGGGAGGCGATCGCGAAAGCGCCGGAGCCCTTCCACGAAGTGGTGGCGATCGGGCCGCTGCCGATGATGCGCGCGGTGTGCGAGCTGACGCGGCCGCTCGGCCTGCGCACGATCGTCAGCCTGAACCCCGTGATGGTGGACGGCACCGGCATGTGCGGCGGGTGCCGCGTGACGGTCGGCGGCGAGCAGAAGTTCGTCTGTGTCGACGGGCCGGAGTTCGACGGGCATCAGGTGGACTTCGGCGAGCTGATGGCGCGGTTGACGGCGTACAAGGAGCAGGAGGCCGTGGCATGCGCTCGGCATCCGGTGGCGGGGCCGTTCACGCCCGCGTGGTGAGGTCGATGGCGAAAAAGATCACGCAGAAAACGAAGACCCCGATGCCGTGCGTGGACCCGGCCGTCCGTAGCCGCGCATTTGTCGAAGTGGCCAGCGGATACACCGAAGAGATGGCAGTCGCGGAAGCGAATCGCTGCATTCTCTGCAAGAACCGCCCGTGCATCGCGGGATGCCCGGTGGAGATCGACATCCCCAAGTTCATCCAGAAGGTCGCGGAGGGAGATTTCGAGGGGGCGTTCCAGACCCTCACCGAGAAGAACGTCCTGCCCGCGATCTGCGGCCGCGTCTGCCCGCAGGAAGATCAGTGCGAGAAGCTGTGCACGCTCGGCGTCAAGTTCGAGCCGGTGGCGATCGGCCGCCTGGAGCGGTTCGTCGCGGATCGCGCCGCGGCCTTCGGTTCGCAATCCGACAGCGGAACCTCGCCGCAGCCGACGGGCCACAAGGTTGCCGTGGTGGGGTCGGGCCCCGCGGGCCTGACGGTCGCCGCGGATCTGGCGAAGATGGGGCACAGCGTCACGATTTTCGAGGCGCTGCACGAGGCGGGCGGCGTGCTGATGTACGGCATCCCCGAGTTCCGCCTGCCGAAGGAGATCGTCCAGCGCGAGATCCACGGGCTCGAGCGCATCGGCGTCGAGCTGAAAGTGAACCACGTCATCGGCCGGACCTTCACCGTTGACGACCTGTTCGAGGAGCTCGGGTACGAAGCGGTCTTCATCGGCACGGGCGCCGGTCTGCCGCACTTCCCGAAGATCCCCGGCGTCAACCTGATTGGCGTGTACTCGGCGAACGAATACCTCACGCGCTCGAACCTGATGAAGGCGTACAAGTTCCCGGAGACGGACACGCCAATCGTCCACGGCCGCCGCGTTGCGGTGATCGGAGGCGGGAACACGGCGATGGACGCGGTGCGCACGGCGCTCCGGCTCGGCGCCGAGCACGCGTATCTCGTCTACAGGCGCACCGAGCACGAGATGCCCGCGCGTCTCGAGGAGATCGAGCACGCAAAAGAGGAGGGGGTCGAGATCTCGTTCCTCGCGGCGCCGGTCGGGATCCTCGGAGACGACCGGAAGCGGGTGTGCGCGATGCGCTGCATACGCATGGAGCTGGGAGAGCCGGACGCGTCGGGGAGGCGCAGCCCGGTACCGCAGCCCGGTTCCGAGTTCGAGATCGACGTCGACGTGGTCGTGTTCGCGGTCGGCCAGGGCGCGAACCCCCTGATTCGATCGACGACCCCCGATCTGCACGTGAACAAGTGGGGCAACATCTGCGCGGACGCCGCGACCGGCGCGACGGAGAAGAAGGGCGTGTTCGCCGGCGGCGATATCGTCACCGGCGGCGCGACGGTGATCTCGGCGATGGGCGCGGGGCGCCGGGCGGCGCGCGCGATTGACGTGTACCTGCGAAACCCGCTGCCGGACGGGGTGTGACGATGATTGCGACGCGCTTTCACGGCCGCGGCGGACAGGGTTCGGTGATCGCCTCGAAGCTGCTGGCCTCCGCGCTCTTCAACGAGGGATGGCAGGTGCAGGCGTTTCCCTCGTTCGGCGCCGAGCGCACGGGCGCGCCGGTCATGGCGTTCCTCCGCTGCGACCACGCGCCCATCAACGAGCACTACAACGTCTACGAGCCGGATCACGTCGTCGTGCTCGACCCGGTGCTGCTGAAGACGGTGAACGTCACCGCCGGGCTCAAGCCGGGCGGCTGGCTGCTGGTGAACTCACCGAGGACGCCGGAGGAGCTTGGCATCGAGGGGAACTTCAATGTGGCGACGTGCGACGGGACGGCCATTGCGCTGGCGCACGGGCTGGGATCGCGCACCTCGCCGATCGTGAACACGGCGATGGCCGGCGCGTTTGCCGCCGTGACGGCGCTCGTCAGCCTCGACGCGATTCTGGGGGCGATTCCGGATTACGTGCCGTCGAACGTGGCCGCGAACCAGTCCGCGGCGCGGGAGGCATTCGGAAAGACCCTCGTCCGCGACCGATCCGGGGTCCGGAGCGGAGCCCCGGTCTAGTCAGGAGATCAGCATGAGCGTTTCCATCAGGCATCCCGAGGACGTGCCCGACGGGACACCGATGTCGGTGTCGCTCCGGAGCACGCGGGAGCTGGCGACTGGAAACTGGCGGACCTTCCGCCCGCAATACGTGACCGAGCCGTCGCCCTGCAACCTGGATTGTCCGGCCGGCACGGACGTGCGGGCGTTCCTCACTCTCGCCTCGCGCGGCCAGGCCACCGACGCGTGGCGGACGATTCTCGAGCACAACCCGCTGCCGGGCGTCTGCGGGCGCGTCTGCTATCACCCGTGCGAGGAGGCGTGCAATCGCAGCGCGATTGACGAGCGGGTCGCGGTGCACGCCGTCGAGCGCGCGATTGCGGCGGAAGCGGCGCGCGAGAACGCGGCGGCCGCGGTCCTCGCGGGCGCGCGATCGCTGGACGATTCGGCGGTCGCGGTCATCGGATCCGGGCCGGCCGGCCTGAGCTGCGCGTACCAACTGGCCCGGCAGGGCCGCCGTGCGGTGATCTTCGAGGCCGCCGACGAGCCCGGCGGCATGCTGCGCTACGGCATCCCCGCGTATCGCCTGCCGCGCGAGGTGCTGTCGGACGAAGTGGACCTGCTGCGCCGCCTCGGGGTCGAGTTCAGGACCGGCGTGCGCTTCGGCGCCGGCATGGTGTGGGAGGACCTGCGCCCCTTCGACGCGGTCTTCCTGGCCGTCGGCGCCCAGCGATCGCGTCCGGCCGGCGTCGCGGGCGAGGACCTCAAGGGCGTACGGCCGGCGATTGACTTCCTGCGCGGGGTGAACGCGGGCCGCGACGTTTCGGTCAGCGGCCGCGTGGTGGTCATCGGCGGCGGCAACACGGCCGTCGATGCCGCGCGCGTCGCGCTGCGCAAGGGGGCGCACGTGACGATCGTCTACCGGCGGTCGCGCGCGGAAATGCCGGCGCATCCCGACGAGATCGCGCAGGCCGAAACCGAGGGCGTTCAGTTCATCTTCCAGGCGGCGCCTCTCCGCTTCCAGGGCTGGCGCGGCGTGCTCACGAGCCTGCATTGCCAGCGCACGCGGCTCGGCGCGCCAGACGCGAGCGGCCGCCGACGGCCGGAGCCGATCCCGGGCGACACGCTGACGATTTCCTGCAACGACGCGCTGACCGCGATAGGCGAAGAACTCGAAGAGGCCGCGTTTGCTTCCGCGGTCGAGATCGCCCACGGGCGGCTGCGCGCCGATCGATGGGGACGCACGGCGAAGGCGCCGCTCTTCGCCGGCGGTGACGCGGCCACGGGCGCGGGGACCGTCGTCGAGGCGATCGGCTCGGGGAGCCGCGCGGCGCGTGCCATCGACGCGATGCTGGCCGGGCGCGAGATCCCCGAGGATCCGGCCGACGGTCGCCGTGTGGCGGTCGAAGACCTGAACCTGTTCTACTTCGGCCGCGCCGCCCGCGCGCACGTGCCGATGCTGCATCACAGCTATGCCGTGGCCGGCTTCCGTGAAGTGTCCGGCACGCTGGAATGGGCGCAGGCGCGGGAAGAAGCGGGACGCTGCCTGAGCTGCGGCTTCTGCACCGAGTGCAGCAACTGCCTGATCTTCTGCCCGGACGTCGCCATCGCGCGCAACGTCGCGGGCGGCGGCTACACGATCGACGAGGGCCACTGCAAAGGGTGCGGCGTCTGCGTCGCGGAATGTCCGCGCGGCGCGATGGCGCTGGTGCCCGAGGAGGCGCGGTGACGACCACCAAGGTCATCGAAGGCACGCACGCGATTTCCCATGCGGTCCAGCGCTGCCGCGCGAGGATCGTCGCCGCCTACCCGATCACCCCGTCGTCGGGGGTCGTCGAGCTGCTGGCCGAGATGTGCGCGGATGGCCGGCTCGACGCGCGGTTCGTCGCCGTGGAGTCGGAGCACTCCGCGCTTGCCACGTGCGCCGGCGCGGCCCAGACGGGTGTGCGCTCGTTCACGGCCACCTCGTCGCACGGACTGCTCTACATGCACGAGATGCTGCACTGGTGCGCGGGCGCGCGGCTGCCGATCGTGCTGGCCAACGTCAACCGCTCCGTGGGATCGCCCTGGAACATCTTCGTCGACCAGAACGACAGCCTGTCGCAGCGCGATACCGGCTGGATGCAGTATTACTGCGAGAACAACCAGGAAGTGCTCGACACCATCATCCAGGCCTACAGGGTCGCCGAGCAGGTGTCGATGCCCGCGATGGTCTGCCTTGACGCGTTCTTCCTGTCGCACACGAGCGAGCCGGTGACGATTCCTGACCAGTCGGTCGTAGACGAGTACCTCCCGCCGTTCGCGCCGTCGTTCCTCCTCGATACCAGCGACCCGCACGCGTTCGGCGGCCTGCCCGCCAACGATGCGTACATGGAGCTCCGCGCGCGCATGGAGCGATCGATGCGGCAGGCGATCCCGCTCGCGGCGGCGGCGGACGAGGAATTCGGGCGGCTGTTCGGCCGCCGCTACGGGCTGGTGGACGCGTATCGAACGGAAGACGCCGAGACGATCCTGGTGACGTCCGGCACGGCGGCGGGCACGTCGCGCGGCGTCATCGACGCCTACCGCGCGCAGGGCACCAAGGTGGGCCTGGCGCGCATCAGGCTGTTCCGGCCGTTCCCGGTCGTGGACCTGCGCCGCGTGCTCGCGCCGGCGGGGAAGGTGGTGGTGTTCGATCGGAACATCTCCTTCGGTCTGGGCGGGATCATGGCGTCGGAAGTGCGCGCCGCGCTGTGCAATCAGACGCCGCAGCCCACGGTGTTCTCCTTCGTCGGCGGGCTGGGCGGCCGCGACGTCACGCCCGAGACGATTCGGACGGCCGTGGATTACGCGCTCGCGCGCCAGGCGCCCGACGCCGACATGCTGTGGCTCGGACTGAAGGACTGACCATGTCACAGATTCCGTACACGACCATTCCGGCGGACGAGATTCTCGCGCCGGGCCACCTCGGGTGCGGCGGCTGCGGGGCCACGCTCTCGATGCGGCTGGCGCTGAAAGCCCTGGGGCGCAAGACCGTGCTCGTCGTGCCGGCGTGCTGCTGGTCCATCATCGACGGGATGGCGCCGTTCACCGCGGCCGGCGTGCCGCTGATGCACACGCCGTTCGCGTCGGCGGCCGCGGCGGCCTCGGGTGTGCGGGCCGCGCTCGACGTGAAGGGCGATGTCGACACGACGGTCTGTGCCTGGGCGGGCGACGGCGGCACGTTCGACATCGGCATCCAGGCGTTGTCCGCGGCCGCCGAGCGGAACGAGAACATCATCTACGTCTGCTACGACAACGAGGCGTACATGAACACCGGCGTCCAGCGCAGCTCCGCGACGCCGTTCGGCGCGTGGACGACCACGACCCCCAACCAGCGGGTGAAGGAGCAGCCGAAGAAGGACATCATGCGGATCCTCGCGGCGCACGGGATCCCATACGCCGCGACCGCGACGGTCGCGTATCCCGACGACTTCATCGCGAAGTTCGAGCGCGCCCGGCAGATGCGGGGCACGCGCTTCCTGCACGTGCTGTCACCCTGCCCGCCCGGCTGGAAGATCCCGTCGGAGCGCGCCATCGAGTTCGCGCGGCTCGCCGTCGCCACGAGGGTCTTTCCGCTGGTGGAAGTCGAGGACGGGCGCCGGTGGCGCGTGACCGTCGATCCGCCGCGAGAGGGTCTGTCGGCGTACCTCGCCGGCCAGGGGCGGTTCCGCCAGCTCGCGGAGGATGGCGAGCGCATCGCGGAGGTCGTGCGCGCCCTCGACGAGCGCTGGGCCGCCATGGGCGGACAGGCGCGCTAACTGCCAACTCCCAACTGCCAACCCCCAATTCTCTGCCTCCCAATGCCGAATTCCCACTTCCCAAGTTTGGGAGTTGGGAGTTTGGGAATTGGGAGTTATCTTAGTCGTGGAGGTCGATCGTGACACGCAAAACCTGGACGCTGATACTCGTCGTCTTCCTCGCCGTGCCGCTGCTGGCTGAGACGGAAGCGGATCGCCTGCGAAACTGCGCGACGGTGCTGAAAGAGATCCTCGGCATGCCCGACAGCATTCCAAGAGACCTCCTGGACCGCGCCGAATGCGTCATCGTGTTTCCATCCGTCAAGAAGGTCGCCATCGGCGTTGGCGGAAGCTACGGGCGCGGGGCAATGACGTGCCGCGGCGGCGACACCTTCGACGGACCGTGGGGCCCGCCCGGGATGATGGCGCTCGAGGGAGGCAGCATCGGCTTCCAGCTCGGGGGCCAGGCGACCGACTTCGTGCTGCTCGTGATGAACGACCGCGGCGCGGACTCCATTCTCGGGAGCAAGGTGAAGATTGGGGCGGACGCCTCCGCGGCGGCCGGGCCGAAAGGGCGGACCGCCGGCGCGGCGACCGATGTCGCCATGCGCGCCGAGATCCTGACCTATTCACGGTCGCGTGGGCTCTTTGCCGGCGTGTCGCTCGAGGGATCGACGCTTCGCCCCGATGGCGACGCGAACGAAGCGGTGTACGGAAAGGCCGCCACGGCTCGCGGCATCGTGCGCGGTACGCTTCCGGTGCCCGCCGGCGCGCGGCCGATCGTCGATCTGCTCAATCAACAATCGCCCAAGAACCTCTCCGAGCGGTCGAAGTAAGCGCTACTGGTACCGCGCGGGGGGGCCGAGAATCGCGGCCGCGACCACCACGGCTGACCCGATCTGCAGCGACTGTCGCATCACGCGGCCGCAAAGAGCCAGGGTCGTGCCAGATGGCACTAGAATGGCCCCACGATGGCTGAGAGCGACGACATCGATCGGCTCATCCTTGAACTGCATTCGACGCTCGAGCCTGCGCCGCCACAGGCCGGCGATCCCGCCGCCCTCGAGCGCTGGCTTCGCCTGGTCGCCGCGAAGAACGGCAGCGATCTCCTGCTGGTCGCCGGCGCTCCGCCGTCTGTCCGAATCGACGGCCGTGTGCACCGGCTCGGCGACGCCCCAATCGATGGGGCCGATGTCGAAGACATGGTGCTGCCGGTTCTTCCTCCGCACGCGCGGCGCCAGTACCGCGAGGCGTCGATCGCGGACGCGTCCTTCCGCATCGCGGACATCGGGCGGTTCCGCATCAACCTGCACCGCGAGCGCGGCCGTGCCGCCGCCGCGGTCAGGCTCCTGCCGACCCGCGTGCCCCGCCTCGACACCCTCGGCCTTCCGCCTTCGGTGGAATTGCTCGCGAGGCTTCAGCGCGGCCTCGTCCTCGTCGGCGGCGCGACAGGCTCGGGAAAGACCACCACGCTCGCCGCCCTTGTCGACGACATCAACCGCCGCGAAGCGCGCCATATCGTCACCATCGAGGATCCCATCGAATACGAGCACGCCCACCACCACTCGGTCATCGAGCAGGTTGAGATCGGCGTCGACGCGCCGGACTTCCCGACGGCGCTCCGGGCGGCGCTCCGTCAGGCGCCCGACGTCATCGTCGTGGGGGAAATGCGGGATCCGGAAACGATGCGGATCGCGCTGGCCGCGGCGGAGACGGGACATCTCGTGCTGTCCACGGTTCATACAACCGATGTCGCTTCGACGGTGTCGCGCGTGGCCGACTCGTTCCCGCTGGAACGGCAGAACACCATCCGTCAGGAGCTGGCGATGGCGCTGGCGGCCGTGATGACGCAAGCGCTGCTGCCGCGAGTGGGCGGCGGCCTGGTCCCGGCCGCCGAACTGCTGATCGCGGGATACGGCGCGCGCCAGCACATCCGCAAGAATGCGCTCCAGCACCTGCACCAGGAAATCACCATCACGCGGCGCCACGGGTCGTTCACTTTCGAGGAGTCACTCGCGCGTCTCGTGCACGAACGCGCCATCGAATGGCGCGAAGCTCATGCGTGCGCGCCGCATCCGGACGACTTCGACAAGCTCGTGCCCGATCCCGGCCAGAACTGAACCTCCGTTACACGGCACAGATGATGCTTCGACGCTGCTGAACGCGTGCGTACGCGGCCGGAATGTCGCCAGCGACGAAGCGCTGGCGAGATGGAGGCGGCTAGTCGGGGTGACCGACCGCCTTCGCCAAGGCTGCGGCCCCCGACGATTCAAGAAACGTTTCAGGAGGCAGAGATGAGAATGGTCCGGCAAGTACTTGCGGTGTGCCTGGCAGTGTTGATGATCGCTCCCATGGTCAACGCCCAGAGCCACGTCATCAACAAAGCGGCGCTGGATGAGGCGGTGAAAGTGCGCGTCAGCCAGGAGCGGGCCGATCGCGACGCGATCGTCGCGCTGCTGCACAGATCCGATGTCCGCCGGATCGCCGCGAAGGCCGGCCTGTCTATCGACAAGGCCGCCGCGGCCGTCTCGACGCTGCAGGGCCGGGAGCTGCAGCAGATCGCGTCACAGGCCCGCCAGGTTCAGAACGATCTGGCCGGCGGGGCATCGACGATCGTCATTTCCACGACGACGGTCATCATCATCCTGCTCATCGTCATCTTGATCGTCGCGCTTTCCGATTGAAGCCGCGGATCGCGATCGCCGTCGCGGCTGCGGCCATGCTCGTGGCCGTCGGACGGCCTGCCGCCCAGGCGCAGGCCGTCGGCGGCGCGCTGCACCTGCTTGACGTCCCGTACCTGCCGCAGAGCGAAGCGCTCTGCTGCGGGGCGGCGGTCGCGATGGTCATGCGCTTCTGGGGCGCGGAAGGCGTGTACGCCGACACGTTCGCGGACCTCGTGGACCGCAATGCCGGCGGCATCCGCGGCGACGAGCTGTTGCGGGCCTTGCGCGCGCGCGGCTGGACCGCGACGTCGTACCGCGGGGACGAAGCGCTCATCCAGTCGCAGCTCGCCGAACGGCATCCCGTCATCGCACTCATCGAGGACCGGCCCGGGCGCTACCACTACGTTGTTGTCGTCGGATGGAACACGGGGCGAGTCATCGTCCACGATCCCGCACGCGCACCATTTCGAATCCTCCAGCAGGACTCGTTCGTCGCCGCATGGAGCCAGACGGGGTTCTGGACGATGGTCGCGACTCCTCCGGCGCGCTCCGCCGGGAGCCGGAGCGCGGATGAGGAGCGCGTCGAGCCTCCCTCGGGGCCGGCGCCTTGCGACGGCATGGTGGACGAGGGAGTGCGGCTGGCAGGGCGGCACGACATCGCAGGCGCCAGGCAGTTGTTCGAGATGGCTGCCATCTCGTGTCCCGCCTCATCGGCCCCCTGGCGCGAGCTTGCGGGTCTCCACGCACTCGCGGCCGACTGGAAGCACGCCGCGGCCGACGCAGAGCGGGCCGTGGAGAAGAACGGCGGCGACGTGCACGCGTGGCGGATCCTCGCGACCGGCCGTTATCTGGAAGGGGATCTGCATGGCGCACTCGAGGCGTGGAATCGCAGCGGCGAGCCGCTGATCGATCTGATTGCGGTCGAAGGACTGGAGCGCACACGGTACGACGTCGTCACGCGCATCCTCGGGCTGCAACCGAGGACTGTGCTCACCGGCGCGGCGCTGGATCGCGCCGCCCGCCGGCTGGCGGAGCTTCCCGCGGCTGCGGCGACGCGCGTCACCTTCAGGCCGGAGGCTGACGGGCGCGGCGTTGTCGCGGCGGCCGTCATCGAGCGCCCGCGGGTGCCCTGGGGTGTCGTGCCGCTCGGCACGATGGCCGTCTCGATGCTGAGCGATCGGGAGCTGAGGGGATCGATTGCGAGTCCCAGCGGCGGCGGCGAGTTGTGGACCGCGTCGTGGCGCTGGTGGGAGCACCGGCCGCGCGCCGGCCTCGCATTCAGCGCGCCGTCGCCGTCCGGCGCGTCATGGGGCGTCGAGTTCGACGACGAGCGCCAGACGTACGCGTCACCGCGCGCCCCGATCGAGGAACGGCGGCGCACGGCGAGCTTCCATGTGAGCGACTGGCTCGGCGCCGGCCTCCGGTGGCAGGCGACGGCGGGAATCGATCGGTGGACGGCGCTGGGACGCTCGGTGGCACTCGGCGGATCGCTGCAGCAGCGGCTCGCGGCCGATCGGGCAGTCGTGGAAGCCCGCGCGGGTTTCTGGGCGGGCGGTGTGCGCGCCTGGACACTCGCGACCCGCGCTGAGTGGCGATCGACGAGCCGTCATGACGGTCACGTGCTGCTTGCGCGTGCCGGCGCGGACACGGCGGGCGCGGGCGCGCCGCTCGCTTTGTGGTCCGGCGCCGGAACAGGCCAGGGACGCGAAGCCTTGCTGCGGGCGCATCCGCTGCTCGCGGACGGCATCATCACTCGCGGTGTATTCGGCCGGACCCTGGCCTACGGCAGTGCGGAGTGGCAGCGGTGGTGGCACTCGCCCATGAGGCCGCTAGGCGTCGCTCCGGCGCTCTTCCTCGACATCGCTCGCGCGTGGAGTCGTCCCGACGGGTTCGATCGCGATCACGCCGACCTCGGGGCGGGACTGCGAATCGCCGTGCCGGGCAGCGGCGTCCTCCGGCTCGACTTTGCGCGCGGCCTCGACGATCGCCGCACCGCCTTCTCGATCGGCTGGACAAAGTAGGCCCGACCGTCAGGTCGGGCGCGTGATATCTGGGGCGTGTCCGACCTACCGCTGCAGGAACGGCGTGCCGATTGGCTCGATGGTGGCCACGCCGCTGTGTGAGAACAGGATGCGGCAGTCCGCGTAGGTCCACTCTTCCGCCACATCGTCCGCGACGCGGCGGAGATCCTTGCTGAGCGGATCGCCGAGCGCGAGCTGCACCTGGTCGCCGGTGAAGCCCTCGCGAATCCGGCCGCGCGCGACATCCATCTTGACCGCGTCGGGCCACTTCGCGAGCATCGCCCGAAACAGCCGGTATTTCACGGTCTCAATCGGCCCCCGCGCGACGTTCTGCCGTACGAAGGGAATCCAGCCGCCGTCCGCTCCTTCGAGCTGGAGCCAGCCTGGCGCCGCCTCGCGGCCTGTGACCAAGTCGTAGCGTTTCAGTTTGAGAAGAACCGCCGATTTCGGTGCGGGTGTGGCCCTGACGGTGGTCGATTCTGAAACGATATAGAGGAGAAGTGGCAGGCGTGCGGCGTCATCCTGGATGACGCCGGCGCGCGCGGAGAGAACCGCAAGCAGGAGCACTGTCGCCATGTTTGCCGGGAAGAAGACATCTTACCTCAGCCGGGGCCCAATAGCCAAACCGGGACACACATGCGGCCGACCTGAAGGTCGGGCCCACGACTGACGCCCGACGCCGTTCAGCGGTGAAAGATGTCGTAGGGATCGATCGGCGTCCCCTCCCACCAGCGTTTAGCCTCTGTGAGCTTGAAAACGGCGAAATGCAGGTGCGGCGTGTCCTTCGGCGCATTGCCGGAGGTTCCGACGTAGCCGAGGATCTGTCCCTTGCCGACGCGATCGCCCTCATGCAGCCCGTCGGCGTACCGTTCGAGGTGGGCGTAGTAGTAGCAGTACCGTTCGGTGGGATCGAACTGGTAGATCGTGGTGCCGCCGGCCTTGCTGTAGAACAGCCGCGCAATCTGCCCGTCGTCGACCGCCTTCACCGGCGTGTTGCGCGGCGCCAGGATGTCGATCGCCTCGTGGGCGCGGATGCCGCTCCGCCGCTCGTCGAACGATCGCAGCAGTTGATCGCGGCGGACCCCCTGCACCGGAATCTCGAGATCGCGCCCCGCAAGATCGGCCGGGGGCGCGGCCGCAATGCGCGGCGTTTCACCGGACGGCCCGGGCGGACGGCCGCCGCTCGTCGCCGCCGGCTCGCCTTTTTGGAGCACCGGAGCGTCGATGTCGGCGAGGCCATCGCTCCAGCGATCGATTGCCGGGGGCGCGACGCCCCGGCGTGCCGCGGCTGCCGCCCCCCTGTCAAAGGTGCCGCCGAATCGCCAGACGATCGTCACCGTCAGCAGCACCCCCGCGGCGAAGCCCACGGCCGCCGCGATGGTGACTCTGCGTTCGGGCCGGGGCAGTGGGAATCGGCTCATCGAGGCGTCATTCCGTGAAGACGACCCGCGTGCCGGGCTTGACCATGCCGGCGAGCTTCAGCGCGTCCCAGTTGGTCAGGCGCACGCAGCCGTGCGACTGCGCCTTGCCGACCGTCGAGGGTTCCGGCGTGCCGTGCAGGCCGTAGTGCTCCTTCGAGAGATCGATCCACACCAGTCCGACTGGATTGTTCGGCCCCGCCGGAATCGTGGCTTTCGAGTGCGTCGGATCCGCGTCCCAGAACAAGTCCGGATTGTAGCGGAACGTGGGACTGAACTGCACGCCGCGGACCTTCCACTCGCCGATCGGCAGCGGGTCGTGCTCGCTGCCGGTCGTGACGGGCGCATAGAACAGCACCCGGCCGCCGGCGTCCGTCACCGTCAGCCCGGACGTGCGCTTCACGACGGTCACGACGGCGGCTTTTCTTGAATCGTCGGGGACCCCTGCACCCCGACTGGCGGCCTGCATTCCGCCCGCGCTTCGCCGCTGGCTCCATTCCGTCCGCGCTCTTGAATCGTCGGGGACCCCTGCACCCCGACTGGCGGCCTGCATTCCGCCCGCGCGTCGCCGCTGGCTGCGTTCCGGCCGCACTTCGTCCCTCGCTCCTTGCACCTGCTCCGGCGGTTTCTGTGCCGGGACCGCGGGGGCGGGAGCGGGCGGCACCATGGCCTCGACGTTGGGTACCGTGATGTCTTCGCCCGCCGCGAACTTCGCCTGCGGATTGAGCCGCTGCAGCAGCGCCGGCACGCTGTGGAACCGTTCGGCGAGCAGTTCCAGCACCGACGCGTAGCCGAGCGCCGGCAGCTTCGACTGTTCCATCATGTCCGATGGAATCGCGCCGAAGGGGCCCGCGGCATCCTCCCTGGTGATGTGGTACTGCGTCACGGCGGGGACCGCCGTTGCGTCCTGGTGCCCTTGCTTGTGAAACTGCTCGAGCGCCTTCCGAGTGTTGGCGCCCATCCGTCCGTCGATCGCGCCCGGTGAGAAACCGGCGCGGTCCAGCATGACCTGGAGCTGCAGCGCAGCGTTCGCCTTCGCGGCGCGCTCAGGAGGATGCGGCGGCTGCGCGGCTGGAGCCTGCGCCTGGAGGAGGACGGCGACGGAGAAGACAATTGGAATCAGCATGGGTGTGTGCCCGTTTCGTTTCGTTCAGATGCGCTCGACGGAGCGGCGATCTCCACTGACACGGCGCTCGCCGCTCGCATGCGGCGCGCACTCGTGGGCCGGCGGGTGCACCTCGAACTCGACGATCCGGAAGGGCCGCTCCGGGGACACCGTGCGCATCAGGCACAGTGAGACGTTGTAGACGGGAACGCCCTTGGCCGTGAGCCCCTCGGGACGGCCGTGGTGCGCATGTCCGTGGAAGACCGCGCTGACGGGGAAGCGTCCGATTGGTTCCTCGAGCCGGCTGCATCCGAGAAACGGGTAGATCTCCAGCGGCTCGCCTTCGACCGTCTGCTGAACCGGGGCGTAGTGCAGCAGGACGACGAGCCGATCGGTGCGCAGGCGCGCGAGCGATGCCTCGAGCTTCAGCGCCTCGTCGAGAGCCTCGTGCACGAACTTTTTGATGATGTCCTCGCCCCAGGGCCCGAGCGCGCGGCGCCCGAAGCCGCCGGCGAACCCCTTCACGCCCGCGAACCCGATGCCGAGCAGCTCCGTCGAATCGCCGTCGAGCGTGGTCACGCCGGCATCGGCGAAGATCTTCTGCAGTTCCTGCTGCTGTCCGGATTCGTAATCGTGATTGCCGAGAACCGCGACGGTGGGAATCTTCAGCGAGCTGGCCATCTCGCGCGCCAGCGCGCGCGCCTCTTCCGGCAGGCCGTAATCGGTCAGGTCGCCACAGAGGGCGAGGATGTCGGCTGACTCGGTGATCTGGCTGAACAGCGGCTGGAGACCGCCGACGGCGGCGTTGCGGCTGTAGTGCAGATCGCCAAGAGCCGCGATTCGGACGAGATCTTTGACCGGAGGCATATTCCTGCAGGGGCAGGAGCAAGATGTGTTCCGGCCGGGGTGCGCCTGCCGGGGCGACTACGAACGCGTCGAATCCAGCGCCTGGATCTCGGCGTCGAGCGCCGCAATCGCCTGTTCGAGCATGCGCTTGTGCGCGGCAACCGTCGCGCGACTCAGGTCCGCTGCCGCGCGGGCGCGTGACAACTGCAGCGTCCGCCGACGGTCGCGCGACGCGCGCTCGTCCTGCGACAAGTGCGGGCCGATCACCCGCGGCCGCGTGGCCTCCTCCTGCTGGGCTTCCACGAACTTCGAATCGAATCCGCGTGCCATGACGCCATTCTACGTTACTTGATCCGTCGGGGACCCCTGCTTGACGCGCCGTAGCCTTGGCGAAGGCGGTCACCCAGACTAGCGGCCTTCACTCCGCCGCCGGCGCTTTGCCGCCGGCTCCGTTCTGGCCGCAGTGCGCCGCGCCGGCCGCATGCAGATCTCAGCTTATATAATGACTGGTACATGCAGGCAGTCTGGCGGCGGCTCGGGGTGGCGGCTTCGCTCGTCGTGTGCGTGCTCCTGGCTTCCTGTTCCAGCTGCAAAGGGCACGTTGATGTCCTGAAGGCACCGCCGCCGACGCCGCTCGAGACCAACACGGATGACCGGCCGAAGGTCGTGATCCTCGGCGACAGCATCACCGCGGGGCTGGGGCTCGTCGAGACGCAGTCGTTCCCGGGATTGCTCCAGCAGAAGGCCGACGCCGAGGGGCTCGACTTCGAGGTGATCAACGGCGGCGTTTCGGGCGATACCAGCGCCGGCGGATTGCGGCGCCTCGATTGGGCGCTCGAAGGCGACGTGCGCGTGCTCGTCGTCGCGCTCGGCGCCAACGACGGCCTGCGCGGTCTGTCGGTCGGCGAGATGAAGCGGAACCTGGCGCAGATCATCGAGACGGCGGACGCGCGCAAGGTCGTGGTCATCCTGGCCGGCATGGAAGCCCCGCCGAATTACGGGCCCGAATACGCCTCGTCGTTCCGGCAGGCGTACCAGGATCTCGCGGGGCAGTACCGCGTCCGCTTCATACCGTTCCTCCTGGACAAAGTGGCGGGCCAGCCGTCGCTCAACCAGGCCGACGGCATCCATCCGAACGCGCAAGGGTCGGCGATTGTCGCCGACACCGTATGGGCCGTGCTCCGGCCGGTCCTCGACCAGATCGCGAACTCATGATCGAGCTGCGCGGCGTCTCGAAGACGGTGCCGAGCGGCGACGGCACGCTGACCATCCTTCATCCTCTCGACCTGTCGATCCCTGACCGGCACGTCGTGGCGATCACGGGGCCCTCGGGCAGCGGCAAGTCCACGCTCCTCGGGCTGATCGCCGGGCTCGACGCGCCGACCTCCGGGCAGATTCTCGTGGGCGGCACCGACATCACCACGCTCGGCGAGGACGCGCTCGCGCGGCTGCGCGGCACGCACATCGGGTTCGTCTTCCAGTTCTTTCACCTGCTGCCGTCGCTCACCGCGCTCGAGAACGTGCGGGTCCCGATGGAGATTGCCGGTGCGCGCGACGCGGAGCGCCGCGGGCGGGCGCTGCTCGACGAGGTCGGGCTCTCCGAGCGGGGGCATCACTACCCGTCGCAGCTTTCAGGCGGCGAGCAGCAACGCGTGGCGATCGCGCGCGCGCTCGCCAACGACCCGCCGCTGCTGCTGGCCGACGAGCCGACCGGGAACCTGGACTCCACGACCGGCCGCCAGGTGATCGACCTGCTGCTGCAGGTCAACCGATCCCGCGGCACGACGCTCGTGCTCGTGACGCACGACGCCGATCTCGCGGCCCTGGCCGACCTGACGATCGGTCTGCGCGACGGCGCCATCGCCAGCCGGACGGCGCGCCCGCCGGCATCATGACGTTCGTCCTGCTGATGGCCGCGCGCGAGTTCCGCGCCTCCTGGCGCCGGCTGCTGTTCTTCTTCGTCTGCGTCGCGATCGGCGTGGGCGCCATCGTGGCGCTGCGATCGATCATCCAGAGCGTGCGGAGCGGGCTGACTGGCGAGGCGCGCGCGATGATCGCCTCCGATGTCGTCATCCAGTCGAATCGTGCGTGGACGCCGGAGGTGCGACGCGATCTCGACGCCCAACTCGCGAAGACGCCGGTCGCCGCCCGGCAGGACTCCATTGAGATGGCCACGATGGTGCGCGCCGAGCGGGGCGCGGCGGTGGCCCGCATGGTCGAGCTGCGCGGCGTGGAATCCGGCTTTCCCTTCTACGGCCGGTTCACGCTCCAGGGCGGCGCCCCGTATTCCCACGATCTGCTCGTCGGCCGCGGCACGCTGGTGCGCCCCGAGCTGCTCGCGCAGCTTGGCATCCGCGTCGGCGACCGCATCATGATCGGCGGTCAGCCGTTCACCGTGCGCGGCGTGATCGAGCAGGAGCCCGGCGGAAGCGCGGGCGGCTTCAGTCTCGGATCGCGGGTCCTCGTGGACCTGGCGGACCTTCGCGGCACCGGCCTTCTGACCTTCGGCAGCCGCGCCACCCATCAGATCCTGCTGAAGATCGCCGAGGAGAATGCGGCGCTCCGCCTCGTGCGCGAGGTGCGCGCCAACTTCCGCGAACGCTTCGTGACGGCCCGGTCGTTCCGGTCCACGGAGAACCAGATCGGCGAGAGCCTGGAGCGCGCGGAGAACTTCCTCAGCCTCGTCGGCTTCATCATCGTCGTGCTCGGCGGGATCGGTGTCTGGAGCGTGACGCGGGTGTTCGTGCAGCAGAAGATCCCCAGCGTCGCGATCCTGAAGTGCCTGGGCGCGTCCACGCGGCAGGTGCTCGCCGCCTACGTCGCGCAGGTGGCGCTGCTTGCGCTGGCGGGCAGCGCGCTCGGCGTCGGCCTGGCCGCCGTGGGGATTCGCAGCATTCCCGCATCGCTGACGGCCGCGCTCGGCAGGGTGGCGTACGGTCTCACGCTGTCCGCGGTGCTCCAGGGGCTCGCCGTCGGCCTGCTCGTGTCGTTGCTTTTCGCCCTCGTGCCGTTGCTCGAAGTGCGCCGCGTGAAGCCCCTGCTGCTCCTGCGCGGCTTCAATCTCGCGGCCGCCGGTCAACCCTGGACGGGCAGCCTCGTCTCCCGACTGCGCGCGCGGCTTGCCGCGCTCGACCTGCTCCAGGCCGCGACCGGCGTGCTGGTCGCGATCGCACTCGTGGTCGTGGCGTCCTGGCAGGCGGGATCCTGGCGTGCGGGCGCCGCGGTCACGATTGGGTTTGCGGGCATCGCGGCGGTGTTGTACGGGGCCGCGTTCGTGCTCGTCCGCGCGGTGTCGCCGCTCGCGTCCATGCGCTGGTTTCCGCTCCGGCACGCGGTGGTGAGCCTCCGGCGCCCCGGCAACCAGACGCGCGTCATCCTGCTGGCCGTCGGCCTCGGGAGCTTCTTCGTCCTCGGCGTCCGATCGCTGCAGAACGACTTGATCGCCGAGTTCGCGCTCGCGCTCGACCCGAAGGGGGCCGACATGTTCCTCATCGACGTGCAGCGCGATCAAGCCGGCGGCGTGCGGGCGCTCCTGGTCGATCGGCAGGACCCCGGCGCGCCGCCGCCCCGGCTGGTGCCGATTCTGCGCGCGCGCGTGACCGGGGTGAAGGGCCGCGAGGTGACGCTCGACAGCTTCTCGGATGTACGCGGCCGCGGCTCGCTCGGCCGCGAATACGGCATCACCTACCGCAACGCGCTCGAGGAGAACGAGCGCGTCACCGAAGGGCGGTTCTGGACGGGTGAGCCCCCGCTGGACCCTGACGCGCCCCTCCACGAAGTGTCGATCGAGCAGAGCATTCACGAGCGCTTCGGCATCGAGGTCGGCGACACCATGCGGTTCGACGTCCTCGGCCGCATCATGCAGGCACGCGTCACGAGCGTTCGGCGCGTCGAGTGGGCGGACGCGAGGAGCGGCGGATTCATGTTCGTCTTCCGCCCGGGAGCCCTCGACAAGGCGCCCCAGACCTTCGTCGGATTCCTGAAAGGGCCGGCCGATCTCACCGCGCGCCTACGCCTGCAGTACGATCTCGTCACGAAATACCCCAACGTGACGGCCGTGGACGGCCGTGAAATCATCGGGCGGATCCAGAAGGTGCTCGACAACGCGGTGCTCGCCATCTCGATTGTCGGCGGCATCGCGCTTCTGAGCGGCACGCTCATCCTGATCGGCGCGGTCGCGATGACCAGATACCAGCGGGTGTACGAGGCGGCGATCCTTCGAACGCTCGGCGCCAGCACCCGCACGCTCGGGACCATGCTGGCGATCGAGTACTGCGCGCTCGGTCTGCTCGCCGGCGCGATCGGCGCCGCGGGGGCGGCGGCGCTCACCTGGGGCGTGACCCGGCACGTCCTCGACATCGCCTGGCGTCCGGCGCCGGTGCTGCTGGTTTCCGGCGCACTGTTGACGACGGCGCTCGTCGCCGTCGTGGGCGTGGCGGCCAGCACGGAAGTGCTTCGGAAGAAGCCACTCGGGGCACTCAGGGCGGAGTAGATTGTAGTTGTGAATCCTGAGTTGTGAATTGTCAACATGCGGCCAAGTCGTCCGGCGGGACGATTCGGCCACGTTGTCGCTGAATTCATCGAGAAGCTCGAAGGCAATGGCGAAGTGTTCCTCCACAGCGGCGGCACGATCGTCCCGATGCAGCTGGCGGCGGAAGAGCGCCTCAAGGTCGACACCGGCTGCCTCGTGGCGTTCGACGCGAGCGTGGACTACGACATTGTCCGGGTGGGCGGCATCAAAACCTCGCTGTTCGGCGGCGAGGGGCTGTTCTTCGCGGCGCTGAAGGGGCCGGGGCGCGTGTGGCTGCAAACGCTGCCGTTCTCGCGGCTCGCCGACCGGATCCATGCCGCCTACAAGGGGGACCGCGAAGACGTGAAGCGCGACTTGGGCGGCGCGATCGGCAAGATCGGAAACCTGATCGGCGGCAAGTGACCCCCGATCGCGGGCTTTCTGCTAAGATCAGGTTTTGCCGGTGCGCCGTTTCCGGCGTCACTGGGCCCGGCGTTCTGGAGTAGCCACGAACATGGATCCGACCCCGTACAAGGAAGCCCTCCTGCGGAAGCGCGGAGAAATCCTCTCCATGGGCGGCGTGAAGCCGCTGCAGGGGACCATGGAGACTAACTCGCGGCAGGGAGATCTCGCCGATCAGGCCAGCGGCAACAACGAAGTCCACATCCAGCTCAAGCTGAAGCAGACCGACGCGAAGATCCTCCAGGCCATCGAGGAGGCGCTCTACCGGATGGAAAAAGGCACGTACGGCGTCTGCCGGGACTGCGGCGAGGAAATCGCCCCGGCACGGCTGAACGCCATTCCGTGGACCCGCGTCTGCATCACCTGCAAGGAAAAGCAGAACACGTGAAGGCGACAGAGCTGCTGGACCTGCTGCGCGAGTTCTACCGCGACAAGCTGGCGATGCGGCAGCGCCACGTCGCCGCCGTCCGGCATGTGGCCGACTACGACGCCAACAACACCTACCAGTACATCATCGCCCGCGAAGACACGCACCTCAACTGGCTTCGTGACGGCGTGGCGGACATGGGCGGCGCGCTCGACGAGATCGCCGAGCCCGGCGTGCGCCCGTCCGGGAAGGGGCGCCACGCGGAGGCATCCGTCGTCCAGCCCGACAGGGACGCGGCCGCCGCCTTCGTGGAGAAGTGGCGTCCGAGGATCGAGGCGATGCCCAACGCAAGGCATCGGACGCTGCTGCGGGTCATTCTCGGGGAGACGCTGGAGCACAAGCGTTTCTTCGAGCAGGCGCTCGCCGGCCGCAGCGACTTGCTCGGCCGCCGCGCCGACGGCGCCGGCACCGGCGGCGGAGTGCTCGGGATACGGTGGATCTCGCAATAAGCAAGAGCGACCCTTCGCTCTTCACGCTTTCACTATCTTGAAGGTCGCTATCGCCTTTGGCAGTAATCTCGGCGACCGCCGCGCGGCGATTGCCTTCGCGGCCGAGCGTCTCTCCCCCGCCATCTCGGGCCTGACCCTGTCGGGTCTAATCGAGACCAATCCTGAAGGGGAGGGTCTCGACACCCAGCCGCTGTATCTCAACGGCGTCGGCGTCGGCGAGACCTCGCTCGACGCGCGGTCGCTGCTCGAGCTGCTGCTCGCGATCGAGCGCGAGTACGGCCGCGAGCGTCCCTATCCTGGCGCGCCCCGCACGATCGACCTCGATTTGATTCTGTACGGCGACCGGGTGATCCACGAGCCGGGGCTGTCGGTGCCGCATCCGCGATTCCGGAATCGGTTCTTCGTGCTCGGTCCGCTGGCCGAAGTGGCGCCCGACCTCGTGGATCCGGAAACGGGGTTGCGTGTGGGGGAGTTGCTGCGGAAGCTGCTGCAGGACGAAACGCGATGAGGATGGAGGCAGGAGATGACTCCCGCCTCCTGCCTCCCTTCAGAAACTACGTAGTCTTCTTGTAGACCGTCTTGGTCGTTTCACCGCCACGGCCCTGACCCTCGATGGTGAGGTTGCCGCCGTCGAGCGACCACGTCTGCGCGGTCGTCCTGGGCGTGCCATCCTGGCCCGGACGGGTCGAGGAAAGAACCAGCTTGTTGCCGTCCCACTTCGCGGTCGTCTTCACTTCGACTTCGCCGCCGCGGCCCATCTGCTTGTTGACAGTCTCGGTGCCGTCCAGCTTGTACACGGTCGAGATCTTGTTGTCGCCCATCGAGCGCTCGATGGTCAACGTGTCGGGGGTCTGCTTCACCGTCATCGGGCCCCCCATGCCCATGCGTCCACCGCCACCGCCGGGTGCGGCGGCCGGCTGATCCGGCGTCCAGGTGCCCGAGAAGTCCGGCTTCGCTTGCGCGAAAGCCACCGTTGCCACGGCGAAGACCGCCGCGGCAATCACTGCGAACCGTGCCCGCTTCATGCTCTGCTCCTTGTGAAATGAACCGACTATCAACCAGCGACTACCGACCCTACGATCGTTGCCTGTCGGGCAGCCCTGAAGGGCTGCGCTACAAGAATCCTTCAAGGCAGCCCTGAAGGGCTGCGCTACAAGAATCCTTCAAGGCAGCCCTGAAGGGCTGCGCTACTCAAACCTCAAGGCTTCAATCGGATCCAGTCCGGCCGCCTTCTTCGCCGGGTAGAACCCGAAGAATACACCGGTTGCCGCGGCGAAGCCGAACGCCATGCCGATGGCGTTGGGCGGAATGCTCGTCGGCCACTGGAGGAACCGCTCCGCGGCCGCCGAGAGGCCGAAGCCCAAAGCAATCCCGAACATGCCACCAACCAGGCTGAGGACGATCGCCTCGACGAGGAACTGCAGCAGGACGTCCTTGCCGCGTGCGCCGATGGCCATGCGGAGCCCGATCTCGCGCGTCCGTTCGGTGACCGACACCAGCATGATGTTCATGATGCCGATGCCCCCCACGAGCAGCGAGACGCCGGCGATGGCGGCCAGCAGCGTCGTCATCGTGCGCGTGGTTTCGGTGCGGACGCTGGCCATTTCCTCCTGCGTGCGCACCATGAAGTCGTCGGGATCCGTGCCGACGAGCTTGTGGCGCTGCCGGAGCACCTGCGTGATGGCCGCGGCGACCGGCTGCGTCTCGGGCGTTGACGCCGAGACGGTGATGTTGTTGATGTGCTGGATGCCCTGCAGCTTTTTCTGCACGGTTGTGTACGGCGCGAACACGGTGTCGTCCTGATCGCCGCCCATGCCCGACGTGCCTTTCGAGGCCATGACGCCGATGACTTTGAACGGCTGGTTCTTGACGCGGATGATCTGTCCGGTCGGGTCGACGTCGGGGCCGTAGAGCGTCTCGGCGACCGTCTGCCCGAGCACGCACACCTTGCCCGCGGCGGCGACGTCCTGCGGCGTGAAGAACCCGCCGTACTTCGTCGGCCAGTTGCGAATCAGCGGCAGTTCGACGTCGGTGCCCTGGATCTGACTCTGCCAGTTCTGGTTGCCCGCGATGAGCTGCGCGCGCGAGCTCACGCCGGCCGCCACGTACTGCACGCCGGGCACTTCGCGCAACGCCTCGGCGTCTTCCTTGGTCAGCGTCGTGGCGTTGCCGCCGCCCATGCGCACGCCGCCCTGCGAGAAGTTGCCCGAGTTGATGTTGATCAGGTTCGTGCCGGCCGCCTTGACCTGCTCCTCGATCGTCGACTGGGCGCCCTTGCCGAGCGCCACCATCGTGATCACCGCCCCGACGCCGATGATCATGCCGAGCATCGTCAGCGCCGTGCGCATCTTGTTGCGGCCGAGCGCCTTGAGGGCGATCCGCAGCGTCATCAATATCGACATCGCCTTCTCCTAGACCACTCCGCCCATGTGCTCGACGGGCACTTCGTCGCCCGACCCGTTCTCCGGCAACTCTTCCGCCGGCGGCAGCGCGGCCAGCTCGTGCGCCGCGTTGCGGCGGTGCGCGATGGGCTCGTTGACCTGGATCCGGCCGTCGCGGAACCGCACGATCCGCGTGCCGTATTCCGCGATGTCCACCTCGTGCGTGATGAGGAGGATGGTGATGCCGCGCTCGATGTTCAGCCGCTGGAAGATGTCCATGACCTCGATACTCGTGCGCGTGTCGAGGTTGCCCGTCGGCTCGTCGGCCAGCAGGATCGTCGGTTCGGTGACGAGCGCGCGCGCGATCGCCACGCGCTGCTGCTGACCGCCGGACAACTGGTTCGGATAATGGTGAGCGCGCTCGGTCAGCCCCACGGCGTTGAGCGAGTCCATCGCCCGCTTGTGCCGCTGGGCCGACCTCAGCTTCGAGGCGCCGTTGTACAGCAGCGGCAGCTCCACGTTGTCGAGCGCGCTCGTGCGCGACAGCAGGTTGAATCCCTGGAACACGAATCCGATCTTGCGGTTGCGGACGAGCGCCAGCTCGTCCTTCGACATCCGGGACACGTCCTTCCCGTCGAGGATGTATTGCCCGCTCGTCGGCCGATCCAGACATCCCAGGATGTGCATCAGCGTGGACTTGCCGGATCCCGACGGGCCGGTGACTGAGACGAATTCACCGGCCTCGACGTCGAGATCCGCGCCGCGCAGCGCCCGCACGGTGACCTCGCCGACGTGATACGTCTTGACGAGGTTCCTGACCGAGATGACCGGCATTACCGTCCCCGTCCGCCGCCGCCGCCACCCGGGCCGCCGCGGCCGCGCTGCGGACCCATGAGCGGGTTCTGCGCGCCGCCCGTGGGGGTCGTCGTCTTCGGCTCGAGGCCGGTGACGAGGTTGGTGACCACTTCGGACCCTTCGAGAAGCCCCGCCGCGTCGACCAGTTCCGTCCACGTGCCGTCGGACACTCCAGTGCGAACGTTCACGAGCTTCAGCTTCTTGTCCACCCACAGCCACACGCGCTCGCGGCGCTGGACCTGCGGGATCTCGGGGAACAACGCGTCGATGGTCGTCGCGTTCGTGTTCGCCATCGACGGCGTGCTCGCGACGCGTCCCGGCAGCGCCGGACGGGCGCCGGGAGCTCGCAGCGTCGTCGTTGTCTGGGCCTGGTTGCCGCGCGCCGGCTGATCGCCGCCGGCCGCATTGCCGCGACCGCCGCCCGCACCGGCCCGGTCGCCGCCAAAGCCGCCGCGTCCGCCGCCCTGTGCCGCGCGCTCGCGCATCCGCGCCTCGAACTGCGCGCGCTCTTCCGGCGTCATCGCGGCCATGCGCTCTTCCATGCGCTTCTTCCGCTCTTCGGGGGTCGTGTTCGGATCGAAGCCGCCGCGTCCGCCCTCGCCGCGGCTGGCCGACGCGCGATCGCCGCCGCCACGGCTCTCCGCGGCCGCTGCCTGCCCTTGTGTGCGTTCGGCGGCCTGAGGCGTCCGTGCCTGAGAGCCGCCGGCCGCCGGCGTCGTGCCTCGCGGTGCGGCCGCTGACGGAGCCGCCGCACCAGGCGTCGCCGCCGGGGCGCCTGCGGCCGGTGTCTGGCCCGTTTCGCCCGCGCGCCCACCGCCCGTCCGTCCGCCCATTCCCGCGCCGTTGCGGCCGAAGCCGCCCTGACCGCGCTGCATCTCCGGAGGCACCGGCTGATTGAGCGCGGCAAACATGTCGGTCGTCGGCCGGAACCGTACCGCGGCGGTCGGCAGCCGCAGCACGTCGGTGCGGCGCGCCACCTCGATCGACACGGTCGCCGTCATGCCCGGCTTGAGCTTGTACTGCTTGTTCGGCACCTCGATGACCGTCTGGTACGTCACGACGTTCTGCACGGTCGTCGGCTGAAGGCGCACCTGCCACACGCTGCCGGTGAAGGTCTCGGTGGGGTAGGCGTCCACGCGGAAGGTGACCGTCTGGCCCGGCCGCATCCGGCCTATTTCCGCTTCGTCGACGCTGGCGTTGACCTTCATCTGCGTCAGGTCGGCGGCCAGGACGAACAACGTCGGCGCGTTCATGCTCGCGGCGACCGTTTGCCCCGGTTCGACCATCCGTGAGATGACGATCCCGTCAATCGGCGCGGTGATGATCGTGTGGTCCAGGTTGACCTCGGCGGTGTTGAGCTGCGACTTCGCCTGCACGAGGCCCGCTTCCGACGACTTGATTTGCGCGTCGATCGACCGGACGTTGACTTCCGCCGTCTCGAGCTCGGTGCGCGGCAGGAGGTTCTTGTCGGACAGCGCCTTCGCGCGTTCGAGCTTCTGCTTCGCGTCGTCGAGCGAGACCTTGAGCCGCTGGAGATCGGCCTGCGACCGCGTGACGTTGGCGCGCTGCTGCTCGACCTGCGTCTGGAGCAGCGACGGGTCGAGCCGCGCGATGACCTGCCCCTTCCGTACGATTTTGTTGTAGTCGGCGTACAGCTCCTGCACGATCCCGGAGACCTGCGTGCCGACCTGGACGGTCGTCACGGCTTCGAGCGTGCCGGTGGCCTGGACGACATCGGCGATGTCGCCGCGCGTGACCTGCAACGTCGTGACGACAGGTTCGGGCGTGTTCTTGCGAAGGTAGAAGGCGCCGGCGCCCACGCCGACGGCCACGAGGATGATGACGGTCACTATCAGCTTTTTCATATGTGCGGTCCTGCCCGATCCGTGATCGGGTCTGCGACGGGGCGGTCCTGCCCGTTACCTCGAGGTGATCTGAACGCGCTGCAAGTCGACCAGCGCCTTCCGGTAATTCAGCAGCGCGCGCAGCTCGCTGTTGCGCGCATCGGCGAGATCGCGCTGGGCCTGCACGACCTCGTAGCTGATCGCCATGCCGACGTCGAACTTGCTCTGCGCCGCCTCGAGGCGCCGCTCCGACAGCTCGCGCGAGGTCGCGGCGGCCTGCACGCTTTCGAGCGTGTTCCGGACCGTGAGCGCCGCGCTCGTGACGTCGGTGGCGATCTGCAGCTCGGTCGTCTTGATCGTGGCCTGGTTCTGCTGCAGCAGGAGCCGCTGCCGCGCCAGGTTCGCCTCCGCCGCGCTCTGGCCGATCGGGTAGTTGAAGCTGAGCTGGACGGTCCACGTCGGCGCATCGAAGCCCTTGATGTTCCGGAGGGCGTCGGAGTATCCCCCGGGAATCGTCTTCGTGATCTCGTTCGTGATCCGATCGCGTTCGATTGACGTGCCTCCGCGTCCCTCCAACTGGTATGTCCCGATGAGGTTCAGCGTCGGCAGCGTCTGGTTGCGCAGGCTTCGCAACTGGAGGTTGGCCGTGTCGATGCTCTTTCGATTCGTCTCGAGGTCGGTCCGGTTCCGCAGCGCATTGCGCACGGCCGCCTCGAGGTCGATCGGTTCGGCAACCGCGGGCGGGGCCGGGCGCTCGACCGGATTGATCGTCGCCGTCCACAGCTCGTCGTCGGTGCCGCTGACGATCAGCCGCTTCAACGCCAGCTCGTTGTTCCGCAGCGTGGCCTGCGCGTTCACCAGGGCCTGGCGCCGCGAAGCCTCCTCCGCCTGCGCCTGCACGATGTCGATGGGCGCCATCGTGCCGATCTCGACGCGCGACCGGTTGTCCTGCACCAGCTTGGACGAGAGGCTCAGCGAGCGCTCCGCGGACTCAACCGCCTGATAGGCGTACACCAGCTCCCAATACGCGTTCCGGACCTGCGCCTCGGTGCTCGCGATGCTCGCGCGCAGATCCAGTTCGGCGATTTCCTGCTGGATCTGGCCCGTCCGGAGCGCCGTCCGCGTGGCGTCCGTCTTGAAGTTCTGCAGCAGAGGCTGCGTGAACCGGGCGGTCAGTCCTGTTCCGAAGCTCGGATTGAACGTCGAGTTGTTGCGGTCGGTGACAATGCGTGAATTGTTCCAGGACACTGTATAGCTCGACCCGTGCCACCACAGGCTCTGCTGGAGGCTGCCATTCCAGTTCTGCGTGTCGTTGTTGACCTGCGTGCCGCCTTCGACGGTGGTCGTGGGGAGCTGGGTCTGCGAATTGTTGGTGAAGCTCGACGTAAGGGTCGGGCGGTAGGTGGCCCGCGTCGCCGCGATCGAATAGTCGAACGTCCGTGGCGTCAGCCGCTGCGACGCCAGCGTCGGATTCTTCTCGAGCGAGCGCGCCACCGCCTCGTCCGCCGTGATGTCGACTTTCCGGCCGGCGGTCGCAATCCCGGTCTGACCGGCAGGCGGCGGCTGCACCTGCTGCGTGGCCTGCCGAATGAGATCGCGGACGTGCGCGGCGTCCTTGTCGGACTGGGACTGGGTGGGCTGTTGGGCGCGGGCCGGCGCGGCCGCCAGGACCGCCACGAGCCCCGCCACGATCGACAGTGATGCAGTCTTGCTCACGAAGTGCCTCCAGATATACGTGCGAAAAAGAATTCAGCTACTTGCGGTTGGTTGTGTCTGACGATCGGCGATGCTCGCGGTCGAAACGGGCCTGCAGCTTCGCACGCTGCTCGGCCGAGAGCACTTGATGCATGCGGTAGATCATCATCGTGCGATTCTTGGCGAGTTCCGCCCGGAGCGTCTCGACGCGATCCACTTGCTTCTGGACAATGGACGGGTCGGCGCTGGCGTCTTTGATGACCTGGTTCAACTCGGCTTCGAGCTTCTCGAACGCCACCCAGCGCGGCCGCTGGACTTGCATCGCCGCGTGCCAAATCTCTTCGATCCTGACCGCCTGCTGATCCGTGATGTCGAGCTCCGCGCGGTCCTTCGGCTCCTGCCACCACTTCGTCCAGCGGCGCGGCTGCGGCTGCTGCGCGCCGGCTTCCTTTTGCGGGGTCTGGGCCTGCTCCTGCGGCGGGACGGACTGACTTGCTCCAACTGACGGGCTTGCCGCCGCGCAGGTGAGCACGAGCGCCATTGCCCAAATCGAATACCTTGCCATAAGTGATTACCACTGCCCAGCCGGCGGGCCGGGACCTCGGCCTGATCGGGTTACTGGGGGTATTACGACCCTGTTCGGATCCCCGTTTACCGTGTGACTGGGGCGCCCGGGTGCCATCCCGGCCGTCGAGCCGCACTAACCGACTGACTCTAAAGGTGATTCATGATGGCAATCGCCTTGCACAAAGTCCCGGCGTGCCGAAGTATTTCGGCCGTTAGCAGGGAGCGTGGCTCATGCGGGTCGCAATGATCGGGTGGATGGTGCTCGCGCTGCTGCTCGTTGGCCTGAGCATCGGCCGCGCGTCGGAGAACGCGAGGAGCGGAGCGGGGCGGAAGGCCCCCGCGCGCGACGAGCTTGGCGGGGTGAAGGGGGCCCCGCCTTCCGACAAGGACGAGGCGGTGATCACCGCTCAAGTGACGTCCGCCGACCACGAGCTCGACGAGGGTTACTTCACGCTGGGCGACAACGCCACGGTCGTCGCCAAGCCTGGCAGCGATCTCTATCGCTTCCTCGCGCGCCAGCGCGGACACAAGATCAAGATGGTGCTGACGGAGACAGGTGGACCGGAGCTGTCGAAGCTCGTTCGATGACAGCAGGCGGATAGCAGGCAGCTGGCAGCAGGCAGTAAATCGAGCTGCAGTCCCATACGAGTCAGCGTGACAGCGTGATCCACTGTCAGCTGCATGCTGCCAGCTGCAAGCTATTCCCGACAGAACTCCTCCAACGTCTTCACCACCTGTCCGACGATGTTGTTCGGCGTGGACGCGCCGGCGGTCAGGCCGACCACCACCGGACCGGTTGCGGGCAGCCATCCTCGCGTCACGTCTTCCTTTCCACTCGTCGTCGATGGCGCTCCAACCGGACGGTGCCGCACCTCGCCCGCTGACACCAGGCAGGTCGGGTCCGCAATGTGATACGTGGGAGCCCGCTCGGCGCAGATCCGCGCGAGGTTGCACGTGTTGCTGCTGTTGTACCCGCCGACCACGAGCATCAGATCCACCCGCGTTTCGGCAAGCAGGTCGATGACGGCGTCCTGCCGCTCCTGCGTCGCGCTGCAGATCGTGTCGAAGGCGCGGAAGTGCAGGTCGAGCGCCTCTTCGCCATAGCGTTCGCGCATCGCGTCGCGGAACAGCTCGCCGATCTCGAGCGACTCCGACATCAGCATCGTGGTCTGGTTCGCGCACCCGACGCGATCGAGATCCCGATCGGGATCGAACCCGGGAGAGACGGCGCCGGCGAACCTCGCCAGAAACGCGCCGCGGTCGCCGCCGTGGCGGACGTAGTCACAGACGGCGGCGGCTTCCTGGCAATCGAGTACCACGATGTAGCGGCCCTCGGGGAACTTGAGCGCCTGCGACGCGGTCGCGCGCGTCTCCTCGTGCTTGACTTTGCCGTGGATCACCGACGTGAAGCCGTCGCGCGCGTACCGGATCACGTTCTTCCAGACGTTGAGCACGGACCCGCAGGTCGTGTCGACCAGCGTGGAGCCGCGATCCGACAACCGCGTCATCTCGCCGACCGTTACGCCGAACGCCGGGAGGATGACGACGTCGTCGGGGCCGAGGCTGTCGCGCGTCTCGCCCGGATCGGAGAGGAACCGGATGCCGGCCCCCCGGAGTCGATCGTTGACGTGCGGGTTGTGGATGATCTCGCCGGTGAGGAAGACGTTCCGGCCTGGAAACCGGCGCCGCGCCTGATACGCGTAGTCGACCGCGCGGTCCACGCCGTAACAGAAGCCGAACTCGCGGGCGAGATGGACCGTGAGCCGCCCGGACTCGTGCCGGAAATCATTCTCGCGGACGGCGTCGACGATCGCGCTGTCGTACTCGCGCGCGAGCTCGGCGGCGACGGCCTCCTTCATGTCGAGGCCTTTGCGGAAGACCAGGGGCCGTGTGGACGACAACGAGGTCTACCGCGCCGCCCGGACGAAGTCGCGCGCCCGGGGCGTCATCGAGTCGAGCGCGACCAGTGAATCGGGAATCCGCGGCGTCGAGAGCTCTTCAATCCTCACCATCAGCGCATCGTCGGTAATCGCCAGGCTGGCTGGCTGCACCGCCGGTGGCGAGGCGGGCCGCGTCTCGACGGTCCGTGCCTGCCGCTCGCTCGCCTGGTTGCCGCCGAACGAGCGGCGCAGATCCATCATCTGGCCGACCGCGACACCGACGATCAGGCCGGCGGCCGCGGCACCCGCAATCCAGCGGTGCGCATGCGACCGGCCGGCGGAGATCGGCCGCGCAAACTTCGGGAACGCAATCACGCGGGCGGGGCGCTCCGCGGCTTCAATCCGCCGGACGATCTGCGCATGTTGGACGGCCAGCCGTTCGGCAGGGAAGGCCTCGTCCGCTTCCGCGTTCGCGTCGTCGCGAATCTGATCGAGCCAGGCCGAGAACGCGTTGAACCGGGACCGGCAGGCCGCGCACGCCTGCAGGTGCGAGTCGGCGGGGGCGTCTCCGGTGATCGACGCACCTGTCCAGATAGCCGCGAGGCGGGCATCGTCGAGATGACCGCTCGAACTGAATCTGTCAAGGATGGACACGGCGATTCTCCCTGGATCCGGCGGCGGCGGCTTCGCCGAGCAAGCTCCGCAGCCGGCGTATGGCGCGGAACAGATGCACCCGCACGGTCGATTCGTTCAACCCCGTGAGCGCGCTGACTTCACGCGACGTGCAGCCCTCGTAATGGCTCAACATGAATACCGAACGCTGCCGCTCGGGCAATCGCCCGAGCGCGTGAGCCAGCGCCCGGCGCCGCTCTTTTGCGAGCAGCTCGTCCTCCGGCGACGGCCCGCTGCCGGCCGTCCGCTCGGCAAAGTCCCGCTCGCCGCTGGCCCCCTGCGGCAAGGGCGCAATCCAGCGCTCCCGCCGGCTGCGCGCCTTGATGCGGTCCAGGCATCCATTTATCAGGATGCGCGTGAACCACACTTCGAACGGGAGCTCCTCACGAAACGACGCCAGGTGCGAGTACGCCTTGACGAAGGCATCCTGCACCGCCTCATCCGCTTCCGCGGCGTCGCGCATGTAGTGGAACGCGATACGCGCCGCGCGCCGCTGATGCCTGCCCACCAGTTCCGCGTAACGCTCGCGTGCCTCGGCATGCCGGCCTTCGGCCTGAGAGGCCTTGACGGCAGAGGCGGCGGCGCTGTCCGCTTCGCGGCCGGGAAGGCCGGCCGCAGGAGCTCCTGTCATAGTTACGCCACAAATGCGGAAACGTTTACCCGACGGCCGGAAAACCGGCAAGGCCATTATAAGGTGCTGAGGGGTGCTGAAAGGTGCTGAGGGGTGCTGAAAGGTGCTGAGGGGTGCTGAAAGGTGCTGAGAGGTGCTGAGGGGTGATGAAAGGTGCTGAGGGGCCCTACTTGAGGCTGATGAGCTTCGTTCCCGGAAAGTACCTCTGTAGGACCGCTGGCAGTGGCTGACCGGCGCGGACGCAGGCGAGCGCTCCCGCCTGGCAGAGCCCGACACCGTGGCCGAAACCACGTCCTTCGAAGATGAACGTGCCGCGCTGGCGCCGGACAGTAAACAGCGTGCTCCTGATCGCGTGGGGGCCGAACGCCCGGGAGAGTGCATCGCGGAGCTCCTCACCGCGGACGATCCGATCCCGCGCGCCGCTCACGGCGATACGTTCGGCGCGCCCCGCCGGGTCGCGGTCGAGCACCGTCAGGCCATCAAGTCGCGCGCCAGTCCGCGTCCGGCGGTCCGCGTCCAACGCGCGAAGCACCGCGGTTGCCGCGGCTTCGTAGCGCCAGCCGGCATGCGCCTGTTCCGCGGGGCCATCGTCGGCGATGCCGACCAGGTAAGGACGGCCCGCGCCACCCCAGACATCACGCGAGTTGCTCGTGTGGCCGCCGCAGTCAGCGTGGAACACGGCCGTGGCCGGCGCGCCGTCGAACCAGAGCACCTCGCCCGCGGTGTGTTCCGTCGCGGCGCGTGCGGCATCGGCCCAGCGGGATGTGCGGAGCCGGGAGGGCTCGAACAACTGGCAATGCGTGGTGGAACAGAGATCGAACCCCTCGCTGGCGTGCCGCGCGAGATGGGCCAGCGCGTACGTCCGGCTGATGACGGCCTGGACCTCCAGCATACGCTCGACGACATCCGCCTCCCCTGACGCGGGAGCGAATTCGGAGACAACCGACGCGCGCACGTAGTCTTCGAGCGGCACGGCCCGGACACGGCTGATTCCGTTTTCCGTGACCTGAACTCGCACCACGCGCGGCGCGGGCGGCTCGGCGGGCGGGAGCCGTGGCTTCCCGGGCGGCGCGGCGCACCCGGACGCGAAGGTCACCGCCAGCACGACAGGGACACACGACCGTGCTTTCATATCGCGTCGGGGCACCCTGCACCCCGACTGGCGGCCTCCATTGCGCCGGCGCTCCGTTCACTGAATGGCGGGGACCCCTGCACCCCGCCAAGCTCGTCGTTCGCGGGGGCCCTCCGCCCCGCTCCGCTCCGCGCGCGCCGGCTCCATTCCGTCCGCACGTTCACCGTATCGGCCCGGGCCGGTATAAAGTTAGCCGTCTCCACCTATGCCCAGGATCCTGGTCATCGACGACGACGAGGCGGTCCGCCAGAGCACCGAGAGGATGCTGAGAGCGGCCGGCTTCACCGTGCATGCCGCCGCGTCCGGTGAAGACGGGCTGACGCTCGCCAGGGCGGGCGGCTTCGACGTCATCCTCTCCGACATGCGCATGCCTGGCCTCTCGGGGTTGGATGTGCTGCGCAGCCTGCGCGACCTGCAGATCGACTCCGCCTTCATCATCATGACCGGGTTCGGCACCGTCGAGACGGCGGTCGAGTCGATGAAGCTCGGCGCCGTCGACTTCGTGCAGAAGCCGTTCTTCCGAGAGGAACTGCTGGCGCGCATCCGCGCCGCGGCCGAGCGTCGGCAGCTCGCCCGCCAGGTGGAGCTGCTGCAGCGTCACGTCGTACGCCCGATGGCCGGCGTCGAAACGCTGGTCGGTGAGAGCGAGCCGATGATGCGCGTCAAGGAGCTGATCCGCCGCGCCGCGGCGGTTCCCGGGACGGTCCTCATCACGGGCGAGACCGGCACGGGCAAGGAGCTCGCCGCGCGCGCGATCCACGAGGCCAGCCCCCGCGCGTCACGCGCGTTCGTGGCGCTCAATTGCGCCGCGCTCACGGAGTCGCTGCTCGAGACGGAGCTTTTCGGCCACGCCCGCGGCGCGTTCACGGGCGCCGCGACGGCGCGCCCGGGCCTCGTCGAGCACGCGACCGGCGGCACGCTGTTCCTCGACGAAATCGGGACGATGTCCAAGCCGCTGCAGGCGAAACTGCTGCGCGCGATCGAATCGGGCGAAGTGCGGCGCATCGGCGAGAACGAGAGCCGCCGGGTGGACGTCCGATTCGTCGCCGCGACCAACATCAACCTGGAAAAGAGTACTGCTGAGGGCGACTTCAGGAGCGATCTGTACTACCGCTTGAACCTGCACCGGGTGCACATGCCGCCGCTGCGCGACCATCCCGAGGATATCCGGCTGCTCATCGAGCACTTTCTCGGACGTTACGGCGCCGAGGTGGGCGTCCGCGGCTGCCGCGACGCGGCATGGGCGATCCTGCTTCCGTACAGGTATCCGGGCAACGTCCGCGAGCTCGAGCACCTCGTGCAGCGCGCGGTGGCCGTCGCGCGTGGACCGCAGCTGGAAGTGGAAGATCTACCTGAATCGCTGGTTGCCCAGCCCGTGCCTCCGGCGCCCGTGGAAGGGACCGTCGCCGCGGCGCGGCAACGCGCGGAACGCGAGATGATTGCCTCCACACTCGCGAAGCACCACGGGGAAATCTCGGCGGCGGCGCGCGACCTGAATATCAGCCGGACGACGATGTGGCGCCTGATGAAGAGACACGGTCTCAGCGAGTGATGTTGCACTTCAGAAACGCGTGTGCGTGCCGTTCATGAAACGCGCACACGAGGCCGTTGCGATCGCGATCGCGGGCGCGCCCCTCAACTCACTGACCAGCCAGCCTTTTCCTGAACCGCCCACGACGTGAGCGGTTCCGGCTCGTCTCTTGCGGGGGTGGGCCAGGTACCCATGGTCCACTCCGCCTCGCTCCTCATCGTGGAAGACGATCTCGCGCTGGCCAGTCTGCTCGCCTCCGAAGCCGCGGCGCGCGGGTTTCGCGCATCGCATGCCGCCTCCTTGCCCCAGCTGCAGCCGTTGCTCGATCGGCGCACCTGGGAGGTGGCGCTCGTCGACCTGACGCTCGGACCCGATTCTGGGTTCGACGCCTTGCGGCAAATCAAGGAACGCGCGCCGGACGTGGAAATCGTCGTCATCTCGGCGACGACGTCGCTCGCCTCGGCGATCCAGTCGTACGAGCTGGCCGCTTTCGCGTTCGTGCAGAAGCCGTTCGACGTCGGCCACCTGTTCGCGACGCTCGAACGGGGCCTCGAGCGGCGGCGCATGAATCTCGACAACCGGCGTCTCGTCTGGGAGCTCCAGACCATCAACGAGATCGCCGACGGCATCGCGCGATCGCTGCGGCTCGACGACGTGCTGGTCGGCTCGCTGAAGCGCATGGTGCGCGCGCTGGATCTCTCCGGCGCGTCGATCCGGCTGCGCGACGAAACCACCGGCGTGTTCGTTGAAGAAGCGCTGATTGGCACGCCGCTCATCAACGCGATGTGGACCACCTACGACGGTCCCGTGCCGCGGCCGAGCGACCGGGTGATCGCCACGCGGGCCGCCGTCGTCATCGAGGACCTCGCGACGCTGGCGCCGCCCAATCGCGGCGACGGCCTCATCATCCGCAGCGTCGTCAGCGTCCCGATGTTCGCGGGTGAGGAGCTGCTCGGCACGCTGTCGATCGGAGCCGAGGTGCCGGGGCGGTTCACCGCGGAGGATCAGCGACTCGTGGGCATCTTCGCCGGGCAGATTGGCGCCGCGGTGCAGAACGCGCGGCTGCACGACGTCGTGAGCCGAGGCAAGCGTGAATGGGAGCAGACCTTTGACGCCATCGGCGATCCGATAGCCGTCTTCGACGGCCGAGGGGAGCTGCTCCGCGGCAACGCGGCGCTCGCCGCGCACCTCGGCGTGGAGTTCACCGCGTTTCGCGGCGCCCGCTGCTGCGCCATCGGATTCTGCGAGGGCGAAGGAGAGGACTGTGCGGTGAGCCGCGCCCTGCGCAACGACGGCAGCCGCACGGAGATCACGCGCCGGGACGGACAGATCTTCAGCGTGCGGACGTTCCCGGTCGCGGGAGGGTCCGACGGCGCCGCCGTCGTGCAGACCGCGAAGAACGTGACCGAGGAAATCCGCGGCGCGCGCCGCATGCAGCAGATGCGCGACGAGCTCGCGCGCGCCAACGAGCGGTCGATCGCCGCGCTCGAGCGCCTGAAGTCGACGCAGGCGCAGCTGATCCAGGCGGAGAAGCTCTCGGCCATCGGCCAGCTCGTGGCCGGCGTCGCGCACGAGCTGAACAACCCGCTCACCAGCGTCATCGGCTACGCCCAGCTGCTCGAGGACGAGCTGCTCGACGCCGGCGCGCCGCTTCGCGAGCCCGCGGCGCTCGCGCGGGATCTTCGCCGCATTGCCGAGGAGTCCGAGCGGGCCGCGCGCATCGTCCGCAACCTGCTGGCCTTCGCGCGGCGCCAGGCGGTGGCGCGGGTGCCCCAGGATGTCGCCGAGCTGTTCGGCCGGGTCATCGCGCTGCGCGCGTACGAGATGCGCCTGAACAGCGTTCAGCTGCAGAGTGACTTCGAGCCCGGCCTGCCGAAGGTCGTCGCCGACGGCAGCCAGTTGCAGCAGGCGCTCCTCAACCTCGTCCTCAACGCGGAGCAGGCGATGCGCGGCCGCGCGGTTCGCCGGCTGCGTGTCGGCGCGCGCTTCGACGAGATGGCGTCCGCGGTGGAGCTGTTCATCGGCGACTCGGGCCACGGCATCGACCGCGCGAACCTGTCCCGCATCTTCGATCCGTTCTTCACGACGCGCGATGTCGGCGAAGGCACCGGACTTGGCCTGAGCATCTGCTATGGGATCGTCCGCGATCACGGCGGACAGATCTCCGTGGACAGCCGCCCGGGTGAAGGGACGACGTTCTCGATCCTGCTGCCGGCGCTCGTCGAGCAGCCGGAGGGGCGTCCGATCCTCGTGGCCCTGGCCGACACGGGCGATCGCGACTACCTCGCGGCGGCGCTCGGCGGCTGGGGCCACGATGTCCTGACGGCGGCCTCCGCGCCCGACGCGCAGGCGATTTGCCGCGAGCGGCCGCTGCAGGCGCTGTTCGTCGACTTGCCGGTACTGGCCGGGGACCTCGCCGGCTGGCGTGCCGTGCGTCAAACGGACGCGCGCGCTGTGCCGATCGTGCTCACGGCCCTGGCGTCGGGTGAGGGGGACGCGGAGCGGTTCGGCCGCGACGAGGCTCGCGCCGTGCTGGCGCCGCCGTTTCAGCTTCGGACGCTTCGCGGCGCGATCCGCGCCATTGCCAAGGAGCTCGTATGACTGGACAGCGGCCTCTGCTGCTGCTGGTGGACGACGAACAGGGGACGCTCGACGTTGTCGGACGGTTCGCGCGGCGCGCCGGGTTCGACGTGCTGACCTGCTCCGGCGGGCGCGAGGCGATCGCCCAGATCGAGGCGCGCCATGCCGCCCTCGTGATGGTCGATCTGCGCATGCCGGAGGTCGGCGGCCTCGACGTCCTGCGCGCGATACGCGACACCGATCCGCGCTGCCATGCGGTGCTCATGACCGGCTTCGCGTGCGTCGAAACGGCCGTCGAAGCGGTCAAGCTCGGGGCGATGGACTACTTGAGCAAGCCAATCGACTTCGGCCGGCTCGATCAGCTGCTCGGCTCCGTGCGCGAGGACATCGAACGGCGGCGCACGCTCCTGTCGATGGAAAGCGACGTCGCCCGGCGGCTGGAATTCTGCGGCATGATCGGCCGCGGTCCCGCGATGCAGGAGCTGTTCGACCTGATCCGCCGGCTCGCCCCGCACGTGCGCACCGTTCTGGTCACGGGGGAGACCGGCACCGGCAAGGGGCTCGTCGCGCGGGCGCTGCACAAGACGGGGCGGCGGCGCGATCGCCGCTTCGTGACGGTCAACTGTTCCGCGGTCGTGGAGACCCTGTTCGAGAGCGAGCTGTTCGGCCAGATGCGCGGCGCGTTCACCGGCGCCACCGAGACCAAGCCGGGACTGTTCGAAGCGGCTGACGGCGGCACGCTGTTTCTCGACGAGATCGGCGAGCTGCCGCACGGCATCCAGGCGAAGTTGCTTCGCGTGCTCGAGACGGGCGAGCTGCATCGCGTCGGATCGCTCGAGGCGCGCCACGTCGACGTGCACGTGATCGCCGCGACCAATCGCGACCTGCGCGCCGATGTCGCGGCGGGTCGCTTCAGAAGCGATCTGTACTACCGGCTCAACGTCGTCGAGCTCCGGCTGCCGGCGCTCGGCGAGCGGCGCGAGGACATCCCGTATCTCACCGCCGCGTTCGTCCGTGACGCGAGCGAACGGCTCCAGAAGCCGCTCGTCGGCGTCACGCCGGGCGCCGAGCGCCTGCTCTCGTCCGCGGGCTGGGAGGGGAACATCCGCGAGCTGCGCAACGTGCTGGAGCGGGCGTGCATCCTGGCCGACGGCGACTTCATCACGGAGCGCGAGCTCATGGTGAGCCTGCCCGTCTGGACGCCGGCGGCGCCGGCCGCGCCGGAGCCGGTGCGCGCGCCGCGGGTCCCGCCGGAGCGGCTCGCCGACGTCGAGCGCGATCACATTCAACGCGCGCTCGAGCGCGCCAGCGGCAACAAGAAGGCGGCGGCGAAGATGCTCGGCCTGAGCCGGCGGGCGCTCTACCGGCGCCTCGAGCGCCTGGATTTGTCCAACACGATCACGCGGCGCGCCAATGGCGCGCTGCTGGTGGAGGCGTGAGAGTCATGAGCGAAGCGACGACGGGCGCACCCCCCTCGACGGAGAACGCGCGCGCGCGCACCGTGTTGATCGTCGACGACGAGAACGGCGTGCGCGACCTGATGACGCGGTGGCTCGAATCCGTGGGGTACTCGGTCACCGCGGTGGGCAGCGCCGAGGATGCGCTCGCCGAGCTCGAGGCATCCCCGGCGGCGGTGGCGCTCTGCGACATCCGCATGCCCGGCCGCGACGGTCTGTGGCTCGCCGAGCATATCCGCCGCCAGCATCCGGAGACCGCCGTCATCATGGCCACCGGCGTTCAGGACGTGTCGGCGGCGGTGGAGAGCCTCCGCACGGGCGTGATCGACTACCTGACGAAGCCGTTCGGCCGCGACCGGCTCCGCGAGGCGGTGGTGCGCGGGCTCGAATGGCACGAAGCGGCGTGGGACGCCCGGCGCTGGCGCGAATCGCTCGAGCAGGAAATGTCCGTGCGCCGATCCCGCCTCGTGGATGCCATCACGTCGTCGCAGATCGCCGACGACGATCGGCTCGATGCCATGCTGGCCATGGTGACGCTCACCGATCGCGAGGCGTACGCCCACGCCTACCGGGTCGCGGCCCTGTCCCTGAGTCTCGGGCGCCTCCTGCGCGTGGCGGAGGCCGATCTTCCTGCGCTCGAGCACGCCGCGTTGCTGCACGATCTCGGCAAGCTGACGATTCCCGAAGCCATCCTGCGCAAGCCCGCGCCCCTGACGAACGAGGAACAGACGCTCATTCGTCTCCACCCGTCGGTGGGCAGCGATCTGATCGCCGCGGTGCCGTATCTGGCGCCGGCGGCGCCCGTCGTGCGGGATGCCCACGAGCGCATGGACGGCCGCGGCTATCCGCGCGGAATCCACGCGGGCGACGTGAGCGTTTCCGCGCGCATCGTCGCCGTCGCCGACGCGTTCGACACGATGACCAGGCCGCGCGTCTTCCGTGACGCGCTCAACGGCGCCGAAGCGCTGCTCGAGCTCGAACGCTGCAGCGGATCGCAGTTCGACCCGCGGGTCGTCGAGGCGTTCCGGAGCGTCATCGCCGCACAGTAGGTCCAGCCCTTGCATTGACTCGCCCAGCCGTTCGCCGGTACGATCGGCGGAACGTCGCCAGCCCAATTGGTGAATTAGTGAATTGGTGAACTGGTGAATTGGTGAAGTGTGCGTGCAGGAGAGAGGACCTACATGGCACAGGTGCAGCAGCAGGTGGCCGGTCTCGAGGCCCACGGCATCCGCAACGTCGCGCGGGTGTACTGGAACCTCAGCGTGCCGGCGCTTTACGAGGAGGCGGTCCGCCGCCGCGAGGCGTTGATGGCGGCTGACGGGCCGCTGGTCTGCCGCACGGGACAGCACACCGGACGATCGCCGAACGACAAGTTCATCGTGCGTGAGCCCTCGAGCGAGGACCGCGTGTGGTGGAGCAAGGTCAACCGGCCCATCGATCCCTCGGCGTTCGACGCGCTGCACCAGCGCATGACGAGCTATATGGAAGGCAAGGAGCTCTTCGTGCAGGACTGCTTCGCGGGCGCCGATCCCCGGTACCGCCTGCCGGTGCGGATCGTCACGGAACAGGCGTGGCACAGCCTGTTCGCCAAGCACCTGTTCATCGACGTGCGCGACTCCGAGGGACGGCCGGCGCACACGCCGGAGTTCACCGTCATCGACATGCCGGGGCTGCACGCCGATCCGGCGGTGCACGGCACGAACTCCGAGGTGTTCATCCTGGTCAACTTCGGAGAGCAGCTCGTGCTCATCGGCGGCACGAGCTACGCCGGCGAGATCAAGAAGTCGATCTTCACGGTGATGAACTACCTGCTGCCGCTCCGCAACGTCATGTCGATGCACTGCTCGGCGAACGTCGGCGCCGACGGCGACGTCGCGCTGTTCTTCGGCCTGTCCGGCACGGGCAAGACGACGCTCTCGAGCGATCCCGATCGCGGCCTGATTGGCGACGACGAGCACGGCTGGAGCGAGGATGGCGTGTTCAACATCGAAGGCGGCTGCTACGCCAAGATGATCCGGCTGTCGGCTGAAGCGGAGCCGCAGATCTACGAGACGACGAGGCGGTTCGGCACGGTGCTCGAGAACGTGCACATGGCGTCGGGGACGCGGCGGCTCGATTTCGACAACGACTCGCTGACCGAGAACACCCGTGGCGCGTATCCGATCGAGTTCATCGAGAACTCGGTGCCGTCGGGGCAGGCGGGGCACCCGCGCAACATCATCATGCTGACCGCCGACGCGTTCGGCGTGGTGCCGCCGATCGCGCGGCTGACGCCGGCCGGCGCGATGTATCATTTCCTCTCCGGGTACACCGCGAAGGTGGCGGGCACGGAACGCGGCGTGACCGAGCCGAAGGCGACCTTCAGCACCTGCTTCGGCGCGCCGTTCATGGTGCTGCACCCCACCGTGTACGCGAAGTTCCTCGGGGAGAAGATCGCGCGCCACGACGTGCGGGTCTGGCTGGTGAACACGGGGTGGACGGGCGGCCCGTACGGCGTCGGCACCCGCATGAAGATCAGCCACACGCGCGCGATGATCCGCGCGGCGCTCTCGGGCGCGCTCGACGAGGTCGCGTACGACCGCGACCCGGTGTTCAACGTGGACGTGCCGCAGTCCTGCCCCGGCGTGCCGCCGGAGGTGCTCAAGCCGCGCCACACGTGGAGGAGCCCGACGGCGTACGACGAGCAGGCGCACAAACTGGCGCGCATGTTCGGCGAGAATTTCAAGACGTTCGAGGCCGAGGCGACCGCGGACGTGCGGGCCGCCGGACCGCGGGCGTACTAATTGGTGAATTGGTGAATTGGTGAGTTGGTGAATTCGTGAGTTGGTGGTTGAATCTGGCAAGTTGGTGAATCGGGCCCAGTTCACAATTCACCAACTCACGAATTCACGAACTCACCAAATGTACGAATCGGTCATTGGTCTCGAGATTCACGCCCAGCTGCTGACACAGAGCAAGATCTTCTGCGGCTGCAGCACACGTACCGGCGATCCGCCGAACACGCACGTCTGTCCCGTGTGCCTGGGGCTTCCCGGCGCGTTGCCCGTGCTGAACCGGCGCGCCGTCGAGCTGGCCGCGCAGGCGGCGATTGCGCTCGGCTGCACCATTCATCCCACGTCGGTCTTTGCCAGGAAGAACTACTTCTACCCGGATCTGCCGAAGGGCTATCAGATCTCCCAGTACGATCGCCCTCTCGCGACCGGTGGGAGTCTCCAGATTGCCACGGGCGGCCTCGCGCGGGAGATTGGCCTCATTCGCGTCCATCTCGAGGAGGACGCGGGCAAGTCGCTGCACGAAGGGTTCCCGGATTCCGACCGTTTCGCGCGCGTGGACTTCAATCGGAGCGGCGTCCCCCTCATCGAAATCGTCAGCCGGCCCGAGCTGCATTCCGCTGCCGAAGCGGCCGAGTTCTTCAGCCGGCTCCGTTCGATCCTCGTCGCCATCGGAGCCAGCGACGGGAACATGGAGGAAGGCAGCCTGCGCTGCGACGCCAACGTCTCGGTCCGTCCCGGAGGCGCCACCGCGATGGGCGTGAAGACGGAGATCAAGAACCTCAACTCGTTCCGCTACGTGCAGCGCGCGCTGGAATTCGAGCTGGAGCGCCAAACCGCCGTGCTGGAGGATGGCGGTCGCGTCATCCATGAAACACGATTGTGGGATCCTGCCGCCAACCGCACCCACCCGATGCGAAGCAAGGAAGCGGCGGACGACTATCGCTACTTCCCGGAACCGGACCTGCCGCCCCTCCGGATCGAGGACGCCTGGATCGAGCGGCTGCGCGCCAGCCTGCCCGAGCTGCCCGATGCGCGGCGCCGGCGCTTCGTCGCTTCGTACGGGCTGCCCGAGTACGACGCGGGCGTGCTGACGGCCTCCCCCGCGCTCGCGTCGTACTTCGAGGCGACCGCCGCGGCGGCCGGCAACGCCAAGGCCGCCAGCAACTGGATCATGGGAGAGCTGCTTGGCCTCCTCAACGAGCGCGGCATCGGCATCGAGCGGGCCCCGATCGCCCCCTCCGCGCTGGCGGACTTGATCCGGCTCGTCGACTCGGGCACTATCAGCGGACCGACAGCCAAAGCGGTGTTCGCGGCGATGTACACCTCGGGGCGCGGCGCCCGGGCCATCGTCGACGCCGAGGGGCTCGCGCGCGTGGACGACGAAGCCCTGATCGCCCGGACGGTGGCCGGCGTGCTCGCGGCGAACGAGCGCGCCGTGCGGCAGTACCACGAGGGCAAGCGCCAGACCTTCGGGTTCCTTGTCGGCCAGGTGATGACAGCCATGCAGGGCAGGGCCAATACGGAGATCGTCAACCGGCTGGTGCGCCGCGCGCTCGAGGAGGGGCCGGCGTGATCGAGGCGTATCACGTCTCGAAGGCGTACAGCCGCGGGGTCTTCGCGCTGCGCGACCTGTCGCTCCGCATCGAAAAGGGAGAGTTTGTTTTTCTCACCGGCCCGAGCGGCGCCGGAAAGTCCACGCTGCTGCGCCTGCTGCTGCGGCAGGACGTGCCGTCGGAAGGGCAGCTCGTGGTCGCCGGCCGCAATCTCTCCAGCCTGACGCCCCGTCAGGTGCAGGCCTACCGGCGGTCGATTGGCTTCGTGTTCCAGGATTTCAAGCTGCTGCCCGGCAAGACCGTGCTCGAGAACGTCGCGTTCGTCCCGCGCGTGCTGGGGATGGCGATGTCGCAGCAGCAGCGCCGCACGTTTCAGGTGCTCAAGTGGGTGGGGCTCCAGCACCGGATGAGCGCGTACCCGCAGGAGCTCTCCGGGGGAGAGCAGCAGCGCATCGCGATTGCGCGCGCGCTGGTGAACGATCCCACCATCATTCTCGCCGATGAGCCGACGGGCAACCTCGATCCGGATTTGTCGCTGGAGATCATGAACCTGTTCCGCGAGATCAACGCGCGGGGCACCACCGTGGTCGTGGCCACGCACGATCGTGAGCTGATCCGCCGCGTGGGCCGGCGCGCCGTGTCGCTCGACCACGGCAAGATCGTGGAGGCCACCTGATGCGCGCCATTCGGTACTCGATCGCCGAGGCCGCGGCGAGCCTCTGGCGCGGGGGCGGCGCGGCGTTTGTCGCCGTCCTCACCATCGCCGCCGGTCTGTTCGTGCTCGGCTTCTTCCTCGTCGTCAACGCGAACGTGCAGCGGGTGGTGGGGCGGTGGAGCGAGTCGGCCGAACTGTCGGTGTACTTGAAGGACGGGGCGACGGCCGACCAGCTGCGGACGGTCGACGAGCTGATCGCGCGAAGCGGCCTCGCCGCCCACCGGGAGTACGTCTCCAAGCAGCAGGCGGGCGCCCGGTTCAAGCAGGATTTCCCCGATCTGGCGCGAAGCTCCGACGAGCTCGACCGCAACCCGTTCCCGGCGTCGGTTGACGTGCGCCTGCGGCCGGAGGCGCGGACGGCCGGTGATGCCATCGAGTCGCTGGCCGGCGCGATCCAAAGCGTCGAGGGCGTGGCCGACGTCCGGTACGATCGCCGCTGGCTCGACCGCCTCAGTGCCATGGTGACGCTCGTGCGCGGCATCGGCCTCGCGATTCTCGTGGTGCTCGCGGTGGCGTCAGCGCTGACGGTCGCCAATGTCGTCAGGCTCGCGGCCTCCGCGCGGCGCGACGAAATCGAGATCATGCAGCTCGTCGGAGCGCCGTTCGGCTACGTGCGCGGCCCGTTCGTCGTCGAAGGAATCCTGCAAGGGGGGCTGGGCGCCCTCGTCGCCGTCCTCGCCTTGTGGGGATTGTTCGCGCTGGCACGATTTCGCTACGGCCACTTTGCCGCCGATGCGATCGGTCTTTCGACGATTACATTTCTGCCACTGCAGGTGTGGGCGATCGTGGTGGCGGGCGGTATGCTCCTGGGATGCGCCGGCGGTTTCGCCGTCGCCCGCCGCGTGCGATAACGACGATGTGGAGCGGACGGGATGGAGCCGGCGACGAAGCGCCGGTGCAATGAAGGCCGCTGGTCGGAGTGCAGGGGGCCCCGACGAAATGTCGGTCGAGCTTGAAGATTCGGTCGCGGTTGCGGTTGACAGCTTTTCCTGTCCGCGCTTACACTGGTGACACTCCACAGTATGAACCACGCGAGGACTCGCATGGCACGCGTCGGCAGCCCGAATCGGCTCAGCGTTCCTGTTTGTGATCCAGCCGACTTCTATCGCCAGGAATTTCTCCGGCACAGGGAATGTCTCGCGAAGCAGCGCGAGTACTTCTCGGAGCGCGCGATCGGCGACGCGGACCGCGCGCTGGCGCTGGTCCTGTCGCAGCTCAAAGAGCTGTGCGAGAAGGACGGCGGCGATCAACTGATCTGCCGGCTCCTTCGCACCTTCAACGCCGTCACCGGCCTCTCCAGCTGGTCCGACCCGAAACAGTTTCACTGAGCGGCCTTCCTTCACTCAGACTCGATCTTCGGCACATGCTGCGCGCGGCAGTCGAGGCGGTCGAACCGCGTCGCCTCGTCGCATCGGCGCGCGCGCTCCCCGCGCTCGACGGCCGGCCCCTCTTCGTGATTGCCGCGGGCAAGGCCGCGTGGCCGATGGCCTCTGGGCTGGCGGATGTGCCTGGACTGGGAATCGAGGCCGGACTGCTGGCCGGACCGCGCATCGGTGCCGGTCCGCTTCCCGCGCGATTCGAATGGATCGCGGGAGGACACCCGCGGCCCGACGCCGCCAGTGAAGCCGGGGGCCGTCGTGCGCTGGCCCTCGCGCGCCAGAGCCGGTCAGGAGGAGCGCTTCTCGTGTTGTTGTCCGGCGGGGCCTCGTCGCTGCTCGCGGTGCCCGCGCCCGGCCTCACGCTCGACGACAAGGGCGCCACCATTGCCGCGCTGATGGACGAAGGTGCCGGCATCGCCGATCTGAACTGTGTCAGGAAGCATCTCTCCGCGATCAAAGGGGGACGGCTTGGCGCGACGGCCGGTTCCGCCATCGCGCTGGTCATCTCAGACGTGCACACACCCATCGAGGACGATCCCGCGGTCATCGGATCCGGACCGGTTTCGCCCGATGGCACGACGTTCACCGACGCCCTGTCCATCCTGCGCCGAACGGGTCCGCTCGACCGCTTTCCGCGCGCGGCCGTTGCGTACCTGGAGCGCGGCGCGCGCGGTGGCGTCGAAGAGACGCCCAAGCCGGGCGATCCGCGGCTCACGGACGTTGTCTACGAGATCCTGGCGAACCGCCACACGGCGGTCGCCGGCGCCGCGCGCATGGCCCGTGAGCTCGGCTGCGAGGTGCATGTGATTGCCGAAGCGACGCGCGGCGAGGCGCGCGAGGCAGGGGCGGCGTTCGCCCGGACGGCTCTCGATACGGCGGGATCGTCCGATGCGCCGCGTGTCTGCGTGATCGGATCCGGTGAGACGACGGTCCATGTCCGGGGCAGTGGCGTGGGAGGCCGCAACCAGGAGTTCGCACTGGCCGCTGTGGCCGTACTCGATGGGTCCGCGACCGGCGCGGGCCGGCCCGCCGTGCTTGCCAGCGTGGGAACCGACGGCATCGACGGTCCGACCGATGCCGCGGGCGCCGTTGTGGATTCCTCGAGCGCCGCGCGCGCGCGCCGCGCGGCGCTCGATCCCGGCGCTGCGTGTGCCCGCAACGCGTCCTACGACTTCTTCGAGGCGCTTGGGGATCTCATCAAGTGGGGGCCGACCGGCACCAACGTCGGCGATGTGCACGTCGCGCTGGTCGCGCGCGGGCAGCCCTGACTGCCTGTAGGCCTGCCATCCAGCCGCGCGCCGTCGTAGAATCAGCTCATGGGAACACGCGCAAAGCTCGTTCTGTCGGTGTTCGTCGCGCTGCTCGTGTGTCTGGGCATCGGGTACGTCTGGGGGACGTCCGGCCGGTCCGCGGCTGAGGCGATGCTCGACGATGTGCGCCAGCAGCTCGATCTCGCGCAGGCGCGCGGGCTCGTGCTCGAAGCGCGCGTCAGTCTCTACAACAACAATTTCGGGGACGCCAGCCATCACCTGGAAGACGCCAAGGAGCCGTTGCGCCGCGTCGGGGAGCGCTACCGTCAGGCGGGCGAACGGGCGCCGGCCTCGAGGATCGAGGCGGCGCTGAAGGATGTCGAGGAAGCGCAGCGACTGGCCGGCAAGCTGGATCCGTCGGCGAACGCGCGGGCCGGCGCCGCGCTCGACGCGATCGCCCTCGCTACTTCAAAATCGTAGCCTTCAGCTCGACGCGGACGCCTGACCGCGGCGACCTCGGATCGGCGGACTGGGACACCACGATCGGCTTGCCGTCTTCGAGCAGGCTCGTGACGGTCTGGTTCACGAGCGGCGGCGTGTTCCGGTCCCCTTCGACGGCCTGTCCCCTGTACTCCAGCGCGAACCACACGCGGACCCGTCCGTCGCGCACGATTTCCGCGCGAGTATCCACGTTGAGAACCACTCCCGCCTGCGCCGTCCGCACGTGACCGTTCTCGCGATCGGCGAGCAGCAGCGTGACCGTCCGCGGCGGGATGGCCGTGGCCTCGCGTTGTTCGGTGATCGTGATCTCGAGCCGGATGTTCGCCATTTGCGCGGGCGGGCGCGGTGGCGGCGGTATCGCTGCGGCCGGGGCCTCCGGCTTTGCCTGCGGCGGCTGCGCCTGAACGCCCGTGCCGGGGACACCCGGGACGTTCGCCGCGCTCACCTGCGCGCTGCGATCCCCGAATACGTTGCCGACTGCCGGCATTCGGATCGGCGTGTCGGTCGTCTTCGACTTGCGCACCGCCGGCGCCGAGGACTTGGCGGCTGGTTCGTTCGGACGCGGCGCGGAGTCTTTCGTGACTGGTGACAGCACTGGCGCGGGCTGTGGCTCGCGCGCCGCGATCGCGGCCACCTGAGATGACGGAGGAGCGGAATCGTGATCCGGCTGGACACGCGGGATCAGCAGGACGGCCGCGATCAGGACGGCGACGCTTCCGGCGGCGAGCGCCAGGCGCGGACGCAGAGACGCGTGGGGCCGCACCGCGCGCAGGCGCCCAACCACCCGCCGCTGGAGTCCGGGTCGCGGATCGACGTGCATCATCCGCTCGACGGCGCGATCGATCGCGCTGTCGATGGCGGTGTGATGTCCGTCACTCTGTGGATTATCGCTAGTCATACGCATACCCCATGGCCGCCAGCTTCCGCTTGAGCACGCGGCGGGCCTCCGCCACACGCCACTTCACCGTACCGACCGGCGCCCCCAGCATTTCTCCAATCTGCTCGTAGGTGTGCTCCCCCGAACCGGCCAGGAGCAGCGCATCCCGCAACTTCCGCGGCAGGGTACCGATGAGCCGCGTCACGTTTCGCTGCAGCTCGTCGTCGACGAGCGTGTCTTCCTGGGACCTGTCGGCCGCCGCGATGCGCTCCACCTGGTCCACCGTGTCCTCGCCGGGCTCCTGCCGGGACGTGACGGTCAGGCGCAGCCACCGTGTGAGGCTTTTCCGCCGATCGATCGCCTTGCGCCAGGTGATGGACAGGAGCCAGGTGCGGAACTGCGATTCGCCGCGGAAGGTGTCCAGCTTCCGGAACGCCGTGACGAACGCCTCCTGCGTCACGTCGTCGGCTTCCGCTGGGGAGCCGACAGCGGCCAGGGCCGCGCGGAATACGGCCCGCCGGTTGCGCACGACGAGCTCGCCGAAGGCTTCGGCGTCCCCGGCCTGCGCCAGCCGCACCAGATCCAGGTCTGTCGCTGCCAGCGGCTCGATTCCGGTCACACAGTCAGTAGACTCGTCCACGGGGCCGCCGGTTGGGAAATGGGGACAAAAGAGGGCCGTCCCCGGTAGACTCGAAGGAATGTTGAATCACGAGCAGTTGCTCAAGCTCATTGGGGACAAACTCGACCACCCGGCGACGCCGCGCGAGCTCCTGCAGCGGCTCAAAATCCCGCGCGACCAGCGCCCGGCGGTCAAGCGGCTCCTGGGCGATCTGGTGACCTCGGGCGCCCTCGTCCAGACGCGCGGCGACCGGTACGGCATCCCCGATCGCATGAACCTCGTGGTCGGCCGCATGGTGACACATCCGCGGGGCTTTGGGTTCGTCATTCCTGACAAGCCGCTCGAGGAGGTCAAAGGGGATCTCTATATCGCCGGCAGCAACCTGAACCAGGCGATGCACGGCGACCGTGTCGTCGCCCGGATCGAGCGCGTCGCGGACAACCGTGCGGAGGGGCGCATCGTGCGCATCCTCGAGCGCGGGTCCGCCACGGTCGTCGGTCGCTTTGACGTCGATGCATCGGGCATCGGCTTCGTCGTTCCCTTCGACCGCCGCCTGATCATGGACGTGCAGATCCCGTCTGGAGAGTCGCTCACCGCGCGGGCCGGCGACATGGTCGTCGTCGAGATCACCCGGTGGCCGACGCCGGCGCGCGGACCGCTTGGCCGCGTCACCGAAGTGCTGGGCGATGTCGACGAGCCCGGCGTCGACACCGAGATCATCATCCGCAAGTTTGGTATCCCCGACGAGCACGGCGCGGAGGCGGTTGCGGAAGCCCGGCGGATAGGCGGCGACGTCCGCGAGAAAGATCTGCGAGGCCGAACCGACTTCCGGCCGATCCTGACGGTCACCATCGACGGCGAGCACGCGCGCGATTTCGACGACGCGATCACCATCGAGGTGCTGCCGAACCGGAACTACTGGCTCGGCGTGCACATCGCCGACGTGGCGCACTACGTGCCGGAGGGCGGGGCGCTCGACGAGGAAGCGTACGAGCGCGGCACGTCCGTGTATTTCCCCGAGCGTGCCGTCCACATGTTCCCGTCCGAGCTGGCGACCGGACTGTGCAGCCTCAATCCGAACGTCGATCGCCTCGTGCAGTCGTGCCTGATGGAGGTGGATCGCCGCGGGACAGTCGTGCGGTACGAGCTGCACGACGGCGTCATCCACAGCGACGCGCGCATGACCTACGCCGACGTCAACGCCATCCTCACCGAGGGCGACGCGGAGGTCATCGCGCGCCATCGCCATCTCGTGCCCATGTTCGAGACGATGCGGGAGCTGTTCGAGATCCTCAACAAGCGGCGGCACCACCGCGGGTCGATCGACTTCGATCTGAAGGAACCGGAGATCGTGCTCGACGACGCGGGCCTGGTCGAGGAGATCATCGCCGCCGAGCGCAACATCGCGCACCGCATCATCGAAGAGTTCATGCTCCTTGCCAACGAGACGGTCGCCGGGCACCTCGACGCCAGCAACGTGCCGACGCTCTACCGCGTCCACGAGGAGCCGGATCCGCTCAAGGTCGAGCAATTCGAGGAATTCGTCGCGACACTCGGCTACAGCCTGGGCGCGCCGCCCGACGAGGTCAAGCCGAAGCACTTCCAGAAGCTCGTCGAGAAGATGCGCGGCACGCCGGAGGAGAAGCCGATCGCCTTCCTGATGCTCCGGACGATGCAGAAGGCGCGGTACGATCCGTCGAACCTCGGGCACTTCGGCCTGGCGGCGACGAGCTACACGCATTTCACCTCTCCGATTCGACGGTACCCCGATCTCGTCGTGCACAGGACGCTGCGCGAGTCGCGCCAGGGGGTGATGAACGAGGATCGCCGGGAGGAGCTGACCGACGATCTGCCGGAGATGGCGATGCAGACGTCGGAGCGCGAGCGGCGCGCCGACGAGGCGGAGCGCGAGCTGGTCCAGTGGAAGAAGGTCCGTTTCATGGCGGACAAGGTCGGCGACGAATTCGAGGGCTACATCACCGGCGTCACCGCGTTCGGCCTGTTCATCGAGCTGGTGGAGCATTTCGTCGAAGGCATGGTCCACGTGTCCACGATGGCCGATGATTATTACCGCTTCGTGGAGCGTGCGCACGTCCTGCGCGGGGCGAACACCGGCAAGGTGTACCGCCTGGGCGACAGGGTCAGCGTGCAGGTCGTCAAGGTGGACATGGAGCGCCGGCAGATCGACCTGGGACTCGTCGACATTCTCGAGAACGTGCGGGCCGCCGCCGCCCGCGGCCGCGGCGGGCCGCCGCGGCCCCGCTCCACGCGCGAGAGTGACGCGAAACGTGGCGCACGCGCCAGGCGCGGCGGGCCGGCGCGTGAGAAGAAGCGCGCGCCGCGCTCCGGAAAAGGGGAGCGTCGGCGGCGGAAGCGGCCGTAAGGGAGCGAGCCGAGCGCGCATGCGATCGATCGTTGTCGGCACGGCGGGACACATCGACCACGGGAAGAGTGCGCTCGTGCGCGCGCTGACCGGCATCGACCCCGATCGGCTGAAGGAAGAGAAGGCGCGCGGCATCACCATCGATCTCGGCTTCGCGCACCTGCACACCGAAGGCGTCGACTTCGGGTTCGTCGACGTGCCTGGCCACGAGCGCTTCGTCAAGAACATGCTCGCCGGCGCGGGCGGCATCGATCTGGTGCTGCTGGTCGTCGCGGCCGACGAGTCGGTGATGCCGCAGACGCGCGAGCACTTCGAGATCTGCCGCCTCCTGCACATCCCCGCCGGAGTGATCGTCCTCACGAAAGCGGATCTCGCCGACGCCGACACGATCGAGCTTGCTGGGATGGAGACGCGCGAGCTCGTGGCCGGTTCCTTCCTCGAGAACGCGCCGCTCATCGCCGTCTCGTCCACCACCGGCCGCGGCCTCGACCAGCTGCGCGCGGCGCTGGTCGCGATGGCGGCGACGATCGAGCCGCGCGACGCCGCGGGTCCGGTCCGCCTGCCGATCGACCGCGTGTTTTCCGTCAAAGGGTTCGGGACGGTTGTCACGGGGACGCTGACCTCGGGGGAGCTGCACAACGAGCAGCCGCTGGTCGTCGTGCCACGCGGCCTCGAGGTGAAAGTGCGCGGGCTCCAGGTGCACGGCCGTGTCGCCGGGCGGGCGCGAGCCGGACGCCGGATTGCCGTGAATCTGGGCGGCGTGGACGTCCCGGACCTGTCGCGCGGCGATACGCTGGTTGCGCCTGGGACGCTCGAACCCACGCGCCGGCTCGACGCCATCGTCGAGATGCTCGCGGACGCGCGCGCGTTGCGGCACGGAAGCCGCGTCCGGTTCCATCACGGCACGGTGGAGCTGCTCGGCCGCGTCGCCATCGCGGGTTCGCCGGCGGGCGAGAGCAACCTGGCGGAAATCCCGGCGGGCCGCTCGGCCTTCGCTCGCATCCGGCTCGAAGCGCCGGCCGTGCTGACGCGAGGCGACCGCTTCATCATTCGCGCGTACTCGCCGCCCGTGACCATCGGCGGCGGCACGGTGCTCGATCCGCAGCCGGCGCGGTCTCCGATTCGGACCGCGGCCGGCCTCGCGCGGTTCCGCGGACTGCATGACGAGGCTGGCGGGGCCGATGCGGCGATTCTGACGTTCCTCGCGGAGCGGGGCGGGGCGGGACTGCCGCGAACCGCGCTTGTCAGCCGCGTGGGCCTGCCGGCTGCCGCCGCCGCCGACGCCGTGGTTCGACTCGCGGCCGCCGGCCGTCTGGTCGATCTCGGCGATGTGCTCGTCGCGCCGCCCGTCGTGGCCGCGCTGTCCGCGCGGCTTCTCGAGGCGATGGCCGCGCACCACGACTCGCAGCCGCTTTCGGAGGGACTGCCGCGTGAGGAAGCGCGCGAGCGGATCTTCGGCCGGGCGGCCCCCGCCGTCTTCGAGCACGTCGTGGCGCGGCTCGCCGCCGCACGGACGATCGTCGCGCGCGATCGGCTGGCGCTCGCCGGACGCCAGGTTGCGATGACGCCGGAGGAAGCGGCCGCCCGCGCCGGGATCGATCGCGTGTACCGCGAGGCCGGCCTCACGCCCCCGGATCTGTCCGCGGCCGCCTCTGTCGCGGGCGTGCCGTCGGCTGTCGCCGAGCGCGTCGTGCAACTGCTGCTGCGCGAGCGGACGCTCGTGAAGATCGAGGCGCTGCTGTTCCACGCCGAGGCGCTCGACCATCTGAAGTCGGAAGTGCGCGCGCTGAAGACGCCGGCCGCGCAGCCGCGCGTGGACGTCGCCGCGTTCAAGCAGCGCTATGGCATCTCGCGCAAATACGCGATTCCGTTGCTGGAGTATCTGGATCGGGAGCGGGTGACGAGGCGGGTCGGTGATTCGCGGGTCGTGCTGTAGCGCTACTCGTCGCGCTTGGCGCCCTCGCGCGACGCGTCCTTGAAGTTCCGGATGCCCTTCCCGATGCCCCGTCCGATCTCGGGCAGGCGGTTTGCACCGAAGATCATGATGATGATGAAGACGATGATGACGAGCTCTGGGAAGCCGAGGCGGCCCAACATGGGAACTCCTTTGCCTTCTTGTCGAGAACACTCGAATTGTATCACGCGCCTCCTCCAGCTAGCCGGCGGCCGCACGTTTGAGTGGGCGCTGCTTTTTGCGGCCGTGGCGACAGTCACGCCGGTCACGGCGCAGTTTTCCTCCGGCGTGAACGTGGTGGAGGTCTATGCCAGCGTGACCGACCCCTCGGGCCAGCCGGTCAAGGGACTCACGCGGCAGGACTTCGAGGTGCGCGAAAACGGGGAGCTGCAGGCGGTTTGCAGCTTCATCGTCGGCCGGTTCCCGCTGTCGGCCGCGCTGGCCCTCGATCGCAGCTTCAGCATGGCGGGAGATCGGCTCGCACGGGTCAAGGCGGGCGCGCGCGCGTTCCTCGAGGCGCTCGGTCCCACGGACGAAGCGATGATCGTGGCGGTGGGATCGCGGGTCGAGACGCTGGCGCCGCTCTCGACGAAACGTCAGGAGCAGCTCGACGCGGTCGCGCGCGTCGACGCGTTCGGGACGACCGGTCTCCACGACGCCGTCATCACCGCCATCGACGCCGTGCAGCCCGCGAAGGGACGCCGCGCGCTGGTGCTGCTGTCGGACGGCAACGATCGGTACAGCACCGCCTCGGCCGGCGACGCACTGGGCCACGCGCGGGGCGCCGACGTCATGATCTATCCGGTCGCTTTGGGACGGACGCGGCCGCCGCTCTTCGCCGAGCTCGCGACCCTCACGGGCGGGCGCTCCTTCCACGTGACCGATCCGAAGCGGCTGCCCGACACGCTTCGCGCGATCGCCGGCGAGCTGCACGAGCAATATCTGCTTGGCTACACACCGTCTCGTCCTCTCGTCCCGGGCGGGAACGAGTGGCGCTCGATTTCAGTCACCATCAAACGGTCCGGCCTGCAGGTGAAGGCGAGGGACGGATACCTGGTGAAGTAAGCTGCCCGCTGCCAGCCGCCAGCTGCCAGCTGCCAGCTGCCAGCTTCCAGCTTCCAGCTTCCAGGGTTCAGCCTTGCAAAGCTGGACGCTGGAAACTGGAAACTGGAAACCGGAAACTATTGTCTCAACGCGAACAACTCCACCATCAACCCCCACTCGAGCGTCGCGAGGAGCCGGCGGCGCAGATGACGGAATGTCTGCTGGCCGGAGATGAGGTCGGCGGCGACCTCGCGGATCCGTCCGCTGCGCTGGAGCGCGCTCACGAAGAGGCCCATGAACGCCGGCCTGAAGAACCGCGCCTTGAAACGCGCCGATCGGAGCAGCTCCTCGATCACCGTCGCGCGCAGCTCGGTGGTATAGCGCGCCGCCGGATCGGCGGCACCGAGGCTCCGAGCGGCCGCCTCAGCGGACTGCAGCGCGTAATAGATCCCCTCGCGCGTGATCGGATCGACGAGGCCGGCGGCATCGCCGAGCAGCATCCATCCGGGCCCGGCGTGGCGCTCGCGCCTCAGCGCCGCTTCGCCGAGCGACGGGATGGGCCAGCTGTACTGCGTGATGCCGGCGTCACGGTCCTCGACGTGCGCGGCGATCCAGCGGCGGGCCGCGGCGAGCAGGACGCCGGACGTCGTGATGTCGGCCTGTGCGCAGATGCCGACGGCGAGATGATCGGGCCTCGGAAACGCCCACAAGTACCCGGGTGGATCGTCCGTGAACGCGATGTCGATCGACGCCGACGTGGCCCCGCGGACATAGCAGCCCGCCGCGATCGACAGGTCGGCCCGGTCGAAGGGCCGCGAGACGCGTCGCCGCACGAGGCTGCCCGGTCCATCCGCTCCGAGCAACCAGTCGCCGCGGATGTCGCCGTTGCGCGTCGCCACGATCCAGCCGCTCCCGTCAGGCCGCACGTCCTGGACGTGCGAGCGGAGCGGCCGCGCGCCCGCGGAGACCGCGGCGCCGAGCAGCGCGCCGTCGAAATCGCGCCGCGCCACGATCGCGAGTGCCGGCGTCGCCGCGGTCGGTCGAAGCGCGACGCGTGCCGCGCGCCCGCGGTGCTCGAACGTCGCACTCTCAATCGCGACCCGTGGCACGGCGGGCAGGTCCACCGACTGGCGCACAAGATCGAGCGCGCGCATCGTGACGCCGCCGCCGCACGGCTTCTCACGCGGATGGCTCCCGTCCACCAGAGCCACCGACGCGCCGCGGGCGGCAAGCCGGCACGCCGCGAGGCAACCCGCGGGACCGGCGCCGACGACGATCGTGTCAAACCGATCCATCTTTTGACCGTCCGGCCCCCTGCTTGCCTCGCCGAAGCGACTGTTTCGCCCGGGATCGCGAAGGCGGGCACCCCGGCCGCAGGCTCACGTGAACTTGCTGGTAGAATTGTAAGGTCAACGTTCAACAAGGCCCATGTCGCATCCAGTCGTACTCGCGCTCTTCCCATCCCCGGCCGCGGCTGCGACCGGCGCACGTGCCGTCCACCAGGCGGGTGTGACGCGCGACCGCATCTCGGTATTGAGCCGCAACCACGACGAGGAAGGGGCGCTCGCCGAGCAGATGGACGCGTCGCCCGGCGTCGATATCGAGGACTCGCGCCTGGCCGCGCGGTTCGGCGAGCTCTCGGGGCAGGTCCTCGCCGCCATCGCGCTCGTGCTTCCCGGCATCGGGTCGATCGTCGCCGCGGGTCCGTTGTCCGCGGGACTCGGCGAAGCGGCCGGACACGCGGCCGGCGGCATTGCCTCCGCGCTCGCCAGCGCGGGAGTCTCGGAGGCGCGCGCCGCCGAGCTGCAGCGCGCCGTCGAAGAAGGGGCCGTCCTCCTCGGCGTCCACGTGCCGCGGCAGGACGTCGAGCGCATTCGCACTGTGCTCGAGCAGAGCGGCGCCAGCGGCGTGGAGACCGCCAACTGGAGCGGGTGAACGCGGCCGGAATGGAGCCGGCGCGCGAGGAGCGGAGCGGGGCGGAGGGCCGCCGCGAGCGACGAGCTTGGCGAGGTACAAGGGGGCCCCGCCATTCAGCAGACGAAAGCGCCGGCGCACTGGAGGCCGCTAGTCGGGGTGCCCGCCTTCGCGACCGCGGACAGAACGGTCGCTTCGGCGAGGCAAGCAGGGGGCCCCGACGATGGAGAATAGATGACCGACAACGGCAGGTTCACGATCGGCGTGTTTCAGGATATTGCGTGGGCGCGGCGCGGCATCGAAGCGCTGCTGCAGGACGGGTTCGTGCCCGAATCCCTGACCGTCATGGCGAAGGAATCCACGGAGGCGGAGTCGCTCATCGAATCCACCCTCGGCGCTCCGCCCGACCATTTCGAGCTGAAGGCCCTCGGTCCCGTCGTGGCCCGCGGGCCGCTCGTCGCCGCGCTCCAGGGAAATGACCAGGGGCTCACGACTGCCGGGCTGGGTCGCGCGATCACGCGCGCCGGTTTCCAGTCGCACGACGGCTACATCTTCGAGACCCTCACGGGCCGTGGCGGGGTGCTGGTCGGGGTTCGGAACGAGCCGCGGTCGGCCGACGCGCTCGCGAAGCTCCACTCGTACGGCGGCGGCAACGCCGCCATCGGCGCGTGGACCGGGCGCGTATGAAGGGTGAAGGGTGAAGGAGGAGCCTCGTCCTTTTCGAGCGAACGCGCGTCCAAATGGGGTGACGGGCGGTCCGGCCGCGTGTGCCGCAATCGTGGCAGACAAGTGAAAAAACGCCCGTGCCGCTGAGGCATCCTTATTGCAACTTGCGGAACCGGTGTGAGTCGTCCACAATGAGTGCTGGATTGCCAGCCTGACACATCCAATGCCCGAGGTTTACCAGGGGTCCAGCCCCAACGCCCGTTTCCTCGCCGGAGCCGTGCCGACCGGCCACGTGGACAAGGCGCGCCTTGGCACGACCATGAGCGTGTCGCTGGTGTCGCATATCGTGGCCGTGGCGCTGCTGCTGTTCATCGCCAGCCGGCTCCCCGACGCGGTGACCTCGGTGACCGAAGCGCTCAGCAGGCCGCCCGACGTCATCTATACCGTCCAGCCGGGGCCCGGCGGCGGCGGCGGCGGCGGCGGCAACCGCCAGCCTCTTCCTCCCAAGGCGGAGCTCCCCGGCAAGGACAAGATTACGGTTCCGGTAACGAAGCCGCCGAAGCTCGATCCGGCCCCGCCGAAAGACAACCCTGCGCCTGAACAGGCGCCGGTCATTCCCGTGATGCCGACTGCGGACTCGTTCAGGGAACTGCCCGGCGTCCTCACGGCGCTTCCGTCCGCGCCAACCGGAGCGCAGGGCATGGGAACGGGCGGTGGGTATGGAACGGGCAACGGAACGGGGATCGGCCCCGGGAGTGGTTCCGGTCTCGGCCCGGGCAGCGGCGGCGGGTTCGGCGGGGGCGTCTACCAGCCCGGCAACGGGGTGACGACGCCGCGGCTCGTGCACGAAGTGAAGCCGAACTACACCGGCGAGGCCATGCGCGCGAAGATCCAGGGTGTCGTCACGATGGAAGCGGTCGTCAACCCTGATGGAACCGTCGGCCAGGTCCACATCACGCGCTCGCTGGACCCGACGTTCGGCCTCGACCAGGAGGCCATCAAGACCGTCAAGCAGTGGCGCTTCGATCCGGGCCGCCTTCGCGGCCAGCCCGTGGCCGTCCAGGTCATCATCGAGATGACGTTCACGCTGCGCTAGATACTCGAAGTCTCCAGCTTCCAGTTCCCAGCTTCCAGCGAATTGCTGGGAGCTGGGAGCTGGAAACTGGCAGTTTGTCCCGTCGCCTTTCTTCTTCCTACTCCTGCTTAATCACTCGGATGCTGAAGTCCGGCCAGCACGTATCCGGTGCGACGCTGACGTCGAACAGGTTGTCGAGCGTCCCCGGGCGTGCGGGTGCAGGCGCGGCGGCCGGCGTGGGCTGCACGGTCGGATCGAGCGCGCGCGCGATCTGCATCCGCACATCGTCGAAGTGGAGCCGCGTCTCGCGATCGGTCGTCCGCGCGCCGGCGCTCCGCAGATCCGTGTCCAGGGTCTTCAGCTCTCCCCGGAAAAACGCCCGCGCGTCGTCGGGCGTCGCCTGCCGCCCGTTGATGCGATCGCCCAGCGTCTCGACGTACCCGCGCTGGAGATTGCGCCGGTACGCGTCCACGCGCACCGGACCGGTGCCGTAGATTTCGCTCCACACGCCTTCGCGCACGTCCGCCAGGAATTCGGTCGGCTTGTATGCGGTCGCGCCGTCAATGGTCTCGTGTTCGACGAGCCGCGCGATCCGCGCGCTGCTCAGCAGCGACCCGAGCACGCGCTGCTGTCCGGTCTTGATCCGATCCAGGACGCCCGTCGGCTCGATGCGCCGCAGGATCTCCGCGTTGGTCGCCCACGAGGGCACCTTGAAGGCATTCTCGTTCAGGAACTTCACCGCGCCCTGCTGCTTGGCCTTCGGGATCGTGGTGAAGCGCACGCCGGACTGGCCGACGTGTTTCTGCTGCGAGTTCATGCCGCCGACGATGGCCGAGACGTGCGTCATCTCGAGCGACCACTGGCCGAGCATGCGGCCGTAGAGCTCGTCGAGGTCGTCGTACGGCGCGCCTTCGGTGCCGGTCGTCGCCGGCAGCAGCATCGCCGCGACGCGGGCGAGATTCTTCAGCCCGAGCGTCGTCGCCGTCACCGCGTCCTCGTCGCCGACCGCTTCGGTCAGCTCGCCCGGATCGGCGCCGCGCGACCCCGCGGTGGAGAAGCGGAGCCAGGGCGTCTTGTCCTGCTCGCGCGCCCACTCGTCGAGCGTCTTCTTCTCGTCCTCCGCGGACTTCGCGCCCGGGATCGGCTTGTAGCCCCACATCGTCGCCCACTTGTCGTACGGGCCGATGCCCGGGACGAGATCGGCCGGATCGATCTTGTCCTCCGGCTGCGCGACGTAGTTGAAGCGGGAATAATCCATCAGTGTCGGCGTGTGGCCCATCGTCTTGAGCCACTGCGGATCGCGCAGCTTCGCCTCGGGATAGAGCGAGCTCGCCTTCATGTTGTGCTGGAATCCGAGGGTGTGGCCGATCTCGTGCGCCGCGACGTACTGGATGAGACGCCCCATGAGCTCGTCGGGCAGCGGCAGCTTCTTCGCGCGCGGGTCGAGCGGCCCGACCTGAACGAAGTACCAGTCGCGCGCGAGGTTCATGACGTTGTGGTAGAACTGGATGTCCGCTTCGAGAATCTCGCCCGACCGGGGGTCGTGGATGTGCGGCCCGACGGCGTTTTCCGTCGTCGACGGCAGCCAGCGAATCACCGAATACCGCGCGTCTTCCGGACTCCAGTCCGGATCTTCCTGCGCCGACGGCGCTTCCTTCGCGACGATTCCGTTCTTGAACCCGGCCGCCTCGAACGCCGGCTGCCAGCTCTCGATCGCGCGCTTGATGTAGGGCACCCACTTGGTCGGCGTCGCCGGATCGACCCAGTACGCGATGGGCTTCACCGGCTCGGAGAGCGCCGCGTTGGGGTCCTTCTTTTCCAGGCGGTAGCGGGTGATGTACTGGCGCTCGGGGGAGCGGTGCTCGTCCTTGCCATAGTCGATCTGCGAGACCGTGAAGTACCCGACGCGCTCGTCGAACAGGCGTCCCTGCATCGGCTTCTCGGGCAGCAGCACCATGCTGTAGTGCATCAGCACGCTGGAGCTGCCGGGACGCGGCCCGGTGGCGCCGCGGCCGCCGCCTCGACCGCCGCCGGCCGCCCCCGGTTCCGCCGGCGGGGTGTTGTAGGTCTGCGTGCTCTCGACCTCGATGTTCTCCGGGTACGACACGGCGCGCTCCACGAACGAGCGGGCCGCGTCGAACGTGCGCGCGCCGACCCGGCCGCGCCCGCTGAATTCGGGAACATCGGTCGTGAACAGCCGCGTGACCTCGATGACCGGCGCGTCCTCCTTGCCGAGCGCCTCGATGTTGAAAGCCATGACGATGCTGTCGTAGTTGGCCGCCCGCACGGCACGTGAGATCGGCGTCGACGCGTCGGCGACGATCTCGTACGACACGCTGCGCAGCAGGACGCGATCGCCGCGGCGCTCCCACTTCACGACCCGGTTTCCGGCGGCCTGCCCGCCGTAGCCGGCGCCGAGCGTCGTCCTGGCAATCTGGCTGACCCAGAGGAACTCGCGCCCGAGACGGTTCTTCGGGATTTCGTAGAATAGATGGTCTTTGATGCGGTGAACGGTGAAGATCCCCTCGTCAGATTTCGCGTCCTTGGTGATGACGCGGTCGTACGGGCGGATTTCCGGTTCCTGGGCGCGCCCGCCGCGTCCCCCGCCTGGAAGGTCCTGGCCAGCCGGCGGCGGATCCTGTGCGGCTGCGACACACGGCATCAGCCCGACGGCGACGATCAGTGCAAACGTTTTCATGCGCATGGGCGGCTTTATATCACAAGCCGTCAGTGCCGAGGGCCGATTGCAGAGTGCCGATTGACGGATTGGCGATTGCCGATTGGCGATCGACGGATTGACGATTGTCGATTGGGGTGATCCACCGAACGGCGGCGTATAGTGGTCGCGTCATGCGATACCGAAGCGGCATTGCCATTACCGCGTCGCTCTGTCTTGCGCTGCTGTATCTCGCGGCGCCCCCGCTTGGCGGGCGTCAGGCGGTTGTTCCTGACGCCGCCATCGGTCTGATCCTGGGGCGGGTTGTGGATGCCGACTCCGGCGCGCCGTTGTCCGGCGTGGTCATCACGGCGCTCGGGTTCGGCGGAGATTCTCCCGCGCCGACGCCATCCGCCGGACCGGGCGCAATCCTCACTGACAGCGATGGGCGGTTCGTGGTCCGCTCGCTGCCGAAAGCCAGCTACGTGCTGCTCGCGAGCGTCGGCGGAACCGGCTACAGTCCCAACGGCTTTCTCGTCACTGGAATGGGCCATCAGATCGGTGCCTACCTCAATGGCGCCTTCGGTCAGGCGCGCCCGGGCGGCCCGCTGCGCACCATTGATTTGGGCGCAGGGCAGCGACTTGGCGACGTGGTGATTCGCCTGTGGAAAGGCGGTGCCATCAACGGCCGCGTCCTGGACGAAGCCGGGGAGCCGCTGGTCGGCGTGATCGTCAGCGCGGTGAGTCGCGCCAGCGACGGCCGCCTGTTCGATGGGCCGACGACGAGGACTGATGACCGCGGCATGTATCGCCTCGGCACGTTGACGCCAGGTCAGTACGTCGTCGTCGTACCTCAGACGCAGACGCTGATGCCGTCGTCGATGATCGAGTCGCTGCTTGCCGGGCCGCAGGACCTGGCGGCCGCGCGGCGGCTCTCCAGCGCCGCCGCGCCGCAGGTTCCTGAAGCGGGTGTGAGGATCGGGGGGGCGGTGCTCTCGACGCCAGCCGAGCAGCAGTTGACCAACTCCGTGCTCGCCGAGGATCCCGCGACCACACGACACGTGTATCCGACGACTTTTCATCCCTCCGCGCTCGGCGCCAGCCGCGCCGCACCCATTTCGCTCCGGTCGGGCGAGGAGCGCCTCGACGTTGACGTCCAACTGCGGCCCGTGCGCACCGTGGAGGTCTCCGGCGTCCTTCTGGACAGCGACGGGCCGGTGCCGGGTTTCGGCGTGCACCTGATGCCGGCGGAATCGGGCGACGCGGACGGCGCGGGGCTGCTCGAGGCGGCAGCGACGGCGACGGATGCACGCGGCGCATTCCTATTCCCGCTCGTCCCGCCTGGCAGTTACACACTTCTTGCCGTGAGGATCGGTCCGGCCGCGGGCGGGCGTGGCGCCGCCGCGGGTGCACCGCGCCGAACGTCCGAGGCGCCCGGCGCGTCGGCCACGCTTCCCGTGGCGGTGGGGAACGAAAAGATCGACGGTCTCACTCTTACGCTGCGGCCCGGCGTGCGAATCTCCGGACGCGTGGAGTTCCAGGGGGGCGGTGAACGTCCGTCAGCCGACCTTCTTCAGGACCTCCCAGTCGAGCTCCGTCGCGTCCCGAAGCTGTTCCGCCTGAATCCGGGGTTCGCCGCCGGGCGGATCGCACCGGCGGGCGAGTTCGCGTTCGACGGCGTTTCGCCGGGCCGTTACGAGCTTCACGTGTTCGATGTGCCGAAGCCGGGAGCGCTTCCGATCGGCGGCATTCTCGAGCGATCCGAATACAAGGCCAGCGCGTTCGACATGCCGGAGGCCTGGTCGCTGCAGTCAATCACCGCCGGAGGCCACGAACTGCCGGACGGTGTTCTGCCCGTTGGCGATGGAGACGTGGCGGACGTCGTGATCGTCTTCACGGATCGGCCCGCTGAGCTCAACGGATCGCTGGCGGTGCCTGGCACCAACGCAGAGCTGAATCGATCGGTCTTCGTGTTCCCGGCGGACCGCGCCCGGTGGTCCGTTGCAGCGGTGAGCACCCGGGCGTTTCGAACGGCGCGCGTCTCCGCGACCGGTGCGTTCGGCGTGCCCAACATGGTTCCCGGCGAGTACTACGTGGCGGCCGCCGAGGATGCCGCTGTTGGCAACTGGCCGGATCCCACGGTGCTGTCGAAGCTCGCCGAATCGGCCATCACCGTTCGGCTCGCGGCAAATCAGAAGCTCGCCATCACGCTGCGACAGGTGGTGGAGCGATGACGGCGCCGGTACGAGGAAGATACGCTGCGGCATGGTGCGTCGCGTTGTGCCTGTGGTGTGGTCTCGCCGTCGATCCCTCGAGCGCCCAGGCCCAGGCGCGACCGCCGCGCGACGCCGCCGCCGTCGAACGTAACGTCGGCACGGCGCTCATCGCCGGCATCGTCCAGGCGGTTGGGCAGGATGCGCGTCCGGTGCGGCGGGCGCTCGTGACGTTGGCGGGCTCCGGATTGCCGCACAGTCTCCAGGCGGTGACCGACGACGCCGGCCGTTTCGCATTCCCGGAACTGTCCGCCGGGCGCTACACGTTGACGGCGGAGAAGCCCGCATACGTGAAGAGCTACTACGGGAGCAGGCGGGCCGGTCGCGGGCCTGCCACTCCCGTTGCGCTCGGCGATGGCCAGCCCCTGACGGGCATCGTGATCGGACTGCTGCGGGGAGCCGCCATCGAGGGCACCGTGCTCGACGACAACGGAGTGCCGTTGTCGAGCGCACAAGTCACCGTTCTTCAGAGCGTCATGGCCAACGGCGAACGGCGTCTCGTGAACCCGCCGGGTGCGCGGTGGGTCACGACTGACGACCGCGGCCGGTACCGCATCTATGGACTGCCGCCCGGGGATTACGCGGTGCGTGCCAGTGGAGGACCGATCCCCGGATCCGGTGCGCGACTGACGACGCCAGCCGTGGTCAGCGCGGCAGTGGGGGCGTCGCAGGAGGGAAGGCCGGACGCTGAAATCAAGGGGCCGGCGGTTGCCCGCGGCACCGCGTACTTCCCAGGTGTATCGGACGCCGCGGCCGCGGAGCTCGTCACGCTCGGTCCGGCCGAGGAGCGCCCGTCGATCGACATCACCGTAAGGCTCGTTCGTGTCTCGCGGATTAACGGCCTTGCTGTCGACGGCGGCGGCCAGCCGCTGTGGAATATGCTTGTCGGTCTGGCGAATCTCTCGACCACTTCGATGTGGAGCAGCCCGGGCGCGGTCCGGCCGGGCCGCGATGGGCGGTTCACGCTGCCCTCCATGAGGCCTGGCCGTTACCTGTTCTTCGGGCGCGCCACGGCCAGCGCCGATACACCCGCAACCCCCGCTTCGCAACTGCCGCTCTGGACGGAGACCGAGGTTGTCGTCAACGAGGAAGAGAGTGTTGACGTCGTGCTCCAGTTCCTGCCGGGCGCGGGCGTGTCGGGCCGTATCTCGGCGGACAGGGCGGACGCGCCGCTCGACCTGTCGAAGATGCGGCTCACGTTGCGGCCGGGGCCCACTATCGCCGGCGCGGCGGTGGGGCTGCCGCCGATCTCACCGCAGGCCGACGGCACGTTCGCCTTTGCCGGGGTGGCCCCAGGGAAGTATCGGTTGACGCTCGCCGGAGGAGATCCCTGGGTGCTGCGATCCGCGATGGCTGAGGGGCGCGACGTGCTCGACGAGCCACTCGAGGTGCAGCCGGGCCGGAATGTCCCTGACCTCAAAGTCACGCTGACGGATCGGCCGGCAGGAATCTCCGGCACGCTGGTGGATGCCCTCGGCCGCCCCGCGCCGGAGTACGCCATCGTCGTGTTCTCGACGGATCGGGCCCATTGGACGACGGCTCCTCGCCGCATCAGCGGCGTCGTCAAGGTCGGTACGGATGGGGCGTTCACCGTACGCGGCCTTCCGCCCGGCGAGTATTACCTCACCGCGCTGACCGATCTCGACCCATCGCAACTCACCGATCCCACGGTGCTCGATCAACTCGCGACGACGTCGCTGAGGATCGTCCTTGGAGAAGGTGAACGGAAGGTCCAGAACCTGAAGCTGCCGCAATAAAAAAAGGCCGGCGGGAATCTCTCCCGCCGGCCCAATCGCCAATCGCCAATCCGTCGATCGCCAATCGCCAATCGCCAATCCGTCGATCGGCAATCGGCAATCACCAATCGGCAATTAGTACATGCCCCCCATGCCCCCGCCGCCGGGCATGCCGCCGCCGGCCGCTTCCTTCTTCTCCTCGGGGAGCTCGCAGACGAGCGCCTCGGTGGTCAGCAGGAGCGACGCGATGGATGAGGCGTTCTGGATCGCCGTGCGCACGACCTTGGTCGGGTCGATGACGCCGGCCGCCACCAGGTTCTCGTACTTGTCGGTGGCGGCGTTGTAGCCTTCCTCGCCCTTCAACTCCTTGACCCGGGCGACGACGATCGAACCTTCCTGTCCCGCGTTGGTCGCGATCCAGCGGAGCGGCTCCTCGATGGCCTTCCGGATCAGCTCCACGCCGACCTTCTGGTCGCCTTCGAGCTTGAGGTCCTCCAGCGCCTTGGCGGCGCGGATGAGCGCGACGCCGCCGCCGGGCACGATGCCCTCCTCGACCGCCGCCTTCGTCGCGTGCATCGCGTCCTCGACGCGCGCTTTCTTCTCCTTCATCTCGGTCTCGGTGGCCGCACCGACCTTGATGACGGCGACACCGCCGACCAGCTTCGCCAGGCGCTCCTGCAGCTTCTCGCGGTCGTAGTCCGACGTCGTCTCGTCGACCTGCGTCCGGATCTGCCGCACGCGCCCCTCGATGTCCTTCTGGCCGCCGCCGCCTTCGACGATCGTCGTGTCGTCCTTGTTGATCGTGACCTTCTTGGCCTTGCCGAGGTCCTCGAGCTTGATGTTCTCGAGCTTGATGCCGAGATCCTCGGTCAGCGCGCGACCGCCGGTGAGGATCGCGATGTCCTCGAGCATGGCCTTGCGCCGGTCACCGAAGCCCGGCGCCTTCACGGCCACCGCCTGCAGCGTGCCGCGCAGCTTGTTCACCACGAGCGTCGCGAGCGCCTCGCCGTCCACGTCCTCCGCGATGATCACGAGCGGGCGTCCCGCGCGCGCCACCTGCTCGAGCAGCGGGAGCAGGTCCTTCATCGTGCTGATCTTCTTCTCGTGGATCAGGATGACGGGGTTCTCGAGGACGACTTCCATCCGCTCCGGGTCGGTCACGAAGTACGGCGAGAGGTAGCCGCGGTCGAACTGCATGCCCTCGACCACTTCCAGCGAGGTCTCGAGCGTCTTCGCCTCCTCGACGGTGATGACGCCGTCCTTGCCGACCTTCTCCATCGCCTCGGCGATGATCTTGCCGATCGTGTCGTCGCTGTTGGCCGAGATCGTCCCGACCTGCCCGATCATGTTGCCGGCGACCGGCTTCGACTGCTTCCGGAGCGACTCGATGACGGCCTCGACCGCCTTCTCGATGCCGCGCTTCAGCTCCATCGGGTTCGCGCCGGCGACGACGTTCTTCGCCCCTTCGCGGAAGATCGCCTGCGCCAGGACGGTGGCCGTCGTGGTGCCATCGCCCGCGATATCCGACGTCTTGCTCGCCACCTCGCGCACCATCTGCGCGCCCATGTTCTCGAGCGGGTCTTTCAGGTCGATCTCCTTGGCGACGGTGACGCCGTCCTTGGTGATCGTGGGGGAGCCGAACTTCTTGTCGAGGACGACGTTGCGCCCCTTGGGGCCGAGCGTCACCTTGACGGCGTTGGCGAGGGCGTTCACGCCGCGCAGGATGGCCTGGCGGGATTCCTCACCGTAAATGATCTGCTTTGCCATATTCCCTGTTCTCCATGAAGTGAATTCGCTGATCCGCGGGGCTGAAGCCCCGCGCTACAAGCACGAGGCGCGCTCGCGCGCGCGACCGTTCTTACTTGGTGATGACGCCGAGGATCTCTTCCTCGCGCATGATGAGGTACTCCTCGCCGTCCATCTTGATTTCCTGGCCGGAGTACTTGCCGAAGAGGATCGTGTCGCCCTCCTTGACGTCGAGCGGCGTCACCTTGCCGTCCTTCTCGACCTTGCCCTTGCCGACGGCGATGACCTTCCCCTGCTGCGGCTTCTCTTTCGCCGTGTCGGGGATGATGATGCCGCCCACCTTCTGTTCGCCTTCTTCCAGGCGCTGGACGATGACGCGGTCGTGGAGGGGACGAATCTTGACTGCGGTTGCGACTGTTGCCATAGCGGTCTTCACTCCGGTGATAGGGCGGCGTGATCGCCGCCTGAAGCTCGAATTCCTTAGCAAATGACGCCAAGCCATCCAGGCGGCTTAGCAGTCAGCAGGACCGACTGCTAATTGTATAGGAGGAGGGGCGGCGCTTGTCAAGCACTCGCCGCTGAAGACTGCTAACCACGGAAGAACAGGGCTTTTTGAACCCCCGAAAAACACGGAAGACACGGAAGATCTTCTGTGTTCTTCCGTGTTCTTCCGTGGTGAAGGTTCTCCGTGTCCTTCCGTGGCACTACGTGGCGCGTTTGATTCGGTATTCGGCGATCTTGCGGGCGACGGTGTTGCGGTGGAGGCCCAGGAGCTCCGCGGCCTCGCCCAGGCTGCCGTTCGACCGCTGCAGCGCCCGCGCGATGAACAGTTTCTCGAATTCCCGCCGGGCGTCGTCGTACAGCACGCCCTTGTCGAGCATTTCCTGGACGAGCTTTTCCATCTGATCGCGCACGGCTCGGTTACTGGAGCTCGCGGCCGGACAGCAGGCGGTACGCGTCGAGGTACTTCTCGCGCGTCCGGCGGATCACGTCGTCGGGCAGCGCCGGGACCGGCGGCTGCTTGTTCCAGCGGATCTCTTCGAGGTAGTCGCGGACGAACTGCTTGTCGAAGCTGGGCTGCCCGTGTCCCGGCTCGTACGACGCGCGCGGCCAGAACCGCGAGGAATCCGGCGTGAGCACCTCGTCGATGAGGATGATCTCCTGGTCGCCAACGGTCGTGCCCTCCGATCGGGCCGCCTTCGCGCCTTCCGCGCTTCCGCCTTCGCCCGGCTTCGGCGGACCGCCGTAGCCTCCGGCGGAGGCTGGTCGGCGGGCCAGGCCGAACTCGAACTTGGTGTCGGCGATAATGATGCCTTTCGACTCGGCGTGCTCGCAGCCGCGCCGATAAATCTCGAGCGTCAGCGCTTTCAGCCGCGCGATCAGGTCGCGCCCCACCAGACGTCCGGCTTCCTCTTCGCTGATGTTGATGTCGTGGCCGCTGTCCGCCTTCGTCGCGGGGGTGAAGATCGGCTCCGGCAGGCGATCGGATTCGCGCAGACCCGCGGGGAGTGTGATTCCGCAGACGCTGCCGCCCTGCCGGTATTCCCTCCAGCCGGAGCCGGACAGATATCCGCGCGCGACGCATTCGACCGGAACCGGATCGGTCTTCCGGGCCAGCATGGTCCGTCCGCGCAGCACGTCGGCATGCGGCCGCGCGGCGGCCGGAAACTCGTCCACGTCGAGCGAGATCACGTGGTGCGGAACGAGGCCCCTCATCCGCTCGAACCAGAACCCCGAGAGCTGCGTGAGCACCTTCCCCTTGTCGGGGATGCCGGAGCCCAGCACGTAATCGAACGCGGAGATGCGGTCGGTCGCGACGATGAGCAGCGCCGCCTCCCCGGAGGGGAGCGTCACGTCGTACACGTCGCGCACTTTTCCGCGCCGCGCGAGCGCGAGACCGTCGAGCGATGTATTGAGCAGGGGAGCGGTAGACAGCACAGCCTTGACCTCGAGGAGAAGACGGCAGCTTACCGGGCGGTGACGAGGGAGTCAACTGTCAACTGTCAACTCCAAACTCCAAACGCCCAAGCGAGCTGTGAGGTGCGAGGTGCGAGCTACGAGCCGTGAGCGGCGACGGAGAGATTGATGTTGCCGTTCGTGGAGCGGATGCTGATCATGGGGCCGCCGCCGCGGACGGGACCCGTGGCGTGCTGCTCGGCGTCGCTGCTGGACACGGCCGGCGGCAGTCCGGCAGGCGCGGTGATGCGGCCGCCGTTGGCGACGGCATCGAGTTGATACCCGCCCTGCACCGGGAGCATGACGGTCACCGGTTCGTCGCCCTCGCTGTAGATGTAGAGCGGCGCCGGACGCTCGACGGCGACCGTGATGTCCGCGTTGCGCGCGTCGATGCGGCCCTCGGAGCGCAGGCCATTCACCTTGATCGACCCGCTGCTGACATTCGCCCGGATCATCCCGTTGTCCGTCTGGATCTTGTCGAGCGACACGTCGGTGGCGGTCGCGTCGATCGTGAACGGCCCATGGACGCCCGTAATCTTCAGCTCGCCCGCGTTGGTCGTGATCCAGGATGGGGAGTCGCCGCGGATCTCCTCGAGCGTCACGTCGCTGCCGCGCGTCGTGAGCCGCAGGTTGCCGGCATCGGCGACGAGCAGACTCCCTCCGCGCTGGCTGCCCGAGACGAGGCCGGACACCCGCCGGATTTCGGTGGTGCCGCGCGCGTTGACGAGCTCGACCTCGCGCACGCCCGTGATTCGCAGAGGGCCGACGTTCGGATTCAGCAGGATGCGGAGGCGCCGCGGCACCTTCAAGGACAGCGTGGCCGTCTGGCTTCCCTCGCGCGGAAAGGCCACCCCCGCGAACAGGCTCGCGCCGCTGCCCGAAAAGGTCAGTTTGACGGCCTTGGCCAGCCGGTCGGCCTCCGCCGCATCGTAGCCGTTCGACTGCGCCGTGAGATCGGCCTGAATGTCGGGGCGGTCTTCGCCGACGATCGTGATCCCGCCGCGCAGGAGCGCGAGGCGCAATTCGTCCACCGCGGGCGCCACCTCGAAGGTCGTGCTCGTCGTGGCCGACGCGCGGGCGCGGCTGCCCTGCACGCCGCGCCTGATGTTCTGGACGATCTGGCCGAGCGAGGTGTGCCGGTCGCCGGGGAGCTCGGGCGGCGCGGTGATCTGATAAACGATCGCCGCCACGACGGCGACAGCGGCGATCAGCAATAACTCACGTTTACCCATAGACTTGGAGCGGTCGTTGTAGTACAGTTCGCCGGGTGTCTGGCGCCCGGGATCGGCCACACGGCCCTGGGGCCGGCCGATTCCCACTGCACGCACCCCGGATTCTAATCCCGACAGTTACGCATGCGGCCACGAGTTCGCACAGTACTCATTCTTCTGCTTACGCTCGGCCTCCTGGGGTTTTTCTTCAGGAAGGCAGATCCGGCCGGCGTCTGGGCGGAGACCCGGAGCGCCGACGCCGGGCTGCTCGCCCTTGCGCTCGTCGTCACGGGCGTGACGTACGCGATGCGCGCCTGGCGGTGGCAGTCGCTCCTCGCGCCCATCGGTCCCACGCGTTTCGCGACGGCCTTGCGCACGACGATTATCGGCTTTGCCGCCAGCTCGCTGTTGCCCGGGCGGCCCGGCGAAGTCCTGCGGCCGTACCTGCTGGCGCGGCGCGAGGGGCTGAGTCCCACGTCGGCCTTCGCGACGATCATCCTCGAGCGCCTGCTGGATCTCGCAACGGTCCTGCTCCTGTTTGCCGCGTTCGTCTTCATGGCGCCGGCGGAGGGTGGGGATGCCACGGCCTCTGCGCTGGCCAGCGTGAAATTCTGGGGAGGCGTCTCGGCCGTCTCCGCTGTCGTGGGCCTCGGGTTGCTGTTCGCGCTGGCCGGCCACCCGGAACGCCTCGGCCGGGCGGCGCTCAAAGTGGAGCGCGTGCTCCCCGAGCGCCTGGCCCACGTCGTCGCGGCGTTCGTCGAAACCTTCATCCGCGGCCTGGCGGTGATGCGCCGGCCCCGCCGCCTGGCCGCCGCGCTGGCGCTGTCGTTTCCCCTGTGGTTGTCCATCGCGGCCGGTATCTGGCTGACATCGCAGGCATTCCACATTACGTTCTCCTACACGGCTTCGTTCCTCGTGATGGCGGTGCTGGTCGTCGGGGTGGCCGTGCCGACGCCCGGATCGGTGGGCGCGTTCCACGCGGCCTACCAGTTCACGGTCACCACGTTTTTCCAGGCGTCGCAGGATCGGGCGGTCGGCGCGGCGATCGTGCTGCACGCGATTTCGTTCCTGCCGGTGACGCTCGCGGGCATCTATCTTCTGATGCGCGAAGGCCTGACGCTGGCCGGCGCCCGGCGCATCGCCCGGAATGCAGACGGCGGAGACGTCCCCGCCACACCGGTTCCGGCCGGGGAGAGAGGCGCGTCATGAAGTGTCCGTACTGCGCGCACCTCGGCGACAAGGTCGTCGACTCGCGCGAGAGCAAGGAAGGGGAGGTCATCCGGCGCCGCCGTGAATGCCTCGGCTGCGGCCGGCGCTTCACGAGCTACGAGCGGATCGACGAGATCCCCTACATGGTCATCAAGAAGGACGGCAGCCGCGAGCGGTTCGAGCGGCAGAAGCTGCTGGCGGGCCTGCTGAAGGCGTGCGAGAAGCGGCCCGTCAGCGTCGGCGCCCTCGAGGCGATCGCGGATCGGGTCGAGACGGCGCTGCAGGAGAAACCCGAGCGCGAGATGAGCACGGAGGACGTGGGCGCGTTCGTGATGAACGAGCTGCGGCAGCTCGACAAGGTCGCCTACGTCCGTTTCGCGTCCGTCTACCGGCACTTCCGCGACATCGGCGAGTTCATGACCGAGCTGAAAGACCTGCTGAACGGAAAGGAATGAGCACACTGTCCGCGCGTGCCTGGACCCTCGCCGTCGCGCTCTCGGTCCTGCCGGCGGTGCTGCCGGCCGATCAGAGCCTGCAGGTGGCGCCGCTCTCGCGCGAGGGACGCGTCCTCGTGTCGTTCCGCCTGGACAACGCCTTCAACGAGGACATCCGCACGGCGATTCACAGCGGGCTCACGATCAGCTTCATCTACGACGTCGAGCTGAAGCGCGGCTCGTCGCTGTGGTTCGATCGCACGATTGCCTCCGAGAAGGTGACCGCGGCGGTGCGGTACGACAATCTCGCCCGGCGCTACCAGGTGACGCGCACGCAGGACGGTCGCATCGAGCGCGTGGACGCCACGGAGCGCGAAGAGGATGCCCGGCGGCTGCTGACGGAATTCGACAAGCTTCCGCTTTTCACGAGCGAGGGCCTGGAGCCCAACGCGGAGTACTACGTGCGGGTGCGCGCGCGCACGTCGCCGCGCAACGCGTCGTTCGTGTGGCCGTGGGAGCGGCACGACGTCAGCGCCACGGCGAAATTCACGTTCATCAAGTAGCGTGGCCACCACCCTTCGCGACGCGCGGCGCCCGACGCTTCCGGCCCGGCCGGCCCCGCGCCCGCCTGTCCGCGAGCGCCGTCCGTTCCGCGACAATCCGCGCCTGATCCTGATCGGGCTGGTCCTGCTGCTGGCCGCGCTGGCGGGGATGGTGTGGCTCGCCGATCAGTCCCGCGAGCTCAACCCCGACTTCCTCAGCGAGGTCGTGCTCTACGCGCTGTCGGCGGCCGACCTGACGATGGTGATCGCGCTCGTCTTCGTGCTGGCGCGCAACATCGTGAAGCTGGCGGTCGAGCGGCGGCGCGGCCTGCCGTTCTCGAGATTCCGCGCGAAGCTGGTGCTCGCGATGCTCGGCCTGACGATCGTGCCGTCCGTGCTCGTGCTGCTCGTCGGCGGCGAGCTGATTCGCAGCAGCATGGAGCAGTGGTTCAGCGACCCGGTGGACGTCGTGCTCCGCTCCGCCACCGAGATCGCCGGCGACTACTACCAGGAGCGCGAGAAGATCGTGCGGGACCACGTGCTCCGGATCGCGCGCGCGCTGCCGGCGGAGGCCGTCGACACCGGCGACCTCGAGGCGGTCCGCGCGCTCATCGGTCCGGAAGTGACGCAGCGCGGCGTGGGTCTTGTCGAGGTCTACCGCATCCCGGCCGCCGGCGCCGCGCCCGGGCCGCTCGTCGCCGTCGAATCGCCGTCGTTGCCGCGCGGGCACGTGCGCGCGTCCGCGGATCGCCTGGCCGCGAAAGTCGCCGCCGGCGACGACCGCCCCGTGCACGAGCAACTCGCCGAGGGGGGAGAGCTCGTGCGGGCGGGCGCGCTGGTCCGCGACCCCGCCACGAACCGGACCGTGGGCGTCGTCATCGCCAGCGATCACCTGGCTGACAACCTCGCGCAGCACTCGAGGCGGATCAAGGAGGCGTTCGAGAACTACAACCAGTTGCGCGTCCTGAAGCGCCCGCTCGAAGGCGTGTACCTCTCCCTCTTCCTGATGATGACGTTGATGATTCTCGTCAGCGCCACCTGGATGGGGCTGTACCTGGCCAAGCGCATCACGCGGCCCGTCCAGATGCTGGCCGCCGGCGCGCGCGAGATCGGCGCGGGCCGGCTCGATCATCGCATCGAGCCGGAGACGCGCGACGAGTTCGGCTCGCTCGTCGAGGCGTTCAACACGATGGCCGGCGAGCTGGCGGCCAGCCAGCGCAAGCTCGATCGCTCGCGCCTCGATCTGGAGCGGAAGAACCAGCAACTGGACGAGCGGCGCCGGTACATCGAAACCGTGCTCGAGCGAATCGCGACCGGCGTCGTCTCGGTCGGCGCCGACGGGTGCATCGAGACGATCAACGCCGCGGCGGTGCGGCTGCTCGGGGTCGAAGCCGGCGTCATCGGCGCGCCGCTCGACGCCGCCTTCGGCCGGGAGGACCTGCGCCCGCTGGGCGCGCTCGTGCAGCGCGTCCACGCCGGCCGCGCCGAGCCGGCGGCGCAGGAGATCGCGCTCACGCGCGAGGGTCGCGAACTGCATCTCGCGGCGGCCGCCACGCCGCTCCAGGGAGAGGACGGTGCGCCCGCCGGCGCCGTCCTGGTGTTCGACGACGTGACGCCGCTGATACGGACGCAGCGCGTCGCCGCGTGGCGCGACGTGGCGCGGCGGCTCGCGCACGAAATCAAGAACCCGCTGACGCCGATCCAGTTGTGCGCCGAGCGGATGCGCCGCCACTTCGGCTCGGCGCCTCCCGCGTCGCGGGCGCTCGTGGACGAATGCACGACGACCATCGTCGGCGAAGTGGAATCGCTGAAGGCGCTCGTCGACGAGTTCGCCCAGTTCGCCCGGATGCCGGCGCCGCGCGCCGTCCCGTCCGATCTGGATGGCGTCATCCGCGATACGCTCGCGCTCTACAAGGGCCTGTTCGGCCAGATTCGGCTCGAGCACCGTCCGGCCGAGGGGCTGCCGCCCGTGCGGATCGACGTCGAACAGATCCGCCGCGTCGTGATCAACCTGGTCGACAACGCGGTCGAGGCCCTGGGCGCCGCCGCGGCGCCGCTGCGGCCGGGCGGCGACCCCCCGTCGATCGTGGTCGCGACGGGGCACGACCCCGGCCACGGCGTCGCGCGCATCACCATCGCCGACAACGGGCCGGGCATCCCGCCGGCCGATCGCGACAAGCTGTTCATGCCGTACTACTCGACCAAACGGCGCGGCAGCGGCCTGGGCCTCGCCATCGTCCGCCGCATCATCGCCGAGCACGGCGGCAACATCGAAGTCGCCGACAACGTGCCGGCCGGGACGGTATTTACGATAGAGCTGCCGGTGTGAGTTTCCAGTTGCCAGTATCCAGCTTCCAGACACGTTGGCAGCTGGGAATCAGCAGGCGCGAACCGGAAGCCGGGAACTGAATGCTGGAAGCTGGGAGCTGGGAGCTGGAAGCTGGAAGCTGGGAACTGGAAGCTGTGCCTAAATCCACCGTCCTGATCGTCGATGATGAAGCGGGCGTGCGGTCCGCGCTGAGCGGCGTGCTCCGTGACGAAGGCTACGCGGTCGACGCCGTCGAGAGCGGCGAGGCCTGTCTCGAGCGCGTCGCGCGGACGCCGTACGACGTCGTCGTGCTGGACATCTGGCTGCCCGGCATCGACGGCCTGGCGACGCTCGCCCGGCTGCGCGCGCGCGGCGTCGACGCCCCCGTGGTGATGATCTCGGGGCACGGCAACATCGAGTCGGCGGTGCGCGCCATCAAGCTCGGCGCGTTCGACTTCGTCGAGAAGCCGCTCTCGCTCGAGAAGACCGTGCTGGTGGTGGGCAACGCCGTCAGGCAGCGCCGCCTCGAAGCCGAGAACCGGGCGCTCAGAGAGCACGTGGACCGGCGCCTCACGATGGTGGGGGAGAGCTACGCCATGGCGCAGCTGCGCGAGCAGATCGCGATGGCCGCGCCGACCAACGGGCGCGTGCTGATCTTCGGAGAGAACGGCACCGGCAAGGAGCTGGTCGCCCGCAGCATCCACGCGATGAGCCGCCGGCGGGCCGGGCCGTTCATCGAGGTCAACTGCGCCGCCATTCCCGAAGAGCTGATCGAGAGCGAGCTGTTCGGCCACGTCCGCGGCGCCTTCACCGGCGCGCTCGCGGATCGCCGCGGCAAGTTCGAGCTCGCCGACGGCGGCACCCTGTTCCTGGACGAGATCGGCGACATGAGCCTGAAGACCCAGGCCAAGGTGCTGCGCGCGCTGCAGGAGCAGGTGGTCGAGCCGGTCGGCGGATCGGCCACGGTCAAAGTCGACGTGCGCGTGCTCGCCGCGACGAACAAGGACCTGCCCGCCGAGATCCGCGCCGGCCGGTTCCGTGAGGACCTGTACTTCCGACTGAACGTGATTCCGATCTTCGTGCCGGCGCTACGCGATCGGGAGGCCGACATTCCGCGGCTGGCCGAGCACTTCATGGCGGATCTCGCGCGCGAGTACGGCCGCCGGCCCAAGCGCCTGGACCCGGGCGCCGCCACCAGCCTGCGCAGCTATCGCTGGCCGGGCAACGTGCGCGAGCTGCGGAACGTCATCGAGCGGCTGATGATCATGGTGCCGGGCGAGGTCATCACCCTGAACGATCTGGTGTTTCTCGAGGGCGCATCGGCCACCGTCGCCGCCGCGCCGGGGATGCCCCCGCTGACGCTGCACGACGCGCGCGAGCGCTTCGAGCGCGACTACATCCTGCGCGCGCTCGCGGCCGAGCAGGGCAACATCTCGCGGACCGCTGACGTGCTCGGCGTGGAGCGCAGCAACTTGTACCGGAAGATGCGCGCGTTCGGCATCGTCCCCGCTCGCAAGGACGAGGAGATCGCCTAGAAACAACTCCCAACTCCCAACTTCCAAACCGCCTGCTGTGATAGAACTCTCCGCATGGCCATCATCGAGGCGATCCCGAATGTGAGCGAAGGCCGCCGCCCGGAAATCGTCGAGCGTCTTGCCGGCGCCCTCCGCAGCACGCCCGGCGTTCGCCTGCTCGACTACTCGTCGGACGCGTCGCACAACCGCTCCGTGTTCACGCTCGTGGGGGACCGCGGCGCCGTCAAGTCCGCTATCCTCGCGCTGTTCGACGCCGCGCTCGCGGCGGTCGACCTGCGCACGCACCAGGGCGAGCATCCGCGGGTCGGCGCGGTGGACGTCGTGCCGCTCGTGCCCATCGAGGGCGTCACGATGAACGAGTGCATCGCACTCGCGAAGGAGATCGGTTCGGTCGTCGCGGAGCGCTTCAACGTGCCGATCTATCTCTACGAGGAGGCGGCGTCCTCGCCCGCACGGCGGAACCTCGAAGACATCCGCCGGGGCGAATTCGAGGGGCTCGCGGCGAAGATGGCGAAGGCTGGCTGGGCGCCGGATTTCGGTCCCGCGCGGCCGCACGAGACGGCTGGCGCGTCGGTCATCGGCGCACGGATGCCGCTCATCGCGTACAACATCAACCTGAATACCGAGCGGATCGACGTCGCGAAGAAGATCGCCGCGGCGATCCGGTTCAGCGGCGGCGGCTTCCGCTACGTCAAGGCGATGGGCGTGAAGGTGGATGATCGCAACCTGGCGCAGGTCTCGATGAACCTGACCAACCACGAGAAGACGCCGATCTTCCGTGTGTTCGAGCTGGTGAAGCGCGAGGCGGCGCGCTATGGCGTGTCGATCCTCGAAAGCGAGATCGTGGGGCTGGTGCCGTCGGCCGCGCTCGTGTCAGCCGCGGAGTTCTATCTGCAGCTGGAACGCTTCAGCGGCGAACAGGTACTCGAAACCAGGCTGAGAGCCGCTGAATAAACTCGTTCCCAACTTGGGGGTTGGGAGTTGGGAGGTGGTGCCCGCCTTCCCCCTTGTGCCCGGCCCGCCTTGGGCTCATAATCTTCGGAACTTCTTGGCGAATTGCCACTTCCGATGACAGAGCCGTTCCTCTCCGACGCCATGCCTCCGCAGGCGGAGGTGCCGGAGCGCGATCGCGACGCGCGGGTCGAGGAGCTGTTGCTCCGCGGGCTGGATCACTACTTCGCCGGCGAACACGAGCTGGCCATCAACATCTGGACGCGCGTCCTCTTTCTCGATCGCGGCCACGCGCGGGCGCGTGCCTACATCGAGCGCGCGCGCAGCGCCGTCTCGGAACGCCAGCGCGAAGCCGAGGAGCTCATCCACACGGGCGAGGAGGCCTTCGAGCGCGGCGAAGCGGACGCCGCCCGGCGCCTGCTGACCACCGCCGTCGAGCGCGGCGCCGGGACCGAAGAAGCGCTTGCGCTCCTGGATCGCATGGATCGGCTGGAAGCGGCGGCCGTCCAACAGGAGAGCCGCGCCGCCAACCGGGGGATCCTGGCGCGCGCGCGATCACGGGTCAGGGCCGCGGCCCCCGTTCAACGATCGCCTGTCGCGTGGATTGCCGCCGGCGTCGTGTGCGGCATCGCCGCCGTCGCTGTCGCCATAGGGCTGCTCTGGGCGCGTGGCGACAACTGGCTGCCCATCGTCTCTCCGTCGCAGCCCGCGACGCTTGGCATCGCCGACGATCCGCTGCCTGTTCCCTCCGCGTCGGAGGTGTGGATCGCCCGGGCCCGCGCCTTGAGGGACAAGGGACGGCTGAGCGACGCGCTTGCCGCGCTCGACGCGGTCCGTCGTGGGGACGCGCTCGAGGCGCAGGCCGTGGCGCTGCGCGCGGAGATCCAGCAGAAGCTGCTGGCCGCCTCCCGCGGCACGGGCGTCGCGGGCGCGTCGACGGCTCCGCCGGGAACCCCGCCACGAGGGCGCCTCCCATGAGATGCCCGAAGTGCCACTACATCAGCTTCGACAACTCCGAGCGGTGCCGGAACTGCGGCTACGAATTCTCCCTTGCGCTCGAGGCGGGCGATCTCGACCTGCCGATTCAGACCGGCAGCGAAGCGCTCGGCCCGCTCGAGGATTTTTCACTGGCCGATCTCGACAGCGCGGCGCCGGTTGAAAAACTCCCACCGGTGGCATTCTCAACGGCGGCGCCGTCCATCGGCACGGCGCCGGCCGCCAGCCAGGCCGCGGTGCGCCGGCCGGCGCCCGGCACCGATCTGCCGCTCTTCAAGGACCGCGCGCCCGACGACGGCCGTCCGCTCGTGACGCCGGCGGCGGTGCCACGTGCGCCGCTGTCGGTCCGGCGTTCGACGCCGGGGCCTCCGCGCCCTGCTGTCCGGCGCGACGAGCCGAGGCTCGATCTTCAAATTGACGCGCCCGTCCAGGAGGAGCGCCGCCCGCGCCCGGCGGCTCGTCCCGACAGCGAGCAACCGCTGGAGGCGGCATTGCCGGGCCCACGGTTGGCGGCCGCCGCGGTCGATGCCTCCGTCCTCGGCGCCATCGACGGCGCGGTCCTGTACTTGACGGCGAAGCTCTGCGGGCTCGCGCTCCTCGAGGTCTTCGTCCTGCCCCTCGCTCCGCTGTCGGTCTTTCTCGCCTTGCTGACCGCCGCGTACTTCGTGACGTTCACCGCCGCCGGCGGGCAGACCATCGGCAAGATGGCGGCCGGGATCAAAGTGGTGCCGGCGCACGGCGAAGGCCTCTGGAGCGATCGCGTCCGGTTCGGCACCGCGGTATTGCGCGCCGCCGCGTATCTTGTCTCGGTCCTGCCGCTCGGCCTTGGCTTCCTTCCGGCGCTCGTCGGCTCCGATCGGCGCGCCCTGCACGATCGGCTGGCGGACACGCGCGTCGTCCAAGCGTGACCCGCCTTGCCGTGTTTGTCGCGACAGCCGGGTACTGCGGCTACTCCCCGGTCGCTCCGGGTACCGCGGGATCGGCCGCCGGCCTCGTCGTGTACCTGCTCGTGTGGTGGTCGGGGTCGCGCGCGGTCGAGATCGGCCTGATCCTCGCGGTGTTCGCGGTCGGCGTCTGGGCCGGGACCATCGCCGAACGCTACTTCGGCGGCATCGATCCCGGACCCGTGGTCATCGACGAGGTCCTCGGCATGCTGATCACGCTTGCCTTCATCCCGGCCGGGATCACGGCAGCGTTCGCCGGGTTCGTGCTGTTCCGCATCTTTGACGTTTTCAAACCATACCCGGCCGGCCGCTTTGAGAAGCTGCACGGCGGCCTCGGAGTGATGGCAGACGACGCGATGGCGGCGGTGTACGCCAACCTGGCGCTTCGTCTCGTGCTGTGGCTTCTCCCCGCGTGGATCGCATGAGTGCGCCTCCGCTGGCGACGGCGGAAATCATCGCGGTCGGGAGCGAGCTGCTCGGTCTTCACCGCCTCGACACGAACTCTCTCTTTCTCGCCGATCGGCTCGCGGCGCTCGGGATCGACCTGCGCGCGAAAGCGGTCGTGGGCGACAACCGCCACGATCTTGCTGCGCTCTTCCGCCAGGCGTTGTCGCGCGTGGACCTTGTCGTGCTCACCGGCGGGCTCGGCCCGACCGACGACGACCTGACACGGGACGTGGTCGCGGATGCACTCGGGCGACCGATGTCGGAGGATGCGGACATCCTGGCGTGGATCGAGAGGCGATTCGCGAGCCGCGGGATGCGCATGCCGGGCGTGAATCGACGGCAGGCGCAGGTGCCGCGCGGCGCGGCCGTTCTTCCCAATCCCAACGGCACGGCTCCGGGACTTCTGCTCGAGGCCGGCCATCGCCTGGTCGTGCTGCTGCCGGGTCCGCCGCGCGAGATGCAGCCCATGTTCGACGCGCTCTGCCGCGGTCCGCTGCTCGAACGCGCCGGCGCCGAACGCGTGCAGCGCGTCTCGCTCTTCATCGCCGGACGATCGGAGTCCCACGTCGAGGAGCTCGCGCAGCCGATCTACACCCGCTGGACGGGGGAGACGCCGCCGATCGACACGACGATCCTCGCGTCGCCGGGACAGATCGAGCTGCATCTGAGCGTGCGGTCCGCCGACGCGGACGGAGCCGCGCGCCGGCTCTCCGAGGCTCGCGACGAGCTGCTCGCGGCGCTCGGTCCTGATGTGTTCAGCACGGACGGCCGCTCGATGGAGGAGATTGTCGGCGACCTCCTTCGCGCGAAGCACCTGACAATCGCCGCCGCGGAATCGTGCACCGGCGGCCTCCTGATGTCGCGCCTGACGGACGTGCCGGGGAGTTCCGACTACGTGCTCGCCGGGGTGGTGGCGTATGCCGACGCGGCGAAGACCGCGCTCGCCGGAGTGGCGCCCGAGCTCATTGCCGCCTGCGGCGCGGTGAGCGAACCGGTCGCCGTCGCGCTCGCCGACGGCATTCGCGCCCGGGCCGGCGCAGATCTCGGCGTCGGGATCACGGGCATCGCGGGCCCGAGCGGCGCAACGCCCGACAAGCCGGTCGGCACCGTAGCCATCGCGCTCTCGGGACCCGATGGTCCCGCCCGCGTGCGCACCTTCCGCTTTCCCGGCGGCCGCGCGCAGGTGAAGTTCTCCTCGACGCAGGCCGCGCTCGACATGGTGAGGCGGGCGCTGACATAGACAGCGGGCAGCTGGCGGCAGGCAGCAGGCAGCAGGCAGTGAGTCGAGCTGTCAAGCTGTCAGCGTGACGGCGTGATCCACTGCAAGCTGCCTGCTGCCCGCTGCCAGCTGACAGAAACATGGACAAGCCTCGCCTCTTCGTGGCAATCGAGCTGGACGACAGCGTGAGGGCGGCCGCCGCGCGCGCGGCTGAGGCGTTGGCCGGGCGGCTCTCGCGCAGCCGGCCCGATCTGGACGCGCGATGGGTGGACGCCGCCAACCTGCACATCACGCTGTGGTTCATCGGGCACGTGGGCGTCGACCACGCGCAGGCGATCCAGCAGGCGGTCGCCGATCCCTTCCACATCGCCCCCTTCGATCTGCACGTCACCGGGTTCGGCGCGTTTCCGCCGTCTGGCGCTCCGCGCGTGTTCTGGTTGGGCGTGCAGGAAGGCCAGGACTCGATGCGGGCGGTTTACGAGGAGGTCAGCCGAAGGCTCCAGGCGCTCGGCTATGAGCCGGAGCGGCGCCCGTATTCCGCGCACCTGACGGTGGCGCGCGTCAAAGATCCCGGGCGCGGCGGCCATGCCGAGCTGCGCCGCGTGCTCGGCGACACCCCCGGCGACGCCGGCGTGAGCCGCATCGCCGCCGTCACCGTGTTCCGCAGCCATCTCTCGCCGAAAGGCGCGACGTACGAACCCCTCCTGCGAGTACCATTGCAGTGATGCTGCCGGTCGTCATCGGATATCTCGCCGGGTCGCTGCCCTTCGCGTTCCTCCTCGCGCGGCGCGCCGGGATCGACGTGCGCCTGGCGGGCAGCGGGAACGTCGGCGCCGCCAACGTGCTGCGCACCACCGGCACGTGGCGCGGCGTCATCGTGATGAGCCTCGACATGCTGAAGGGGGCCGCGGCGGTCCTCGTCGCGTACATGAGCGCGGGCGGCGCTCCGGTTGCCGCCCTGACCGGCGCCGCGGCCGTCGTCGGCCACATCTACCCGGTGTGGCTGCGGTTCCACGGCGGCAAGGGGGTCGCGGTGGCCGCCGGAGTGTTTGCGGTCCTCGCGCCGCTTGCCACCGCGGCGGCGGCCGCCGTGTTCCTCATCGTGGTGTGGACGACGCGCTACGTGTCGCTGGGATCGATGGCCGCCACCGTTGCATTGCCGCCCGCCGTCTGGATCGTCGGCGCGCCGACGGCCGTCGTGGGCGCGGCCGCCAGCGTGGCCGGGCTGATCCTCTTCCGGCACCGGACCAACCTGCAGCGCCTGCGGATGGGGACAGAGCGGCGGATGGGGGCGCGGGCGTGACCCGTATTGCGGTCCTTGGCGCGGGGAGCTGGGGCACCGCGCTTGCCGTGCATCTCGCGCGCGCGGGCCGGACCGTGACGCTGTGGGCCCGCGATCCCGATCTCGCGCGGGAGGTCGAGCGGGACCGCCGCAACGCACGGTACCTGCCGCACGCCGAGATCCCCGCTGGAGTGACCGTGACCTCCGCGCTCGCGACGGCGCTCGGCGACGCCGCGTTTGTCGTCGTCGCGGTCCCGTCGCACGGGGTCCGGCAGGTGGTGCGCGCGGCCGTGCCGTCGCTCGCCGCGGATGCGACGCTCGTCAGTGCGACCAAAGGGCTCGAGGCCGCCTCGCTCCAGCGCATGTCCGACGTCATCGCTGGTGAGACGTCCGGTCAGCGTCCGATCGTCGTCCTCTCCGGACCGAGCTTCGCCGCGGAGGTTGCGCGCGAGTTGCCCACGGCGATCGTCGCGGCGTCCACCGACGCGGAAGCCGTCCGCCGCGTGCAGGAGCAGTTCCGCGGCCGCGGCCTCCGCATCTACGTGAGCGACGACGTCGCGGGCGTGGAGATCGGCGGCGCGTTGAAGAACGTCATCGCCATCGCGGCCGGTGTCGTGGGCGGCCTCGGGCTCGGCCACAACGCCATGGCGGCGCTCATCACCCGGGGGCTCGTCGAGATCTCGCGCCTCGCCTGTGCGGAGGGGGGCCGGCGGGACACGCTGGCGGGATTGAGCGGGCTCGGGGATCTCGTGCTGACCTGCACCGGGAGCCTGAGTCGAAACCGGTACGTGGGCACAGAGCTCGGCCGCGGCCGCCCGCTGCAGGAGATTCTCGGCGGCATGCGGATGGTCGCGGAAGGGGTCAACACGACAGGTGCCGCGCTCGCGCTCGGCGAGAAACATCACGTGGAGCTTCCCATCACGGCGCAGATGGCCGCCGTGCTCAGCGGCGGGCGCACACCGCTCGATGCGGTGGACGCGCTCATGGGCCGGCGGCAGCGGCCCGAGCAGGACGGGGACAGTCGGCAGTAGGCAGTCGGCAGCAGTCAGCAGGCAGCAGGCGGCGGGCGGCAATACCGATGGGGTTTTTCGACAAGATCAGGGAATCGCTCGCGCGGACGAAGCAGCAGTTCGTCGGGCGCTTCGACGAGGTGGTCAAGCGCGCGGATGCGCCCGAGAGCCGCAGCCGTCCGGTGGACGTCGAGACGATCGAGGCGCTCGAGGAAGCGCTCATCTCGGCGGACGTCGGGATCGCGGCGGCGGATCGGATCGTCGCGACGGTGCGCGACCGGCGCGGCCGCGGCGACTCGCTGCGCGATCTCGTGAAGGAGGAGATCCGCCGGATCCTGCACGACGCGGAGCGCCCGGCGCCCGACGGCCACAGGCCGCACGTTGTCATGATCGTGGGGGTCAACGGGACGGGAAAGACGACGACGGTCGGCAAGCTCGCGCGGCTGATGAAGGAAGAGGGGAAGACGCCGATTATCTGCGCGGCGGATACGTTCCGCGCGGCAGCGGTGGAGCAGCTCGAAATCTGGGCGCACCGCGCGGGCGTGGACCTCATCCGCACGCACGGCGGCTCGGATCCCGCCGCGGTGGTGTTCGACGCGATCGCCGCCGGCAAGGCGCGCCAGCGGGACGTCGTGCTCGTGGACACCGCAGGCCGCCTGCACACCCGCGTCAACCTGATGACGGAGCTCGACAAGATCCGGCGGATTGCCGCGCGCGAGGTCGAGGGAGCGCCGCACGAAGTGCTCCTCGTGCTCGACGCGACCGTCGGCCAGAACGGCCTGGTGCAGGCGCGCGAATTCATGAACGCGGCGGGTGTCAACGGCATCATTCTCACCAAGCTCGATGGAACGGCCAAGGGGGGCATCGCGATCGCGATCGCCCACGATCTCAAGCTCCCGATCCGCTACGTTGGGGTTGGAGAAGCAATCGACGATCTGATCCCGTTCTCACCCGACGAGTACGTGGACGCGCTGTTCGAAGAGAAGTGGTAATCGATCCCGCCTTCATGCATCGCGCGCTCAGCCTTGCGGAACGCGGGCGCGGCCGCACGACTCCCAACCCGATGGTCGGCGCGGTGGTCGTGAGCGACGAGGGGGTCGTCGTCGGGCGTGGAGCCCATCTCACCGCGGGCGGGTCGCACGCGGAGATCATCGCGCTGGCCGACGCGGGCAATCGCGCGCGCGGTGCGACGCTGTACTGCACGCTCGAACCGTGCTGCCACATCGGGCGGACCGGTCCGTGCGCGCCGCGGGTCGTTGACGCGGGGATCCGCCGCGCCGTCATCGCGTGCATGGACCCCAACCCGCTCGTGGCCGGTGGCGGCATCGCGCATCTCCGGGCGCACGGCGTCGAGGTCACCGTGGGCGTGATGCGCGAGGAGGCCGAAGCCTTGAACCGGCCGTTCTTCACGCGGATGCGGCTTGGCCGGCCCCTCGTCACGATGAAGGCGGCGCTCAGCCTCGACGGCTGGATGGCCGCGGCCCCGGGCGTCCGCACGCCGCTCACGGGAGCCGCCGCCAATCGCCGCGTCCACCGGGAGCGCGCGGAGGTGGACGCGATCGCGGTCGGCTCCGGCACGATCCTCGCCGACGACCCGCTGCTGACGCCGCGCGGCGCGTTCCGGGAGCGTCCGCTTGCACGGATTGTCTTTGATTCTCGCCTGCGGACCCCGGTTTCGGCGAGACTGCTCTCGACGCTGGCCGCCGGGCCGGTCATAATCATGAGTACGCCTTCAGCCGCGGCGAATGCTCCCGACCGTGTGGGCGCGCTGGTCGCCGCCGGCACGGCGGTCGAGCTCATCGCGGGGGACTCGAGGCTGCATGGCGCGCTGGAGCGTCTCGCGGCCATGGGCATCAACTCGCTGGTGGTCGAGGGGGGCGTGGCGCTTCACCGGGCGCTCTGGGACGCGGACCTGGTGGATCGCATCGAACTGTTCGTGGCGGCCCGCGCGCTCGGGGCCGCCGGAATGGAGTGGCTGACGACGCCGGTCTTCAGCAGCTCGCGTGTGACCGGACTGACCACCGAATTACTCGGCGACGACGCATTGATCGAAGCGTATGTTCACAGGCCTCATTGAATCGATTGGCGAGGTGGCGGAAATCAAGCCGACACCCGCCGGCTTCCGGCTGCGCGTGACGACGACGCTCGCTCCCGACATGGCGGCGGGCGAGAGCCTGTCGGTCAACGGCGTGTGCCTCACCGTGATCTCGGCCGATCCGGACGGGATCCACGCGGACATCTCGCCGGAAACGGCGCGCGTCAGCACGCTTGGCGCGCTGCGGCGCGGCGCGCTCGTCAACCTCGAGCGGCCGCTTCGCGCCGACGCGCGTCTCGGCGGGCACTTCGTGCAGGGGCACATCGACGCCACCGGCAAGATCGAGGACATCCGGCAGGATGGCGACTCGTACTGGCTCACGATCCGCTTTCCGCAGGCGCTCGCCCCTTACATCGTGCGGAAGGGGTCGATCGCCGTGAACGGCATCAGCCTGACGGTCGCGGGCGTCGACGATCGCGACTTCGACGTGCAGATCATCCCGTTCACCTGGGACCACACCAACCTCCGCGCGGCAAAGCCCGGGGAGATGGTCAACGTGGAGTGCGACATCCTCGGCAAGTACGTCGTGCGGGTCGCCGAGCTCGCGGGCATGACGAAGCCCCGCTGAGCGGGCCTTGCAGGGACAGGTAGCGCAGCCCTTCCGCCTTCGCGAACGCTCCGGCGGATCGCCGTGGCCCTTGCGGAGGCTGGTCAGGGCTGCCTGGAGGACGTGACAGGCGCATGGCGAAAAAGGGAACGAGCCGGCGGAAGAAGTCGCCGTTCGCACCAATCGACGACGCGATCCAGGCCATTCGCGACGGCGGGATGATCATCGTCGTCGACGACGAAGACCGCGAGAATGAAGGCGATCTGACGATCGCGGCCGACAAGATCACGCCCGACGCGATCAACTTCATGGCGCGCTACGGCCGCGGCCTCATCTGCATGCCGATGACCGAGGAGCGGCTCGCGGAGCTCGACATCCCGCAGATGGTCTCGCAGAACACCGCACGGTTCGACACCGCCTTCTGCGTGTCCATCGAGGCCAAGGGAGTGACCAGCACCGGGATCTCGGCCGGGGATCGGGCCGCGACGGTGCTCGTAGCGATCGATCCGAGAACCCGTCCCTCGGACCTCGCGCGTCCCGGGCACATGTTCCCGCTGCGCGCGCGCACCGGCGGCGTCCTGGTCCGCGCGGGGCAGACCGAGGCGGCCGTCGACCTGTCCCGCATCGCCGGGCTCTATCCCGCCGGCGTCATCTGCGAAATCATGAACGACGACGGCAGCATGGCGCGCGTGCCGGAGCTGACGCGCTTCGCGAAGCGCCACAAGCTGCTGATGATCACGATCGCGGATCTGATCCAGTACCGCATGCGCACCGAGGCGCTCGTGCGGCGCGTGGCGTCGGCAGCGCTCCCCACCGAGAACGGCGAGTTCCGGGTGATCGCGTACGAGAGCGTCATCGACGGGGAGACGCACATCGCGCTGGTCAAAGGGGACATCGGCGACGGCGCGAACGTCCTCGTCCGCGTGCATTCCCGCTGTCTCACGGGCGACGTGTTCCATTCGGCGCGGTGCGACTGCGGCCCCCAGCTCGACGCGGCCCTCGAACGCATCGCGGCCGAAGGGCGCGGCGTGCTGCTGTACCTGAATCAGGAAGGACGGGGGATCGGCCTCGCCAACAAGATTCGCGCGTACGAGCTGCAGGACCAGGGGTTCGACACGGTCGAGGCCAACGAGCGGCTGGGCTTCAAGGCCGACCAGCGCGACTACGGGATTGGCGTGCAGATCCTGAAGGATCTCGGCGTCCGGACGATGCGGCTGCTGTCGAACAACCCCCGGAAACTCGTCGGCCTCGAGGGGTACCAGCTCTCCGTCGTGGACTGGATTCCGCTCGAAATCCCCGCCTCGGAGCACACCCGCCGCTATCTAAAGACGAAGAAGGACAAGCTCGGGCACAAGCTTACGAGCGTCTGAGCGCGCGGGGGGGACGGGGAGCGCGGAGAAAACGCTCACACGGAGGCACGGGGCTCACGGGGACGCGCGGAGCTGCAGGACCGGTCTGGCCCGCGCGATGCGCGGTGAGGTGGCCTGAAGGCGACTTGAGGCCGGCGCCCAGACCGGTCCGTCTTTCCGCAGTACCGGCAGCCTCCGTGCGGCACCGTGATCTCCGCGTCTCCGTGTGGTGTTTTACACCGCGTCCTCCGCCACCCCCGGATCTCCCGCATTGACAAGTCCGGCCCCACTCAGCTACGATAAATGTTTGCGTCTGAAGCTCTTAGGGCCTCCGTAGCCGTATGTTTGAATCTCTCAGCGACCGCCTCCAGGGGGTGTTTCGCTCGCTCCGCGGCGAAGCCCGGCTGACGGAAGCCACGGTGGAGGCCGCGCTGCGGGAAATCCGGCTGGCGCTGCTCGAAGCCGACGTCAATTTCAAGGTCGTCAAGGCCTTCATCGATCGCGTGCGCGATCGCGCCGTCGATCAGGAGGTCCTCAAGAGCCTGACACCCGACCAGCAGGTCGTCCGCATCGTCCGCGACGAGATGCTGGCGCTCTTCGGCGACACGCAGGGTGGGCTGCCGCCGTCGCAGGCGCATCCGCGCGTCATCCTGCTGCTCGGCCTCCAGGGGTCCGGCAAGACGACGACGGCGGGGAAACTGGGCCGGTGGCTGTCGCGGCAGGGGAAGCACCCGCTGCTCGTCTCGACCGACGTGCGCCGGCCGGCAGCCATCGCGCAGTTGACGGTCGTCGGCAAGCAGGCGGACGTCCGGGTGTTCGATCCGCCTGGCGATCTCGATCCGGTGCGCCGCGCGAGCGGCGCGATGACCGAGGCGAGAAACGCCGGGTTCGACACGGTGATTGTCGACACGGCCGGGCGCCTGCACATCGACGAAGAGCTGATGGCCGAACTGCAGGCCATCAAGGCGGCGGTGCAGCCGGGCGATCTGCTGTATGTCGCCGACGCGATGACCGGGCAGGACGCGATCAAGAGCGCCGGCGAGTTCAACCGGCGCGTGGGCATCAGCGGCGTCGTGCTCACGAAGATGGACGGCGACGCGCGCGGCGGCGCCGCCCTGTCGGTCGTCGGCGTCGTCGGCGTCCCGATCGCGTTTGTCGGCAGCGGCGAGCGCCTCCAGGATCTCGAGCCGTTCCATCCCGATCGCGTGGTGTCGCGCGTGCTCGGGATGGGCGACGTGCTGTCGCTCATCGAGAAGGCGGAGCAGGCGGTCTCGCAGGAGGACGCCGAGAAGCTCGAACGCAAGATCCGGCTCGACGACTTCACGCTCGAGGATTTCCGCGATCAGCTGCGGACGATCAAGAAGATGGGGCCGCTCGAGCAGATCCTGGGGATGCTGCCGGGCATGGGCAATCTGAAGGAGCTGTCGGCGAACCGCGACAAGATCGACGACACGCAGCTCGGGCGCGTGGAGGCGATCATCAACTCGATGACGCCGAACGAACGGCGGAACCACCAGTTGATCAACGGCAGCCGCCGCAAGCGGATCGCGAAGGGCAGCGGCACGTCGGTCGAGGAGATCAACCGTCTGCTGAAGCAGTTCATGCAGATGAAGAAGATGCTGAAGTCGATTGGCGGCATGGCGGGGCTCGCGAAGAAGAAGGGCGGCCTCGGCGCGATGAAGTCGTTGATGAACAAAGGATAGCTTCCAGTCGCCAGCTTCCAGCTTCCAGCGGGAGGTGCTGGGAACTGGAAACTGGAAACTGGGAACTCGCTGGAAACTGGAAGCTGGAAACTGGAAACTGGAAACTGGAAACTGGGAGCTGTAGTTCATGTTAGCAATTCGTTTGAGGCGAACGGGGTCGAAGAAGCGGCCGTTCTTCCGCGTGATCGTGACGGACTCGCGGACGGCGCGCGACAGCAGCTTCGTCGAGGTGCTCGGATCCTACAATCCGCGCACGAACCCGGAGACGCTGAAGATCAACCGCGAGCGGCTGGAGCACTGGGTCAAGACCGGCGCCGTTCCCTCGGACACGGTGCGCACGCTCGTCGATCGCATGCCGCCGGCCCCCGTCGAGGCCGCCGCGGAGCCGTCCGCCGAAGCGAAGGCGGACTCGTCCGCATCGTGAGCCGCGCCCGCGACGTTGTCGAGGTGATCGCGCGCGCGCTCGCCGACCACCCGTCCGCGGTCCGTGTGACCGAGCGGGCGAACCGCGGGCAGACGCTCGTCGAGCTGTTCATGGCGCCGGGCGATCTCGGCCGCGTCATCGGCCGGCAGGGCCGCACCGCGACGGCCATGCGCGTGATCGTGCACGCGACGGCGGAGCTGGAAGGCACGAAGGCGACGCTGGAATTCCGCGACGACGAGTGACCCGCCTTCGCAGCCGGGGGATTCGCCCTGCTGCTTCGGCGAGGCAGGCTGGTCCAGGAGTTCGCGAGCGAGGCGGGGTGCAGGGGTCCCCGCCGATATGAGCGCGAGCGGAGCGGAGCCCGCGACGAAGCGCGGGCGGAACGAAGCGAGCCAGGCGGGGTGCAGGGGTCCCCGCCGATATGAGCGCGAGCGGAGCGGAGCCCGCGACGAAGCGCGGGCGGAACGAAGCGAGCCAGGCGGGGTGCAGGGGTCCCCGCCGATATGAACGACGATTTGTTGCTCGTCGGGCGCGTTGCGCGCGCGCACGGAAATCGCGGACAGGTGATCGTCAATCCCGAAAGCGACTTTCCGGAGTCGCGGTTCAAGACGGGCAACGTGCTGCTGGTCGGGAGCGCCGCGGCGCCAGAGCCCAGGGAAATCCGCGAGGTCAGGTTCCACCAGGGGCGTCCGATTGTGCTCCTGAGCGGCGTCGAGTCGATGAACGACGCCGACGCGCTCGCCGGCGCCGAGCTCTGGATGAAGGCCGCCGCGCTCGGGCCGCTGCCGCGGGACACGTTCTACCGCCACGACCTGACCGGATGCGAGGTTGAGGACGCGGAGGGCCGGCGCATCGGCCGCGTGACCGGCGTCGAGGGCACGCTCGATCGCAGCTACCTGCTGGTCGCGAGTCCGGGCAACGGGGAAGTGATGATTCCGCTCGTCGGCGACTTCTGCCGGCGCGTCGACATCGCCGCGCGGCGGATCGTGGTGGAGTTGCCCGAAGGGTTGTTGGAGTTGAATGGGCGGGAGAAGGAATTGTGAGTTCTGAATTGTGAATTGAGAGGCAACCGGCCGGGCGCATCCAAAGGGACGGTTCTAGCACATGACAGGATGCCCGAGTCGTCCGGCCGGGTGATGCCAGCACAGGAGGGTGCTGAAACCGTCCGCGGGATGATTCGAGCACGATGCCGATAATTCACAACTCACAACTCGCAGTCTCCCGGTTCTTGCTGTGAAAATCGACATCGTCACGATCTTTCCGGGGATGGTCGGCGCGCCGCTCGCGGAAGGCATCGTGGGGCGGGCGATCGGCCGCGGTCTCGTGGACCTGCAGGTGCACGACCTGCGCGACTACACGACGGACCGGCACCGGGTGGTCGATGACATGCCGTTCGGCGGCGGGCCGGGGATGGTACTCAAGCCGGAGCCGCTGTTTCGCGCGGTGGACGAGATTCGCGCGCGGCGCGGCCAGCCGGACGCGATCGTGCTGACGTCCCCCGACGGGCGCCGTTTCACGCATCGCGACGCCGAGCGCCTGAGCGCGCTCGGGCACGTCGCGATCCTGTGCGGCCGGTACGAAGGGGTCGACGAGCGCGTTCGCCTGGCGCTGGCGACCGAGGCGTTGTCGATAGGCGACTACGTGGTGTCGGGGGGCGAGCTGCCCGCGCTGGTCATCGTCGACGCGATCGCGCGTCTGGTGCCCGGCGTCGTCGGCGACGACGAGTCGGTCGCGCGCGACACGTTCGCGCGAGGCTTGCTGGACTTTCCGCAGTACACGCGGCCGGCCGAGTTTCGCGGGATGAGAGTGCCCGACGTGCTCCTGTCCGGGCATCACCGGGAAATCGAGCGATGGCGCCGCCGCGAGGCGCTGGCGCGGACACTGGAGCGACGCCCGGACTTGCTGGAGCAGCTCCAGCTTGACGACGACGACAAAGCGCTGCTGCAGGAACTGCGGCGCGAGCGCGAACGGAGCGGAGCGAGCGGCGAAGGGCGAGCGTAGCGCAGTGAGCTAGGCGGGGTGCAGGGGTCCCCGCCGAAGGAGTAAAAGATGACTGCCGTAGAGACCGTCGAGCGTGCAAACATGGTCGAGCGCCCGGCGATCAAGCCCGGGGACACCGTTCGCGTTCACGTGAAGGTGCGTGAAGGCGACAAGGAGCGCATCCAGGTGTTCGAGGGCATGGTGATCGGGATGCACCGCGGCGGCGCGCGTGCGACCTTCACGGTCCGCAAGGTGTCGTTCGGGCAGGGGGTCGAGCGGATCTTCCCGTTGCACTCGCCGATCATCGACAAGATCGACGTGGTGCGCACCGCCCGTGTCCGCCGCGCGAAGCTGTACTTCCTGCGCGAACTCAAGGGCAAGGCCGCTCGTATGAAGGACGTCAGCCAGAAAAAGCAGACGGCCTAGGTTCGAGCCCGGCTCGATCGAGGGGGGACCCCAGATGGTCCGGATCCGTGCGTTTCGTACCATCGAGAATGCCATCCGACGGATGGGGTTCGTGTACGTCGCCGGGGTGGACGAAGTCGGCCGGGGATGCCTCGCCGGGCCCGTCGTCGCGGCCGCCGTCATCCTGCACCCCGATCGGTATATTCCGCACGTCGGCGACTCGAAGACCGTGCCCGCGCTCGAGCGGGCGCGGCTGTACGACCGGATCGTCGCGTCGGCGGTGTCGTGGGGCGCCGCCGCCGCCGACCCGCAGGAAATCGACACCATCAACATCCACCAGGCCTCGCTCCGTGCCATGCAGCGCGCCATTCTCAGGCTGGCGCCGCTGCCCGATTTCGTCCTCGTCGACGCGTTCCGCGTCCCCGATCTCCCGATGGCACAGCGCGCCGTCGTCCACGGCGACGCCCGCTGCACCGCCATCGCGGCCGCCTCGATCGTCGCGAAGGTCACCCGCGACCGGATGATGACCGAGCTGCACGGACGCGACCCTCGCTACGGTTTCGATCGCCACAAGGGATATGCGACGCGGGAGCATCTCGACGCGGTCGCGAAGTACGGCTACTCCGAGATGCACCGCCGCTCGTTCCGCCCTCCGACCCTGTTTGATAGGATGGGCGGGTAGGACCCTTGGCCTTCGATCGCGAAGACACGCTCAAGAAAGCAGAGAAACTGCTGCGGCAGGGACGCCTCGACGGCGCCATCGCCGAATACCTGCGCGTGGTCGAGGACCAGCCGCGCGACTGGAACACGGCGAACACGCTCGGCGATCTGTACGTCCGCGCCGGTCAGTCCGAAAAGGCCGTGGCGCAATACGCGCGCGTCGCGGAGCACCTTGTCAGCGACGGGTTCTATCCGAAGGCCGCGGCGCTCTACAAGAAGATCCTGAAGATTGCGCCCGACGACGAACCCGCGCAGCTCCAGTTGGCCGACCTGTCCGCGCGCCAGGGACTGCTCGCCGACGCGAAGTCGTATCTGACGACGGTCGGGAACCGCCGGCGGGCGCGCGGCGACGCGCGCGGGGCCGCCGAGATCGTCGTGCGGCTGGGCACCCTCGACCCGGCGGATTTCGACGCCCGGCTCGCGGCGGCGCGCGTCGTCGAGGAGTCGGGCGACACCGACGGGGCCGCATCGCGGTACCGGCAGCTCTACGACGACCTGCTGGAAAAGGGCAGGGAGCCCGAGGCGCTGAACGCGCTCGGCCACGCCGTGCGCCTGAACCCGGCGGATCGCGACGGCCGCGCGATTCTCGCCAGGGGCGCGCTCGCAGCCGGCGATATCGACACCGCGCGTCGCTATCTGGACCGCGACACGGCGGGCGACGATCCGACGCTGCTCGTCGCGCTCGTGGACATCGAATTGCGCTCGGACCATCTTGACGCCGCGCGCGAACTCCTGCCGAAGCTGCTCGCCATCAACCGCGATCTCCGCCACGATATCGTCGAGCTCGGCTGGGCGCTCGGCGAGAGCAATCCGTCCGCGGCCTTCGTGTGCGTGGACGCCGCGGTGGACTCATCGCTGGCGGTGCCCGACTTCGACGACGCGGCGGGGATCCTCCAGGAGTTCGCGACCCGGCTGCCCGGACAGATCCCGGCGCTGCTGAAACTCGTCGAAGTATGTGTGGACGGCGGGCTCGAAGCGACGATGTACGAGGCGCAGGCGCAGCTTGCCGACGCGTACTTGTCGGCCGGCCAGGCGGCGGAGGCGCGGGTCATCGCCGAGGACCTGGTGGCCCGCGAGCCGTGGGAGCAGGCACACATCGAGCGGTTCCGGAGGGCGCTCGTGATGTTGCGCGTTCCCGAGCCCGACTCGGTGATTGCCGAGCGTCTGAGCGGACATTCGCCGTTCATGGCCACCGATCCGTTCTCCGACGCGATGCCTCCGGACACGCAGTTGTTCGAGACCGCGCCGCCCGAGCCGGAGATCGCCGAGCCTGAGCCTGAGGCGGCGCCTCCCCAATCATTCGAGGCGCCGCCGCTCCACGAGGAGATGCATGAGCCGGTGGAAGCACTGCCCACTCGCCCGCGCGGCGCAATGGAAATCGATCTGACGAGCGCGCTGGGCGAGCTGGAAGGCGCGTCGGCCACGCCGGTGCCGGCGCCACCGGCCCCTCGTGGAAACCTGGACGAGGTGTTCCGGGATTTCCGCAACGAAGTCTCGCGCCAGGGAGGCGCCGACCGCTCGGCGCAGCATCTCACGCTCGGCCGCACGTACCTCGAGATGGGGATGTTCGACGAAGCGGTGAAGTCGTTGAAGACGGCCGCGCGATCGCCGCGCCAGCGCTTCGAGGCGGGCGTGCTGCTGGGACGCCTCTACCAGGAACGCGGCGACATGACGCACGCGATTGAATGGCTGGAACGCGCCGCGGAAGTGCCGGCTCCCGACGCCGAAGAGGGCCGCGCGCTGTTGTACGACCTGGGCTGCATGCTCGAGACGGTCGGGGAGTGTGCGCGCGCGCTGGCGGTGTTTCTCGAGCTGCAGGCCGACGCCGGGGAGTACCGCGATGTCGCCGCCCGCGCCGATCGTCTGGCGCGCGTGCAGACCGGGGGCTGATCATCACAGTGATCACCCGTCTGCTGCTCGCGGCGTACTTCCTGGAGGCCGGTCTCGTGCTGATAGTCGCGCCGTGGTCCTCCTTCTGGGAGCACAATTTCTTCCTGACGCGCCTGCCCGGCCTGGCGCGCATCCTCTCCAGCCCGTTCGTGCGCGGGGGCATCTCGGGGATCGGCGCCATCACCGCGCTGGCGGGCCTCGCCGAGCTGGGCGGCCTGTTCGCGTCGCGCGGCGCGAAGGCCAGGCGCTGAGGTCGTGTCGCCTCTGTGCCGGCCGGTCATCTGCCTGGTCACCGGCCGCTCATCGGACATGGCGGCCACCATCGCCCTCGTCACCACCGCAGTCAAGGCCGGCATCGATCTCGTGCAGATTCGCGAGCGGGACCTGGACGACCGATCGCGTCTGGCGCTGACACGAGCGGCCGTGGACGCGGCACGCGGGAGCCGCGCGCGCATCCTCGTGAACGAGCGTCTCGACATCGCGTTGGCCGCCGGCGCGGACGGCGTCCACCTTCGCGGCGATTCGGTCGCGGCGTCCAGCGTGCGCCGCCATGGTCCGCCCGGCTTCATCATCGGCCGATCGGTTCACTCTCGCGACGAAGCCGTGGCGGCGGAGCGCGAGGGCGGATGCGATTACCTGATCTTCGGCACCGTCTTTTCCACCACGAGCAAGCCCGAAGGGCACCCGTCGCTCGGTACGGGCGCCCTGAAAGAGGTCTGCGCCCGCGTCCGGCTGCCGGTGCTCGCAATCGGCGGCATCTCCGTGGACCGCGCGCCTGACGTCGCCGCGGCGGGCGCGGCGGGGATCGCTGCCATCTCGCTGTTTACCGCGGCGGAAGGCGTGAGGTCGACGATCGAGGCACTGCGCCGCGCGTTTGACACTCAATGATGAGGTTGTCTAAAGTGCACGAGTCGATAGTCGATAGTCGATAGTCAAAGTCACAGTCAAAGTCACAGTCAAAGCCCGAGTCAAAGTCCGAGTCAAAGTCCAAGTCACATGCCCATGGCTGATTTCGGGAGCAAGCTGCGCGAGGCGCGCGAGCGCCGCGGCATCTCGCTGCGGCAGATTGCCGACAGCACCAAGATCGCGGCGTCCGCTCTCGAAGCGCTCGAGCGCAACGATGTCTCCAAGCTGCCAGGCGGCATCTTCAGCCGGGCGTTCGTGCGGTCGTACGCGACGGCCGTCGGCCTCGATCCGGAGCTGATGGTCAAAGAATTCCTCGAGCGGTTCCAGGCGGAACCCGCGGCCGCCGTGCCGAAACCGGCGGCGATTACCGAGGAGGAGAGCAACTTCGAGAGCCAGCAGCGCATGGCGGCCGTCGTGCTGACGATCGTGCTGATCAGCCTTCCCATCGCTGCCGCCATCCTGTATTTTTCCTTGCGCGCACGCCGGGTCGAGGGCATTCCGGCCGCGGCGCCCGTGATCCAGGAGGGCGCCCGCGCGACGGTTCCGCCGGCGCCGGCGCCCGAGCCGGTGGTCTCGGTCCCCGCGAGTGCTGCCGCCACCGGGGCTTCGGACTCCGCGACCTCGCCTCAGGTGATGATCGTGGAGCTGCACCCGACGGGTGTGTGCTGGATCAGCGTCACGGTGGACGGGGCGCGCGTGCTCGCCCGCGTCATGCAGCCGGGCGAGAAGACGACACTCCGGGTGAGCCAGGCCGCGGTGATCGAGGTCGGCGACGCCGGCGCGTTCGCGTTCTCCATCGACGGCAAGCCCGCCCGGCCGCTGGGCGGGTCCGGCGAGGTGAAGACGGTCCGTATCACCCGGGAAACCGCCGGCCAGTTCCTTCGATGATGCGGCCGGAACGGAGCGAGAGCGAGTGGAGGCGCCAGGCGGGGTGCAGGGGGCCCCGCCGATACAAAAATGGACTGCGGCTTCCGGTCGCCCCTGATTGACTTCTTCCGGCGGGGAGAGGTGGCGCGCGACGTGCGGCTGCTGGCCGCGCAGGGCGCGCTCGCGCCGCGCGCGCACGAGCAGCTCGCGCTGCTCATCCTGCTCTCCGACGATCCCGATCCGCTGATTGCCGTGAGCGCGTCGGCCACGCTCGACTCGCTGCCCGTCGAGCCGCTCCGGGCCTTCCTGGCGCGCTCGGACGTGCCGGCCGAGATGCGCGCCTTCTTCGCGGCGCGTGGCGTGACGGCCAGCGCGACGCCGGCGGGCGATGCCGACCTGCCGCTCGTGGACGCCGATCAGGCGCCGGAACCGGAGGAGGAAGACGACGGCAAGGCGGATCCGCAAATCCTCTCGTCGCTGCCGATCATCGAGCGGATGAAGCTCGCCATGAAGGGCACGCGCGCGCAGCGCGCGCAACTCATCCGGGATTCGAACAAGCTGGTGGCCGCCGCGGTGCTGAGCAGTCCGAAGCTCACCGAGGTCGAGGTCGAGTCGTTCGCGCGGATGGCCAACGTATCGGAGGAGACCCTCCGGACGATTGCGACCAACCGCTCGTGGGTGAAGAACTACGGGGTCGTCGCGGGGCTCACGAAGAACCCGAAGACGCCGGTCGCGCTCGCGATGAGATTCCTGCAGCGGCTCAACGAACGCGATCTGAAGACACTGTCCATCGACCGGAACGTGCCCGAACCGGTGCGCATCGCCGCCCGGAAGTACATCCTGAAGCAGCTCTGACGATCATTCGGACCCGCGGCGAGGCCCCTTGCCGCGCTTGAACTCCTTCCGCATCTCCGCCAGCCCCTCCATGTACACCGTGGCGCGGGGGCGCTCGTCCTGTGGCATCGCCTTCAGAAGATCGACGGCCGTGTCGAAATCGCGATCGATGGTCGCGCGGCTCGTCTTGTAGTAGAGGGCCTTGATGCGTGCAAGCAGATCGGCGGGCGAGGGCGTGCCGTTCATGATCGCTTCCTGTTGCGGCGCAGGCCCGCGAGGAGTTCATCCACCGGGCGCGTGTTGAGGACGTCGCCCGGCTCGAGCCAGGCTCGCCGCGCCACGCCGGTCCCCCAGCGGATCGCGTCGAGCGCCGCCGGCGAGTGCGCATCGGAGTCAATCACCAGCCTGGCCCCGAGATCCTTCGCGAGCCTCGCGTGGTGGTCGTCGAGGTCCAGCCGATCGATCTGGCTGTTGATCTCGAGCGCGACCCCCGCGGCCGCCGCGGCGGTGAACACGCGTGTGACGTCGAACCGATAGCCGTCACGTTTCAGGAGAAGACGGCCGGTCGGATGCGCGAGGACGTCGACCCAGGGACAGGCAATCGCCCGCAGCAGCCGGTCCGTCATCTGCGCCTCGTCCTGGCTGAACGCCGAGTGGACGGAGGCAACCACGATATCGAGCTCGGCGAGACAGTCCTCCGACAGGTCCATCGACCCGTCGGGCCGGATGTCGCACTCGATGCCCGCCAGGACGCGAAACCCCTCGAGCCGGCCGTTCAAGGCGCGCACGCGACGGGCATGGTCGAGCGCGCCCTGTTCGTCGAGGCCGTTGGCCATCGCCAGGGCCTTGCTGTGGTCCGTGACGGCGATGTACTCCAGCCCCGCGCTTCGGGCGGCGAGCGCCATCGCCTCCGCGTCGGCGTGGCCATCGGTCGCGGTCGTGTGCATGTGCAGGTCGCCGCGGAGGTCCGGCGCCTGGACGAGGCGCGGGAGCCGGCCCGCCTCCGCCGCCGCAATCTCGCCGCGGTTCTCGCGCAATTCCGGCGGAACCAGCGCCAGGCCCAGCGCCTCGTAGATCTCTTCTTCCGTGGCGCCGCCGATCTTCGCGTCGTCCGCCAAGCGGTACAGGCCGTACTCGTTCAGCTTCAGGCCGCGCTGGAGCGCGCGGTCGCGGAGCGCGATGTTGTGCGCCTTGGACCCTGTGAAGTACTGCTTGGCGGCGCCGGCGCTCTCCCGGGGGACCAGCCGGAGGTCCGCCTGAAAGCCGCCGCGGATGAGGACGCTCGATTTCGTTTCGCCACGCGCGAGGACGCGCTCCACGAGGCGATAGCCGATGAACGTCTGCATCAAGGCCGCGGGTCCGCCCGCCGCGAGGATGTCGAGGTCGCCGCAGGTGTCGCATCCGCGCCGCAGGCTGCCGACCATCGAGATGTCCGCATCGGGCGCGGCGGCGCGGAGTTCGGCGACGAGCGCCGCCGCCTCATCGTACGCTTCGGCGACAAGACGACGGCCCGTGAACCGCCGACGTTCTTCGAGCGCTTTGAGAATGAGCGCTTCTTTCTTCGCGCCCATCCCCTTGAGGGAGCGGATGCGGCCCTCGCGCGCGGCGCGCTCCAGATCGTCGAGCGACCGGATATCGAGCCCGCGGTAGAGCAGGGCGACGGTCTTCGGTCCCACTCCCTGGAGGTGCAGCAGATCGAGGATCGTGGGAGGAAACTCCTGCAACAGGTCCTGGTAAAAGCGGCAGGCACCGGTCTCGACCAGTTCTCCGAGCTTGGCCGCGAGGTCCTTGCCGATGCCGGGGATCTCGAGGCGCTCGGCCGGCGTCAGGCTCGCGGCCGGACCGGCCAGATGGCCGATCGTGTCCGCGGCGCTGCGGTACGCGCGCACCTTGAATGGGTTCTCGTTCTTGATCTCGAGAAGATCGCCGATATCGGCGAACACGCGCGCGATGGCGAGGTTATCCACCCGTGAGCGTCAGGCCCTGCCGTTCGATGTGGAAGTCGAGCACCCGCGCGCCGGAGTCGGCGAGCGCCCGGCGGATCGCCGGCACGTCCGCCGGATCGCCGAGGCAGAAGAGACAGCCGCCGCCCCCCGCGCCGCACACCTTTCCGCCAATCGCGCCGGCGCGCTCCGCCGCCGACAGCATCGCGTCGATTTCGGGAGTGGTCACGCCGGGCGCGAGTGTCTTCCGGTTGGTCCATTCGCTGGCGATCTGGCGGCCCACCTCCGGCCAGTCCCGCCGCTCCAGCGCGTGACGCATGGCCGCGGCAATGTCGCGGATACGGCCGAACGCCTCCTGCACGGCGCGGTCACCGTCGATGTGCCGCTTGGTCACTTCCCAGTTGTTGATCCCGGAATTGCGCGAGGCGTTCGTGTAGGCCAGGACGAGCCGCTGCTCGAGCTCCGCCGCCTCCACCGGCAGCGCGACGCGGCGCACGCCGTCGACGCGCAGCTCCACGGCCGAAATACCGCCGTAGAGCGCGGGACGGTAATCCTGCACCCCGGTCGGCACGTCGATCGCCTGCGCCTCCACGTTCATGGCGATCTGCATGAGTCCGTCGTCGGATTGGGGTACGCCCGCCCACTTCGCCAGCGCGCCGCAGACCGCGATATTCAGCGCCGACGACCCGGCGATGCCGGCGCCGACCGGCGACTCGCACCGGGTGCGCAGATCGATTCCCTCGCCCTGGAAGTAATGGAGAAGCCGCCCCAGCAGCTTCAGGTCGTGGTTGTCGCGCAACTCCGACCAGTGCGCCACCTCGACGCGGGTCCCCGTGTCCTCCGACTCGATCACCAGGCGGCGATCGGTGCGCGTCGTGAGCGAACAGCGGGCCCGGAGGCTGATGGCGGCGTTCAACGTCTGCGCGCCATCGTGGAAGAGGTATAAGGGCCAGATGTCGAGCGTGCCGCCCGCGAGGTCGATTCTTGTGGGGGCCGACGCCTCGATCTTCACGTGGGCCATTATATTCGTTCGTTGCTCGTTGCTCGTTGCTCGTTGCGCTCGACGAGCCACGAGCCACGAGCCACGGCGCCGCGAGCGGCGAGTGCGAGCTGCGAGCCGCGAGCTGCGTATAATGTGTCGATGTCTTTGAGGGATCTGCGCCGCCATGCGGGGCAGCTCGCGCTCGTCGGGTTCGACGGCCATTCGATCCCGGCCGAGGTGAAGAGCCTGGCGCGCGAGTTCGACCTGGGCGGCATCATTCTGTTCGCGCGCAACGTGGAAAGCGCGGAGCAGGTCGCCGAGCTCGCGCGGGAAGCGCAGACGCTCGCCCGGGAGATCCCGCTCTGGGTCAGTGTCGATCAGGAAGGCGGGCGCGTCGCGCGCCTGAAATCGCCGTTCACCGTGTGGCCTCCGATGATTACCCTCGGGCGCAGCGGCGAGGTCGCGCTGGCCGAGCGGTTCGCCAGGGCGCTCGCGACCGAGCTGAAGGCCGTGGGGATCTCGCTCGACTACACCCCCGTGCTCGACATTCACACCAATCCCAGGAACCCGGTCATCGGCGATCGCGCGCTGGCTGAGACCGCCGAGGACGTGGCGCGCCTCGGGTCCGCGATCGTGCGGACGCTCCAGGCGGAGGGGATTGCCGCGTGCGGCAAGCACTTCCCGGGGCACGGCGACACGAGCACCGATTCCCATCACGAGCTGCCGGTTGTCGATCATCCGCCGGACCGGCTGGACGCGGTGGAGCTCGTGCCGTTCAAGGCCGCGATCGACGCGGGAGTGGCGTCGATCATGACCGCGCACATCCTGGTCCCGGCGCTGGACGACGAGCGGCCCGCCACGTTGTCGCCGGCGATCGTGGAGGGCCTCCTCAAACGCACGCTCGGTTACCAGGGCCTCGTCCTCAGCGACGATCTGGAGATGCGCGCGATTGCGGGACGGTACGGGATGGAGGAGGCAATGGTCGCCGCGATTGCCGCCGGATGCGACGCCGTGCTGATGTGCGGAACCGACCACGCGCAGCAGGCGGCCGCCCTCGAAGCCGTGATTCACGCGGTCGAGCAGGAGGCCCTTCCGTTCAAGCGCGTCGAGGACGCGTTGACGCGCCATCGCCGCGTCAAGGAGCGCTTCCTTCGGCCGCCGCGGCCGCGCCCGCTGACCGGCGGCGCCCTGCGCATGCTGCTCGGACGCGACGAGCATCAGGCCGTCGCCGCGGAAATGGCGAGGTTCGCGTAGCGCCCATGCGCAAGCCGCGCGCGCTCAGGTTCGGAGACCGCGTCGCGATCGTGGCGCCGGCGAGCCCGTTCGCCCGTGACGAGTTCGATGCCGGTGTCGCGGAACTGCGCGCGCTGGGATTCGAGCCGGTCTGGGACGAGAGCGTCTTCGCCCGCGACCGCTACCTGGCGGGGGCCGCCGAAGCCCGCGCCGAGGCGTTCCGGCGCGCATGGGCGGACCCGGCCGTCGCGGCGCTCGTGGCGGCGCGAGGCGGTTACGGCAGCGTGCAGTTGCTGCCGCTGCTGGATCGCGAGCCGATTCTCGAGGCCCCGAAGGCGTTCATCGGGTACAGCGATACCACGTCGCTCCTCTCCTGGCTGACGCTGTCGTGCGGCATCACGTCCTTTCACGGGCCCATGCTCGAGCGCCGGTTCTCCCGCGGCGACGCCGGGTACGATCGCGACAGTTTCCTGCGCTGCCTCTGTCGCGCCGAGCCGGCCGGGCCGATTGCGCACCCGCACCTCGTCGCGCTGCGCGCGGGAGAAGCGACGGGCATGCTCGTCGGTGGCACGTTGAGCATCATCGTGGCATCGCTCGGTACGCCGTACGCGTTCGATCCGCCTCGCGGCTGCGTGCTGTTTCTCGAGGACGTGGACGAACGCCCGTACCGCGTCGATCGCATGCTGACGCAGCTGCGGTTGAGCGGGATTCTCGGGCGGGCCTCCGCGCTTGTCTTTGGCGAGCTGAAGGGCTGCGACGAGCCTGGCGGCGACCCGGCGATCCGTGACGTCGTCGTGTCCCTGACGCGCGATTTTCCCGGGCCGGTGCTCTTCGGACTGCCGTCGGGTCATACCGGCGGCGCCATCGTGACGCTGCCGCTCGGCGTTCGCGCGCGCGTGCTGACTGGCGGCGCGCCGGCGTTGATCATCGAAGAGGCTGCGGTTTGCTGATATGAAACGCATCCACCTGATCGGCATCTGCGGCACCGCCATGGCGACGCTCGCGGCCATGCTCAAGAGCAAGGGGCATGACGTGCGGGGCTCGGACCACAACGTCTACCCGCCGATGAGCGACTTCCTGCGCCAGCAGGACATCACGATCCTCGAGGGCTACAGCCCGGATCACATCACGGCGGATCTGGATCTCGTCGTCGTCGGCAACGCGATCTCCCGCCGCAACACCGAGCTCGAGGAAGTGCTCGACCGCAAGATCCGATACTGCTCGCTGCCCGAGGCGGTGCGCGATCATTTTCTCTGGGCCGCCCGCTCGGTCGTCATCACCGGCACGCACGGCAAGACGACCACGACGTCGCTGGCGGGCTGGCTGCTGGCGCATGGCGGCGCCGATCCGAGCGTCCTCATCGGCGGCATCGCGGAGAACTTCGAAGGCAGCTATCGCATCGGGGGCGGGCGCGACTTCGTGATCGAGGGAGACGAGTACGACAGCGCGTTCTTCGACAAGACCGCGAAGTTCCTGAAGTACCTGCCCGATATCGCCGTGGTCGGCAACATCGAGTTCGATCATGCCGACATCTATGCGGATCTCGACGAGATCCGCCTGGCCTTCCGGCGGTTCGTCAATCTCATCCCGCGGCGCGGGCTGCTGCTCCTCGGCGCCGACAACGCCGACGCGCTCGCGCTCAAGGACAAGGCGCTCTGCCGTGTCGAGACGTTCGGCCTGTCGAACGACGCCGAATGGCAGGCCCACGACATCACGATCGCGAGCGCCTCGACCACGTTCAGCGTGCGCCGCGGCGGGACGCCGGTCGGCACCTTCGAGGTGCCGCTGCTGGGCTCCTACAACGTACGCAACGCGCTGGCAGCCATCGCCGTCGGCGCGGCCGTCGGCCTCGCAACCGATACGATGGCCGAGGGCCTGCGGAAATTCCGTGGCGTCCGCCGCCGTCTCCAGCACCGCGGCACCGCCGCGGGCGTCGCGGTGTACGACGACTTCGCGCACCATCCGACCGCCATCGGCGAAACGCTCGACGGAGTCCGTTCGGCCTTCCCGGACCGGCGCATCTGGGCGATCTTCGAGCCGCGCTCCGCGACCGCCTGCCGCCGCATCTTCCAGTCGGAATTCGCTCGCGCCCTGTCGAAGGCGGACCGTGTCGTCGTGCCGGCGGTGTTCCGCTCGACGCTGCCGGAGGCAGAGCGCCTCTCGCCCGAGGCGCTCATCACCGATCTGCAGAGCAACGGCGTCGAGGCGCGATACATTCCCCAGGTCGACGACATCGTGACGACGGTCGCGCGGGAAGCCCGCGACGGCGACCTCGTCATCGTGATGTCGAACGGCGGGTTCGACGACATTCACCGGAAGCTCCTCGCCGCGCTCGAGGCGCGCGCCTCCCGCCGCTAGACTGCCGATGGAGGATCCGCGGATCGTCCCGGCTGGTGACGCGGCGCTCCTCGTCGAGTTCCCCGCGCGAATCGATCCGGCAACGAGCGCGCGCGTGATTGCGCTCGCGGAGGCGGTTCGCGCACGCTCGGGCGCGAAGGTCCGCGACCTCGTGGTCGGGTACTGCTCGCTCACGGTGTACTTCGACCCACTGACGCTCGATGCCGGCTGGCTCGCGTCCGAGCTGCGCGCGCTCACGGCGAACGTGCCTGCCTCGCTGTCTGCTGACGGCGCGTTGATCGATGTCCCGGTGTGTTACGGCGGAGAGTTCGGGCCCGATCTTGGCGAGGTCGCCGCGCGCGCCGCGTGTTCGGAGGAAGAGGTCGTCGCCCTGCACAGCGGCCGGACCTATCGTGTCTACGTCGTCGGCTTCGTGCCTGGCTTTCCATACATGGCGGCCCTGGATCCGCGCCTTGCCGTTCCGCGCCGGGCCACCCCTCGCACGAAGGTCCCCGCGGGTTCGGTGGCGATTGCCGCCGGCCAGACAGGCATCTACCCGATGGAAACGCCGGGCGGATGGCACCTGCTCGGACGCACGCCGCTGCGTCCCTACGACGCCGCGCGACGCGAACCGTTCCTCTTCAGGCCCGGAGACCGGGTGCGGTTCCAGCCAATCGATCGGGCACAGTTCGAAAAAGTGGCGGGGGCCCAATGAGGCACCTCTCCATCGTGCGGCCGGGCATGCTGACGACGATTCAGGATCGCGGGCGCTGGGGACGCCAGGCGAGCGGCGTGCCGGTTGCCGGTCCGATGGACGTCTATTCCCACCGGCTGGCGAACCGCCTCGTGGGGAACGACGACGACGCGGCAGCGCTCGAAATCACGATCATCGGCCCTGAGCTGGAAGCGGAAGACGACATGGTGTGCGCCATCGCGGGCGCTGAGTTCGCCGTCGCGGTCGACGGCGTTCCCGCGCCTCTATCCCGGCCCTTCACCCTTGCTTCAGGCGCCCGGCTTCGCTTCGGCGAGCGCCTGGCCGGCGCGCGGGCGTCGCTGGCGGTTGCCGGCGGGATTGCCGTGGAACCGGTGTTCGGCAGCCGCGCCACGAGCGTCATCAGCCATATGGGACCGCTCGGAGGCCGGCCGCTGGTTGCCGGAGATCGCCTGCCAATCGGTTCGACGACACCCGGAGGGCTGCCCGCCGGCACTCCGCTGCCGTTGCCCCGGGGCGGCGCAACAGTGCGCGTCATCCTGGGACCGCACGACCACTGGTTCACTCCTGAAGCGGTCCGCACCTTGCTGGAGACACGCTTCGTGGTCACGCCGCAGTCGAACCGGATGGGCTACCGGCTGGAAGGCGCGCCGCTCAGCCATTCGGCGGGATCCGACATTCTCTCGGATGCGACCCCGATTGGCTCGCTGCAGGTCCCCGGCTCCGGCCAGGCCATTCTCCTGATGGCGGATCGACAGACGACCGGCGGGTATCCGAAGATTGCGACCGTCGTGACCGCGGATCTTCCGATCGCCGGCCAGCTTGCCCCGGGTGACTGGATTGCATTCATGGCGTGCACTCCGGCCGACGCGCTCGAGGCGCTCCACGCGCAGGAAGCGCGGCTGGCGGGGACGCGATGACCGATTTCACCGCGCGGCTGCGGCAGGCATTCGGCGACGAGCGCGTGCGCCGCGATGTTCCTCTCGCGCCCTTCACGACATTCAAGCTCGGCGGCCCGGCCGACTGGCTGCTCGAGGTTCGCGGAGCCGAGGAGCTGCACCGCGCTCTCGAACTCGCCGTCGAGGCGCACGTGCCGGTCACGGTCCTCGGCGGCGGCTCGAACGTCCTCGTCGCCGACGCCGGTGTGCGCGGCCTCGTCATACGCATGCGCGGCCGGACCGTGCAGCTCGCCACGCCGACCCTGGTGCGCGCCGATGCCGGGCTCGCGATCAACGGGCTCGTGCGGTGGACGATCTTGCACGGCCTTGCCGGCCTCGAAGCGTGGGCGGGGACGCCGGGAACCGTCGGCGGCGCGGTCTTCGGCAACGCGCATTTCCGCGGACGCCTCATCAGCGAGCTTGTCGAAGCCGTCCGGCTGTTCACGCCGTCCGGCGAGTTGATGGAGGTGCCCGCCATCGAGATGGGATTCGACTACGATTACAGCCGTCTTCAACAGACCCGTGAAATCGCCGTCTCCGCGGATTTCCGGGTGTCTTCCGGCGAGCCCGCGGCGCTGCGGGAAATCGCGCGCGAATCGCTGGCGTTCCGCAAGCGCACGCAGCCGCTCGAGTCCGCGAGCGCCGGCTGCGTGTTCCAGAATCCCGATCCCGCCCGGGACCGCGTGCCCGAAGGCATTCCTCCGTCGGCCGGCGCCCTCGTGGATCGCGCGGGCCTGAAGGACGCCCGGGAAGGGGGCGCGCGCGTCTCGCCCGCGCACGCCAACTTCATCGTGAACGACGGCGGCGCGTCGGCGCGCGACATCCGCGCGCTGATCGACCGCTGCAAGCGGACGGTGAAAGAGCGCTTCGGCGTCGAGCTGCGCGAGGAGATCGTCTCACTCGGATTCGGGGGCGAGAGCAGGAACACATGGTGACCCTCAGGATAGAAGGCGGCCGTCCGCTGGCCGGCCGCGTCGCCGTCGAAGGGAACAAGAACTCCGCGCTGCCGCTGCTGGCCGCGTGCCTGCTGACGGATCAGGAATGCGTGCTCACGAACATGCCGCGCATCCGCGATGTCGACGTGCTCATCGAGCTGCTCGTCGGCCTCGGCGCCGAAGTCGAGCGGCCGGATCCGGCCACGGTGCGCATCCGGTGCCGCTCCGTGACGAGCGACGAGCCGGATCCGGCGCTCGTCGGGCGGCTTCGCGGATCGGTGCTGCTGCTCGGCCCCCTGCTCGCGCGCCGCGGCGCCGCGCGGCTGGCGCAGCCCGGCGGCGACTTCCCCGCGCGCCGTACGATCACGACGCACCTCCAGGCGCTCGCGGCGATGGGAGCGGTGGCCGTCGCGGTCGAAGGGCCGGGCTACGGGCTCGCGGCGCCGGACGGCTTGACCGGCGCGTCGATGTACCTCGACGAGGCGTCGGTCACGGGAACGGAAACGGCGCTGCTCGCCGCGGCGGCGGCGAAAGGGCGCAGCCAGATCCGTCACGCCGCGATGGAGCCGCACGTCGTCGACCTGTGCCGGTTCCTGCGGGCGATGGGTGTGTCGATCACGGGGGAGGGGACCCCGACGATCTGCCTCGAGGCGCCGGCGAGATTCGGCGGCGCCACCCATCGACTCGACGGCGACTACATCGAGGCCGGGAGCTGGGGAGTCGTCGCCGCGATCACCGGAGGGGAAATCGAAGTGACCGGCGCACGGTCCGAGGCTCTCGAAGTCGTGGCGGCGCCCCTTCGCCTGATGGGGCTGTCGTGCAGCCACGATGACGATCGACTGGTCGTGAGACCGTCCTGGCTGAAGGCGACGCGGCGGATCACAACGGGACTCTGGCCGGGATTCCCGAGCGACATGGTCAGCCTGGTGACGGTGCTCGCGACGCAGGCGGACGGCCGCACCCTCGTGCACGACTGGCTGTACGAGCTGCGGCTCTTCGCGCTGGAACAATTGAGCGCCATGCGTGCCGATCTGTTCCTCTGCGATCCGCACCGCATCATCGTCAGCGGCCCGACGAAATTGAGGGGACGTCATCTGGACAGCCGCGACCTGCGCTCGGGGATGGCGCTGATTGCCGCGGCGCTCGCGGCGGAAGGGGAGAGCCGGGTGAGGCCGCTCGAGATCGTGGAGCGCGGCTACGCGTCGCTCGTCGAGCGCCTCACCTCGCTCGGCGCCGTCGTCGAGCGCCTGTCCTAGTGGGGACGGGGCGCCTGCGAGGTCAAGAGCCGCCGCCGCCGGGCTTCTTCACGGGCGGCTTCTCTCCCGGCTTCAACGGCGCGGCCGTTCCCGGCGGCTGCAACGGCTGGGGGAACTTCGGAAGCGCGGGCCCCTTCGGTTCCATCTGCCCCGCGGGCGGGGCGCCAGCCTCATCACGATCTCGTGGCGGAAGCTGAATGCCGGGAAGCTCCCCGGCCGTGGTACCCCCGTCGCGCCCGAGCCGGAACGGCCGCAGGTCTCCCTCCGATAGATCCAGCACGCGGACGATGTGCGGGGTCAGGGTGAGGATGATGTCGGTCTGCTGCGCTTCCTTGCGATGATTCGCGAACAGTCGCCCGACGAGCGGCAGATCGCTCAGTCCCGGTACTCCCGAGAGCACCGTGCGCTCGTCGTCGCGGATCAGTCCCGCGAGCATGTTCGTTTCACCGTCCCGCAGGCGGATCGTCGTCGTGATCTCGCGGTTGCCGAAGGTCGGCAGGCCGCCGAATCCCGTACCGGAGATGCTGCTCACCGACAGCTTCAACGCCAGCGAGACCTCGTCGTCGTGATGGGTGCGGGGGGTGATGTCGATGTTCACCCCGATATTCTGGTACTCGTACGACGTGATCGGCTGCTGGTTGATGCCGCCGGTGGCGATGGGGGCGAACGTGGTGATCGGCACGGGCACCCGCTCACCGAACCGCGCCTGTGCGGCGATGCCCTCCGACGCGCGTATGTGCGGATTGGCGAGCGTCCGTGTGTTCGCGTCGTTCTTGAGGAGCCGGTAGTAGATGCCCGGCACGCCCGACATGAACACGTCGGCCTGTGTCAGGTTGCGGACGTTCTGCAGCGTCAGGTTGTCGCGGTTGACGTCGGCCGATCCCGAGATGCCCTCGGAACCGGGCGAGGCGATCTGGAGGCCGTACTCGCGCAGCCGCGTGCGATCGACCTCGAGCAGCTCGACGTCGATGACGACTTCCGGCCGCGCCTTGTCGATGGCCGCGATGAGGCGGCCGGCGGCCGCGATCCGCTCGGGCGTGTCTTTCAACGAGATCGCGTTGGTCGCGGTGATGGGCGAGATCTGGCGGACGTCCACGACGATGCGAAGGAGATCGATGACCTCCTTGACGTCGGCATTACTGAGGTAGAAGACCTGGACGACCGACTCCTCGTACTCGCGGCGCTTGGGCGGCGTGTCGGGGACGATGGTGATCGTCCTGGGAGCCGTCACCCGATAGAACGTGCGGGTCGCGGTGGTGAGCGAGGTGAGCGCCTCGGGCAGCGTGACGTTGCGCAGGTCGACGCTCAGCGGCGCGTCGCGGAACCCGGAGTCGAAGACGAGATTCAGGCCGGCGAATCGCGCCACGGCGGTGAAGATCGCGCGCGCGCCCGCATTGCTGAACACGAGCGAATCCGGGAGCGTGGCGCCCTCCGGCAGGTCGAGTCCCGCCGGGGGAAGGTCGCGCGCCTTCTGGATGAGCGTCTGAAGCTCGGTCTTGCCTTCGCGCGACACGGCCAGCTTGGTCCGGACCTTCTGGCGCGCATCCTTCAGCGCCGCCTCGACATCCGAGTCGGTCGGGTTCAGTTCCGCGGCGAGCTGATACTCGGCGAGCGCGTCTTCGTGCCGCTCGGCCGCCGACAGCCGCCGGCCGCGGAAGAAATGGTCCTGCGAGGCGCGCAGCCGCGCCCGATCGAGGGCCAGGCGCGCGTCGCGATCGTCGGGGTGGAGGCGGACGACCTTCGTGTATTCCACGACGGCGCGGTCGTAGTCCTGAGATCGCTCCGCCCGGCGCCCCGCCCCGAGCGCGCCTCCCGCGGCGCAGCCGCAGAGCAGCAGGGCGGCGGCCGCCGGCACCCACGGGAGCGCGAGGCGCCGCAACCTAGCGAGACGGTGAGCCACTGGTGATGACATCGGCACCGCGAGGGATCTTGAACGCGAAGATCTTATCGGCCAACCCGACGTTTTCCTTGAAGTTCGAGAAGACGAAGGTCGATCGCCCGCCCTGCTTGTCGGCCGCGGTCAGCTCCCGGAACTGGAGGGACGCGCGGTCCACGACCAACTGGAGCCAATCGTAGTCCCGTTCAGGCAGGCGTGGCTCCAGCCGCAGGGCATAGGTCGTATCGATACCGCCCTGCGCGTATGTCACGGTGAAATCGCGCGTCAGGTTGCCCTTGCCGACCAGGAAGAGAACGGCGGTCGTGGCCTGGTCCTCGGGCGGCACCGGACTGACGATCACCTGATTGTCGGCCGGCACGTACGAGTAGATCCGGAGGCCGTCCGACACGAAGAGCTTGGTGTCGGGAGACTTGTAGTCCCATCGCATCTTTCCGGGCTTCTTCACCCGCACCGTGCCGCGCTCGCTGAGCTTCTTGTGGAGCATGCCCGACTCGTAGTTGTGCACGAAATCCGCGGTGAAGTCGCGGATGGTGTCGTACTTCTTCTGGAGGGCAGCGGCCACCTCGCGCGCGGGCTTCGACGGGGCCTGCGGCCGGGCCGCAAGGGCGCCGCCGGAGACGACGAGCAGCGCAGCCAGGACAATCGCGTCGCGCATAAGTGAGCTTCGTTCCGCAGGGCTGGTCTGATGATCTTAGCACGGGCGGCGAAGACCGATCCGCTGTCGAGCTGGGCCCGGTGTCCCGGTGTCAGGTTCTCCCACCGCCCCACTGTCCCGCTGCACGCCCGACACGGTTTTCGGGCACGAAGTGCACGAAGGCCACGAAGGACACGAAGACAGATAAGAAAGACAGATTCTCGAGGTGTGACGATGTCCAACTGCGGTGCCGTCGAGCGCCGGCCGCAGGCCGGCGGTGCCAGGACAACCGAGACCACAAACACAAACAGCTCCCGATCTACTGCTGCTTGTGTTTGCGGTCTCGGTTGTCCTGACCGCGCTGCGCGCGGCTCGACGGCACAGGGGGCGTGAGGTCTTCTGAAAGAGATCTCTTCAGTCTTCGTGAACTTCGTGATCTTCGTGGGCTTCGTGATCGAAAAGCCGTGGGCGCGTTTCAGCGTGGGGCGGCTGCCGCGATTCAGCGTGGGGGCGGCTGTCTCGTCAAACTAGAGTGCGGAAGATACGGTTTCTGTCGCGGTCACGCTTTCGGCGCGCCGGCGGTCGCTGCCGGCTGCGGGCTCGGCTTGCTCGCGGTCGGCAGCTTCGCTGTCACCCAGTCGCCGATCCCTCCCTGCAGGACCGACACTCGATACCCGCGGCGCCGGAGATCCTCGGCAATCCGCTCGCTCACCAGCTCGCCCGGGTCGGAGTCGTACACGACGATGTCACGATCGCGTGCGAGCTGTGAAGCGTCGATGTGGTCGGGCGAGAAACGCAACGCGCCCGGGAGAGTGACGGTGCTGTGCTCGAAGGGATACTTCAGGCGGAGGTCGATGATAACCGGCGGATCGCCTGCATCCAGGCGCTGCTTCAGATCTTCCTTGGAGATGCGGGGCACGGACATGGCCGTATTGTCGTCACCGGCCCAGCGCGGTGTCAACAGCGCGGCGAGGGCCTAGGCGCCGTGCGCGTGCGAGTGCTCGTGTTCGCCGTGGACCACCCACCCTTGCGAGCGGCGGCCGCAGACGAGGCACCGCAGGAACATGGCGCCTCCATCGCAACTCACGCTGTAGTCATGCCCGGTTACGTAGCAGCAGATCCAGCTCCACATAGATCACCTGTAGGAAGGACGATGCTGGCGGAGTGGCAAGGTCGATGCCACGTTCACGCGAGCCGTGCGAGGGCGCGGAACTGAGCAATCCGACGAATTCCTGAGTAGTCAACCGGATGCGGCACGATTGGGCAGGTCCCCAAGTTGTCGATGCGATTACGTTTTTGGCGCGCGCCCGCGTTCGCTGAAGCTTCGGCGCTATTGGGATTTTGTGAAGTCGACGCTGAGGGCCGCCGGCGCCGACGCCGTCACAATCAACGTCATCCGGCGTTCGCCGAACTGCGGATGCCTGAAGACAATCTCGCGCGTCCCGAGCGGTACCTGCAGATTGGCCAGCGGCGTTTCGCCGGTCTTCCGCCCGTCGATCCACACTTCCGCCCAGGGGGACGCATTCAGGTTGACCGTGCCGCGCGGTTCCAGGGAGAGCGCATGCTCTTCGCCGGCGACGACCTCGACCGTCTGGGTGGTGGCGTAGCCGAATTCGCGGCTGGCAAGGGTGAGCTCGTGGCGGCCCGGCGCCAGCATCACCCGGCCCTGTTCGGTCGTGCCAATCATGTGACCGGCCTCGGAGATTTCCAGCGGGATTGGCGCGAACACCGCCACCCATCCGGAATACACGGGCACGTTGAGCGTCAGCGCGCGGCCGGCCTCGACGCGAATCGACCTGCGCACCGTCAGCGCCGGGGTCATGAGCGTGACCGTATGGCGACCGGCGGAAACCTTGTCGATCGTCAACGGTGTCTCACCCGCCGCCTGCCCGTCGAGCAAGACCCGTGCGCCGGCAGGCTCGGTCGTAATTACCACCGACCCTGCGGCAGGCAGTGCCGCCGCCGGTGCGGTCGCGGCCGGGGCGGACGCGGGCGTGTGGGCCGCCGCAGGCATGGCGGCGCCGCGTTCGCGTTCGGGCAGATAGGCCCGGCCCGCGGCCACCGCCGCGACGAGAACGATGATCGCGGACACCGCGAACTTCATCGACACGCGAGATGGGGACGTCGGCCGCACCTCGGCGAGCGTCCCGCGCCACGCAGGCACGGCCACCGGCTCCGGACGCATGACCTTGGGTTTCACCCTGATTGTTGCCGTCGGCGTCGGCTGCGTCACCGCGAGCGGTCCCTCGGGCGTGGGCTGCCACAGCACCTGGGCCGCTGCCGCGTACACCGATACGGCGGCTGTCCGTGGCGGAGCGGGCGGCTGGGCGAACACCGGCATCGGTGGAGGGGGCACGAAGGCGGGCACCGCAATCGATCGCAGCTTGTCGCGCTTGCTCTTCTTCCCGCGTCGCGTGCGCGGCGACTCGGGTGCAGCGACCTTCGGCTGTGTCGCGGGCGCGTCTTCGAGGATGACCGCGTCGGTTATCTGGCGATCGCTGACGCTGACAATCGGCGCCGGTGCCGGCCCCTCGACCGCTTCGACCGTCTCGACCGCTTCGACCGTCTCAACGGCCTGAGCTGCCTCGACTTCCTCGATTGGCTCGACTGCCTGAACTGTCTGGATTGCCTGGACCGTCTCGACTGCCTGAACTGCCTCGGTTGCTTCGACTGTCTGGAATGCCTCGACCGTTTCGACGGCCTGGAATGCCTGGACCGTCTCGACTGCCTGAACTGCCTCGACTCCCTTGTTTGCCTCGGTTGCGTCGACTGTCTGGAATGCCTCGACCGTCTCGACGGCCTGGAATGCCTCGACAGCCTCGACGGCCGTGGTGGCCTCGACCGTCTCGACGGCCTGGAATGCCTCGACTGGCTCGACGGCCGTGGTGGTCTCGACCGTCTCGACGGCCTGAACTGCCTCGACTGCCTGGACTGTCTCGACGGCGTCGACTGCCTGGACTGTGTGGAATGCGTGGCCCGCCTGGACTGCGTGGACTTGCGCCGTGTCGGGCGCCGCCTCCTCGACGGCGGCTTGCAGGTGGACGATCGACGGCATCGACTCGATCGCTCCCGTCTCCATCTCGATCACGAACGGTTCCTCATCGACAATCTCGGACTCGGGACCGAGGACCTCGTCGGTAAGCGCCGCGGTGATGTCTATCTCGGTCTCGACGTCAAGGCTGGCGGGGATGGCGTCTTCCACCGGCATTGTCAGCGGGACGGTGGCGTCTTCCGGAACGGCCAGCACGAACGTCGCCGGTTCCGGCTCCTGGGCCATGCCCATGTCGAGGACGTACGAAGCCAGCGCCTCGCGGCAGCTCTCGATGCCTATTCCGTTGCGGACGATGGAAACGAGCGCCGCTTCGGCCTCGGCGACCGATCGATACGGGCGCGTTCCGGGAAGCGGCAGCGTCTTCTCCAGGTACCTGCGCAACGCTGACGCGAACAGTCCGCTGCCGCGAATCTGCGCGATCTCGCTGACTTCGGCGACGAGCTCCGCGAGTCCGCCGGGGTAGTCCGCATCGGCCATCGGCCGTCCGAGCACGAGCGAGAGCGCGCAGAGGGACGCCTGCCCGATGTCGACGGCAGCGTCGAGCCGTGAGGGTCCCGCCGACGGGCGCGTCGCGATGCGGAGCTGGGTCCAGAGGCGTTCTCGCGACAGGTGAAGCCGCTGGAGCGCCTGGGCGAACACGTAGTCGACCAGGACCAGATCACCGCTGGCTTTGAGCACGATCCGGCCCGCGCCGAGCGCGCCGTGCGGAACGCCCGCCTTCGCGTGCAGCGCCCCGAGCGCGGGGAGCACCTGCAGCAGGAATCCGAGCGCGACATCGACGCTCGGCGGTCCTTCCTCGCGCGGGTTCTCCGCGCGCATTTCGATCAGGTCCGACAGCCGTTCGCCGGCGACGAGCTCCGACACGACCGCCAAGTGTCCTGCCTCATCGCGCTCGATGGCGTGCAGCCGCGCGAGACGCGCGTCGACAACGGTGGCGCATTCGACGACGCGGCCTCTCAGTACGGGCTCGAAGGCGAGAAACTCCGGCCGCAGCACGAGGCGTTCGAGCGTCGTCCCCGTCTCGCGATCGAATCGCAGCAGGCGGCGGCCGAGCCCGTCCTCGTATCCGGAGGTGGATAGCGTGGCAGGCGGATCGTATGGTGGTGCCGACATTGCAGAGCCCCCCCGGACAGTGCAACGCCCGCACCACCCCGCGCCTCGAGGCGGTCGTCATTTTCCTCAAAAAAGCGCGCCGTTTCCTCGCGTTCCCACCTCAGCGCCAGCCGAGCGCCTGACCGAAACGTAACGGCCGTCCGCAATCCTGTAATTGAGGTAAATTGAAACGCATGGTGGATCGGAACGAGATCGAAACGCTGAAGGCGTCGTGGCGCGGCGCCCTCAGCGCTGCCCATGCGCTTGCCGCGCTGGAGGATCGGGTGGTCGGGCTCGACCCGCACGCCGACCTCGACGCCGCAGCGCTCGAGGAGCTCGCGCGCCTGGCGCACGCCAACGGCCTGGCGGCGCAGGCGCTGCGTGGATTCATCGAGACGATGCGGGCGCGGCGCGCGGCCGGCGCCGTGTGAGCGCGTTGCGCCCGCCCCATCCGCATGTTAAGATCGCTTTTCGTGCCTAACGGCGACGGCTCCGCCGTGCCATCCGGTACAACCAAGCCTGAATGTGGGGGCGCGTAGCTCAGCTGGGAGAGCGCTGCGTTCGCAATGCAGAGGTCGCGAGTTCGATCCTCGCCGCGTCCACATCCCCTTAATCAACTTACGAAGCTATCAGCTATCAGCTGTCAGCTATCAGCTGTCAGCCGCTGAAAACTGAAAGCTGAGAGCTGAAAGCTGAGATGGACATCAAACGTATCGGCATTCTGACCGGCGGCGGCGACGCGCCGGGGCTGAACGCCGTCATCCGCGCCGTCGTCAAGTCCGCCGCCAACTCGTGTCTGGAAGTCATCGGTCTCGAGGACAGCTTCGACGGTTTGATCGAGCCGGACCGCTGGCGCACGCTGACACCGCGCGACGTGACCGGCATCCTGCGCATCGGCGGCACGATTCTCGGCACCACCAATCGCGGCAACCCGTTCGCCTACCCGATCCAGACCTCGGGCGGCACGCGCGACTACTCGGCGCGGTGCGTCGAGATGTTCCACGAGCTGAAGCTCGACGCGCTCGTCGTCATCGGCGGCGACGGCACGCTCAGCATCGCGTACGAGTTCCACAAGCGCGGCGTCCCGCTCGTCGGCGTCCCGAAGACGATCGACAACGACATCGTCGAGACGACCAACACGTTCGGCTTCGACACCGCGGTGAGCTTCGCGACCGAGGCGATCGACCGGCTGCACACGACCGCCGAGGCGCATCACCGGGTGATGGTCGTCGAAGTGATGGGGCGCTACGCGGGGTGGATCGCGCTGTACGCAGGCGTCGCGGGCGGGGCGGACGCCATCCTCATCCCCGAGATCCCGTTCTCGCTCGAGAAGGTCGCCGCGCGCATCATGGAGCGCGACCGCTACGGCGCGCGCTTCAGCATCGTCGTCGTCGCCGAAGGGGCGAAACCGATCGGCGGGGACGTGGCGGTCGTGAAGGAAGGCACGGCGGACTACGTGGAGCGTCTTGGCGGCATGGGCGCGCGCGTCACCGCCGCGATCGAGAAGCTGACGGGGAAGGAAGCGCGCAACACGGTGCTCGGCCACCTGCAGCGCGGCGGCGCGCCCACCAGCTACGATCGGATCCTGGCCACGCGCTTCGGCGCCCGCGCGGTCGAACTGGTGAAGGCGGGGGAGTTCGGCACCATGGTCGCCTTCCACCCGCCGAACATCGTCGCAGTGCCGCTCGAGAAGATCGTCGGACGGACGCGCAACGTGCCCGTCGACTTCGACGTCATCCGCACGGCACGGGCCATGGGGATAGCGATGGGAGACTGACCGCAGTCAACTCCCAATTCCCAACCTCCAACTCCCAGGCAGAACGAATCGACCGAATGGGGTACGAGTCGCTTCGCCTTCCACCCGCCGAAGCTTGGGAGTTGGGAGTTGGGCGTTTGGGAGTTATCGCCTAAGGGTTCAGAACATCAAGGTATTTGAGCGCCCCGCCTGTATTGAAGACGACGACGGTGTCGGTCGGCTTCATGCGGCCGTCCTTCAGCAGCACCTTGACGGCGTGGAGCGCGGCGCCCCCTTCGGGCGCGGCGCTGATCCCTTCGCGGGCGCCAAGCTCGCGCATCGCGCGGACCATGTCGGCGTCTGAGACGGCGATCGCCGCGCCGCCGCTCTCGCGCACCGCGCGAAGGACGAGGAAGTCGCCGATCGCCTTCGGCACGCGCAGGCCGTCGGCGACGGTGCGCGCGTTCTGCCACATCTCGGAGCGCTCGGCCCCTTGCTCGAAGGCGCGGACGATCGGCGCGCAGTGCTCGGCCTGCACGGTCACCATCTTCGGACGGGTGCCCGTCGGCTTCCAGCCGATCTGTTCCAGCTCCTCGAACGCCTTCCACATGCCGACCATGCCGGTACCGCCGCCGGTGGGATAGACGATCCAGTCCGGGAAATTCCATCCGAGCTGCTCACCGATCTCGTACGCCATCGTCTTCTTGCCCTCGATGCGGTACGGCTCTTTGAGGGTGGAGACGTCGTACCATCCGAGCGGCTTGCCCTTCTCCGCCGCGACACGTCCCGCATCGGTGATGAGGCCGTCGACGAGCGTGACGTCGGCGCCGTACAGCTCGCACTCGCGGATGAACGGGACCTTGACGTCCCTCGGCATGAACACCTTGGCCTCGAGACCCGCCGCCGCCGCGTAGGCCGCCATGGCGTTGGCGGCGTTCCCGGCCGACGGGATCGACAGCGTCCGCGCGCCGAGGTGCGCGGCGCGCGTGACGGCGGCCGCGAGCCCGCGCGCCTTGAACGAGTTCGTCGGGTTCAGCGATTCGTCCTTGACGAACAGCCGCGGCATGCCGAGCTCGTCGCCGAGCCGATGCGCATGGATGAGCGGCGTCCAGCCTTCGCCGAGCGTGAGCGGCTCTTCGCCGTCGGCGAGCGGCATCAGCTCGCGATAGCGCCACATGTTCGCGGCGCGTCCGGCCAGCGACTCGCGGCGCCACGCCCGCGCCGCCTTGAGGTCGTACCGCGCGAGCAGCGGCGCGCCGCACGTGCACAGGTGTTGGGGCACGCGGGGATCGTAGGCACCAGCGCCACACGGCACTGAGCATTCCAGATGCGTGAAATAGGACATAGCACTACTGCCGATTGCCCATTGCCGATTGGCGATTGGCGACTGCCGATTGACGGATTGATGATTGATGATTGTGGATCGAAGGATTGAGGATTGTCGATTGGATTGCCGATTCGGAGTGCCGATTGGGATTGCCGATTGCCGATTGGGGAATCGCCGATTGGGGAGTATGCCCGATTGGGGAGTATGCCCGATTGGGGAGTATGCCCGATTGTCGGATTTCCCCCCACAATCGTCAATCGCCAATCCGTCGATCGGCAATCGCCAATCGGCAATCCGTCAATCGGCCGTCGCCAATCGCCAATCGCCAATTGACGGATCACTTATTCAGAAGCTCTGAATCCTTCTTCTTCTGGACCTCATCGAGCAGAGTGATGTGTTGGTCGGTGACCTTCTGGACGTCGTCGAGTCCCCGGCGCTCGTCGTCTTCTGAGATCTTGTGCTCCTTGAGGAGCTTCTTCAGCTTGTCGTTCGCGTCGCGGCGCACCTGGCGGACGCCGTTGCGGCCCTCTTCGGCGAATTTGTGCACCAGCTTCGACAGCTCCTTGCGGCGCTCCTCGGTGAGCGCCGGCACGGGGATCCGGATCGCCTTGCCGTCGTTGGCGGGGTTGAGCCCCAGGTTCGCGGCGCGGATGGCTTTCTCAATCGCGCCCGCCAGCGCGGGGTCGAACGGCTGCGCGAGGATCAGCGTCGGCTCGGGAATCGAGAGCGAGGCCACCTGGTTCAGCGGCATGCTGGACCCGTACGCCTCGACGTGCACGACATCGAGGATGCCCACCGACGCGCGCCCCGTGCGCACGGTCCCCAGCTCGCGCCGGACGTGGTCGATCTGCGCGTCCATGCGCTTCTTGACTTCCGCGGTCAATCCTTTCAGGTCACTCACATCCATACGGCGCCTCTGAGTAGTTATGAGTTGTGAGTTGTGAATTGAGAGCAACCTGCTGGCACCGTCCGGACGGACGGCTTCACCACATGGCCGCTCAATTCGCAAGTCACAATTCGCAATTCGTTCACGCGGTCACCAACGTGCCCACTTTCTCGCCGTCGATCACGCGGCGGAGGTTGCCGGCGGTGCGCAGGTTGAAGACGACAATCGGCAGCTTGTTGTCCATGCAGAGGGAAATCGCCGTGGCGTCCATCACCGTGAGCCCGCGCTCGAGGACGTTGAGGTACGACAGCTCGTCGTACTTGGTCGCGGTCGGATCCAGCATCGGGTCGGCCGTGTAGATGCCGTCGACCTTCGTCCCCTTCAGGATGACGTCCGCCTTCATCTCCATGGCGCGCAGTGCCGCGGCGGTGTCGGTCGTGAAATACGGGTTGCCGGTGCCGGCGGCGAACACGACGACGCGCCCTTTCTCGAGGTGGCGCACCGCGCGGCGGCGGATGAACGGCTCGGCCACGGCGCGCATCTCGATGGCGGTGGCGACCCGCGTCGTCACGCCGACATGTTCGAGCGCGTCCTGCAGCGCGAGCGCGTTGATGACCGTGGCCAGCATCCCCATGTAGTCCGCGGTCGCGCGGTCCATGCCGCGCGCGCTCGCGGCCAGGCCCCGGAAGATGTTGCCGCCGCCGATGACGACCCCGGTCTGGACCCCGAGCTGCTGGATTTCCCTGATGTCTTTCGCGATCTGGGTGGCGACGTCGGGATCGATCCCGAACTGCTGCTCGCCCATGAGGGCTTCACCGGAGAGCTTCAGCAGGATGCGGCGGTAGGCGGGAGGCATGTATGCTGCCGATTATAGTGGGGAGTCCATCCAATGGGTGAATTCGTGAATTCGTGAGTTGGTGAATTGGGGTCGGCGCTCGATTTCAGCCACCTGCCAATTCACCAACTCACGAATTCACGAATTCACCAACTCACTAATTCTCATGCGGTTTCCCCCAGCTTGAAGCGCACGAAGCGGGGGATGGTGATGTTCTCCCCCATCTTCGCCACCGCCTGCTGCACGACCTGGCCGATCGTCGTCTTCGGATCGCGGATCGACGGCTGGTCGAGCAGGCAGACCTGCTCGTAGAAGCTGTTCAGCTTTCCCTCCACGATCTTCCCGATGACCGCCGGCGGCTTGTTCTGGCCTTCCATCTGGCCGCGGTAGACGTCGCGCTCGCGGTCGAGGACCGCGGGGGGAATGTCCTCGCGCCGGACGTACTGCGGCGCGGCGGCGGCGATGTGCATCGCGATCTCGCGCGCGAGGCTCTGGAAATCGTCCGTCCGCGCGACGAAGTCCGACTCGCAGTTCACCTCCACGAGGACGCCGATCCTGCCCCCCATGTGGAGGTAGCTGCCGATCAACCCCTCGTTGGTCGACCGCCCGGCCTTCCTGGTCGCCTGTGCGAGGCCCCGCTTGCGGAGGATCGTCGTCGCGGCCTCGATGTTGCCGTTCGCCTCCTTGAGGGCCGCCTTGCATTCCATCATCCCCGCGCCCGTCTGGTCGCGAAGCTGCTTCACCATCGCTGCCGTAATTTCCATCGCTGCTCCTGAACGTCGGTTTCCGGTTTCCAGCTTCCAGCTTCCAGCTTCCAGCTTCCAGTTTCCAGCACCGAGCTGGAAGCCGGGAACTGGCTACTGGAAGCTGTACATGACAACGCCGGCCATCCGAACGGCCGGCGCGTGAACTTCCGGCGGGCCCCTCGCCCGCTGTTACACGGAGGCCGGCGAGGTCGCCGGTTCGGGCCGGGGCTGACGCACCGCGCGGCCGCGCCGGGCGCGCTCGTCCCCCTCGGCGTCCGCCGCGTCCTCGGCCTGCGCCGATTCGCGGATGCCGCGCCCCGAGATCACCGCGTCGGCGATCCGCGAGGCGAACAGCCGGATCGCGCGCAGCGCGTCGTCGTTGCCGGGTATGACGAAATCCACTTCGTCGGGGTCGCAGTTGGTGTCGACCACGCCGATGACCGGAATCTTGAGCTTCCGCGCCTCGTCGACCGCGATCTTCTCCTTGCGCGTGTCGACGACGAACAGCGCGTCCGGCAGGCGCGACATGTTGCGGATGCCTTCGAGGTTCTTCTGGAGCTTGCGCTTCTCCTTCTCGATCTGCGCGATCTCCTTTTTCGAGAGCGATTCGTAGCGGCCGTCGGTCTCCATCGCCTCGAGGTCCCGCAGTCGCGAGAGGCTGCGCTGGATGGTCAGGAAGTTGGTGAGCAGCCCGCCGAGCCAGCGCTGGTTCACGAAGAACATCCCGCTGCGCTGCGCCTCTTCGGCGATCGCGTCCTGCGCCTGCCGCTTCGTGCCCACGAAGAGGATCGTCTTGCCCTCGGCCGCGAGGTTGGCCGCGAACTCCTCCGCCTCGCGGAACAGCCGCGCCGTCTTCGCCAGGTCGATGATGTAAATCCCGTTGCGCTCGCCGAAGATGTACGCCTTCATCTTCGGGTTCCAGCGCTTCGTCTGATGGCCGAAGTGGACGCCCGCCTCGAGGAGATCCTTCAACGCGATGCCGGTCAAGCTGCCTCCATAACATGTTCCCAGTTTCCAGCTCCCAGTTTCCAGCGGTCCTCCCAGCTGGAAGCTGGAAGCTGGAAGCTGGCGCCTGGAAGCTTGCTCTTTATCTCTTGCTGAACTGGAAGCGCTTGCGCGCCCCCTTCTGTCCGTACTTCTTGCGCTCCTTGATGCGCGCGTCGCGTGTCAGGAAGCCCGCCTTCTTGAGCCGCTGCCGCAGCTCGATGTTGTACTCGACGAGCGCGCGCGCGATCCCGAGCCGCAGGGCGCCCGCCTGGCCCGCGATGCCGCCGCCGGCGATCGTGGCGAGGATGTCGAACTTATCGGCCGTTTCGGTGACGAGCAGCGGCTGCTTGATCTGGGTGCGGAGCGCTTCGGTGGGGAAGGCGTGCTCGACGGGCTTGCGATTGACGACCATGCCCCCCGTGCCGGGCCGGAGAAACACGCGGGCGGTGGAGGTCTTGCGGCGCCCGGTGCCGTAGTACTGGATTCCTGCTGCTGTCACGTTATACGACCTCGCGCTTCGTTGTCTTCAGCACGCGCGGCTTCTGCGCCGCGTGCGGGTGCTCGGCCCCCGGATACACCTTCAGCTTGCGCCACATCGCCTCGCCCAGCTTCGTTTTCGGAAGCATGCCGCGCACCGCTTCCTCGACCAGCCGTGCGGGACTCTTCTTGCGCACGTCCTTGGCCCGCTCTTCGCGCAGACCTCCCTCGTAGCCGCTGTGATACCGATAGAGCTTCTGCTCTTCCTTGCGGCCCGTCAGCTTCACCTTCGCGGCGTTCACGATCACCACGTGATCGCCCGTGTCGATGTGCGGCGTGTACACCGCCTTGTGCTTGCCCTGGAGGAGGCGTGCGGCTTCCGTCGCGATCCGGCCCAGGACGAGCCCCTCCGCGTCGATGACATGCCACATCCGCCCCACCTGGCCGGCGGTGGGAACAAACGAACCCATTGTGAGCGATCCCTTTCAGCGTCGTTTCAAGGACGACAAACCAAAAGGATACTGATGATTATGGGGATTGTCAAGCTCGCGGGGGCGCCAGCGCGGGTCCACTTTCGCACGACGTTTCGCTGTGCCAGAACGGGAAATGTCGCGCCGCCCGATTACAGAATTGTGCGCCCGGCTACCAAAATGGCCCTCCCCGCCGGGCTGCCGCGGCCGAGCGGGATCTCAGATCTGCGCACTTCTGCCGGATTTGGTATCGATTCTGCCGTGGCACCCGACTTGCCGCAGAGCTCGTGCCGATAAGTACTCAGGGGCGCCGGAGTCCGCTCGGTCGTGATCCGCGCGGCACGGAGCAGGATTGACGGCGAAAGGTTTGACAGACGCTACCCCGTTGGGGTACCGTGAACTGCCTCCCGCACAACCACTTGCGTCGATTTGAAGGATAGGACACCGCGTGTTTCGCAGAGCGAAATCGCTGGTCGGACTGGACATCGGCTCGAGCGCCGTCAAAGCGGTCGAACTGAAGCAGGCCGGCAAAGGCTACAAAGTCACCGCGTTCGGCAGCGAACCGGTGCCCCCGGACAGTATCGTCGACGGCGCCATCATCGATGCCGCCGCCGTCGCCGACGCGATCCGCCGTCTGTTCGACGGCCGCCACATCAAGACGAAGGATGTCGCGGCGTCGTTGTCGGGCAACGCCGTCATCGTGAAGAAGATCACGCTGCCGGTGATGACCGAGGCGGAGCTCGCCGAGTCCATCTACTGGGAGGCGGAGCAGTACATCCCGTTCGACATCCAGGACGTCAACCTCGACTACCAGATCCTCGACAGCGCCGACGCCTCCGGCAAGGGCACGATGGACGTGCTGCTCGTCGCGGCGAAGAAAGAGAAGATCGCCGACTATACCGGCGTCATCGCGCAGGCGGGGCGGTCCGCGGTGGTCGTCGACGTCGACGCCTTCGCGCTGCAGAACGCCTACGAGGTGAACTACGGCATCGAGCCCTCGGCGGTCGTGGTGCTCCTCAACGCCGGCGCGAGCGCGACGAACATCAATATCCTCAACGGCGATCAGTCGGTCTTCACCCGCGACATCTCGATCGGCGGCAACGCCTACACGGAGGCGCTGCAGAAGGAGCTGAGCCTGCCCTTCGACCTGGCCGACCAGTTGAAGCGGGGCATGCCGGTCGACGGCGTGACCTTCGACGACGCGCGGCCGGTGCTCCGCGCGGTCAGCGACAACGTGATGCTCGAGATTCAGAAGACCTTCGACTTCTTCAAGGCGACCGCCTCCTCCGATCGGATCGACCGCATCATGGTGAGCGGCGGCGCGTCGCGCGCCGAGGGCTTCACCGAAATGCTGAGCGAGCGCTTCGAGGCGCCCGTCGAGCCGTTCGACCCGTTCAAGCGCGTGGCGTTCGATCCCAAGCGGTTCAACCTGGAGTCGGCCGAGGCGATCGCGCCGACCGTCGCCGTGGCTCTCGGCCTCGCGCTCCGGCGGGTGGGCGACCGATGATTCGCATCAACCTGCTCGCGGTCGAGCGCGACCGCGGCAAGCGCCGCGCGCTCATTCCCGTGGCGCACCGGGTCACGATCGCGGCCAGCCTCATTCTCGTGGCCGCCGCGCTGCTCGTCGCGTGGTGGTTCTGGTCGCTCCGGCAGACCTCGCAGCAGCTCGACACCGAGATCGCCAAGGGGGAGGTCGAAGCGCAGAGCCTCCGATCGGTGCTGGCGCAGGTGCAGAAATTCGAGAGCCAGAAGGCGCAGCTCCAGCAGCGGGTCTCGCTCATCGAGCAGCTCCGGCGCGGCCAGTCCGGCCCCGTCCACCTGCTCGACGAAGTCAGCAAGGCGATTCCCGAGCGGTTGTGGCTCACCGAGTTGACCCAGAAGGGGGAGACCTTCACGATCACGGGCATGACGACGTCGCTCAGCGGCTTGTCCGATTTTGTCGCGAACCTGGAGGGGAGCGCCTGGTTCGCCAAGCCGGTGGACATCATCGACAGCCAGGTGGACGCGAGCCAGAAGGGCGAGGAGTTGTTCAAGTTCTCCGTGAAGGCGACGTTCAACAACCCGGAGGCGCCGCCGTTGCCTCCCTCGGCGGCGCCGGCGGGCAAGACGCCGGCGGCGGCGCCGAAGAAATAGCTCTCGGCTCTCAGCTAGCTGAAAGCTGAGGGCTGATAGCTGAGAGCTGTTAAAGGCCGCGGCGGGCGGCACCGATACGCAAGCAGGGAATCCATGGAACTGTCGCTCACTAAACTGCCGTGGTACGCGCAGATCGGGGCCTTCGTCCTGGTCGCGGGGCTTGCCGTGTTCGGGTTCTGGAAACTCTACGTGACCGACATGCAGGCGGATATCGAGACCCGCCAGGCGCGGCTGAAGGTGCTGAAGGCGGACATCGCGAAAGGCGTCGCGACGGCGCGGCGGCTCGGCGAGTTCCAGGGCCAGGTCACCGAGCTCGAGCATCGGCTCGACACGCTCAGACAGGTGCTGCCGCAGGAGAAGGACGTCGCCGACATCCTGCGGCGCGTGCAGGGGCTGGCGAAGCAGTCGGACTTGAACATCCAGCGCTTCACGCCGCAGGCGCCGAAGCAGCAGCCGCTGTACGCGGAGCTGCCCTTCAAGCTGCAGGCCGAGGGCACGTACCACAACCTGGGATTCTTTTTCGACCGCATCAGCAAGTTCCCGCGGATCATCAACATCGGCGAGATCACGATCAAGCCGCCCCAGAAGCCGGAGCCGAACGCCACGATCATCGCGGAATTGACCGCGACGACCTTCGTGCTCCAGGAGGGCAAGGCCCCGGCGGGCGTGAAGGGCACAGGGGTCGTGCCGAAGCAGCCCTCGGCGAAGTGACCATGCATCGCATCAGCCTGCGTACGTTCGTGCATCTGGCCGCGGGGCTTGCCGTCACCGCCGGCGTGGCGGTCGGGCAGTCACCCGCGCCGCCGGCACAGGCCCCCGGCGCGAAGCCGCCTGCCGCCGAAGCGCCCGCGCCGGCGCCGACCTATTCGTACGACCCCGGCGGCCGCCGCGATCCCTTCATCAGCCTCCTCGGCCGCGGCAGCGATCCGCGGCTGTCCGGCTCGCGGCCGGTGGGACTCCCCGGCGTGCTGATCAACGAGATCAGCCTGAAGGGCATCGTCAAGGATCAGAACGGCTACTTCGCGATGATCCAGGGACCGGACAACAAGCCCTACACACTGCGGGCGGGCGACAAGCTCATGGACGGATCCGTCAAGACCGTCCTGCCGGGCGCCGTCGTGTTCATGCAGGACGTCAACGATCCCCTGTCGCTCATCAAGCAGCGGGAGATCAAGAAGACTCTGAGATCGAGCGAGGAGAGCCGCGGATGACCGAGATGCCGCAGAAGATGCGCGCGCGGGCGGCGACGCTGGCGCTGATGGCGGCGCTGGCCATCGCGGGAGCGGCGGCCTTGTCGGCCGGCCCGGCGCCGATTCGCCTGCTGGGCGTGTCGTCGCAAGGCAGCGCCGTGCTCATTGAAGCCACCGAGCCCGTGGCCTACTCACACAATCAGCCCGACCCGCTGACCGTCGTCGTCGACCTCCGCAACGTGTCGGTGGCCGAAGCGGACAACCTGGTGGAGCGCGGGGGAGCCGTCAAAGCCGTCACGCTCGAACAGGCCAGCGCGCCCGACGGCACGGCCGTCGCGCGCGTGCGGATTGCGCTGACCCGGCGATCCGATTACAAGGTGCGCAGCGCGCGAAACACGATCCGCGTGGAGCTCACGCCCTCCGCGGGGGGCCGGTCCATACGGATGGCGGGCGGCGCCCTGCCCGGCACCGTGGCTCCGCCCGTCGCGCTGCCTTCTCCCACGGCGTCCTCGGCGGCGCCTGATACCGGCGAAGCGGGCACGGCGACCGTTCTCGACCGCGTCCGCGCGTCGCGCAACGCTGGCGCGACGACCGTGACACTCGGCGGCAACGGCCGGCTCACGCCGGCGAGCGTGAGCGAGTCCGAAGATCGGCCGCGCCGCCTGGTGCTCGATTTCCCCGAGGTCGCCTCGAAAGCGCCCGCGCAGACGAGCGTCGGGGGCGACCTGGTCAAGAAGATCCGCGTTGCCGTCAACAGTCGTGCTCCGCTCGTGACGCGCGTCGTGATGGAGATGGCACCCGGCGCCACCTACCACGTCGAGCGCGCGGGCCAGGACGGCCAGGACATTGCCGTCGTCTTCGAGCCGTCACAGGCGCCGGCGACGGTGATGCTCGCTCCAGCGACCGGCGAGAAGCCCGGCGACCCGGAGCCGGACATTCCCATCAGCGAAGCGATCAGGAACGCGGCGTCGATTACGCCGCCCGATCCGGCGGCCGCCGATCCGAAGGCCGCGCTGAATGTCCCGGCCGCCCAGGCGCCGCCTGCTTCCCAGGCCACGCCGCCGCCGGCCCCTCTGGCTGGCTCAGGGCAGGCGCCGCCGCCGGCCCCCTCGACAGGCTCGGGGCAGGCAACGCCGCCCGCGCAGCCCCCGCCCGCGCAGCCGCCGCCCACGACACCACCGGCACCGGTGACGCAGGCGCCGGGCCAGCCTCGGCCGATGCAGCAGATGCCCGGCACGGAGGAGCGGAAGTACATCGGGTTCCCGATCACGCTCGACTTCGCGGGTGTCGACCTGCGCGTCGTGCTGCGGCAGTTCTCCGAGATCAGCGGCCTGAACATCATCATCGATGCGGCGGTGCCGTCGACGCCGGTGGACATCGTGCTGCGCGAAGTGCCGTGGGACCAGGCCTTCGAGACCATCCTCCGCAGCAACAAGCTGGCCTTCGTCGCCGAGGGCACGATCGTCCGGATCGCGCCGATCTCGGTCCTCTCGGAAGAGGAAGCGGATCGCCGCAAGCTCTCCGAGGCGAAAGCGCTCGCGGGCGATCTCCGCGTCCAGACCTTCTCGTTGAGCTACGCCAAGGCGGCCGACATGCAGCCGCTGCTCGTGAAGTCGGCGCTGTCGCAGCGCGGGCAGATCCAGGTCGACACGCGCACGAACACGCTGATCATCACGGACCTTCCCGACCGGCTGACCACCGCCAACGCGCTCATCTCGTCGCTCGACCGCCCCGAGCCGCAGGTCGAGGTCGAGGCGAGGGTCGTGCAGACGACGCGCGAATTCGCCAAGGCGCTCGGCGTCCAGTGGGGCCTCAACGGGCGCATGGCGCCCGATATCGGCAACACGACCAACCTCGCGTTTCCGAACCGTGGCACCATTGGCGGCCGCACCGGCGCGGTCAGCACGCCGAGCGATCCCCGCGCGGGGAGTCTCGAGTCCACCGGGACGGTCGTGAACCTGCCCGCGATCGGCGCGAGCTCCGCGCTCGGCCTCGCGCTGGGCGCGGTCAACGGCGCGTTCAATCTCGACGTCGCCCTCTCCGCGCTGGAGCACGCCGGCAAGGGACGCGTCCTCTCCACGCCGCGGCTGACGACGCAGAACAACGTCCCCGCCGAAGTGGCCCAGGGCATCCAGATTCCGATTCAGGTGGTGGCGAACAACACCATCACCGTGACCTTCAAGGAAGCGGTCCTGAAGTTGAGCGTGACGCCGCAGATCACCAGCGCCAACACGGTGATCATGCAGATCACGATCGAGAACGCCAACGCGGACTTCAGCCGCCAGGTCAACGGCATTCCGCCGATCGACACGCAGCGCGCCCAGACGCAGGTGCAGGTCAACGACGGCGCGACCACGATCATCGGCGGCATCTTCGTCAGCCGCGAGCAGTCGTCGAACGAACGGACGCCGGCGCTGCATCGCATTCCGTTGCTCGGCTGGCTCTTCAAACGGGACTCGACGTCCGACGAGAGCCGCGAGCTGCTGATCTTCATCACGCCGCGCATCATCAAGGGATGACACCAGCCATGACGAAATCGGTTTGGGGCGCTCGCATCCGGTTGGCTGCCGCCATCGTGCTTCTCACGGGGACGATGTCGTGCGGAGACCTGACCCGGCAGGGGCAGGCGAGCTCGTATTTGATCGTCGCCTCCTTGGAGGCCACCTCGGGGGCGGACCCGGGCGCGTTCAGCACCGTGCTGTCCTCCGATGTCGTCACGCTCGTGGACGATGTGCCGTCGGTGTTCGCCGATCCCGCCCGCGTCACGCTCACGATCGGGATGAAGGACGCGGGCTCGACCGGGTCGCCCTCGACGCCGACGATCGTCAACCGGATCACCGTCGATCGGTACCACGTCAGCTACGTGCGCGCCGACGGACGAAACACGCCCGGCATCGACGTGCCGTACCCGTTCGACGGCGCCTTCACGGCGACGGTCTCGTCGGGCGAGACGACTGCGGGGTTCATTCTCGTGCGCCTTCAGGCGAAGGAAGAGGCGCCCCTCAAGGCGCTGGCGTTCGGTCCGACCGTCATTTCCACGATTGCGGAAATCACCTTCTACGGCCACGATCAGACCGGCCGGGAGGTCAGCGTGACCGGCCGCATGGACGTGCATTTTGCGAATTTTGCCGACCCGCAGTAACAACGGACAATCGGAAAAGGGACTCCCCGGGGCGCCGGCGATGCCGGCGGTTGAAATATGAAACGAGCTATTCTGCACGGGATCGGAAGGGCGGGCGTCGCGGCGCTGATCGCGCTCGTGGCCGGCGGCTGCACGATGAAGAACCAGGCCGCGCCGCCGCTTGCGGGGCCGTCGACCTTCGGCACGGCGATCACAGTCAGCGTCACGCCGGACGTCCTGACGCAGGACGGGGCCAGCCAGGCGCTGGTGACGATTACCGCGCGCGACGCGGCGGGGCAGCCGCTGCGCAACCTGTCGCTGCGCACCGAGATCATGGTCAACGGCCAGTTGACCGACTTCGGATCCCTCTCCGCCCGCAACCTGGTCACCGGCTCGGACGGCCGCGCGACGCTCGTCTATACGGCCCCCGCGGCGCCGGCGCAGTCGGTGGACACCCTCACGGTCGTTGACATTCTCGTGACGCCAATCGGCTCGGATTTCAACAATTCGACGACCCAGCTCGCTTCGATTCGACTCGTGCCGCCCGGGATCGTCATCCCTCCGGACGGCCTGGTCGCGAGATTCACCGTGACGCCGTCGGCGCCGAGCGACCATCAGGCCGTGTTCTTCGACGCGTCCACCAGCAGCGCGTCCTCGACGAATCCCATCGTGTCGTACGCGTGGGACTTCGGCGACGGCGGCACCGGCAGCGGCAGGACCGCGACCCATTCGTACGATGTGGCCGGCTCCTTCATCGCGAAGGTGACGATCTCGGATGCATTCGGGCGGTCCGCGTCGGCGGTGCAAACCGTCTTCGTCGGACAGGGCGCGGCGCCGGTCCCGTCGTTCACCTTCTCGCCGACGACGCCGCAGGTGAACCAGGACGTGAGCTTCAACGCCTCCGCGTCCACCGCCGGCTCGGGCAGGCGCATCGTGAGCTACACGTGGGACTTCGGCGACGGCGATCAGAAGACGACCGAGTCGTCCACGACGACGCATGACTTCGTCAGGGCAGGCACCTTCCAGGTCACGCTGACGGTCACCGACGACGTCGGGCACATCGGCTCGATCACCAGATCGGTCCCCGTGGGCAGCTCCGGTCCGACCGCGGACTTCACCGTCTCGCCGACCGATCCGGCTCCTGGCCAGACGGTCTTCGTGAACGCGACGGCGTCGTCGCCCGCGCAGGGGCACACGATCGTCAGCTACACGTGGGACTTCGGCAACGGGACAGGGACGTCAGGGACCAACCCGCAGGCGAGTACCGTGTATACCGCCGAAGGCACGTATACGATCACGCTGACCGTCACCGACGAGGCAGGCAACACCGGGACGACGTCGAAGACCGTCTCGGTCAAGTTCCCCTCATGATCGATGGCCGACAGTCCGCGCATTGAGGAGCTGAAACGCCGGGTCCAGTCGGACCCGGCGTCCATCGCCTTCGCGGCGCTTGCCGAGGAATACCGCCGCGCCGGGCGTTTCGAAGACGCCATCCAGACCTGCGTCACCGGACTCCAGCGGCACCCCGCGTATCTCTCCGCGCACGTCACCCTCGGCCGCGCCCTGATCGAGGTCGGGCGGTACGACGAGGCCCGCGAGGAGCTGGAGCACGTGCTGCGGGCCGCGCCGGAGAACCTCGCGGCGATCCGCGGCCTTGCCGACATTCACCACCGGAGCGGGGAGTCAGTCGAGCAGTACGCCGCGGAGGACTTCCACGAACGGACCGTGACGCCCGCCGCGGAGGGCGCGCCCAAAGCCTCCCTTTCCACCGACAGGGCGACGCTGGCGCCGGAACCGGTGGCTGTCGAACCCGCGGCCGCACCAGGGCACGGCACCCCCGAGGCGCCGCTGAACGATCCGGTTCTCGCGGACCTCGAAGACTTCCTGGCTGCCGTTATCCACGCGCGGGGATGACGCTCTCCGGCCCTGCATTCGGGCGGCGGATTGCAGAACTGCGGACGTCGATGGTCGCGTCCGCCGTCGATGCGTTCGTCGTCACGTCCCGTCCGAACCTGTTCTATCTCACCGGATTCGACGGGTCGGCGGGCGCCGCCCTCATCAGGCCCACGCGCGCCTTTCTCATGGTGGACTTCCGGTATCTGACGGCCGCGCGTGACATGCTGGCCGCCCGCGGCGAGCGGGCGATCGCCCTCGAGCGCGTTGATGGAGACCACGACGAGGCCATCGTCGCGCTCCTCGAGCGCGAGGGGGCCCAGCGCATCGGCGTCGAGGCCGAGTCGATGTCGATCGGCCGGTTCACCCGGCTGTCGACGGCGCTGGCTTCGGCGGCCTCGCCCGGCGTCGACGGGAGCGGATGCCCGGCGCTCGTGCCGCTGGAGCGCCTCGTCGAGTCGATGCGGGCGGTAAAGGACGACTGGGAGATCGCCGTGCTGCGCGAAGCGGCGCGGCGGCTGTCGGCGGTGGCGCGCGAGATCCCCGCGCTCGCGCGCGAAGGACGCGAGGAAGTCGAGATCGCCGACGACATCAACGCCGCGATCCGCCGGGCGGGCTTCAGCCGGCCGGCCTTCGAGACGATCGTGGCGTCGGGCCCGAACAGCGCGCTGCCGCACGCACGGCCGGGCCGGCGCCGGCTCCAGTCCGGCGACGGGGTGGTGCTGGACTTCGGGGGCGTCTACGACGGATACTGCGTGGATCTTACGCGCACGATCCAGGTGGGCCGGTGGCGGCCCGACTTTCGACGGATCTTCGACGCGGTCCTCGAAGCGCAGCGCACCGCCATTGCCGCGGTGCGGCCTGGCGTCTCGGGCCGGAGCCTCGACCGCGCCGCGCGCGACGTCCTGACCCGCCACGGGCTCGGCGACGCGTTCGGGCACGGCACGGGGCACGGCCTGGGCCTCGAGGTGCACGAGGAGCCGCGGATCAGCAGAACGGCGCCGGACAGCGACGGCGCGCTCGCACCCGGGATGGTCTTCACGATCGAGCCGGGGGCCTACGTGGCGGGCACCGGCGGCGTGCGGATTGAGGACGACGTGCTGGTGACCGAGGGCGGCTGCGAAGTCCTCACCGACGTACCGAAGGAGATTTAGCAGGTGCTCGGTGCAGGGTGCTGGGTGCCTGGGTGCGCCGAGGGCGCGCACGGCGCGCCCTGCGAGCCGGGGCCCCCGACGCGCGTTCTTGGCGCGTTGGGGTGGGAGGGAGCGGAGCGGGGCGGAGGGGCCCCCGCGAGCGACCGAGCCGGGGTCCGGGGCGCAGGCCGAACGCCTAGGGCGCGCACGGCGCGCCCTGCGAGCCGGGGCCCCCGACGCGCGTTCTTGGCGCGT
>MELC01000091.1:148118-201609 GCA_001767455.1 Acidobacteria bacterium RIFCSPLOWO2_12_FULL_66_21
TAGGGGTCCCCGCGAGCGACCGAGCCGGGGTTCGGGGCGGAGCCCCGACTAAAGCTGGAGGCGGATTGGAATTCGACGATATCGAGCGCATCCTGGAGTTGATGCGCCAGCACGATCTGGCGGAGTTCGAGCTCGAGCGTGAGGGGCTGAAGCTGCGGGTGCGGAAGGGACCGGGCCAGCCGCCGGCTGTCGCCGCGATCCCGCTGACAATGCCCGCCCCTTTGCACCAGTCCGCGTTGCCGGCACCCGCGCCGCCGCCTGCTCCGCCCGCCGCCGACCAGGAGAGCGTGGAACTGGCGGTCGTCAAGTCTCCGATTGTCGGGACGTTCTACCGTGCGCCCGAGCCGGGCGCTCCCCCCTTCGTTGAAATCGGCGACCGCGTGAAGAAGGACCAGGTCCTGTGCATCATCGAGGCGATGAAGCTGATGAACGAGATCACGTCGGAGTACGACGGCGAGATCGTCAGCGCGTACGTCGAGAACGGCAAGCCCGTGCAGTATGGCGAAAGGCTGTTTGCGATCAAAACCACGGATTGACACCGACGGACACCGATCGAGTCCACAAGCATGTTCAAGAAGATCCTGATTGCCAACCGCGGTGAGATTGCGCTGCGGGTGATTTACGCCTGCCGCGAGCTGGGCATCAAGACGGTCGCGGTGTACTCGGAGGCGGACGAGAACTCGCTGCACGTGCGGTTTGCCGACGAGGACGTGTGCATCGGCCCGGCGAAAAGCGCGGACAGCTATCTGAGCGTGCCGGCGGTGCTGAGCGCCGCGGAGATCACGGGCGCCGACGCGATCCACCCGGGCTACGGGTTCCTCGCGGAGAGCGCCTATCTGGCCGAGGTGTGCGAAGCCTGCCACATCAAGTTCATCGGGCCGGCGCCGAACGTCATCCGCCTGCTCGGCGACAAGGCGCGCGCGCGGCGCGCGATGAAGAAGGCGGGGGTGCCGATCCTGCCCGGCAGCGACGGCCCGGTCGACAGCGAGGAGAAGGCCCAGAAGATCGCGAAGGACCTCGGCTTCCCGGTCATCATCAAGGCCGTGGCCGGCGGCGGGGGGCGCGGCATGCGCGTCATCCGCGCGGCGGGCGAGCTCGCCAAGTCGCTGAAGACCGCCACGCGCGAGGCCGAAGCGGCCTTCGGCGTCGGCGACGTGTACATCGAGAAGTTCGTCGAGAACCCGCGGCACATCGAGTTCCAGATCCTGGGCGATCACCATGGCGCCGTCGTCCACCTCGGGGAGCGCGAGTGCTCGATCCAGCGGCGGCACCAGAAGCTGCTCGAGGAGGGTCCATCGGTCGCCGTGACCGAGAAGATGCGCCGGAGGATGGGGGGCGTCGTCGTGGACGCCGCGCGCGCGGTTCAGTACACGAACGCGGGGACGTTCGAGTTCCTGATGGACGACAAGGGGAACTTCTTCTTCCTCGAGGTCAACACGCGAATCCAGGTCGAGCATCCGGTCACCGAGTTCATCACCGGCGTCGACATCGTCAAGGAACAGATCCGGATCGCGGCCGGCGAGCGGCTGTCGGTGCGGCAGGGGGACATCACCTTCGACGGCCACTCGATCGAGTGCCGGATCAACGCGGAAGATCCCGAGACGTTCGCCCCCTCGCCGGGCGTCATCCACGCGTTCAGCGTGCCGGGCGGCCCCGGCGTGCGCGTCGACACGTTCGCCCACTCCGAGTGCACGGTTCCGCCGTACTACGATTCGCTCGTGGCCAAGATCATCGTGCACGGCCGCGACCGGCAGGAGGCCATCGCGCGCATGCGCCGGACCCTGGAGATGACGGTCATCGAAGGCATCAAGACGTCGATCCCGCTGCACCTGCGGATCCTCGCGGATCCGGAGTTCGTGGCCGGGCGGCTCAACACCGGCTTCATGGAGCGGCTGATCGCCGAGAAGAACACGGCCAACGGCGACAGTCTGGCCGAGGCGGTCTGACCGGGTGCCTGCCGCGCCGAAGCGCAGTCCAGCGGCCCCGCGCGAAGGCGGGTTTCCCCGTTTTTATCCCGTCATCGACGTCACGCTCTGCGCCGCGCGCGGCCTCGCGGCCGGCGCGCTGGCCGCGGCGTGCCTGCGCGGCGGCGCGCGGCTCCTGCAGGTCCGCTGGAAGGACGGCGCCAGCCGCGACTTCCTCGCCGTCGTCCAAAGCGTTGTCGCGCTCGCGCGGCCGTACGGGGCGTGCGTCATCGTCAACGACCGGGTGGACATCGCGCTGATGGGGGGCGCCGACGGCGTCCACGTCGGCCAGGAGGACCTGCCCGCCGCGGACGCCCGCAACCTCCTCGGCCCTGCCGCGCAGATCGGCCTGTCGACGCACGACGAACCTCAGATCGACGCCGCGCTCGAGACCGACGTGGATTACGTCGCTGTCGGGCCGATTCATGCAACCTCCACAAAAGACACCGGCTATGGTGCGCGGGGCGCGGATCTGCTGCGCCATGCGGCGGGACGGGGCAAGCCAATCGTCGCGATCGGGGGGATTTCGCTCGAGAACGGCCGGTCGGTCCTCGACGCCGGCGCCTCATCGCTGGCGGTCATCAGCGACCTGCTGGAGGGAGGCGGCCCCGAAGCCCGGACCCGCGCCTTCCTTGCGCTCTAGCGCCCTGGCGTCTGGCAGCCGGCACCCGGGCACCTGGCACCCAATCCCCGGCCCCTTTGTGTGTATAATGCCGCGACTTTCGGCCAGGCCTGCAATCACCGTCTAGGGTCGCCTGTCGTTTTGCGCGCGCCGGCGCCGGCCGTTGCGCGGCGAGGGGGCGGAATGCGCCCGTCGGACGCGGAGGGTGAATGGATTCGAATCTCCTCAGAACGAAGTCTATCGAACAGCTCGTCGGCGACGCGGAGCACGGCGGCAAATCGCTGAAGCGCACGCTGACCGCAACGGACCTGACGCTGCTCGGGATCGGCGCGATCATCGGCACCGGGATCTTCGTCCTCACGGGGACGGCGGCCGCCAATCAGGCGGGACCGGGGATCGTGCTCTCCTATGTCATCGCCGGCCTGGCCTGCGGCTTCGCGGCGCTCTGCTACGCGGAGTTCGCCGCGATGATTCCGATCGCGGGCAGCGCATACACGTATGCCTACGCCACGCTCGGTGAGATTTTCGCGTGGATGATCGGCTGGGACCTCATTCTGGAATACGCGGTCGGGTCCATGACCGTCGCCGTGGGCTGGAGCGGCTACTTTCAGCGCATCCTGGCCGGGTTCGAGATCCACCTGCCGACGTGGATGATGGCGGCCCCATCGGCAGCCGAGGGAGCGGTGCTGAACCTCCCGGCGATCCTGATCGTGCTCGCCATCATGGTGGTGCTCGTCATCGGCGTGCGCGAGAGCGCGCGGTTCAACGCGCTGATGGTCACGATCAAGCTGGCCGCGGTCGCCTTCTTCATCGTGATGGGCATCACCTACGTGAAGCCCGAGAACTGGACGCCGTTCATGCCCTACGGGTTCTCCGGCGTCATGACCGGAGCGGCGGTGGTGTTCTTTGCCTACATCGGCTTCGACGCCGTGTCGACGACGGCCGAAGAGGCCAAGAACCCCAGCCGGGATCTTCCAATCGGCATCATCGCGTCGCTGATCATCTGCACGGTCCTCTACCTCGTGGTCGCGGCTATCCTGACCGGCATCCTTCCCGTGGTGGCGTACAAGAACGACGTGCAGTTCCTCAACGCGCCGGTGGGCTACGCCCTGGCGGTGATCAACAAGGACTGGGCGGCCGGACTCGTCTCGGCCGGCGCCGTGGCGGGGATCACGAGCGTGCTGCTCGTCATGCTCATGAGCCAGCCGCGCATCTTCTTCTCGATGAGCCGCGACCAGCTCCTGCCGGCGGGCGTCAGCAAGGTGCACCCGCGGTTCCGCACGCCGTACATCACGACCATCATTACGTGCGTCATCGTCGCGGTCGTCGCCGGCTTCGTGCCGATCCAGATCCTGGGCGAGATGACGAGCATTGGCACGCTGTTCGCCTTCGTGGTCGTGTCGATCGCCGTGATCATCCTGCGGATCAAGCGGCCGGATGCGCGGAGGCCGTTCCGGGTTCCGTTCGGTTTCGTCATCCCCGTCCTCGGCGTGATCTTCTGCGTGTACCTGATGGTCAGCCTCTCGGTCATGACCTGGGTGCGCTTTCTCGGCTGGCTCGACCTCGGGATGATCATCTACTGGACGTACGGCCGGGTTCACAGCCCCCTCGTCGACCGCGCGGAAGCGTCGGCGCGGTCGGCGGCCGAGGGCTTTGCGAACCTGTGCAAGATCCTCGGCTTCATGCTGCTGTTCAACGGGTTCGCCATCACGCTGCTGGCGTACCTCACCGAGTTCGGAGTCACCAACGAGACGCTGGCCAAGTGGAGCGAGCTCGACGCGGTGCTGCAGTACGTGGGCATGCATATCAACCCGGAGATCGCCGACGCGTTCGGGTGGAAGATCCTCCTCGGCGGCGCCGTCCTGACGGCGCTCGGCTTCGTGCTCGCTCGCTCGTCGAGCAAGCGGTAGCGCTGTGTTGACGCCGGGGCGCGGGGTACGGCCGGACCGACTGGCGTCCGGCCGCCCGTCCCCCTGGTGGGCGGGCTGGCGGCTGTCGATGCTGCTGCTGGGCCTGATCGTCTGCGGGGGCACCCTCGGCTACTCGGCCATCGAGGGCTGGGACACGTGGGACGCCTTCTACATGACGGTCATCTCGGTCACGACGGTGGGGTACCGGGAGGTCCACCCGCTGTCCCGCGCGGGTGAGGCCTTCACCGTCGTCGTCGTGACGGTCGGCGTGGCGACCGTCCTTTACACGTTCTCCTTCCTGATGGCGCGGATCGTGGAAGGGGACCTGCAGGAGCGCTGGACCCGCCGTCGGCGCGAGCGCATGCTCGATCAACTCGATCACCACTTCATCGTCTGCGGCTTCGGCCGGATGGGGCACATCATCGCGCGCGAGTTCTCGCGGCAGCAGGTGCCGTTTGTCATCATCGAGCGCGATCCCGATCGCATGCAGGAGGCGATCGACGCCGGCTACCTCGCCGTCGAGGCGGACGCCAGCAGCGAGCAGGTGCTGCGGCGGATCGGCATCGATCGCGCTCGTGGCCTGATCGCCGCGGTCAGCACAGATGCCGAGAACGTCTACGCGGTCCTGACGGCGCGCCTGCTGCGGCCCGACCTCTTCATCATCGGGCGCGCGGAAACCGACGACGCGCGTACGAAGCTGGAACGGGCGGGGGCGGACCGCGTGTTGTCGCCGTACCAGATCGGCGGGCTCCAGCTCGCGCAGACGGCGCTGCGCCCCGCCGTGGTCGACTTCGTCCAGCTCGCCACCAGCTCCGACAACCTCGAATTGAACATGGAGCAGGTCCGCATCGCGGAAGGGGCGGCCCTGGCCGGGCGCACGATCGTCGACGCCAATCTGCGCCAGCGCTACGGCATCATCGTCGTGGGCATCCAGCGCGCCGACGGGCAGATGGAGTTCAACCCGGCGCCGGAGCTGGTGATGCATCCCGGCGACCACCTCGTCGTGCTCGGCCGCGCGGACAACCTGCGCGAGCTCGAACAGGCCGCCGGCGTCGAGCGGTCGCGGACGCCGGCGGGCCGGTGAGCGTGATGGGCGCGCGACTGCTCGACGGCCTGGCGGTGGCGGCCACGATCCGCGAGTCGGTCATGCCGCGGGTGCAGGCGTTCACGGCGCGCGCGGGGCGACCGCCGGGCCTTGGCATCGTCCTCGTCGGCGACAATCCGGCGTCGGAGCTGTACGTCAGCAGCAAGGTGAAGGCCGGAGGCGAGTCGGGCCTCCGGGTCGATCTGCAGCGCCTGCCCGCGACCGCGACGCTCGACGAGCTGCTGCGGCTCGTCGATGCCCTCAACCGCAGCGATCAGCACGATGGCATTCTCGTCCAGGATCCGCTGCCCGAGGCGATGGGCAAGGGGGCGTCGCAGCGGGTCTTCGACGCGATCGATCCCGCGAAGGACGTGGACGGCTTTCACCCGATCAACGTGGGCAAGCTGGTGCAGCAGCGGGCGCACCTCGTCGCGTGCACGCCGTCGGGCGTGATCGAGATGCTCGATCGCAGCGGCATTGCCATTGAAGGGCGCCGCGCGGTCGTCATCGGCCGCAGCGATATCGTCGGCAAGCCGATGGCGATGCTCCTGCTGCATCGGAGCGCCACCGTCACCATCTGCCACTCGAAGACGCGGGATCTCGCGGCGCTCGCGGCGGAGGCGGACATTCTCGTCGCGGCCCTCGGCCGCCCGGGGTTCGTGACGCGTACGTTCGTCAAGCCGGGCGCCACGGTGATCGACGTCGGGATCAACCGCGTGACCGACGAAGCGCTGGCGCGGTCGCTGCTCGCGGGCTCGCCGCGCCTCGCGGTGTTCGAGAGGCGCCGCTCGATCGTGGTCGGCGACGTGCATCCCGAGGTCGCCGAGATCGCCGGTGCGCTGACGCCCGTCCCGGGCGGCGTCGGCCCGCTCACCATCGCGATGCTCTTGAAAAACACCGTTACGGCAGCCGAGGCCCGGAAAAGTGGAAAGTAGAACATAGAACGTAGAATGCCGATCAGGCTGTCACGCTCCAGTAGAAGGGACCGGTAACGTGCTCCGGGTGGCGCTGACAGGCGGGATCGCGACCGGCAAGTCGTACTGCCTCGCGAAGTTCGCGGAGCTGGGCGCCGCGACCATTGACGCCGACGTCCTGGCGCGCGACGCGGTCGCCCCGGGCTCGTCCGCCCTTGCCGCGGTGGTCGCCAGGTTCGGCGACGCCATGCGGCGTCCCGACGGTACGCTGGATCGCGCGGCACTGGCGCGGGTCGTCTTTTCCGACGGCGCCGCGCGCGCGGATCTCGAGGCAATCGTCCATCCCCGCGTGTACCACGCGGTGCGCGAGTGGTACGTCAGGTTGTCCCCCGCGACCCCGATGGCCGTCGCCGACATCCCGCTGCTGTTCGAGACCGGCCATACGCACGAGTTCGACCGGATTGTCGTCGCCGCGTGCAGCGCTCCGGAGCAACTCCGGCGCCTCATGGCGCGCGACAGCCTGAGCGAGGCCGACGCCCGCGCCCGTCTGGCCGCGCAGTGGCCGATCGAGGAGAAGGCCGCACGCGCCGACTACGTGATCTCCACCGACGGCACGTTCGCCGAGACCGAAGCGCAGGTTCGTGCGGTGTTCGCCAAACTGCGCGGAGAGTGGTGATCAGCCACTACCGACAGCCAGAGTCACGCTGAGACGTGCCCACGGCCCTCACAAAGAGCACGAAGCACACGAAGGACACGAAGACAGTAAAGAAAGAATGATCGATGGCGAAGTCGCGCTGCGCGCGGCTCGACGGCACATGCAGCAGACGCGTCGTAGCTCGTGGCTCGTGTCTCCAGCGCTGTCCGCGCGGCGTGGGGATCTTCAGCAAACCTGGCGGGCGTGAGGTCTTCAGAAGAAGGCCTTTTCAGTCTTCGTGAACTTCGTGAACTTCGAGGTCTTCGTGTCGTAAGAGCCGTCGGCGCGTGCAGCGGGACAGCGTGGCAGCGGGACAGCATGGCAGCGGGACAGCGTGCAGCGGGACAGCGTGGCAGCGGGACAGCGGGACACGCGAACGGCGCCGGTGTTCCGGCTGCTACGTCGCGACGTCCGTCTCCTTGGCCGGCGCGATACGTTCTTCCACGAACGTGTTCCACTCGTGGCAGTGCGGGCACTGCCAGAGCAGCTCCGTGCTGCGATAGCGGCAGCGCACGCAGATGTGCGGGTCGAGGTAGAAGATCGCGTCGCGGGACAGGTCGACGTAGCGCGTGACGAGATCGGGCGGCAGGCCCAGGTCGGACAGCGTGTGCCAGATCGCCTGGTGGAGCACCAGGGCGTGCGGGTTGATGACGAGCGCCTCGAACATGAGCGCGAGCGCCTCGCGCGCGTGGCCCCCGGCGCGCAGGTGCTTCCCGAGCGCGAGCCGCGCGCGCCACTCCTGCGCGTTGGCCCCGATCAGCCGCCGGCACAAGTCGGGGAACCGGGCGGGCTGCCCGGCCGTGGGGTACGCGTCCTCGAGCCGCGGAAACGCAAGGTACGCGCGATCGGGTGACGTGTCGACGAGCCGCTCCCACGCGGCGATGGCCCCCGCGATGTCCCCCTGGTGAAGACGGACGTCGCCAAGGTTCAGGTACGCGTGCGGGTTCTTCGGGTCCAGCTCGATGGCCGCCGCGAACCGCCGCGCCGCTTCCGCGTGGTTCCCCTGCTTCAGCGCCACCAGTCCGATTTCGGTCTCGAGGAAGGCGAGAATCGCGTGGTGCCGCGGCTGGTTCGTCGAGGTGTCCCCGGCGGCGAGCTGCTGGCGCGTCCTGTACGCCTCGGTCCACTGGTGCTGCTCTTCGTACAGCTTCTCGAGATTCGTCAGGGCGTACCGGTTCTCGGGGTCGAGCCTCAGCACTTCGGTGAACGCTTCCAGCGCGCGATCGACGAACCCGCCGTGCTTGTAGTCCAGTCCCAGGCAGAGGAGCACGTTCGCGTGTTCGAGCTTGCGGAGGTTCGGCCGCTGCAGGAGCGACTGGTGTTCCTGGATGGCGCGGCCCACCTGGCCCTTCTCTCGATAGAGGTTGCCGAGGATCAAGTGAATCTCGAGCGGATCGCCGGCCGATTCAGCCGCCTTGACGAGCTCCTCGATCGCCGAGTCGATCTGGTTGGCGACGAGGAAATTCAGCCCGAGCATGTAGTGCGGAGATTCGCGTGCCCGGCGCCGGTCGATCCAGCGGCCGTCCTGCAGCTTGTAGCGCTCCCAGGCCTTGCCGATGGCCAGGCCCGCGAGCAGCGCGACGAGCGCGACGAGGGTTCCGTACGGTCCCATTATGAGGAAGCCAGGAATGGCTGCGTGACGGCGTCCCAACGCGACTGGGCGCGCAGCACCATCTCGATGAATTCCCGCACCGCGCCGCGGCCGCCGGCGACCGTGCTGGTCCAGTGCACCCGCTCGCGCACCTCCGGCGCGCCGTCGAGGGGCGCGGCCGCCAGCCCGACACGCGACAGCACGGGAATGTCGACCAGGTCATCCCCCATGTACGCCACCGACGCGTCATCGAGCCCCGCGTCCCTGAGGATCTGCTCGTAGGCCGTCACCTTGTCCGGCACTCCCTGGATCACGAGCCGCACCGCGAGCTGCGCCGCGCGCTGTGTGGTCGCACCCGACGCGCGCGAGGACAGGAACCCGACGGTCAAGCCCGCGCGCTGCGCCCAGACGATCGCCGCGCCGTCGCGGATGTGAAAGCCTTTCGACTCCGTCCCGTCGGCATGCATCACGACGACGCCATCGGTGAGAACGCCGTCGACGTCGAACAGCAGGAGCTTCACGCGCGCCGCGCGCTCCTCGACCATGATCCGTTCCTCTGCGCTCCCGTTCGACATTCGTCGTTCTGTGTCCAGCGTGGCAGTGTGAGGGCCTTCTACGTTCTACATTCTACGTTCTACATTTCCGCGTGCTTCCGTGTTTTCCGTGTCCGTCCGTGTTTCAGAACATCTGGGTTCGCCACAGATCGTGCAGATGCACGACCCCTTCGACGTGCCGCAGCGCGTCGACGACGACGACCGAGGTGATCTTGTGCGTCTCCATGATCTTGAGCGCTTCGACGGCCAGCAGCTCGCGGTGGATGGTGATGGGATTGGGTGTCATCGCCTCCCCCGCGGTGAGCTCCAGCACGTTCGACGCGCGGCTCATGAGACGGCGCAGGTCGCCGTCGGTGAAGATCCCCACGAGCGAGCCGGTGTCGTCGACCACGCACGTCATGCCGAGCCGCTTGCTCGACATCTCGTGGAACACGTCGGGCATGGGCGTCGACGTCCGCACGACGGGTGCGGCGTCGCCCGAGTGCATCACGTGATCGACCCGCATCAGCCGGCGGCCGAGTTTTCCTCCCGGGTGGAGCGACGCGAACTGCTCCTCGCGGAAGCCCTTGCGTACGAGCAGCGTCATGGCCAGCGCATCGCCCATCGCGAGCGCCGCCGTGGTGCTGGCGGTCGGCACGAGGTTCATCGGGCACGCCTCGTGCGCGATCCCGCAGTTGAGCGTCACGTCGGCCGCGCGCGCGAGCGTGGACGCCGGATCGCCCGTGAGCGCGATCAGCTTCGCGCCGATCCGGCGGATCGATTCGAGCAGCCGGACGATCTCCTCGGTCTCGCCGCTGTACGACAGCGCGATGACGAGGTCGTCGTCGCGTATCGCGCCGAGATCCCCGTGGATGGCCTCGGCCGGGTGCAGGAACCAGGCGGACGTGCCGGTGCTCGACAGCGTCGCGGCGATCTTCCGGCAGATGATGCCGGACTTGCCCATGCCCGTGACGATGACACGCCCGCGACAGTCGAAGAGGAGCTGCACCGCGCGCTCGAAGTCGCCGTCGATGCGATCGACGAGGCCGAGAATGGCCGCCGCCTCTATCCGCAGGACCTTGCGCGCGAGATCGAGACCCGACATGGTGTCCGTCATACCGCCTCGGATGCAATCGCGTGGAGGCGCACGAGCCGCCGGAGCAGCGGCTCCAGCTTGTCGAGCCGGAGCGCGTTCTGCGCGTCGCTCTTCGCCTGTTCCGGCCGCTCGTGGACTTCCAGGAAGATGCCGTCGATGCCGGCCGCCACGCCCGCCGACGCCATCGGCTCGATGAACTCGGCCTGACCGGCGGTCACGCCGTCGCCGGCGCCGGGCAGTTGAAGGCTGTGAGTGACATCGTAGATCACCGGGTACCCAAGCGCGCGGAGCAGCGGGAACGCGCGCATGTCGACGACCAGGTTGTTGTAGCCGAAGGTGAAGCCGCGCTCCGTCACGATCACCTTCGGGTTGCCCGTGTCGGTGACCTTGGCGATGGCGTGCCGCATGTCCGCCGGCGCGAGGAACTGTCCCTTCTTGATGTTGACCACGCGCCCGGTCCTGGCCGCTGCGACGATGAGATCGGTCTGGCGCGACAGGAATGCGGGGATCTGCAGGATGTCGGCGACCTCCGCCGCCGCCGCCGCATGGGCGGGCTCGTGGATGTCGGTCAGGATGGGGACGCCGACATCGTGCCTCACCCGCGCGAGTACGCGCAGACCCTCTTTCAGCCCCGGGCCGCGAAAGGACCGCCCGGACGTGCGGTTCGCCTTGTCGTACGACGCCTTGAAGACGTACTGCGCCCCGGCGCGGCGCGCGATGTCGCGCACCGCCATCGCGGTGTCGATGGCGTGTGACTCGGATTCGATGACGCAGGGACCCGCAATCAGCAGCAGCGCGGAGCCGCCGCCGCCCACCGTGATCCCGGCAAACTGGATCGGCTGCACGCCGCTTACCCTATCACGGAGGCGGCCGCCTGCTGTGCCGTGGAGACCTTGCGCTGGTGGCTCGCCTGGACGAAGCCGGCAAAGAGCGGATGCGGCTTCAGGGGCTTCGACTTGAATTCCGGGTGGAACTGCACGGCGACATACCAGGGGTGCGACGGCAGTTCCACGATCTCGACGAACTTGCCGTCGTGCGAACGGCCGACGATCTCCAGCCCGCGCTCCGTCAGCGCCTTCTCGTACAGGCAGTTGAATTCGTAGCGGTGCCGGTGCCGCTCGGCGATCACGGGTTCGCCGTAGAGCTGATACGCCCGCGAGCCCGCCTTCAGCTCGCACGGATACGATCCGAGCCGCATCGTGCCGCCGAGATCGTCGATGCCGAGCAGATCGCGCAGCTTGTAGATGACCTTCTGCGGCGTATCCGGCGCGCACTCGGTCGAGTCCGCCTCGGTCAGGCCGCAGACGTGCCGCGCGTATTCCACCGCGGCCCACTGGAAGCCGTAGCAGATGCCGAGGTAGGGGATGTTGCGCTCGCGCGCGATCTGCGCGGCGCGCATCATGCCCCGCGTGCCGCGATCGCCGAACCCGCCGGGCACCAGGATCCCATTCGCGCCGTCGAGCAGCTGCTCGCCGCCCGGCTGCTCGAGCGCCTCCGCTTCCACCCATCGGATGTTGACGCGCAGCCGGTGCTTGAACCCGCCGTGGTACAGCGCCTCGTTCAGGCTCTTGTAGGAATCCTCGTACCCGACGTACTTCCCGACGACATGGATCGTGACCTCGTCGGTCGGGTTCTTGATCCGATCGACGAGGTCGGTCCACGCCTCCATGTGCGCCTCGGTCTCGGGCAGGTGCAGCCGGCGCAGCACGATGCGGTCGAGCCCCTCCGCCGCGAGCACGAGCGGCACCTCGTAGATGCTCGACACGTCCTTCGCGGTGATGACCGCCTCCTCGTCCACGTCGCAGAACAGCGCGATCTTCTTTTTCAGATCCTGGTCGAGGAACCGGTCGGTGCGGCAGAGCAGGATGTCCGGCTGGATGCCGATGGAGCGCAGGTCGCGGACGCTGTGCTGCGTGGGCTTCGTCTTCAGCTCGCCGGCGGCGCCGATGAACGGCACCAGCGTCAGGTGGATGTACAGCGTGTTCTCGCGCCCGACATCCTGGCGGAGCTGGCGGATCGCCTCGAGGAACGGCAGGCTCTCGATGTCGCCGACCGTTCCGCCGATCTCGACCAGGACGATGTCGACATCGTGCGCGACGAGCCGGATGGCCTCTTTGATCTCGTTGGTGATGTGCGGGATCACCTGGACGGTGCGGCCGAGATAGTCGCCGCGACGCTCCTTCTGAATGACCGAGAGGTAGATCTTGCCCGTCGTCCAGTTGTTGTTCCGCGTCGTGATCTGGCTGGTGAAGCGCTCGTAGTGGCCCAGATCCAGGTCCGTCTCCGCGCCGTCGTCGGTCACGTAGACCTCGCCGTGCTGGTACGGGCTCATCGTCCCCGGGTCCACGTTGATGTAGGGGTCGAACTTCTGGAGTGCGACCTTGTAGCCGTGGCCCTCGAGGATCGCCCCGATCGAGGCGGCGGCGAGCCCTTTCCCGAGAGACGAGACCACGCCTCCGGTCACCAGGATGTACTTGACGGGCTTTGCTTCACCAGGTTTGGTCATCGTTTGTCTGTGCCTTGTAGGCCGGGCCTTCAGGCCCGGCGTGCTGCCTCGTAAGCCGGACCTTTCAGGCCCCGCGCGCATGCCAGCCGGACCCGCTCGAGGTCCTCGGGTGTGTCCACGCCGATCGAATCGAACGCCGTTTCAATCGCCTTGATGCGGATGCCGTGCTCGAGCGCGCGGAGCTGCTCGAGCGCCTCGGACTGCTCCAGCGAGGCCGGCGGCAGCGCGGCGAGGCGCAGCAGGCACTCGCGCCGGTAGACGTACAGCCCCACGTGACGCCAGGCCGGCGCGGCCGGGCTGCCCGGGCGCACGAACGGGATGGGCGCGCGCGAAAAATAGAGCGCGAACCCGTCGCGATCGACGACGACCTTCGTCACGTTCGGATTCTGGATGTCTGCGGGATCTTCGATGCGGCGCCGCAACGTGCTCATCAGGAGAGCGGGATCGCCGGCGAACGGCGCGGTCGCTTCGTCGATCATCGCGGGCTCGATGAGCGGCTCGTCTCCCTGCACGTTCACGACAATGTCGTAGGGCAGATCTCCCGCGATCTCCGCGATGCGGTCGGTGCCGCTCTGATGCGACGCGGACGTCATCCGCGACTCGCCTCCGAACGCCAGCACAGCGCGATGGATCCGCTCGTCGTCGGTCGCGACGATGACCGCGGCAATCGAACGCGCGGCCGCGGCGCGCCGGTACACGTGCTCGATCATCGGACGGCCGCAGATATCCGCGAGCGCCTTGCCTGGAAGCCGTGTCGAGTGATACCTGGCGGGGATGACGGCGACTGCGGAGACGGGAACCGGATTTGAGGAGGGCCCGGAGCTTGAAACAGGGGGCACGAACAATCTTACCACAACTGCGCGCGGCTGCCCGCGGCTGCGCGGGGTATCACCGCAAACGCCAACGTGTCACTCGTGGCTTCTTCGCGGCGTGCGGTCGGCGCGCTGCATCGCGGGCGGTTCGGCAAATGGATTGCGAACGCGAACGCCTCTGAGCACCTGTCCGTCATGGAGATCTTCGGTCCAGAGCACGTCGCATCCCGACTCCGCCGCGGCATGCACCACCATGGCGTCCCAGAATGCGAGCTTCGTCTGTTTGTGGAGGGCGATCGCGGCGAGCACATCGTCGGGGCCGGGCGCGAACACCCTCCACGTGCCGAACTCGCGAACGCGGTCAGCGGCGTCGTCAACGGAGAGGGGCGCGGGGACTTTTCGTGTCACGGCGACGAAGAACTCCTGCAGGACCTGCACGCTGAGGCATCCGGTGCCGGTCTCCCAGAGGCCGGCAAGGAGTCGTTCGGCGGCGATCTTCTTCCTGCCGGCCGACGCGTCGAAGGCATAGACGAGGACGTTCGCGTCGACGAAGGCTCGTGCCGGGTCAGCGCTCATGGAGCTGGTCGCGGGTCCAGGCCGGCCGGCCACGGGTGCCGAGCGATCGAGCGGATGTCATGGCGGCCAGCGCCCGCTTTCGCGCGGCTGAGTATCGCCGTGTCTCGTCAGCCAGACGGGCCAGTGCTTCGGTCATGAGCGCCGACACCGATGTGTCCCGATCGGCCGCGAGGCGCTTGACTCGCTTCAGGAGCTCCCGCGGCAGACTCAACGTCACGTTCTGATTCTCGGCCACGAAAAACAGTGTAGCACGTAAAATCGTGAACAGATGCCGCCGCCGGGCGGGCCGTCCGGCGCCTCCCGCGAAACGGCTGAGGGGGCTGTCTTCGTCACCGCCGCGGCACGTCACCGTCCCGGGGGATTGGTGGTAAGGTCACCAGTACTCCGACCTGCTTCTTCGGAGCCGTTGACAATCACGGGGCGTTCCGGGTCACACGTGGCGAGAATGGAGCGATTCCGTATCAAGCGTTTGCGGCGATTTTGGACGAGCTCCTTGCGACGGCTGTTTCCAGTAGTTCCTGAGCCTTGGCGTGTGGGGACGTGAAGCGGATGCGGTCGATCATCTGGAGTCAGACGCTGGCGCTGGTCCTGGCGGCGCAGACCTTCGATGCGCACCAGGGGCAGCCGCCTCCGCAGGTCTTTCGAGGCCGCATCGCGCTCGTGCCCGTCGATGTACGCGTGGTCGATCGGGCCGGCGACCCGGTTCGCGATCTCACCCGCGACGACTTCACCATTCTGGAAAATGGAGTCCGGCAGACGATCAGTCACTTCGAGATCGTCGATCGGACTGGCCCGGCCGCGCCCGAGGCGCGAGAGCCGTCCCGGGAGGCTGCCGCGTTGGGCGCATCGGCGCCGCGCAATTTCGTGATCGTCCTGGGCCGCGGCCGGTTGCAGGGGCCCGCGAAGGGGTTCGACGCCGTCCGCACGTTCCTCAACCGGCTGAGCGTGCCGCCCGACCGCGTGGCCGTTGCCGCCTACGATCGCATCAGCGAGCTGACGACGGATCGGGAGGCCGTCCTGCGTCTCATCGCGCGATACCGCCAGCGCTATGAACGCATCGAGGCCCTGCTGGATCACTGGTTCAGGGGTCTGACTGTGGTCTACGGGGCCATCGAGCCTCCCCCCAGCGTGCAGGCCCTCATCGACGACGTCTTCGACGCGCCGGGACTGCCGGCTTCCCGTTCGCTGGCGGTCGTTCCGCCGACGGAGGTGATGTCGGAGGACGAACGCGACGTCCTGTTCGGCAACCTTTTTGGCAAGAGGGACGATGGATCGAGACGCGGTTTCATCTACAACGCCGCCGCGCGGCAGGACCTCGAGAAACTGCACGCCGCCGTGGAGTACCTGCGGTACATCGATGGAGAAAAGCACGTCGTCCTGATCTCGTGGGAGGGCTTGGTGAACATCGAAACGTTCATGACCGAGCGCCTCACCCGTTTGGCGGCCGACGCGCGTGTGACCCTGTCCGTCATTCACACCGGGGGGATTGCCACGTCCTGGCTGCGCAGCGGAAAGACGGTCATCTTTCAGGGGCCGTCATGGGACCAGCTCTGGGCGAACGCCGATTCACGCACGATGGCCGACGAGACCGGGGGGATAACGTCCATCTACGCCTATGCCGACAAGACCCTGGACCGGGTCGACCGCGCGACGCGCTTTGAATACCTGCTCGGGTACTATCCGCAGGACTCGAAGACCGACACCGGCTTTCGGCACATCACGGTGGAGGTGCGCCGCCCCGGAGTGACGGTGCTCTATCGGCACGGCTATTACGCGCGGCCGGACGAGCGCGCGTCCGACAGGCGCGAGTCCGTCGCGGCCGCCCGCATCGCGTCGGCCGGCGCGTACCCGGCCGTACTCGACGACCTCCCGGTCGAGCTGTCGGCAAGCGTGGTGAAGCCGTCGAAAGCCGGGGCGTGGGAGGTGGAGGCACGCGTCCGCATCGCCCCCGCCTCGATCGCGTTCAGCGACGCCGGCGGGCGCCACATCGCGTCCCTCGATGTGGCGCTGTTCGTCGGCGCGTCCGACACGCGAACGATCGGCGAGCTGCGGACGCGTGTCGATCTGAAGCTCAGCCCCGACAACTACGCGCGCACCATGCGGGACGGCGTGATCTTCACCGGACGCGTCACGGCGACGGCGCGGCCGCGGCACGTCAAAGCGGTCGTGTACGACTATCGCGGCGACCGCCTCGGATCGGCACTCGTTGACATCCGCTAGAGTTCACAGCTTACAGAAACGGGTCGTTCTGTTGGACTCGCGAACGCGGTCAGCGGCCTCATCGACCGAGAGCGGCTCGGCGCCCTTTCGAGTCACGGCGACGAAGAACTCCTGCCACACCTGGACGCTGAGGCCCCCGGCGCCCGTCTCCCAGCACGCCCCGAGAGTCAGGACTCGCCGCTGTCTTTACATCACAGCATGATGTGCTTACACATAGACGATGGTCAGGACGCAGATTCAGCTCACCGAGCAGCAGGCGCGGCGACTACGGGCCGAGGCCCACGAGCGTCGCGTGTCGCTCGCCGAGATCATCCGGCGGTATGTCGAGAAGGGACTGTCCGACGACACGCCGGTGCGCGCCGCGCTGTACGACCGCGCGGCGCGGGTCGTCGGTCGCTTCCGCGACCGCCGCGGCTCGCGTGACGTCTCGACCAGGCATGACCGGTATCTCGACGAGGCGTTCGAGTGAGTGCGGTCTTCGTGGATACGTCCGCGCTCCTGGCACTCCTCAATGCCAAGGACGAGAACCACGCGCGCGCGGAGCGCGCCTTCGCCAACCTCCGTGCCCGCCAGGCTGCACTCGTGTCGACGTGCTTTGTTCTGGTCGAAACGTATGCGCTCGTCGGCCGCCGCCTCGGTCTCGACGCCGTCCGGGGCTTTCGGGCGGACTTTGCGCCGCTCGTCGAGGTGGTCTGCGTCGACGACGCGCTGCACAACGCCGGTCTCGACCTGCTGGCCGAGCGCCGCACGCGGCGGTTGAGTCTGGTCGACGCCGTGTCTTTCATCACGATGCGCCAGCGGAACGTCGCCGAGGCCTTCGCGTTCGATCCGCATTTCGAGCAAGAGGGGTTCTCGCTCGTGAGCTGATGGTTCCGTGCTGCCATAATGGTGCAATCATGAATCGCTCGCGCGACTGGTTCGCTCAAGCGGACAAGGACCTGGCGCATGCCAAGGCTGCCCGTGAGGACGGCTCCCACGAGTGGGCGTGCTTCGCGTCCCAGCAAGCCGCGGAGAAAGCGGTCAAGGCGCTGCATCTCCGCCTCGGCCAGGAGGCGTGGGGCCACGTCGTGGCGCGCCTGTTGGCGGAGTTGCCGGCGTCCGCCGGCGCGGAGCCCCTCATCGAAAAGGGACGGGTCCTCGACAATTTCTACGTCGCGACACGGCACGCGAACGGGCATCCCGAAGGGGCGCCGTTCGAGCATTACGGTCCGCTCCAGAGCGAGCAGGCGATTGCCTATGCCGGTGAGATCGTTGAATTCGTCCGTGCTCGTCTGGCCTGACCGCGATCGCGTGATTCGGGAAGCGAGACGCTGGGCGCGCGTGGTTGCCTCTGAACCGGGCGGCGTCCAGAGAATCGGGTACTTCGGCTCGTACGCACGCGGAGACTGCGGCGTAGGCAGCGATCTGGATCTGGTCGCGATCGTCGAACGTTCCGATGAACCGTTCGTGCAGCGGAGCGCACGGTGGCCAACCGAGACGCTCCCGGTCCCGGCGGACCTGATCGTCTATACCACGGGGGAATGGGAACGTCTGGCGACGACGCAGTCCAGATTCGCGCGCGCGTTGCGACGCGAGACCATTTGAATCTGGCCTGAGTAGCTGCGCCGCCCGCACCCGCGTTCGTGCGGCCGAGTGCCGGCGTCTCGCGCGGCCTCTCTGGAGGGCGGAGCGCGGCTTCGCAGCTGTTATCGAGCCGTGCGTGCTTGAGCGTCGTGAGCATCTGATCGGTCCGGAGCACGAGGACCGAGGCGCCGCGCCGGCAGGCGATGTGCCCGATCATCGTGCTGACTGGTTTCGGCACCATCGAAAGCGCGATAAGCGCCACGAAGATGGGGCCGAGGCATTCAAGTCCAAACCGTTCCTGGCGGAAGATCTGGCGAGGCTGCTGCGCGAGGCGATCCGTCGAGGAACGATATAACAGTTCCCTGTTCCAGTTGCCGTCCGTGAGGCGATCGGGCGGGAGGGTGCCGTGAATGTTGCAGGGTGTATTTGCATTTTTCTGGTCGTCACGGTAGCCGGCGAAGCACAGGCGCAGGACGCCTCCCGCCGACTTGAATTGGGAATCGTCGCGTCCGGCATTCGCTTCGTGGAATTCGATCCGGTGCCGGAACTCAAGGCGCAGTGGCTCCCCAGCGGACGCGCGCGGATTCCGAAGGGGACGTGGCTCGAAGGTGGCATCGGCGGCCGCGCCGGTTACCGACTGTCAAAGCACCTCAAGATGGAAGGCGAGGTTGTTTTCTTTCCGCAGTATGCGGGCAGACCGTTCGACGGAGCGGGACCGATGTACCGGGGCTGGGGAAAGATCCAGGCCCTTGCCGGAGTCGTCGCGGGCAGGCGTTTCGGCGCTGCAACACTGTTCATGAAAACCAGACCTGGAGCCGTGCGCTTCGAGCGCTTCCCCGAGATTTTCATGCTGCGACGATTTGAAGAAGCGGTACTTCTGGGTTCGGGAGATAGCCACCCCAGAACGTGCCTGGCCGTTGACATCGGCGGTGGAGTTGAATACCCGGTATCGTCGCGGGTGGTACTCAGATTCGACCTCGGCGACACCGTAATCAGATACCGGCCGTCGCCGTCGGAGCTCAATCCGAAGTTCAGCCGTCACAACGTGCAAGCGATTTCCGCGCTTGGATTCCGATTCGTGTCTTGAAGATCCGTGCCTTGAAGACGAAGAAGTCTCGCGAGAGGGCGCCGAGAGGACGTCGGTGGTGGTCGCAGGCGCGAGCGTGAAACGGCCCTACCAGATGACGCGGACGGGATACTGCGCGATTGCCTGATCGGGCGTCACGATCGCGAGGCCATGCGCGACCGCCTGCGCGATCAACATGCGATCGAACGGATCGCGATGCAGCGCGGGAAGGCGGAGACCCTGGAGCGCGGCGTCTTCGTCGAAGGCAAGCGCCGTCAACCCGCGCACGCGTCGCTCGGCGGGAATCAAACGATCGGGCGGCTCGGGCAGCGGGAGTCGGCCCAGGCGATACTTCGTCACGATCTCCCAGACGGACACGGCACTCAGGAAGACGTCGTTCGACGGATCGCGGACGGCGGCGGCCGCCGCCCGCGACAGCATTCCGCCGCCAGCCAGCCAGAGGAACGTGCACGTGTCGAGGAGCAGCTTCACGAGCGCCGCCCGCCGGGACGCCGTCCGTGCTTCCGCCGGTAGCCGCCGCGGGTCTCGGCCACTTTCGACGCCCCCTTGGCCGGACCCGTCAGACTTGCCGTCACAGGGTCGGCGTTCCCGCCGCCCTCCCACAGATCGAGCTCGTCGCCCGGCAGCGGGTCGAAGAACGAGGCGGGGACATCGAAGGTGGGCCGCCCGGGCAGCGGACCGATCGGCCGCTCGTCGGTCCGCGCCTCGCCGACGGGCCGCAGCTCCGCGACGGGTGTGTTGTGGCGGCAGATCAGGATCCGCTCGCCGGCGGCGGCCCGGTCGAGATACGCCGAGAGCTTGGCCTTGACCTCGAAGACGTTGACCTTAACCATGACCATATTATTGCCTAGAGTGACGACTTATTTCAAGCCCTGCCGTCGCCATTCGGGCGCGGCGGCGTCATGCCGTTTTGAGCGCAGTCGTAATGCAGGAACTCGCCGCGGGGGCACGCACGCCTGAGGTGGCGCGCGATGTCCGGCGGGGCGTCTTCGAGCCGTTCGAACGCCGCCGGCGTGTGTTCGCGCCTTCGGCTGCCGCGTTTGCCGAGAGCGGCCGCGTGCTCGCCGCCGTGGCTGTACGCGAGGGGTGGCAGTTGATCGATGAGAACCCGTCGCTGCTCAACGATGCGCTGATTGCCGCATCGTGCCGCGAGCAGGGCATCACGCTCATCACCAGGGACGGCGATTTCCGGCGTCTCGCGCCATTCCTGAAAGGACTGCGTTACGTCGAGCCGTGGCCGCCGGCGCCGAGCGCCCGTGCGTGATCCGTGGCCGCAGTTGCGCGGGGCGTGTCAGCCGGGCTGCCGGCGTTGGCCCGGCTCGCCGCGTTGGTGCCCGCTCGGCGTGCTCGCGCGTCGAACCCGCCGCCGCGTTGCGGCACGACTGAATGAGGGGACGCGGTAGCGGACAAACGTGCAATAATCGCCGCCCCTGCGTTATGCGTAGCCGTTCCACCCTCCCGCTTGGCGCGTTACGCCGCATCCGTGGCCGAGACCTTCTTCACGACTGCGCCGCCGCGCGATCCGTGGCGACAATATCCCGGAGGGGATGCCCGCTTCTGGGCCGATTACCTCGCTCGCCTGCGGAGGGCGCTGCGATGAGGCGCGCGGCTTTCGTCGCCTGCACCCTGGCGGCAGCGCTCGCGGCCGCGGTCGCGTCATGGGCTCGGGGGCAGGAGCAGCGTCCCGTCTTTCGGTCGCGCGCGAGCGTCGTTCTGGTGGACGTGCTCGTGCGCGACGGCAACCGGGTGGTTCAGGGGCTCACGAAAGAGGACTTTCAGGTGTTCGACGCTGGGGTGCCGCAGCGGATCGACGAGCTGCTGGGCGAGCAGCTTCCGGTCGATCTCACGATCCTTCTCGACGCCAGCGGCAGCACCGCGCGCGCGATCGACCGCTTCGAGACGAGCGCGGCCGAAATTGCCGCCATGCTGCGCCCCGATGACCGCGTTCGGATCACGGCGTTCGCCACCGGCATCGCTGATGTCGTCCCGTTGACTTCGTCGCACCCTGTGTTCGCGATCGCGCCGCTCGGCGCGACGACGTCGCTGCACGACGCGCTGCTCCTGACGCTCGCGCGGCGACAGCACCCGGGCCGCCGGCACCTCGTCGTCGCCTACACCGACGGAGAAGATACGAGCAGCGTGCTCGACAGGCCCGCCGTGAACGCCGTCGCGCGGCGATCCGAGAGCGTCTTGCATCTCGTCCTGTCCGCCGGCGCGGGCCAGACGGCGCCCAGGCCGGAACACATCCGCATTCTTCGCCAGGCCGCCGAGGCCACGGGAGGCGGCGTCTCGACGCGGTTTCGCGACGCCGTGGACACGCTGAAACAGGTCTTCGCCGACTTCAGGGAAAGCCATGTGCTGCGGTACACGCCCACGGATGTGAAGGCGGGCGGCTGGCATGAGATTACCGTGCGGCTGCGGCGAGCCGATGCGCAGCGATTCACGCTTCGGGCGCGAAAGGGCTACGCCGGAGGACCGGAGTGAGGCCGCCCCGCTGCGGCTGAAGCGGCCGGACGCCGATAGGTACACAATCCAGGCGCGAAAAGGGTACTTTGCCGCGCCCCCGCAAGGCGGTTCCGCGTTACCATATTGATGGACCGATGACAGCAAGACGGGCGACGATGTACGCGGGTGCGGCGGTTCTGCTGGCTGCGTGGCTGTCGGCGGCGGCGGGTGTGCCTCGGGCGCCGCGCCAGGTCCGCGCCGCCCCTTCGCGTCCCGCCGAGACTGCCGTGCTCGACTCGCTGGCCCTCGACGTCCAGTCGCAGGCCGCGCGGCTGCGCCAGCGCCTCGCGACAGCGCCGGCACCGCAGGGTCCGATCCGAAACCCGTTCGTATTCGCGCCCAGGGCCGCGCCGCGCGTGGCCTCCGCGGCGCCGCGCCGGACCGCTGAGGTTGTCGCCGAGGTTGCGGCGACGCCTGAGCCCTCGCTGACGCTGCTGGGGATCGCTGAGAGCAAGACCGCCAAAGGCCTGACACGGACGGCGGTCATCGGCACCGACGGTGACGATGTCCTGATGGTGACGGAAGGCGAGGAGCTCGCCGCGCGCTATCGGGTCGTGGCGATCGGTCCCGACGTCATCGAGCTCAAGGACCTCACGACCGGTTCAGTCCGGCGCCTCGCGCTCCGCTGACCGAGCTCACGGGGCGAGCGGAGCGCACGAAGCAAAGATCCTTTACACGGAGACACGGAGCTCACTGAGACGCACGGAGGGCTGGCCGGTCTGGCCGCGCTCGCGCGCGGTGAGGTGATCTGAGATCCACAGATGCAAACACGCTCCTTGGCGTGCTTGCATCTGCGGATCTCAGATCACCTCGGACGTCGGCCGTGGGCGGCAGACGGCCGACGCCGACCGGCCACGACCGACGAGCCCCGAGCCACGAGCGACGAGCGGCCGGGCTTCCCCGTGCGTCTCCGTGCCCTCAGTGTCTCCGTGTGATCGTCTCGGTGTCATCGTCTCCGCGCCCTCCGGGCCTGAGGGTTCTCCGTGACCTCCCTGCCGGGATTCCGGCGTCTCTGCTCATTATTGGCACAACTTCCGCGTATCTCCGTCGACCGGATCGGGAATGCGGCGTGCAAGCGCGACCACGGAATTCACGGAATCACAACCACCGAAGACCACCGAATTCACGGAATCACATAACCACGGAAGAACACGGAATTCACGGAGTTACAACACGCAATCACAACGACGGAGGGCACGGAATCACACGGATGTGCTGTGTGGTTACCAGGCCGGCGCGCCGACTGTATAATGTCCCGTTCTCATCGACATGAAGCGCACACTGGGAGCGTCACGTGCGCGCACCACGATGGTGCAAACCGCTCGAAACTGCGGATTGACGCGGTACGAAGCGCCAACGGCGTCCGATTTCCACAAGCTTTTCCACAGGAACTGTGAAGATCGCCGCGCGCCGGACGGTGATGTGACCTAATCCTCCTTATGCCTACATTTACAATTCTGAAACCGCCCGCAACCGGCACAGCGATCACCCGCGTCAACGGCAAGCTGGTCGTGCCGGACAATCCAATCATCCCGTTCATCGAAGGGGACGGTACTGGTCCGGACATCTGGCGCGCGAGCGTTCGCGTGTTCGACGCCGCGGTGGCGAAGGCGTACGGGGGCCGGCGCGCCGTCGCGTGGATGGAGGTCTATGCCGGGGAGAAGAGCCACAAGCAGTTCGACACGTGGCTGCCCGACGACACCGTCGCGGCGTTCCGCGAGTACTACGTCGGCATCAAGGGGCCGCTGACGACGCCGATTGGCGGCGGCATCCGGTCGCTGAACGTCGCGCTGCGGCAGATGCTCGACTTGTACGTCTGCCTGCGGCCCGTGCGCTGGTACCGCGGCGTGCCCTCGCCGGTGAAGCATCCTGAGAAGATCGACATCGTGATCTTCCGCGAGAACACGGAAGACATCTACGCCGGCATCGAATACCCCGCCGGCAGCCCCGAAGCGCAGAAGCTGCTCGACTTCTTCGCGAAGGAGTTCCCGAAGGAGTTCAAGAAGATCCGATTCGGCACCGCCCAGGCCTCCGCCGCATGGCAGAAGGACCTGGAAGAGATCGGCTCGCCGAAGCGGACCGTGGACGTGCAGGTGGGCGTCGGCCTCAAGGCGGTCAGCCAGCTCGGGACCGAGCGGCTCGTCCACAGCGCCATCGCGTACGCCATCCAGAACAAACGGAAGAGCGTCACGCTGGTGCACAAGGGCAACATCATGAAGTACACCGAGGGGGCGTTCCGCGACTGGGGCTACCAGGTTGCGAAACAGTTCTTCGGTGCCGCCGAGATCGACGGCGGGCCGTGGTGCCGCATTCCGGACGGGAAGCCGGGCGCGGGCCTGGTGATCAAGGATGCGATTGCCGACATCACGCTGCAGCAGGTCCTCACGCGCCCTGACGAGTTCGACGTGGTCGCCACGCTGAACCTCAACGGCGACTACCTCTCGGATGCGCTCGCGGCGCAGGTCGGCGGCATCGGCATCGCGCCCGGCGGCAATATCAACTACGTGACCGGGCACGCGATCTTCGAGGCGACGCACGGGACCGCTCCGAAATACACCAACCAGGACAAGGTCAACCCCGGGTCCGTCATTCTTTCGGGGGAGATGATGTTGCGCCACCTCGGCTGGCCGGAGGCCGCCGCCCTCCTCGTCAAGGGCATGGACGCCGCCATCTCCGCCCGGACGGTCACCTACGATTTCGCGCGCCTGATGGACGGAGCCACCGAGGTCAAGACCTCGCAGTTCGCCGACGCAATCATCAAGCACATGTAATTGGCGAATTGGCGAATTGGTGAGTTGGTGAGTTGGTGAATCGTGAGTTGAGGAGCAACCGGCCGTAGTCGCCCGTCACGACGATTGCGGCCGCGTTTGTCAAGTCACAAAGTCACCAATTCACCAATTCACAAATTGCAGAGAGGACTCATATGAACAGAAAGGTCACCGTTGTGGGAGGCGCCGGGAACGTGGGCGCCACGGTCGCTCGCGCGATTGCCGACAGGGAGCTCGCCGACGTCGTCATCGTCGACATCGCCGAATCGAAGTCGCAGGGGATCGCGCTGGACCTGCTCGAGGCGTGCCCGATCGAGGGGTCCGACTCCCGCATCATCGGCGTGGGGGCGACCGAGGACGGCTGGAAGGAGACGGCGAACTCCGACGTCGTGGTGATTACCTCAGGCGTGCCGCGCAAGCCGGGAATGAGCCGAGACGATCTGCTGAACGTGAACTTCGGGATCATGAAGGCGGTCACCGAGCAGATCGTCAAGTACTCGCCGAACACGATCATCGTGCCCGTCGCGAACCCGCTCGACGCGATGTGCCAGGCGGTCTACAAGCTGAGCCGGTTCCCGAAGAGCCGCGTCATCGGCATGGCCGGCGTGCTCGACTCGGCGCGCATGCGCACGTTCATCGCGATGGAAGCCAACGTCTCGGTCGAGAACGTGCACGCGTTCGTGCTCGGCGGACACGGCGACACCATGGTGCCGCTGCCGCGGTACTCGACCATTTCCGGCATCCCGCTTCCGGATTACCCGGGGATGACGCCGGAGAAGATCGCGGCCATCGCGAAGCGCACGGCGGACGGCGGCGCCGAGATCACCAGGCTGGTGGGCACGAGCGCCTGGTATGCGCCCGGGTCGGCCGCGGCCGAGATGGTCGAAGTCATCCTGAAGGACAAGAAGAAGATCCTCCCGTGCTCGGTGTACCTGGAAGGGGAGTACGGGATCAACAACCTGTTCGTCGGCGTGCCGGTCAAGCTCGGCGCGCGCGGCATCGACCAGATCATCCAGATCAAGCTGACCGCGGAAGAAGATGCGGCGCTGAAGAAGTCAGCGGCGGCGGTCAAAGAACTGATCGACGTCATTAAAGTCTGACTCGTTGCCCGTTACTCGTTACTCGTGTCTCGCAGTTCGTCGCCGCCCACCTCGGCTTCCGAGCCACGAGGCACGAGCCACGGCTGCGAAGGGAGTAGCCATGCTGAGCGGATTCAAGCAGTTCCTGATGCGCGGCAACGTCGTGGATTTGGCGGTCGCCGTCGTCATCGGGGGTGCGTTCGGCGCGGTGGTGGCAGCGCTTGTGAAGGACCTCGTCACACCGCTCATCGCGGCTGTCGTCGGCCAGCCGGACTTCTCGGCGATCCAGTTCACGCTGAACGGCAGCAGGTTCCTGGTGGGCGACTTCATCAACGCCGTGGTCGCCTTCGTGCTGGTCGCGGCGGCGATCTACTTCTTCGTCGTGGTGCCGCTGAACATGATTGAGGAAAGACGCCGGCGCGGGGAAGCGCCGGCGGATCCCACGACGAAGCGGTGCCCGGAATGCCTCAGCGAAGTGCCCATCGCGGCGCGCCGCTGCGCGTTCTGCACGCAGCCGCTCACCGGCAGCGTGACAGCGGGACGTTAGCTTTCACGAGCAACGAGCCCGCCTTCGCGCGAGGTGACGGCATGCGCTTCGGCGCGGCAAGCCGATTTGCGAGCCGCGAGCTGCGAACTGCGAGCTGCGTTACTCCACTCTCTCGATCGTGACCGTCTTCATGATGACGGGCTGCATCGGCTTGTCGTTCGCGTCGGTCTTCACCTTCCCGATTGCCTGCACGACCCCGAGTCCGTCCACCACCTCACCGAAGATCGTGTAGGTCGTCGGCAGGTTATAGGGCGCGACGGTGATGAAGAACTGGCTGCCGCCGGTGTTCGGCTGCCCGGTATTGGCCATCGCCATGATCCCCGCCTTGTCGAAGTGATGGCTCTTGTCGAGCTCGTCGGGGATCCGGTACCCCGGCCCTCCGGTCCCGGTGCCGGTCGGATCGCCACCCTGAATCATGAACCCGTCGATGATCCGGTGGAACGTCACGCCGTTGTAATACGGCTTCGACTTGCCGGGCCTGCCGGTCACGGGATCGATGGTCCCCTCGGCGAGTCCCACGAAGTTGGCGACGGTCTTGGGTGCCTTGTCGGTCAGCAACCGCACCGTGAAGTTCCCCTTGTTGGTGACGAAGTGCGCGTAGGTGCCGGGCTTGAGTTTCTTCGCGGGCTTGTCCTGGGCGTATGAGGGAACCGCCAGGGCGAGCGCGGCGAGAGCGACGAGAGCAAACCGTCGAGACATAGGACTCCTTGTTAGTCGCGGCTGATGAGCATCGCGCGGAAGTACTCGCGATTCATCCGCGCGATGTTGGTGATCGGGATCTCCTTCGGGCAGACCGCTTCGCATTCCCCTTCGTTCGAGCAGCTCCCGAAGCCTTCGTCGTCGTGGCGTTCCACCATGGCGATGGCGCGGGCGCGCCGCTCGATCTGCCCCTGCGGCAGCAGCGCGAGGTGGCTGATCTTGGCCGACGTGAAGAGCGCGGCCGATGCGTTCTTGCAGGCCGCCACACAGGCGCCGCAGCCGATGCACGCGGCCGAGTCCATCGCCTTCTCGGCCAGCGTCCCGGGGATCAGGATGGCGTTGGCGTCCTGCGCGCCGCCCACGTTGACCGACGTGTAGCCGCCCGCCTGGATGATGCGGTCGAAGGCACTGCGATCGACGACGAGATCCTTGATGACCGGGAACGCCTTCGCCCGCCACGGCTCGAGCGTCAGGCGATCGCCGTCCTTGAAGTGCCGCATGTGCAGCTGGCACACCGTGGTGCCGGGCTCGGGGCCGTGCGGGACGCCGCTGACGAGGAACCCGCACGTGCCGCAGATCCCCTCGCGGCAGTCCGAATCGAAGGCAATCGGATCCTCGCCCTTGACGATCAGCTCCTCGTTGATGACGTCGAGCATCTCGAGGAAGGACATGTCGGGCGACACGTCGGGTGCGGTGTATTCCACGAAGCGTCCGGGCTTGTCGGGTCCCGACTGACGCCAGATCTTGAGATTGATGCGCATATGAGAGTTTCCAGTTCCAAGCTCCCAGCTGCCAGCTGGAAGCTGGAAGCTGGAAACTGGCAACTTACTTATAGCTTCTCTGCGTCAGTTTCACGTTCTCGAACGTCAGCGGCTCCTTGTGGAGCGCGGGCGCCTTGCCGACGCCCTGGAACTCCCAGGCCGCCACGTAGCCGAACTCGTCGTCCTTGCGCAGCGCTTCGCCGTCGGGCGTCTGGCTTTCCTCGCGGAAGTGTCCGCCGCACGACTCGGTGCGGTGAAGCGCGTCGAGCGTGAGCAGCTCGGCGAACTCGAGGTGATCGGCAACTCGGCCGGCGTACTCGAGGTTCTTGTTCAGGTTGTTCTTCGGTCCGGGCACCGAGACGTTCTTCCAGAACTCCTCGCGGATCTGCGGAATCCGCGCCAGGGCCCTCCGCAGGCCGGCATCGTTGCGGGCCATCCCCACGTCGTCCCACAGCACCGCGCCGAGCTCGCGGTGGAGCTGCCGCGGCGTTTTGCCGCCGCCGACCGCCAGCAGCCGGTCGATCCGCTGCTGGACCGCGGCCTCCGCCTCCTTGAACGCGTCGTGGTCCGTCGTCACGGCCGGAAGGGTCGTGCCGCCGAGATACGCCGTGACTGTGTAGGGAATGACGAAGTAGCCGTCGGCGAGCCCCTGCATCAGCGCGCTGGCGCCCAAGCGGTTCGCGCCGTGATCGGAGAAGTTCGCTTCGCCGAGCACGTGCAGCCCGGGGATCGTGCTCATCAGGTTGTAGTCCACCCAGAGGCCGCCCATCGTGTAATGGATGGCCGGGTAGATCCGCATCGGCACCTTGTACGGATCCTCACCGGTGATCTTCGCGTACATGTCGAAGAGGTTGCCGTACCGGCCCTTGATGACCTCGACGCCGAGGCGGTTGATCGCATCGGACAAGTCCAGGTACACCGCGAGGCCGCTCTCGCCGACGCCGCGCCCTTCGTCGCAGACCCCCTTCGCGTTGCGCGACGCCACGTCGCGCGGGACCAGGTTGCCGAAGGTCGGATACCGGCGCTCCAGGTAGTAGTCGCGCTGGGATTCCGGGATCTGTTCCGGCGACCGCTTGTCGCCCGGGTTCTTCGGCACCCACACGCGCCCGTCGTTGCGCAGGCTCTCGCTCATGAGCGTCAGCTTCGACTGGTGCGGGCCCGACACGGGAATGCAGGTCGGATGGATCTGCGTGTAGCAGGGGTTCCCGAAAAACGCGCCGCGCTTGTGCGCGCGCCACGCGGCCGTGACGTTCGAGTTCAAGGCGTTGGTGGACAGGTAGTACGCCGTGCCGTAGCCGCCCGTGCAGAGCAGCACGGCGTGCGCGGCGTAGCGCTCGATCTCGCCGGTGATCAGGTTGCGGCAGACGATCCCCCGGGCCTGGCCGTTGATGACGACCAGGTCGAGCATCTCGCGGTTCGGGAAGGCGACGACGGTGCCTTTCGCGACCTGGCGCATCATCGACTGGTAGGCGCCGAGCAGGAGTTGCTGGCCGGTCTGGCCGCGCGCGTAGAACGTGCGCGAGACTTGCGCGCCGCCGAACGATCGGTTGTCGAGCAGGCCGCCGTACTCGCGCGCGAACGGCACGCCCTGCGCGACGCACTGGTCGATGATGTTGACGCTCACCTGCGCGAGCCGGTAGACGTTCGCCTCGCGCGAGCGGTAGTCGCCGCCCTTGACCGTGTCGTAGAACAGCCGCTGGATGCTGTCGCCGTCGTTCTGGTAGTTCTTGGCGGCGTTGATGCCCCCCTGCGCCGCGATGCTGTGCGCGCGCCGCGGGCTGTCCTGGATGCAGAAGCTGAGCACGTTGTAGCCCAGCTCGCCGAGCGACGAGGCCGCCGACGCGCCGGCGAGCCCCGTCCCGACAATGATGATGGTGTACTTCCGGCGGTTCGCCGGGTTCACCAGCTTGGATTCGAAGCGGTGGCGATCCCACTTTTCCGCAAGCGGTCCGCCTGGAACTTTAGGATCGAGAGCCATGGGCACCTGAACAACTGAAACTACTGCGTGAAGTAAACCCAGACCGGAATGAACGCGAGCCCGCCGCCGATGATGATTGCGAGAACGACGCCGGTCACCGTCAGCCGTCTGGTGTAGACCGGGTGGTCGAAGCCGATCGACTGGAACCCGCTCGCGATGCCGTGCCTGAGATGCAGGCCGACGACGATCGTGCAGAGCGCGTAGAACGCCACCCAGAGCGGCTGCCGGAACACCTCGAACTCCAGCCGCGCGAGGTCCCGGACCGACGGCGCGGTCGTCGTCAGGTACCACGCGCCGTACTTGAACTGCTTCACGTGGATGACGACGAACAGCAGCAGCACGAGCCCGGAGAAGATCATCGTCGACGACGCGACGCTCTTGCGGCTGGTGTGCCCGGCGAACTTCTTCTCCGCGTAGCCCGTCGGACGGGCCGACTGGTTGGAGAAGTAGTTCACGATCGTCTTGTAGACGTGGAGCAGGAAGATCAGCAGCAGGCCGGTTTCGATCGGGATGATCAGCGGATTCGAGATGAGGGCGTGGGAATAGTGGTTGAACGTGTCAGGGCCGGCAAAGATGAGCGCGTTCCCGATGAGATGAAGAATCAGGTACACGAACATCGCGAGCCCCGTTAGCCCGATCAGCAGCTTCGTGCCGACCGAGGAGGAGAACACACGACGGAAAGTCGACATTAATGGACTCCAGGGATCGGGCGATTGTATCCGCTGGCTTTCCCGCCGCGCAAGTGGCGGGCGTTGGGCGTTGGGAGGTCTCTCTTTAGCGTGTCGAGAGGTCCAGCGGTCGTGTCCCACTGCCCGCGCCCACTCGACTGATCTTCCTGAAAAGCCGTGGCCCGTTTCAGCGTGGTCCCGGGAGAACCTCGCTGAACACAGACGTTGGGCGTTGGAAGTTGGGAGTTGGGAGTTGCGGCGCGCTTGATCGAGCGCCGCCCCCCGGCACATGATTAGCAGGTTGCGCGCCTCATCAACACGCGCGCCGTTCATTCATAACCACACATCATGAAAATCCACGAGTATCAAGCCAAAGCCATCCTCGCGCGGCACGGCGTGCCCGTGCCCGAGGGCGCCGTCGTCTTCACCGCCGCCGAAGCGGCGGACGCCGCGCGGCGTCTTGGCGGCACGGTCGTCGTCAAGGCGCAGATCCACGCCGGCGGCCGCGGCAAGGGAGGCGGCGTCAAGGTCGTCAAGACGCCCGAAGACGCCGACAAGACCGCCAGGGACATGCTCGGCATGCGCCTGGTCACCTACCAGACCGGACCGCACGGTCAGATCGTGCAGCGCGTGCTGGTGGAGCAGGGGCTCCGCATCAGGCGCGAGCTGTATCTCGGGCTCGTCATCGACCGCGCGACCGAGCGCCCGGTGCTGATGGTGAGCCAGGAGGGGGGCGTCGAGATCGAGAAGGTCGCCGCCGAAACCCCCGAGAGGATCTTCAAGGCCTATATCGATCCCGGGATCGGTCTCAGCGCCTACCAGACGCGCAAGCTCGCCTTCGCGCTCGATCTGCAGGGGCCGCAGATCGCCCAGGCCGGCAAGTTCATGAACGCGCTGTACGAGGCCTTCAAGGCCACCGACGCGTCGCTCATCGAGATCAACCCGCTGATCGTCACCGAAGAGGGGAGCCTCCTGGCGCTCGACGCCAAGATGAACTTCGACGACAACGCGCTCTACCGCCACCCCGACATCAGGGACCTGCGCGACACGAGCGAGGAGGACCCGCTCGAGGTCGAAGCCTCGCAGTTCTCGCTGAACTACATCAAGCTCGATGGCACCGTGGGCTGCATGGTCAACGGCGCGGGGCTCGCGATGGCCACGATGGACATCATCAAGCTGGCGGGAGGGGAACCGGCGAACTTCCTCGACGTCGGCGGCGGCGCCAACGCCGAGCAGATTCGCAACGCGTTCAAGATCCTGATCTCGGACAAGCACGTGAAAGCGGTGCTCATCAACATCTTCGGCGGCATCCTTCGCTGCGACATCCTCGCCGAAGGGGTCATCGCCGCCGTCAAGGCACTGCACGTCTCGGTGCCGATCGTCATCCGCATGGAAGGGACGAACGTCGAGCGCGGCAAGCAGATGCTGAAGGAAAGCGGACTGAATTTCACCACGGCCGACACGATGAGCGAGGCCGCCGAACGAGTCGTGGCCCTGGGCCACGCCTCGTAAGCCGCAGCTCGTGGCTCGCAGGTGGGGTCTCTCGGAGGCCGGGGCTCTTGGCCCCGGCATCATAAGGAGAATATGGCTGTACTAATCGACAAGAGTACGCGCCTCGTCGTCCAGGGACTGACCGGCCGCGAAGGGACCTTTCACGCGAAGCAGGCCGCCGCGTACGGCACGACCGTCGTCGGCGGCGTCACACCCGGCAAGGGTGGCACGACCCACGAAGGCTGGCCGGTGTTCAACACGCTGGCGGATGCCATCCGCGAGACCGGCGCCGACGCGTCGGTGATCTTCGTGCCGCCCGCCGGCGCGGCCGACGCGGTGCTCGAGGCCGTTGAAGAGCAGTTGCCGCTGGCCGTGTGCATCACCGAGGGGATTCCCACGCTCGACATGATGCGGGCCATGGTGCTCCTCCGGCGGAGCAAGACGCGACTCATCGGGCCGAACTGCCCCGGCGTCATCAGCGCAGGCCGGGCGAAGGCCGGCATCATCCCCGGACATATCTGCAAGGAAGGACGGGTCGGTGTCGTGTCGAGAAGCGGCACGCTGACCTACGAGGCCATCCACCAGCTGACGCATCTCGGGCTCGGCGAGACGACCTGCATCGGCATTGGCGGCGACCCGCTCATCGGCACGAACTTCATCGATGCCCTGACCCTGTTCGAGGCGGATCCGCAGACCGAGGCCGTGGTGATGATTGGCGAGATCGGGGGGACCGCGGAAGAAGAGGCGGCCGCTTTCATCCGGGCGAACGTGACGAAGCCGGTTGTCAGCTTCATCGCCGGTCAGACCGCGCCTCCGGGACGGCGGATGGGGCACGCCGGCGCGATCATCGCCGGCGGGAAGGGCACGGCGGCCGAGAAGATGGCCGCGCTCACGGGCGCCGGCGTGCACGTCGTGAGGAGTCCCGCGGAGATCGGCGAGGCGGTCCGCAGCGCGCTTCGCGCCTAGAAGGCACGGAGCGGACGGAGCGCACAGAGACGATCACACGGAGGCGCGGAGCACACGGCGACGCACGGGGACGATCACACGGAGGCACGGAGCACACGGAGACGCGCGGAGACGAGGCCGGTCTGGCCGCGCTCCGCGCGGTGAGGTGGTCTGAGATCCACAAACGCAAACACCGGTCGATCCCACGGTGCTTGCGTTTGCGGATCTCAGACCACCTCGTAACGCCGGCCAACGGCAGGCCATGGCCGGCGCCAGACCGGCCTTCTCGTCCGGGCGTGACCGCCTCCGTGCGTCTCCGTGGGCTCCGTGTCTCCGTGTCGAGGCGCCTCCGTGACCTCCTTTGCTATAATCTCGCTCAAGGCCACTTTCCTCTCGCACCGGGACGTTCACGCGCAACAGCACAGTTGAAGGACCCAGAATGGCTACAAGTGCCGGCGCGGCCCATGAGGCCGCCGACCAGCCCGCTACCCGCCGCATCGTCAACGATTTCAGCATCCAGGTTGCCACCGTCAACGGGTCGGGAAGTCAGACCGCGAACCTCGTGCTCCTGCGGTCCCTCTTCCAGATGGGCGTGCCCGTGTCCGGCAAGAACATGTTCCCGTCGAACATCGCGGGACTGCCGACGTGGTTCACCATCCGCGCGAACAAGGACGGCTACATCGCGCGCAAGAAAGAGGTCGATTTCCTCGTCGCGATGAACCCGGAGACGGCGAAGGAGGACGTCCTGTCGCTCCACCCCGGGCAGGCGGTGCTGTACGACGAGCCGCTGAAGCTGAACGCGCTCAGGACGGACCTGATCTTCTACCCGGTCCCCTTCGACAGGATCGTGGCGGAGGTCTGCAAGGACGCGAAGCTGCGCCGCCTCGTGAAGAACATGATCTACGACGGCGTGCTGTCGCGGCTCCTCGGCGTCGACATGGCGCAAATGGAGCAGGCGCTCCGCAAGCAGCTCGGGAAGAAGCTGAAGGCGGTGGAACTGAACCTCGGCGCGCTGAAGGCCGGCCACGCGTTCGCCGCGGAACATCTCATCAAGCAGGATCCCTACTACATCGAGCCGATGGACAGGACGGCCGGCATGATCCTCGTCGAGGGAAATGCCGCCGGCGCGCTCGGCTCCATGATGGCCGGCGTCACCGTCGTCGCCTGGTATCCGATCACGCCGTCGTCGTCGCTGCCCGAGACGCTGATCGCGTACATGCGGAAATACCGGGTCGACAAGACCACCGGCAAGGCCACGTTCGCCATCGTCCAGGCGGAGGACGAGATCGCGTCGATCGGGATGGTGATCGGGGCGGGATGGGCGGGCGCGCGCGCGATGACGTCCACCGCGGGCCCCGGGATCTCGCTGATGAGCGAGTTCGCCGGCCTCGCGTACTACGCGGAAGTGCCCGGCGTCGTGTTCGACATTCAGCGGGTCGGTCCCTCGACGGGCCTTCCGACACGGACGGCGCAGGGCGACATGCTCACGACGGCCACGCTGTCGCACGGCGACACGAAGCAGATCCTGCTGATCCCCGCATCCGTCGAAGAGTGCTACACGATGGCCATCGACGCGTTCGATCTCGCCGAGCGGTTCCAGACGCTGGTCTTCGTGATGAGCGACCTCGATCTCGGCATGAACACCTGGATGTCCCGGGCGTTTCCGTACCCGGAGAAGCCGATCGACCGCGGCAAGCTGCTCGACGCCGCGTCGCTGAGGCGCCTCGGGGAATGGGGCCGGTACCAGGACGTCGACGGCGACGGGATTCCGTATCGGACGGTTCCCGGCGACGGCATGGCCGCGTACTTCACGCGCGGGTCGGGCCACAACACCAAAGGCCAGTACAGCGAGCGCCCCGACGACTACGTCCAGAACATGGAGCGGCTCGCGCGGAAGTTCGAGACGGCCCGGTCTCACGTGCCGCGCCCCGACGTGGAGGACGCGGCCGGGGCCGAGATCGGGATCGTCGGCTACGGCACCAGCCACTGGGCCATCGACGAGTGCCGCCATCAGCTCGCGCGCGAGTCCGAGGTCAGGACGGGGTACCTCCGCCTCCGCGCCTATCCGTTCACGGAGGAGCTTTCGGCCTTCGTCGACCGCTACGAGCGCATCTACGTCGTCGAACAGAACCGGGACGCGCAGATGGCGATGCTCATGCGGATGGAAATGCGGCCCGATCAGATCGCCAAGGTGCGGAGCGTCCTGCACTACAACGGCCTGCCGATCGACGCGCGGTCGGTGACCGACGACATCCTGGTGCAGGAAGGACTGAAGGCGAGGACCGAGGTGCACGCGGACGTGATTTCCGCCGGCATGCACGCGGGCGGGGAGTAGCGCCTGCGGCCCGAGCGACCCTTCGACGAAGCTCAGGGTCGCCCTGAGGCTCTCGAAGGGCGAGGCGACGGAGTGGAGCCGGCCGGGAGGCCGGCCGCCGAGCGAGAGCGAGCGGGGGTGGGGCCCCGCGAGCAGGGATAGCGCCTGCGGCCCGAGCGACCCTTCGACGAAGCTCAGGGTCGCCCTGAGGCTCTCGAAGGGCGAGGCGACGGAGTGGAGCCGGCCGGGAGGCCGGCCGCCGAGCGAGAGCGAGCGGGGGTGGGGCCCCGCGAGCAGGGATAGATGAGGACAAGATGCCTGAACCCACGCCAACAGCGCCGAAGAAGACCAATCGCATCGGCCTCGAGCCGCAGCCGTATCGCGGCGGGAAGACGACGCTCTGCGCGGGGTGTGGCCACAACGCGATCTCCGAGCGCATCATCGACGCGTTTTACGAGATGGGGGTGGATCCCGCCCAGGTGGTGAAGCTGTCGGGCATCGGCTGCTCGAGCAAGAGCCCGGCGTATTTTCTCGGCGCGGCGCACGGATTCAACGCGGTGCACGGGCGCATGCCGTCGGTCGCGACCGGCGCGGTGCTGGCCAACCGGAGGCTCATCGCGATTGGCGTGAGCGGCGACGGCGACACGGGCGCCATCGGCATCGGCCAGTTCGTCCACGCGATGCGCCGCAACATCCCGATGATCTACATCATCGAGGACAACGGCTGCTACGGGCTGACGAAGGGGCAGTTCTCGCCGACGGCCGACCTCGGATCGACGCTGAAGACCGGCGTCATCAACGACCTGCCGCCGCTCGATACGTGCGCGCTGGCGATCGAGCTCGGCGCGTCGTTCGTCGCGCGGTCGTTTTCCGGCGACAAGAAGCAGCTCCTGTCGATCCTCAAGGCGTCCCTGTCGCACCGCGGCATGTGCATGATCGACATCATCTCGCCGTGCGTGACGTTCAACGATCACGAGGGATCGACGAAGAGCTACGCCTACGCGAAGGACCACGACGAGCCGCTCGGCGAGCTGAACTTCGTGCCGTTCTTCGAGGACATCTCCGTCGAGTACGACCCGGGCACCACGCGAGAGGTGACGATGCACGACGGGTCGAAGCTGCTGCTGAAGAAGGTGGCCGAGGACTACGACCCGACGGACAAGCTCGCGGCGATCAGCCTCATTCACGAGACGGTGCGGCGCGGCGAGTTCCCGACCGGCATCCTCTATATCGAGCCGGACAAGGACGACTTCGTGACGCTGCTCGACCTGACGGCGGAGCCGCTCAACACGCTCCCGCTCGACCGGATCCGCCCAAGTCGAGAAGCGCTCGACGAGATCATGGAGAGCCTCCGGTGAAGAAGCTCTCTCTCCTGCTCCTGTGTGCTCTCGCCGCGACTCCCGTTTTTGGACAAGCGAAGCGGCCTTTGGCCGTCAGTGATTTGTACAGCCTCCGCGAAGTGCGCGACCCGCAGCGATCGCCGGACGGGAAGTGGGTCGCCTACGCCGTCGCGCGCGCGATCAAGGACACCGACAAGAACGACGCCGACGTCTGGATGGTGAGCTGGGACGGGCAGCAGCAGATCCAGGTCACCTCGACGCCTGAAGGGGAGTCGTCGCCGCGGTGGAGCCCGGATGACAAGTACCTGGCGTTCGTGTCGTCGCGGCAGGGTGCGAAGGACGGCCAGATCTGGCTGCTCAATCGTGCCGGCGGCGAGGCGGTCAAGCTGACCGACGTCAAGGGGGGCGTCTCCGACTACGCGTGGTCGCCCGACGGCAAACGCTTCGTCATGGTCGTCCAGGAGCGCGATCCGCGCGATGCCGACGACGACAAGGACAACAAGGAAGGGACGCCGCCGAAGACGCCAAAGCCGATCGTAGTCGACAGGTACTACTTCAAGCGGGACATCGCCGGCTACCTCCGGAACGAGAAAACGCACCTCTATCTCTTCGACATCGAGGCAAAGAAAGCCGAAGTGCTGACGCCGGGGACCTTCAACGAGCAGTCTCCCGCCTGGTCACCGGACGGTAGGCAAATCGCCTTCATCCGCCGTCATGGCGAAGGGGACGTGGACAAGGCTCCGAACAGCGACCTGTTCGTCATCGACGCGCGCGCCGGGGCGGAGCCGAAGCGGCTGACCACCAGTATCGCGGACGAGGCGGGACGGCTGGCGTGGAGTCCGGATGGCAAGTCGATCGCGTACGTCGTCGGCGACGAGCCGAAGTTCTCGGCCTACGACCAGAACAAGCTCGCGGTGATCCCCGCCGCCGGCGGCGAGCCGCGGCTGCTGACCGTCGCGCTCGACCGGCCCGTGCGGTCGCCGTTCTGGATGCCCGACGGTACCGTCGTCTTCAATGTCGTGGACGACCGGTCCGAGACGCTGGCCCGCGTGGCCGTGGCCGGCGGCGAGGTCCGGAAGCTCATCACCGGCCGTCGCGTCGTCTCCAGCGCGTCGCCCGGCCCCGATGGGAGCTTCGCTGTGCTGGCGTCGATCCCCACCGAGGTGCCTGAGATTCACGCGCTCGAGAACGGCACGCTCCGACGGCTCACGCACCAGAACGACACGTGGATCAAGGACGTCCTGCTCGGCACGACCGACGAGTTCGCCTCGACGAGCAAGGACGGCACCGAGGTGCACGGGCTCATCACGCGCCCGGCGTCGCGCCAGCCGGGCGAGCGGCACGCGACGCTGCTGCGCATTCACGGCGGTCCCAACGGCCAGGACGCCAACGCGTTCAACTTCGAGCGCGAGCTGTTCGCCGCCAACGGCTACGTCGTCGTCGCCGTGAACTACCGCGGGAGCAACGGCCGCGGCAGCGCGTACCAGAAGGCGATCTTCGCGGACTGGGGCAACAAGGAAGTCGTGGACCTGCTCGGCGCGATGGACTACGTGCAAAAGCTGGATTACGTGGATCCGAACCGGCTCGGGATCGGCGGCTGGAGCTACGGCGGCATCCTGACGAACTACACCATCGCGACCGACGGCCGCTTCAGGGCGGCCGTCAGCGGCGCCGGCAGCTCCAATCAGATCACGATGTACGGCACCGACCAGTACATCAATCAGTACGAGCTGGAAATCGGTCCGCCCTGGAAGGCGCAGGACCTGTGGATCAAGATCTCGTATCCGTTCTTCCACGCGGATCGGATCCGCACGCCAACGCTGTTCATGGGAGGCGAGCGGGATTTCAATGTCCCGATCATCGGCGGCGAGCAGATGTACCAGGCGCTGCGCAGCCTTGGCGTGGACACCCAGCTCGTGATCTACCCGAACCAGTTCCACGGGATCACGGTGCCGAGCTACAAGGCCGATCGGCTCGAGCGCTACGTCGCGTGGTACGACAAGTATCTAAAGAAACCGGCATCGCCCGCGACGACACGGTAGTGCGGCCCTTGAGGGCTGCCGTGACACGGAGCGGTTACCCTTCGGTTTCGTCGATGTTCGCGCCGAGCGCGTCCTCGCAGATCTTGACCCGATCGGACGGCAGCCCCTCGTCGTCCAGCGCATCGGCGTTCTGATTGCCCGGCTGCGGATCGGTCGCGCGATCCCCTTCCACGGCGCCGATGTGCTCGTCCGAGATCGGCGTGTCCTGTTTGACGTCAGGCTGCATGGTCTCCCTCCGCGGCGTCTGCTGGCCACCCTGGCTGACGGCGCTGCGTTGACGTGCGCAAAGCCGATATAATCGGCCAGATATGGAACGTACATTCGCGATCATCAAGCCGGACGCGGTGGCCGCCCGGCACACCGGCCGGATTATTCAGCGCATTGAAGAGGCGGGATTCCAGATTCGTGCCATGCGGATGCGTCACCTGTCCAAGGCAGAGGCCGAGGGGTTCTACGCCGTCCACCGCGAGCGCCCGTTTTTTCCGAGCCTCACCACGTTCATGTCGTCGGGCCCCTCGGTCGTGATGGCGCTTGAGGCGCCGGATGCGATCAGGAAGTGGCGCACGCTCATGGGCGCGACCGACCCCGCGAAGGCGGACGCCGGGACGCTGCGCAAGGAGTTCGGCCGGTCGATCGAGAACAACGCGACGCACGGCTCCGATGCGCCGGAAACCGCCGCGTTCGAGCTGGGATACTTCTTCCCGGGAATCGACCTGATAGGGTGAGCGCCGGTGGGCAGGACGGTTCTCGCGATCGGCCTTGTCATCGCGGGCATCGGCCTGCTGATGATGGCGGGCGTGCCGCTCGGACGCCTGCCGCTCGATTTCAGCTGGCGCCGCGGCAACACGGCGGTCTATTTTCCGCTGGGGACGACGATACTTCTGAGTATCATCCTGACACTGTTGTTTGCGCTCTTCAGACGGTGATGCAGCCGCGGGCCCTCGCACGGTGACTTGGACTTCGACTTTGACTTTGACTATCGACTAACGACTATCGACTGACATGTCCATCAAACCCGACCACTGGATTAGGAAAATGGCGCTCGAGCACCGCATGATCGAGCCGTTCGAGGATCGGCAGGTGCGCGAGGGAGTCGTCTCCTACGGCCTGTCGTCGTACGGCTACGACATCCGCGTGGCGAACGAGTTCAAGGTCTTCACCAACATCAACAACACGCTGATCGATCCCAAGAACTTCGATCCGCGGTCGTTCGTGGACATCGTCGCCGACACGTGCATCGTCCCGCCGAACTCGTTCGTGCTGGCGCGGACGGTCGAGTACTTCCGCATCCCGCGCGACGTGCTCACGGTCTGCCTCGGAAAATCCACGTACGCGCGCTGCGGCATCATCGTGAACGTCACCCCGTTCGAGCCCGAGTGGGAAGGCACCGCGACGCTCGAGATCTCCAACACCACGCCGCTGCCGGCGAAGGTGTACGCCAACGAGGGCATCGCGCAGGTGCTGTTCTTCCAGAGCGACGAGCCGTGCGAAATCTCGTACGGCGACAAGAAGGGCAAGTACCTGAGGCAACTCGAGGTCACGTTGCCAAGAGTGTAATTCGTGTGTTGGTGAATCTGTGAGTTGGTGAATTGGAAACCGTTGTCGATCTGCCAACCTGCCAATTCACTGCTTCACCAATTCACCAACCCACCAATTCACCGATTAGCGGGAGCGCCACCTCCGCGGGCATCGCAATCGCAAGATCAAGGACCGCGGCGGCGTCGGTTGCTGCCACATTGATTTCGGCCGCGAACGCGCCGCGCGCCCGCGCGGCGTGCGCGAGTCCCGCCGCGGGATAGACCACCGACGATGTGCCGATTGACAGGAAGACGTCGCAGTCGAGCGCCGCTTCGGCGCGCGTGAGGACGGCGCGATCGATCGCCTCCCCGAACCAGACGACGCCGGGTCGGGCCAGCCCGCCGCACCGCGGACAGCGCGGCGGGATCAGGGTCAGCGGTGCACAGCGATCTTCCCAGGCGCCTGCGCCGCACGACGCGGCGCAGCGCAGCTGCCAGATCGATCCGTGAAAGCGGATCACGTCACGGGTGCCGGCGAGCTCGTGGAGGCCGTCGACGTTCTGCGTGATGAGCGTCAGGCCGTGCGACCGGCTCCACCGCGCCAGCACTTTGTGGGCGGCGTTCGGCCGGCACTCGGCAATCAAGGTCCGGCGCCAGTCGTACCACTCCCACACGAGCCCCGGATCGCGGTCGAACGTGGCCGGGGTGGCCAAATCCTCCGGCCTGAACGACTTCCAGAGACCGTCCGGCCCCCGGAACGTGGGCACGCCGCTCGCGGCGGACACGCCCGCGCCGGTGACGGCCGTGACGCGCCGGGCTTCTTTCAAACGGGCCGCAAGCGCCTCGAGTTTCGATCCCACCGGATTATTTAACCTCCACAGGGCGTTCCGGTCTAATTTGTCAGGACAGGGGATCCGGAGGGGGATTATGAAACGCTTATTCGTAGCCGGCGCGGTCGTCCTTGCCATGGCCGCATCGAGCGCCGCCGCGCAAGGGCGGGCCCAGGGGCCCGCGGGCCAGCGACTGCAGCAGGCGCGTGCCCGCCAGCAGGCGGCCGTTTTCCAGCGGCTCGACAAGAACAACGACGGCAGCCTCTCGCGCGACGAGTGGCCGCGTGCACAGCAGGCGTTCGATCGCGTGGACGCCAACAAGGACGGCGTGCTGTCGCGTGAAGAAACCGGGAAGCTCGGCGGGGCCGTCCAGCGGGTCCGCCAGGCGCGAGGGCGCCAGGCGCGCGTCCGTGTCGCGAAGATGCGGGTGCGCCGCATGGACGGCAACCGGGATCGCGTGATTTCGCGCAACGAGTGGAAAGGCAGGCCGGAGCCGTTCGACCGCCTCGACACGAACAAGGACGGCCAGCTCACGCCCGCGGAAATCCGGGCCCGCGGAAAGCGCCGCTGAAACACGGAAGGACACGGAAGACACGGAATTCATGAACCACGGAAGCACACGGAAACACACGGACTAGTTTCTGTGTGTTCCGTGGTTTTCCGTGTTTTTCCGTGTTTCGAGGAAGACCGCGAGCTCGCGGTTGTCGGGGAAATCGAGCGCGAGCGCTCGAGCGGACTCGGTCGCCCGGATCATGTCGTGTTCGCGGACCTGCATGTCCCACAGCCCGAATCCGGCTTCGGCGTGGCTGAAGAAATCCGAATCGATCCGCTCGGCGCTGCGCATGGTCGCGAGCGCCCGTTTCTTGCTGCCGCCGCCGAGCACCCATCGCGTGCCCCACGGCATCTTCGTGTTGACGATGTAGTCGATCCAGGCGCGCGCGACGAGCGCCCGGACGTGCCGCGGGTGCTTCTTGAGGACCGCGTCGAGCGAACGCCTCGCCTCCCAGTACTCGTCCCACCCGGTCTTGTGTCCCAGCGGCCCGAGCTGCAGCCAGACGTAATTCAGATTGAGCTTGCCAAGGAAGAATAGCGCAGCCTCATCGCCTGGATTGGCCTTGAGGCTCGCGCGCGCGAGCGTCTGGCCGTGCCGGACGTCGGCGAAGAAGGCCGCCATCAGCGCAGGACAGGCCGCGCATAGCCTGAGCGCTTTTTTCTTGTCGGCGTCCTTCCGGTCGGCGTCCTTGTCCGAGGGGCGCTCGAGCAGTCCCTTGAGCTGAAAGAGCAGCGCGGAGGTGCGCAGCTCGTCGTTGGCAAGGTCCTGTCCCTGCGACGCCCGCAGTTCCAGGGTCAGCGCCGCGGCCGCCTCGTAGCGGGCGTTGTAGAACAGACGTTGCGCGTCCGTGAAGGTCTGCTGCGCGATCGGCACCCCCGCGCGCCCGATCCCTGACGGGACAGGCGCCGCCGCCGGCGCGACGATCAGTCCCAGCCCGACGGCAAGGGCCCACATATGATGCATCGACCAAGGATACCCCCTGCGCACCCCCCAACGAAACTCTTCGTTGACATCTACGAACACATTCGTATATCTTTGGGCCATGAGCCGTCCGCTGCCCCGACCGACCGACGCCGAGCTGGCGATTCTCCGTGTGTTGTGGGACCGTGGGCCGTCCACCGTCCGGCACGTTCACGAAGCGCTGGCCGGCTCCCGGGAGACCGGCTACACGACGACGCTGAAGCTGATGCAGATCATGGCGGAGAAGGGCCTCGTCACTCGCGACGAGTCCTCGCGGACGCACGTCTACGACGCGCGCGTCTCGCGCGACGTGACGCAGCGGCAGCTCGTCAGCGACCTGCTCGATCGGGCGTTTGGCGGATCGGCCGCCGCGCTCGTACTCCAGGCGCTCAGCGCCCAGCCTGCGTCCTCGAGAGAGCTGGCTGAAATCCAACGATTGATCGCGGACTACAAGGAAAGGCGAGACTCATGAGCGCTTTGACCTCTCTACTCGACGCGCCGGGCGCGACCGCGCTCTCCTGGACGCTCCTGCATTTCCTGTGGCAGGGGACGGCCCTCGCGGCCGCGTTCTTCCTCGTCGCGCGCTACGCGCGGCTGGGGTCCTCCGCCCGCTACACGGCGGGCGTGCTGACGCTGGCGTCCATGCTCGCCGCTCCGGTGGCGACCTATCTCGTTGTCGCGCCGGATCTCGACGGAGGAGCTGCGGCGACGACGATCGCGATGGACCGAACGCCCACCGTGTGGACCGGCGCGGGTGTGCCGCTCGACGCCGTCGCCCTTCGAAGCCAGGAGCCGGTGGCGCCTGATGGCTGGCCGATGACGGCCCTTGTCGTCGGCTTCTGGGCGCTCGGCGTGTGCATTCTTGCGATCCGGCTGGCCGGCGGCTGGCTACTCGCGCGCCGCCTTGTGCATCGCGCGATGGAGCCTGCCAGTCAGGAAATTCAGTCGATCGCGGTTCGCATCGCCGGCCGCCTTGGGCTCGACCGGATCGTCCGCGTTGCGCAGTCGTCGGCCGTCGCGGTGCCGGTGATGGTCGGGTGGCTGAAGCCCGTGGTGCTCCTGCCCGCGGCGGTCCTCGCCGGAATGACCCCGACACAGATCGAGGCGCTGCTGGCGCACGAGCTCGCGCACGTCAGGCGGCATGACTATCTTGTCAACCTCTTGCAGTCGGTCGTCGAGACGCTGCTCTTCTATCACCCTGCCGTCTGGTGGGTATCGCGCTCGGTCCGCATCGAGCGCGAGCACTGTTGCGACGATCTGGCGGTTGGCGTGTGCGATCGGCTGGTGTACGCGACCGCGCTCAGTGAGCTGGCCACGTTGTGGGCGCCGCCACGCCCTGCGCTTGCGGCGACGGACGGACCGCTCGTCGAGCGCATCCGCCGAATCCTTGGCGCGGCCGACCATGCGCAGGGCGCCGGCTCCGGCTGGCTGCCTACGCTGGCTCTCGCGATCGTCGTTGGCACCGTCGTCCCTGTGCTGCTGGCCTCAGGCAATCGTCCCGATGGCGCTGCCCAGTCCGGGAGCGCGTCCGGCGCCGTCGCCGGGAGTGCAGGAGCCGTCCAGGGAGGCGTGCCGGGTGGCGTCCCGGGAGGCGTGCCGGGTGGGGTTCCGGGAGGCGTCCGGGGAGGCATCGCTGGAACCGTGCCGGGCGGCCTTGAAGGAGGTCTCCCAGGTGGCATCGAGGGAGGCGTGCCTGGCGGGGTGACCGCTGGGGTGTCGGCGGGTGTCGAGGGGCAGTCCGGTGCGCCGAAAGCCCAGAGTACGGCCACAAGCGACGCGCAGCGCCGCGAGCTGGCCGCCCAGATGGAAGCCATCCAGCGCGACGCCGAGCAGAAGGCAGAGGAGCTCAGGAAGGCGCTTCAAGCGCTCGAGGTCGAACGGCTCGACTCGCAATTGAAGCTGCAGCTCGCTGAACTCTCGGCGCAGCTCGAGCCCATGAGGAAGCAGCTCGAACGCATGAAACAGCAGGTGGAAAGGGGCGTGATGAGTCCAACGGACCTCGGGCAGCTCGAAGCGCAGATAACCGTCCTGCAGCAGAAGATGGTGGCCGCCCGGACGGAACGGGCTCTCCATGCCAAAGAGCTCGAGCTTCGCGCCGCTCAGCACCAGCAGCATGCGGAGCTCTCGCGCAAGATGGAAGAGTACGCGACGATGAAGCGCCTGTTCGATGAGCAGGCGGCTGCGTCGGCGGGCGAGCGGCCGGCTACGGGGGCATCGATCCTGAGCGGAACCGTGGAAGTCGCCGCGGGCGAGCGCGTCCGTGCCGGGGACGTGCTCACGATCGAGATCCGCGGTGAGCCGGATGTCCCGCATGCCTATTCCGTGCGCGAGAACGGCGCGATCAAGCTGCCGCTCAGTCCTCCGCTGCGCGTGCAGGGCCTCACGGCGCAGGAAGTCGCGCAGGCCGTGACGAAGCAATTGACGGCGCGCGGCCTCGAAGGATCCGCGGTCGTCGTGCACCTGCGCCGGCATCGCTGAGGTCCGATTCGGGTTGACACCTTACCCGAGCTGTCGTACTCTCGGGTCAAATGTCTACCCGAGATGGCGCCGGCCGCCTTGCGTTGATGCAGGGGACCCTCGAGGTCCTGATTCTCCGCACGCTCATCTTCGGCCCCGAGCACGGACAGGGCATCGCACGTGCCATCCAGCAGACCTCCGACGACGAGCTGCTCGTTGAGCACGGGGCGCTGTATCCGGCGCTGCAGCGCCTCGAAGCCAAGGGCTGGATCGCCGCGAAGTGGGGGACGTCCGCGAACAACCGCAGGGCGCGGTTCTACACGCTGACGAAGACCGGGCGCGCACAGCTGCTCCGCGAAACGACGAAGTGGCGCCGGCTGGCGGCCGCGATGGCGCGCGTGCTCGGTCCCGAGCCGGAGCGGGGATGACGTTCCGGCGCCGCCGCACTCACGACGACTTCTCGGACGAGATCCGGGCGCACCTCGAGCTGGAGGCCGATCGTCTCGCCGCCGACGGCATGAGCCGCGAGGCCGCGCGCGACGCGGCACGCCGCGCCTTCGGCAGCGTCACGCGTGTCCGGGAGCGGTTCTACGAGACGAGCCGCTTCGTGTGGCTCGATCAATTCGCCCAGGACCTCCGGTATGCCTGGCGCAGCATGCGCCGCAACCCCGCGTTCCTCGTCACCACGGTGCTGACGCTCGCCGTCGGCATCGGCGTGGTGGCCATCGCGTTCACCGTCTTCAACGCCTACGTCCTGCGGCCGTTCGCGGTCCACGATCCCAGGAGTCTCCACCAGATCGGATGGCGCTCGCGCGACGCCGGTGGAGAGAGCTTCCGGTGGCGCGACTACGAGCAACTGCGCCGCCGCGGCGATCTGTTCACCAGTGTCCTCGCCGAGAGCACGCGATTCGTGTCGTCGAACGGCCGTCCGCTCGCGGCGGCGCTCGTCTCCGGCAGCTACTTCACCGTGCTGGGACCGCGGATGGCAGCCGGACGCGGCCTCGGCGCCGCCGACGACGGAGTGGAGGTCGCCGTGCTCAGCCACCAGGCGTGGGTGCGGCTGTTCGCCGGGGATCCCGGCATCCTCGACCGCCGCCTCGACGTCAACGGCCGGCCCTTCGCCATCGTCGGCGTCGTCGGCCCCGACTTCACCGGCCTCGGCGACATGCCGCGCGACGTCTGGGTGCCGTTGACGACCTATGCGTCGATGGCGCAGCCGGACCTCGTCGGCCGCGACCAGCCACGCGCTGTCACCATCGTCACGCGCCTTCGAGACGACGTGACGGCGGAGCAGGCGCGGAGCGCGCTTGGATCGTTCGTGGCGGGCGCGATCGAGGGCGAGGAGGACGTGCGTGCGTTCGTTCGGCGGCAGGACTCGCCCAACCCGCTGTCCCTGGATCTGCTCGCGGTGCTGTCGCCGGTGTTCGCCGCCTTCGTGCTCGTGCTCGTGACCGCGTGCGCCAACGTCTCCAACGTGATGCTCGCGCGCGCCGTCGCGCGCGGCCGCGAAATCGCCGTGCGGCTGTCGCTCGGAGCGAGTCGCAGCCGCCTGGTCCGGCAGTTGCTGACCGAAGGGCTGCTCATCGCCGTCGTGGCGGGGCTGCTCGGGCTGGCGCTCACCGCCGTCGCGCTGCGCGCGGGCACCGTCCTCGTGTTTCGGACGCTGCCGCCGTCGGTCAGCGCGATCTTCCGCACCGCGCCGATCCCCATCGATCATCGGGTGTTCCTGTTCGCGCTCGTGGTCGCGGCTCTGACGACGCTGCTGTTCGCGTTGGTACCGGCGCTCCGGGCCTCGCGCCTGACGCTCGTGAACGCCCTGCGCGGGCATGGAGGCGACGCGGGCCGCGGATCGAGGCTGCGCGCGGCGCTGGTCGTCGCGCAGGTCGCCGTGTCGCTCGTGCTCGTGATCATCGCGCTCACGCTGGCGCGCAACGGCGCGGCGGTCGGGGCGGTGGATCTCGGCTACGATGCGCGCGGGGTGCTCTCGATCAACGTTCGCGAAGGGCAGACCCGTCTCGTTCGAGGCCTCGCCGAAGCGTTCGAGGTTGAGCCGGGCGCCGGCGACGTCGCGGTCACCGGCGGCAATCCTCTCTTCATCCGGTCGCGGCCGGTCGCGGCGGCTCCCGCCGGCGCGGCGACAGCGGTCGCGACGAGATTCACGTTCGTGTCGCCTGAGTATTTCCCGCTGCTTCGAATTCCCATTGTGGGGGGGCGCGGGTTCCAGCCGGACGAGGCGCGCACCGGCGCCGCAGTGGCCGTTGTCAGTGAAGCCACCGCGCGCGCCTTCTGGCCTCACGAGGATGCCGTAGGAAAGACCATCCGGATCGAGCGGCCGGAGGGCAGGCCCGTTGTCGATTTGCCCGGGTACTCGGAGGTGCGGATCGTCGGGGTCGTGAAGGATGTCGTCAGCGGGTTCGTCATGGACGGGCCGGACGCCGGACATGTCTACCTGCCCATCAGCGCGTCGAGCCCGCATGCGCTGGCGCTGCTGGTCCGCCCGCGCCCTGGCGGCGGCCTCGGTCCCGAGGTGTTGCAGCGTCTTTTCGTGCGCGCGGCGCCGGATCCGCAGATCTTCGAGGCGCTGCCGCTCGACGACATGCGGGCCCTCCAGGTGTATCCGCTCCTCGCCGCTTCGTGGGTGGGGTCACTGCTTGGCGCCATCGCGCTCGCACTGAGCGTATCGGGACTCTACGGCGTGCTCACATACACATTGAGCCAGCGCAGGCGTGAAATCGGCATCCGCATGGCGCTCGGCGCGACTGCCGGCGCGGTGGTACGGCTCGTGATGCGTCAGTCGGCGCGCCTTGCGGGCGCCGGGGCGGCCATTGGCCTGTCGATCGCTTTGGCCGCGATGATGGCCCTGAGCTCCGTCGTCCGGCTTCAGCGAATCACGATTGTGGATGTGCCGGCGTTCGCGGCGGGGGTCTTCGTCGTGCTTGCCGCGACCGCGCTGGCGGCGTACCAACCCGCGCGCCGCGCGACCCGAATCGAACCATCCGAAACCCTTCGCGATTCCTGAGCACGAGCCACGAGCCACGAGCCACGAGCCACGAGCCACGAGCCACGAGGTGATACGATCAATGCCATGACCGACGGCATCCTTCATCGCATCCCCGTGGTCGGGGGCCTGGGATACATCGAGTCCGTGCGGCGGCTGCCTTCACCATTCACCGCCACCCTCGTGACGGAGCCTGACAACCGATACTTTCGTCACGCGATTGCCGTTGTGGCCAACGGCGAGAAGGTCGGCTACGTCGCTCCCGAAATCGCGAGCCGCTATTTCGAGTCGCTGAATTCACGAGCCGCCGGGTCTCCTGTGACGTGCCCAGGGCGTCGCGGCACCTACGCGGACCATCAGACGTCTGGTGTCGAGCTGCTGCTCGACTTCACGGCGCTGAGGGTGGCGGCGGTCGAATGAGACGCGTCCGCGCGCTCGCCGTCATCACTTGCCTTCTCGCGGCCGGCGATGCGTTCGTCGCCGCGCCGCGCCCCCAATCGTCCTCGACCGTCCAGGCGCTGCCGTCGCGCGCCGAGCAGGCGTACAAAGCGATTGCGGCCGAATTCGATCGAGAAGGTGCGTTCGAGATCGTCACCTTCATGGATCGCTACTGGCGGCTCGCGGGCAATCCCGGGTTCGACGCGTCCATCGATCACATCCGGCAGAAGCTCATCTCCGCCGGATACGCCGAAACGCGCGAGGGCGTGGGCACCGTCCGCGTCGAGGAATACGGCACCAATGTCAAGGGATGGGACTACACGATAGGAACCCTGGCGTTCGACGACGGCAGCAAGCCGCCGCTCCTCTCGCGGGAGCAGGACCGCGTGTCCCTCGCGATCAATTCGTTTTCCACGCCGCCCGGCGGGGTGCGCGCGCCGCTCGTGGACGTCGGTGCAGGCATGGCCGAAGGCGACTACGCGGGCAAGGAGATCCGGGGGGCCATGGTCCTGGGCGACGCGTCACCCGGCCGGCTGTGGCAGGAGGCGGTGAAGAAGCGCGGCGCCGCCGGTGTCGTGTCCACGCAGATCGCGCCGTACATCCGTCCGTCCGATCCGGCCGCGATGACGCCGCAGCAGAAGGATGTCCTGCAGTGGGGGGCCATTCCCTACGACGCAGCCGTCAAGGGCTTCGGGTTCAAGTCGTCGTGGCGTGCCGCCGACCGCATGCGTCAGCGCCTGCGGAAGGGTCCCGTCGCCGTCCGCGTCACCGTTCGGTCCACCTTCTACGACGCTCCGGCGCGCTCGCTGATTGCGGAGATTCCGGGACGCTCGCTCGCGTCCGACCGCATCGTGCTGGTCGCGCACGTGCAGGAGCCCGGCGCGAACGACGATGCGAGCGGGTGCGGGACGTTGTATGGACTGGCCCGGGCGCTTGCGAGCGGCATCCGGAGCGGGACGTTGCCGCGTCCCGAGCGCACGCTCACGTTTCTCTGGGTGGACGAGGTGCGCGGAAGCCGGCAGTGGATTGCCAGCCATCCTGATGAGGCGCGCCGCGTGCACTACATGTTCGCCATGGACATGACGGGAGAGGACACCGCGAAGACCGGCGGCACGTTCCTCATCGAGAAGCAGGCGGATCCGAGCGCGGTGTGGGCCCGTCCCTCCGACCCTCATACGGAGTGGGGTTCGGGCCAGGTTCGCGCGGAGACGCTCAAAGGGAGCCTCCTCAACGACCTTCACCTGGCGTTTTGCCAGCGGCGCGCGCGGGATACCGGCTGGATCGTGCGCACGAATCCGTACGAAGGCGGAAGCGATCATACGGCGTTCGCCAGTGCCGGTGTGCCATCGCTGCTCAACTGGCACTTCACGGATCGCTACTACCACTCGAACCAGGATCGGCCCGACAAGACGAGCGCGGCGGAGATGGAGAACGTCGGCGTCGCGGTCGCGGCCTCCGCCTGGTTCCTGGCGTCGGCGACTCGCGCCGATGCACCGGATGTTGTCGCGTTGCTCGCGTCAGCCGCGAACCGTCGTCTCGCTCTGGAGCGGAGCCAGGGACCGGCCATCGTGGCGCGCGCGCCGAACAGGGCCGAGGCCGAAGCGACGGAGGCCAGGGTCATCGACGCGTGGCTGAAGTGGTACCGCGAGGCGTTCGACACCGTCCTCAAACTGCCCGTCGACGGCGCGGACGACGCGCTGAGGAACCGCGTGGCTGAGGCGAAGGCCTCTCTGCGGTGATCCGCATCAACGACCGCGTCGTCCTTCAGGACTCCGAGATCGAGGAGCGGTTCGTGCGCGCCTCCGGGCCCGGGGGACAGAACGTCAACAAGGTGGCGACGGCGGTGCAGGTCCGCGTCGACATCGCGGCGGCGTCGTTGCCCGAGGACGTCAAGGCGCGGCTGGCGGCGCTTGCGGGGTCGCGGTTGACCTCGACGGGGGTGCTCGTCATCGACGCGCGGGAGCATCGCACGCAGGGCCGGAACCGCGAGGCGGCGAGGGAACGGCTGACCGAGCTGTTGCGGCACGCGTCGCGGAGGCCGCGCGTGCGGCGCGCGACAAGACCCACCGCGGCCTCGCGTGAGCGCCGGATTACCGTCAAACGTCATCGCAGCGAGACGAAACAACGCCGCCGCGCGGGCGGTGATGATGACTGAGCCGTTTCGTTTCGACGCGCGTCTCTGTTGCGCAGCCCTTCCACCTTCGCGCGAAGCGCTTCGGCGGACCGCCGTAGCCTTGGCGGAGGCGGTTAGGGCTGCCTGAATTCGCGGGTAGTGATCAACTTGATCACTACCAATTCGCGCGTCGCGTTGACCGTGTCCGCCGCGCGTGTTACGATCTATAATTCCAGACGCGGGGTGGAGCAGTCCGGTAGCTCGTTGGGCTCATAACCCAAAGGTCGCGGGTTCAAATCCCGCCCCCGCAACCAAGTTCTAGAAGGGCTTGCAGCCATTCGCTGCAAGCCCTTTTTCGGTCCATCCAGCAGCCATCCAGCCACTCACGAGCGCGGTGCTGCGCGCAACACCCCCATCGCAGCGGCGTGGTACGATCTCGGCCATGCGAGATACCGATTACGCGACGTTGATTTCTGAGGTGGTTCTGCCTCTCGAGGACGGCGAAGAGGCTCGCCTGGAACGAATACGGGTTAAGGCGCTCGGCCAGGAAGAGATTCGCCTCTCGTGGTGGAAAAACGGCAACATCGTGCCGCGTCCGCTCGACCTGTCCGAGGACGCCCTGTGGAAACTGATCGCGAAGGGGATCACCGACGGCGTGCTCTGTCGCCCGTGACGGGGCATCGCGCCCCGCTTGCGGCGAGAAGTTGACGTGTGGCGGCCTGCACGGTTGCGTCCGGCCGCTGAGAGGGGGACTGAAGTCTCATGGCCGAGTCCGGCATACTCGAAGCGCGGCACCTCGTGAAGCGGTTTTACGGGCACGCCGCCGTGTCAGACGTCAGTTTTGTACTCAAGCCTGGTGAGATCCTTGGTTGCCTTGGACCGAATGGGTCGGGCAAGTCCGTCACGCTGAAGATGTTGACGGGCCTGATCGAGCCGACGCGCGGCAGTGTTCTGTACTCAGGAGTCGACGTCACAGGCGGAGACGTCGAGTTCCGGCGAAGGTTCGGGTACGTTCCCGAGGAGCCGCACCTGTACCCGTTTCTCTCCGGGCGGGGGTACCTCGAGCTGGTCGCGGGATTGCGCGATCTGCCGACGAACGTCGCTCGGCCCAAGATCAACGCGCTGCTCGAGCGGTTCGGGCTCGGCGAAGCCGCTGAGCAATCCATCAGCGGGTACTCGAAAGGCATGAAGCAGAAGACGCTGCTGATCGCGGCTCTGCTCCACGATCCCGACGTGGTCATCCTCGACGAACCTGAGTCGGGGCTGGACGTGGGTTCCATCCTGGTGGTACGCGAGCTTCTGCGAGTCCTTGCCGTGCGAGGCAAGGCGATCCTCTACAGCTCTCACATCGTTGAAATCGTCGAGCGGCTGTGTACTCGCGTCGTCGTCCTCAGCGCCGGTCGCGTGATCGTTGACGGCAGCGTTGACCACGTCCGCACAGTTACGAGGTCCGGATCGCTCGAGGAAGCCTTCGCCACGCTCTCCGCGCAGCATCCACACGCGCTCGCGTCCGAGATCGCGGACATCGTGACGGCCCATGCGTAGTCGTTTGCTCGCCCGGCATTTTCTCAGTCAATTCGTCGAAAACGATGCCGCGCCGGAGATCGACCGCCACCAGGTCCTGGCTCTGGTGGCCGCCGGCGTCATTACGGTGCCGCTGTTTGCCACCGTATTCATGAGCGTGAAGTACCTGATGCAACCGCTCCAGACCCCCGCCTGGACACAGGTCACGGCCGTCACCGACCGGATGATCTTCTGCGCGACATCGATGTTGGTGAGCGCCATCGTGGCGACGCTCGAATGGGACACCCTCACCTTGAGCTCTCGCGATTCGGCCATCCTCGGGGTGTTGCCCATCTCCCATTTGGAGATTGTTCGTGCAAAAGTCGTATCACTGGTCACGTTTGCAACCTCTTTTGTCGTCGCGCTCAATGCATTGCCAACCTTGCTCCATCCGACGGTGATGGTTGCCAACCTCTCCCTGAATCTACTCATGCTTGCGCCGTTGATCGTTGCCCGTGGATTCAGCACGATGGCGGCCGGAGCATTTGGCTTCGCCTGCGTGTTGGCGATTCGAGAAGGTTTGTACCTGTTGATCGGCCGGCGCAGGTTCGAGCGTGTTTCGGACCTGGTCCGGTCTGCATTGCTCTTTTCGCTGCTCCTGCTGTTGCTGCTCGTTCCGAGCCGGTTGTCAGGACGACACGACTGGATGTTCGAGCGTAATGCCGGACCTGTCCTGCAGCGTCCCGTCGGCTGGTTCGTCGCCATGGACATTGTGATGGCAGCCAAGGTACTGGACGATGTCCCGAGGCCTGATCTGTCGACGTGGGAAGCCGAGCAGGACGATTTGCTCGTGACGCAGTATCGAAACGGCCTCCCATACATGGCGACGCAGGCGCTAGGCGGCGCAGGCGTGCTCCTCGTCCTGCTGCTGGTTTCCTCGACGACGTACCTGTGGAATGCGAGACGGTTGCATGTATTGCCGGAGGGGCGCGGCGGGCCAGCGATTGTGCCTGCTTCCGCTGTCACCAACGTTCTCGCGAACGTCGTGGCCAGGCGACCCGCCAAGCGCGCGGGTCTAGTATTTCTGGGCCAAACCGTGCTTGGCAGTCCCGTTCACCGAATCTACCTCATCGCCTCAGTCGCGATCGGGGCCGCTCTGTTGCTCGGAATGGCACCCGCCGGAACAGGCAGTCCGGGCCTGCCGGTCCGCGCATCGCAACTCGCCGCGCAGACGTTGCTGCTGACCGCCATCATTGCTGGTTTCCGCGCGACCATCCGTACGTCAGCGGACCCCCGCGCGACATGGCTTTTTGGAGTCGCCGATACGGGCAACCTCGCCGCGTTCCGGAACGGCGTGCGGGTAGGTACGCTGACCGCCGTCACTGCAACGGTACTCATGCTCGTGCCGCTGCATGCAGCCGCCTGGGGCGTGTGGATCGCCTCGATGCATGCGCTCAACGGCGCGGCCCTTGGATGGCTGCTCGTCGAGATCGCATGCGGGGATGTAGAGCAGCCACTCATGCGGACCATTCCGCCAAATGACGCGTTGAACACCGTCGGGGCCGTGTTCCTGGGTGCGATCGTGATCTGTGTGGTGATTCTCGCCCGAATCGAACGCGCAGTACTGACGAGCAGTCTCGCGAGCGTTGTGTTTGCACTTGTGATGGCGGCGTCAGCGATGTGGGTCCGCCACCTACATGAGCGCGATCACCGCGCCGCAACAATTGTTGTCTCTGTTTAGCGTGTCGAGAGGTCCAGCGGTCGTGTCCCGCTGCCCGCGCCGACGGCTTACAACGCACGAAGACCACGAAGC